>NZ_JANUEY010000003.1:0-1218382 GCF_024806975.1 Achromobacter sp. JUb104 | reverse complement strand
GCAAGGTGGTACCACTCCTTCCCATCCCGAACAGGACAGTGAAACGCCTTCGCGCCGATGATAGTGGACGGACGTCTGTGAAAGTAGGTCATCGTTAAGCTCTTATTTCGCAAAGCCCCGCCGGTTCCCGGCGGGGCTTTGTCTTTGGCGAAACAGACTCGTACGTGCCGGTAAAGCCCATAGACAACGCCTCGTCAATCAGGCTGCAACCCGCGCCAATGCTGATTGTGCCGAAATAACAACGCCCGTAGATGGGCGTGTTTTGTGCGGTAAGATTGATCGAGTCAATTCGTTGGAGCGTTATCGTGAGTGATCCCCAGACCCCTTTGCCCGGTACAACGTTAGACCTGCGCACACTGACGCATGTGGCTTACGGTTTATTCGCCTTGGGCTTTCTGACGAGCGGAATTCTGGGCATTGCGACGTTGGCCGCTGTGGTGCTGATGTACGTGAAACGTTCGGACGCTGCCGGGACCGTTTACGCCGCCCACTTCGATTGGATGCTGCGCACGTTTTGGTGGGCGATGTTGTGGCTGGCCATCAGCGCAATTGCCATCTATATCTTCATTGGCTGGATCAGCCTGATCGCGACCATTGTTTGGGTGCTGTACCGTCTGATTAAGGGTTGGCTGGCATTGTTGGATGGTGGCGCACCGACCACCTACGCTTGACCAGTAAAGAAGGCCCTTTAGGCACATAGGAAGCCGGCAGAGATGCCGGCTTTTTCACGTGCGCGCGGATGCGGGCAGGTCACGCGCGCCAGGACAGCCTTGGGCCGATGTGCCGTTGCGAGGCGTGGGGTCTTCTGCGTGCACCTTAGGTATCGCGTGGTGGTGGCTTCAACGGCGTGAGGAAGCCTTTGCAGCAGAGATGAGTGTGCAAGTGCCTGCCGAGCTGTGGCAAGAGCCAATAGTTTTTTGGGGGAATTGCAGGTGCGTGGCGCCAGCGGGAGATCCGAAAGATCCGGGCGACAGCAAGACGGTGCTTTGCCGCGTCCACAAGGTGTGGACTGGTATGTTGCGCGCCGAGAGTGGCGGATGCGTGAAGGTAGTGAGCTAGCCCGGCGAAAAGCCAGGGCGTCGCGACAATCCAAGAGGCAGGGACGTACGGTGTACGCCCTTTGCCTGCTTACTTCAGATGTGCGTTGACCAACTTGGTCAGTTCGAACATCGTGACCTGATCTTTGCCAAAGATCGGACGCAGCTTGGCATCGGCGTTGATGTTGCGCTTGTTGCTGGCATCTTGCAGGTTGTGCTTCTTGATGTATTCCCAGATCTTCTTGGTGACCTCGGTACGCGGCACGGCTTCCGAGCCGATGACAGCGGCCAATTCGGCGCTGGGGGTCAGGGGCTTCATGAATGCAGCGTTCGGCTTGCGCGCGGTCGCGGGTTTGGAGGTTGTGGCCATAATGCGGCGCTCCTTCTCTGGCTGTTGGAAAAATTGTCCTGCGGCCGGAGCATAACGTGTCTCTCTGGTAAAGACAAAGGCATTTATCCTCTGTAGCAACTAAAATGCGCAGATCGTCCCCTCTATCACGCCATTCTGTAACGTCCTATGTACGCACGATCTGCTTTGGAATCAATTCGGCTTTTTCATGACGAATTGACGGCGCTGCGGCGCGATTTACATGCTCACCCCGAGCTCGGTTTTGAAGAGGTCCGTACGTCCGGCATCGTGGCGGGCGCGCTGGAGGCGTTGGGGGTCGAAGTGCATCGCGGCATCGGCAAGACCGGTGTTGTGGGTGTGATCCGCGGCCGGCGCTGCGACAGCGGGCGCATGATCGGCCTGCGCGCCGACATGGATGCCTTGCCCATGACCGAAGACAATGACTTTGGTCATAAGTCGACCAAGCCTGGCTTGATGCACGGATGCGGGCACGATGGTCATACCGCGGTGTTGATTGGGGCAGCCAAGTACCTGGCGCAGACGCGCAATTTCGACGGTACCGCCGTCCTGATTTTTCAGCCTGCGGAAGAAGGGCGCGGCGGAGCGCGCGCCATGCTGGAGGATGGTCTTTTCGACACGTTTCCATGTGATGCGATCTATGCCCTGCACAATTGGCCCGGGCTGCGGCCGGGTACCATCGGCATCAATCCGGGGCCGATGATGGCAGCGGCCGATCGCTTTGAAATCCAGATTACCGGACGCGGCGGCCACGGCGCGCATCCATATCAGACGATCGACCCGGTGACTATCGCGGGTCAGATCATCACCGCATTGCAGACCATTGTGTCGCGTAACGTGAACCCGCTGGATTCGGCAGTGGTGTCGATCGGCTCAATGCAGGCTGGACACCCCGGTGCGATGAGCGTGATCCCGCGGGAGGCCAAGCTGGTGGGCACCGTGCGTACATTCCGCAAATCAGTTCAGGAGATGGTTGAGACGCGCATGCGCGAGCTGGTCACCGCCATCGCGGGCGCGTTTGGCGGTACTGCCGAACTGATCTATGAACGCATCTATCCGGCCACCCTCAACACGCCGCAACACGCTAACCTTGTCGCCGATATCGCCACCGAAATGATCGGCAAGGAAAACGTGGTGCGCGACCTGGTGCCCTCGATGGGCTCCGAAGATTTCTCGTTCATGTTGCAGAGCAAGCCGGGCGCGTATTTCCGCCTGGGCCAAGGCGGCGCCGAGTCGGGCTGCGTCCTGCACAACTCCCATTTTGATTTCAACGATGCGGTCATTCCCCTGGGCAGCGCGATGTTTTGCGCGCTGGCAGAACGGGGCATGCCGTTGGCAGAATAAGAAGCCCTTTCCATGTCTACTCAAAGCACGACTCAGCTCACGATCACCCGCCCGGACGATTGGCACCTGCACTTGCGCGATGGCGCGGCGCTGGAGGCAGTGGTGGCGGATACCGCACGGCAGTTCGCACGTGCCATCATCATGCCGAATTTGAAGCCGCCGGTGACAACCACCGAGCAGGCACTGGCCTACCGGGATCGCATCCTTCAAGCGTTGCGCAAGGCCGGCGGAAATCCGGATGCCTTCACGCCGCTGATGACGCTTTATCTGACCGACAACACGTCCGCCGAAGAGATCCGTACCGCGCATGCGTCCGGCCAGGTCTACGCGGTAAAGCTCTACCCGGCAGGCGCCACGACTAACTCGGATGCTGGCGTCACGGACTTGCTGGGCAAGTGCACCAAGGCGCTGGAAGCCTTGGAAAAGTGTGGGATGCCGCTGCTGGTGCACGGCGAAGTCACCGATCCGGCGATTGATGTGTTCGACCGCGAGGCCATTTTCGTAGAGCGCGTCATGAAGCCTTTGCGTCGCGCGTTTCCTGCCTTGAAGGTGGTGTTCGAACACATCACGACGAAAGAAGGCGCGGAATATGTGCGCGACGCAGAAGGGCCGACCGCCGCCACCATCACGCCGCAGCACATGCTGTACAACCGCAACGCGATTTTCCAGGGCGGTGTGCGTCCACATTGGTACTGCCTGCCGATCCTGAAGCGCGAGACGCATCGCCTGGCCTTGGTCGAGGCGGCGACTAGCGGCAGTCCGCGTTTTTTCCTGGGCACCGACAGCGCGCCCCATGCGCGTGGTCTGAAAGAGCATGCCTGCGGTTGCGCGGGTTGCTACACGGCGCTGCACGCGATGGAGCTCTACGCGACCGCTTTTGACGCCGTGGGCAAACTGGACAAGCTGGAAGGCTTTGCAAGCTTTCATGGCCCCGACTTCTATGGCCTGCCGCGCAACACCGGTACGCTGACGCTTGCGCGTGAGGCCTATCAGGTGCCTGAAGAGCTGGCTTTCGGCAATACGACACTGGTGCCGCTCGCCGCGGGTGAAGCATTGGCGTGGCGGGCGCACGCTTGAGTCGCTAGACGCGGGGTCTGACGGCGGGGCCACTAATGTGAACGGGGTGGACGGCATCATGCCGTCCACCCCGTTTCTTTTACCGTGCCGTCTTTGTCGGTGTGCCTATATATATAGTGGCGCGGATTAGAGCGTGCCGTCGCGGCGCGCTTCCAGCAGTTCCCAGCGGGCGAACTTCTCTTCTAGTTCGCTTTCCAGTTTGGCGAGTTCGCCGTTGATGCGATCCACTTCTGCTGGCGCTTCGCGGTAGAGGCTACCGTCCGCCAACTTGCCGGCCAGCTCGACCTGCTTCGCTTCGAGTGCGGCGATGGCATCGGGAAGACCTTCGAGTTCTCGCAAGTCCCACGCATTGATCTTGCTGGCCTTGGCCGGCTTGGCGCGGGCAACTTTGGCGCGTGCCGCGCCTTCGTCCACAGGCTTGGATGCTGCATCCTCGTCGGGCGACGTGGTGGCGGGAGCGGGACGCTGGGCGACCCATTCATCATATCCGCCGACATAATCGCGCCAGCGGCCGTTGCCTTCATACGCGATCGTCTGCGTGACGACGTTGTTCAGGAACGCGCGGTCGTGGCTGACAAGCAGCACCGTGCCGGCGTATTCCTGCAGCAGTTCTTCCAGAAGCTCCAGCGTTTCGATGTCGAGGTCGTTGGTGGGTTCGTCCAGCACCAGCACGTTTGCCGGACGGGCGAACAGGCGGGCCAGCAGCAGGCGCGCGCGTTCGCCGCCAGACAAGCTGCGCACGGGCGAGCCGGCGCGGGCGGGGGAGAACAGGAAGTCGCCCAGGTAGGTCATCACGTGCTTGCGTGTGCCGCCGATTTCAACCCATTCGCTGCCCGGGCTGATGATGTCCACCAGCGAGGCCGCTTCATCCAACTGCGCGCGCATCTGATCAAAATACGCGACCGCCACGTTGGTGCCGAGGCGGGTGGTGCCGGTATCGGGTTGCATCTCGCCCAGGATGAGCTTGAGCAGCGTGGTCTTGCCTGCGCCGTTGGGGCCGATGATGCCGATGCGGTCGCCGCGCAGGATGGTCGTGGTGTAGTCGTCCACCACGATCTTGTCGCCAAACGTCTTGCCCACGTGTTCAAGCTCGGCTACCAGCTTGCCCGAGCGTTGACCTTCGGCCAGCGCCAAAGAGACGTCGCCGATGCGCTCACGGCGTTCGGCCCGCTGGACCCGCAGGCTTTCCAAACGGCGCACGCGGCCTTCATTTCGGGTGCGGCGGGCTTCGACGCCCTTACGAATCCACACCTCTTCTTGCGCCAGCAGCTTGTCAAAGCGGGCCTGCTCCAGGCGTTCCGATTCCAGCCATTGGGCTTTGCGTTCTTGCCATTGCGAAAAGTTGCCCGGGAAGCTCAGCAGGCGGCCGCGGTCGAGTTCGACGATGCGGGTGGTGACTGCGTCCAGGAATCGGCGGTCGTGGGTGATGATCACTGCCGCGCCACGCCAACTGCGCAGCATCTCTTCCAGCCACGCAATGCCTTCGAAGTCGAGATGGTTGGTGGGCTCGTCCAGCAGCAGCAGATCGGGCTCCTCGACCAGCGCGCGCGCCAGGGCCACGCGCTTGCGCGTGCCGCCCGACAACCCTGCTATTTGCACGTCCGCCGGCAGGCCCAGCTTTTCCAGCATCGCGCGCACACGCGACGGGCGTTGCCAATCTTCGTGGTCGTCTTCCACGTTGCAGACGACGTCGTAAACCGTGGCGTTTTCATCCAGTTCCGGTTCTTGTTCGACCGTGGCCACGCGCAGCCCCGAGCTGCGGGCGATGTCGCCATCGTCGGGGACGGTGCGGCCGTCCAGCAGCCTCAGCAGCGACGACTTGCCGGCGCCGTTGCGGCCGATGAGGCCAATGCGCTCGCCGGCCTGGATGGCGAAGTCGGCGTGATCCAGCAGCGGGTGGTGCCCATAGGCGAGCTGGATGTCGGTAAGAGTGATGAGGGTAGCGAGGGCCATGTAGTCTGTCTTTTCTGCGGCGTACAAGTGGATCAGGGCGTATTGTCGCAGGAACGTCGGCGGCTCGTTGGGCGGGCTACGAGGGGTTCTTGGGGACAGTGCCGCGACCTGTACTAGAATACGAACCGCAAGGCGGGTCGGGCGATCGCGGTGGATGCGAATCCATCGAGGAAGGTCCGGACTCCATAGGGCAGGGTAACGGCTAACGGCCGTCCGGCCGCGTCTTCGGGCGCGGTTGAGGAATAGGGCCACAGAGACGAGACTGCGAAGCGGGCGCGCATTGCGCGCACCGATACGGCTATCTCCGTATTGCGCGGTTCGGCAACGAACCGCGGCGTCGCAGGGTGAAACGCGGCAACCTCTACCCGGAGCAACATCAAATAGGCATGCGTGCGGCCCTCGGGCTGCGAAGGGCGGCTCCGTCCAAGCATGCGGGTAGGTGGCTAGAGCGGCTCAGCAATGATCCGCGCAGAGGAATGATCGTCCGCCAGGGAAACCTGGTGTACAGAATCCGGCCTATAGACCCGTCTTGCATCGAATTTCTCCTCCACGTGCGATCCGGGGCATCGAACCCGGGCCGCATGGCATGCGCCCGCCATTTTTTTTGGCGACCGCGGCATGCGATCGGTGGGAAGCCTTGCCAGCCGGGGCGGAGGGCGCGGCGTAAAACAATGCAAAGGCATCGTTAGCCGCTACTTCTTACTAAGGACTTTTAGAGTGTGTCGCAACCTCCTGATATATCAGGAGGTTTTTCTTTTTGCGGTTTTACATATTGGTCTAAGTCCTTGTTGTGATTGAAAAAATTGCAACCACGCGCTTGACCGCCCCATTGCCATACCGTAGAGTGGGAAATAGTAGGAAATTGTGCAATTAAGTGGGGTAAAAGTGGTGTTTCAGGGAAGCAGCGCGCTCACGCTGGATGCGAAGGGGCGGATCTCGATTCCGACCCGGCATCGTGACGCGCTGATGTCGCAGGCCGATGGCCGGCTGACCCTGACCCGCCACCCTGACGGCTGCTTGCTGGTGTACCCGCGGCCGGAGTGGGAAAAGAAGCGCGAGCAGATTGCCGCCTTTCCCATGACGGCTCGTGCGTTGCAGCGGCTGTTGCTGGGCAACGCTCAGGACGTGGAACTGGATGGCTCCGGCCGGGTCCTGATCGCTCCTGAACTGCGCAACGCTTCCGGTATGACGCGCGATGTGATGCTGCTCGGTCTGGGCGCGCACTTCGAGCTGTGGGACGCCGCTACTCTGGCCAGCCGCGAGGCGGAAGATTTGGCCAAGGGTATGCCGGATGTGTTGAACCAGTTTTCGTTCTGAAAAATTTTATGGAATTCGAACATCGGCCCGTTCTGCTGGAGCCGACGGTGGACGCACTATTGCTGCCTGATTTTGGCGGTAAAGGCGCGGCACGGTCGCCCTCCCAGATCGAGCCGGATACGGCTACGCGGGCGGAACGCGGCGTGTTTGTCGACGGCACATTCGGCCGCGGCGGGCATAGTCGCGAACTGCTTGGACGCTTGGGCAAGTCCGCGCGGCTGGTCGTGTTCGACAAGGACCCCCAGGCGATCGCGGTAGCCAATGCGTTGGCGGCAGCGGACCCGCGGGTCACGGTAGTACATGGTGGCTTTGCCACCATGGCGGAAGAATTGCAGCAGCTTGGCATCGACAAGGTCGATGGCGTGATGCTGGATCTGGGCGTTTCGTCGCCTCAGATCGATGACGCAGAGCGCGGCTTTTCGTTCATGCGAGACGGCCCGCTCGATATGCGGATGGACACCACTCGTGGTCCCACGGTGGCGGAATGGCTGGCGCAAGCCAGTGTGGATGAGATGCGGGAGGTCATAGCGGATTATGGCGAAGAACGGTTTGCTTTTCAGGTTGCAAAGGCGATTGCTGCTCGCCGCGCAACACGGCCGCTGTGCACCACGCTCGAGCTTGCCGAGTGCGTCGCCAGCGCCGTCCGCACGCGCGAAAAGGGGCAGCATCCGGCCACACGCACCTTTCAAGCTTTACGGATTTACATCAATCGGGAACTCGAAGAGCTCGCGCGCACCCTCGCGGCAGCTCTAGACCTGCTTGCTCCGGGGGGGAGGTTGGCGGTGATCAGCTTTCATTCGCTTGAAGACCGCATGGTCAAGCAGTGCATCGTGGCGGCGGCTCGGCCGGCCGCCGCGCATGCACGCCTGCCCCTGCGCGAAAGTGAAATGCCCCAACCCGTCCTACGGTCGCTGGGCCGTGTTCTGGCCGAAGACGATGAAGTCTCGGCCAATGCGCGCGCCCGGTCCGCAGTCTTGCGCGTTGCTGAACGTACGCAGACGCCGCTGCCTCCCGAGGGCGGCTTCGCATTTGTGAAGATCGGTTCGCTGCCCGGCAGCGATCTGGCTCCGCCGCCTCGCCGCGGCGGCAAAGGGGGGCGTCGCTGATGGGGCGTGTCAACCTGATCGTTGCGGCTTTACTGATGCTGTCGGCCATTTCCCTGGTCACCAGCCGGTATCAGTCGCGCCTGCTCTTTGTTGAGCTGGGACGTGATCAGGCACAGGCACGCGATCTGGAAACGAATTGGCGCCGGCTTCAATTGGAGCGCGCCGAACTCGCCCGCAATGCGCGGGTGGATGCCATCGCCCGTGATGGCCTGAAGATGATTTCCATCGTTCCGGACCGCACGCTGTATGTGAATCAAGCGCCCGCCGCTGCCGGAGGCGGGCAATGAAGCGCGTTCCCTTCTTCGATAACCCCGTATTGCGCGGGCAGTTGCCCACATGGCGCGCTCGGCTGGTGCTGATTCTGCTGTTCGGCGGGTTCGCGGTGCTGGCGGGGCGCGCCCTGTTCCTGCAGGGGTTGTCGACGGAGTTCCTGCAACAGCAGGGCGAACGCCGCTATGAACGCACATTGACCCTTGCCGCCACGCGCGGCAAGATCCTGGACCGCAACGGCGCCGTGCTGGCGTCCAGCGTACCGGCGCGGGCCATCTGGGCCATTCCCGAAGATGCGAAGCAAGGCACGCCCGCGCAGATGGATGCGCTGGCGAAGCTGCTGGACACGCCCGTGGCCGACCTGCGCCGTCGCTTGGTGGACGAAGACAAGAACTTCGTCTACTTGAAGCGCCAGGTCTCGATGGACGTGGCGGACAAGATCAAGCATCTGAACATGCCCGGCGTGCACCAGCAGCCTGAAACCCGTCGCTACTACCCCGATGGCGACGTGATGGCCCATGTGGTCGGCTTCAACAACGTTGAAGATCAGGGCCAGGAAGGCGTCGAGCTCACGTTCAACCAGCAGTTGCAAGGCCGTCCGGGCAGCCGCCGCGTCATCAAGGACCGCTTGGGGCGCGTGATTGAAGACGTGCAGGCCGTGACCTTGCCGGTAGACGGCCGGGATCTGCGCCTGTCCATTGATACCCGACTGCAGTACCTGGTGTTCAAGGAATTGAAGGACGCCATGGACAAGCACCAGGCCAAGGGCGCCACGGCTGTGATCGTGGACGTGCATACCGGCGAGATCCTGGCGCTGGCAAGCGTGCCTACCTTCGATCCGAACAATCGCGAGACTTTCCACGGCGCAAAGCTGCGCAACCAAGCCATCACCGACACCTTCGAGCCCGGCTCGATCATGAAGCCGTTCACGGCGGCGTTGGCCTTGGACCTGGGCCGCATCACCACGTCCACGCTGTTCGAAACCGGCAATGGCCGCTTCAGCTACCAAGGCAGCACGATCAGCGACGTCAGCCGCAACGGCACGCTGGACGTGGCGGGCGTGTTGCGCAAGTCCAGCAACATTGGCATGACGATGATTTCCGAGAAGCTGGAATCCCGCGAGATGTGGGACCGCTTCACTGAATTGGGCCTGGGTCAGGCGCCTCAGGTGGGATTCCCCGGCGCCGCGCCGGGCCGTCTGCGTCCCTGGGACCGTTGGCGCCTGATTGAAAAGGCCACGATGGCCTATGGTTATGGCCTGTCTGTGTCGCTGTTGCAAGTGGCGCGCGCCTATACCGTTTTCGCCCGTGACGGCGACATGGTGTCACTGACGCTGGTCAAGCGCGACAGCGACCCCACCAGCGTCAAGATCTACACGCCGAAAACCACCGCGATGGTACGCGCCATGCTGGAAGCCGCAGCCGGCCCTGAAGGCACGAAGGCCGCCCAGGTGCAGGGCTACCGCGTGGCGGGCAAGAGCGGAACCGCGCGCAAGATTGTTGACGGCAAGTACAGCATGCAACGCTACCGGAGCTCATACGTGGGCTTTGCACCGGTGTCGGATCCGAAGATCGTCGTGGCCGTGTCCATCGACGAACCGACCGTTGGTGGCTATTACGGCGGCGCCATTGCCGCGCCCGTGTTCTCCCACCTGGTCGGGGGAAGCCTCAGATTGATGGGGGTGCGGCCGGACGCGCCCTTCGAATCCACGATTGTTGCTGGTCTCAAGGAGCCAGGCAGATGAGCGCCAACGGCTTCCTCTTTCCCCCAGTCGCCACGGTTGCCGAAACCGTGGCGTGGTTGCATGCGCACGTCTCGTTGACGGCGCATCTCAAGCTGGACTCGCGTGATATCGAGCCGGGCGACGTCTTTGTTGCCTGCCCCGGCCTGTCCAGCGACGGGCGTCTCTATATAGATAAGGCATTGGCGCTGGGTGCCAGCGCCGTGCTGTTCGAAGCACCTGCCAGCGACGCCATGCTGGCCGCCGCGGCCGGCACGCCGATGCTGCCGGTAAACGGTTTGCGCGCGCTGCTGGGCGAGCTGGCCGACACCTGGTACGGCCGTCCTTCCGCCGCGCTGGCGGTGGTGGCGGTAACGGGAACCAACGGCAAGACCTCGTCGGTGCAATGGATCGCGCATGCGCTGAGCCGTAACGACAAGCCTTGCGGCACCATCGGCACCTTGGGCGCCGTGCTGCCCGACGGCAGCACCTTGGGCGGTGACCTGACCACGCCCGATGTGCTGACCGTGCACCGCACACTGGCCGCGATGCGCGACGCCGGAGCGCAAGCTGTTGCCATGGAAGCCTCGTCGATCGGCATCGAACAAGGTCGGTTGGACGGCGTGCGCGTGGCCTTGGCCGCCTTCACGAACCTGACCCGCGACCATCTTGACTATCACGGCACGATGGAACGATACGAGGCCGCCAAGGCGCGCCTGTTCAAGTGGCCGGGCCTGACTGCCGCCGTCGTCAATGCCGACGACGAAGCCGGCCGCCGCCTGATCGCAGACTTGCCCGCGGGCATGGCCGCCATGGGCTACAGCCTGAGCGATTCGCCTGAGATTCCCGCCGCGATGCGTGCGCGAGACCTCCAGGCTACCGCACAGGGCCAGATTTTTACGCTGGTTTCCCCGCATGGCGAGGCCCAGATCGTGACGCGCCTGCTGGGGGCGCATAACGTGTCGAACCTGTTGCTGGTGGCGGGCGTCCTGTACAAGCTGGGTCTGCCGTTCGCGCAGATCGCGCGTGAGCTGGCCGCGACGGATCCGGTTGACGGCCGTCTGCAAACGGTGGAAACCGTGCCCGTCACTACCCAGGCTTCCGCTGGCCGGGGAACATTGGTGGTGGTGGATTACGCGCACACGCCGGATGCGCTGTCGCGCGCGTTGACCGCGTTGCGCGCCGTGGCGGTTGCGCGGTCGGGCCGCTTGATCTGCCTGTTCGGTTGCGGCGGTGAACGCGACCCCGGCAAGCGCCCCGAGATGGGCCGCATTGCCGCGGAACTGGCTGACCACGTCGTGGTGTCCAGCGACAACCCACGTACCGAATCGCCCGAGGCGATTGTCGAACAGATTCTGGCCGGCATTCCCGAAGCCGCGCATGCCGACGTTCAAGTCGACCGCGCGCGCGCCATCATGCAGACCATCTGGTCGGCGTCGCCCGAAGACGTGGTGCTGCTGGCGGGCAAGGGGCACGAAACCTATCAAGACATCGCGGGTGAAAAGCTGCCCTTCGATGACCGCGAGTGGGCGCGCCTGGCGCTGCTGCTGCCGCAGGTCAAAGGCGTGTCGACGGACACGCGGCGCATTGGTTCGGGCGAATTGTTCGTGGCGCTGGTCGGTGAGAACTTCGACGCGCACAACTATCTGGACCAAGCCGAAGGCCGTGGCGCGTGCGCGGCGGTTGTGGCGCATGCCGTGCCTGATGCCAAGCTGCCGCAACTGGTGCTGGGCGATACCCGCATTGCGCTGATGCGCATCGGCGCGGCCTGGCGCGCGCAGTTCACCTTGCCCGTGGTGGCGGTGACCGGCAGCAACGGCAAGACGACCACCAAGGAAATGATCTCGGCCATGCTGGCCGAATGGCAAGGCGAGTCGGGCCGCTTGGCCACCGCCGGCAATCTGAACAACGACATCGGCGTGCCGCTGACCCTGCTGCGTTTGCGCGCCGAACACCGCGCCGCAGTATTCGAGCTGGGCATGAACCATCCGGGCGAAATCGCCCAGTTGGCCGCCATGGCGGCGCCCACGGTTGCGCTGGTGACCAACGCGCAACGCGAGCATCAGGAATTCATGCACACCGTGGAAGCGGTGGCGCACGAGAACGGCGCGGCCATCGCGGCGCTGCCGGACGATGGCGTTGCCGTGTACCCCGGCGACGAGCCGTATTCGGAAATCTGGGATGCGCTGGCCGAACCGCGCCGCGTGCTGCGCTTTGGCTTGCAGCCGGGGCTGGACGTCTACGCCGAACACATTCTGGCCGACGTCGGCTCAACCCGCTGCCGCGTCGTGACGCCGGTGGGAGTGACGGATCTGGTTCTGCCGGTGCCCGGCCTGCATAACCTGCGCAATGCGCTGGCCGCCATCGCCAGCGCCATCGCGGCGGGCGTGCCGCTGGACAGCGCCGTGCGTGCGCTGGCTGGCTTCGCCCCGGTGGCGGGACGCATGCAGCACAAGCAAATGAGCGACGGAACGCTGCTCATCGACGACACCTACAATGCCAACCCCGATTCGGTTCGCGTTGCCATCGATGTGCTGGCGCGTATCGGCGGCACACGTGTCCTGGTGTTGGGCGACATGGGCGAGATCGGGGACAACGGCCCCGCCTTGCATGCCGAGGTGGGCAACTATGCGCGCGAGCAAGGGCTTGACGCGCTGATCACGCTAGGCGAAGCCAGCCGGGCGGCCTCGGCCGCCTACGGTCCTGGCGCGCACGCCTGCGCATCGGTAGACGAAGTGGTGGCCGCCTTGCG
Organism: Achromobacter sp. JUb104; assembly: GCF_024806975.1. NCBI lineage: Bacteria > Pseudomonadati > Pseudomonadota > Betaproteobacteria > Burkholderiales > Alcaligenaceae > Achromobacter > Achromobacter sp. JUb104. The sequence continues at coordinate 1,205,439 of NZ_JANUEY010000003.1, read as the reverse complement.
CGGCTTGCGCCCGTCCAGCGTATTGATAAAGGGATCGCGCTTTATGCGCATGGAGCGGGTAGTGAAGGCTTTTTCCACGAACGACGAACAGACGGCCAAGGCGCAAGGAGAGCAGCATGCTGCTTGAACTGGCCCGTCTGCTTTCTGATGATGTGCGCGCCCTGGGCGTGTTCGAATACATCACCTTGCGCGCCGTGCTGGCGTGCGCGACGGCGTTGCTGATCGGCCTGGTGGCTGGTCCGCGTGTGATTCGCAAGTTGACCGAAATGAAGATCGGCCAGGCCGTGCGCGCCTATGGCCCGGAAACGCATCTGGTCAAGACCGGCACCCCCACGATGGGCGGCGTGCTGATCCTGATTTCCATCGCCATCAGCACCTTGTTGTGGGCCGACTGGACCAACCGCTTTGTGTGGGTGGTGCTGCTGGTCACGTTCGGCTTCGGCTGGATCGGCTGGATGGACGATTACCGCAAAGTGGTCTATCGCGACCCCGAAGGCATGCCCGCGCGGCAGAAATTCTTTTGGCAGGCCACTATCGGCATGATCGCCGCGGTGTACTTGGCGTTTGCCGTATCGGCGCCCGCCAACACTGATCTTTGGCCGCTGTTCAAGGCCTGGGTGGGAAGCGGCTTCACGATGTCGCTGCCGACGCGCGCCGACCTGATCGTGCCGTTCTTCAAGTCGGTGAGCTATCCGCTGGGCGTGCTGGGATTCGTGGCGCTGACGTGGGCCGTGATTGTCGGTACCAGCAATGCCGTGAACCTGACCGACGGCCTGGACGGTCTGGCCATCATGCCCACCGTGATGGTCGGCAGCGCGTTGGGCATCTTCGCCTACGTGGTTGGTCGCGTGGACTATTCGAAGTACCTGTTGTTTCCGTATATTCCCGGCGCGTCCGAACTCATGGTGCTGTGCGCGGCGATAGGGGGCGCGGGACTCGCGTTTTTATGGTTCAACGCGTATCCGGCCCAGGTGTTCATGGGCGACGTGGGCGCGCTTGCGCTGGGCGGCGCGCTGGGCACCATCGCCGTCATCGTGCGCCAGGAAATCGTGCTGTTCATCATGGGCGGTGTGTTCGTGGTGGAGACGCTCTCGGTGATGATCCAGGTGACGTGGTTCAAGTACACCAAGCGACGTTATGGAACAGGTAGACGCATATTCCGCATGGCCCCGTTGCATCATCACTTTGAAGTGGGCGGCTGGAAGGAAACCCAGGTGGTCGTGCGTTTCTGGATCATCAGCATGATGCTGGTGCTGATTGGCCTCTCAACCCTGAAGTTGCGATGAATACGATGGAAACCTCCCGCGCTGACGCGCCGCTTGTCCTGATCCTCGGATTGGGCGAGACGGGTGTCGCCGCCGCACGCTGGTGCGCCCGCCTGGGCGCCCGCTTGCGCGTGGCCGACACACGCGCCGAACCGGGTGGGCTGGCCGCGCTGCGCGAGGCGCTGGCGCAAAACGAAGTCGAATACCGCCTGGGCTGCGATGCGTCGTTCGACGTGGCGCTGCTGGATGGCGTGACGCAAGTGGTGCTGAGCCCCGGCCTGGCACCCAAGCAAGCGCCTGCCGCCGATTTGCTGCGCGAGGCCGAGGCCCGTGGCATCGAAGTGGTGGGCGAGATCGAATTGTTTGCTCGCGCGCTGGCCGATCTGGCCGAAACGCGCGAATACCGTCCGCGCCTGCTGACGGTCACGGGCACCAACGGCAAGACGACCGTTACCGCGTTGACGCGCGACCTGATCGACGCCAGCGGCCTGTCGGTCGTGGCGGCCGGCAACATCAGCCCGGCTGCATTGACGGCGCTGATGGAAGCTCTGGACAACGACGCGCTGCCGCAGGTGTGGGTGCTGGAACTGTCCAGCTTCCAACTGGAAACGACGCGCTCGTTGATGGCTGACGCGGCCATCGTGCTGAACGTGACCCAAGACCATCTGGACTGGCATGGCGGCATGGACGCCTACGCGGCGGCCAAGGCGCGCATCTTGACGATGGCGCGCATCGCTATCGTCAACCGCGACGACCCGCTCACGGTGGCCATGGTCAAGACCGTGAACGCCTTGAATGTGCGCAGCTTCGGCCGCGACATGCCCGAGCTGGTCGGCGACATGGGGCTGGAATTGGGCCAGGGCGTGGCTTGGCTGGTCGCATGCGAACCCATCGATTTCGACGAACCCGCGCCACCCACGCGCCGCAAGAAAGATGCACCCGAACCGGTGCGCGCCAATGGCCGCATGAGCCGCCTGATGCCCGTGGATGCGTTGCGCATCCGTGGCATCCATAACGCCCTGAACGCCTTGGCCGCCCTGCAGTTGGCGCGTTGCCTGGATCTGGGTTGGGGTGCCATGTTGCGCACGCTGCGCGAATACGCCGGCGAGCCACACCGCGCGGCGTTTGTGCGCCAGATTGGCGGTGTCGACTACATCAATGACAGCAAGGGCACCAATGTGGGCGCCACGGTGGCCGCGCTGGAAGGTCTGGGCCAGCCCGTGGTGCTGATCGCCGGTGGACAGGGCAAGGGCCAGGATTTCTCGCCGCTGATTCCCGTGGTGTCGCGCCATGCGCGCGCCGTCATGCTGATCGGCGTGGACGCGCCCGAGATTGCGCGTGTGCTGGCGCCCACTGGCGTCAACTGCATCACCGTTGAATCGCTGCATGCCGCCGTGCGTGGTGCGGCCGATCTGGCGCAACCCGGTGACGCCGTGCTGCTGTCGCCGGCCTGCGCCAGCCTGGACATGTTCCGCAACTATCCGCATCGTGGCCAAGTGTTCGTGGAAGAGGTCGAAGACCTGGCCCGCGACCGGGGAGAGGTGGCATGAGCCTGATCGCCGATCTCACCGCCAGCGTCAATGCCGTACGGCCAGGCCGTACCAAGATGCGCAACTTCGATCTGCCGCTGGTCATCGCGGCATCGACGCTGTTGCTGCTGGGCTTGCTGATGGTGTATTCGGCGTCGATCGCGCTGGCCGATGGCCCGCGCTACGCCTCTTACGGGCGCTATTACTTCGTAATCCGCCATGGCCTGTTCGTCAGCGCCGGCCTGCTGGCGGGCGCGGTGGTGCTGGCCATTCCGATCCGCGTCTGGCAGCGCATGGCGGTGCCGCTGTTCATGGTGGCGATAGTCTTGTTGGTGGCAGTCTTGATTCCCGGCATCGGCCGCGAAGTCAACGGCGCCCATCGCTGGATTCCGCTGGGCCCGCTGAACTTCCAGCCTTCCGAATTGATGAAGCTGGCGGCCTTGCTGTACGCCGCCGATTACACCGTGCGCAAGCAGGAACACATGCAGGCGTTTGCCCGAGGCTTTCTGCCCATGGCATTCGCGCTGGCCGGTGTGGGCATGCTGCTGCTGTTGGAGCCTGACCTGGGCGCCTTCATGGTGATTGTCGCCATCGCCATCGGCATCCTGTTCCTGGGCGGCATCAACGGCAAGTACTTCAGCAGCCTGCTGGGTGTGCTGGTCGGCACCTTCCTCACGCTGATCTGGCTGTCGCCCTGGCGCCGTGCGCGCTTGTTCGCGTACCTGGACCCCTGGAACGAAGACAACGCCTACGGCAGCGCCTATCAGTTGTCGCATTCACTGATTGCGCTGGGTCGTGGCGAATGGCTGGGCGTGGGCTTGGGCGCCAGCGTCGAGAAACTGCATTACCTGCCCGAAGCACACACCGACTTCCTGATGGCGGTGGTAGGTGAGGAACTGGGTTTTGCCGGCGTCATGCTGGTGATCACGCTGTTTGCCATCATCATCTATCGCGGCTTTGATATCGGCCGCCAGGCCATCGCCATGGAACGCACGTTTGCGGGCCTGGTGGCGCATGGCGTGGCCATGTGGTTTGGCGTGCAGTCGTTCATCAACATGGGCGTGTGCCTGGGCCTGTTGCCAACGAAGGGGCTGACCCTGCCGCTGATGAGCTATGGCGGATCGGGCGTGGTGATGAACCTGTGCGCGCTGGCCATGCTGATCCGGGTAGATGTGGAAAACCGCGTGATGATGCGTGGGGGGCGAGTATGACCGCGGCCCGCACCATCCTCATCATGGCCGGCGGCACCGGCGGGCACATCATGCCGGGCCTGGCCGTGGCTGACGTGCTGCGCGAGCGCGGCTGGCGCGTGCTGTGGCTGGGCAATCCGGACAAGATGGAAGGCAAGCTTGTGCCGCCGCGCGGTATCGAACTGGTGCCGCTGCGCTTCCAAGGCGTGCGCGGCAAGGGAATGTCCGCGCTGTTGAAGCTGCCGTTCCTGCTGCTGCGCGCGTTCGCACAAGCGTGGTCGCGTCTGGCGGATGTGCGTCCGGACGTGGTGCTGGGCATGGGCGGCTACGTGGCCTTCCCGGGGGGCGTGATCGCGGCCCTGCGTGGCACGCCGCTGGTGGTGCACGAACAGAATGCCGTGGCCGGCACCGCGAACAAGTGCCTGGCCAAGATGTCGCGCCGCGTGCTCAGCGGCTTTCCGGGCGTGCTGCCCAAGGGCGAAGCGCTGGGCAATCCCGTGCGTGCCGACCTGTGCGCGCTGCCCGATCCGGCCGTTCGCTACGCCAGCCGTTCCGGTCCGTTGCGCCTGCTTGTCGTGGGTGGCAGCCTGGGCGCGCAGGCACTGAACACGGTGGTTCCGCAGGCGCTGGCCCGCCTGCCGCAAGATCGTCGCCCGATGGTTGTTCATCAGGCCGGCGAACAACACCTGCCCGCGTTGCAGCAGGCCTACGCCCAAGCGGGCGTACAGGCCGATTGCCGCGCGTTTATCGATGACATGGCGGGCGCCCTGGGCGATGCCGACCTGCTGATCTGCCGTGCGGGCGCCATGACGGTGTCTGAAGTGGCGGCAGCGGGTGTCGCCGCGCTGTTCGTGCCGTTGCCGCATGCCATCGATGATCACCAGACCGCCAACGCGCGCTTTTTGAGCGACGCACAGGCCGCTTGGTTGCAGCCGCAGGCCGCCATGACGCCCGAGTGGCTGGCGGACTGGCTGGCCCAGCGTACCCGACAAGAACTCGAGGCCGTCGCCGTCCGGGCCCGCGCACATGCGCAGCCGGAAGCCGCGGTCCATATCGCCGATGTCTGCGAACAAGCAGCGGGGCGTTCATCATGAAACACAGAATTCAACATATCCATTTCGTAGGCATCGGCGGCTCTGGCATGAGCGGCATTGCCGAAGTGCTGCTCAACCTGGGCTATACGATCAGCGGTTCCGACCTGAACGAGTCGGCGGTTACGCGCCGTCTGGCTGGCTTGGGCGTGAAGATCGCCATTGGCCACGTGGCCAGCAACGTCACCGGCGCGGCGGCCATCGTTACGTCCACCGCGGTGGCGGGCGATAACCCCGAAGTGATCGCCGCGCGTGCCGCGCGTATCCCCGTGGTGCCGCGCGCCATCATGCTGGCGGAACTGATGCGCCTGAAGCGTGGCATCGCGGTAGCCGGCACGCATGGCAAGACCACCACCACCAGCCTGGTGGCCAGCGTGCTTGCCGCCGGCGACCTGGACCCTACCTTCGTGATCGGTGGCCGCTTGAACTCGGCCGGCGCCAATGCGCGCCTGGGGCAGGGCGACTACATCGTGGTCGAGGCCGACGAGTCGGATGCGTCGTTCCTGAACCTGTTGCCGGTGATGGCCATCGTGACCAACATCGATGCCGACCACATGGATACCTACGGGCACGATGTGGCGCGCCTGAAAAGCGCCTTCATCGAATTCACGCAGCGCCTGCCGTTCTACGGCAGCGCGGTGCTGTGCTCGGATGACGCCAACGTGCGCGAGATCATGCCCTTCGTGTCGCGGCCGATCACCACCTATGGCCTGAACGAAGAGGCGCAGGTGCGAGCCTACGAAGTGCAGCCGTCTGGCACGCGCATGCGCTTCAACGTGCAGCGCACACACCTCGACACGTTGCTGCCGCCCTTGCAGGTGGAACTGAATTTGCCTGGCCTGCACAACGTGCGCAACGCGCTGGCCGCGATTGCCGTTGCCACCGAGCTGGGTGTATCCGATGACGCCATCCGTGATTCGCTGGCCGCCTTCAAGGGCGTGGGCCGCCGTTTCACGCAGACGGGCGAATTCCCGGTGCCGGCCAGCCATGGCGGCGGCACCTTCACGGTGATCGACGACTACGGGCATCACCCCGTGGAGATGGCCGCCACGCTGGCCGCCGCGCGCGGCGCCTGGCCCGATCGCCGCATCGTGCTGGCCTTCCAGCCGCACCGCTACACGCGCACCCGTGATTGCTTCGAAGATTTTGTGCGGGTGCTGGGCACCGCCGACGCCGTGTTGCTGACCGAGGTCTACGCCGCGGGCGAGCCGCCGCTGGTGGCCGCCGACGGCCGTGCGCTGTCGCGCGCACTGCGCGTGGCCGGCAAGGTTGAGCCGGTGTTCGTCGAGGACGTGACGGAGGTGCCGCAGGCCGTGGTCGACTTCGTGCGCAACGGCGACGTCGTCATCGTGATGGGAGCGGGTTCGATCAGCAAGGTCCCCGCCCAAGTAGGAGAGCTGGCATGAGCACGCAATTCGGCAAAGTGGGTGTGTTGTACGGCGGACGCTCCGCTGAACGGGAAGTGTCTCTGATGTCCGGCAAGGGCGTGCAGCAGGCGCTGGCCAGCGCAGGCGTGGACGCGCACCTGTTCGACACGGGCGAACGCAGCCTGGCCGAATTGGCCGCTGAAGGCTACGACCGCGTCTTCATCGCGCTGCATGGCCGCTACGGCGAAGACGGCACGATTCAGGGCGCGTTGGAATTGCTGGGCATTCCGTACACCGGCAGCGGCCCGATGGCCTCCGCGCTGGCCATGGACAAGACCATGACCAAGCGCGTGTGGCTGCAAAACGGCCTGCCCACGCCCGAATTCGAAGTGTTGGATGCCGACACGGAACTGCGCCTGGTGCCTGACCGCCTGAGCCTGCCGCTGATCATCAAGCCGCCGCATGAAGGTTCCACCGTCGGGATCACCAAGGTTGTGGGCTATTCCGACATGAAGGAAGCCTATGCCGCGGCCGCGCGCTTTGACAGCGAAGTGCTGGCCGAACAGTTCATCACCGGCCGCGAGTTGACCGTGGCGGTGCTGGGCTCGGGCAAGGGCGCGCGCGCGCTGCCCGTGATCGAGATCGCCGCGCCTGGCGGCAACTACGACTACGAACACAAGTATTTCTCGGACGACACCCAGTATTTCTGCCCCGCGACGCTGCCGGACGGCGTGGCTGAAGAAGTGGCCGAGATCGCCGTCAAGGCCTATGTGGCGCTGGGCTGCGAAGGCTGGGGCCGCGCCGACTTCATCCTCGACCGCGACAACCGGCCGTGGCTGCTTGAAATGAATACCTCGCCTGGCATGACCAGCCATTCGTTGGTGCCGATGGCCGCGAAGGCCGTGGGGATCAGCTATGCCGATCTGTGCGTGGCGATTTTGTCCGAGGCCTCGTGCAAAGTGCACAGCGCCTCGCGTAACGCTTGACCTGGATAATCCGTGTGGAACGACGCTCGCACTACCAACCTGATCGCCAACACGCTAGCCGTGCTGGCGGTTTGCGCCATGCTCATCGCGGGCGTGGTCTGGGTAGCGCAACGCCCGTTCTTCACGTTGACGGCCATCGAGCTGGAATCGATGCCGGACACCGAATTGCACTATGTGTCGCCGCAAGCGGTGCGCTCGGCTATCGCGGGCCGCTTCAAGGGCAACTTCTTCACGGTGGACCTGGACGACGCGCGCGAGATCTTCGAATCGGTGCCGTGGGTACGCCATGCCACGGTGCGCCGCATCTGGCCCAATGTGCTGCGCGTGCGGATCGAGGAACAGCAGCCCCTGGCGCTGTGGAACGAAAACCAGATGATCAACACCTGGGGCGAAGCGTTCACGGCGAACACGGGCGAGGTGGACGACGAAACCGTGCTGCCGCAGTTCTCCGGGCCCGAGGGCACGGAGCCGCTGGTGGTGCAGCGCTATGCCGAGCTGGCGCGCTGGTTCGCGCCGCTGGACATGCATGTCAAACAGTTGGAACTGAGCCCGCGCTATGCCTGGCGGGTGGTGCTGTCCAACGGCATGCTGCTGGACTTGGGCCGCGATCCGGGCGCCGATGCGCCCGACCCGCACGGCCTGCCCGGCGCCTTGCCGTTCGCGGCACGTATTCAACGCTTTGTGCAGGCGTGGCCCACCGTGTCGGGGCGCCTGGAAGGGCGCACCATCACGCAGGCCGACCTGCGCTATCCGAATGGTTTCGCCCTGGCGCTGGCTCCGTTGCCCGCGTCGGAAACCAAATCCAAATCCACACCGAAACCTCCCAAGAAACGCTAACGCCATGACCCGTGACATCAAGGACCTTATCGTCGCCCTCGATATCGGCACCAGCAAGGTGGTGGCTGTGGTGGCTGAAATTTTGCCCGAAGGGCGATTCGAAGTGCTCGGCCTGGGCCAGCACGAATCGCGCGGCATGCGCAAGGGCGTGGTCGTCAATATCGAGACCACTGTGAATTCCATTCAGCGCGCGCTTGAAGAAGCCGAACTGATGGCAGATTGCAAGATTCGCGACGTCTACACCGGCATTGCCGGCAGCCATATCCGCAGCTTCAATTCCAGCGGCATGGTCGCTGTGAAAGACAAAGAAGTCACCGCCACCGACGTTGCCCGCGTCATCGAGACCGCCAAGGCGGTGAACATCCCGACCGACCAGCAAGTGCTGCATGTGCTGACGCAGGAGTTCATCGTCGACGGCCAGGAAGACATCCGCGAGCCGATCGGCATGAGCGGCCTGCGCCTGGAAGTGCGCGTGCACATCGTGACGGGCGCGGTCAGCGCCGCGCAGAACATCGTCAAGTGCGTGCGCCGCTGCGGCCTGGAAGTGCAGGACCTGATCCTGCAACCGCTGGCCTCCAGCCTGGCCGTGCTGACGGCCGATGAAAAAGAACTGGGCGTGGTGCTGGTGGATATCGGCGGTGGCACCACCGACGTCGCCATCTTCACGGGCGGCGCGATCCGCCACACGGCGGTGCTGCCGATTGCCGGCGACCAGATCACCAACGACATCGCGGCCATGCTGCGCACGCCGACGCCGGACGCCGAAGAAATCAAGCTGCGCTACGGCGTGGCCAAGCAGGTGCTGGCCAGCCCGGACGAATCCGTGGAAGTGCCGGGCCTGGGTGATCGCGGTCCGCGCCAGGTCAAGCGCCAGGCGTTGGGCGCCGTGATCGAGCCGCGTGTCGAAGAACTGTTCACGCTGGTGCAGCAGGTGGTGCGCGATTCCGGCTACGAAGATCTGCTGGCGTCAGGCGTAGTGCTGACCGGCGGTTCCGCGCAGTTGCCCGGCATGATCGAGCTGGCCGAGGACGTGTTCCTGAAGCCGGTCCGCGTGGCGGTACCTGAATACGAAGGAAGCTTGGCCGACGTGATGCGCAACCCGCGCTTCTCGACGGTGATGGGTTTGTTGCAGGAAGCTCGGATGCAGCGGGTGCGCGGTCGCAAGGTCGCCGCTCAGACAGGCAATTTCAAGAGCCTGCTTGCGCGCATGAAGGAATGGTTCATGAATTAAAGAGGAAGGGGCAGGTTGGGGCCTGCTCCTTGGCACGCATCGCGGCGGTATTGCGGAGCGGGCCAGAACGGGGAGGCGTCTCAAACCCGTGGCGGGCCATAGCAGTCGGCATCGGCTTTGAGGCGATTCACAAAATATAGGTTGTTGGGGAATTTTTGTGATTTGCAAAATCGGACTTGTGAGGGAGTCATCATGATGAACTTTGAGATGCTTGAGAACAACACCAAAGGGACCGTAATCAAGGTCGTTGGTGTGGGCGGTGCGGGCGGCAATGCCGTCGCGCACATGATTCGCAGCGGCGTGCACGGCGTGGATTTCATCTGCGCCAACACCGATGCGCAAGCACTGGCGGCAACCAATGCCCCGGTGCAAATTCGTCTGGGCCGTACCGGCCTGGGTGCGGGCGCCAAGCCCGAGCAAGGACGTGCGTCGGCTGAAACCGCGCGCGAGGAGATCCGTGCTGCGCTGAACGGCGCTCACATGGTCTTCATCACCGCCGGTATGGGCGGTGGCACCGGCACCGGCGCAGGTCCGGTCGTGGCCGAAGTGGCAAAGGAACTTGGCATCCTGACCGTTGGCGTGGTCACCAAGCCTTTCACGTTTGAAGGCAACAAGCGCCTGAAGATGGCCGAGGACGGCATTGCCGAACTGGCCAAGCACGTGCATTCGCTCATCGTGGTGCTCAACGAGAACCTCTATGAATTGATGGACGAGGACGCGACGCAGGAAGACTGCTTCCGTTCGGCCGACGATATCCTGCACAACGCTTGCGCCGGTATCGCCGAAATCATCAACGTCGAAGGTAACGTCAACGTCGACTTCGAAGACGTCAAGACGATCATGGGCGAGCAGGGCCAGGCCATGATGGGCACGGCATCGGCATCGGGCGCAGACCGCGCGCGTGTCGCCGCCGAGCACGCCATTGCTTGCCCGCTGCTGGAAGGCGTGGACTTGAACGGCGCGCGTGGCGTGCTGGTCAACATCACCGCAAGCCGCACGCTGAAGATGCGCGAAACGCGCGAAATCATGGAAACGATCCGCAGCTACGCTTCGGACGACGCGACCGTGATCTTCGGTACCGCCTACGACGAGTCCATGGGTGAAAACCTGCGCGTGACCGTGGTTGCAACCGGCCTGGGCCGTGCGCAGTCGCGTCCGCAATTGGTGCAAAACACCGCTGAGGTGCTGCGCACCGGTACCGACAACATGCCCATGGGCACGATGCCGGCCGGTCAAGGCGGCGATTACCGCAATCTGGACATGCCGTCTGTCATGCGCAATCCGCGCAGCCAGGCGTCGGCTCAAGTGCGTGCTCTGGAAAGCTCGGGAATGGATCATTTCGACATCCCGGCGTTCTTGCGCAAGCAGGCAGATTGAACGAAAGAGCCGATCACAGGCTCTAATCGCACTCCCTCATCTCCGGCTCGCTTGTCCCCGCGGGCGAGCCGGAGGCGGAGCGGTCCGTGTTTCCCTTGCACGGTTCTTTTAAGGGACGGAAGTATCGGTCGATCCGGGTTGCTTGATGGCGCCAAGGATCGGACAGCGTTACAATACGTCAGTTACGCCGGCAATCTGTACTCTACGTGCCGGCTTCCTGGCTCTAATACCCAAGCACCATGTTCCGACAGCGCAGCATTCAGAATCTAGTCCGCACGACAGGCGTCGGCGTCCACTCCGGACGGCGGGTAGAACTCACTCTGCGTCCGGCACAGCCCAATACGGGCATTGTTTTCCACCGCGTGGACCTGCCTGAAGTCGTGGACCTGCCTGCTCAGGCCACTGGCGTGGGCGATACGCGCATGGCGTCGGTCCTGCAACAGGGCAACGTCCGCGTTTCCACGGTAGAGCACCTGATGTCGGCATTGGCCGGCCTGGGTATCGACAACCTGCATATCGACCTCACTGCCGAAGAAGTCCCCATCATGGACGGCAGTGCGGCAACCTTTGTTTATCTGTTGCGCTCGGCGGGCATCGTCGAGCAGAACGCGCCCAAGCAGTTCATCCGCGTGAAGAAAACCGTGGAAGTGCGCGAGGGCGAGGGCCGCAACGAGAAATGGGCCCGGCTGGAACCCCACGAGGGCTACGCGCTGGCCTTCTCGATTGACTTCCGCCACCCCGCCATTGATTCCACCGCCAATTTCGCCGAGATTGATTTCGCGACGCACTCGTATGTGCGCGAAATTGCCCGCGCGCGCACCTTCGGGTTCGTGAATGAAGTGGAAGCGCTGCGCTCGATGGGCCTGGCCCGTGGCGGCAGCCTGGACAACGCCATCGTCATGGACGAATACCGGGTGCTGAACAGTGACGGGCTGCGCTACGACGACGAATTCGTGAAGCACAAGATCCTGGACGCCATCGGCGACCTGTATCTACTGGGCAAACCGCTGGTGGCGCGCTATGTGGCGTGCAAGTCGGGTCACAGCCTGAACAACCAATTGGCCCGTGCGCTGCTTGCTCAGCAAGACGCCTGGGAAATGGTCACCTACGAATCGCAGGCAGAAGCGCCGCAGGCCTTCCGCCACGAGTGGAAGCTGGCATAACGCCAGGTTCCTGATCGGGCCTGAACCTGGGGGAGTGTCCCCGGTATTCACATCAGGTCCCTGCTTAAGGATGGCGCTGGCTCCATCCGTTAGCGAAAAAATCCCCATCCGGTTGCAAACCATCGGATCTAAACCTCCGAGAACTTGGTTTCGCTTCGTTTCCAGGCGCCCGTGGCGCCGGACAGGGCCGGATGGCTTCAGCTACTCTTGTGATGCCTCAAGAGCTTGGCGACCGCGTCGGCCAATGGGCCTGGACGTAGTTTTTCGTGCAGCGTCTCGAACGCGCCCAGGGCCTTGTCGCCCAGGGGTTGCGCCTCTTTGGGAGGGCGCGCCTGACGGGCGCCGGGCTTCGGTAACCCCGCTTGTACCTTGACGGCAATTTCGTTAAGGTTCCAGCCTTGATCGGCCAGGGCGCGCGCCACGCGCGGCGCCAATTGACGCATCTTGGCTGCATGCGCGGCGCTGGGCACCACCAGATGCAGGCACTGGTTTTCCAGCTTGCCGACCTGGCAGACAGCACCTAGCGGGGCGGGCAGAACCGCCGCCACCGCATACTGAATTTGCAAGTGCTTGCGGGCAGTCGCCAACACACCGGCGCCCCGCATGTCATGACCCAGCCATCCCAGGGCGGTATTTTCTTTCCGCCGGCTGGAACCGGAACGTTGACGGTATGAAGAGGGTCTATTCATCCCGGCTCTATAGAATTAGGAAGCAATCTTGAAAATCGTGATTATGCACGCCCGTGACGGGCGGGACGGGCATTTCACCCTGGGCGGTGCGCGGCTGGCGTTGTTGCTTGGGGCGGCGCTGATGACGGCGGCCATCTTTGGCGCCGCCATTCAGCGATACCTTACTCCGATCCTGCCCGCCGTACACGCCGTGGGTTGGCCGTTGGCGCAGCAGCCCGGCCGTGACACCGATTTCCTGCGGGGAAACATGAACCTGCTGGCCGCCAAGGTGGGGGCACTGCAGGCCAAGCTGGTCAGCATCGACGGCCTGGGCCAGCGCGTGGCCAAGGTGGCGGGTGTGGCGTATACCGACCCCGAATTGGCCAAGCAATTGGCCGTGGCGCAGCCCGAGGCGCTGACGCAGCCTGAAGCCACCCACGTCATGGACGACCTGTTTACCGACCACCCGCCACCCAGCGCGGCATCGGCCGAGGCGCTGGGGCGCCAACTGGACGAAATCCAGGCGCGCCTGGCGCAGCAGTCCGACAATCTGAAGCTGCTTGATGCTGCCCTGACCAAGCGGTCCGCGGATCAGGCGCGCATGCCGACCGCCATGCCGATCACGGATTACCCGTATCTGAGTTCGTCCTACGGCTGGCGCCGCAACCCGGTCACGGGGCGCACCGCCATGCATGAAGGGCTGGATTTCGCGGCCCCGTCCGGCACGCCGATCCTTGCCGCCTCCGGCGGCGTCGTGCTCGAAGCCAAGTATTTGCCTGGCTTTGGCAACATGGTCGAGATCGACCACGGCGATGGCCTGATCACCCGCTACGCCCACGCTTCGTCCTTGATGGTGAAGCAGGGCGAGCTTGTAGAGCGCGGCCAGCAAGTGGCCCGCGTAGGCAGTTCGGGCCGTTCGACCGGACCCCATCTGCACTTTGAAGTGCGCCTTGCCGGGCAACCGCTCGACCCTCGATTGTTCCTGGGAACGCCACAGAATGCGCCGCCAGCCGTGGCGCAAGCCGCAGGGACTGAACCTGTGGTGCGCTGACCGGTCAAACCGCACAACATAAGTACTCTGGCAATAGGTCCAGGCTATTACGCGCCAGGTGCGTTAAACTGGTTCGTTTCCCAGCGGACCCCCGCTCAACCAATAACATCAAAGTCACGGGAAGCGCTGCCCTTGCCTTTTGCAGGCGCGGCGTGGCTCGTGCGGCCGACATACGCATGGTTTCTCTGCTCAAAAAACTCATAGGTAGCCGCAACGACCGGCTGCTTAAGCAGTATCGCAAGCTGGTAACCCAGATCAATGGGCTGGAGCCCAAGATTTCCGCGCTTTCCGATGCGGAGCTGGCGGCCAAGACTGACGAATTTCGATCTCGATACGCGCAGGGCACGTCGCTGGACGACCTGCTGCCGGAAGCCTTCGCCGTTGTGCGCGAAGCGGGCAAGCGCGTGTTCGGGATGCGGCACTTCGACTCTCAGTTGTTGGGCGGCATCGCGCTGCACAACGGCAAGATTGCCGAAATGCGCACGGGGGAAGGCAAGACGCTGATGGCGACCTTGCCCGTTTACCTGAACGCTTGCGCCGGCAAGGGCGTGCACGTTGTTACGGTGAACGACTATCTGGCCCGCCGCGACGCGGAATGGATGGGGCGCCTGTACCACTTCCTGGGCATGACCACGGGCGTGGTGGTGCCGCAGCAGCCTAACGAAGAGAAGAAGGCCGCCTACGCCGCCGACATCACTTACGGCACCAATAACGAATTCGGTTTCGACTACCTGCGCGACAACATGGAATTCCGTGTTGAGGACCGCCGCCAGCGCGTGCTGTTCTACGCCATCGTCGACGAAGTGGACTCGATCCTGATCGACGAAGCCCGCACGCCGCTGATCATTTCCGGCCAGGCCGAAGATCACACCGAGCTCTACATCCGCATGAACGCGGTGCCGCCGCTGCTCAAGCGCATGGCCAGCGAACCCAAGCCGCAGGAGCCGGAACCCGAAGGCGACTACTGGGTCGACGAAAAGAGCCAGCAGGTTTACCTGTCGGAAGCCGGGCACGAAAATGCCGAGGCCATTTTGGCCCGCCTGGGCATCCTGCCGGAAGGCGAATCGCTGTACGACCCCCGCCACATTGCGCTGATGCACCACCTGATGGTGGCCTTGCGCGCCAACAACCTGTTCTTCCGCGACCAGCAATACGTGGTCCAGGATGGCGAGGTGGTGATCGTCGACGAATTCACGGGCCGCCTGATGGTGGGCCGCCGTTGGTCCGATGGCTTGCACCAAGCCGTCGAAGCCAAGGAAGGCGTGAAGATCCAGCACGAAAACCAGACGCTGGCATCCATCACGTTCCAGAACTACTTCCGCATGTATGAAAAGCTGTCCGGCATGACCGGCACGGCCGATACGGAAGCGTACGAGTTCCAGGAAATCTACGGGCTTGAAACGGTCATCATCCCGACCAACAAGCCGATGATCCGCAAGGACCAGAACGATCAGGTCTTCAAGACCGATCCGGAAAAGTACAACGCGATCCTCGAAGACATCCGCGACTGCCACGAGCGTGGCCAGCCGGTGTTGGTGGGTACGACCAGCATTGAAAACTCCGAGCTGCTGTCGGGCCTCCTGAAAAAGGCCAAGCTGCCGCACGAAGTGCTGAACGCCAAGCAGCACGCCCGCGAAGCCGAGATCGTGGCCGAAGCCGGCAAGCCGGGTCACATCACGATCGCCACCAACATGGCCGGTCGTGGTACCGACATCGTGCTGGGTGGCAGCGTCGACAAGCAGGTTGATCTGATCCGCGCCGACGAATCGCTGTCGGAAGCTGAAAAGACCGCGCGCATCGAGAAGATCCGCGCCGAATGGAAGCCGCTGAACGAGCAGGTCAAGGCCGCGGGCGGCCTGCGCATCATCGGTACCGAGCGCCACGAATCGCGCCGTATCGACAACCAGTTGCGCGGCCGCGCCGGCCGTCAGGGTGACCCGGGTTCGTCCCGTTTCTACCTGTCGCTGGAAGATTCGCTGATGCGCATCTTCGCGGGCGACCGCGTGCGCGCCATCATGGAACGCCTGAAGCTGCCCGAGGGCGAGCCGATCGAGGCGGGCATGGTCACGCGCTCGATCGAAACCGCGCAACGCAAGGTGGAAGGCCGCAACTTCGACATCCGCAAGCAATTGCTGGAATACGACGACGTGGCCAACGACCAGCGCAAGGTGCTGTATTCGCAGCGCAACGACGTGCTGGAAGCCGCAAGCGTGGGCGACACGGTGAATAGCCTGCGCGACGCTGCCGTGGTGGAAATGTTCAACACCTATGTGCCGCCGGAATCGGTGGAAGAGCAATGGGACGTGCCGGGCCTGCAAAGGGCTCTGGAATCGGACTGGAACCTGCACCTTCCGCTGACCGAAATGTTGGACAAGGAAACCAGCCTGACCGACGAAGACCTGCGTGAGCGCGTGGTGAAGGCGGCTCGCGATGCCTACCAGGCCAAGGTTGACCAGGTTGGGGCCGAATCTTGGTCGCAGTTTGAACGTTCGATCATGTTGCAGTCGATCGACACGCATTGGCGCGAACACCTGTCGTCGCTGGATTACCTGCGCCAGGGCATCCATTTGCGCGGTTATGCGCAGAAGAATCCCAAGCAGGAATACAAGCGCGAAGCCTTCGAACTGTTCTCGGGCATGCTGGACCGCATTCGCGACGACGTGGTGCGCGTGTTGATGACGGTGCGTGTGCAGTCGTCGGAGCAAGTCGAACAGGCCGAAGCCGAAGCCGCGCAACCGCATGTGCAAAACGTGCAGTACCACCACTCCGATTACGACGAAGCGCTGGCCAAGACGGAATCGGAAGAGGGCGAGCAACCCGTGCGCAATGCCTTGCCCAAGGTCGGACGCAACGATCCGTGCCCGTGCGGCAGTGGCAAGAAGTACAAGCAGTGCCACGGCAAACTGGTCTGATCAGGGGATAACGCCATGCTGCATTCTGTCGGCCGCACCGAATTCGACCACGCCGTCGTGATGGTGCGCGACCGGCTGGATGCGTTGGCGCCGCATTTCGAGCGCCAGGGGTTTCACCTGAGCGACAAGGCGGTGCATAACCTTGGGTCGTGCAATCGCCTGATCGTGCTGGAAGGCACGTATGTCGAGCTGCTGGGATGGCCCACGGGCGCCCCGCCGGCCCGCAAGGAAATCGCTGATTCGCCGTTTGGGTTGGAAGCGCTGGTGTTCCGTACGTATGACGCCGACGCTACCTACGAACGCCTGAAGGCGGCCGGGTTTGCGGTGAATCCGGTACAGGAACTGACGCGCCCGGCGATGCTGGACGGTCAGGAAGTGCAGGCCCGATTCCACACCGTGCGCTTTGCCGAGCAGCCTTTGCCCGGCATCCGCATGTATTTCTGCCGTCATCTGACACCCGAGTGTGTCTGGTCGCCGGACCTGATGGCGCATCCCAATGGCGCACGCAGCCTGATGCGCATTGATGCACGCGCGGCCGATGCCCGAGCCGTGGCCGAGCGCCTGGCGTTGGTGGCGGACGTCACGGCTGAAGCTGTCGATGGCGGTTGGGACGTGCCCTTGGCCAACCTGCGCATCCACGTGCACACTGACCCGACAGCGTCAGCTCCCACGCTGTCCACGCTGACCCTGGAAAACCGCGACGGCGCCCACTACACCTTGGACACCGGGACACCGACGCCCTAGACCCAGGACGTAGGATGGGTGTAGCGCGCGAATCTCGCCGCTAGAACCCCGACATAACAACGCGCGAAACCCATCAAGCAACGATTGAATTCTTGGCCGGATCAGCCATGACGCAATCGCTACTTGATGGGTTTCGCGCGTTCAATACTGGTTTCCTGTTTAGAAATCCTTCGCGCTGCACCCATCCTACGATGGCAACGGCCCGTGGCCGTGGTATCGGCATGGCGATGTTGGTCATCATCGGCCACGGCCATTCGTGATCGGGGCAAACCCTGCTTGCGTCGCAAAGTGTATGCACTTTAGTATGCACTTCATACCCGCTGATCATCCCCACTCAAATCGACCAGCCATGACGCAGCCCCCCTCAGCGATTCGCCCCGCCGCCCGCACGTCTGCCGGGCAGGCGGAGCTGTATGGCGCCGTCAAGGCGATGGCGGTGCGGTTTGATTTCAAGCCGGGCGAGCGCATCAACGAAGTGGATCTGGCGCGGCGCTTGAATGTCAGCCGGACGCCGCTGCGCGAAGTGCTGAACCAATTGATGGTCGAGGGCTTCCTGACTCGTTCCGTGAACCGCGGCTTCATCGCCCGGTTGTTGGACGCCAAGCAGATCCACAGTTTGTACGAGTACCGGGCGGTGCTTGAGGCCGGCATCGTGCGTGCCGCCTGCGAGCGCGCCAGCGACGAGGAATTGGCCGAACTGCGCCAGTTCGTGGAGCGGTCTCGCGATGTGCCGGAAGACAGCGACGCCACACGGCTGTTGGAACTGGACGAAGCCTTTCACCTGCATCTGGCGCGCCTGTCTCGCAACGAAGAATTTGTGCGTGCGCTGGAAAGCGTGAATGCCCGCATTCATTTCGTGCGCTGGATCGACATGCAGCAGGGCCGACGCAGCCATACGCAGGGCGAGCATCTGCGTATCGTCCAGGCTTTGGAACAGCGCGATCTGGACGCCTTGTCCGCGCTGATCAGCGCACACATCGGACGCCGTCTGGACCAGATCACCGACGTGATCCGCACGGGGTTCTCAACGATTTACATGCGGGACCAGGCCGAACCCGCCACGGTAGCGCCGGCCAACACCACAACAGCAGGGGAAAAACAATGACTCACACGATGAAGCGGATTTTGGCGGGCCTATGCACGCTGGCAGCCGCGGGGGGCGCCTTTGTCGCCGCGCCCGCCGCTGCCGAAGAACGGCCGTTGGTGCTGGTAGTGCCCTACCCGCCGGGCGGCAGCACCGACATCCTGGCGCGCATTCTGCAACCGCGTCTGTCGCAGCAACTGGGCGGACGCACGGTGATCGTGGAAAACCGCCCCGGTGCGGCCAGCCAGATCGCCACCGCGCACGTGGCGCGCGCCGAGCCCGATGGCAGCACGCTCTTGGTCAGCTTTGACAACCACGGCATCAACCCCGCCGTGAAGCCCAAGCTGCCTTACGACACCTTCAAGGACTTTGTCGCCATTTCGCAGACCGTGCGCTTTCCGCTGGTCATTGGCGCCAACCCCAGCGTGCCTGGGGATAACCTGAAAGCGTTCCTGGCGGCCGCCGCGAAAGAATCGCCCAACAAATTCAACTACGCCTCGACCGGGGTCGGTTCGCTGAATCACCTGGCGCCCGAAGAGCTCAAGCGCTTGTCGAAAGTCGAGCTGCTGCACGTGCCGTATGGCGGCGGCGGGCCGGCCATCCAGGCGGTGGTGGGCGGGCAGGCCAATATGACGTGGCTGAGTTTCGCGGCGCTGCGCGGCCAGATCCAGGCCGGCAAGATCAAGCCGCTGGCGGTGGCGGGTGAAAAGCGCTTGCCCGAACTGCCCAACGTGCCGACGGTGGAAGAATCGGGCTTCCCTGGCTTTGTTGCCTATTCGTGGAGCGGCATGTTCGCACCGAAAGGCACGCCCGAGGCCACGGTGAAAAAGCTGACGGCCGATTTCAAGGCCGTGCTGGCGGACCCGGAAATCAAGAAGAAGATCACTGAAGCGGGCTTCGAGATCGTGGCCTCGGACGGCCCCGCGCTGGATGCCTACGTGAAATCGGAATACGACCGGTGGAGCGCCTTCATCAAGAAGAACAACATCAATCTGGATAACTGAGCGACGGTTGGCCGGGTGGCGCGCCGCCCGGTCCTGTCGGCTAACTACGTGGAGATGATATGGAAAACCTGAACGGCGCCGAAGCCATGGTGCGGATGCTGCAGCACAACGGCGTCAAACATATTTTTGGCCTGTGCGGCGACACCAGCCTGCCGTTTTACGATGCGCTGTACCGCCTGGATCACGGCATGCAGCACATCCTGACGCGCGACGAGCGCAGCGCCGGGTACATGGCGGACGCCTACGCCCGCGTCACCGGCAAGGTCGGCGTGTGCGAAGGCCCCAGCGGTGGCGGCGCCACCTATCTGCTGCCTGGCCTGGTTGAAGCCAATGAATCCTCGATTCCCGTGCTGGGCATCACCTCGGACGTGGCGGTGGGGTCGCGCGGGAAATACCCGCTGACCGAGCTGGACCAGGAAGCGCTGTACCGTCCGCTGACCAAGTGGAACCGCACCATTGACCGTGCCGACCAGATTCCCGGCATGGTGCGCGCGGCATTCCGCGCCATGACCACCGGCAAGCCGGGCGCGGCGCACCTGTGCTTTCCATATGACGTGATGAAGCAGCAGGTGGATGCGTCCGATATCTGGGCGCAGCCCGAGCACGGCCGCTTCCCGGCCATGCGCTTCGCACCGGATCCCGCCGATGTGGCGCGTGCCGCGCAGCGTTTGATCGGTGCGCGTGCGCCCGTGATCATCTGCGGTGGCGGCGTGGTCATCGCGGGCGCCAGCGGCGCCTTGCAGGAACTGGCGGAAAGCTTGAAGGCGGCGGTGTGCGTGACGGTCAGCGGGCAAGGCAGCCTGGCCGACACGCATCCGCTGAATGCAGGCGTGGTGGGCTCCAACGGCGGCGTGATGGCCACCCGCGACGTGGTGGCCGCAGCCGACGTGGTGCTGTTCGTGGGTTGCCGCGCCGGCTCGACGTCCACGGAACATTGGCGCTTCCCGAACCGCGACGTGCCCATCCTGCACATCGACATCGATCCCATGGTGATCGGCGCCAACTACCTGACCGAAGTCGGCCTGGTGGGCGACGCGAAGCTGGCGCTGGAAGCCTTGGGCGCCGAAGTGCAGGCGCGCCTGGCACACCGTAATTCAGACGCGGTGGACGGCGCGGTGCTAGCCGGCCGCGCCAAGGCCGCGCGCCTGGCGCAACTGGAGCCGCTGGCCAACAGCCTTGAAACGCCGATCCGCCCCGAGCGCGTAGTGCAATCGCTGAACCGCTTGCTGCCCGACGATGCGGTGGTGTGCGCGGACCCGGGCACGCCTTGCCCGTACTTCTCGGCCTACTACGATGTGTCGCGCCCCGGCCGCCACTTCATCACCAACCGCGCGCACGGCGCGCTGGGCTTTTCCATGTCGGCCGCGTTGGGCGCCTGGGTTGGCCGGCCGCAGTCCAAGTGCGTGTCGGTGATGGGCGACGGCAGCTTCGGCTTCACCGTGGGCGAATTGGAAACCATCGTGCGCCACAAGGCGCCGCTGCTGATGATCGTGTTCTCGAATTCGGTCTACGGCTGGATCAAGGCCAGCCAGAAGGCGGGCTACGACCAGCGCTACTACAGCGTGGACTTCAACCGCACCGACCATGCCCGCATCGCCGAAGCGTACGGCGTGAAGGCCTGGCGCGTGGAAGACCCGGCCAAGCTGGACGACGCCATCAAGGCCGCCATGGAACACGACGGCCCGGCGCTGATCGACGTGGTGGCGCAGCCGCTGCAAGATACGGCGGCGCCGGTCAGCCAGTGGATGGGTTGATAAGCGCCTGACGGCGCAGTCAACACAAGAGGCCCTTTGGGGCCTCTTTTTTTTGGTCCAAGGCGCCTGCGGCTGGTCCTATACTGATTCGCTTTGGCGCGGCGTCGCCGCGTGGCTTGCAACACGTCAAAGGGGAATTGGGCATGGATCTGGGGATCAGTGGCAAGACGGCTTTGGTGTTCGGCGGCAGCCGTGGCATGGGCCGCGCCTGTGCGCTGCAGTTGGCGCGCGAGGGTGTGGCGGTGACCATTGCCGCGCGCAATCCCGAGACGCTTGCGCAGGCCGCGGCCGAGATTTCCAAGGAAGCCGGCATCGGCGTGGGCTGGGTGTCGGCCGACCTGACCCAGGAGCACGGTCGCGATGCGGCTATGGCCGCGTGCCCGCAACCCGACATCCTGATCAACAACGCCGATGGCCCGCTGCCCGGCGATTTCCGGGATTGGACGCGCGACGACTGGATTGCGTCGTTGGACGCCATGATGCTGGGGCCCATCGACATGATCCGGCGCGTGGTCGACGGCATGATCGAGCGGCGCTTTGGCCGCATCGTGAATATCGTGTCGCGCAGCGTGAAGGCGCCGCATGCCGAGCTGGGCCTGTCCAATGGTGCGCGTTCGGGGCTGATCGGCTTCGTGGGCGGCCTGGCGCGGCAGACGGTGCGGCACAACGTCACCATCAACAACCTGTTGCCGGGGGCCTTTGCCACCGACGCGCAGGTCAGGCACGTCCGGGGCATGTTGGAGCAGTCGTCGGACAAGACCTTCGACCAACTGTGGGAAGAGCGCGGGCGCGCCAACCCGGCCGGGCGCTTTGGCCAGCCGGAAGAAGTGGGCGCGTTGTGCGCCTATCTGTGTTCGGCGCAAGCCGGCTACATGACGGCGCAAAGCCTGTTGATCGACGGGGGCGGCTACCCCGGTACGTACTGAATCCCGCCGCGCGCGGCGGCGGCTTCCGGCTGGACGCGCGCCGGACTAACGGGCAAGATTGGCTCCCATCGCGTTCGAGAAAACTCATGGACCAGACCGACATCAAGATCCTGGCGTTGCTGCAGAAAGACGCTACCTGTTCGGTTGCTGAAATCGCCGAACAGGTGAATCTGTCGGTGACGCCATGCTGGCGCCGCATCCAGAAGCTGAAGGATGACGGCGTTATCGCGCGCAACGCCATCTTGCTTGACCCGCGTGCGCTGGGCTTGAACCTGACGGTGTTCGTGTCCATCAAGACCAGCCAGCACAACGAGAAATGGACGCAAAGCCTGATCAACGCCGTCATGGCCTTGCCGAACGTGGTGGAGTTTCACCGCATGGCGGGCGATATCGATTACCTGCTCAAGGTGGTGGTCGAGGACATGGCGGCGTATGACCGCTTCTACCGTCGGCTGATCGGCGCCGTGGACCTGCTGGATGTCAGCGCCAGCTTCTCGATGGAAATCATCAAGAGCACGACGGAACTGCCGCTGGACGCGGTGTAGCGGCGTTGTTGCGGCAGCGTTGTGGCTATTGAGCAAAAATTTTTCGTGGCCGGCCACTGCGGCGGATGCAAATTTCTTTCGGCGTGTTGCGCAAGGCCTATCTCGCAATGCTTTTGCGCAGTGTGCGGCGTAGGATATCTCTCGTTCCCATCAGGGAATGAATCGGGATATCAGAGGACCCTATGTCGTTCGCAGTACCCGCCGGCTGTGCCGGTATGGCAAAAGCGCGGCAAGCGCGATCGGTGGACGACCTTTTGGCCGACTGGAATGGCGTCGACGACTTATGGGTGTTCGCCTACGGGTCCCTGATCTGGCATCCCGGCTTTGCGTGGCGCGAGCGCCGTCTGGCGACCGTGCGTGGCTATCACCGCTCGTTGTGCCTGTGGTCGCACGATCATCGCGGCTCGCCAGACAACCCTGGCTTGGTCTTCGGCTTGAACCGGGGCGGTTGCTGCCGGGGCGTGGCCTACCAGATCGCGGCGGCCGATGTGCCCGATGTGTTCCAGGCGCTGTGGCGTCGCGAGATGGTGACCGGCGCCTACACCCCCCGCTGGATTACTTGCCATACCGAAGCCGCGCCGGTGCGCGGACTGGTCTTCCTGCTGAATCGCGCCTGCGATGAGTACGCGGCCGACCTCAGCGACGACCGCCTGATCGCGTCCGTGCGCAATGCCGTCGGCCAATCTGGGCCTTGTCTGGACTACGTGGTGGAGACCGAGCGCGCCTTGCGTGCGCACGGCATCGACGACGGGCGCCTGGGTGATCTGGTGCGCAGGCTGGGCCAGGCTTTCTGAGCGTTGGCCCCGCGCCTTGGCTTAGAAGTGCCAGCGGCCGAACATATACAGCACGTTGCCCGCGCCGCTTGAGCCGGGAATATAGGTCGCGTAGAACATGGCGTCTTTGTAGCCGGCGCCCACCAGCGGAAGGATGCCGGGGAACGGCACGTAGCTCATGATGTCGTGCCGCGCGGTCAGGAACACCGTGTAGCCCGCGCCCAGGCGGAAGTTTTCGCTGACTTGCCCGATTTTCAAGAATCCGTAGCCGGCGATGGGTTCGACCTTGCTGTGCGAATCCAGGAACGCCATGGCGTACAGGCCCTGCCAGTCGCCGTCTTCGTCGTAGATGCTGCGGCCATAGCCGGCGCCCCACGCCAGCTCGTTGAAGCTGTCGACTTTTTCTTTGCTATACATGGCGCGGTTGTGCCAGGCATAGCCGGAAACGTAGAGGTCGTTGCCCCCTTCGGTCCAGATCTGGTCAAGGCGATTGCAAGCGGACTGTGCCCACGAGGGCATGCTTTCACAGGCTTGCGCGGCGGCGGTGAAAGTCGAGAGCAGCAGGCAAAGAAGGGCTGCTCGAAATGCGGTGATCATTACGGGTACAGAAGGATGAAGATGACAATTTCATGACTGTACTTGTTGTCATCGCTCGATCCCTGTCAGTACGCTTTCATCAAACGGCGTTCGTGGCCTCGGCCCCAGGAAAGGGGCGGTCAGGCAAACGCAAAATCAAGAATTTTCTGTGGTGGCCGTGCTACAGCAGGAAGATGGTGGCCAAGCCCAGGAAGATGAAGAACCCCAATGAGTCGGTGGCGAAAGTCAGCAGCACTGACGACCCCATGGCGGGATCCTTGCCGAAGCGCGCACGCACCATCGGCACCAGCACGCCCACCGAGGCGCCGACCAGCATGTTGCAGATCATCGCCGCCATCATCACCAGCGCAATCGAGAGCGAGCGCGAGATCACCCAGGCGAACAAGGCGGCCACCAGGCTGCCGCACAGGCCCACCAGCAAGGTCACGAACAATTCGCGCTTGACCAATTGCCACAGGTTGCGGCCCGTGATCCGGCCCATGGCAAGCGCCCGGATGATCAGCGTCATGGTCTGGTTGCCGGAGTTGCCGCCGATGCCGGCCACGATCGACATCAGGAAAGCCAGGATCACGATGTGGCTGACGGTGCCTTCAAACCGCGACGCCACGAAGGACGCCGTGGCGGCGGTACAGAGGTTGAGCAGCAGCCACGGCGCGCGGTTGCGCAGCGCCGTGGTGACAGGCGCGAAGATGTCTTCTTCTTGCAGACCCGCGCGCGACAGCGCTTGTTCCTGGGAGTCTTCGCGCATCACGTCCACCACATCGGCGATGGTGACGCGCCCGATCAGGCGCCCCTGGTCGTCCATCACGGGGGCGGAGACCAGGTCGTAACGTTCAAAGGCCCCGGCCGCGTCGGCGTCGGAATCCAGGGGGTTCAGCGTCAGGAAGTCGGCGTTCATGACGGCGCGCACTTCGGTTTCCGGTTCGCTGACCAGAAGGCGCGACAGCGGCAGGATGCCTTGCAGCTTGTCTTGGCGGTCCACCACGAAAATCTGGTCGGTGTGGTCGGGCAGTTCGTGCAGGCGGCGCAGATAGCGCAGCACCACTTCAAGCGTGACGTCCTCGCGCACCCGGACCATTTCGAAGTCCATGATTGCGCCCACGCTGTCTTCCGGATAGCCCATGGCTTCCAGCAACTGCGCGCGTTCTTCTTCGGTCAGGCCTTTTTGGACTTCGGCCACCA
The DNA here is from genome assembly GCF_024806975.1 of Achromobacter sp. JUb104. Lineage (NCBI taxonomy): Bacteria > Pseudomonadati > Pseudomonadota > Betaproteobacteria > Burkholderiales > Alcaligenaceae > Achromobacter > Achromobacter sp. JUb104. The sequence continues at coordinate 1,180,163 of NZ_JANUEY010000003.1, read as the reverse complement.
CGTCGGGCGGCAGGTCGGGCGCCAGGTCGGCGAGTTCGTCCGCGTCCATGTTGCCGGTGGCGGCAACCAGGTCCTGACGATCCATCGCTTCAATCAGCGATTCCCGAACCCAGTCTTCCACTTCCAGCAGTACGTCGGCATCGTGCTCGGGGCTGACCAGTTTCCAGATGGCCTGGCGTTCATCCTTGGGCAGAGATTCCAGGATGAAGGCGATGTCGGCCGGATGCAGGCCGTCCAGCAACGTTTTGAGTTCGGCCTCGTGCTGGCGGTGAACCAGGTCTTCGACCAGCGTGGCCTTGGCATCGCCTTCTTCCTGGCGATGCACCAGGTCGGCCACCAGTTGTTGGCGGCGCAGGCGTTCCTGCACTTCGGCCAGGGCGGTCTGTGCGTCTTCCGGGTCGAGGCGGCGGGGCGTCGCGGGCGGTTTCTGCGCGGCGGCGGACTGCGTCATGCGTTACGGCTCAAAGAGAAGGAAGGGGGCGGCTGCGCCGTGCTTCATCGGTGGCGACATACGTCAGGGTGGCCTCGGTGACCTTGACGACTTCGGCGTCCAGGCGCTGGCGTTCCGCGTAGACCTCAACCGACACCGTGATGGACGTGTTGCCGGTCTTGACGATGGATGCGTAGAAGCTGAGCAGGTCGCCCACGAAGACGGGCTCTTTGAACTGGAAGGCGTTGACCGCCACCGTGGCGACCCGGCCGGCGGCGCGGCGCGCGGCGGGAATGGATCCGGCGATATCGACCTGGGCCATGATCCAGCCGCCAAAAACGTCCCCGTGGATATTCGCATCGGCCGGCATCGGCATGACGCGCAATACCGCGTCGCGATTGGCGGGCAAAGTCGTAAACGGGGATTTGGGGCTGGAGGTCATGCGGCCGACTCCAATGCATGGGAATCAGCCGATTATGCAGGAAAAACGAGACAGCGGCGTGCGTGGCGCAAGCCGTCGCGGCGCTTTGCCGCGACGGCTTGGAAATCAGGTGGCCAACTTCACGATCCCGTAGCCGCCAACCAACAGCCACGCGTACAGAATCAGGCCCAGGGCCATTACGCGGGGGCCCGCTTTCTTGATCTGGGCAAAGCGCGTTTCGATGCCCAGCGCGGTCATGGCCATGGTCAACGCAAAGATGTCCAGGCGGCGGATGGCGGCAATGGCGTCGGCGGGGATGATATTCAGCGAGTTGATAATGGCCAGCACCAGGAAGCCGACGGCAAACCAGGGAATGGGAAGCTTGCCGCCCTTGGCCTGGCCACCCGCCTGGCTGGCGGCGCTGCGCAGGTACATGCCCAGCACCAGCAGCACCGGCACCAGCAGCGCCACGCGGGTCATCTTGACGATGGTGGCGACTTCGGTGGTGGCGGGGTCGATATTGCTGGCGGCGCCCACGACCTGCGCCACTTCATGGATGGTGCCGCCGATATAGATGCCCAAGGCCTGGGTGTCCAGGCCAAGCCAGCCCGCGTGATACAGGATGGGATACAGGAACATGGACAGCGTGCCGAACAGCACCACGGTGGCGACGGCGACCGCGCTCTTGTGGGGGGCGGCCCGCAGCGTCGGTTCGAACGCCAGCACGGCGGCCGCGCCGCAAATGGCGCTGCCCGCGGCGGTCAGCATGGCGGTATCGCGATCCAGGCCCAGAATGCGTTGCCCGACGACGGTACCGATCAGCAAGGTGCCCAACACCACCGCCACCGACACGGCCAGGCCCGGCAAGCCCACGGCCGCGATCTGCTGGATGCTGATGTTCAGGCCGTAGAAGGCCACGGCAATGCGCAACAGGCGCCGCGCCGTGAAGTTGACGCCCACACCCCAGTCAGCCGGCATCGTGCCGCGCAGGAAGTTGCCGTACAGCATGCCGCACACAATGCCCACCACCAGAGGCGAAAAGCCCAGTTGGCGAATGGCGGGCAGGTCGGCCAACTGCATCACGGCGGCGGCCATCAGCCCGACGAAGAGCACGCCGTTGAGCTTGTCGCGCCAGGGGGTGGCGGTGACGGCGGCCGAGGTGTTGGCGCTGCTGGCCGACGGGGCCGGGGCAGCGGGGGTAAGGGGAACGGTGGTGCTGGTCGAAGTGCTCATGACGGCCCTTTGGGCATATCTAAATAACTTCCCGAAATATTAGAGGCCGCATCGTTATTTGAAAAATCTTTATTTTGAATATTTAATATCAGAAATTCTGATATTAAAGGGGGCGCTATGACGCCAGATCAGTTGCTGTCGTTTGCATGCGTGGCCGACACGGGCAACATCAGCCGCGCCGCTCAGCTGCTGAATTTGTCGCAGCCGGCCGTATCGGGCCAATTGCGCGCGCTGCAGGACTGGTTTGGCGAACCCCTGTACCGCCGCAGTGGTCACGGCATCGCCCTGACCGAGGCGGGCGAGCGCCTGGCGGAGCAGGCCCGGCAATTGCGGCAGGTCTACCGGCAGGCCCAGGCGGTGCGGGAATCCTGGCGGGGATTGGAAACGGGCGCCTTGCGCCTGGGTGCCAGCACTACGCCCGCCAGCTACCTGTTGCCGCGGCTGGTGGCGGATTTCCGCTCGGCGTTTCCGGCGGTCAGCCTGCACCTGTCGGACGGCAACACCCGGGAAATCGTCGAGCGCCTGCCCGCGCTGGATCTGGCGTTTATTGAAGGCGATGTGCCGTCAGGCTTGCCGTCGGACACGGCGGTCCATGCCTGGCGTCAGGATGAAGTGGTGGCGATTGTGCGGGCCGACCATGCGCTGGCGGCCAAGGGGGCGGTGACACTGCGGGATCTGGCGGCTTCGCCGCTGGTGATGCGCGAGCCGGGCTCCGGGGTGCGTCGGCTGGTTGAGCGCGCGTTCGCCGATGCCGGGCTGACCCCGTCTGTGGGCCTGGAACTGGCGGGTGTGGAAGGCGTGAAGCAGGCCGTGCGCGCGGGGCTGGGGGTGGGGTTCGTGTCGGTGATGTCGATGCGGCACGAAGACGGCGCCTTGGCGGCGTTGCGCCTGTTGCCCAGGCCGCTGACACGCACGCTGAGCATTCTGGTGCCGCACGCCGATGCCGCCGCCCGCGCCGCCGAACGCTTTTTGGCGATGTGCCTGGCGGTCGGGGCGGCAGACGGCGGTTAGGGCTCAGGCCTTGGCCAGGCGCTTCAAGGCAAGTTGGACCCAGTACGTGCCGCCCAGGGGCAGCAGCTCGTCGTTGAAGTCGTAGCTGCCGTTGTGCAGCATGCAGGGGCCCAGGCCGTGGCCGCTGTCGCGGTGTTCGCCGGTGCCGTTGCCGATCCAGACATAGCAGCCCGGCAGCTCCTGCAGCATGAACGCAAAGTCTTCCGCGCCCATGGTCGGTTGCACGTGGTCGTTGACGTTGGCATCACCCACGATGTCGCGCAGCACATCGGCGCAGAACGCAGCTTCTTCGGCATGGTTGATGGTGGGCGGATAGTTGCGCTGGAATGTGAACTCCACTTCGCAGTCCATGGCCGCGCAGGTGTGCCGCGTGATCTCTTCCATACGGCGTTCGATCAGGTCCAGCACATCCAGCGTGAAGGTACGCACGGTGCCGCGCAGTTCCGCGTGGTTGGGCACCACGTTGTCGGCGCTGCCCGCGTGGATCTGGGTAATGCTGAGCACCGCGGCATCCAGCGGATTGCGGTTGCGCGTGATGATGGTCTGCAGCGATTGCGCCAACTGCACCGCCGCCATGACGGGGTCGATGCCCAGGTTGGGCATGCCCGCATGCGTACCCTTGCCTTTGACGACGATCGAAAATTCGTTGCTGGACGCCATGATGGGGCCGGGGGTCAGGCCGAACTGGCCGGGCTTCATGCCGGGCCAGTTGTGCATGCCGAACACGGCTTCCATCGGAAAGCGCTTGAACAAGCCGTCGTCGATCATGCGCTTGGCGCCGCCGCCGCCTTCTTCGGCCGGCTGGAAAATCACATACACCGTGCCCGCGAAATCGCGATGCTGGGACAGGTATTGCGCCGCGGCCAGCAGCATGGCGGTGTGGCCGTCGTGGCCGCAGGCGTGCATCTTGCCTTCGTTCTTGCTGGCGTGCGCGAAGCTGTTGACCTCTTGCATGGGCAGCGCGTCCATGTCGGCGCGCAGGCCCACCGCGCGGTCACCGGGCAGCTTGCCGCGAATGATGCCGACCACGCCCGTGCCACCCAGGCCGCGATCAATCTCGATGCCCCATTCTTCAAGCTTGGCCGCCACGACGTCGGCGGTGCGAAATTCTTCGAAGGCCAATTCAGGATGCGCGTGAATGTCGCGGCGGATCTTCGAAATATCCTGGTGCCAGGCGACGATAGGTTCGAGCAGTTTCATGGGAGAAGGGGGGCGGAAAAAGGGAACGCAACAAGGTTATCATCATTCAAAAATCTGTTTAATGGAGACAAACACCATGACGCGACCGTGGCTTGCTCACTATCCGCAGGGGGTGCCGGCAGAGATCTCCACCGAGGGCTATTCCTCGCTGGCCGACCTGTTGGACCGGGCCTGCAAGCAGTACGCCACCCGCATCGCCTGCACGGCGATGGGCAGCGATATCACCTATGCGCAACTGGATCGGCATGCGCGCGCGTTTTCCGGATGGCTGCAAAGCCTGGGCCTGGAGAAGGGCGCCCGGGTGGCGTTGATGATGCCCAACGTGCCGGCCTATCTGGTGGGCATGCTGGGCACGCTGCGCGCCGGGCTGGTCGTCGTGAACGTGAATCCGCTGTACACAGCCGACGAACTTGAACGCCAATTGCAGGACAGCGGCGCGTCCGTCATTCTGATCCTGGAAAATTTTGCGCACACCTTGCAGGCCGTGAAGAACCGCGGCCAGCTCAAGCATGTGGTCGTGACGGCGCCGGGCGACCTGCTGGGCGGCCTGAAGGCGCCGCTGGTCAACTTCGTGGCTCGCCGCATCAAGAAGATTGTGCCGGCCTGGAGCATCGACGGCGCGCACACGTTGCCGAAGATCTTGGGGGCGGGCGCGAACCTGCCGTTCACGCCACCCACGCTGACGATGGACGATATTGCGGTGCTGCAGTACACGGGCGGCACCACCGGCGTGCCCAAGGGCGCGATGCTGTCGCATCGGAACCTGACCGCCAACGTGCTGCAGACCGAAGCCGTGGCGCAGCCCGTTGTGCATGACTTGTCGAATACCCAACTTACGATCATCAGCGCGCTGCCGCTGTACCACGTGTTTGCAATGACCGTCTGCGGCTTGTATGGCATGCATGCGGGCATGCGCAACGTGCTGATCATCAACCCGCGCGACCAGCCTTCGCTGATCAGCGCGTGGCGCAAGGTGCCCATCAATCTGTTTCCCGGCGTGAACACCTTGTTCAATGCGCTGGCGCATAACGCGGATTTCGCCAAGCTGGATTTTTCGGCGCTGCGCCTGACTTTGGGCGGTGGCATGGCCGTGCAGCAGTCCGTGGCCGAACGCTGGTTGAAGATCACCGGCAGGCCGCTGATCGAAGGCTACGGCTTGTCGGAAACCTCGCCCGTGGCCACGGTGAACCCCACCAACGCCACGGCCTATTCCGGCTCTATCGGCCTGCCGCTGCCGTCCACCGACGTGGCCATTCTTGATGATTCTGGCCACGAAGTGCCGTTGGGCGAACGCGGCGAAGTGGGCATACGCGGGCCGCAGGTCATGCTGGGCTATTGGCAGAAGCCCGACGAAACCCGGCAGTCCATGACGGCGGACGGGTTCTTTCGCACGGGCGACATCGGCATCATGGATGACAAGGGCTATACGCGCATCGTGGACCGCAAGAAAGACATGATCGCGGTGTCCGGATTCAAGGTCTTTCCGAACGAGGTCGAGGCCGTGGTGGCGCAGATGCCGGGTGTGCTGGAGTGCGCGGCCATCGGCGTGCCGGACGAGCACTCGGGCGAAGCCGTCAAGGTGTTCGTGGTGAAAAGCGACGCGTCATTGACCGAGGCGCAGGTGCAGGACTGGTGTCGCGAAAAGCTCACGGGCTACAAGCGCCCGCGCTTTGTGGAATTCCGCGATGAACTGCCCAAGAGCAACGTGGGCAAGATTCTGCGTCGGGAATTGCGTCCCGACGCGCCGGCCAAAGCGTCTTAGCCTTCAGCGGGAGGCTCGCCGCCAAGGTGCGGCGCAATCATCTCGTGCAGGGCGCGTTCGATGGCGGGGTTGCCCGCCACAACGCGCCCGCCGATAGGCCAGGGATCCAGCTTGTGCATGTCTGAACACGTGCCGCCCGCTTCGCGCAGGATCAGGGTGCCGGCGGCCACGTCCCACGGCGCCAGCCCCATTTCCCAATAACCGTCGTAGCGGCCGCAAGCCGTCCAGGCCAGGTCCAGCGCGGCTGCGCCCATGCGACGCACGCCGCGCGCGCGCTTGATGGCGTCGTTCAGCATGGGCATGTACTGCCCGGCGAAGGAAAAGTCGCGGAACGGAAAGCCGGTGGCAAGCACGGAATCTTCAATGGTCTGCGTGCGCGAACATTTGATGCGGCGGCCGTTCAGCCAGGCGCCGATGCCATACACCGCGGTGAACAGTTCTTCGCGGTTGGGGTCGTAAACCACGCCGGCCACGGGCGTGTCTTCAGTGAGGGTTTCCGTGGCTGACACCGCGGTGCCCGCATGCGCGATCAGCGCGATCGACACGGCATAGTGAGGGATGTCGTGCAGGAAATTGGTGGTGCCATCCAGCGGGTCGATGTACCAGGTGGCGCGGCCTTGGGGCTTGCCGCCCGTCTCTTCAGCCACGATGCCGAATTTGGGCGTGCGCGTTTGCAGTTCCTGGATGATCACGGCCTCGGCTTCGCGGTCTGCTTGCGATACGAGATCGTTGCGCGCCTTGCGGTCGATCACGAGGTCGGCCCGATGATGCGCGTAGGATTGCAGGATGGCTGCACCCGCATGCGCCGCAGTGACTGCCGCGTCGATCGCGGCGCACAGGTCGATGGGTTGGGCCAGTGAGCGGGGCTGATCATAGGTGTCCATGTAAACCAGTGTAAGCCCAGGTATGCGTCAAATCCGCGGCAGCCACGGGAATCCGCGCCGCCGCGTGGCGTCTATCCAACGCCCGGGCCGTGGCCAGTCGATAATTCGCGTTTGTCACAACCTTGATCCTTTCTTCGAAGAGCCCATGTCCGCGCCTTACGTTCCCCTGACCCCCGCAGTGGTCGACTTTGATGCCGACGGCAAGCTTCATGACGCCGAGTCCGGCGATGTCTACCCCCTGTATGCCGGGTCATTCAGCGACCGGGAGCAGGTATTCCTGCGCGGCAACGGGCTACCCGAGCGCTGGCGCGGATGCGACGTATTCACTGTCTGCGAGACCGCTTTCGGCCTGGGCCTGAACTTTCTGGCGCTGTGGCATGCGTGGCGGCAAGACCCGCAGCGGCCCTCGGCCTTGCATGTCGTGTCGATGGAAGCGCATCCGTTCTCTCGGGATGACTTGTCGGCATTGCTGGTGCGTTATGCGCCGTCGCCCATGGCCGAGTTGGCGCGGCGTCTGGCCGAGCAGTGGCCCCCGCTGTTGCCGGGACTGCATCGGCTGGAATTCGAGAACGGCGCGGTGGCGCTGACGCTGGGTTTTGGCAATGCGCAGGTGCTTGCGCCACGCCTGGACGCGCGTGTGGATGCGTTCTTTCTGGATGGCTACACGCCAGAACGCGATTCCGACCCGAAGTCAGCGCCGTTGCTACGCGCGCTGGCGCAATTGGCGGCGTCCGGGGCCACCTTGACGGCTGCGGTCGGCACGGAAGCATTACGGCGTGCGTTGCAGGATGCGGGATTCGACGCGCGCTGCGTGCCGATCGACGGCGGCAAGCCGCAAATGATCCAAGCCACCGCCCGCGTGCAGGGCCGAGCGGCCGGGGCTGCCGCGACGGCTGCGGCCGTCAAGCATGCGGTGGTGGTGGGCGCCGGGCTGGCGGGCGCCGGCATTGCGCAAGCGCTGGCCGGGCGGGGTTGGCGAGTCACCGTGTTGGACGCGGGTCGGGCGCTGGGGGCGCCGGCGCATGCCGGTCATGTGGCCGCGGCGCTGACGCCCGTGGTGGCGCGTGATGACAATGCGCGGGCACGCCTGTCGCGCGCCGGGAGCCAGCGCGCGCTTGCGCGATGGCAAGGGCTGGCTGGCGACGCCGCGCCGCGCGTGTGCGGCACGCTTCAGATCGAGCGCGACGCGGGCAAATCCGCTGCATTGGCGAGCACATTGGAAACGCTGGCTTTTCCGCGCGACTGGGTACGGCAGGTGGATCGCGACGAAGCCGGCGCCTTGGCCGGCTTGCCGGTGGCGCGCGGCGGCGTGTACTTCGCGCAAGGCATGCTGGTTCAACCGAACCGACTCATCGACGCCTTGCTGGAAACCTCCGGCGTGAGCGTGTTGCCGGGCAAGGCGGCCCGGGTCGAACGCCAGGGGCAGGGATGGCGCGTGCGCGATGCGCAAGGCGAGGAATTGGCGCACGCCGACACCGTCATCCTGGCCAATGCCTTTGGCGCGCGCGCGGTGCTGGCCGAAAGCGGGCTGCTGGACCCCTTCTTGCCGCGTGTGGAGCAGATGCACGCGCTGGCTGGCGAGGTCACGCTGGTGCCCGGCGAGGCGCTTGCGGGCGGGCCGCGCTGCATCGTCGGTGGCGAGGGCTATCTGCTGCCGGACGTGGGCGTCGGCTGTGTGGTCGGCAGCACCTACGTGCATGGCGCCACGCAAGCGGTGGTCAGCCCGGAAGGGCAGCACACCACGCTTGCCAAGGCAGCCGGGCTACTGAGCGGTCACTTCCCGGCGTTCGATGCGTTGGTGCCCGGCACCTTGCCCGGTTGGGCGGGATGGCGGGCCGTGTTGCCCGGGCGCCTGCCCGCAGTCGGGGAGCTACCGCACGCGCCCGGCCTGTGGTTGGCCGTGGGCTATGCGTCGCGCGGCTTGTCGTGGTCGGCTTTGATGGGCGATTTGATCGGCGCCCGACTGGCGGGCGAACCCGCGTTGCTGGAAACCGATCTGTCCAAACTTATTTCACCACGGTGAAAAAAAGTTTAGCCGCGAATGGGGGCTCGACCCAGGTGGCGTAGAATTGCGGGAATTGCCAGGATTTGGCGCCAAATAGGCCGTAATGGCCTCGTTGTTGGCGTTTCGGCGGCGCGCGGCACTAGGCCGACAGGCGCTGATCGAGGGCTTTATGACCCCTTTTTATGGATGAGAAACCCATCCAGAAGAGGGACCGAGTTTATTTCAAAGCTCAAATCCGTCAAAATAGCGTCTTTTGATGGTTTTTGGCTTAAGCCGGGGGATGCTCTGTGCCGCCCAAGTTCGACTTTGCCCATACTACCCAGCTCGACACCATCGAGCTGCTGACGTCCCGCCCCAGTCGCTTCGATTTCGACGCGGGCGATGGGTTGCACCTGGTAGTCGAGGCGCATGCGCCTGGTGTTTTTCGCCTGCGCTGCGGCGAGGCGAACCACCTGAATGATGACAAGCCCGGCGCGCGTGCGCGCGCCGTGGCCGAGATGCTGCTCGCGCGCCAAGAGGCCGTGGGCGAAGCCTCTATTGCCCCTCGCGAAGGCGGGGACGGCTGGCGGATCACACAGGGCGACGTTGCCCTGGAGATCCAGTCCAACCCGGTGCGCGTTGCGATCTATCGCAACGAGGAACGGGTGTTCGAGTCCGAGGTTTCCGCGCATACGCCCGCATTCGGGCACAACGCGCTGGACCAGGAAGACGATGCGGTGTGGACGGCGGGCTTTACCCTGCTGGCCGACGAACGCATCTTCGGCCTGGGGGAAACACCGGGCGACCTGAACCGCCGCGAAGAATCGGTGGTGTCCGATGACCCCGAGCACCGCGCCTTGCCGCTGGCATGGAGCCCGCGTGGCTGGGGTGTCTACGTCAATACGATGCGCCGCGTTGAACATTCCGTGGGCGTCGCCCCGGCGGATTCGGCCTACGTGCTGACCGTTGACGACGCCGTGCTGGACGTGTTCCTGTTTGCCGGCGAGCCCGCCGAAATCCTGAACCAGTACACCGCGTTGACCGGCCGCGCCGGCCAGCCCGTGCTGTGGGCGATGGGCGCGTGGCTGCAACAGGCCACGGGCGAAATGCCCACGCAGACCGTCGCCTTGCTGGCTCGCATGCGCGAAAACCAGATTCCCGTGGATGCCGTGACGCTGGCCCAGCCGGCGGCGTGGGGCTTCCAGTCGGATAAGGCGGTGTTCGAATGGGACGCTCAGCGCTTCCCCGACGCCAAGCAGATGCTGGCCCTGTTCCACAAGCACAACGTGCATGTCGCGGCATCCGGTTTCCCCGGCGTGCTCAAGACCAGCCCCTTGTTCGAAGAACTGGAAGACCGCGGCTGGTTGTTGGCCAAGGAAGACGGCGCCGCCCAGGTGTTTGACGGCATCGCCGCCACCTCGGGCCAGCCCTTCGGCCTGCTGGACCTGACTTACCGCGACATCTACAACATGTGGGTCGAGCGTCACCGCCAACTGATCGAAGATGGCCTGGACGCGCCTGCGTGCGATGCCCAGCTTGCCATTCCTGATGGCGTGACGGCCCGCAACGGTGAAACCGGCCCGGCGCTGCGCAGCATGTATCCGCTGCTGGTGCGCCGCGCGCTCTTCGATGCCGTGGCCGGCCTCAAAGTGCCGCCCGAAGGTGTCGTGCCCAGTTCCGACCTGTTCCCCGCCGCGCAACGCCTGCCGTGGCAGGTGGGGCCGCAAGCCGAGAACTCCTGGGACGGCTTGCGCCATACGCTGCGCACCGCCTTGTCGATCGGCGCCAGCGGGGTGCCCGTGCAGGTGCACGGCATCGGTTCGGCATCGCGTGACCGCGCGGGCATGACGTCTGAACTGTATTTGCGCTGGCTGACCGTGGGCGTGTTCTCGGCGAACTTCTCGTTCCAGGGCGTGGAAGGGCTGATGCCTTGGGACTTCGGCGACGAAACCCTGGCGCAGGCCAAGACCTGGATGCAGTGGCGCTATCGCCTGGTGCCTTATGTACTGGGCGCCATCGAGGACTCCGCCCGTACCGGCCTGCCGGTGCAGCGTTCCATGGCCCTGTCTTTCCCGAACGATCCGCATGCCCACGAGTGGGACCTGCAATACCTGCTTGGCCCCGCCTTGCTGGTAGCGCCGGTCACCGAACCCGGCAAGCAGGTGCGCGTGTATCTGCCCAAGGGCGAGGCCTGGTGGGATTTGAACACCGGGCATCGCTACGAAGGCGGCACCACCTGGACGATCGACTGCGAACTGGGCCAGTTCCCGGTTTTTGGCCGCGAAGGGCACATGCTCTGTCTGGGACCCGCCGCGCAGCATACGGGCGAGTTCAACTCGGCCCGCATCCTGGACGAGGTCTGGATGTTCGGCATGCCGGTGCATAACCCGGTTGTCATGCGCAACAAGATCCGCGTGATGCAGATGCAGGGCTCCAGCTACATTAAGGGGCTGGAAGGGCTGCGCATCTCGCCGTCCGAAGGTCTTGAGGTCAAGCGCCGGGGGGCGGAAGTCCGCATCTCTCGCGCTCGCTGATATCGACGCGGCCGGCTTGCCGGCTACCGTCATCAAAAGGGGCAGTCAGGAAGGCTTTCCTTCCGACTGCCCTTTGCGCGTTTTGCCGACGCCCGATTGCAGTGTGTAGCCACCCCTTGGTGACGAGCGGGCGGTGCCCTGAAGGCGCATCATATTACTTGTAGTTATTAAAAATGAAAAAAACGGTCGTTCTCTTTAGAAGAGAAAAGATACAAAATCGCTTGCCATGATTCACATCGAGAACCTATCCAAGACCTATGCCACGCCGCATGGACAATTCCAGGCGCTGCGAGGCATCAACCTGCATATTGAGCAGGGCGAGGTCTTCGGCATCATCGGCCCCAGCGGGGCCGGCAAAAGCACGCTGGTCCAATGCATCAACCTGCTTGAACGCCCCAACGAAGGCACGATTGCCATCGGTGGACAGCAACTTACCGGCCTGAACGAGGCGCAGCTTCGTGGCCAGCGCCGCCGCATCGGCATGGTGTTTCAGGGCTTCAACCTGCTGTCGCGCCGTACTGTCTATGGCAACGTGGCGCTGCCGCTGGAAATTGCCGGCGTCGCCAAGGCCGAGATCCCGGCCCGCGTGGAACGCCTGCTGGCCCTGGTGGGCCTGGAGCATCTGCGTGATCGCTATCCCAGCCAGATCAGCGGCGGCCAGAAGCAGCGGGTGGGCATCGCCCGCGCGCTGGCCAACAACCCCGACGTGCTGCTCAGCGACGAAGCCACGTCCGCGCTCGACCCCGAAACCACGCACAACATCCTGGCCCTGCTGCGCGACATCAATCGCAAGACGGGCGTGACGGTCGTCATGATCACGCACCAGATGGAAGTGGTGCGCGAAGTGTGCGACCGGGTGGCCGTGCTGTCGCAAGGCGAAGTGGTTGAAATCGGCAGCACGCGCGAAGTGTTCGCGCAGCCGCGCCACGAGGTCACGCGCGGCATGGTGTCGGCCGCCACCGCATCCGACCTGACCGACGCCACCTTGGCGGCCGTGAAGGAACGCATCGCCACGCTGGTTGCCGCCGCGCCTACCCAGGCCGTGCGCCTCTTGCGCCTGTCCTTGACCGGCACGGATTCGTCGGGCTCGTTCCTGACCGATCTGTCCAAGCAGTTCTCGCTGGACGTGGGCCTGGTGCAGGCCCGCGTTGAAGATATCCAGGGCGTGGCCGTGGGCACGATGTTCGTGCTGGTTCAAGGCGCGCCCGAAGCGGTCAAGGACGCGATTGCCGCGTTGGCCGCCCGTGACATTACCGTTAAAGAAATAGCTCATGAGTCCGCAACTGATCGATCTGCTTATTACGTCGCTGCTTGACACCCTGCTGATGGTGGGCGTGGCCAGCGCCATCGCGGTGGTGATCGGCATCCCCCTGGGCGTGACGCTGACCGTGACCGCACGCGGCAACATGCTGGAAAACCAGCCCGTGAACCACGTGCTGGGCGCCATCATCAACGCCACGCGCTCGGTGCCCTTCGTCATCTTGATGGTTGCCATCATTCCGTTCACGCGCCTGATCGCGCAAACCTCCATCGGCACCACGGCTGCCATCGTGCCGCTGTCGGTGGCCGCGATTCCGTTCATGGCCCGCATCGCGGAAAACGCCATGCGAGAAGTGGATCCTGGCCTGATCACCGCAGCGCGCGCCATGGGCGCATCGCCGATGCAGATCATCCTGAAGGTGCTGTTGCCGGAAGCCTTGCCGGGTCTTATCGCCGCCACCATCGTTACCGTGGTCAGCCTGATCGGCTATTCCGCGATGGCCGGCGCCATCGGCGGCGGCGGCCTGGGCGACCTGGCCATCCGCTACGGGTATCAACGTTTTCAATCGGACGTCATGGCCGCGGTCGTGATTGTGCTGATCGTTTTGGTCCAGGCAATCCAAAGCCTTGGCGATCGCTTCGTGCGCCGCATGTCGCATCGCTGAGCGCCCCGGCGCCGCTTCGTTTTCGCTGCAATCTTCTTTCTACTTCCGTTACTCGGGATATCGCAACATGAGCATCAAGGTTTTGAAGTCGCTGGCTGCATTCGCCCTCGGCGCCGCCGTAATCGCCCAGCCCGCGCTGGCTCAGGACAAGCCGCTGAAGGTTGGCGTTACCGCCGGCCCGCACGCGCAGATCTTTGATGTGGTCAAGGCCGAAGCGGCCAAGCAGGGCTTGAACATCCAGGTCATCGAGTTCACCGACTACGTGCAGCCCAACGTGGCGCTGGCCGCCGGCGACCTGGACATGAACAGCTACCAGCACCAGCCCTACCTGGACAACGCCAACGCCGACCGTGGCTACAAGCTGGTCAGCATCGCCAAGACCGTGATCTTCCCCATCGGCATCTACAGCAAGAAGATCAAGTCGCTGTCGGAACTGAAGGACGGCGCCCGCATCGCCTTGCCGAACGACCCCACCAACGGCGGTCGCGCCCTGTTGCTGCTGCAAGCCAACGGCCTGATCAAGCTGCGTCCGGAAGCGGGCCTGAAGGCGACGCCGATCGACGTCATCGAGAACAAGAAGAAGCTGCGCTTCATTGAATTGGACGCCGCCCAACTGCCGCGTTCGCTGGATGACACCGACGCCTCGGCTGTCAACACCAACTTCGCGCTGGAAGCCGGCCTGGATCCGGCCAAGGACGCCATCGCTCAGGAGTCGCCGGACTCGCCGTACGCCAACGTGTTGGTCGTGCGCGAAAAGGACAAGGACCGCGCTGAATTCGCCAAGCTGGTCAGCATCTATCACAGCCCGGCCGTGAAGCAATTCATCCAGACCAAGTACAAGGGCGCCGTAGTGGCTGCCTGGTAATCCAGGTCCATCGCAAGCCCCGGAACGGCCGCCGCAAGCGGCCGTTTTTTCTGGGCGGCTACAGGGCTTCACCGGCACGCGACGCTAAACGTTTTGACAAGCCCGGAGAAATCCGCCATAATTTCTGGCTTCGGTCGGGCTGATAGCTCAGTCGGTAGAGCAGCGGACTTTTAATCCGTTGGTCGCGAGTTCGAGTCTCGCTCAGCCCACCACCAAACACCCGCAGTATCAAGAACTTACGCCGCTATCACTAGCGGCGTTTTTTCTTTCTGTTCCGACTTTGACCAAAATTCGACCGTGTTCGAATGGTGGGCCAAGTGCGACGGGGCCAAATGGGCATAGCGTTGAACCATGTCCAGCGTCTCCCAACCCCCCAGATCCTTTAGAACCATGAGTGGTGTTCCGGCTTGTACATGCCAGCTGGCCCAGGTATGGCGAAGGTCGTGGAAATGGAAGTCGTCAATCCCGACCTCGGCGCACGCACGACGCAAGCAGCGAGCATCGACCTGGCTGATCTTCCGCACCACGCCATCTCTTGATGGTCGTTCGAAGACAAATCTCTTGGCTTTGGGAATCCGGCGCTGCAGCACTGCCATCGCGTCCGCGTTGAGGGGCACCGACCTGGCATAGCCCGATTTCGCCTCTTCCGCAATGACCCATGCGTTTCGCTGGGGCATATCCACGTTGCTCGGCCTGAGCGAAAGCAATTCGTCTTCCCGCATGCCAGTCGCCACGGCAACGAGGCTGACATCGCGCATCCACTCAAGCGTCATCGCGCTTATCAGCCGACCGATGACGGATGGGGGTTCCCATCGCACACGATTATCGGGTTCAACGAACTCCGAAAATTTCGGGCACTTGTCGATCCAGTCCCAGTCTTCACATAGCTTGAGCATCCTGCGAAGCGTGGCTAGGTAGCGGTTTTTGGTCGCAGCACTTACCGGCGTGGGTTTGCGATGCTTATGGGTAGTATGCGTCGGCAGTTTGTCCGCGATCTCGTCGAATTTTAAAGAGCGAATGGCACGTCCGGAGAACTGACTACGCCAGTACGCGACGTGCCGGACCTTGCTGTCATAGTCGCGTAGCCCGTCCCAGAGTCGAAGACAACGCACTGCGGCCTCTTCAAAAAAGCGGTCGGGTTGTTCGCCAAGCTTGGCTTGACGCCAGAGGTCGGCTTTCAGCTTGTCGTGGTATTCCTGCGCGGCTTGCCTGTCCGTCGTTCCAGAAGAACATCTAACTCGCGGGACGCCTGGGACGCGGATATCAACTTGCCAAATACCTGAGGTTTCATCTTTGCGGATGGGCATTGTGCATCTCCCACAACCCGCAGCGATAGCTGGGTGACATTGTTGTTCTTTTCCGAAAATGCAGCAAGACGCGAAGGCCAGATGCGCCATGCGCCCCTTGCTCTAAGCTGAAAACCGAGCTCTTTGCGATAGCTGAAGATGGTGCTGTAAGAGATGTTGAGGCGCATTGCAGCTTCTTGCAGCGTGAGCGCCGTTTCATCCATGTTCTCTGCCGGAGGCATGGAAGACATACGAACTCCTTTATCGGGCCGTGAATGTATCGGGGTGTGCCAGGAAAGGTAGGATGCTATTGGCGCCGCTGGCGGATCGCATCCTTGAACTCCGGGAGTTCGGCTTCCAGTTTGAACAGCAACGCGAGAATAGCCATGGCGACTGCGCCCAGACCCTCCTCGCCTTTGAGAATTGCGGTCGCTGCGAAAATCGACCCCAAGATGGTTAAGACGCTGGACGCAAGCAGCGAAATGAACTTCGTCATAATGGAAAGAGGTCCTTCATAGTTTGGGCAGAAGAACGGAGTAGGCGGAATAGCCGAACCCGATAATGGCTTCGCTGAGCACCAGGAGCCAGGCTGCTCGCGTCTTCGTCACTAGTGCGTATCCCACTGTGCCGACGAACACCAGGGTGAAAATTCCAAAAATACCGGTCATTCCGTTGACCTCATTTGGATAGCCCAAGCATGCGAGAGAAGACAGGACTGCATTCAGGTTGTCCAGAGGCGCACGAGTAATAAATCACCCCCACTGCTGCGAGGCCAATCCCGATACCAAGTGCAGCGCATATCAGCATTTCCCGCTTGGTCTGCGCGCGCATGACGCGATTCTGTAAGGCCATGGCCGATAACAAAAGCGGAAACAAGATAGTAAAAGTGAGCACGCTCATCGGCTCCAAGAGAAGTTCAGTAGGGAGCGGTCGGGGTCATTGCTTAGTCGTGCGATCTCAGGGGTGCCGGGAAGTCCGGTACCGGATCACCGATGGACGCGTTCCAAGACCACCAGCCTTCTTTGCCGTACGTCTCGTCGTAGTGCGCGCCCTTTTCTGCCTTGCGCGCCAGGTATTCCGGCGTGCTCATGCCCCACACCTCCAGCGGCGCTGGCGTGTGCCTGTCGCGCAACCAAAAATCCGGGAAGGCTACGTCCTCGCCAGCGTCAAACCGGAGCGGCTTTTCGAACCGGCGCTTTTCCGCCACGAGCTTGTCAGCGACCAGAGCCTCATAGCCTGAATCGACTGGGATCCAGTCGCGCGTTGTCTGCATCAGGGCGATATCGACAACTTGCGCTCGCATGCTGCCACCAGAGGACTTGGGTGGATCAGTCTGTACGACAGCGATGACGGCATTCCCAGCCCGCCAAGAGTCGATTTCTCGCGCAAAGCGGCGCTCCAAAGGTTCCCAGACGTTTTCATCGAGGTTCAGGTACGGGATTCCATGAAACCCCGCGATAGGCAGCGTGGCGCTGCCGCCCATTCCCTCTTGGTGCTGTGCGAGGGGGGCAACTACAACCAAACGCCGTCGTTGAGTAACCGCCTCCAGGGCCTTGGCCTTGTTGTGTCCCGCTTGCTGCCCGCTTGCGGTCGGCGTGGAGATCAGGAGGTTTTGAGCCAGTCGCACACGCCCCGCATAGGTAGACATGGCCGAGCGCATCAAGTGGTAATGCACCACACCGAGATTGCGCTTTCCTTCCATGCCTGGCGACCATGCGTGGAGGCCTGCTTGTGTCCAAAGAAAATGCAGGAGGCCGAGCAATGTCATGCTGGCTTGTCCAGTTCGCGGGCGTGTAGCAGCAGGCATCGACGGCGCGGCGGCGGACGAGGCGTCCCCTTCTTCTGGGGCGGCCGTCGCACGCTGTTGAAGTCCGACCTTCAGCTTAATCTTCACTGCGCCATCGTCGAGCTCTTGGACCACGCCACGTCGATATGATCCGAGCCCGGACATGCTTGGATCCACACCGTAGTAGACGCAGTCTTCGCTGTGCTCTGATCCCGTCTCGGGAAAGCGGGCAAGGTGGAACCGATCAGAGTTGGAACGGCTGTGGATCGACAAGCGTCGTTCGCCCGATCCAGGGCAAGTACACCTGACGTCTGCCTTGCCATGCGCCATCAGCAGCACGCGCTTCCAGCCTGCCTTGAACTGATCGGCCATTTGAAACTCGGGCGAGTACGGCCGCGTCGTGGACCCAAGCGTTATTTCAACCGGGTAGACCTTGCGATCCATGGCCTACTTCCGCACGATCGAACAAAGCGTGGTGGCTACGTATGCCTGCTTGTAGCAGTCTTCTTTGGCGGAGGAGTAAAACTCGTATGACGCATAGCCGGCAGCGAGGATCACGGATACGACCCCCCAGATAATCATGTGTTTTTTCATTGAATTACCGTGTGAAGGAGGCCCCGCTTGACTGACTCATGTCGAGCGCGAGCGGCACCATTGGCACCAGAACAGGATGCCTCTCGTTAGGATGGAGATGCAGACCGATATCGAGATTGCGGTCGAAGAGAGCGCCAACATCCCGAGGATGCCGTTGCTGTGGAAGTCGCGCTTTCTTTGAAGAGCGTTTATTTGTGTGTAGACCTGCATGAGATGGAGCCATGTGCCATCCGAATCGGAGCGCTCGATTTCCGTAGCGTTTAGCAGCTAAACATCCGGGAAATCCTGGTGAACGCCGATTCGGATGCCGCCGCCGAGATACCACGACGTTGGCGGCTTCCTGCCGACTTGCACGGCGCGGGCAAGTTGAGACCCTGCCCGGTGTTCGCCCAACACGTTATTCGCCACGTGGGGCATGTCCTACTTAGGCGCTCGTTTGAATGCCCGACCCCGCAATAGCGCTCGGTCGGTCAATCAGCAGGGATGGGCAATCCAACCGTTGCACGAGATCAATGCGCCCGCCAGGCTCTGCACCTGGCCAGATTTGTACGTCAGCGCTTGTTGCGAAACGGGCTTCACGGGCCTCGTCTGGCGCATTGATTCTTGCCGCTTCTTTAATGCCCGGGGCCAAGCTTTCGCTCGCGGCTATCTCCCCTACTGCGTCCACAAGGGCCACAGGGCAAATTCATGTTTCGTAGTGTTAAAGAGCTAGACCGAACATTTCTGCACCGGCAGAAGAAATATAACTCAAGTCATAAACATGAGCAACACCTTAGTTATATTTCCGCATCTTTATGTTGCGTTAGTCTCTCTTGGTTACTTCAGCAGGAAAAAAAGACAACGGCGGTACTACGGACAGGGTAGTCCGCCGGCTTGACAGTTGAGGACTGGGGTTAGGCGGCAGACCAATGGGGAATTTGGGACGCACCTGTGGCAAGCACCTAAGCGACTCTTTTGCTATCGCTTTGCTCGCTCGCCCCGGCGATGAAGTCTGCGAGACGGATGTCCAATTCGTTCTGCTTGGCTGGCGACAATTTCTCGAACTCACTCAAGCGAGCCACTTTGAACGGCCAATAGCCTTGTTCTGACTGCGCCAGGTCGTCGTTGCCATACACGAGCCAGTTAGTGCTGGCACCGAGCGCACGGGCGATCTCGGCGGTGTGCCGCGTGGCTCCGCCGCGCTCGATTTTCGCGATCGCTGCTTGGGAGATGCCGGCGTGGGCCGCGAGCTGCTCCTGAGTCAGGTCTAGCTCTTTCCGACGCTGCCTGACGCGTAATCCGATCGCCTTGAGGTCCATGCGCCGAAGCGTATTCGTGTAGTTGTATGCCGTCAAAAACCCAAAGAATAAAAGTTATTGACCCAAAAATAACTCGAGTTATAAAATTACCGGATGATGATCTATGAAGCTTCCGACCAATATGGGCCCTCGTATGAGGCCCTCAAAAAAGCCATCGCACTGGCGGGCACGCAAGAAGCATTGGCGCAAATGCTGGGTGTTACGCAGCCGGCCGTCAACAAGATGCTTAAGAGTAAGGCGCCCCTTGGCGCGCATCACTGCGTTCGCATCATGACCCATCTCGGTATTTCGCGACAGGAGCTACGACCGACCGACTATTGGGAGGTTTGGCCTGATCTCCCTGAGCCCTCGGACCAAGACCCTACGTGCGAAGCCGCGTCGAAGCGGCTTCCCTAATTTCAAGGTTTAGCGGCTAAACGCAAACCGCTTAGGCCGCTAGACGCTCGCACCTCAATGCAAAAGAGGAATGCATATGGAAATGAAAACTCTCGCAGTCGCACAACAGAAGGGCGGCGTTGGCAAGACCACGACCGCCGTCAATACCGCATTTGAAGCTGCGGAAGCAGGGGCCAGGGTCTTAGTCATCGACCTGGATACCGGTGACCTTTCGAAGACCCTGGCTCGATTCAGGTTGGCAATACCTGCAAGCGCACTATTTCTCGACACCGTGCCGGCAGTGTCCACACCCGAATCGAGCATCTCCTTGATCGCCGCAGATCAGCTGCTGGCAAATTTGATCTACATGCCGCTTGAAACCGCGCTGAGAAATTTTCGGGTAAATCTGTCGGCGTTCGCCGAAAAGGGTTATGACCTCTGCGTGATTGATACAGCGCCGGGCGTAAGTATCGCCTTGGCAGCAGCGCTTCACGCTGCCGATGCGGTCATATCCCCTGTGGAGATGGAGGAGTACAGCATCGAAGGGATCAAGAAGATGATGCGCGTGATACTCAATGCTCGGCAGCGCAATCCTAAGCTGCAATTTCTTGGGCTACTTCCTAGCATGGTGGATCGGCGGAATCCGCGCCAGGTCCGACATTTGGCAGAAGTCCGTGCCGCCCACGAGAAGCTGCTTGCGCCCGTCACCATCGGTCTACGCACAAGCGTCGCTGAAGCACAGTCTATTGGCGAACCCGTCTGGAAATCCAAGAAGACCACCGCGCGTGCGGCGGGCGCCGAAATGCGCGCCCTGGGCCAGTACATCCGCATCAAGATGGGAGTAAAGGCATGATGGATCTGAAAGGACTGGGAGACCTCGCCTCGATGCTGGACGGCCCGCAGCGACAGGTCGGCGAACCCGACCTGTTCGACGTGGATACCATCGACGAGGACCGGAACGTCCGGCTGGATTACAACCCGGGGTTGAGCAAAGAGAGCATCGATGAACTGCGCGAATCGCTGCGCCGCGATGGAATGTTGAGCCCGATATCGCTCCGGCCGAACCCGGCTCGTCCTGGTCGGTATCTGATCAACTTCGGCCACCGACGCTTTCGTGCGGCCAAGGCTGAAGGTTGGTGCCAGGTGCCTGGGGTTATCCGCGAAAAGTTCGACCGCTTCGCACAAATGGCCGAGAACATGAAACGCGAAGGCATCACCGCTCTTGAGATTGCCGAGTTCATCCGCGACGAGTTGGGGGAGGGCAGAACGCAGAGCGAGATCGCTGTCGGGCTTGGAAAGTCGAAGGCTTGGGTTACCCAACACGCAAAGATGCTCGATCTGCCGCCTGCGGTGGCCGAAGCCGTCGCCTCGGGAAAAGTCACGGACGTGACGCTGGCCAGCGAGCTGGCCGTTGCTCATCGAGAAGATCCGCAGGCTGTCGCAGATCTGCTAAACGCCACCGAGACGAAGCCGACGCGGTCAGCAGTGAAGGCGATTCGCAAAGCCGCAGGGACCAAGGAAGAGTCGCCAGAAGCACCGTCGGACGAGACGTCACCGTCATCACATAATGAGGCGACAGCCCGCGCGGTGGCCGCGCAATGCTCGACCTACGTATTCCTGGCAAACGAGCCGAGCTCCCCGCCCGCAGACGGCGCACTCCCGCCTCGCTCAACCTTCGTGTCGACCGCCGGCGAGATCCCTGCAGAAGTGAAGGCGGAGTTCCAACGCCGTCGGAACGTGCTCGAGCAAGAGCAGCGTGACGCTGCCAATCCCGCGCTGCGACAAGCCGGCATGGACTCCTTGAATCGGCTCATCGAAATCGCTCGACGAGACACCAACCAGAGCAAGCGCGTGGCGGACTTCCTGCTTGCCTGGTGGAACGCAACAAGCTGCGGTGGTTTTGATCTGTCGGATCTGTGGAGCGTGGACAAGGAGATTTACGACGACATGTCTTCAGTCATTGCCCTGGTCCGGCGCTGCCGATCCTATCCAGACACGCTCAGCACCACCGTACACGAGGCGTTCAAGGAGCTAGTAGAGATATGGAGGCCCCAGCTCGTTAATGAATGACAAAGCGTGCCGATGTTTAGCGGCTAAACCGCAAGGATCGGCACTACGCAACCCACTTGCACATAACGCGTAAAAGGAAAAAGGACATGCCGAACTTAATCCCCACTTTGAACGATGTGAAGTGCCTGGATGGCCGCATCTACGCATTGCTTTCGACTGACGAAGTCCGCGTGTTGGACTTCTATCGGACGCAGGGTCGGAAGTTTGACGTTCTCGTATCGATCGTCAACGAGGCCGATCCGGTGGAGCTCGCTGCGGCACGTTCGCAAAACGAAGCCGTGGATATAAAAATGCGTGCCAACAGCCGAGTCTCCGTCACGATAGGCCCGGCCGCAGAGTTGGAATGGGCTGCGCGGGCATGACCGCCGTGGCAACGACGCCTTCACGCTTAAGCGCCCCATCCCGATCAGCCCCAAAATAGAACAGCAGAAGGATTTCGCAATGCACTCGAACAAATCGCTCGCCAAGCTCAACGCTCAAATTCAAGCCCTGCAACGACGCGCCGAAGCGCTTCGCATCAATGGCCGGGCGTCAGCCCTACAAAAGATCGTCGCGCAGATGCATGAGTTTCAGATTGCTCCCGCAGATATCCAGGCCGCATACGGTGCAATGAAGTCGACCCGCGCCAAGCGAAAGAAGGTCGTGGATCGAAAAGAACCTCTTCGCCCCGTGGCGCCAAAGTACCGCCATCCCGAATCGGGCGAGACTTGGACTGGTCGTGGACGCGCTCCCCGCTGGCTTACGGCAGCAGAAAAGGGCGGAGCACTGCGCGAACAGTTCCGCATTTAACACCTGCCGGCCGGTTACCTTCGTCGTTGAGGTGACGCACCCTATAACTACCGTCCGATTTCTTCCCAACAGCCTAAGGAGCCAACGATGTTCTTGATCTTGTACACAGCGTTCGGAATCGTTACCTACGTCCTATCCTGGATACTGGCGACGGCAGGAATGCTGAGGTTGCTGGAGGTTCATTCTGTTTTTGATCGACTACTGCCCGATACGAATTGGTGGTTCCTCCTACTACTGGCCGGCAGTCTCTATGTTTTCTGGGATGCTGCGCAGAATTTTGTGACAGTCGTTCTGAAGCGGATATGGTTTCTTGATGACGGTAAATTCTGATTCAGAACAGCTGTGAAGCGCGGATTTTCGGTAAAATGAAGCCTTACCCGGAGGCCTCCAAATGCTTACTGCTCACGACCTGAAGGACCGCCATCGCGCAGTCGTCAATGCGGTAGCCAGCCAGCGTCTCGAGGGGCTGGAGCCAGATGCGCGGACTATCGCAGATCTTAAGCGTGCCGCGGACGGAACCTTGAGCGTTCTGAACGTGATCAATACGCTGCGCGCCCGCGTAGCGTCTGGGGAGTTTCGCTCCCCCACCGCCATCGAATAGCAATGGCCGCCTCCTTGGCGGCCATTTCGCTACGGCCATGGCAAAGTATCCAATTGACGCAAAAGACCCCTACGTAGATCCTGATACAGGCGTTCTACGCAACAGATTTGGCATCAGCGACCAATCCGAACTGGATAGGGTTGAAGCGACCTTTGCTGCCGTGCGGTCTTATGAGCTTGCGGTATCGCCCGTTCGAGGCGAGTTTGACCTGGCGCACCTTCAACAGATTCATCAACGGCTGTTCGGCGACGTCTATGACTGGGCGGGCAAGATTCGCACGGTGGACATTTCGAAGGGCACAACACGCTTCGCCAGCCACGAGCAGATCACGAGCTATGCGCTCAGATCACGCGGCCACTTGCTCGAGAAGGGCTGCTGAAAGGCCTCGGGCCCGATTCGTTCAGTGAGCGTGCTAGCCATTACTTGGGCGAGATGAATGTGCTGCATCCCTTCCGCGAGGGCAATGGCAGAAGTATTCGGGAGTTCATCGGTCAGCTTGCAAGGGATGCCGGCTACGGCATTGACTGGCAGGGCGTTGATCGAGGCGAGATGACGAAGGCATCGATCGAAGCCTATCAAGGAGACTCGCAGCGCATGGCGCACTTGATCCGC
The DNA here is from genome assembly GCF_024806975.1 of Achromobacter sp. JUb104. NCBI lineage: Bacteria > Pseudomonadati > Pseudomonadota > Betaproteobacteria > Burkholderiales > Alcaligenaceae > Achromobacter > Achromobacter sp. JUb104. Next base: position 1,156,503 of record NZ_JANUEY010000003.1, on the reverse strand, counting down.
GCCAGTCTCCGAGAAATTGACCGGGAATACGCTCTGGATCTGGCGAGGGCCGTGGCGGGCGATCGCGCACACGTCGTTCAGGCTATTCCTGGCAGAGTTATGAAGGCGTGGTTATCGGATTGACCGATCGGTACTTGGTTCAAGAGCAAAAGGGCCAGGCTGGAGAGATGGTCCTGCACAGCCGTCGCGCGCTGCTCAACGTGGATCTCGCCGTCCCGGGGCAGATGGTCGGGATACGCTATCCGCATGGTGGCGTTGGCCTGGTCGAGCGCAAGGATCTACAGGCCGAGCAGGCCTACTCGATTCAACATCAGCGTGATCGCGACCTGGGGCGCTGAGGCACCTGTTTAGCCGCTAAATTTCTACGGTCTATTTCAGCGTATCCAGCCACCCGTGCCTTGATAGGTGAACATTCGTGCTGACCAACAAGGTGGCCCTGACCGCAAGGTCAGGGCCGTTCAGCGCAAAAAAGACGCACGCTGTCTGGGGCATGCGTCTTCGTAGAAATGCTAGCACGGGGACGTGAGGGGCCGGGTGCCCTCCACGTCAAAGGGGCAGCGCCAACTGGGTCGGTTTAGCCGCTAAACACTCAATTCAAAACACGTTTATCTGAACCCGTGGATATGTGGATGATCGCTTCGCGACCGCCCGGCTCGCTGTGCTCGGCCCGTGGACAACCGCTGATGGACAAACGGTGGACAGGCTCCGCCTGACCACGCGCTTGACCACAGGGTATGCCCACCGGCTACCCGCGCTTCTCCCACATACCCACCGGCCCCCATCAAGCAGCCATAAGATACATAATTTCTAAACAGGCCCCCGTAGGTACTAATGCCTGTCGTTGCGCGGAAGCCAAGACAAGCGGCCAAGCCGCTAAAGCAGCCACTACCGTCCTTCATAACGGCCCGATTTCTACTTGCTCAGATGCGTACGCACGGCGCTCACCGACACTCCAACGGCTTTAACCGCTGCGCGCAGCTGCGATTCAGTCACGCCCAGCTCTTTGGTCCAGTAACGAATCTCGTGAGGCTCGTTGACATTGATGCGAGACCGGTCCTGCGGCCCACGGTTGTTGAGATCATCGGACATGTTGGCTCCTTTGGAACAAGAAACCCCGTGCAGCAACTCTCGTTCCCAATCTGGCCTCGCGCTGTTTAGCCGCTAAACACAAAGGACGCTTTTCCTGGCCAGGATCAACGTGCAGACCCAGAGGACGCTGCGACCGCCGCCCTGCCATCCTGCGTTGAGCCGTGTTGAAAAACGCCGGCACCACCGAAACAGGGCTGAGGCTCGGCTGGAGGAAAAGGGTGCGGCGCCGGCACAATCTGGAAAGTGATCGCTCTTGTTTTGATGTTCCACGGCGCGTCTTCATAGACTTGTCGCGTGGCTTTGAGTCCGCGCTGGCGTGCCAGGTAAACATGAATAAGGCCGGTGCCGCCCACGCCCATTGGCTTGGGATCTGCCAATGTCACTTGGGCAGTGAGGTCACACTTAGACAGCGCCTTCCTCAACTTTCGGTCCAGCCGCCCTGCTGTTGTGTCGTTCACCAGCAGTGGAGACGTAAACCTCAGTTCGACTGCCCCGGCTGCCTTCGCCATACGAACAACATTCTCTAATTCCCGGAACACCCCCCTCCACAGTGCGTTGGGATGCTTCGCCTTGAGGAGGTTCAGATGCACAGACCAAATTCCACGTCCCTGGTTGCTCACCATGAGGATCCGGCCGTGATGGTTGTGCAACAGTCGACCGAGGGTGACGGCACTTATAGGTACCGCCACCGCCACCCACGCGTTCAAACCTTGGTCGAGTATGACTGTGAAGGCCAGCGAAGCGGAAATGACCCCGACCGCCACCAGCATCCCCAGCCACGGTCGGACCCTCGACCTGGCAACCATCACAAAGGCGCAAAGGACAAAGGGAGTTCCCGACAACGGACGCAAGATCCATTGCCACGGGACCACTATTCCGTAGTGAACCATCGCGCCCAGGGTCGCTGTGATCCAGTAACCCGCGCAGCGGAGCAAAGTCAGGAGAGGTGTAGGCATGTGATAGCGACGAAATTGAATATCACATGATATGTCCAAGCGAAACTCCGGTCGTGCAGAGGCGGCTTACCTGTTTAGCGGCTAAACGGAGATGGAGACAGCAGAAGCGCCCCATTTGGGGCGCTTTTTGCGGCCGGTTATTTGGCCAGAAAGCAGCTGTCCGGTCGCCTCCTGGCGACGGGGACTGCAAACGGATTGGCGCATCGATTGGCCCCGCGTTGCGCCGACTCTCTCTTCCAGCCTTCTTCCCAGGCATTCACTCGCTTGAGCCATTCGCCGGGAGATTCCCCTGTGTGACCTGGCATGGCGTCAGCCTTCAGATACGGGCAGTTTAAGAGGCACAAACCCCTGCGGGCTGCCTCCGCGCCCTGCTTCTGGATGTCGTCGAGCATGGCTTCGCCCTCCAAAAGATGCGGGAGACCAGTATGCCGATGAAACGACGTTTGAATCAATGGTGCCCCTGTACTGGGCGGGGGTCTTATCGCGGCGCCATTCCCTTGCGAGGCTTAAAAGGACCTTCGAGCAGTTCCCGAATCATCTGCTCCTGCTCGGCCACGCATGGTTCCGCCACCAACGTTTCCCACCACTCGTCAAAGACGGGTGCCAGCACGCCGGAAGGACGCTGGAATTCGCCGGACAGCTGCTTCGTGCGCAGGACGAAGGACCGGTAGCGCTTGACCCCTAACAGTAGGGCTAGGACGTCCGCATCATTTATCTTGCCATCCGGGCCGCGATGGCGGTTCTGAATGGCGCGCAGCTGTGCGAGCGGAAGGGGCGGGTTGAACGTGACCCTAACCCAGTTTTTAGTACCGATCTAAATTAGAGAAATCCGGCATGATTTCACCATATGGAATAGGAGCCATGCCGTGAAGAGATCGAAATACACCGAAGAGCAAATCGCCTTTGCGCTGAAGCAGGCCGAACTGGGAACGGCCGTACCCGAGGTCTGCCGCAAGATGGGCGTGAGCGAAGCGACCTTCTACAACTGGAAGAAGAAATTCGGCGGGCTTGGCCCCTCGGAGTTGCGACGGCTGCGCCAGCTTGAAGAGGAGTGCAATCGCCTTAAGCGCCTGGTCGCGGACCTGTGGCTGGACAAGGCAATGTTGCAGGACGTTCTGGCAAAAAAGCTCTGAAGCCTTCGCTGCGCCGCGTACTCGTGGATGATCTGATGGAGCGCTACGGCGTCGGCGTGACCAAGGCATGCGCCGCAGTCATGATTTCCCGGTCGTTGTATCGCTACGAATCGTGCCGACGCGACAGTGGCGCGCTGGTCATGCGAATCCACGAGATAGCGCATACGCGCGTTCACTACGGATACCGGCGTGTACACGTGATGCTGCGCCGCGAAGGCTATCGAGACAACCACAAACGGGTCTACCGTTTGTATCGAGAACAAGGCTTGTCGTTGCGGCACAAGCGCCCCAAGCGCAATAAGTCGGCGCAACGTCGCCAACCCAAAGCGGTCGCGCAAGCCATCAATGACATCTGGAGCATGGACTTCGTCATGGACCAATTGTTCGATGGTCGCCGCCTGCGTGCGTTGACTCTGGTCGACAATTACACCAGAGAGTGTCTGGCCATCGACATTGGGCAAAACCTGCGGGGTGACGATGTGGTGGCAACGCTCGGTCGCGTATGCGCACTGCGCGGCTTGCCGCGCGTCATCAAAACCGATAACGGCAGCGAGTTCATCTCCAAAGCCATGGACAAATGGGCATACGAAAATGGGGTGGAAATCGACTTCAGCCGGCCCGGCAAGCCGACGGACAATGCGCAGTGCGAATCCTTCAATGGGCGGTTCCGCCAGGAGTGCCTGAACAGCCACTGGTTCTTGTCATTTGCCGACGCCAAGGAGAAAATCGACGCCTGGCGGACGTACTATAACGAGGTTCGTCCCCACTCCGCGCTGAAGTGGCAGGCACCTGCTGAATACGCGCGCCAGCACTTGGCCAGCGGCCAAAGTACTAACCTCAATGAGCCGGAAATCTCTACTTCTGATCCGGACTAATTCGGGGTTAGGGTCAATCGACCTATATTAATGGGCAGCTGCCGTAAGCGGATGGCAGTTCTCGACTGTCATGCTCAATCCACCGCTTCACCAGTCTGCGTCTTGAAGATCGCGATTTCCTCCATCAGCCATTGTCGAAACGCCTGCACCTGGGGTTTGTGCAGTGCTTCCGGCGGACAAGCAAGATAGTAGTGCCCGGGGCTTTTGACCGCCACGTCAAACAGCCGCACCAACTCACCCGAGGCAATCTCCTGCATCGCCACCACATGTCGCACCAGTGCGATGCCGTTCCCTGACACGGCCGAGCGGATCAGCATCGACAAATCTTGATATCGAACGCCTCCGGTGGGCTCGGCAAGCGTCAGATTCGCTGCCTGAAACCATGGCAGCCAGGGTTCTTCCGAGCGCAACAGTTGCGCCGGTGTGAGCTGTCGTGGCGCGGCCGGCAGACGTCCCCGGTTGTAGCCAGGGCTTGCAACCGGGTAATACGAGTCGCCCATTAGCCGCTCCACCGTCAAGCCGGGGTATTGGCCCTGGCCAAAACGTATGCCCACGTCAATGCCGTCACGCACCAGGTCGTGCAGCCGTCCGCTGGTCTGCAAAACAAGCTCTATGCCCGGGTTCTGTTCAATGAATTTGCCAAGGCGCGGGGCCAGCCAGCGCGCGGCAAATGAAGGGATGGACGACACCGTGATTCGCTTTTGCCGCGTTTCTTCGCGTATCGCCTGGGTAGCCTCCGCGATGTCCTGCAATGCGCGGCGCACCGTTTGCGCGAACTGCGCACCTTGCAGGGTGATCGTCAAACGCTTGCCATGGCGGGTAAACAGCGCGACACCCAGGTCTTGCTCCAACGCCCTGACCTGGTGGCTGACCGCACCGTGGGTTATGTGCATCTCATCGGCGGCGCGGGAAAAGTTCTGATGCCGGGCGGCGGCCTCAAAGGCGCGCAAAGCCAGTAGATTGGGCAACCGGTGTAGCTCTGACATGAGTCTATGTGAATTTATTTGGCAAGGATGTCAAAGATAAATCGTTTTGCGAGCGGCAGCCGCACCCATAGACTTTACCTACGTTCTATTTTTGGAATTCACCCATGCCGCAGAACATGCCGACCCTTTTTGTTGACCACCAGTTCACCAGCCCCTACGCGCTGTCCGTGTATGTCACCTTGCTTGAGAAAGGCATTGCGTTCTCCACTGAATGTCTTGACCTGGCTGCACGGCAACACCAGCAAGCCGCGTATCGTCAGCATTCTCTGACGGCCCGGGTCCCCATGTTGGTGCACGAGGGTTTCACCTTGTCGGAGTCCAGCGCCATTAGCGAGTATCTGGAAGACGTCTTTGCACCGCCCGCGTATGCAGCAGTCTATCCACAAGACGCACACCTTCGCGCCCGTGCCCGACAGGTCCAGGCCTGGCTGCGCAGCGATCTCATGCCTATTCGCAACGAGCGCGGGATGGACACGGTGTTCATCCAACCTACGGCGACACCCTTGAGCGCCGCCGCGCAGGAAGCTGCTGACAAACTGTTCCAGGTGGCCGAGCAACTGCTGCCCGCGCAGGCCGCGAACCTATTTGGCAACTGGTGCATTGCCGATACCGATCTGACGCTGATGCTCCACCGCTTGATCATGAACGGTGATGCCGTCCCTGAACGCCTCAAAGCCTACGCCGCCCAGCAGTGGCAGCGTCCAAGCGTGCAGCAGTGGGTGCAACAGCAGCGCGCTTGATTGCCGTTCAGTCATGATCGCCTTTTGCAGGCGCCCTGTGGCGCGGGCAGCGCGAGCGGCGCAACGGTCAGCCGGAGATGAACCGGCTGGGGCAAGAGACCTCTGACCCAGCCGCTGATACGGGCGCGCCATCTCATGCGCAAGCCACCCGTGGCCAAGGACAGATATCAGGACGCGATGCACGCCAGTCATAGTGCGCTGCGCACCGTGGCCACGATCCAATTATCTTGCTCCAGCGACGGACACGGGCGTCGTTTGGGAGCCCCACAGCTCTCGAACCGTTGGCCGTGGCCAAATGCGCGTGTCGGCATATCTGTACAAGGCGGCCTACGATCCGGCCGCCCGCGCCGGTGCTGCATACCTGGTGGCAAACGCCCCTCACCAGAGTCATCGAGGGCTTACCCTCGCCCAGCTGCGGGCGGTCGCCGGGGTGGATCCGTTTCCCGACGGTGGCGACTTGGCCAAATTGCGGCTCCCACGGCCCCGTTACTGACGATCGCGCGAGTCAAATTTAACTTCGGGCTTCCGCTCGGGTCCCGTCAAGCCTCCACCGATAATCATCGCCCCAGCATGTGCTCCGGTCGGCGAGAGTGCGTAAACCCTTCTCGTCTACGTGCGCCAATGGGTTCTAAGTTTGAAAGCGGATGGAACTTGGGCGCTAAAAGTTAGTTCCCGATTGGTTAGGTCGCGGGGAGAAAACGTTTTTTGTCACACGCGTATTTTGACCGCAGGTTTAGCACGCAAGTCAAACGGTCGGCGAGCTCGCGCGTATACAAAATGATGTGCAACCGTTGCCACGGCCTTTAAGTCCTTGGGTCGCGCTTGTTTAGCCGTTTGTCATCGTCGGTCAGCCAGTTCGGCGTTCCCAAGTTTTGTGGTCGCCCTCGTTTGCTGGCAATGAGTCGCGCCCGCAATACCGCACAGCCAATATGGAACTCAAAGTGGAAGCGATTGCCGTTTTCCGGCCGCCTGGTGTTTGTTAGTCTTCGATCATCACGAAACGATAAATAATGCGCAGAAAAGTCTCCGTATGCTTTCAGCGCGCCAGTTAATCCGAGCAAGTGCCCCGGACAGTCAAACGATGACTTATCGCCACTGAGAGGACCTATGAACATCTACAGCACTTCCGACTATGCTGACGTCCCGGCCGTGGATGCCAACTTTCCGACAAACTTGCTGATTCCGGCAGGTGGCCCAATTGAAGTGCGCTCCGGTGATACGGCATATGTGGTGGTATCCGACAAAGCTGCAGAAGTAAAAACGGGTCGCCATGCATACAGCCTACTGCAAGGAATGTATGCATCGGTGACGGGTCCGGCCTTTATTGAAGGACTCGTGGGATTTGTAGCAATCCGGAAAAACTATGACGGCCTGAATCAATTCGGAGGGCCGGCCGAAAAATTGGGGAAGCTGCGCTATATCGATGGCTGCTCCGATACTTTGCTGCTCTCCCCACCCGTTAAAGGGGACCCATGCCTCAATTATCTCCATGTGCCGCCTTTTGTGAGCCAGACCGCGCACACGCATCCGTCGGTACGTATCGGCTGCGTCGTCGGGGGCGAGGGGGTGTGTCGTGTACAAGGCAAGGAAATTCCATTGCTGCCAAATCAGATTTTCCTTCTTCCGCCAGAGGAACTGCATAGCTTCCATACCACTCAAAGCTATCTGTCTATCGTCGTCTATCACCCCGATTCGGATTTTGGACCTACCCACGAAGACCATCCAATGATTAACAAGACTGAGATAGATGGGAAAAAAATTCTGTCGGTAATTGGTTAAGTTAGGGCCCCTCCTTTCAAACCTTCCATGTACTCGTGAGCCCGACATGAATGAACCCTCAACGTCCAATATCGTTGGTCCTATCAGGCTGCCGCTCGAAGCGCGTGGTGGCGCAGTTAACTATTTTCAGCTTTGGTATTTCGTCTCACCTGACGGCGGCAGGTGGGCAGCGGCGGTGCTGGGCGACGTGAGTGATGGACACGCTGTGCCTCTGCGCATCGAATCGGCGTGCCTGTTCGGTCACGTGTTTGGTTCACGGCAGTGCGACTGCGGATTTCAGTTGAAGGAGGCGTTCGTACGCGTTGCCGAGCAGGGCCGGGGCATTGTGATTTACGGCATCGACCAGGACGCGCGCGGAAACGGCATCGAAGCCCACTTTCGAATTTATGACTACCGTCAGAACTACGATCTCGACACGGAAGAGGTGTTCAAACGCCTACACGCGAGTCTGGACGCCAGAACCTACGAAATGGTTCCCGAAATTTTGAGGCACCTGGGCGCGCAGAACATCGATCTCATGTCGAATAACCCAGCGCGTATGGAGTTGCTAAAAAATGATGGGTTCCATGTGCGACACGTTCCGCTGGAGGCCGCTATCGACAGATACAACATGGCCACAATGATGCTGGAGAAGGAAGACTTACCTTATTCCTTCAGCTTTGCCACTCATGGCGATTGGTTGCGAGGCATTCAAAGCAAGGTCGATGGCATGCCAGAACGACGAGCAGGATGCATCGTACGGGACAATGCTGAAATCGTGGCGGACTGGGAGGGCGATGGAACGGCCGTCGCCGAACATCTGACCGCCTCCTTACCCCGTACCAGCCCGCCTTCCGAAAGGCTGGTCGCCTACCTGAGCGATCTTCCTCGAAAGGCAGAAATCAAGTTGTACGCGGAGGTGGGGGCCGCATTTGTGGTAGTGCCGTTCGCGACGCTACCGCAGGTATTGGTTGAAGAAGCTCGAGCACACGGCGTGAAACTGCAAGATTGGGGGCGATCCAATGCATATGCGCAGCCACGACCTCAGTTGATCCTTGAATAGGGATGAGGGCAAGGAACCCGTGATGTCTAGCAATCCGTGTCTCTTCCTGCCGCGTCCCCAAGCACTTGAGCTCCAAATGGAGGGTTTCAAACCTGGGGTTTTGTTCGTCGATACGTACGACCAGGCGCCGGCGGAGATGTCGAGATTTCGCGAGCTGAACCCCTTTCATGTCTGGCCGCATGCATCGCTGCCGGTGCCGGGAAGACCCGGGCAGTGGTCACGGTCGATAGAGGGAATCTGGCAGGGGTTAAAGGTCATTTCCGGCGAAATGGACATGCGGCAGTTCGACGAAGTACCCAAAAAGCGCCCAAGCGATGCGGAACGGCGCCGGGATCCGGCTTATGACTATGCCGCATCCAAGTTCAGGTACGGAGACCAGACGCTTGCGCTCGTCAAAGCGCGATTCCTGATCTATGCAGTGGCATATCTGCACCTGCTGGAACATGTCGTCAGCGATGGTCTCATTAGCGAGGTTGCGCGTGCGAGGCGCAGTGGCCGTCGCGTCATCTTCTTCGACTGGGATTCCAACGGGGACATTCTCGATCCTCGCTTTTCGTACTCACACTCATCGTTACTTGCGAACTGGTTCAACGGTAGGCTTGAGGACGCGCTTGTGACTCCAGCTGAATCGGTGCTGAGTCAGAACGAACTCAGACATTTTTTGACGAGCGTTGACCGGTACACCGTTCGATACCGCCGCGTCCTTGGAGAAGCGTCTCATGCCTGATTTGGCCGGAAAACTGTATTGGTTGGGAGAGCGTCTGCGCGGACGCTCTTCGATACGCGAACGGCTCGAGTGGCTCGATCAGGTGCAGTGCCTCGGCGCGGGCGAAATCGCCCAACTGCAGCAACAAAAGCTGTCGGCAATCATTTCGCATGTCTACAAGAACGTGCCCTATTACCAGCGCGTTTTTGCGGAAAGAGGGTTGACCCCCGGAGACATCACGGAAATCCCGCACTTGCAAAAGCTGCCAACCCTCGATCGCAGTACCCTGCTGTCCGAGCAGGGCTCCTTGATAGCCGAAAACGCGGATTTCGCCACCCTCACCGAGAATTTCAGCTCCGGCACTACAGGGCGTAGGGCTTCTTTCAAGCAGGACGAGAACTTTCGGCTCTGGATGCGCGCCCATCAGCTACGTACCTACAAGTGGTGCGGTGGTTGGAAGGTAGGTGAGCGATTTGCGCTGCTGTGGGGCTCGGAAATGTACTGGAAGATGAAGAGCGCGACGGACCGGTTCTTGAACCTTCTGAGCAACCGCAAAGAATTCAATACATTCCGTCTCTCCGGGGATTTCATCTCAAAGGTCGTCGATTCACTCGAGAGGTTCGACCCCGTCTTGATCAGCTCCTATTCAAATGCGCTCCATCTGGTTTCGCGAGAGCTGGAGCGCAAGGGCATAAGGCTCAACTCGACTAGGGCGGTTCAGGCGACCTCTGAGGCTATCACACCGGAAATGAGGGAGCGCCTAAAGCGAACCTTCAATTGCGAGGTGTATGACAAGTACGGCTCGCGTGAAACCAATATCATCGCGCACGAAAGCCCCGACCACGACGGAATGTTCGTTCAGTCCGAGAACGTGGTCGTTGAAATCTTGCGGGATGACGATACGCCAGCGGCGCCTGGTGAGACGGGCCGCCTCGTTGTGACGACGCTGAATAATTTTTCCATGCCGCTCATTCGGTATGAGATGAACGATATGGCGAGTTGGATTCTCGGTCACAGCGACACCAGCTTCCAATTTCCGCGCATCAGCGAGGTCGCCGGGCGGCTGCAGGACCTCGTCGTCACCCCTGACGGCGAATTCCTCGACGCCTATTTTTTCTCTTTCCTATTTATGCGCCTGCCCGCAGTGGATTGGTTCCAGGTTATTCAGGAAAGCATCGACGAATTGCGTATCCTTGTTGTCGCGCGGGATGGTCTTCAAGAAGATTGGCAAAGGCAAGTGCGCGAGCGGATCGGTCATCACACGAAATGCAGTTTTAGAATCCGATTCGAAGTTCTAAAGCAGATGCCCGAATCGACTAACGGGAAGTTCCGCCTGTGCGTCTCCGAGGTCGATAAGGCGCAATTCGTGCGCAAGGCTGTGGAGGGGGCATGACCACAGTCCACGCCTCGGTCGGGAGGCTGATTGCCGCTGCGACCTCTCTGCTCGTTCAAGCCGGAGCATCCGATGCCACGGCGTCACTTGTGGCGCTTCAGTTAATAAAGAACGACTTGGATGGCTACCCGTCTCATGGATTGCAGCGGCTGCCCGATTATTTGGCCGACATTAAGAAGGGATTTTTAGATCCTACGGCCACTCCGAGGGCTTCACGCACGGGACGGACCGAACTGACTATCGACGCTGGCCGAACATTCGGGGCTCTCGTCGTACCAGCGATAACCGAAGGTCTACGAGAAATTGTCAGCGAACACGGCGCTGGGATCGTTCTCTTGCGAAATTCCCACCATCTTGGCCGCTTGTCCTCCATCGGATTCTCCGCAAGCGCCCATGCGTCTCCATATGTTTTGATAGGCTTTTGCAATTTTGCAGGCTGCGGTGCTCGCGTGGCCTACCCCGGGACATCTAGCGCAACCTTATGCACCAATCCACTTTTGATCTCCATTCCCATACCTGGAGAAGATCCTTTCGTCCTGGATATGAGCACGACGACCGTGGCAGAAGGAAAGGTCCGCGCCGCTGTCAACGCCGATCTGCCGATTCCCACGGGATGGCTGATTGATCGCGACGGCAATAGCGTTACTGATCCTACCGCGCTCTATGCCGATGAAAACAAGGCAACAATGACGCCGCTGGGTTGGCCGAGCGCCGCCCACAAGGGATTTCATCTTGGACTGGCCGCCGAAATGCTGGTTGGCGCTTACGCAGGTGCGGGAAATATCCATAACCCCAGTTCGCCGGGCAACGGGGCGCTTTTCGTGGGGTTCCAAACCTCAATAGGACAACGCAGCGGCGGCGCCGAAAATGCTGTATCTATCGTTGCCGCGGCCACCGGCGGAGCGAGGTATCCCGGCTCTACAGCCGGAACGACCGCGTCTGTCGAGGAGATTCGACGGTCCTGTTCAGGCAACGTGCAGATCACCGAGTCGCTAGAACGCTTCTTGGACTCAGCAGTCAACTACGGTGCCCTATCCAAGGGTTCTTCGCAAGGAGTACGGCGCGCATGAATACTCGACACCCACTGCTTAATCGGACGGACTTCCGGGATCGACTCCTGAGCGAGACGTCGTATGGAATCTTTATTGTTTCCGGTTCTGCCATCATGGCGGAGGCATGCTCGACACGCGCGCTCGACTTTATCGTACTGGATATGGAGTCCTCTCCTTTAAACCGGGAGACTCTCACATATAGTTTGCAGGCGCTGACCGGAACGTCCGTGGCCGCACTGGTCAGGGTAGCGACCGGTGAGCGGTTCAACATAGAAAGTGCATTGGATGCGGGCGCTCTCGGAATCATCGTCCCAAAAGTGTCAACTGGAAGAGAAGCCAAGGCGGTGGTCAGTGCGGCTAGCTACCCGCCAGAAGGCACGCGAGGTCTGAATCCCATTCGCTGCTCGGGATACTTCTCCGCTTTGGCGGACTATCTCGCCTCGGCCAATTCGCGCGTGATTAAGGCGATCCAGATAGAAACTGCCGAGGGGCTCGACAACATCGAAGAGATCGCGAGTGTGGAAGGAATCGATTTGATTTTCGTTGGGTGCGGAGACCTTTCGGCGGAACTGGGCTGCATGGGAAACATGACCAGTCCCCAAATGCTGGAAGCCGTCGCGACGGTGCTAGATTCCTGCCGCAGGCACGGCAAGATTCCGGGGATCTTTGCGTATTCGGATGAGTTGGCAAAGCAGTACGCGAACATGGGGTACAGGTTCATCTCGTTCAGCAACGATGTGAAGCTCTTGATGTCATCGCTGGAGCGGACACTGGCGCATATCCGTCCGCGCTGATCCACTCATATTTGCGGCTTTGTAATGGGCCGCTCTGTTGTCTAGGTTTTGGCTGTGTCAAGCATGGCGGGTTAGTTCTAAAGCAAAACACCTGTCCCGTATTCAGGAGATGCAGGCTCGCAACCTGCACCCGCCTCCATCGACACCATGGTTGGTAAAGCTGCAATGAGATTTATCTTTTCACAGGACGCGCATGACTAGCCCGCTCCCAGAACCATGTGAGCCCGATGCGCTGCGTCGTACGTTGCCGACGGACGAGCCGAGCATCGCCATGCCTGACGACCGGATGCGGCATGCCATGCTTTTTGATGTCAATGACATACTAAGGCCCGGCGTTGCCAGCATGGCGGGCACGGCAAACGATTGGCAGGAGCCACGGCTCGAGCCGGATCGTATCCAGCCCACGATGCAATCCTTCAACGCTTGGCTAGCGCTAGCGGATATTGCCGACATAGATGCGGTAGATGTGCCAGGCGCTTATGTTCTTTTGCCATGGGGCGTTCGCTTGGCCGAACATTTTGCCGTGCTGGTCCGGGCATTGGCAGCGTCGGAGAACTATCCTGAGGTGGCGTTTCCGCATGTGGTCCGCGCGCACGTGTTCGACCCCGTTTCTGATTTGGTGGACACCGAAAGGGCATTGCTGAAAGTTGGAAATTCAGCGGGTCGGGAGCGTTTGGTTCTGTCGCCGACGGGCGAGCAGCAGGTTTATACGTATTGGGCCAGATCCTTGCGCGCGCGAGAGCATTATCCTGCGCGGGTTTTCCAGCGAACGAGATATTTTAGGCCGACGTCGTCCCATCGTAGGTCTGGCGGCGGCGTCTTCAAGTCGCTGGAGGCCGTGGATGTGTTCGAGTTTCACGGCTGCGATCTGGCAGAAGCGGTCGCGGAGTCCGCGAGTGAGCTGTTGAGTCTCCGCCTAGCTGGGTTCTGCGCACGCGTTGGTGTGCCCATGATATGGAGCGCGCGACCACCGTGGACCAATAATGGGCATCTTTACAGCTGGTGCGCGGGCGGCGACGCGCTCCTGCCGTCGGGTCAGACCGTGCAGGTTTCGGGGGCATATTTCCAAGCTCAGAAATACTCTCGCAGATTTGACATTGGGGTTGGCCGTCAACCCTCGCGCGATTATGCATGGCAGCACTGCGGCTTTGTTACCCGACGACTGATGTGGGCGGCACTATTTAATGCAGCCGCGCGTGGAACCTGCCTCCACCCAATCATCGCTCCTGTGGAGGCGGTTGTGTTGGCCACCAATCTCTCTAGCACTGAGGCCGGGCTAATTTCATCCGCAATTGCAGACACAGGACTTGCCGGAAGACGGGTGCACGCCGAATTGCGCTTAAACAGGCAACAGCTGAATAGACAGCTCAAGCTTTGGACGCAAAGAAAGACCCCTCTGGTGATCCTGATCTTCGGTTCCGGAGCAGGACGTCATGACGTCAGCCGTTGTGTAGCGATGCGAGGGGATTCTGGGCGGGAGTTACAGATGCAGGACTTAACGCAAATTGGCCATTTCATTCCTTCGGTTTTGGACGAAATTGCAGCCACACTCGAGCGCGGGGGCCGGGTAGAAGTGCGCGACGCTTGCGCTTGGGCGCAGAGCCTGCGACAGGTTGCGCGCACACGCGACGACGCCAAAATTGCGGTTGCGCCGATCGTAGGGAACGAGCGCTGCATTCGGGCTCTCGAATCCGAGGTTCGAGGGGAGATTTTGGGATTGACGGCGAGCCTAGACGACCAGGCCTGTGTGGTAAGTGGAGAGCTGTCCCGTTTGCGCGCCATCATCGCTCCGCGCCTCTGAATTTCGCCCTCCATGGTCAATGGATCTGGGCGCCACGAAGTACCCTTCTAGGAAAGGTCGGCTGTGTCAAGCAAAGCTACGCTCGCAAAGCTAATTGAAATGAACTGGGTCAGGAAGGCACCCCTGGCGGCGCGCGGTCAATATCACTTATTGCCCGATGGCGCGCTGGTCTTCCGCGTGTTGGCGGACTTTCTAATGGAGTGGATAAGCTACAACCTGGACGCTCGAGAAATCCGCACGCCGCTGGCATACAACTGGGCTGCAGAACCCATTAGAGGGCACTCGGGGCAGTTTGAGCAGCGCCTATTTATAGCTGGTTCTGATGGCGGTGAAGTCGTATTCCGGCCTGGCGGAGACTTCGGGGTGATGAGTATGCTGCAGACGGAGCAGCTCAGCGCGAAACGGCTGCCCATGACGTTCCTCGAACTGTGTCCAAGCCTGAGACACGGTATGCGTGGTGAACTAGATGGCATCAGCCGTGCCCGTTACTTCACATTGATCGACCTGCATACCCTGGCGTTGGGTGAGTCGTCGGCCTTGGAATGCTATTTGTCAATTGTGCGGGCGCAGCACCGCCTGGGTTTGCTGTTCGGGTTCAAAAGTGTCTTGACCTGGCAGGTGCCGAAGGTGCTACCCGACACGATGAATCGGGTCGTCGAGAAGGCGAGTGCAGACCTTGGCGATGCCGTGTTGTTCGATACCTACGACCAACAGAAAAATTATTGGACGATTCAGCATCACTTTCACACGGAGGATGGCATTGGCTATGCCGATGGTCAGTTTGATATGGAGACGCCGCAAACCTTTCATCTGCGGGCCGTTGGCATGAATCCTGACGAGCAACGCATGTATCTATTGCACGGCGCGTTCGATTCCGTCGAGCGCTGGATCGTTAACTTGGCGACGCGTTGCCTTAACGGACGGGGCGACTTTCCCCTTTGGCTGTGTCCTGTGCAGGTCAGATTGCTTGTGTTGCACGATAACGCTTGGAACTCCGCTCGTCGGCTTGACCGCTTTGCAGCTCGGTCAGGAGTTCGCCTACGCGCCGAGATGTGCGGGGACTCGGTTGCCAAACGCATCAACCGTTCAATCGAAGATTGGACGCCGTTCACGGTGGTCTTTGGGAGCCGTGAGGCCACGCCGAATGCATTGACCGACGTTTACGGCCGGGGAGGGGAAAAATTCCAATCCACGATTGAGGATCTTGTGATGCGAATCGCCCGCGAGACTGAACCCTGGCGTACGCCAGCTATTGATCACTAGAGCTTGACGTCGTTCGTATTTCTTAGCCTCGAACCACTGCCACCGAACAATGGGTGGCTTTCATAACAGGACCGGACAAATGTGCATCGTTATCCTCAACCGCTGGGGCCATGTGGCTGAAGACTATGCGAAGTGGCTTGCTGGGACGAAGTCGAACATTCGAATGATCGCTCCCACCGCCATCGCTCAGAGCCTGCGCGATAGTCCGCTGTACGCAAGTGTCCACGGAGTGGAGGATTATGAAGGGGACGTTGACATCGAGCAGACCTGCCAGAGCATTGCGGCTCGTGAGCCGATCACCTACATAGTTGCTTTGCAGGAGTCCGATCTTTACAAAGCGGCGCGTTTGCGCGAGTTCTTCGACCTGCCTGGGCAAGATCCGGAAAGCGTCGAGGCATTTCGTGACAAGGTCCGGATGAAGCAGTGTCTCAAGGCCGCCGACATTGAGGTCGATCTCTTCCAGCCGGTAGGTAGTTATAGCGAAGCGCTGGCGTTTTCCTCCCGGGTGGGATATCCGGTGGTCCTGAAGCCGCGTGATTCCGCGGGGTCCGTTGATGTACAGATAGTGGCGTCGGCCGACCAATTGGGGCCTGCCATTCACAACATGAAGACCTGCCGGCTAGGTCTCAGATCGAATGTGATGATTGAACGCTTCATCGCTGGGAAGCTGTTTCATGTGGACGGTTTCGTGCTCGATGGCGACCTCTTGTATGCCCAAGCGTTTCGATTCTTCGGATCGCAGCTGAAATTCGATGAAAGCAATCCGCGTGGCAGTGTCGCCATGGACCCATCCTCATTGCGCACCGAGCTGGAGCGATTTGCCCACCGTGCGGCCATGGCGCTCCCGCACCCGAAATCCTTTGCTTTCCATGCAGAGGTTTTTGTTCGTCCGAACGGGACCCTCGTCCTGGGCGAGATTGCTAGCCGAGTTGGCGGCACGGGGATCGCACGCGCCGTTCATCTCGCGTGCGGATACTCCCCAAATGAGATCTACAGCCGCGTGCAGGCCGAGCTGAGCGTGACGTCAAGCATGAAGCACTCGACTGGCAAGACCGTCGCATGGGGGCTAATCGCCAGGCGTCAAGGGCTGATCGCGAGTCTGCCTCACGAACTGCCATTTGACTGGGTGACGGATTACGTTTGCATTGTCCAAGAGGGTCAGGTGATGCAGGCCTCCACCAACTACTTCGCTGAATTCCTGGCGATCCTGCATGTTCAGGGAGACAACGAGCAGCAGGCGATGGATCGCTTTCAAATCGCTGCGGCCTGGATCCAGGATCATGTGGTCATGACGCAGGTGCAGTAATGGCCAGCTCCTCATCGCAAGACTCAGCTGCCCTGTTAGGGCAGCGGGCCGTCGGCATCGTCGGCGGCATGGGGCCCGCCGCTGGCGCAGACTTCTTGAGGCTTTTCCTTGATGCTTGCACGTTGACCATTGCGCGCAGTGGTCGGCCACTTCGGGATCAGTCTTATCCGGAACATTGGCTCGCCCAAGTTCCGGTGCCCGACCGTCAGGAGATCCAACCCGGGGGCACGCCCCCACAAGGAAGGATCCTAGAGACGCTCGGCCGCATGCAACGCGCGGGAATTCGGACGGTGGCCATCGCGTGCAATACGGCGCATGCATGGCATGGGGAGTTCGAGCGCGCGCTCCCAACCCTCGAAATACTGCACATCGCACGCGAAGCCATGGTCGCTTTGGCACGCGATGGCGCGCGCCGCGTCGGTGTGATGGCGACTTTGGGGACGCACCAATCATTAATATACGAGACGGCGGGGTCGGCATGCGGGATAGAGTGTTTTGCCCCCCCGGAGCATGATCAGGCGTTAGTAATGCGTGGAGTCTTCGAGGGCGTCAAGAAGGGGAATTTCGGACTAGGAAAGCAGTGCTTTGAGACTGTGGCTCGTAGGTTGATTGAGTCCCAGAGGTTGGACGCGGTCCTATGCGCCTGCACGGAAATTCCCTTGGCAGTCGGTGCCGACCAAATCGACAGCGTTCCTTATGTCAATCCCGCACAGGCTCTGGCCGTCGCACTGGCCCAGCGCGCGCTGGGCGCCGTACATCAGTAGATCGGCGCAATTTGACAGGAGGCGAGGATGACCACGTCGATGGCTAGAAAAATTTGGATTGGCCCGACGTGGGCCTTAGCGGTCTTGTTATCCTCGCTCAGCATGTTGGGCCCGTTCGCGGTGGATACTTACATTCCCGCGTTCGCCCCCATGATGGCGGATCTCAGTGCATCGCCAGTTCAGTTGCAACAAACGCTGTCCGTGTATTTGGTGGGTTTCGCTGTAATGAACCTGTTTCACGGTGCTATTTCGGATAGTCTAGGCCGTAGGCGCGTTGTGTTGTGGGGCCTGGTAGTTTTCTCGCTAGCTTCGCTGGGCTGCGCCAACGCACGGTCTATTGAGTTTTTAATCTTCTTTCGCGCTTTACAGGGGATGGTGACAGGAGCGGGAATAGTAGTGGGGAGGGCCATACTGCGCGATATCCTCGCGCCCGAGGATGCGCAACGGGCCATGAACCAGGTTACGATATTCTTCGGAATTGCTCCGGCGTTAGCACCTATGCTCGGCGGGCTAATATCGGAATATTTTGGCTGGCGAGTGATTTTCCTCTTTCTCGCTGGTTTGGGCCTAATGCTCTGGGCGCTCAACTATCGCTTTCTACCAGAAAGCCTGCAAAGGCCACAACGTCAGCCTTTCAGCATGTCAAATTTGCTGTCAGGATATGGAACGCTGTTTACGGATCGGCGAGTCGTCCTGCTGTCTTTGGCTAGCGGGCTGCCCTTCACCAGCATGTTCCTGTACATATTGGCCGCGCCTGCTTTCCTGGGAGAGCATCTGCAGTGGCCAACCACTGATTTTTACCTGTTTTTTTTGCTGACGATCAGTGGGGTCATGCTTGGCGCGTGGGCAAACGGCTTCGCTGCCGGAAAGCTCAGCCGGGGCAAGCAGATCGGAATAGGATTTTCCTTGATGTTCTTGGGCGCTGCGCTAAATGTGGGTTTTAACCTTTACGGCACTATGCAGCTCAGCCTGCTGCTGTTCCCCATTTGGCTACTCTCATTCGGATGGGCTCAAACGGTGCCGTTGCTGACAATAATGCTGCTAGACTTGCATCCGAATCGGCGCGGCATGGCTTCGTCGGCGCAATCCTTCGTCGGTTCGATCGCGAACGCAGTTGCAGCTGGTGTTGTCGCGCCTGTGGCAATGGGTTCAGTGTTGGGCTTAGCGACGGCTTCGACGGCATTGCTCCTTTGCGGGTTGCTCACTTGGATGATGGTGCGGCGCTGCATAGTGTGAGCCCGTCAGGGCCTGTTCGCTCACATAGTGCATATTCGTGGGGTCGATGGGGGCGTTGATGTGCTTGGTTTTGCTGCAAGCAGCTGGCCCGTCGCTCCTTCCAACACATAGGCGTCGCCGTCTCGCATAGCTATGTACGGCAGGCGTTCTGCTTTCATGAAGGCGACCGCCTGGTCTGCTAAATGACTTTCCGGATGATCCGAGGCGAAGTGCGGCACTATGGAGAAGTCGACCAGCCCCAAACCGTCCCACACGATCTCACGATCATATCGATCGGCTAACTGGGAGGGATCGTCCATTAGATCTACCCCTCTCAAGTGCGGGGTGGCGGCAATCGCACCAGCGCTGAACCCACCATAGGCAACTTGATCTCTTCGCAACAGTTCCCGGATGACTGTAGTGAACCCGCTTTGTCGCATGGCGCGCACCAACAGGAAAGCATTGCCACCGAGCACCCAGACTAGTCCGAACTTTCTAAGATCCTGCGCCAAATCGTCCTGGCGGCCAAAGTACTCGCGCAGATCCAACTCCTGTGCTTCGAGTCCAAGGGTGTTGAATTCGGCCGAAGGACTATAGACGTTTGATTCGTACTCCTGTCTGGCATCGAGCGGGATGAAATCCAGTGCATTTCCTATTATCGCGACCTTGCCATTACGACAAAAATCGGTAACTTTCTCGGCATGGTCGCCGAGTCGGTATGAAGACAGATAAAGTCGCATGCGTGGATCCTCTACATAGGCCATCCGGGGCGGGAAAAAAAAGCCCCGCAGATTGGGCGGGGTGGGTTGAACGGGTTCTTTTTAAAGTACTAAGACCATATCCCACACCTTCGGGCGAGGGTTGTGATCGGCGAGCAGGTCGAACGGATCGTCATGCTTTGACTTTGTCACACGCCACGTTCGCTGTCAATGCGCTCGCGGGGTTAATTTCTGGTGTTGAAAATATTGTCGTTGATTCAGGGATGTCCGTAGTAATCTTACGCGTCGCAGTCCTATCAAATAATGGCGTGCCTCCGGACAAGGCACTCCTAAATGGAGGATTCTCAATTGGAATCAAGCGCATGTTTGCCGGTCAACCCGACCGGCAGCATAGTGGCTCGACGTATTGGCGAAAAAAAAGAATGCATGCCAACAAGCCATCGGGCGTTAGCCGCAATTTGCCTTCAGCGACCGCTACGCGTCGCGTTCATGACCATTGGAGAACTGGCCCGGGAGGCCGGCACTTCTATTGCCACAGTCACGAGATTCGCCAGAGCGCTGGATTTTGAAGGATACAGCGACTTGAGAGCATGCTTGCTGCGAGAGGCTGAAATCGCTGCGGGCGCATTCCCAGCAGCGCCCGGGCCTTCTCTGTCGTACCCGACGGACCAGAGCACGGCAATACACACGTTGATGCAGCAACTACCCGGGTACGGCCAGTTGGAAGCGCTGGTGGATCAGATTAGAAGTGCAGCGCATATAAGTATTATCGGCCTCAACGCGCCGCATAGTTTCGTGGATTTGCTGTATGAAACCTTGATCGCACGCCGGCTAGGGGTTTACCGCCTTGGTCCAGCACAGCTTTCCAAACATATGACTGGGGACCTGCCGCCGCCTGCCGCTGACGGTCTGTATATCTTTCTAGGTCCTTGTGGTGCGCCGGGGGAGGTACAAACGTTGATAACGCTTATTCAAGCGAGTAGAGGAACGGCGGCTTATCTATCGGCGGGTCGAATGGATTGTCCAAAACTGCCTTGGGACGTTTACGTCGCTCCTGGATCCGCCGTGCCTCGGGACGAGGGTGATGCCGCATTCCTCCTGGTGATGTACATGTTGATCCACTGCTGGCAGTCCAAACGGATAGAAGCCCCCCCGTCCGTATCCGCCACCGTTCAATAGCGGGCTACCGGACGTTGTGGGCTGCAGACATAGAAAACTGCTGGTCGATCACTCGCGCGCGGTCAGGCCGGTGGGTGATGGCGGCGCGCGCCAAGGCATCGATGGAATCGGCTATTGGGACGGCTGTTCTGCGATATTGGTCAGGCACCGCCAGCGGCAACTCGGTGCATCCGAGCACCACTGCTCTGGCGCCTTGCCGGCACATGTCGTCTATGGCCTGTTGTGCTGGCCGTATGGCTAAATCGGGTCGATTCGCTTTGACCGCGAGAATGGCCGTCGAGCAGGCATGATGGGTCTGTGCAGAATCCGGTAGCAAACATGTGTAGCCTCGGCGCGCTAAATGCTCTTGATACAGGCCCAGCGCTAGCGTGGCGGGCGTGCCCAGGATTCCCACCGGGCCAGAGGTTATGCCCTGACGGGCAAGCTCGTCGGCGACCGCGTCCACGATGTGAAGGATTGGGACCGATACAGCAGCGGCCAATTCGTCGTACCAAAAGTGCGCGGTATTGCAGGGAATGACTATCACGCCCGCACCTGCGGTTTGCAGTGCGTACACGCCCTGCAACATTGAGGCCAGTGGCGACTCTCCATCCGCGATCTTGGCTTGGCTTCGATCCGGAATGCGGGGATCGTTTCGCAGTAGTGTCGGGATGTGGGCTTGGTCAGCGCACGCTGGGGTCAACGCTACCAGGCGCATAACGAACGCGGCGCCGGCCATAGGCCCCATACCTCCAAGCACCCCGAGGTACGAGCCAGCAAGCGATGGACGTTGCTGTTCCTGCTCGTCTAGTTTGGTCCACGGGGAAGCGATGCGCGCTCCTCCCGCCGGCGCCGTAGTAGGCTGTTGGTCGCCAATCATACGCCAACCTCTTGCCTTGCGTTTATCGTGTGCAACGAGCGGGTCGGTTGTTGCTCAGCAGTCGTGCGAAAGGTGGCCAAATCCTTATCCGAACTGAGCGGCCCGGGCTGCAAATCCAGTTGCGCGTAGAAGCGCTTTTCGACGTCGCGCAGTACGCCGTAATCCCGCCATAGATCGTCTCGCGACCGCGCATACAGAAACACCACTCCCGGTGAGGATGGCATATCACGGGTGACGTGAATTGGGCCGCCGCGGTCGAGTCGTCGATACGAACTGAGATATGAGGGGATGTGTGTGAAGCATGCCCAATCGGGCTCATTGATGATTGTCCCGGAGAAGTTTGAAACCAAAGTCACTTTTAGTCCATAGCCCCGTCTTGTCACTGGCTGATTCCAATGATCAGGCTTCTTCGCGGCGCAGAAGGATCGGGCCAGCTCCTCTACTTGATTGGTGCCCAGGCACATACGAGGCAAGGTCTGGTCCAAAGTCCCATGGCATCGCGCATTGAGTTCGACGATATGGGGCTCGCCATGAGCATCGACGATGACTTCGGTGTGAGCAGGTCCAAATCGATATTGGCAACTGTCGAGTACGGAGGCGACGTAGTCGCTGACGACGTCGAATTCCGGTTCTCCTGGTGCGATCAGCTCCTGTACGTAGGCAAACGGGGCCGCTCCCTTGTCCCGCGTTGCGCGCCACATGCAAAGAAAACGGTGGTGGCCGTCAAAACTCATTGAATCGATCGCGTATTCCGTGCCGCTCAGATACGACTGCACCAACGCTTGTGCATTGAGCGTCTTGTAGCGGTCTTCGTGGTCAACCACGCGCTCAAAGCCGGTTTTCAGGTCGGCAAGGTTGTGGCACACCGTCACGCAATCAGTGCCGGCACTGTTACGTGGTTTCACAACGACCGAACGCTGTCCGGCCCCCTCGAACCACCGCTGGACTTCATCCCAGCAGCCCGACAAGAGTTGTCTTGGCGTCGCGATGCCGTTCTGACTCAACCATTCGATAAGCTCATATTTGTCGTGCCGAATGGAGGAAAGGGCGATGTCGTTGGCGAGGGGCAACCCCAAATGATGGGCAAGTTCATCTGCGAGGCGCAGCCCGAGATGTGATCCTGCCACCACGAACTTGAACTTGCCGACATCGGCAAGCTGTTCGCCCATTGCCGCTAAATCTCCTGAGTAGTCGAAAACGCTGGAAAAGTCCTCGCGTTTGAATAGATGAGAAAGATCCGCCGCATACTCCGATGTCCGAATGGCCACACTATCGAGGCCGTGGGCGCGAAAGCTAGAGGCAAACAAGGAACCCGTCGAAATGGGGTCGACTATCAGGCAACGCTCTTGGATCATGGCTAACTCAGAAAGGGTGAGAAACTCAGACTAAAGCTTGAGATCATCGCTCGCGGGTCGCTGGATCAACCTGCCGCTGCGCGACCGTGGAAGCACGGCTTTGCCGTGAAGTATGAACAGGGAGAGCGCCGATGCTACGGCCATTGAGACGAAGAGGCCTGCCGGCCCGAGGACAGTAGCGGCGGTGCTAAACAGTAGCGGTGTGCCTGCGCCGGCCGAATTTATCGCCGCGGAACGGATCGCCAGAGCAGATCCGAACCTCTCTTTCGGCGCCAGATCATGGAGCACGGTCATTATGTAGGGCTGAGTCACTCCCAAAGCTGCGCCCGTCATAAATACAAGCACTATGAGAAAAATAGGGGAACTCGCGAACGCGTATAGGGGAAATGCGACAACCGTATAAAGCAGCACAAATTCATTGGTTTTGGCGCGCAAAAGCAGAGGTGCTAGACGCGGCAGCACCAAGCGCACGCACACGACGGCCATTGAAAATGCGCCTAGGGCGATTCCGGTCGTTGCGGAAGGCCAGCCGAAATGATGCCCAAGCAAAGGTATGGCAAAGTCATGCACGTCCCAACAAGCATTCAAAACGAGGTTTGTAGCGAGCAATCGGGACAAGCCAGGTAGTCTCAGGGTGTCGAGCAAACGGCCGTGTTGAGCGTTCACCGCGCCGGGGTGTGGCGGTTGGCGGCTGGCGGCTTTACTGAAGACTAGGGCAAGGACAGGAAAGATAGCGAACGAAGCGAATGCGGTAGCAAAGCCAAGGCGATCAATCGCCAGCCCCATAAGAACTGGGCCGACGGCGCTCGCCGCCGCCGGCGCTATGCTAAGCCAGCCGAAAAGGCTCATGCGGAGTTCACGAGAGGAGGCGTTCGTCGCAATCAACCGCTGCGAGGTCACTAACCCTACATTGGCGCCCCCACCTATCAGAAGTGCGGCTCCGATGGTTGCGACCACCTGATGCGAAGAGCCTTCTCGCGTTCCCGCTGCCACCGCGAGGCCAAGGACAATCATGGTTGCAGCTAGCGCCGCTGAGCTGCGAAAAGAGGCGCGCGCGGCAAGACTAGCGCTTATGGGAAGCCACAGCGCTGCTGCCAACGCGAATGCCGCGACCAGCAATCCCGCTCCGATCCCCCCGGATCCGTTTTGCAACGCATATAGAAGCGTGGCAAAGCGTGATCCGGCCAAGGATGCCTGGAAACAAAACAGAGCGGCCAAAACTCCACCCAGCCGCAGGGATGTCATGAGTTAGCGTTGTCAAGGAGACGCCGGTTTCTGATTCCATCCAGCAGCTCGGAGAAATATCCAGTCATGCGTGATTTGCCATAGCCGGTGAGGCAAACCAAGGTCCTGCGGCCGTCGAGCGGGTCCGGGTAACGCGATATCCACCCGCTTTCCTCAAGATCGTCTATTCGCCGCAATGCTGTGCTGATCGGAACTTCAGGGATTTGGTAGAGCGAAGATACCGAAACGGGCCTGTCCAGCAGATCATTTTCAAATAAGTCGAGCAGCATCGACCAAATCGGCTCCACAAACATCCGTTCACCGAAATGTCCTAGTCGGATGCGATGGAGTTCAACCAGCCTGCGCAGTTCTTGCCGCTCTCGCGTCGACGCTTTCGACGACGGAATCAACCCGGCGCCATCATGCGTTGGAACGTCATCAACGGCCGCTATTGGGACATTAGAACGTCCCCGTGACAAGAGCTCGATTTGGTGAATGACCGGCTGTTGCCTTAGCATCGCCTTCAATTCGTGCATCCTTGAACTCCTAACAAATAGTTTTCAATGTGCCGGCAGGAAAACTCTATGTGCTGCTGTAGCCTCAGCGCCTGCAAATCGCTGGGCTACACAGATTCCACAGCGTCACCTCGAACGGGCGATTCAATGTGGGGGTAAGGAGGAGCTTCGGTATCATGCCAAACCAATTGCGATTCAATGGACGACTTTGTACTAGAGAGTCATAAGGGAGTGATCAACCAGAGGTTGTGCACGCTCGCGTATATTTGATCTCCGTCGAATCGTCGACTGGTCCCAGTTGATATGGACTGCGATCTTGCTGTGCGACCATGAAGAAAACACCCCGGCGCTCTAGAAAATTCGCAGTAAAAGACTGTCTGTCTTGTAGGCCTTGAGTCGATATTTGTTCGGGTGTATTAATTGTCGCGGCCATCAGAAGGTTTGACTCGCATGTTCCGAATAAAAATATCGTATCAAGGCCGGCCCAGGAGATGCTATGAGAATTACTGTCAAATTGGCAGGAAAAATATGCGACACTCACGCCCAGCGGTTACGCCGTTACTGGCCTGCTGAATTTTTAGTCTTCAGGCACCGCTGGGCGAGGCTTCTTTCTACACGAGCATGGGACGCAGCGCGTCGGCTGGCCGGTTCATCTGATAAGTCGCACCCACGGGGATACGCTCGAGAGACCGGGCGGCTATTCCTGTACAAGGCACCGCTATGCTGTTTGTCGGCACGAAGTCGCCCGCTATTCATGGAACATCTAACCTCGTCGCAAAGCCTCCGAGCACAATGGCTTAGGCAAACAGGCTTCTCGTTGTCCGGGCGCGACTCGCGTTGCGATTGAGCACGTGTACAGCTGAACCAACCTCACTTCGGGATTGATGTAGAGGTTGATTAAGAGGGCTTAGACCTAAGGGGAAAGAGGTCAGAGAGCAGGTGACCCTAACCCAGTTTTTAGTACCTGTGGATTCAGACGGTCAGTGCAACATTGCGTCCAGCGCTTCAGCCGGGGTCTTGAATCCCAACGTTTTTCTGGGCCGGGAGTTTAGCTTGGCGGCAACTGCATCAAGCTCGCACTGCGTATAGTTTGCCAAGCCTGTTCTTTTTGGGAAGTACTGGCGTAGCAGGCCATTCGTATTTTCGTTGGTGCCTCGCTGCCAGGGGCTGCCCGGATCGCAGAAGTAAACGACCATATTGGTGGCAATACTGCAAGCCATTGCCCGGCTGACGCAGGCCGACTGGAAGGTGGTGGTTGCCAGCAACCAGTCCGGCTTGGCGCGCGGCCTGTTCGACATGGACACGCTGACCGCCATCCACACCAAGATGCGGCGTGAACTGGCCGCCGTGGGCGGCGCGATCGACGCGGTGTTCCTGTGCCCGCACGGGCCGGATGACAACTGCACCTGCCGCAAGCCGCGTCCCGGGCTGTTTGAACAGATCGGACACCGCTACGACATCAACCTGGCCGGCGTGCCGGCGGTGGGCGATTCGCTGCGCGATCTGCAGGCGTCGTCCGCCGTGGGTTGCGCGCCGTGGCTGGTGCAAACCGGCAACGGCAAGAAGACGCTGGCCAAGGGCGGCCTGCCCGAGAACACCCGCGTGTGCGAAGACCTGTCGGCCGTGGTCGACATTCTGCTTCAGGACAATTGATTCAATGGCCCGGCTACGTTCGCTGCTGTATTTCCTGTTCCTGGCCATCACGGTCATCCCCTACGCCTTCCTCTGCATCCTGTGGGCGCCGCTGCCGCCGCACTGGCGTTACAAGCTGACGGTGGGCTGGCCGCGCCTGGCTATCTGGGGCGCCAAGGTGTTCTGCGGTATCCGCTGGCAGGTCAAGGGCTGGGAAAACCTGCCCGAGGGCCCAGCGGTGATCCTGTCCAAGCACCAATCGGCCTGGGAAACCCTGTTCTTCCCGGCGCACATGCCGCGCGAGGTGTGCTTCGTCTACAAGAAAGAACTACACATGGTGCCGTTCTTCGGCTGGGGCCTGGCGCTGCTGCGCATGATTGCCATTGACCGCTCCAAGGGTCGTGACGCTTTCGAGCAGGTGGTCAAGCAAGGCCAGACGCGCATGGACGAAGGCCGCTGGCCGCTGCTGTTTCCCGAAGGCACGCGCGTGCCGCCGGGCAAGACGGCGCGCTTCAAGATGGGCGGGGCGCTGCTGGCGTCGCGCACCGGCGCGGTCGTCATTCCCGTGGCGCATAACATGCATCAAACCTCTGTTTGTTCAGCCATCTCAAGAGCATCGTCTACCTCGATGCCAAGGTAGCGAACTGTGCTTTCCAGCTTCGTATGCCCGAGCAGCAGCTGTACAGCCCGAAGATTCTTCGTCCGGCGGTAGATCAGCGAGGCTTTTGTACGGCGCATAGTGTGGGTTCCATATGCGGTATCGTCGAGGCCGATCGATGCGACCCAGCGATGCACAATCCGGGCGTACTGCCGCGTCGACAGATGCGGCGACGTATGCAACCGGCTCGGAAACAGAAAATCCGACGCCTTTAGCCCTCGCGCTTCGATCCATGCTTCAAGGCTCTCACGGGTTTGCTCCGTAATCTCGAATTGGACCGGACGCTGGGTCTTCTGTTGCATGACGGTAGCTCTCGCGGCTACGTGGCTTCCGTGACGGATGTCCTGCACCTGCAATCGCGTGAGATCGCACGCTCGAAGCTTGCTATCAATTGCGAGATTGAACATCGCGAGTTCTCGGGTGTTCGAAGCCATCTGAAGTCTCATTCGAATTGCCCAAATTTCTCGGAGCTTTAGGGGCGGCTTCTGCCCGGTGAGCTTTCCCTTGTTCCATGGCACACGACGGTCAACGGCGGCATTCGCGGATTCCATGACAATCTCCTTTTGAGTAAAGGGAGATTCAGTGTGCTCCTACGGAGGGGCGCTATCCGACCCGTTGCAGCCCTCCAATCCGCGTAAGCCTGTGCCTACAGCGTGGTGAAATCGGTCATTCATAGTCAGCTGCTTCTGACACACTCCCGACATGGGCTAGCGCCAAATAAAAAGGAATTAGTAGGCGCGCGGGTCTGCCCCAAAGCACATACCTGTCAATTAACTCCAAACTTCGCCGCGCGGTATTGGTCATTCCACCAGCGCACTAGTTCAATATGCTGCGGGTGAGAAAGCCAAGTCACATTGTCGTCGGCTTGCGGATCTCCCCCGAAAACTAGCGGCTTTATGAGCCACCGTACCTTCCCGCAAAGGCCGGGGTCCGACTCAAGTTCCTGACTGGTAGGCGGTTCGAATCGGGAGAGATACTTGGCATCGAGCGGGACAGTAGGAATCGTAAATGTAGTCCCCGACAAGTCTCTGACAATGAAGTCCTGCCATCCGCGCAACCCTACAAGCGAAAAGCCGGGCAAAGTCGAATCAAGCTCGCAAGTTTTTGCGAAAGCCTGCGCTTGGTCGAGTGAAAAAAAGACTACGTAGTCGTCGCCGTACCAACCCTCCTGCATGCATGTCCTCATATCTAAACTAACTACATCCGGTTTTAACCGGGCTTTTCCCTCAATACTCTGGGGTGCTGCTGCGGCTGCGCCTGGCCGCAGGCAGCCAATTGGGTTAGCTCGCTGATTTGCGCTCAATGCGAATCACCTGGGGGTCAACGGCATCCATGAACATGTAGCAGCGGCCAAAGAGAGCCGCCTTTCCCTGGTCGTCAAACACATTCGGCCCGGCGCCGGTAATCAGAACCTCATCAGTGGCCAGGGCGTCCAGATGCCGCGTCTGAATTTCTGCCCAATGGTCGTCAACCAGCTCCCTAAGGACGACCGTCGCGACGTCGTGGTTGTAGTGAACAACGATGTTGCCGTCCCTCATTGCGACCGGATTCATGTCAATGTGAGCGTGAAAAACGCTTCTAAGGGCGGCCAACGCATGCGCCTCGGCGCCAGTGTCGGACAGCCCGTCCGGCAGTATGGAAATGGTGCCCTCGCGAAACACAGCGAAATCTCGTAATCCGTTGCAGTACGTGTGGGTTCTATCCACGACCCTATTGATGGGTATCGGGCAGGTCGGCCGCCACGCGGAAACCGGAGGAAACTGCCTATCCGCAGGCGCTTGTGGCGGGCTCAACCGAGGGGCGTGACGCGGCTCGCTAGCCTTCTTCTTGAATGGCCAAATCATGCTATCTGTTCGATTCAATACATGGTGGTGGACAGCCAACACTATAGATCGAGCGGCAGTTCCTGCCGTCTGCTCCTGGCCGAAAACGGGCCCAGACCGACGTCCGAGTTCGACCCGGAGCGGAGCCGCTCTCGATCCGAAGTCGATCGATGCGATCGTTCTGGGCTTTATCCGCTGGTATCAGAAAAGCGTTAAGCGCCAGTCCCTGAATCCGGCAAGCATTCGAATATTTCGCCACTTGCTGCAATCCGTAGAAACTCTAGCTGATCGCTTCCGACCCGCGCCGCTGGGGAGTTTCCGTATTTATCCGGAGGTGCCGTGAGAAAAGTGAGTGCCCGTCGAGCCGCAGCAGAAAATGCGGCTCGCTCTTCTGTCATCATTTCCTCTAGATATGCTGGAATTACCTGACACAAGCTGGAGGCATCGTCAGGGTCAAGTGGACCCTCAAAAATGAGTAAGCAAAAATGGTCAATGGCGATATCGGCAAGAGTGTTCACGGAACTTCCAAGGAAAAGTTGAACGGCCGATTTAGGCCGATATCTGTCCTTCGGTAAGGAAGGGGCGGAGCGCGGTTAAGGCTTCGTGGGGGGCCTCTTCCGGAATGAAGTGACCGCTTGGCATGGACGCAAAGCGAGCGTCCTCGCACCACGCGTTCCAAATCGTTTCAAGGTCGAAATGGCGTCCAGTCACGCCCGCGTCGCCCCAAAGGACAAGCGTGGGGCAGCCAATCTTGCGGCCCGCAGCCCGGTCCGCCGCGTCATGCTCTCTGTCGATGCCAAAGCCCGCGCGGAAGCACTCGCACATCGCGAAGATGGAAGCTGGTTCCGTGGACCTTTCTAAATACACCGCTAGCGCGTCCTCGTTGTAGGGCACTGGCTTGTCACCGAGCCCAAAAAGGATCTGGCGCTGAAACGCCTCTGCGTCGCCTTCGATCAGACGGTCGGGTTGCGGGTAAGGCTGGGTCAGGAAATAGAAATAAAAATAGTCCTGCGCGATCTCGGCCGTCGCGTTTTCGTAGAAGTCCAGTGCGGGCACAATGTCCATGACGCAGAGGCGTTCGATGGCGTGGGGATAATCCAGGGCCATGCGACGGGCAACCCGTGCTCCGCGGTCGTGGCCGACCAGCGAAAACCGCTCGAAACCCAATTCACGCATGACAGCTATCTGTTCAGCGGCCATGGTGCGCTTCGCAAAAGGGTTTGGCGACTGTCCTGCTTTTGGCTTGTGGCTCTCGCCCCGACCCCGAATGTCGGTCAGCACGACCGTGAAGCGGTCGGTCAGACTCGGTGCGATATCGTGCCAGCAGAGATGAGTCTGTGGATCGCCGTGCAACATCAGAAGGCCCGGGCCGGACCCGCCGACAAGTGCCAGGATTTTGTTGCCATCGATCTCGACGAACTGTCGTTTGAATCCAGGTAGTAGCTTTGCATCGGCCGCCTCAGAGATGTTCACGGAGCCACTCCTTGTAAGCGGCAATGGCCGCCTCGTTGCGTTTGAAAAAGGCCCACCGGCCGATGCGATGGACCGTCACGAACTCCGCCCGGCGGAGCAACTCGAGATGGCGGCTGACAGTGGGCTGCGCCATGCCCAGCTTCTCGGTCAGTAACGTGACGCAGACCCCGATCTCGCGTGGATCGCCGGTGACCTGATGGGAGAAGTGCTCGTGCGGCGTTCGCAACCAGTCGAGAATCGCCACACGAGATTCGTTGGCAAGTGCCTTGGATTGTTCTATGGGATCTGTCATGCCGTACATTAAATAGTAATATAGCTATATGTCAATATTTTACGGTAAATTTGAGTCGGGATGCTGGATCAGGAAATGTCAGGGGGCCATCATTGTTGCGACACGGGCGCCGTGCAACTGCAGGCCAATAAGGAGGCCCGGACCGCGAGGTCAGGGCCGTTCAGCGCAAAGACGCACGCTGTCTGAGACATGCATCTTACGGACAGTCCTAGCAAGTGATCATGGCGTCCGAGCTGTGCCGCGCGAGAAGCGAGCGGCACAATCGGTTTGGTTCAGCAGTTGAACCCTGTCCGAGCCCGTGGCTCGGCGGATGCCATCCGCAGGTACAACCGGCCTCTGGCCGTCCTCACTTCCACGCAGACCTTGGCGAGTGCCCGGTCATGACCGATTGCAGACCTTTCGGTCTGTTTAGCCGCTAAACACCCCATTCAAAACACGTTTATCCGGACCCGTGGATATGTGGATGATCGCTTCGCGACCGCCCGGCTCGCTGTGCTCGGCCCGTGGACAACCGCTGATGGACAAACGGTGGACAGGCGCCGCCTGACCACGCGCTTGACCACAGGGTATGCCCACCGGCTACCCAGGCTTCTCCCACATACCCACCGGCCCCCATCGACCATCAATTGGAACTAAAAGTCGAAACCGGCTCCGGCGAGGTATTGAGCGCTACGTATTTCGCGCCGATCACGGGCGGCCTGCCGCGTCGGCCTGAAGCCCGTGCAGTTCATCGGCGATTTCGTCCAGTCTCGTGCGCAGCGCCGCCAGCTCAGGGGAAGCAAGATAGGCCGAATCTAACGACTGCGTTTTGAGCGCACACGCCGTCGTAAGGAGAATATTCATTAGCTCCTCCGCATCTCGGGCGGCAACTCTGGTCCAGAGCTTCGGTGACGGAAATGCCACGCCAACCAATTTGTCAGTTACGCCGCAAAATGTTGCATCCGTTGACCCAAGCGCGCTGAATTCGGGAAACTGAGCGAACCGTCTATCGGAGAACCATCATGCATAGCGTTATGGAACTGGGCGCGATGGCCGCGCGCCGAGGCGAGTCGATATTGTCTTGCCCCTTCTTGAAGGCCCACAACATGCCGGGGCATAGCGGGCAGCCAATTCATGAGTGGCAGGCAGCTGTGGACGCTTGGGAAGCGGGGTGGCTATCCGCTCAGGATGTTCGCGGTTCGCAGCCGGCGTCACGTGTCCTTGATGATGTCCTTCCGATAGTCTTCCGCACGCGCCAGCGTTCGATAGAACATCGCGCCGACGTCTAATAGGCGGTCGAGTTCTTCGGCGTCTAGCTTCCCACTGCATTTTTCTAGGCAGAAGGCGTATTCATTTAGGATGTCCACCCAATCCCCGAAATGGCGTGGAGGTGTGGAGCGAAGGACATCTTTGCAAGATATTCATCTGAGTTCATCGTCATCTCTTCCGCGCGCTGACGCTGTTTAGCCAATGATGTATCTCTGCAAAGCGCGTTCCAGCCTAGATGCTGGAAGTTGTTCAGCCGCTAAACTCGGGGCGGACTACAAGTCGGGGACGCAACGAACCGCTGGCGCCGTTATATTGGTTCAATAGCGTCCGGAAGCTGATATTTCGAATTTCCCACCTCTTGTCGCACCGGATGCCAGGTGAAGGCGTCTTCAGGCACGCTTTCGTTCAATAGCGACCGGGCGTCGGGCGTAGGGTAGGACGGATCGACCCATCGCCGAGCGACATCCGGCGGCAGCGCCACAGGCCGTCTGGCGTGGACATCCACCATCCCGCCCCGGGCGTCGTTTGTCACGATAGCGAACCCATGCGCGGCATCGAGCTCAGCGCCCGGTTCCCACGCCGTGAGCGCCGCAAAGTAGAGCGGGGCTTCGCCATGTATGTAATACGGTTGTTTGTTGCCGTCCGGCTGCACGGGCCATTCATACCACCCATCGGCAGGCACCAAAATTCGACCGGCGCCGATCAGGAAGCGCCAGGGCCACCCGTTCTTCAAGATGGTCTCCAGCTTCGCGTTGCTCATAAAGTGCTTGGAGTCGGGGGGCTTATAGCCCCAGGGCAGGCGTTCCATCGCTTCCGCTCCCTCGGCCAGGCGATGCAAAGCGAGCGGGCGTGTGCCCGGGGGTATGTTGAATCGCGGCCCCGTTGGGTCCGCGAAGATCTGGCCCAAATTGGTAAAGATCCGCTCGACGTAATCCAGCGGACCCGACTTCTGGACAATTCGACCGCACATCGCTGACCTCGTCGGAAGGAGCTGTCAGTTCAGTATAGGCCGGGCTCTTTTAGGCCCCCGCCTCTAGCCCTCTCCCGGCCCCAAAGATTCCGCGATCCCTTCTTGCACATCGAGCAGGAAAGCGCTGGATTCGGGCGTCTGGATCATTGATGGCACGGCGAGTTCAACTAGGCAAGTGAGCAACTCAGTGAACCACCATTTCACATCGACTCCAACTGGAGCGACATGGGTATAGGTCAGGTAGCTGACCGCACGTGTGACTATGTTGGGATCTCGACCGCATTCGATCACGTCAGCGACTTGCGTAGCTACGATTCGCATGAATTCGCCCGCAAGCTTCGCCACGGCAATCTCGGGTGTTCCCTGTTCTGACCATAGGGCGCCTCTCGCCAAATTCCGGCAGGCGATCTGCAATGCAGCAAGGTCAACGTCTTTCAAAGGCCTTCCTTGCAGGTTTGGTGTGACATGACCGAGAGTGGCCTGATTCTGGCGGCTGACAGTACTTGTATTCCGCCCAGCAAATTCCGGCAAGTGATTGTTTAGGCCGAAGAAAATCGGCGGGCAGGGGCGATATGCGGCATAGACAGCGCACCCAAACGATTCCACGTCTGGCGCGCACGTGGCAAGCAGAGTAGCTTCCGTCTCGGGCTAGATTTGTTGGTGCGACTCGCTCACAACCTCCTCGGAAGAAGGGATCGCCCGCCACAACGACGATCACGTTCCGCCTCTCAACCGCCGAACTTGCTGTCATTCGGACGCTATCCGATTCGGAGAAGGCGGACGGCATGGTGCTGGGAACGGGACCAGCCTGGGTGTCAGGCCCGGGCGCATCTTGGCCCTGCGTGCGCCAGGCTCAAGGGGCTTTCGCGGCATATAGCCGCTCGCTACGCGCGCTTTATATTCCACGTCCCCTTGCCCCCGGCGCTTGTTCCGCAGGGCGCCAGTGCTCCCGTCCCGCCACCCCGGCTGGGGCCCTCTTCCAAGGAGCACTACATGACGCACTCCACCCTCGCTGAAGCCCGCCTGGTTCCCGATCACGATCGTCTGGCCTTCTTGCCCAAACACTTCGGCATCCGCCTGATGCTGCGCGGAGAAATCTCCGTCTACAACTGGCTGGATCGCCTGTCGCAGGAGTACAGCGGCGGCTTCTGGCACTACTACGAAATCCCGAACGGCTTCTACATGGCGCCGGCCGACTACGAGACGCTTCACATCGTATGGCCCATGAACTGGTGCGACCGGACCATGTCGGCGGACGCCGCCGGCATCGTGGCAACGCTGTACGCCCTGTGCGAACTGTGCAGCCAGTACCGCAGCGACGACCTGGCCGAGAAGTACCACGCCCTGCGCGACTTCGCCGGCGAACACGCCGAGGCAAATGCCATCTTCGCGGCGATCGATTGACGCCATTCCGGCCCGCTTCGGCGGGCCTTTCTTCTTCTGAGCACCATCAGGCCATCGTGGCTCAGCCCCTGCTAAGTGACGCTGCAGGGGAACGCCTGCGCTTTGAAGTTGGACCGTTGAAAGCCATACGGGGTGGCGGGTCTGCATTCCCGGTCAGTGTGCCACGGCGTTCTCGCGTTCAAGTGCGGCGCGGCGCCGGCTGCGCCGGCGCCACTTGCGGCCGTTGGCCGTCTTCGACACTTGAGCGCTGCGCTGCGCCGTGCCTCTCAAGTTCCGGGCATTCCCGCCCTGGCAACCGGAGAGACCACATGGCCAAAACCTCAAATGCACAACAACGCCGTTTCCTGAACAGCGCCGACGCCCATCAGAAGGAAATCGTCAGCCTCATTCGGCAGGTCGCGCGTACACGCGGCATCGACCGCGTGTGGAGCGATTGGGTAGAGATCTGCGCGATCGCATTGGCCCGTGCCGATCTCGCGCAGCGCGACGCACGCGAGCAGCGCTACCTGCAGGTGATCGCTCAGTACGAGCGATCTGAACTCGACCAGCTCGTCCAAGCGTTCTCGCACCTGGTCATGGCCTACGAGGTCCGGGTTCAGGCAGCAGACTTTGGCGACGTGCTGGGGAGCACGTTCATGATGCTAGACATGGGCAACGCCGGCACCGGCCAGTTCTTTACGCCCTATGAGGTGTCGCGCCTGATGGGCAACATGATGATGGGCAATGGCCAGGATCTGGTCGACAAGACGAGCGCGCAGGAGTTCGTCCGCGTACTGGAGCCGGCGTGCGGCGCCGGCGGTATGTTGATCGCGGCGGCGCACGCGATGCACGATGCGCAGCTGAACTATCAGCAGTGCATGCACGCGACTGCAATCGACATCGATCAGCGGTGCGTGCATATGACATTCATTCAGCTGGCGCTCTTGCACCTGCCGGCCGTGGTGATTCATGGCAACGGCCTCACGGGCGAGTGCCGGGAGCAGTGGTTTACGCCCGCACATATCCTGGGCGGCTGGGGCGCGCGGCTTCGCCATCGCGAAGCGGAAGAGGGCGCTCGAGCGCTCCTGCAGGCGCCGGCGGCCGCAGACCAGGGCCAAGTCGACGAGACCATCGCCGGGGATATTTCATCTGAGGTTGAGCAGCCGCTGCAGGCCATTCCGAAAGCCATTCGCCAAGCAGCCGCCGGTGGCCAGATGTCGCTCTTCTAGCAAGGTGCGATGGCCCCTTTCGGGGCCTGGCGCGCTAGCCACGCGCCAACTGCCGACCATGTAGAGCCACAAGCACTGCACGGAGCATACAGTCGCATCCCACTCCCGCACGGACGCTAGGGCCGCTGCGCGCGGCTTTGTAGCCGCGGCCCCATCTTCAAGGGCTTTCGCGGCATAAACCGCTCACTGCGTTCACTATTTATTCCACGTCCCTTGACCGCGCTTTCGTGGGCTGCGCCCGCCTGCCCCGTGCAGTGCAATGCAGATCGGCTGACATTGCTGCACGCAAGGAGCCAACCATGAGTCGTGTTGTCCTGGGCGATTGCCTGTCCGTTCTTCCCACCTTGCCGGATCGCTGTGTTGACCTGGTGTTGACCGATCCGCCGTACCTCGTCAATTACGTGGACCGCTCCGGCCGGAGTATTGCCAACGACCGCACCGATGAATGGATGACGCCGGCGTTCGCACAGATGTTCCGCGTGCTTCGCGACGACGCGTTTTGCATTTCGTTCTACGGCTGGAACCGCGTTGATCGGTTCTTTGCCGCCTGGCGGGCGGCGGGCTTTCGTGTCGTCGGCCACATGGTATTCGCCAAGCAATACCAATCCAAGGCGCGGTTCTTGGCGTACCAGCACGAGTCGGCCTATCTGCTGGCCAAGGGCCAGCCGGCCGTGCCGGCCACGCCCTTGCCCGACGTGATGCCGTGGAAGTACAGCGGCAATCGCCATCATCCGACCCAAAAGCCGGTCGAATGCTTGGCGCCGCTGATCGAAACCTTCAGCCGCCCGCGCGACATAGTTCTAGACCCGTTCGCAGGCTCCGGCTCGACGTGCGTGGCCGCCCGCCAGACCGGCCGGCGCTTCTACGGGATCGAAATGGACCCGAAGTATCACGACGCCGCCGTGCGGCGCCTGGCGCTGGCCAACCAAGAAAGGATTGCAGCATGAGCCGGGATGAAAGCGAAATGAAGCGGGGGCTGATTGCATACCTGCAAGGCTACGGCGGCAACAACCTGGCCGGCTTGTCCGCGATCGCTGCCTGCGGCGCCTGGCCGGCGCTGGCGGCGCGGGAAAGCGAGCGGCGCATGGCGCAGTTCCTCGAATCCTTGCCTCTGGACGAGGTGCAAGCTATCGCCCAGTCGAAGATCAACCTCAACGAGCTGGCCAGCATGGTGCTGGGCCAGCAGAACACGGAGTCACCACCCATGGCAATGCCGCAACTATCCGAGGCCGCAGAGCAGGCCATCGAGAACATAGGGCTTGAGATCCTGGACGTTGAATCGTTCGAACTTCGGCGGATCCGTTCGAAGGACTATCGCGAAATACCGGTGTGGACTCTTTGGAGGGCATTGCGGGCGGCGTACCTGGCAGGCATGGTCGACCACTATCGCCAAGAGTGAAAAACGCAGGCGCCGGCTGGGCGGCCGGCGCAGCGCTTGCGTGGTAGCGAGCGAAGCTCGCTACCATCATTCTGTTCCCTCGCGCTTAGACTTCCAAAGCCTCATATCTCGACGATACGGCCGCCCAGCGGCGATAGCTCGTGCAAAAGGTCATCAAGGTACTCGGCTAGGTCCTCCGCAGCGATGTCCGGCGGAATGACGATGTCGGTTTCCGGCACGCGCTTGCCGGCGCTATTCCGGTACACAACCCACCCATTGGGGGTTTGCGTCACTTCCAGCGAGAATTTTCCGTAAACATCAAACTTCATGATGTCACCAATGAACGCCAGGATTTCAATGAGAAAAGTAGCCGGATACTAGGAAAAACACCCATCCGGGCTGTTGGGCCTTGTGCTAGATTTCGCACCTACTCTGACCTAGCGACGCGTTGACGCGGACCCTGCGCCCAATGGACGAAAACAATAAAAAGAGCCCTCGGCGAAAAAAGCAGCCGACCGTGCTGCATTGCGCATTTTGCGATAAGTCCCAGGACGAAGTCCACAAGCTGATCGCGCGGGAAAACGGCCCTGGCGCCAGCGCGCTCACGATCTGCGACGAGTGTGTTGAATTGTGCAACGAGATCATCAACGAGCAAGGTTTGGTCGAGGCCGAAAATAGCCCCAAAGCGCTGTACAAGTACATCGTTCGGC
Source organism: Achromobacter sp. JUb104 (assembly GCF_024806975.1). Lineage (NCBI taxonomy): Bacteria > Pseudomonadati > Pseudomonadota > Betaproteobacteria > Burkholderiales > Alcaligenaceae > Achromobacter > Achromobacter sp. JUb104. Next base: position 1,118,962 of record NZ_JANUEY010000003.1, on the reverse strand, counting down.
AAAATCAAATCATCGACGACGCACGAGATAGGGCGAATAAGGCCCTGGATTTGCTGAATGTCTCGATGCCGCCCGGATCCCAATCTCAGCACTGATTTTTTGATCACGACTCCCCATTGGGCGTGCCCCTGCGGCTGCGCCTACGGGTCGGGCCATCGCGCTTCGCGTTGAGCCTGGCCAACCCCCGCCAGTCTCACCCCCTTGCGGGGCTTCAGTCCTACCCTCCCTACGGTCGGCTCACGCAGGCCGCCTTGCGGCCAGGTTGACCCGCGCTGCGCGCGGGTAGGGGCGCTCGGCGCGCGCCTGGCTTTGGTGTCGCCGCCCTGTCTCTCGCAATGCATCCATTCCCGCGAGCCCTGTCCTAAAACGCCGACCGTACCACTGCGTTCCTCCCTCCAAGGGTCCGGTGCTCACCCGTTCGGTGCTCGCCTTCGGCTGCGCTCCGCATGCGGCCTCTGCTCCGGCCCTTTCCAGTCGTCACTACGTGGCCACGGACGGCACGGACAGGCCTCACAGGAACGGATGCGAATAACGCGGAGGGAAAGACCATGAACAACCAAATCCAACAAACCTACGCTCGGACGACTTCTTCAGGATCGGTCAGCGCTTCAAAAACGCTCTTGAATGTAAAGGAAATAACCATGGCAAACACTGTTCAGACAATCGCAACGCCGAAGCCCGCAGTGGTGTTCCTTCGCGGCCTGGACGCCCGCGTCGCTCGCACCAAAGCAGCAGGGATGTTCGATGAAGACAGCCGTTTCTTGGAGCTTGATCACGCGCAAATCCTCGCTCACGTTCAAGGCCGGGAAGACTTCACCCGTGGCCGTGACGCCGACGACGTACCGCCGTTGCTGGCCGATGTTGCCGAACTGGCAAGCGCATGGGTGGACGGCTGGGACGCAGCAGAAGAGTCCGTAGTGATGGCGGCGTGTTCGGGTTGCAACGATGGTTCTGGCAATCCTTGCCCGCACCACGGCTGAGAGGGGAACCCAGATGCTTATCAAGTACGTAACGGACCAGATGGAAGGCGAGCCGGACATTCTGACCGCACTGCGCCACCAGCCTTTGCTCCTGCGCGGCCTGGATGGGTCGACCCTGCACGTCCAGCAGGCACCGGCACACGGCTGGACACATGAGGGGCTTTGCGCTGTGCAACCTGAATCGGCCGTGATCGGCTGCGATGCGTTCCTGGGCACGTCCTGGGTCGGTTCAACCGAAGTCTAGTCAAACAAGGAAATCCGCCATGTCTTGCGACGTCGTTCTGTACACCCACCTGGCTTGCGTCCAGTGCGAGCTTTCCAAGGATGATCTTGCCGCGCGCGGCATCGACTTCACCGAACGCAGCGCTGCCGAATTCGCTCAAGCGCTCGCGGCAAAAGGCTATGACACCGCGCCGGTCTTGGCCGTCGCCATCGAAAACGAGTTGGTCGCATGGCAAGGCCACAGGCCCGACATGATTGAACTGCTCGCGGACCTATTCGATCTCGGGCCGGTTTCGGCCCGGGGCCTGCGCGATAGGGAATCGGCGGATGAAGCCGTGGTGACGCGCATCCAGGTCATGGAAGAAATCGGTAGGCATCAATTGAACGCTCAAGAGTTCTTTGCCGACTGCGGCAATCACCCGCTGTATCGCGGCCACGTGCTGCTGGAATGGCTTGGCTATTAAACGAAAAAGCCCCTGATCGGCGGCAACCGACAGGGGCTTGCACCTCGACCCACCCTTCGAAGGAGAACCGTGATGAACCACGACTTTATCAGATTGGCGAACGACATGCGCCGCGCCCACGTGCTGGGCCTTTCCTACCGCCTTCCGGCGATGACGGTGCGCGACCTTGCCACCCTCATCGCCGCGATGCAGGACGCGCCGGTCACTGCACAGCTGCACTAATTCCGATAAATCGAAGCAAGAGCACACACCATGAAGATCGACTCCAAAGAACTCGCCGCCATTCACGCCGCAAGCACCCGCACGGAGATCCCGCATTCCCAACTGCGCCTGAGCGAAAGCTATCAGGCTCGTCGTCCGCTGGATCCGAAGAAAGATCCTGAACTTTCGGAACTGAAGGCCACGATCAAGGCCATGGGCGGGCTGTTGCAAAACCTCGTGGTCGTTGCGTGCGCCGATGGCTTCTACGAAGTCTGCGCGGGCGGTCGGCGCTGGGCAGCGCTGGGGCTGTTGATCGAAGACGCCGTGTTCCCGGCAGACTACAGCGTTTCGTGCCTCGTGATTCCGGCCGAATACGCCCACCACGCCAGCCTGATCGAAAACATCGCCCGCAAGGCTATGCACCCGGCAGACGTGTATGAATCGTATGCCCGTATGCGCGCGGAGAAAAACTGGACCATCGAAGCCATCGCGGCCGCGCACGGCGCAACGGAATCCGCCGTAAAAAAGCTGCTGGCTCTCGGCGCTGTTTCGCCCAAGCTCATGCAGCTATTCCGCGATGGCAAGATTGAAGTTGCCGATATGCAGGCGTTGGCGTCGGTTTCGGACCACGCCCGCCAGGAAGCGGCATGGAAGGCGGCGCAGTCGGAACACTGGAACCGCGACGTTCATATCCGCAACCTCCTGGCGGAAACGGAAATGCTGGGCGACTCGGCCGTTGCCCGCTACGTGACAGTTGCTGCGTATGAGAAGGCGGGTGGAGAAGTGCGCCGCGACCTGTTCGAGAACGACACCTATCTGGCTGATCCGGATATGGCGCGAACGATGGCCCTGGCGAAGATGCAACGGTCCAAGCTTTTCAAGGCGATATCGACCGAAGGCTGGCTGTGGGTGGAATGCCGGGTGTCTTTCGCATACGACGACAAGAAGCAATTCGGGGAAATCCAACGCGCCCACCTGGACCCGAGCAAGGCCCAGGCCAAGCAGATCGACGGACTGCAAAAGAAGATGGAAGCGGCGCGGACAAAGCTTGCTGAATTGCAAGAGTCCGAAGGCCACGACGCGGCAAACCTGGACAAGGCTCGCGGCGTGATTCGCGGCTACGAAGGGCAGATTCGTGAAATCCGGGCCGAGCTTTACGACTACCCGGCCGACCTGAAAGCCCTGTGCGGCGCGATTGTGCACCTGGACTATCAAGGCGACTTGACCGTCACTCGGGGCCTGATCCGCCAGGACGAGCGCGACGCCGTGGCACAAGCCACGCGAAGCAACGACGCAGATGGCCAGAAAACGGCGGGCGTAGACTTGCCCCCCGTTATGACGCGGCCCGTGCATTCTGAGGCGCTGACCAACCGGCTCCAAGCACAGCGCGTCATTGCGCTCCAAGCCGAAATCATGGTGCGCCCGACGCTCGCCCTCTGCCTGCTTATCGAACAAATGCTGGGGGATTTCGACAGAAGCCGCCGCAGCAGCGCAGGAGATACCTTCGATTTTTCGTTGCGGACAGCGCACGACGAGCTGGCGAAGACGGACGAAGGCATCAAGGACAGTTCGGCATGGGCAGCGGTGCACGCGCACATTGAAGCCGTCACGAAGCAGATTCCAGATGACGGCGTGGCGGTGCTGCCCTGGTTGCTGGAGCAGCCGCACGCGGACCTAATCGAGCTGCTGGCCGTGCTGACGGGCGCTTCGATCTACCGCCGCAAAAGCAATTCCTACGGTGAAGAGCCCCGGCACCTTGATCGCTTGGGCGAACTGGTCGGGGTGGACATGAGCAAATGGTGGAAGCCCACGGCGCAGTCCTACCTCGCACACGTGTCCAAGGACCGAATCGCGGGTGTCGTTACCGATGCGGTCGGTGCCGAACAGGCCAAACCCCTGCTGGCGATGAAGAAGGCCCAGGCCGCCGCCGCAGCCGAGCAACTGCTGGACGGCAGGGGCTGGGTGCCGGAACTGATGCGCGGCAAGCCTCTACTGACCAATTCCGAGCCGGAAAGTAAGGACGAAGCGATGGAGTAAAGGCGCGGAGCCAGCCCGGGGGATCACTGGCTGGCGGCCCACTAAAACATCTTGCCCCACCAATAAAATGTTAGTACAATTAATTCATGCTAACCGTTATCGAAACTGATGAATTCAGCACCTGGGCCGCGAAGGTCTGGAGCGACTCCGAACGGGAGGCATTCGTAGACTGGATCGCGGCGAACCCGGAAGCAGGGGATGTTATCCCTGGCTCGGGCGGATGCAGAAAGGTGCGCTGGTCGCGCGCCGGTATGGGAAAGCGGGGCGGGGCGCGTGTGATCTATTACCTTCGGTTGGCCAGCGGCGAGGTGGTGTTGCTGATCGTATACGCCAAAGCCAAGTTCGATAACCTGCCGGCGTCGTTTCTCGCCAAACTCAAGGAGTGCTTTGATGCCTAAGAAACCAGATGCTGAGATGGCTGAGTTTGAAGCTGCGCTGTTGCGCAGTGCCAAACAGGCTGTTGACGGTCAATATGCCCGAGTGCATACGCCCGATGAGATCGTGCGGCGGCGTGGTCGGCCCGTTGGTAGTACCGCCGCTGTGCGTAAATCTGCTACTACCATCCGCCTGGATGAAGAGGTTTTGGCTGCTTTCAAGGCAACCGGCCAGGGGTGGCAGACCCGTATGAACAATGCGTTGAAGGACTGGCTGAAGACTCACCAGATGACCTGACCGCCTTCCACGTCTCCCTGCACAGCGATTGTGAATCGCGTCGTCCAGTTTCCCTTGGCTGCGCGTCCGAATCCCGGGGCGGACATTGGTCGGAACCGGCCGCTTCCGACCGAGGCTGTCAGCGGTCGTCGACGCTGGCGGTTTTCGAGCCAATGCGGACTTAGCATTCTTTCACACGATAGACTCACCGTTCTTCCCTTCTGATGCGCGGCGGCTTTGCTTTCCGATATGAACGTTCGACTAGCCTCTCGTCAAGACATCGACTCGATCATTGAACTGGACCCGCTAGCCAAGCGAGAACAGGGCCGGAGTGCATTTATCACCAAAGCGGTGGCCGCTGGCCAATGCTGGGTCGCGGTAGAGGCGGGGGATGCTAAGGCGCTGATCGGTTACGGGGTACTGAATAAGTCCTTTTTCGAGAACAACTTCGTCCCGCTGGTTGTCGTCAAGATCACGGCACGGCGTCGGGGGGTGGCTACAGCGATCATGACAACGCTGGAGTCGCAATGCGCGGGAAAATTGTTCACGTCCACAAATACTTCGAACTTCGCGATGCGCCGATTGCTGATGCGCCTAGGCTTTGTCGAAAGCGGTCAGATTGAAAATCTGGATGACAACGACCCCGAACTTGTGTTTGTAAAGCTTCGTTCATCTTTTTGATTTCTCCATAGGCTGGAGATGTCGGGGCAGTCCGCCGGGTGGGTGGCCCGGGGCTGCCTCCGCCAAGCAAAGGGCCGCCCTAGGGGCGGCCCTTTGCTTTGGATGTACGGCGTCTTGGATCGGGGCGTCCAGTCCCACCGGCTGCGCCGGCGGGGCCGTCCTTCGGACTTCGTGAGCGTCCCCCGGACGCTCACAGGTGCCCTTAAGGCCCCCGCCGCCAGGGCGGCGGCGTGTCCCTTAAAGCCACCACACAGGACGCACCCTCCGGGTGGGTTCATCTCCTTGATTTTTTTGGGTTTTCGTTGCGGCAAGGTTGTTATCTTTTGTCTGACAACTGACCGCCAACAAATAGTATGGGCCGCCAGAGTCGCTGTTTTGCGCGGGTTTCCGCCGTATACATCTGTCCGATTTTCAGCAGTTTCGGAGTTCGGCGCCCCGCGTCGAGACATCAATGAGACACAAGTGAGACACAAATGAGATATACATAAGACAGGTGTGAGACAACATTCACACAACATTGGGACAACGTTGAAACCAACCCGTTGCCGAAGTTCATTCAACTGGAAATTTGGCTCACTGACTGTTGATTGCAGGCAGAGTTGACCCACTTTTACGTTTAATTTGCATCCAATCCTGACCCACCTCGTGAACACTATCCTGCGCGGTACCCGTGCAGCAGACAGGAGTGATCGACGTGGCTCTTCTCAGCATTATTCGCCGTTGGGATTTGCGTGATCATGTCTCTTTACGAGAGATTGCCAAGCGACTTGGCATATCGCGCAACACGGTGCGACGCTATCTGCGCTCGGGCACCATTGAACCAACCTACAGCCGTGCGGCTGGGCCTATCGTTCTAGACGGCTATGCGGAGAAGCTTTCGGCATGGCTTAAGGCCGAGGCCAACCGCACACGCAAGCAGCGACGCTCGCTATTGCAGCTGCGCCAGGTCTCTGCGCTCTAGGCTACACGGGGTCTTACGACCGCGTTGCCGCTTTCGCTTGATGATAGCGACAGGAACAAGGAGCGGTCTCAGACTTCAGGACGGGGCACCTTCGTGCCATTGGCGTTCGCAGCGGGCGACGCCTTTCATTTTGACTGGAGCGAGGAGAGCGCGGTGATCAACGGCGAGCGCACCAAGTTCCAAATCGCGTAGTTCAAGCTTTGCCACAGCCGCGCCTTCTTCCTGCGCGCCTGTTGGCTCCAGACGCACGAGATGCTGTTCGATGCTCACCATCATGCTTTTGTGGCGTGGGGGAGGCACAAGTCGTTGCTCGTGCAGGCGCGCCCGCGGTTGAGGGGTCGCGGCAGCAATGAACGTTGCGATGGAAGGTTCCTTGGTGAAACCCATAGGTCGGTATTTGGTGAACGGGAGTGAGAACCCCGGCGTACATGCGTAACGCCGAGGTTGGATTCGCCTTAGAGGTAGACCATTTCCAAAGTGGCGAGGCCATCCAACTGGATCTCGTCCTTCAAAGGCAACCCTTCGGCTTTGTTGATCGCTGCGGTGATGGCCAGAGTGCCGGCCAAGGTGGTAAAGGCGACAGGCGTGCCACCGGACTTCAACGACCAGGATCGGAGCTGGTTCTTTTGCAGGCGTCCTTTACCGGAGTTCAACCAAGTTGCGCCGTTGTCGGTACTGGCCGTCGTGAACGCAGCACTACCATCCGCAGTGAACGTGCCCTGCTCCATGTCCAGGACATAGCCCCCGATCTTCGCTTCGCCAGCCTTGCCAAGACCAAAGTTGTTGGCGTCGTCTGCTGCCAGGATGCCCGTGACGATGCTATCGGCGCGGTTGTCGACGACGGCGACTGCGACTTGGGTCGGCGCGTCGCAAGTGATGGAGAACGGCACGCTCTTCTTGGGGAGTTCCGTGAAAGATGTGACGTTCAGCGAGGCAGCCGGGATCACGCCAAAGTCGACCACACCCCCGCCCGCAATGGTGGGAGTGCAAGCGGCAGGGGTAATGGTGCCAATGACGCGCACGTCGATGGATTGGGCATGAACCCCAGCCGCGGCGGTGAGGGCGGTGGAGAGGAAAGCTGCAATCGAGAGTTTCTTGGTGAAAGCCATTTTTTGAGTGCTAGAAGTTTGAAGGCACGCCTTCGTTGGTAAACCGCTCGGACGCGAAAGCCCTGCGGGAAGAACATGCATCCCGATAGTTATGGTGGAATGTTTGCAAGAAGGGGATGCGCGATCCGTCACGAGCGCGTATCTGTTAAGCCGCGCACCCATAGCGAACGGCCCCCTTCACAAGGATGATTACTATTTCGCGGACAGCGCCAAAGGCGCGTCGTAGGAACCGACCGCGTATCCATAGACGGTGGCGGGTCGAACCGTGACGGTCAAAGCTAAGCTCGCGCTGAATAGCGTGGCATGTTCGCATTTCTTTAGTAAATAGTTCATTAAATCCTGTCGCTATGTAAGCCCTGAACAACGCAACGGGCGGCTGAGAATGGCTTATTGGTTAACGGAGTGAATTGTGAGGCCTAGAGTAGAAGACGTTTATCAGACTAGTTCTAAAGAAGCTCAAGAATTGTAAATCTTGTCTGATTTTTCGCGGGACGGGTCCAGTCAGGCGTTGTCTTCGATAGGCCCTCAACCTATTTATCCGAGCCGATCCGTAAATGCGAGCTTCGTAGCGGCTCATTTCGGCTCGAGACCGATGCAAAGACCTTTGCTTTTCGCTCTAACGGAGCCCATATCGCGAGGCAACGCCGGTGCGGGCAAAGCCCCTCGCAGGCATGGGCGCTTCGCGCCCCGGGGGAGCGCCTTGCACACCTGCGTCCGCAAAGTTAAACAGACCTCGCGTTGGTTGCGCATTTCCACCTGAAAAACGTGTCAGTGCTCAAAAATTCCGACTGCGCGCCGGAGAAGTCCGGCGCGGAGGGATTGTCTTCCCTGCTGTGTCGGCGTTTTATCAAGTAGCCTCGGCGCCGGCGATGCCAGATGCCTCCGATACAAGACTGGAAGAGTTACCCGGCCAGCCACTGACGCTGAGACTCGGTTGGCCATTGATAGTGAGTGCGCCAAAAGCGGCGCACGATTGGAGGTGCTGTCATGACGACTCACAGCAGCGCGCTTGTGGTTTTCGCGACCGATGCTTCGGTCGGAGGAATCGGCGCCCGGCTCAACGGCTATGGAGCTGCTCCGTCTCACGGTGGAAGTCAACGGACGCTCCTACGTTGGTTGCAGTGTTTGTAGTGAAGAGTTGCCTTCCTTGAGGGATTTTTAGAACTGGTCCTATTCGCATGGCTCCGCCAAAAATCCATAATTTATCTATTCAAACCCGCGCCGTGTCTGCAAGTAGGTGAATTAGGCTCGCATTCACAACCCGGAACCACGGGCGAATTTATATCGCAAAAGAACCTTCACACGCTGTGGCGGGGGAGGCTTTTCGCTTCAGCGTAAGTGCGCGCCGCGCCGAATATGCCGCACGAAACCAAGTGTCATCCCTAATAATCCAGACGGCGGAACTCTCATCAACAACTAGACCGCGGGCAAGCAGGCAAATTTTTTTACGATGACGGCACTCAACAAAATAAAGTACCCCACTCGCGGTTTCTTTCCTGAATTGCGCAAGTGGTCCGGCGGCCTGGGGCGCAAGCGTGATCATTGGGCCCGGAAGAGGGAAGGTTCGCTCGGCAAATGTTTTGTTTGAAAAACACGTGCTGCCTGGTAAAACGCCTTCCATTCCGGTGGAGGGACGAATGGCGACAATACCGTCGGAGGGTGCGGCCGTGTAGGCTACACCGTCGGCTCCCACGAACGCTATTAGGACGCAAACCAAGTATTCGTTTGCGAATTCGCGCGGTCTGCGTCGACGGCGCGCCGACAATGCTGCCTCGCGCTCTTAAATTCGCTGATGCCATCGGGCATGCCCATCGGCTAAGTACCGCTGACACCGGCGTTCTTCCGCGCGGGCTAATGCCGGCCGCGCGCTTTTTCAACGAAGGCTCGCCTTCATTTCTGTTAATTCACAACTATATGTCTCTCACCAAGAAACTCTCAACCGTGGCCTTTACCGTTGGTGCTATTGCCGCAGTTGCGGGGGCATACGCCCAGTCAATCGATGTGCGGATCATCGGCACGATCACACCTGCGGCGTGCATTCCGGTCATTGGCGGCGGCGGCGTCGTTGATTTCGGCTTGATTCCAGCCGCGTCGCTTAATTTAACCGCCACTACCGAGTTGCCGAAAAGGCGCGTGCCGTTCGCGATCACCTGTGAGGCACCCACGCGAGTAGCAATTTCCGTCGTTGACAACCGCGCCGGCAGCCAGATTCCCAACATCATTGCACCAACTCCCGGCGCCGTGTTTGGTCTTGGCAGTGCCAATGGCGCCAACATTGGTGGGTATGTCATGGACATGGAGCAGGGTTCATTTACCGCTGACGGCACGCCGGCGTTTACCGTAGGTAGTCAAACCAATGGCGAAATCTGGCTTGCATCAACTTTTGGGCGCCTACAAGGTGGGCAATTGCGTTCTTGGTCGCTGACGGCCACCGGCGCACCGGTGGCCTTTACTAACCTATCTGGCATCCTCGCCGTAACTGCTGCAATCAACGAAGCGCAAAAATTGCCACTGAAGGACGAAATCCGGCTCGATGGTCTTGCTACCTTGGAAATGGTCTATCTGTAACAGAGTGACATTTACGGGGCGACGTCTGTCGCCCTGTGCTGCGGCTTTGCACAAAGAGCAAAGGATGTCAGATGTGAGTCCACACAGCCTGCCGTCGGGCAAAACGCGACACGCTCAAGCTAAATCGAACGACGTACGAGATATGGCTCACAACCTTCGACCTTTGCATGAGCATAGATCAGTCCTGCTCGATAAGCTCACTGTGGTGCCGCGTTAGAGGAGGCGGTCGCGTTGAGCGAGCACGTGTTCAGGAGGACATTCACCCGCCCATGGCCGAGAATGTCGCTACATCCGGCCGGTCCTGGGTCAGCGCAATTCGAACACATCGGATATGTAGATTAGCAAAGATCGGCGAGAAATAGAGTAATCATATGAGCTCCAATCTCACCAGGAGCCAGTCTCCAAACCGCGTCTTCGCCGGGAGGGCACTCCGTCCACTCCGCGCCATTTTTTTAAATCCTCTCGGAAGCCGTTGGACCGTTCTAGGCGCAGGGCGCGAGGGATTTTGGCTGCGGTTGTTCAATTCAAGTGCGTAGCTGTCCTGCTGCTCTTGACATATGCAGTTAGAAGGCTGCGTTTCCTGCTATTGCGAACATGGCGTGGGCTATGAACGCTCCCGGTCCGGTAGCCAAAGAGGAATGCCGAGGCAGCGCGACGGCTCATGTGCGGGATATCACATTGTCGGAGGGGCGGGGAGCGGCCGAACTGGCTGCGCCGGGCGGCAATAATTGAGAGGTAGTTCCCGCGCCCGCTGACGTGGAGGGCTGCGGAAGATCGGATGTGCTCCCGAAGTCACCCCAATGGTTGAATGACGCACACCAATTTCCTGATCTTTAACAGCTGTCCCGCCTGTCCGGTATTTTAATCTTCGAGGCTGCTTCGTAGTTGGGACTATGCACCGGGGCGGCTGCAAACACATCCGAAGGCCGGTGGCCTCCAACCTCCTTAGCTAGGGCGTTCCTCTTCCTTGGTATTGGGACTGGCTCGCCCACGTCTTTAGAAATGATACACACCTCTGGAATTGGAGAATGCAATATGAGCAGAAGGTCACCGTGGCAGCCGAAGGCAAGAAGTCAATGCCGGTCATGGCCTCATTGGTTAAACCGTGGGCTTCCGGGAGTAGGACAATGATGGAGTCCGCTGCGTGCGGTGTCCAAGGTCCGAAAAAAAATATCTGCGCGGCTTCGATCTCAAGATCGCGATTGACCTGATCCACTCGAAGGCGTTCCCAGTACCGCGGCGCGCCAATCTGCAAAACACGACGGCCAGAATGGGTGGCGGTATCAATCATGCGGGGCGAGCACCATACTCGCGGGTGCCGCGGTGGCGCTCACGTTATCGCCAAGATGCGCGACATCGACTGAAACTGGCGCATGTCTATGGTCTGAGCGAAGCATGCGGCCCCCCCCCCGCCCCGGAACGTCAGGGAAAGGCGGTGTAATAAATTGGCCGCGAAGGCTCGGCGAGCGCCATAAATCAAGCTGCTCGATAAATGACAGCTCTTCCAACCGTTCAAGTCGCGCGCCAAAATACGTTCGCCCCTCCTGCTTGGCTCTATTCCGGCTTCCAAAACACATAATTCGCCTGAAAGGCCACCTGCTCCATGCTGCCGAGGTTGGAGAACGTGCAGGGCCGCGTCGGAAGGCCGCCTCCACTTATAACCAGCCTTTGAATATACGTGACGCCAGTTAGAATACCGGGCCCTATCGCCGGATTCGCTAGCACTAATTGGTCATAAAGCTGATCATTTGCAGAGGACACGTGTGCGATTTCCATACCAGTCACCTGTGACCCGTCCGCGCTCTTCCACGTCTCCGGGGGACTTGCGTATGTGCCCCTAGGACCGCCGCTGGCCTGATTGCCTAGGGATGCCGACGCTGAAGACATCTTCCATCTTTGTTTGGCTCCGTCTGTATGAATCGTCTGGCAAACATAAGTGATGTGACCCGAGGTCGGAGCATCCCACACGATGTAGTTGCCAGCAGGAACTCGCATTAATGGCGGTTGCTTACTCTCAGCTGAGGCTCCGAGGGCAAATGTTGTCAAACTCACAAACATGACGACGATAGGCGCACACAGCTTATGCAATTGGCAAATCTTCATTGTGATATTGATCCATGGTCAAGATTGGGTGATCAATCGTTAAACAGAGGGTAATGTCAATCGACCTGCTCGGCGATTCGTCCAAACGGACGTAAAGCTTACCCAAGGAATGTTGTTTATGCGAGGACGTACGTTTTGGAACGATTGTATGACAAAGACACACAATAGTTCTTTAAGGAGGCGAAGAGTATCTAGAATGTGTTGTAACGCGCGTCCACCCGATGTTACTTGTTACACCATTTGTTTGAATACGCACTCCTTGTTGTCGCCATTGCAGAGCACCGCATGACCCATACACGTTCTCCACTCCCTAGTCTTTCAGGAGCGGGGTGAGGTCGTCAGACCCAGTTCATTAGAGAGGTAAGTTATGCAAGACAAGCCAGCCTTTACCAGATCGCCCGACGCGCTTGATTCCCGTTTCGGTGCAGAAGTCATGGGCCATGTCGCGGAATCAATGGTCTTCCCCAAGGGTCAAATGCGGGAAGACGTTGCGTATCAGATGATTACTGACGAATTGTTTCTGGACGGCAACGCCCGTCAGAATCTGGCGACCTTCTGCCAGACGTGGGACGACGAGAACGTCCACAAATTAATGGATTTGTCGATCAACAAGAATTGGATCGATAAAGAAGAATATCCGCAGTCCGCCGCCATCGATTTGCGGTGCGTGAACATGATGGCCGACCTCTGGAATGCGCCCAAGCCGGAAAACGGCCAAGCGGTCGGCACCAATACCATCGGCTCTTCCGAGGCCTGCATGCTGGGCGGGATGGCCATGAAATGGCGCTGGCGCAAGCGTATGGAGGCGGCTGGCAAGCCTACCGACAAGCCGAATTTCGTCTGCGGTCCTGTTCAAGTGTGCTGGCACAAGTTTGCCCGCTATTGGGACGTCGAGATCCGTGAAATTCCGATGGAGCCCGGCAAGCTCTTCATGGACGCCGAGCGCATGATTGCCGCTTGTGACGAAAACACGATCGGGGTCGTCCCCACGTTCGGTGTGACATACACCGGCAACTACGAGTTTCCGTTGGCCTTGCACGACGCCTTGGACAAGCTGCACAAGGAAAAGGGTTGGGACATCGATATGCATATCGATGCGGCAAGCGGCGGCTTTCTTGCCCCGTTTGTGGCACCTGAAATTGTTTGGGATTTCCGGCTTCCCCGAGTCAAATCGATCAGCTCGTCGGGCCACAAGTTCGGGCTGGCTCCTTTGGGATGTGGCTGGGTCATCTGGCGCGATGCCGCGGCGCTGCCTAACGAACTGGTGTTCAACGTCGATTACCTGGGCGGGCAAGTTGGCACTTTCGCCATCAATTTTTCCCGCCCCGCTGGGCAAGTCATTGCTCAGTACTACGAATTTCTGCGCTTGGGCCGGGAGGGCTATACCCATGTGCAGACCGCGCTATACCAGGTTGCTGGCTACATCGCGGAAGAAGTCGCCAAGCTCGGTCCCTACGAGATGATTTGCAGCGGCGATCCCAAGCAGGGTATTCCCGCCGTCTGCTTCAAAATCAAGGAAGGCGCAAAGGTTGGGTACACGCTGTACGACTTGTCCGAACGTCTACGGCTTCGAGGCTGGCAAGTGCCGGCGTTCGCACTGAACGGAAAGATGTCTGACACGGTCGTGATGCGCATCATGTGCCGGCGTGGATTCGAGATGGACTTCGCAGCGCTGCTGATCGATGACATGAAGGGCGCGCTCGCCTATCTGGCCGAGCACCCGTCGTTGCACGGCATTGCGAGTGAAGAGGGCTTCAACCACACCTGAACGGTGGTTTGAAACCAGCCAACCCGATCAATAGATCTCCATCCTGGGGGAATGATCTATGCCTGACTCGCTTCCAAACAAATCGGTAAGTAAGCCGTCGCTCAAAAAGCTGGGCATTGGCACCGTCGCGATCATGAACATCGTCGCGGTGGTTAGTCTGCGCGGCTTGCCGGCAGAAGCCGAATACGGCTTGAGTTCTATTTTTTACTACTTGTTTGCCGCGGTGTTTTTTCTGATTCCCGTCTCGCTGGTCGCTGCTGAACTGGCGACGGGCTGGTCCGAGAAAGGCGGGATCTTCCGCTGGGTGGGGGAGGCATTCGGGCCGCGCCTGGCGTTCCTGGCCATGTTCATGCTGTGGGTCGAAGTAACGGTCTGGTTTCCCACCGCGCTGACATTCGGCGCCGTTTCCTTGGCGTTTATCGGGCCCGATCAACGCTGGGACGAGGCGCTTTCCGCCAACAAGTATTTCATCCTGGTCATCGTGCTGGGCATTTATTGGCTAGCCACATTTATTGCATTCCGTGGCGTGGAGACCTTTGCCAAGGTATCCAAATGGGGCGGGGTGGTCGGCACGATCATTCCCGCGATCATCCTGATCGTGCTGGGGTTCTCTTACCTGTTTGCCGGCAACACCCCGCAAATCACGTTGTCATGGGGTGAAGTCGTGCCCGACTTCACCAACTTTGACAACATCGTGTTGGCGGCAAGCATTTTCCTCTTTTATGCCGGCATGGAAATGAACGCCATCCACGTGCAGGAAGTGGACAACCCGAAGCGGAACTACCCCATCGCCATCATGTTGTCGGCCGTGGGCACGGTGTTGATTTTCGTGTTGGGCACATTGGCAATCGCATTTGTCATTCCCCAGTCGGACATCAATCTGACGCAGAGTTTGCTGGTGGCCTACAACGACATGTTCAAGTGGGCCGGCCTGGGATGGTTGGCGCCCATCGTCGCCGTGGCCTTGGCCATCGGGGTGCTCGCGGGAGTGGTGACTTGGGTTGCGGGTCCTTCTTCGGGTTTGTTGGTGGTTGCCAAGGCGGGTTACCTGCCGCGTTGGTGGCAGCACACCAACAAGCACGGCATGGCCACGCACATCCTGCTCCTGCAGGCGGTCATTGTCAGCCTGTTGGCAGTGCTGTTTGTGGTGCTGCCTTCGGTGCAGGCCGTGTACCAGATGCTGAGCCAGCTTACGGTCATCCTGTATCTGGTGATGTATCTGTTGATGTTCTCCGCGGCAATCTATTTGCGCCGTAGCCAGCCGGATCGTCCTCGGCCCTACCGCATACCCGGAGGCGATTTTGGCATGTGGATCATTGGCGGCGCTGGGTTCATTGGATCGTTGCTGGCATTTGTCTTCAGCTTCATTCCGCCCAGCCAGATCTCCGTTGGCAGCCCAACCACCTATGTCGAAATACTGGTTGGCCTGACCATATTGTTCTGCATTATTCCGTTCTTGATCTACCTGGTGCGCAAGCCTGGCTGGCGTGACGAGAACAGCGATTTCGCTCCCTTCACCTGGCAAGAAAAGGCCGCTTCACCCAGCGGCACGGCCTCGCCCTCGGGCACGACGGGCACCTTGCCAGGCGCGAGCGCGTCAGCCCGCTCACCTTCCGCCAGATCCTGATACGCGGACCCGGGAAACTCCCTTGATGGATTTCCCGGGTGCTGCCGGAGACATTCATGGCTATTGATCTCAATGCGCTCAGGGCGGCGGTTGATGCTGCCTACGCTGAACACCACGCCGCAGTAGGCGGCGCGAACGCCGACTACATTCCCTATCTGGCCAAAGTGCCGTCCGAGCTCTCGGGCATCGCCGTGGTGACTGTCGACGGCGACATCTTCGCCGCCGGAGACAAGGACTATCCCTTCGCCATCGAGTCAATTTCCAAAGTCTGCACGCTGGCGCTGGCCTTGGAAGATGTGGGACCGCAAGCCGTGCAGGAAAAGATAGGCGCGGATCCGACCGGGCTGCCGTTCAATTCAGTCATCGCTTTGGAGTTGCACGGCGATAAGCCGCTGTCTCCCTTGGTCAACGCTGGCGCGATGGCGACGACCAGCGTAATCAAAGCGAGCTCCGTAGAGGAACGCTGGACACGCATTCTGGACATGCAGTCACGGCTTGCCGGCGCAAAGCTCGAGATGTCGCACGACGTCAATCAGTCTGAACAAAGCACGAATTTCCATAATCGCGCCATCGCCTGGCTGCTGTTTTCCGCCGACGCCATGTATTGCGATCCCATGGAAGCGTGCGACGTCTATACGCGCCAGTGCTCGACGCTGGTATCGACCGTGCAATTGGCGACGATGGGGGCCACATTCGCCGGCAGGGGTGTCAATCCCGTTACCAAGGAATCTGTACTGACTGCGTCCAACACGCCATTTCTGCTTGCGGAAATGACGATGGAAGGCATGTATGGCAGCTCGGGCGATTGGGCCTATACGGTTGGACTTCCCGCCAAAAGCGGGGTCGGCGGCGGCATCCTGGCGATCGTTCCCGGGAAGATGGGAATTGCGGCGTTCTCGCCACCTTTGGATCCGGTGGGAAACAGCGTCAGGGGGCAACTGATGGTGGCCGCGGTTGCCAAGGCCATGGGATACAACCTTTACGCCGCCTGAGCCAACCCTTTCCGGTGAATGAGGCTGCCCATGACCGATAGCACGCGAAATTCGCCGTCGAGTGACGGGATACTCGTCATCGTCTGCGCGGCGGCGGCCACATATGTTGGCGCGTCCATGGGCGGGGCGGTGAGCCTGGCGCTGCCCCGTATCGCATCCGACTTGCACTTTAGCGCGGAACAAATCCAGTGGATTATTGCGGGCTATCTGCTGGCGCGGATTGCCGGTTTGCGTCCAGGCGGCGCCTTGTGCGACCGCCTTGGAGCGCGCCGCATATTTCTCTTGAGCATGATTGGCTTTGCCGTGGCCTCAATTTTCTGTGCGCTGGTTAGCTCGGAGTCGCTCATGATCGGCCTGCGCTTCGTTCAGGGGGCTTTCGCCGCCCTGATGTCGCCATCCGCGCTGGTGCTGCTGCGATCGAAGACACCCGCGGACAAACTTGCGTCGGCGATGAGCGTTTGGTCAGCGGCTGGCATGGCGGGATTCGGGCTGTCGCCTGTGCTCGGAGGCATTTTGCTGGACGCTTGGGGCTGGAAAGCGATCTTTATCGTTACTGCCATCGCCGCCATTCCCGTCGTCATTCTCGGCTTCTGCCTGCGTAAAGATGCAGTGCCGCAAAGCTCTGGCCGCAAACCGCCGATCTCAGGGGAATTGGCGGTGGCCGCCGTCTTGGCAGCCCTGGCGTATTTTGTCGGTCAGCATGACTGGACCAGACTGTTCTATGGCGCCGCCTCGGCGCTACTTGCTTGGCTGCTTATCAAGCGCGGCGCCGCATTGCAGCGCGACACGTGGGCGCGCGGGCTGGCGATCGCGCCACAAATATGCGTTGGCGTGTTCAGCTTTGCGGCGATTGTCGGTGCGATGGTGTGGGCGTCGTACTTCGTCCAGGTCGACTTGCGTGAAAGTGGGCTGGTTTATGGATTGGGTTGCCTGCCCATGGCGGCGGCTGGCTTTATCGCGTGCTTCATCACGGAGCCGCTGCTGGCTTCCAAAAAATCAAATCTCGCCTTTCTACTTGCCGGTCTTTCGATTGTTGGCTTGGGAGGCGTGGCCTACCTGGCTGAACGCAATGGCTCGGCATCGTGGGCTTTCACCGCGCTGGCGTTCGCCGGCATGTGCTACGGATTTTCCAATGCATCCGTTACCGCAGTCATCATGAGCGCTTTCCCTGCTTCGCAATCCGGAGATGCATCTTCGATCGCAACGCTGTCTAAACAATTTGGGCAATTGCTGGGCATTACCGTGGTGGCGTCGTTCCGGGACTTGTCGGGAAAAGGAGGAGGATCCGATCCTACCTTTTTTTACTTCCTGGTGGCATGTGGATTGGCCGTCATAGCTTGTTCAAAATTGGGCGCGGTGCAGTCGCGTCGGCTGGCAAGCCGGGCATAACAAACAAAAGAGGCCAAAAAAGGGCCTGATGGAAAAGGACTGCCCACTTAAGAGGATTGTCTTAAGTGGGGCTGATACGGATTACTGCTTGTTCATGCCGACAAGTGCGTCACGCAGCTTGATTTTGGGGTTTTCGGTGCAGTGCTTGACCAAAAGCGGGGTCTTTGTGGTGATGCCAGCGATGTCGAGAACGGCATCTTCCGGCTTGTTCTTGTTGTTAAGGGCTTCAGCGTAGCTGACGACGATGGGCCGATAGGATTCCTGGACGCCAAGAAAATCCTGGCACTCCCAGAGGGCGAGAGGCTTCTTTGCATCGGCCGCAACGCTGATTCCCGAAAATGCCAACGATCCGATAAGGCCAATTATCAACAACGGCTTCTTCATGGTCGAGCTCCTAGTCGTAATGCAAGCATCAGATTAACGTGGGAAGCAATGTGAGCTTAAGCTCACTCTAGGAAGCTTACTTAATGGGTCGGACGCAGTCAATGATCACCCATGGGTTTTAAGTAAACGTGCTCGTTGCGTGTTGACCATCGTGGCAGGCGGCGTGCCGGACAGGGTTAAATTCGTCGATGTTAGTCAGTCCCATGCCTGCTGTGCGAAGTTCGTTCGAGTCCGATTGTCGTGCTGCCGAATCGTGGATAGGCTCCCCATAATTTCTTTAATTGACCATCAGGAATTGAGATGCGCGACATAGCGGGCGTTCTGCTTATCAAGACTATGCTTAACCCTGGCGTTGCGTGTTCAGAGGCGACAGCCGCTGCCTGGTGCGAAGGACTCCGCCTCATCGATGGCCTCGGAAAGTGAACGGCGCAATGCGAGACCGCGTCCGTGTCGTTTTGGCAGATGGTCATCCGGTATGCGTCAAAGGTGTGCAAATGGAACTGTCCCTTGCAGGGGGTGCTACGGTGGTGGGTTGCGCCTTCAACTCGACCGAGCTGTTTGACGTTCTCGACAACCACAATTGCGACGTGCTCGTCAGCGACTACGTGATACAAGGCGAGGATTTCGGCGATGGCCTTGGCCTGTTTACTCGTTTACGAGGGCGGTATCCCAGAGTGAATGTGGTGGTGTTGACCTCTATCGTCAATTGCAACGTATTGGACGCACTGGAAAACCTTGGGGTGAGTGCAATTGTCAGTAAGGCGGATAGCTCCGAACACCTCCGTCGAGCCGTGCAGGCCGTCGGCGGCGGAAAGCTTTACCTGTCGCCGCAGATTCAACACGCGTTTGATAGGCGCGTCCGAGAGCCGTGCAGCGAACGGCTCGGTTCCTTGAGCATGTACGAAATGGAGGTGCTGCGTCTATTCCTGTCCGGTCTTTCATTGAGCGAAATCGCGGCGAAATTCAACGTAAGCAAAAAAACCATTGGCGGACAAAAGCGCGCAGCGATGCGCAAGCTGAATGTTATCAATGATATTGACTTGGTTCGTTATGGCGTCGGCTCCGGACTGGCCGCGTGAATTATCGCATCCGTATGCTGTGCTCATTCGGAGTCTTCAATAATACTAAGTTTGCTCAACAGCAACGCTTATGTCACGGCGCTGCCTGTAGCTCGCGATTTATTAGCTCGGCGCCATGAGGCATGGCGATCCACCCGACCGGGCGCCAGCACCGCCCTTGCTGTGCCCGTGGGACGGTGATTGCAGAGTGTCAGCGGAGAATGTCGGACCGTCCGGGGCTATCGTGGCCATCCTGTGCTGCATGGGTAGCAAAGAAACCGTTGAAAATGTGCCGGCATGAGCGGGTCTTTCTGAGCCAACGTTGAGCGACTCGGCGCAGCCACTACGCACCGGCCCGCGCCGCAGCATTATGCATCGTACCCGTCTTATTGCATGTGTCTACTGGATGCTGCAAGCTCTCCCGCATCCTGTTCTGCTGGCTGCGGCTGCACTCTCCTCCTGCCGTGTCGCGCCTCGCCGACCGCAAGGAATATCGTTACCTTGGCTGCGCACGCGCCCAAACTTCCCTCTTCATGAGAATCGATCATATTATTAGCCGTGAGTCCGGCATGCCGGCAGTATTTTCACGTGGGCAGTTGACGGTTATCGCCCTGGGCGCCGTTATCAGTCAAGGCATTATTTCCGGCAGCGGTTTCCCTATCACGGTTGCAGGGCCTGCAGCAGTGTTGAGCTATGGTGCGGCTGCCATTGTTGCCATGCTGTTGATGCGCTGTCTGTCGGAACTGGCGACCGCGCACCCAACCCCGGGCGCGTTTGGTTCCTATGCCGAAGCATTTCTGGGCCGGCGTGTCGGCTTTGTCGTTCGCAGCGCCTATGTTCTGTCTGTCTCGGGGATTGTCGGCACGGAGGTCGTCATGCTGGAATCAACTTTGGCATGGTGGCGCACGCCGCTACCGCCTGCGGTCATGGCGGTGGGCGTCTTAGCAGGCATAAACCTGGTGCACTTGGCGGGTGAGCGAATGTTTGCATGGCTGGAGATCGCCTGTGTCGTGATCAAGACACAGGCGCTGCTTGCGTTGATTGCGTTCGCTTGTCATCACGCGTTTGGCGCGGCCGACTTTTCTTCCGGGGCCGTGCGCTACGCCGCCGAAACGTTCATACAGGGCGTGCAGGCTTCCACCGTTTGGCAGGCTTTCTCTATTGCGACGATGGGCTTCATCGGCCTGGAGGTTCTGTCTATCGCCGCATCGCAAACTCGTGCCAGCCGTGCTTGCATCGGCCGTAGCATGCGCATTGCAACTCGTCTGGTCGGTCTGCTCGTGGCGGCCAGTGTAGCGGCTTCTGCGTGGTTCCTGGCATATACAGACGTGCCGCTCTCAAATACCCCCTTTTTGTTCCTACTTGAGGTCTCTCAGGTGCAGGGCTCTAAATTGGCATTCGAGGCGTTGTCGACCGTGACTGTTGTATCCGTCTTGAACTGTCAGATCTATGGCGGCTCTCGCATATTGTTTAGCATGGCTAGGGCAGGTCAAGCCCCGGTGATGCTTGCTCAGCCGGGCAAGCTCGGAGCGGCGAGCTCGGTTGTGACGTTGCTCGCAATTCTTGTCTACGCCGCATATAAAGCGTGCCCGAACGTGGTGTACGTCGCAGTGTCGTCCATCGCAATCACTGCGCTACTCGCGATATGGGCGTCCATTTTTCTGGCCTATTTCCAATTCCGACGCGTATCTGGCGACGTGCCCAGAGGCAAGGGTAGCTGGCGTGGGGCCGTTGGCGTCACTGTGGTCGCTGCGATCGCGCTCTCGACACTGCGTATGGACGCATTTGCGCCCACCCTGTTTTACGGAATCCCTTTTTTGTCTTTGCTGGCCTTCTGCTACCCGCCGCATTGCAACGTTCGGAGCTAGGAGCGAGCGGGACGCGATGTCAGATAGACCGACGCGAGGTTCATGGATGATCAAAACACGTGCCGTGTGCGCTATTTACTAGGACTGGTACTAGTGTTTCATCGATCTTCATGTCATTTTCGTTTTTGAATGATGTTAATCGCCCTTTATGGCGTCTAAGATTTAACTTCGCTCAGAATGTTGAGCGAAAAGCGTTTCGTTAAATCACTACATCGAATGCATCGAATGAGCAAAATTGGCATCTGGGTCGATTATCAGCAGAAAATTGTTTGTGCTGAACTGCGACGCCACGGGAAAATTTCTACGTCCGAGTGGGCCCGCGACGCGATGGATTGCTCTAGACGCTTTTCTTTGGTGTCCTACATGGGATACCGCCTGTGGGCAGTACCCTGTGTGCTCTTGATGCGCAAATATCCGTTGTTGTCTCGTGTTCTGGCGGTTGCAGTCCGCGGGATGGTCGCCGATATTAAATATCAGGCCGGGGACAGTGACAAAATGCACCTTGTGGGTCTGCTCATTCGGCGTGGATTGTTTTGGCCTGCAAACCATTTATTGGGAAGTTTGGCGATTATTATGCGCGCTAGCAGGGCTTCAGTCGTGACCGTATTTTTGTCTTTCACCTGATTTCGGTAGTGGTTAGCGGACATGCATCCATTTTACGAGTTACCTAAACAAGGCTAAAAAAACGATGACCAAGATTCTACTGAGCACTTTGCTCGGCGCGTCTTTTGTGGTGGGGGCCAGCACGGCCGTCGCAGACTCCGGCACGATCTCATTTCAGGGTGATATCACCCAGTCGGCTTGCTCGATCGGGGGCGGTCAGCAGGGTGCCGACATGATAGTGAAAATGGGCAGCATCTCCACCAATATGTTCTCTGGAGTCGGGTCCAAAGGCCCGGAGACAAATTTCACGATTGCGCTGATCGGGTGCGATCCTACTGTGTCCACGGCGGCTGCGATCGCTTTCCGCCCCGGTGCGGGCAGCGTGATCAGCAACCGTCTACTGGGCTTGGAAAACGGCAGCGGAGCGAAGGGCGTGGCTGTGGGGCTTGTAACTGAAGACGGTACTGCGATAAACGTGGGTGGGGCAGGCGTGTCGTACGGTTTGGTCAAGGGCACCAATAACTTTAAATTCAAAGCCTTCTACGAAGCAATCGAAAAGGAAGTGGCTGGCGGCAAGGCCAATGCTCAAGCTCTGTTTGAAGTTCAATACTCGTAAGTGGCGTGCGGGGGCGAATTTCAAGCCCATTTGCGAAATTTTTTAGAAACTGCTTCCTCCTTCACCATATGGCGAGATGTTTGCGCATTGGCACGTTCTACAGTGCAGCGCTTCAATTTTCCCGATCGATGAAGGCAACGGGCCGGGTTTTGCTCCTTTTGACGTCATTACACGCGCGTTCGGCATCTTGTGATGCCGGAAACGCGCGGGTGCTATTACGTGTGTTTATGAAAATTAATCTTAGATTCTGTCTAGCTGTAGCTGCACTATGCACGGCCGCAGGCGGCGCCGAGGCCCAGACTGCTACGTTAAGCATCACCGGGAAAATCACAAATACGCCCTGCACAATTGCGGCAGATGTCGTTAACCTCGGCGATGTTCCAATCAGCGAATTTGTCAGCACCCTAGCGCCAGAGAAATACCGAAAGACGTTCAACATCACCCTGAGTGGCTGCGAACTTAGTACGTTGAGTACAGCCTCGCTCAAATTCAATGGAACGACGACCGGAGGCGCTGTAACTACCCTTGCGCTCACGCCAGGAGCGGCGTCAGCGCAAGGGTTTGGCGTCATGATGGTCGCTAACGACTCCACGCACTCGCCGGGTGCTACCGCCGTCAAATTCGATGGAAGCAGTTCCCACAGCTTCAATATCGCCTCGAACAAAAGGACATACGCCTTTCAAGCTTTTTATATGAAGGTAGTCGGTTCGACGCAACGGCCTGGCACGGCCAATGCCACTGCCACGGTGACACTGACGTTCGCCTGACGGTGTTTCCCCATCCTAACGCATTTTAGCGTGCAGCTTGTCCTGCTATTTTGCCAATGCGCGCGAACGTGCGTGTACTCGCTGGATCCTGCTCTGACCATGTATTTAAAATTAAGCCTACGAACTTGTGTGGCGGTTTTCTGTGTGTTCGCTGGTGGGTCCGCCACTGCAGCCATCCAGTTGTCCAGTACTCGCGCAGTAATGAACGAGAAAGATCGAAACGTTGCGGTCTTTGCCCGAAACCTGACGAATGCGCCATTCGTTGTACAGGCTTGGATCGACGGAGATAGCGAGGAAATGGAGACGCCATTTTTCATTACACCTCCGTTAAGCCGCTTCGATCCATCTAGCGAACGTAGCCTGAATATCACACGTGTCGGCGAACATTTCCCGAAGGATCGCGAGTCGTACTATTGGATCAACGTTCTGGAAATTCCACAAAAATCGGACGCGTCTGACAATAGCCTGACGTTGGCCACGCGCACGCGTATAAAGCTCTTCTATCGCCCCGAAGCTATTCAAAAGCTGCCCCGCGGAGCCGAGCAGTCTAAATGGTATTGGGCTCGCGACGGCAAGAACTGCCGTTTGGCGATTCACAACACGTCGGCCTACAACGTGAACCTTGCTCGTATCGAAGTGCCGGGGGAGCCTGAAGACCTCGCCAAAGGGGTCGTCGCCAAACCGTTCGCCACGACTTTCATACCGCTCGAGAAATGCCCCGCAGATGCAGTAAGTGTTACTCCGCAGGTGGTGAACGATTACGGCGTCATTGAAGCGTGGCCCGTAATCTCCGCTGGCGAAGCGGGGGTGCCCGAAACCGCCGAGATTGCGGCGGGAGGTGGCAGGTGATAGCTAGGCGTAGGCTGCTGCATCGCTACTTGCTAATGGGTGCGGCGGCCGTCTTAGGCGTAACGGGAGACCGGTCCATATGTGCAGCCCGATCGCCGGCAACAGCGACGGCATTCGATAACAGCTTTCTGCACAGGGGTAAAAACCAAGACGAAGTGGATTTGTCGGTGTTCGCATTTTCGAACCGGGTGCTGCCTGGAATGAAGGCCGTTTTGTTGCGCGTGAACAGCGAGATCCATGGCGTGAAGGAGATCGAGTTTCTGAAGGTGCGTGACAAGGAGGACGCGCAGCCGTGTCTACCCGCGTCTTTACTGGAAGAGATTGGGATCAATATGATCGCGTTCTCGCTGCTGGCGCAGGCGGAAGATGCCGACTGCACGCGGCGCCTGGAGCGCCTTCCATCAGCTTTGGCTTCTTTCGATGCCGACAAAAACGTGTTGGTTCTTTCTGTGCCGCAAGCTGCGCTAGCCCGCAACGCTCGGGGTGTGGTATCGCGAGATCTTTGGGATTGGGGTGAGACGGCGTTCTGGTCGTCCTACCGTGTCTCGTACAACGACCTGCGCGGCTCCGGAAGTGTCGATAGGTCTAGCAACCGCAGCAGTTTTGTCAGCTTACGCAATGGACTCAATATAGACGCTTGGCGACTGCGCGCGAACGGCACGTATTTTCAAAGCGAAGGTGCATCCAAATGGGACTGGAGCGATTTTTACGCCGAGCGTGACTTAGCCGAATGGCGCGGCTGGCTCCGCGTAGGTGATGGCTCGACTTCGGGTAACGTATTCACGTCGACCCGGCTTCGCGGCGTTCAATTGCGATCCGATGAAGGCATGCTGCCCGATAGCATGCGTGGATATGCTCCTGTCGTACGAGGAGTCGCCCCCGGCAATGCCAAGGTTACCATTCGGCAGAACGGACATGTCATTTATTCTACTTTCGTGGCGGCGGGCCCATTCCTCATCGATGACTTGTATTCAACGCCGGGAGCGGGCGACCTGCAGGTCGAAGTCGAAGAACTTGGTGGCCGCACGACGCGGTTCTTTCAGCCGTTTTCCGAGTTGCCTGCAATGATGCGAGAGGGCATTTGGAACTACAACTTCGCAGCGGGACAGTATCGACCGAACTATGGCGAAGATAAGCCCATCTTGGGTCAGATCACACTTGCCTATGGCCTGCCGTACGGGTTGACGGCATTCGGCGGCTGGACGAGCGCACAGCGTGGTTATCATGCCGGCGCGGTGGGTGTGGCTATGAACATGGAGTCCCTGGGTGCGGTATCAGTGGATACAACTAGCTCACGCTCACGTCAGGCCGATGGTAATGTGTTGGTGGGCACGGCGGCCCGCATTCAGTACGCGAAGTCTTTCCCGGGCAGTGGCACCGATTTCACGCTGGCTGCCTATCGCTATAACTCGAATGGTTTTCGCAGCTTGGATGATTCCATCCGCGATCGTACTGCGAGCGGTATCTTTGACCGGTACATGCGCCAGCATGAATTTCAGCTATCGCTGTCGCAGCGGATCGGCAATTTTGGGTCTTTGTCGTTCAACTATTTCGGCGTTGGTTATCGGAATATCTCGCGCAAAGCGTCGTACGCGCAGTTTGGGTTCTCGAGCGCATTCGGTAGGGTGGGCTATTCCGTGAACGTTGGCATGAACAAGGGTCCCTGGCAGGTAGGGCAATCCACCGTCATGTTTACATTGAGCGTGCCGTTGGGTGCCTCCCACACGGCGAGCTATTCAATGAACCGCAGTTCTGGGCAAGGAAGCAGCCAAGATGTCAATCTGAGCGGCGCCTTGAACGACGATTATTCGGCGACCTATGCTTTGCAGGCGGGGGTAAGCAGGGGCGGCGGTGATAACGGCTCCCACGCCTACGCGTCAGTCGGCTATGCCTCGACGGCGGGCCAAGGAAACCTGAGCCATGCCTATTCGCGCCGTAACTCCAACACTAACCTCGATTTCAGCGGCGCCTTCGTGGTGGACAGGAAGGGTGTTCTTTTGGGGCAATCGCTCGGCGACACGGCCATTGTAGTCGACGCGCCCGGGGCAGTCGGGGTCCAAGTGGACTCCTATCCTGGCGTGCGTACCGACAGTTCGGGGCGGGCGCTGATTCCCTACGCAAGTCCGTACCGTGAGAACCGCATTTCACTCACGCCCAGCCATGACGATCAATCTGCCACGATCAAACAGAACGTGCGTACTGTCGTACCGACGCGGGGAGCCATCGCGGTGGCGCGCTTTGACACAGCAATCGGACACCGACTTATCGTGACATTACGCGCGTCGGATGACCAGAATCTGCCTTTCGGCGCCGCCATCTACGATGAGGAAGGAGAGCAACGCGGAGTCGTGGGACCCGTAGGTCGTGCGTGGCTGACTGGCCTTCAAGGGGCCAGTCGCTTTACGGTTAAGTGGGGCCTCCAACTGGAGCGGCACTGTGCGTTTGTAGTTGATGTATCCGCGAATGATTGGAGGTCGGAGGAAGTGGAAAAGGAGTTGGTATGCAACTAATCACAGGCCTCTACCGCGCGGCGGGTTGCCGCTTGCCGCCAATTATGACTCGTGTGTCCTCGACATTGGCTTTAAGCTTGACGGTCTTCATTAGCAGCATATTTTCGGGTGCGAGCGCCGGCCCCTTGGATACGCGGGCAGTGGCATGTACAGTGAACAGCGGTGGGACGACCAGTAAAGGAAACAAGTATCTGGCTTACTTGTCTGTCAGCAACAATTACATGCTCTCGCCCATTCGGACTGAGCAGCCATTGCCCACGTCTGCGATCCGCGGCGACGTATTGTTCTCAACTTCCGAGCGAACCTATCAAACGCTGGAAGGAGAGTCACAAGGATTAGCCGCACCACTCTATAATTGCCCGCCGGGTACCATGGAATCCTTCACTGGCAGCGGTGCTTATGATTCGGCGTCACGCAGCTACGCCACCGGCCTCCAGGGTATCGGCTACCGTGTATATTATTACATCGGCGGTGGTGAGGAGTTGGCGGCGCCGCAACAGTTTAGTAATCCATACGCACTGGGGGCGTTAGTATTTCCTTTTTCATCAAGCGCGCGGGGAAACTACCGGACGCGAATAGATTTTGTGGCAACTGGTGAAGTGATTAAGCCCGGAACTATCTATGCGAATAGAGTTTACGGTGCCGCGTCGGTTTCGGCGGCGATAAGTGGGATGCCGAGCCTATTCAGAGTGGGACTGGAGCGAAATATCCACGTTAGTACACCGACCTGTACCGTAAAGAACCCCGGGAATCTGGTTCTCAGCCTGGGCGACGTGAGTGTTGTGGATCTGAACGCCGGCCTGGGTGAGAAAAAGATATTCGAGACCGAGTTACAGGTAGCTTGCTCCGCAGCCAGTCAGGTGTCGCCCACAGTAAGGCTCTCGTCGGGTTACATGGCGGGCGCGACTTATCCGGGCGCATTATTAAACCAGGAGCCCAATGGCGCAAAAGGTGTTGGGATTCGGTTGTGGCTTTATGACCCGGCCATCGGCCAACATCGTGCGGCGACGTTTAATAACACCGATGCTAATCGTGGCACCGCAATCGGAGCAAAGCCGACATCGACGTGGTCCTTTAAATTCGGCGCGTCGTATCTACGCGTAGGTGGTATGGTCAACGCTGGAACGTTCAAGTCTACAGCGACTGTGACCTTTACATACAGCTGACACCATTGTAGAAAAGGGCTTCGCGCGACAACGGTAACCGCAAATCCTCACTTTTGGTTAGTTTGCAGCTTTCAGGCGGGCCTGGCAGGAGCCGTATGTCATTCGGTGCATCAAGATAATCCCACGCGAGTTAATAGAGATACAAAGTGATGGTGTTGCAGTGCTAACCCTGCCTGATATTCCTCCCTTGCCAAGTGACGCCCAGCTTCGGAAGAAGCTGGCGACGATCGTCTCGTCGATTGGCCGCTGCAATCGCGACGCACTGATCGAGGGCAAGCTTTTTTCACAAGTGATAAGTGATTTCGACTCCATCCTCGTTCTGGAGATCCTGCTGGAGATAGAAACAGAGTTTCATATCACTACCGACGACATGCTGCCCACGGGTGGCGCCTATAAGCCCCAGGAAATTACGAATGCGTTCCCTGAAGACCTGAATGGTCTGATGGCCTATATGCACTCGGTCATCGCGCGCATCGAAACTGCGAAAAAAGAGGCGGGTTCTTCCCTTGAATCCATGCCTCCTGCGGCGGCTGAGCCGCAAGCGCTAGACTCGGGAGCCCACGATGCCACGTAGAAGAGTCTTCATCACCGCCATCGGCATGGTCTCGCCGCTGGGCGACACAGCGGCAGGAACATTCGATGCGCTCCTCGCTGGCCGCTGCGGCGTTGGCAAGCATCCGGATGCTGCGGTCGACAAACAGGTTGGCGTCATCCGCGAGCCGCTCGTCGTTGACGCCACGCCCAGTCAACTTCGGTCCATGGACCGGGTTGCGTTACTGGCGCAGTATGCGGCCGGCCGTGCTTTGGCCGATGCGGCGCTCACCACGGACCAGCAACGAGAATGCGGCGTGTTCGTCGGAACCGGGATCGGGGGCGTATCTTCCTTGACTGAAGCCGTCGAAATCCATCATGGCCTTGCACCCCGGCATACGTTCCTGGTGGTGCCGTCCGTCATGCCCAACGCCGCTGCCGCGCAAATCGCCCAGACCTTGAGGTCCACGGCCGAGGCGCAGACATACGCCACGGCCTGTTCGGCCGGGGCCGTAGCCATCGGCGAAGCATTTCGGCGGATCCGCGACGGCTACCTGGATGTGGCCATCGCGGGCGGGACGGAATCCATGCTGACTGAGATCATCCTCAGGGCGTGGAAGCAGCTGCATGTGCTGTGCGCGGATATGACAGATGATGCCAGCGCGGGCGGTTGCCGCCCATTCAGTGCCCGGCGTACCGGGTTCGCGTTGGCGGAAGGCGCGGCCATGCTGGTGCTTGAATCGGAAGCGCATGCGCGCGTGCGCAATGCCGTGGCGATTGCCGAGGTGGTGGGCTATGGCGTCAGCAATGACGGCACGCACCCGTTGCGGCCCGACGATGTCGGGCAGGCTCTGGCCATGGCCCGATGTTTGGCAGATGCGGGATTGACGCCCAGCGATATCGGATACATCAATGCGCACGGTACGGGGACCTATGTGGGCGACCGCATCGAAACCACCGCCATCAAGCGTGTATTCGGCGATCGGGTGGGCGCCGTGCCCGTTAGCAGCATCAAGGGCGCTTTGGGGCATACAATCGGCGCCGCCGGCGCCATTGAGGCGGCGGTCACCGCTTTGTCCGTACAGCAGGCGGTGGTGCCACCCACGCTGTTTTTCGAAGCCGGCGATGATCAGTGCGACCTGGATTATGTGCCAGACGCCGCAAGGCCATTGCCGGAGCTGGAGGCAGCGATAAGCAATTCGTTCGGCATGGGGGGCAACAACGCCGTGCTGGCCTTCAGGAAGGCTCGCTTGCGTTAGGCGTCCCGCTTATCCGCGCAAGCGAGGTTGTATTACAACGTCTGACATTGCGTGGCGGTCTTGGCAAGAGTAAGGTCGCATCGTCAGCACCGACGGTGTCCGCTTTTGGGAGTAAACATTGGGGACTTTTACTGTGGTCATGGCGATGCTGGTCGCCGTCTTGCTCAGTGGCGTTCTGGTTCGCCTGATTCCCCTTGCCGTCCCTTTGCCCTTCGTGCAGATTGCACTGGGTTTTTTGATCGCCGCCGTGTTTCAGCGCGGAGTATTGATCGAACCCGACATTTTCTTTTTGTTGTTCCTTCCGCCCTTGTTGTTCCTGGACGGCTGGCGGGTGTCCAAGCTGGCGGTGCTGCGCGAATCTTCGTCCATCCTGCAGTTGGCGTTCGGTTTGGTGTTCCTGACAGTGATCGGCGTGGGGTGTCTGATCCATTGGATGATCCCCGAGGTGCCCTTGCCGGTGGCGTTCGCCATCGCGGCCATCGTCTCGCCCACCGATCCGGTGGCGGTCGAGGCGATCTCGCGTCGGGTCCACATTCCGCGGCGCATGATGGCCATTTTGGAAGGCGAGGCGTTGTTCAACGACGCCAGCGGCCTGGTTGCGTTTCGCTTTGCCGTGGCGGCGGCCGCGACCGGTACGTTTTCGCTGTCGCAGGCGACGCTTTCCTTTTTGTGGGTGTCTATTGCCGGGCTGTCGATCGGCGCCGGGCTGACATGGCTGGTCATGCGGATAAGGACGTTTGTCACGCGAAGGCTGGGGGAAGAGCCGGGCGCCGAGGTGCTGCTAAGCCTGTTGACGCCCTTCTTTGTCTACTTCGTTGCCGAGCACGCCAATGCCTCCGGCATTCTGGCGGCGGTCGCGGCCGGGGTCATGATGAGCTATTCCGAGCTCTCAGGCCGGGCGCTTGCCGCCACGCGCATGGAGCGTCGGGCTGTTTGGGATATGGTGCAGTTCACGCTTAACGGCATGATCTTCGTGTTGTTGGGCGAGCAGTTCCCCACCATCCTGGCCGGCTTGTCGCGCGCCGCGGGCGAGGCCGGTGGCCAGTCGCTTTACTGGCTGCCAATCTACGGCCTGGTAGTGTGCCTGGGCCTGGTCTTCTGCCGACTGCTTTGGGTGACTGTGTCGCTCAAGCTCAGTGCGATGGCCGCCCGGCGGCGCGGAGCGACGACGCCCGAGGTCGGCTTGCGGGTAATTCTGGCTGTGTCGGTGGCGGGGGTGCGCGGCGCGGTGACGCTGGCCGGAGTCATGACGCTGCCCTTCGCACTGGACAGTGGGGCACCTTTTCCCGCAAGGGACCTGGCGGTGTCGCTGGCGGCCATGGTGATTGTGTTTTCGCTGTTGCTGGCCAGTGTGACCCTTCCCGGCCTGATGCGCGGGTTGCACTTCCCGGCCAACAGCCGTGTGCAGCGCGAGGCCTCGCTGGCGCAGGAAGCCATGCTTCAGGCGGCGTTGGACAGCGTGGCGCAAGGCGCCAAGCAGCGCGTCGCAGAGCAGCCAGACCAGGCGTCTCTGTATCTGGAAGTCGCCGATAGCTTGATGGCCACGTTGCGGCGTCAGGCCGGGGAGGCGCCAGACGGGGCGTCGGCCGAAGCATTGGCCAAACAGGCCGCGGTTGAACGGCAGTTGCGGCTGGATGCGATAGCCGCCTCGCGGGAAGCCGTGTTCCAACTGGCCCGCACGCACCGAATTTCAGACGCATTGGCACGCGAACAGGTCCGCTTGCTGGATTTGCATGAAGCGCAACTGCGCTAGCCCCTAGCACTCCAGCGCGAATCCCGATTGGCTGTAAGTCTATATAAGGCGCTAGAAAAGGAACATGGCTCGACTCCTGATGCATTGGCCTGCCGCCGCGACTGGCTTGCTGGCGGGCTGCTCCCCGCGCAGCGCGCCGTACGTCACGGTGTTCGATTCGTATTTTCCCGCTTGGATCCTTTGCGCCGTGATCGGCATGGTGGGCGCATCGCTTGCGCGGGTGCTGTTGGTGCGCTGGGGCATCGACGAGGTGCTGCCTTGGCGCGTGCTGGTGTATCTGTGCCTGGCTGCCGCGCTGATGTTCCTGACTTCGCTCGTCTTTTTCACACGTTGATCATGCCCCCTACACAGTCTGTCCTGAAGCAGCGGCGCATCGCGGTGGCGCTTGCCGTTCTTATCGTGGGGCTGGCCGTTGTGGCCGGCCTGGCGTATGTGGGCCGCATCGGCGCCAAGCCGCTGTCCGAGGATGCGGTGCTCACTACGGATGTGGCGCGTGTCGCCGCGGCAGTGCCGGGCCGCGTCGTGGTCTTGAACGTGCGCGAAAACAGTCAGGTAAGCCGAGGCCAGGTACTGTTCTCGATCGATCCCGAGTTCTATCGGTTGCAGGTTGAGCAGGCCGCGGCCGGCCTGCAAATGGCCGAGGCCGCGTTGAGCTCGCGCGACCGCTCCGTTGTGGCCGAGCACTCCAATGCGTCGATCGCGGCAGAGCAAGTCGCCCGGGCGCAAGCCAATGCGCAACTGTCGGCGCAAACGTGGGAACGGCTCAATGCGCTGTTGCCCAAGGGCTATGTGACCCGGCAGCAGGTGGACGAAGCGGCTACGCTCAAACGCAATGCCCAGACCAGCCTGAAGGAGGCCCAGGCGCAACTGGCGGCCGCGCAAGCGCTGATCGGGAACGCCAAGGGGGCGCAAGCGTTGGTGGCGGAGCGGCGCGCGGCGCTGGCCATCGCCGAACGCCAGCTCCGCGAGACCGAGGTCAAGGCGCCTTTCGATGGCCGGGTTGCCGGCCTGTCAATCACTGTCGGCGACTACATGATTCCGGCACAGTCGGCGTTCTCACTGATCGACACGACCCGCTGGTTTGCGACAGCGACGTTTCTCGAAACCGAATTGCCCTCGATCAAACCCGGCGATTGTGCGACCGTGTACGCCGCGGCCGACCGGCGCCAGGCGCTCAAGGGCGTCGTGGAGTCGACCGGTTGGGGCGTCAGCGACGAAGACCTGATCAATTTGCCTCGCCGCCTGCCCTATGTGCCCAAATCCTTGAACTGGGTGCGCGTGGGCCAGCGCTTTCCAGTCAGGGTCAAGCTCGACGACCCGCCGGCCGAGCTGATGCGGGTTGGCGCCTCGGCAGTCGTGATGGTCGAGCATGAAAAGCGTTGTTGATAACAGCTGGTTGAGCCTGTTGGCGCCGTTTCCGGGCAGGGCGGCGATGGCCTGGCGGATCGCGCTCGTGTGCGCGTTGACCGCGATGGTCGCCATGATCTACGGCATTCCAGAATCGGCGATCAGTTGCTACCTGGTGTTCTTCGTCATGAAGCCAGATGCCGCGGAAAGCTCGCTGCTGGCGGTGGCCTTGTCGGTGCTGGTGGCGATCGTCGTGGTGGTGCTGGTCGTGTTGACCAACCTGACGCTGGACCTGCCACCCATGCGAATCGTCACGTTGGCGTTGTCATCGCTACTTCTGCTTTTCCTGGCCTCGGCCAGCAAGCTGGGTCCCTTGGGTGGGATCATCGCGTTGGTGCTTGCCTTTGCGATGACGCTGCTAGGTTATGTGCCGTTCGGCGAGGCAGCCACTCGCGGCATCCTCTACGCCTGGTTGATGGCTTCCATGCCGATGGCCCTGGTGCTCATCGTCAGCCTGACGGTAGGACGGCGGCCGTTGGATCTGCTGCGGGGGACTTTGCGCGACCGACTCGATGCCATTGCTCGCTATCTGGAAAGCGGTGGACGGGCAGAGCGCGCCCGCCTGCGCGACATGATGGGAGAGGGGCAGGAAGAGTCCATGAAGCGCTGGGGGCTGCTACGAGGACTGGCGCTGGCGCGCCGCGATGAGACGCGCCGCCTGGGGGTGGCCTTGCAGGAGTCTTATCGCATGGTGTTCGCGGCGCTGGCGATGCGAGAGGGCGGGCAGCCCCAGCAGAGGGCGGAGCTGGCGGCGCGAACGCGCGAGGTCGGCCAGGCTCTTTCAGCCGGGCGGCCGGCGCCCGCCGTCATGGTTCCCGACACGGACAGTCCGGCTGCCGAGCAGGCTTGGCGGGCGCTATCGGCCATGGCCGGCGGACCCGACGTGGCGCCCGCCGCGCAACCCGCCGAACCCTTTATGTCGCCGGATGCGTGGCGCAATCCGGAGCACGTGCGCTACGCCGTCAAGACGACGGCGGCGGCGCTGATCTGCTATCTGATCTATTCAGCGCTGGATTGGCAGGATATCCATACCGCCATGATCACCTGCTATGTCGCGGCGTTGGGCTCCGTGGCGCAAACCACGCAAAAGCTCATGCTGCGCATCATCGGCTGCCTGATCGGAGCGGCAATGGGCGTGGGGGCCATCCTGTTCTTGATACCGCATATGAGCAGCGTGGGCAGTCTGATGCTGCTGGTGTTCGCCGGGTCCTTCGTGGCGGCGTGGGTGGCGGTCGGGTCGGAGCGGGTCGCCTATGCGGGCGTACAGATCGCCTTGGCCTTTTTGATGACGGTGCTGCAGGGGTTCGGTCCCAGTATTGACATGTCTGTCGCCTTGGATCGCGTGATCGGAATTCTGCTTGGCAATGTGGTGCTGTATGTGGTGTTCACGCAGCTCTGGCCGGTCAGTGTCGGTCACCGGGTGCGCGGCGACCTCGGGCTGGCGCTGCAAGGCCTGGCGCGCATGGCGCGGTTAGGCGAAGGCGGGCGGGACAAGGCGGTGGCCGAGGCCAGCGTCGTTGCGGGCCGCCTGGCGGGCGTGCGCAGCGCTCTAGGTTTGACTGCGCTTGAGCCGCGTGGACTTCGGCTGGACAGTGAGCGCTTGCGCGAACTCGTTGCGGTCACGCAATCCGTACAGGCGCTGTGTATGCGATTGTTGATTGAACCTCCCGTCTCGGACCCCGCGCTTGCGGTCAGGTTGGAGACGTTAGCGCGCGTGGTGACGAATGACGAGCGGGCCAACGCGCGACGGCCGCCGGTCGCGCGTTCGGCTCCCGAGCGGGTAGGGAGCATCGAGCATCTGAGTCAACTGATTGAAGGACGATGAGATGGAAGGATGGGGCGACGTGGCTTTGCGCACGATGGCACGTGGGATGTTCTTCGTCATGGGGCCGGCCATGCTGACGGCATGCGTGGCAACGGGAGACAAGAACGCGCCCGCATCGGCGCAGCGGCAGTGGCAGTCTTCAGGCGCGCCTGCCGAATGGCGCGCGCTGGCCGTGTCAGGAGCCGGGGTGGGCGGGTATGCGAACACGTCCGCGGCGCAGCCACCGCTTCAGCAGGACCGGGAATACGATCTGCCCGAGCTTATTGACCTTGCCCAGCGCAACAGCCCCGACACCCGGCTGGCATGGAGCCAGGCACGGCAGGCTGCGTCGGCCGTGGGCATTGTGGATGCTACGTTCCTGCCGATGCTGTCGGCGCACGTGGTGGGCGGCTACGTGTCGACTCGCAATCAATTGCCCGAGATTCTTGGGCAGCGTTTTCACGTGGATACCCGTTCCAGTGGCGTGGTGCCGTTGGCGACGCTGCAATGGCTGTTGTTTGACTTCGGGCAGCGTAGCGCGTTGCGCGACAGCGCGCACAGTCTGTCGCTGGGGGCAAATTTCCTCTACAACGGCGCGCATCAAAAGCTGATCTATAGCGTCATGAACGCTTATTACGAACATGATGCGGCGCGTCAGCGCTACGAGATCGCGCAAGCTTCCCTGGGCAACAGCGAAGCCGTTCTGGCTGCGGTCGAGGCGCGGCGCCGCAATGGCCTGGCGACCACCATTGAACTGGCGCAAGTGCGCCAATTAGTGGCGCAGGCACGCTTGCGGGTGGTGACCACCCGCGGCCTGGAACGCAACGCCTACCAGGCGCTGGCGGCGGCGATCGGCGTGGACCCCACGGCGGCGTTGCGCGTGGCGCCCATGGCCCGACGGCCATTGCCGCCCGCCACGGATGTCTCCAGCCAGGAAGTCTTGCGCCAGGCGTTGGCTGACCGTCCCGACGTGATGGCCAGCGTGGCAGCACTGAAGGCGGCCGAGCATTCGGTGGAGGCCGCCAAGGCGGATTTTTTGCCTAAGGTGTATCTGGCGGGATTCGCGGCGGCGGGCAGCCGGAACCTGGATGTGGGCAACTTGCCGGTGCTGGCAGGCCAGTCGAACGCCAACGGGGTGATCGTGGGTATCAGCCTGCCGATTTTCGACGGGGGCTTGCGCGGCGCGCGTTTGCAGGACGCGAACGACAGGGTGCAGGCCTCTCAGGCCGCGCTGGCCAAGATACGCATGGAGGCAATGCGTCAAATCGTGGTGGCGTCCACTACATTGGAATCCGCCTTGCAGGCCAATGAGGCAGCAGTCAGCCTGGAGGCAGCGGCGTTGGTGACCTACGACGCCGCGCTGGATGCGTATCGTCAGGGCGCGGGTACGGTCACCGCCGCCACGGAGGCCGCCAACGGGCTGCTGGCGGCGCGTGGTGCGCGGGCCGATGCCTATTCAGCGGCCATGACCGGCGCCGCCACGCTTGCGTTTTCGCTAGGCCGCATCAATGCCGAAAGCGGCCAATAAGCATTTAACAACGAGTGAAACTCTGGAGAAGTCGCCATGTTCGATGTGGATTCCACGTCCATCAA
Source organism: Achromobacter sp. JUb104 (assembly GCF_024806975.1). Taxonomy (NCBI): domain Bacteria; kingdom Pseudomonadati; phylum Pseudomonadota; class Betaproteobacteria; order Burkholderiales; family Alcaligenaceae; genus Achromobacter; species Achromobacter sp. JUb104. Next base: position 1,083,041 of record NZ_JANUEY010000003.1, on the reverse strand, counting down.
CCGTCTGAGCGCCGTTAATTGCGGCTGCCACAACCCCGCGGCTGCGCGTATCAATGCCCTGTACGCCATTCATGAAGCGACGTCGGGATCAATCGCGACGGCGGGCGCAGCCGTGAAAGCCGCACCGGCCAACACGCACGCCGGGGCCGTGTCGCACGCCGCCACCGCGCCGGCCGAGGTGGGGAGCGGGCCGCTCGCATTCGTCAATGTGCGCATCTTTGATGGCGTGTCGGATCAACTGCTGACCGGGATGCGGGTGGTGGTGCAAGGGCGGCAGATCAAGTCCGTGGAACCGCAATCGTTGCCGTTGCCCGAAGGTTGCCAGTTGATTGATGGCAAGGGTGGGGTGCTGATACCGGGTCTGATCGATGCGCATTGGCATTCGATCCTGGCGCGGCCCAGCATACTGATGGCCATGACGTCGGACTTCAACTACGTGCATACGATGGCGGTAGTGGAGGCCGGGGCAACACTGATGCGCGGTTTCACCACGGTGCGGGACATGGGCGGGCCAGCCTTCGGCCTGAAGCGGGCCATCGACGAGGGCCTGACGCCAGGGCCGCGCATTTACCCGTCCGGCGCTTTCTTGAGTCAAACCTCCGGCCATGGCGATTTCCGCATGCTGTCCGATTTGCCCCGGTCTCCCGATGCCGGCCTGACCTACGCCGAAAAAGTGGGCGTCACCGCAATTTGCGATGGGGCGGATCAGGTCCTCTTGCGCGCCCGCGAGCAACTGATGCGCGGCGCGACCCAATTGAAGTACATGGCGGGCGGCGGAGTGATGTCATCGTTTGACGGACTGGACGTCACCGAAGGATCGCTGCAAGAGCTGAAGGCGGCTGTCACGGCCGCCGAGAACTGGGGCACTTATGTCACGGTGCACGCTTACACGTCGCGCGCGGTCGGCATGGCGCTGGACGCCGGCGTCCGCTGCATCGAGCACGGCCATTTGATCGACGAGGACACCGCGCGACGCATGGCAGACCTTGGAGTGTGGTGGTGCTTGCAACCGTTTCTAGACGACGAGGATGCGGTTCCGACCCAATCGCCTGCCTCGCGGCAAAAGCAATTGACCATGGTGGCCGGGACGGACCGGGCCTATGAGATGGCGCAGCGTCTGGGTATCAAGACGGCGTGGGGCACTGATACTTTGTTCGACGCCCGGCTTGCCACCCGCCAAGGGGCACAGCTGGCGAAGATGGTCCGTTGGTATGGCGCCGCCGAAGTATTGCGAATGGCCACGAGCGTTAATGGCGAACTGTGCGCGTTATCGGGCCCGCGCAATCCCTACCCGGGCAAGCTGGGCGTAGTGCAGAGCGGCGCTATGGCCGACTTGTTGCTCGTCGATGGCAACCCGCTGGAGGACCTTCAGTTGCTTGCCCGACCCGAGCAGAGTTTGTCGCTGGTTATGAAGGGAGGCAAGATCTGCAAACAACGTACGGCATAAGGGGCCGACTCGCGGCGCCAGGAAGCGGCGTCGCTCCATCCCCCCCCCCAATTCTCCCCGCTTTCGTACTTGTCAGTATTGTCTTATCAAAGATAAGGACAAGTACGAGATAAATCCAGGGGGGCGAACACTACATTGGCTGCTCTGACCAAATCGGGAAGCTGATCCGCCATGAAAATATCCCTCATCATCGCCGATGATCATCCCGCCCTCATCACCGGCGTCAAACATGAACTAGTAGGGTTCCACACTATCTCGATTGTAGGAACCGCCAGCAACTCCACGGAGATCGTTGAGCTGTTGGCGAAATCGCACTGCGATGTCTTGGTTACGGACTACGTCATGCCGGGCGGCGATTTCGGCGACGGTTTGACCATGCTGTCTTTCATGCGCCGCCGCTACCCATTCTTGAAGATCATCGTCTTCACAACGATCGATAACCGGGCGATGGTGGGCGAGATGGTTAACGTCGGCGCGCATGCGGTGTTGAGTAAAGTGGATGTGATCGGCCACCTGATTTCCGCCATTCACGCGGTGTACGCCGGTGCCACGTACTTTTCCCCAAAGTTCAGATCGCCGTCCGCGGTGGGCCAGCTTGCGCAAATCGACCCGGTGCAGAAACTCACCCGACGCGAATCGGAGGTGGTCCGCCTCTACGTCTCTGGCGTATCAATCAACGAGATCGCGAGACAATTGAACCGCAGCAAGCAGACTATTAGTTCGCAAAAAGTCAGTGCGATGCGCAAGCTGGGTATCGAACGGGACGTCGAGCTGTTTCGCTTTGCCTATGAAATGGGGCTGTTAACAGAAGGGGGCACGCAGACCGAAAACTCCATTACTGCCGACGAGCTCTTGAGGCAGGGCTAGCATCCCGACGGTTTTGGTACTAGTCCGATTGTTCGTCATAAGTGGTCGGATCATAATGGGTCCATTATGCGAGACCTCAATTTGAATTTTCCTCCCCACGCCCCATCGTCAAGGCCTGTGCCCGGGATGGCCGTGCTTACGCTTGGTCCCGCCACCTCATCTTCAGATGCGTTGAACACGCTTCTGACCAGCGGTGTGTTGCGGGAGGTACGAACTTGTTGGGGGCTGGGTTCCCTAACAGAAGTACTGTTGCAGCAGGACGTAGATGTGGTGGTGTGCGAAGTGCGAGGCGTTCCTTGTGAAGGACTGTCATTGCCCGCTCGCCTTCAACGAGAATTCGAGGCGGGGCGCCTGCGACGTCTGCCCGCCGTGTTGTGGATCAGCGATCTGCCGCGAAGCATTTTGGAGGCGTGCGCCGACCCCTTCCGCACGATAGGCGGGGCCCTCGAAACGGTCACGACAGCCATCGGCGTAGCCTCGTTTCTTACCAGCCTTGGTCAAGGGGGCGACGCGGTTGCACTAAATGCGGACGGAGCCCAATTCAATGACAAGGACCTGGTCCTTGCGCTCTGCGCCGAGGATGGTCTTCGCGTGGTGTTGCAGCCACAAGTGGACCTGACTACTGGACAGATCCTGGGCGCTGAAGCTCTGATTCGTTGGCGGCATCCGCAGGTCGGTGAAGTACCTGCCTTTGAGGTGGTCGAGGCGATTAGCCGCCTTTCGATGGATCCACGGCTGTTTCACGTCGTCACCGAACGGGTGCTCGACCTGCTGGCGCATCTTGCCACGAAAGGCACTTCCACGCGAATTTCGGTTAATGCGGCCGCGCCCACGCTGACAGTGCCCGGCGTTGCACACTGTCTATGGGAACGCACGCTGCGGCGAGGCATTTCCCCCGATAAAATTACGATTGAGCTCACAGAGAGCGAAACCACTCAGAATAAGACAGCATTGGTGGCCGAGCTCCGGCGGCTGCGTGCGTTCGGGTTCGGTGTCAGCATGGACGATTTTGGAACGGGCGCGTCTACGCTGGAGCGCTTAAGCCACCTCCCGTTTTCCGAGATCAAAGTGGACCAAACGTTTGTTCAACGGTTCCATTCCGAGTCGGCCGCGCGCGCCATCGTGGCCGCTGCAATTGAGTTGGGACGGGCGATGGATCTGGTGGTCGTTGCCGAGGGCGTCGAAACGCCAGAGCAGGCAGCCCTGTTGCGATCGCTGGGCTGTCGGATCGGCCAGGGATTCGGTTTGGCCCAGCCTATGGAAGTTGCCGCATTCGTAGAAAGGTTGCTCGCAACGCCTTCAAATATCGCGAGGCGGCTGCATTGTCAGAAGGGGTTTTTGTGAGCGATGCGCGGTGTCATCGCCTCATGGAGCGTGGTAATTATCCCGCTATGCGTGGTGCTCACACGTACGTACGTTGCCGCCCGGCTGATGGCGAGAGACCTAAGCAATGTCGTGGAATTAGGAGCGACCGCCTGCCTTACCACCTCCGCGTTGTCATCACCCGGCTTGTGGGCCGCGGAATTCGCCTGCCTTTACCTTGCTGGCGAGGCCGCTTGTGCTGCGCTATTGATCGTTGGCGCTTTCACCCGTAGCACGTGCGCGGCGTTGCTAATGTTCAATGTGATGACGCTGTATGTGGATCCGTCGATCTTGAATCTGTCGCGGCCAGAACCGTTTCTTTTTCTAATGTATTCGTCGGCCTGCCTTCTCGTGCTGACCGCCTATGGGCCAGGCCCGCTATCCTGGGATGCCCAACGCAGGCACGCCGGAGGGCGGTAGTGCATTGAACGCCCGTACCGTAGAACAATGGTTAACTCCCGTTTCTGGCGTCTGGCGTGGCCGCTATTCCGGAGTCAAAGGCGAATCGGAACAAGTCTGCATCGCGTTCGATGCCCAATTTACGCATGGCGCTGCTCTTCTGTGAGCTAATGGTCTGTTTGGACCGATTGAGTTGAGCCGCAATTTCGTTCACGGACATGCCTGACACATAAAGCCGGACGACTTCGAGCTCGCGTTTGGTCAATGCTGGTCCGGTCGCGCCGGACTTGGAAGATGATGTTGACTGTCCGTTTCCGGCTTCGGACGGGTAGTAGCGGGCGCCCGCAAAAACGGCATGAATGGCGGAAATGAGATGGCTCGTTTCGCTCGCCTTCCCCAGAACGGAATGTACGCCCATCTTGGACAGCTCCTGAACTATGCCGGAATTGTCCAACATAGTGAACACGACGATCTTCAGTTTAGGGTAATGGCGCCGTACGTAGGATAGAAAAGTGATGCCGTCGCCGTGGGTGCCGCCGGGCATGGCGTAATCGGTTACGAGCACGTCGCAGGGCGCGCTGTTTAGCAGATGGATGAGTTCGCCAGAATCGCGTGCAGTGCCGTGAATATCGATCGAGGGGACCTCTCCCAGTTCGTGTTTGATACCTGACAAAAGGGCGGGGTGGTCATCGGCAAGCAGAACGCGAATCTTCATGGGGCGCATGCCGTCCCGTATGGGCAGCGAGTCAGCGACTAGGAAGGTAAATATAGCCTAGTCCGCAAGGATCGCGCGTTTTTCCTGGGACGTCGCGGGTCGTCGGGAGTCTCCAGTCCGCACGCTCCCGGCTGGGCCACATGTGGAGCCGTTCGCGGCAGAGCCTGACGCGTAGCGGCTCGCATGATCTTCGAAACTTTATAGGACGGGGCTTGGAAGGGCTCCAAGGTAGAGCAATTGGCGTGTGACAGCAAGCTTGTAACCCTGATGAACCTGCGCCGTTACCAAAGGCGCCTTTTGTTTGGCGGTGGTCTCCTCAGTACGCTGATTGCCCTGGTGATCCTGGGCCTGGGCGTGAGTGTGGGCGTGAATGCGCAAATGGAAGCGCAGCGGCGTGCATTCTCTTTGGGCCACGCGATGGTAGCAAAGTTCGGTCGCGGCGCGCTCGTCGAACCCGCCCGAGTGGCGGGCATGCGAGGCATGGCCGTGATCATCAACACGAGTGGCCACGTGATTGACTTGGTCGGTGATTGCTGCGCAGAACGGTATGGGCCTTCAAGGGCGACGCTCCGGCGTCTAGCCGAACTGTCTGGCGACCGCCTAAAAAGTTGGCATGAGCCCGGGCTGTTCCTTATTTCGCAGCGTCTGAACGAAAACACGGTACTGGTTTATGCGTATGCTCTGAGTAGCATTGCCGAAGCAGTCGGGGAAGATGTGATTGTAGACTTCATGTTGACATTACCTACGTTGTCAATGATGTGGCTCCTGCTGATTTCCCTGAAAATGCGCGTGTTTCGACCTCTACTTGAGTGGTCGCGGCGTGTGTACGAGGGCGAGGAGCTTAACCGGATACTAATAGATACGGCCCCCGTCGGGCTTGGGTTGATCTCACTTGATTCTGGCAAAGTTCTGGTGCGCAGCCCGGCGATGGCACATATAGCAGCGCGAATCGGAACCGGTGCACATGCGCTGCCCGCCACATGCATCAAGTTGCATAAAGCGCACGTGGCGCGCGGGACAGGCAGTCCGCGGCACGGAACGTTTAGCGAGGACGTCCGATTTGAAACGTTGGACCGAATTGGCCTGGATTTATCCATCTGCATGGTTAGGGCGCGATATCAGGGGCAAGAGGTGCTAGTCACGACGTTCACCGACGTGACGTCGAAAAGCCGCGTCGAACGGCAGATGCGCAAAGCGCGACAAGCTTCGGATAAGGCTAATGCAGCAAAGTCCGCGTTCCTGGCCGCCATGAGTCATGAGATTCGTACCCCGCTGAATGCCATTCTGGGCAATCTGGAACTTTTGTCACATTCGAAATTGAATGCGGCGCAGCGAGATCGACTGTGTACCATACGCGCTGCATCGGATGGCTTGCTGGCAATCATCAGCGACGTATTGGACTTCTCAAAGATAGAGGCTGGCGAGTTGCAGCTTGAGTCTGTTAATTTTAACGTTTTGGACGTGGCATCGCACGCGCTTAGGATGTTTGAGCCGGCAGCGCGCCGCCGGGGGCTTACGCTGTCCTGTGATTTTGGTCCGTCCTCATCGATACCTATGTGCGGAGACCCCACTCGGCTGGGCCAGATCGTCAACAATCTGTTGTCCAACGCCGTCAAGTTCACGGAGCAGGGGGCCGTCACGCTAACGCTGTCGGTCGATGCCGGGCGTGAGGCTCTCTTCCTTCAAGTCCACGACACGGGCATAGGCATGTCGCCGGATCAGACGGCGCGTCTCTTCAGGGCGTTCAGCCAGGCCGATCCGACCATCAACCGGAGGTTCGGTGGCACAGGATTGGGCTTGGCGCTTTGTTCACGGTTGGCCCAGGCGATGGGTGGCGCGCTGTCTGCGCAAAGTGAACCTGGACGGGGCAGTCGCTTCACGTTGCGTTTGCCGCTGGGCGATCGCAGCGATAACCGCCGGGCGCCAAGATTTGATGGGCAGAGAGTGGCGCTGCTGGCTGCGTCCGCTTCGGCTCGCTCCGATTTAGGCGGCATCCTGCAATCGTGGGGTTTGAACGTCCACTCCTATGCACATCCGTCCTTGCTGACGGCGGAATCGTTGGGCGACGTTGCGGCGGTGGTGCTCTGGGGTGATCGACGAGCGTGGCGGGCCGAAGACGAGAATCGGCTGGTGGAGCAGGCGCCCCGGGTCATCCTCTGTAGCGAGGACGGGCCATTGGAGCCCGTGACGATGGGGCGAACGGTGAGAGTTTCGACGCTCGGCGTCAAGGGTCTGGAGAAAGGTCTGATGCATGTCTTGCTGGCTTCCCCGCTGAGAGAACCCGAGCTGCGCCTCCCGGCTCTGGCCAGCCGCTTACGTGTCTTGGTAGTGGAGGACAACATGGTGAACCGCCAATTGTTCACCGAACAATTAGAGTTGCTGGGTTGCGACCCCGTCTCCGCCGAGAGCGGGCCGTTGGCGCTGCAATTTCTGCAACGGGAGAAATACGATGTTCTGTTGACGGATCTCGCCATGCCGGACATAGACGGCTACACGCTAGCCCAGAGCGTACGGAAGCATTGGCCCGACGTGCCTATCATAGCGGCCAGCGCCCACATAACGCCCGAGATACAGCGGCGATGTGAGGAGGCGGGCATGGCTATCGTGCTGAGCAAACCATTGTCGCTGGATCGGCTCGCACACGCCCTCACAGCGGTTACTGGCGTACGAAACTTACGCATGGAGGTGAATCAGCCGGGAAGCTTTCTGGGCGGGCGCGCCCTCGGAAAAGATCTCGAGCGGACGTTCCGGCAAGCTTGCGAAGCATCGTTGAATGAGATTAGCCAAAGCCGAATAGCGGGGGATCTGCCACAACTCTTGGCATACTTGCACAAACTTCGTGGAATGCTGGATGTGTTCGGTGCCCATCGCTTGAGCAGGTTGGCGGTGAAGGCCGAAACGCATCTGCAGGCGGGCGGGGGACTGATCGACGCCCGTGACTTGTTGGATGCGCTGGAAGTCGGCTTGGCGCGCGCATCTTCCCAATAAGGAGCGCGTCACGTCATAATCAAACGTACACTCCTCGTAGGCGAGGAGGTTGGCACCATTATATGACCGCGAACCATGACCATATCAGAGCAAAGCGATGTATTGGGGCTCTTGCGCCGCTATCAACAGGTGCTGATTATGGGGGGCGGCGTCGCAATCACCGTAGTCGTGTTGGCGGCGGGCCTGGTCGATGTTGTGGCTTCCGTCAACGCGTATCTTGCACGCATGAAAGAAGAAGTTTCGATGGACGTGCGCAAGGCGCTGGCCTTTAACGCGAGGACGGTCTCTACGCTACGCTACAGCGTCCAGAGCATGGAGTTGGCCTGGAGCGGTGCCGTCGCCGGTGCACAAGACGACGACACTTCAATTGGACGGGACGGCGTGTTGCAGGTGCGGGCGGGTACCGACGGATCTCCGCTGCTTGTACTTCGCAATACCGGGAGATCGGACTCTCCCGAGGCTGCGCAATACGTCCGGCTTGCCCGCAGAATGGCGGCGACGACTGCAGTCATCGCGTCGCGCAATGAAGGCGATCTTACCGTTTATCTTTTCAGTCCGGATCGTCAGTACCTGGTCATGGCAGTGCTCCCTTGGAGGGGGGGCGCGTGGCAAAGTCAGGTGACGTCGAACCGAGCTGGCCTGTTCGACACGCTGACCTCTTCAAACGGCGCACCCATTACGCCTCCCCAAGGCGGCTGGCGAGTTTTTGGAACCTCGATTCCGAAATTTCAGTGGCTGAATCCATATCGGAGCCCGCTGACAGGCCGTGAAGTAGAACGCATCGCAACGGAACTTTTTGCTGAGAATGGCGCACGGATCGGTACGTTGGTGTATGAGCTGCCTCTCAGCAGTCTGGCGGCGAATTTGCCAGAGACCAGCTTCGCGGGTACGTGTTTGGTTCTGGCGCCAGATGGTTCGCTGGTCATGGCGTGCCCGGCTACGCATGCTGATGAACTACTGCCGCTTGCCAGAAAAGCCCTGGCGGACGGGCTTGGCCACACAGTGCAGACGATATTTCGGGACGGGAATGTATTGTCCGGTTGGGCGCTGACGCCGACAGGACAAACCTTGGTGCATGCACAGTCCTGGCGAGAAGTTGCGGCAGGAGTGCGCTTGCAGGTCATCCTCGCGGCGATAACATCGGCCACAATCATTGCCTTGACGTGGGCGCTGTTGTTAATGGTGAAATGGCGCGTCTTCGCCCCAGCGGTGCAGCAGTCGCAACGGGTGTTAGATAGTGAGCAATTGAGCAGAAAGCTGGTGGATACTGCGCCAGTGGGGCTGGGGCTCATTACCGTGCACAGCGGCCAGCCTTTGCTACGTAGCCCGACCATGATAGTTACCGCCGATAGAATCATAGCCACTGGTCTGAGCCTATCGGGTGTTTTTGCGCGACATTACCAGCAAAGAGAAGCACTCCTTACTAGCGCGGAGCGGCCGGGCGAGCCACCCTGTGCGCGTGACACGGAGGTCATCAAAGACGAGCTGACCTTTCGTACCCGCAGCGGTCAGCGATTGGATTTAGCTGTGAGTATGGTGCGCGCTCGGTACCTGGACCAAGACGTGCTGGTCACGGCGTTCACCGATATCACTGCCGACAAGCAGCTGGAGCGTGAGCTCCGCTCTGCCCAACTGGCCGCCGACGCAGCCAGTGCAGCCAAGTCGGCATTTCTGACGGCGATGAGCCACGAAATCAGAACGCCGCTCAATGCTGTGTTGGGCAACTTGGAGTTGCTAGCCTATTCGCCTCTAGACGAACGTCAACGAGACCGTTTGAACACTATTCGCAACGCGTCCGACGGACTGCTGACCGTGGTTAGTGATGTCCTGGATTTTTCGAAGATCGAGGCAGGTGAACTTCAATTGGAAGAGCTGGAGTTTGACGTGTTGGAGCTCGCCTCTGACACTTTGATGGTGTTTTCCCCTATAGCAGAGGCCAAGGGCCTGCCGCTTGCGGCCGAGTTCGGCGAAACCGTCTCCCTGCCGCTGCGCGCAGATCCCACGCGGCTGCGGCAGGTAATGAACAACCTCATGTCTAACGCCATCAAGTTCACTGAGCGCGGTCGGGTGACATTCCGATTGTCGTGCGATCGGGTGGCGTCGCAGGTGCTTATCGAGGTGGAAGACACGGGCATTGGAATGAGCGCTCATCAGGTGTCTCGGCTGTTCCAGGATTTCAGTCAGGCGGATGCGACCATCAGTCGGCGATTTGGCGGGACAGGCTTAGGACTGGCCTTGTCTTATCGACTAGTTCAAGCAATGGGTGGCGAACTCACCGTACGTAGCGAACTCGGAGCGGGCAGCAGCTTCATCTTGCATCTGCCAGTGAGTGCGGGTACGCCGGTCGGCCAGACGCCGAGTTTCGAAGGTCAGAGCATACAGATCGTAGCCGCATCCGACACCTGGCGATCGCGATTGCGCCACACCTTGAATTCGTGGGGCTTGCAGGTGACCTGTTGTTCTCATCCGGCGCTTATCACGCGCGACGAAGTGGACGATGCCGATGTGCTAGTTTTCTGGGGAGAGCGACGGACCTGGCACTTTGATGATGAGAGAAGGCTAGTGGAGCACGCATCGTGGGTGGTGGACTGCGCTAAGGACGGGCCCGCCCAACCGGTGATCAATGGAAGGGTGATCAGCGCCAATGTGCACGGATTGCAGGGACTGGCAAACAGCTTGCGATACGCCCTGCAAGGCACACCGCTGTCCAAGCTTACACCGGAAGGCATGATACTTGGCAACCGCTTGCGCGTGCTGTTGGCAGAAGACAATGTGGTTAATCGCAAGCTGTTAGAAGAGCAACTAGCGTTACTTGGATGCGTGGCGACGGTGGCGAAGGACGCGCAACAAGCCCTGGTCGCGCTGGAGAAAGAGAGGTTCGACGTATTGTTGACCGACCTCTCTATGCCCGGGCAGGATGGATTCGCGCTCACGCGTGAGGTGCGAGAGCGATGGCCAGCGATGCCGGTGATGGCCGTAACCGCCAATGTGACGCCACAGCAACGGGAACAAGGCGAGCGGGTGGGTATGGCGCGTGTGCTGGGAAAGCCCTTATCTCTGGTCCAGCTCCGCGACGCCCTATGCGATGTCGCGAGTCTGGCACCCTTGCGGAGCGAGGCGTTTTCGGACTGCAGTCTATTAGAGGGCCGACCCATCGCCCGAGACACTAAGGAGCTGTTCATTCAATCCTGTCTAGACAGTCTACAGGCGTTGCATCTCGGCCTTCGCGATGATGACGCTCCCAGTCTGCTCGCCGAGCTGCATTCTCTGGGAGGAGCGTGCGGAGTATTTGGGTTGAACGATATTGCAGAGCGGTGTGCCTGCCTGACAGGGTCGATATCAACACGAGGGGTACGTAGCAATGCGGACGGAGTACTTATGTTGTGTTATGAGCTAGTCGGGGTGCTAAAACAACACCGTAGCGTTTGATATGGTTAATAGCTGGTCCTATATGCGAAATGTGTAGCGCACTAGCGAAAAAAATTCATTCTTCGAAGAGCGAAGCTTTGCACTCGCCCTACGCTTTCTCTACAGTTACCCGGCTGTTGGTTTGCAGGGCAAAGTCGGCTCACTTTTACGTTGGTTTTGCATCTAAATCTGACTTACCTCGCGAACTCTATCTTGCTTTGAGGCATCCCGTCCTGTTTAGCTCTAAACAACCACCTCAAAATACGGTTACTCCTAACCCGCGAATACGTGGATGCCCGCTTCGCGACCGTCCGGCTCGCTTTGCTCGCCCCTTGACAACCGCTGATGGACAAACGGTGGACAGGATTCGCTGACCACAGGCTTGACCACTGGGTTGCCCACCGGCTACCGGGGCTTATTCCACATATTCACCTCCCTACGCCAGTCACCATTTATAGCCAAGGGCAAAGTACAGACAGGCCCCCGCTTAGACCGTGACGTTCTTGTTGCCTGACGCACGTAGCGGCTGCGAGAGCTCGGCCGTGATACGCCTGGCCATTAGGCTCCGCGGTGTGTCACGAATCGTGCGATGCGCTGTAAGCGGCTAGGCAACCCATCTTGGCTAAGCCAATGTGCGAAGCGATAGTGTGCACGAGGAGATCGTGCACATCATGTGGAACGAGGTTTTAGTGAATAGGCTGCTTCGTCGGTATTAAAGCGACGAGTTGAAGGCCGAGGTGGTCCGGGCCTGTGGCGCGCCCGGTGCGTCGATTGCGGCCATCGCGCTGTCTCATGGTATCAACGCGAACATCGTGCATCGTTGGGTGCGCGAACGCGGCGAGTCGGTCAAACAGCAAGATTTCTTGCCGGTGCCGATATCGCCGGCGTCATCTGGTGCCGGCGATGCTGCTGGGCAGTCATCGAGATTGAACTGCGGCGTGGCGGCGCGGTGGCGTCGATACGCTCACCCTTGCAAGGTGCCAGTGCATGCGCGACGCTACTACGAGATTGGTTGCGGTGATTCGAAACGATGCCATATGGCTGGCCGTCAACCCGATGGATATGCGTGCCGGCAGTGCCACGGCGCTGGCTCGCGTAGTTAAGGTGTTTGGGACAGCGCGCCCGAATCACGTGTATGTGTTTGCCAACCGGCGCGGCAATCGCATGAAAGTGTTGATACGCGACGGCATCGGAGTGTGGCTTGCCGCGCGGCGCCTGAACAAGGGCCGCTTTCGTCTGGCCGGAGCAGGGTCTGGCGGTAAAGCAGACGCTCACGCGCGAGCAACTCCAGGCGCTGGTCGTGGGCCTGCCCTGGCAACGCATGGGCGAGGACGGCGTCATCACCGTGCTGTGATAGGTCCGAGCGCTGCGCGCAATGGGGTATTGCGCCAATGGGCAGGTGTACCCGTGCTCTGGCACACTACGCCGCAATGACAGCCCTCCCGCCTGACCTCAACGTCTTGGACGCGCAAGCATTGCGCGACTTCACGGCTGGGTTGTTGAACAGGTCGGGGACATGCGCGGCCAACTGTCGGCGAAAAACCGCGAGGTCGTCTACCGCCAGACACGCATCGACCAGCTCACCCACGAAATGGCGGTGCTGAAGCGCTACCAGTTCGGTAAGCGCAGCGAACAGTTGGACAGCACGCAGGCGAGCTTGTTGGACGAGAGCGTCGATGCCGATATCTCGGCCATCGAAGAAGAGCTCGCACAACCGAGTACAAACCCAGTGGCCCCGGCCGACGCGCCGCAAAAGCCCAGGCGCGCGCCGCCGCCGGCGAATCTGGCGCGCACCGATATCCATCACAAGCCCGAATCGACGGTCTGCGGTTGGGGCTGCGCACTGAAACAGATCGGTGAGGACGTGGCCGAAAAACTGGACTACGTTCCAGGCGTGTTTGCGGTCGACTACGAAAATCGATTGGATCATCGCTAGAAATGGTATGGGCCGCCTGTGATGCGGGACCAAACGATGATTTGTGACGGTGCGTTCGTACTGGTTTACGTGAATTGGCGTGTCCCAGCCCAGGTGGCGGGGCGCAACGGTCGCTTGTGGCCGAGGCTGTGTGAAAGTTCTTTGAGGCCGCTACGGTGGAGTAGCGAGAGTTTGGTGTCTCGATTCCGGGAGTCGACATGCCCCGCTTCATCGAAGGTCAGGACCGGCAGCAGGTAGCGTTGATCCCGGAATGCCTGGATGACTTCATCGCTGACGACAACCCGGTGCGAATGATCGACGCATTCGTCGACGAGCTCAACCTGGAATCGCTTGGATTTGAGAAGGCGGCGCGAGCAGCTACCGGCCGCCCGTTGTATCACCCGATCGTGCTGCTGAAGATCTACATCTACGGCTACTTAAATCGGGTCCAGTCCAGTCGTCGACTCGAGCGAGAGTGCCAACGCAACGTCGAACTGATGTGGCTCGTCGGCCGTCTGGCGCCAGACTTCAAGACCATCGCGGATTTTCGCCGTGACAACGGGTCGGGCATTCGCAACGTTTGCCGGCGATTTGTTGCCGTATGCCGAGATCTCATGCCGTTGAGCCAAGCCCCGGTTGCCGTTGCTGAAAGCAAGTTCAAGGCAGTCAACTTCCGCGACAAAAACTTCCCGGCTGCCAAGATAGACAAACGTCAGCAGCAGATTGAGGAGAGCATCCACCGCTATCTGGCGGCGCTCGACACAGCGGACCGAACACAACCTGTCGAGATTGAGGCCAGGACCAATCGGCTCAATGACAAGATCGAACGTCTGCGCAAACGAATGCGCACGCTGGATGACGGCAAGAAGAGGCTCAAAGACAGTCCAGACGGGCAGCTGTCGGTGACCGGCCCGGATGCCCGCTCGATGGCCACCAGCGGCCGGGGCTCGGGGATGGTCGGCTACAACGTGCAGATGGTTGTCGAAGCCAAGCACCATCTGATCGTCGCGCACGAAGTGCCGAACCGAGGACATGACAGGGACTCATTGGCATCAATGACACAAGCCGCGCGGGAGGCCATGGGCAAGAAGCGACTGCGTGCGATTGCCGATCGCGGCTACTACAGCGCGCCTCAGATCAAGGCATGTACAGAGACAGGTATCGATGCGATCTTGCCCAAGCCGACTACTTCCAATGCCAAGGCCGAAGGCCGCTTAGAACATTCGGACTTCATTTACATGGCGAAGGACTATTAGCACCAGTGCCCTCCGGGCCAGCGCGATATCCAGCAGTTTACGCGAGAGGAGCATGGTCTTCAATTGCGGCGCTACTGGAGTTGTGTTTGCCGACAACGCGCAATGAAGGAGCGATGCACACCTTGCGCGTGTCGGCACATCAGTCGATGGGAACATGAGGCCGTGCTTGAGGCTGCGCAGCGCCGTCTAGACCGAATGCCAGATGCGATGAAGGTGCGGCGGCGCACGGTGAAACATGTGTCCGGCACGTTCAAACATTGAATAGGCTATACACACTTCCTAACTCGTCGCTTGGGCAATGTGAGCACGTAAAAGAGCTTGAATGTACTGGCCTATAACCTCAAGCGGGTCATGCGCATCCTAGGCTTCCAGCACACGATGAAAGCGATGCTGTCGATGGGGGGGGCTGAGCCCTTCATGTGACCAATGACGCACTTCATATCGTATCCGCGCCGCTCAAACGGCCGTCGGGGAGTCTCGCGTCGAAAAATCGAAGTGAACACCGCCCAAGTTGATGCGGTTCAGGTGAATTCGTTGTGGTTGTTGGGCGAGAGGAGTTTTCACACAGCCTCGACCCATTGCGGCTGTTCGGTTTCAGTGGGCAATGGCTGCCTTGCAGCGGTTGCAGCAGTCACTCGATGGGGCGGAGCCACGCTGATTGCCATCAGCCAGACCATCAGTCCAGACGCCGGGGCCACCGTGAGCGACAGGCATCGCGCGTTTACGGCTTGCCATCTGCCCTCACCAACTCAAACACCCCACCCCCCTCCAAAATCGTAACGTCCCGAACGCGAGTCGCCGGCTCATCAATACAGGTGTCGAATTCGATTTGAGCCGTGAAGACCTTGCCCGATGCGGCTTGGCCGAGGGCCACGGGGGACACCGCCGATCCTGGCGTCAGTAATACGCTTGCGGACGGCGAGGACAATGCACCGCCCGTGCCCGCGGTTTGGGCGAGTTCGATTCGGTTTCCATCCACGGTGGCATTGCGTAGTCGAATGGTGAAATTGCCATTGGCGGCGAAGCGGTAGCTATTCGGGCCGGCGGCGTCGCCCAGGAAACGTAGAGCCAATGGCGTGACAGTGTCGCATATGGCTGTCAGCGTGAGGTCGCGCCTGTTTAACGCCAGCATCGGCGAGCGGCCTTGCGCCAGGAGCTCACCTCGATACAGCGCGCCGTAGTCGATCTCTGGATTGCTGATCGACAGGCGGCACTCCGCCGACGCCGCGCCCGCCGCAATAAAAAGAAGAAGAATCAACGCCAGCCGTGTCAGCAGGCGCCGGGAAAGGCTCTCAACCCCAGCCTTAATGGCAGACTGCCGGTGCCCTTTCATAGAAGATGTCATCGTTGTTCTCATTGGGATAGTCGATGTTCAAGGTGCAGCTTTTGTCACCCGGCAAGGACACTTTTAGGGTTTGATCGGGGCTGGCGTCGGTCAGGAAAATGGCGCCTTTGTCGAGCACCGTCGTAAGAAAATTGTTTTGGGCGTCCAGCACCGAGGAACCCTTGGGCAAGGCATGGCCCTGGCCATCGACGGCATCGACCATGACCCGGCGCGCTTTGATCACGTCAAAGTTCAGGTGGTTGACGGACCCTCGCCCCGCTTGCACAGACTGAAATCCGTTCCTCAGATCCACACGGCGCGGCAGCGATTTCGGCTGCACCTCCACCCGGTTGTCGCGATACGCATGGAGCTGCGGTACCACCGCCCGCCCAGCTGCATCGGTCCAGACAGGGCCGTTAGGCGTGGTGAGTTTGACCCCGGATAGATCGCCCACGGCGACCAAGCCGAAGGTGTCCTGTACCGCATAGGGCGACAGCGTAACGCCGGACTTGTGAGCAACGATGCCCCCGGAAATCCGGCCAGATTGGGTGCTGCTGGAGCCGCCTTGCGAATAGCCCAGATCCACGCTCGTGTAGCGCGGCACCACCGACACATTGCCGGATGCATAGGTCTGGTCCATGGAGTTATTGCGCTCCACGGACACGCGGTAGTTGAATTGATCGTTCACCACTTCCGACATGGCTGCGCCCGCGCGCGTCGTATCACCGCGCTTGCTGACGTAAGTGCGGACATTGCGCGATCCCAGCGGGATGCTGACGTTCACATACACCGCGTTGTCGTTGCTGTAGCTGCGGCCGTTGTCGCGCTTGTTGGCGCTGCCCATGCTAGTTTCCACGTTCGCTGTCACCGTCGCGTGCTTGAATGTTCTGCCCCAGGAACCGATCAAGCGGTTGTCGGCATTGCCATCGAAGTTGCGGCTGTTGCTGTATGACGCATTGAAGCTTCCCAGCATGTCGTGCGACCAGTTGACCGAGGCGGTGTATTGGCCGTTGTACAACGAGGCGCGCCACGGGGAATCGGGGTCAATAAGTGTATCGGCCAGATCGCGATAACCCGACGTCTGCTGCTTCGCCGAAGCCCCAACAGACAGCCGCTCTGTAGCGCGGACATTCGCCGACACGATAAGCTGCGCGCCTTTGACCCCGCCCCGCGAGGCGTTCGACACCGCGCCGCGCACGCTGGCGCTGGCGTCACGATGCAGGCTTGCATCGATACCGGAGCCGATGGTCTGATACGAGGACGCACCCAGGATGCCCGCAGATACGACCGCGTTGGTGCCAAGATTCCACGTGCCAGTGGCCGCCGCGATCATGGGCTCTTCACCGCGATCGGACGACAGCTCGCGCACCTTTCCGATGGCAAAACTGTATCCCGGCTGGCTCACCTTGGCGTTTCTGAACGTGGCGGCGGGGACCAGAAAGCTACGCGATTGACCACCGGATTCTTGAATCGAGACATCCAGGTCGGTGCTGGTGTTCAGCAGCGGGATGTCCGTCAGCGCGAAGGGGCCTTCGGGCACCATCGTGGAATAGATCAACACACCCGCCTGGCGCACTTCAACGGTAGCCTGGCTTTGGGCGATACCCTGCACCAAGGCGCCGGAGCTTGCTGTGTTGCTGAGTGCGGAATCGGGCATGGTTTGCACGCCGGTAATCGGCGCGCCCGCAAACACCGGGCTATTGACGTTGATCTGCCCGGCCTGGAATACCGCCTTCTGATTCGGAAACGTCCGCTGCGCGTAGGCATAGAGATGATTGAAGCGCTGCTCGTCGCCATCTTTGCTGAACAGCTGGCGGCTGCGAACGATCCAGTCGTCCATATTGAACCCGACTTGCGTGGTCGCATAGGTCGAGTCGCGCCTCGTGTCGCCGAACTTGGACCGCATGGTCATGATGTCGTAGTTGACGATGGCGGCCGTCCCACCCTTGGTGAAGTTCTGGGCTTCCAGCACGTCGCCCCGCATGGCATCTTGCGGCACCACCAGGGATATCTGCTCGCGATTGGGACGCAGTCTCAACGAGGTTTGGGGAAACGCCGCCACGAAGTCATAGCAGGACCGTTTACCTTCGTCTTTGCGCAAGAGAAATGAAGGTGAGGGCACGCGCAGGCGAGCCTTTTGCATCAAGTTTTCGTCAAAGCAAAGACCGCCCTCCTGATCAAAGCGCGCATCGATCTTGCCCACGTTCACGCCATTGACCACCAGCTCCACCACGCGCGCGCCAGGAGAAAAGCGAGGCGCATCGCGCAGGTATTCCGCCAGCTTGGGATCGATGCCGCGATGACGCAGCATTTCAAGGTCGAAGCCGGCAGAGCCGTCGGCCTGAGGCGCTACGTTCGCCGCCAAGGCCATGGTCAACGGCGCAAGCAACAGGACGCTGCCCAGCGCATAGGCGATAGGCGACAACATCGATGCGCGTCTGGCACGCGCAGGAGCGCGCAGGGGCTGGACGCCCTTGCGGGCGGCCCTGTTGGAGTTCTTCATCCTCTTGGCTTTGAGAAAGGTTGCGGTTACGCGGGGAAAGGGCGACGGCGGATCAACGTAGCCGCCGTCCAGTACATGGGTAGTGCGAGGCGTGCTCGGCGGACGACAACGTGCGTCCGCCCGTCTTTGCTTAGAGGTACATCACCTCAAACGTGGCGGAACGGTCCAGCGGGATATCGTCGGCCAATGGCAGATCCATTCCTGTGACGCGCACCTCGATGGATTAGGCGTTAGCGCCAGCCGCTGCGGCGAAGGAAGCGGCGATGAATGCTGCGGTCGAGATTTCCTTGATGAGAATCATAGTGTGATTTATTAGAGAGAGATGGGCGCTACCGCGCTATGCGTCCACGCAGTAGCTGCCAACGGCTTACAGGTAGACCATTTCCAGGGTCGCGAGACCGTCCAGCTGAATCTCATCCCTCAAGGGCAGTTCTTCGGCCTTATTGATTGCAGCGGTCACGGCAAAAGTGCCGGCCAAGTTGGTGAAGGCAACTGGAGTGCCGTTCGAAGTCAACGACCAGGAGCGCAACGCACCCTGTGGCAAGCGCCCATAGGTGGAGACGCCCCAAGTGGTGCCGCCGTCGTTACTGGATACCGTAAGTACCGACTTTCCATCTGCGGTGAACGAGCCTTGCTCCAATTCCATCACGTAGCCGCCGATGTTGGCATTAGCGGCTTTACTCAGGCCAAAAATGTAGTTTTGTTGCGTCCCAATGATGTTCGTGACCGCGCTATCGGCACGGTTGTCTACGGCCGTAATTGCCACATAAGTGGGGGCGTCACACGAAATGGAGAACGGCACGCTCTTCGTGGGAAGTTGAGTGAAAGAGGTCGTGTTCAACGAAGCTGCGGGAATAATGCCAAAGTCAATGACACCACCACCAGCAATAGTGGGCGTGCAGGCGGCCGGCGTGATTGTGCCGATGACGCGCACGTCGATGGATTGGGCGTTAGCGCCAGCCGCTGCGGCGAAGGAAGCGGCGATGAACGCTGCGGTCGAGATCTTTTTGGTGAAAGTCATTTGTTTTGAGAACTAAAAATGTGAAGGCAAGCCTTCTTTGTTAAATCACGCGGACACAAAAGATCGGCGCGACGAGATTTACGCGTCATGAACGATCATAGCGAGAGAGCGTTCAGAGCTGCGAACGGCGGTTCGTCGAACCGTGCGCCGGCTTGCCTGCACCGTGAAGCCTGCGGCCGGGCGAGCTTTTCTCGGGACAGCGACTACTGGGCGGTCGGCCCGAGAGGCGCGTCATAGGAACCCACGGCGTAGCCGTAGACGGTGGCGGGCTGAGAGGTGACGGTTTTGTCGCCGCTAACGCCCTGCAAGGGGATGGACAAGGTTTCGCCGGGCAGCACGTAGGCCCGGGGCAGGCTGACAACTTTTCCTGACGGCTTGAGCTTGAGTTCCTGCGCCATGCGCACCACATAGGCGCTGTCGTTGACCACATTCAAGTTGCCGTCCGTCAGTTCCCACTTCAGAAGCTTCCACGGCTCACGATTGCGCTCGAGGCCCTTGGGATGAATGATCAGCGGCAGGTTCTGCCGCACCGTCACGCCGACCGTGCTTTTTCCATTCGTGTCTGGTCGCATCGGAATTCCCTCGAACACGATGCGCTTGAGGCGCTGAGTGGTGGACGGCGGGCCGGGTTGGCGGATTACGCGAACCAACTGCGTTTCGCCTGGTTCAACTCGAGCCACGGGAGGCGTGACTACGACAAGCGCAGCTCTGTCCTCGGGTACGTCTTCGATCGTGGAATAGAGCAATGACGGGAGGCTGTCCGTGTTGTTGACGTTGATGCTGGTTTCGCCGTCAGCTTCGTTTAGGATGACCACTGACGTTTCGGGCTGCATGCCTGCGGCGTTCGCGGTGGCGGCGATCAGTGCGAAGGTTGCTCCAAATAGAACGCGACTTAGATAGTTTCTGGATGAATAATTCATCTATTCCCCTAGTGTGTTAGCCATCTTCAACGCTGCTGGGCTGTTGAAAAGACGTATGTTTCGACAGGATGAATTTTGAGTTATTCGCGAATTCCGATGTGTAGGACTAGTCCCAAAAAAGCCTCTATGGAATGAAAATTTCTCCTGATCTCTTGGCATTTTGACCCCCGTACTTCCCGCTGCGAGGGCCAACATAAAACCCATGCTGCTTCCTCGACGAGAACGAACAACGAAAGCCGCCTTACAAAGTAGCCCGATGGGGTCCTACACGCGCAGTTGTCTCAACGTTTTGAGCGGTTCCTCAACAAGGCAGGGATGTTTAGTTGAGCCTGCGAGCAACGACAAGACCGACTTCCCATATATCGCGCAGGACGACGAATATCAGTGCCCGGCGGGCGAGCGCGCGATCCATAGATTCGCTACGGTGGAGAAGGATCTTGATCTGCACATTTATTGGCCCAGCGCTTGCCCGATGCCCGCTCAAACAACTGTGCACGACCAGCAGCTATCGACGTATCCGCCGATGGGAGGATGACGATGTGTTGGCGCGAGTTCAGGAACGTCTTGATCGTAAGCCCGACGCAATGACGTTGCGGCGGCGCACCGTCGAGCACGTATTCGGCACGCTGAAACACTGGATGGGTTCAACACACTTCCTGACCCGGACGTTGGCGCATGTGTGCTTGCCTATAACATCAAACGCCCAATGCGCGTATTGGGTATCGCGGGAACGATGACAGCAATGAGATCGGTGGAGGCATGAGCCTCTTTAACGCTGATGAGCCTCCCAGCTACGACTAGACACCAGAAAAGCACGAGGGGGGCGATCAATATATGACTGGATGACGCTGCACGGGCAATGAAGCCCTTGAGCCCGAGCACTCGGCATATTCCTGCATCGCATGCGTTTCCACACAGCCTCGGCCGTGAGTGGTCGTTGCTGAACGGCCGCTTGGGGTCCATGCTCGCGAGCGCGTAGTCGCACCATAGAGCGTGCGGCATCGGGTTGAATTATTTCTGGGCGCGGAGCCCGCCCGGTGCTTTCACAATGAAGGAAAGAGCCCTTGACTGTAAAATTAAAAAGCGGCGTTTGAATGGCCTGCATCGCATATCCTACCTAGACTGGTGTTCCATGGCTGCGGGCGCCTTGTTCGGGCGCCATGGACGGGTAGATTCCAAGCCGATGTCCAACGCCGCCGTTTTCTCCTCCAACCGGTTCACGGCACCGGACAGCTTTGCGGCGTTCTCGGTATAGATTTCCGTGTGAAAGCGTGCCCGGGAAATCGCCACGTAGTAGACGTCGCGCTGCGTGGTGCGGCTAAAACTCTCAGAGTTGATCAGTGCGCGATCGCATGTCAGGCCCTGCGCGCTGTGGCTCGTGGACGCGTAGGCCCGATCCAGATGCAGCGGCGCTGTTGCCGCGCTCATCGTGATCCGTCGGCCGTTGCCGCCGATGGTGACCGTTGTGGGCGTGACGGCGAGCACTTCAAACCGATCACCGTTGGCCAAATCGAGTGCGGCGTTGTGCCTCGTCGCCCGCACCCAATCGCCGGCGGATAATTCTGCCTTGACCGGTTCGTAGACTGACAGCTTGGTGGCTCGAGCAGGATTGAAGGTGGTCTGGACCTTACTTTCCATATGCTCAACGACTAGGTCATTGGGCTTTCCGGCAAGCGCGCCAATAACGCGGTACATCTCGCCCTGCCGCAAATTCCCGATTTTGTAGTCCCGCTCCGGCTGCACAATATCCCCAGCGATGAAATACTTGGCCACTCGCCGTTCTGCCTGCGTAGTATCACGTCGGGTAAGCATCTTGAACTCAAAGCCGCGGCCGCCCAATCCGAGCGCTTGGTGAGTAGCCTCGTTCAACGCATTCCGAGAATCGTTCGTGCCGGTTACGATGAGCGTCTCCCGCCGCTCATCGTCGTTCAGCGTTGCGTATCGCGTAGCTATAGCGTCATAACGTTCGCCGTCGTCCTTGATGGTGTGCACGGCTTTCAGCTTCTGATCTAACACGCCAAGGGAGGCCGACGCCTGACCCTTCGCCGCTCGTTCCACCGCAGCCTTCAATTCAGGCGATTTCTGCCGAATGATGTCGCCCATTAGCGCGGTGGCCATGCCGGCCACTTGCAACTGGCGAAACGGGCGGCCAGCCTCGATGGCTTTGGTTTGGCCCGTGTCGCCCAGCATGACGATGCGCGCGTCGTCAACCTCGGCCATTTTCATCAGACGTTCCATGAGGCGGGCTGGGACCACGCCCGCCTCATCGATGACCAGGACGGTTTTCGGGTCGAGCTTGAAGCGGTCTTTCTGACGTGCCTCCAGAACGGACGCTACGGTCCTGGACTCCATTCCGAGTTCCCGCAGGGCTTCGATCTGCTTGCCGTAGGACGCCACGGCCTGGACCTTGAAGCCCGCTGCTTCAGCGGCCTCCTTGACCTGAGCCAGCATGTGCGACTTGCCGGTTCCCGCCAGGCCTTGGACGCCGATGAACCGGTGGGACGTGCTGAGGATCAGATTGGCGGCCGCCAGCTGGCCTGGCTTGAGCGAGCGGCCAGCCATAGCGCTATGGGCTGCTTGAATATCCAAGATTGGCGCGACCTGGTCACGCCCCTCGCGCTCGATCTGGAGGATTCGCTTTTCGCGCTCCCGTGCCACCTGTGTGGTGTACCTTGCGCCGGTCGGAACAAGCTCGCCTCGAGCAATCGAAATGCGGATTTTTTCTTCCGCATGTTTCTTGCTCATGCCACCGACGACCAGGGCGGCGACTAAGTCCGACCGTGATTCGCCGGCACCGTCTTTGTCCTTCGCGTGCCGGTACTGAATCGTCCCAAGGATCAGGTGGCCTTTATCAAGTGAGCGCTTGACGGCCGATTTGAGGTCGCCCAGCTTTATGCCCATGCCGTGCGAACGGTGCAGCGCGGTCTTAAGCATCTCTTTTCCGTCCATCACGGATTCGCGTTCGGTGTGGTGCTTGATCGCCCACCGAAGACACTCGTCGGCAATCAGAGCAGCCGCTTCCGGCGTCAATTCCTGACGGGGCGGCTTGCCGCTTTCCGATTCGGCTTCCTTTTCCAGTGGTTGCTTTGCTCCATTG
Source organism: Achromobacter sp. JUb104 (assembly GCF_024806975.1). Classification (NCBI taxonomy): domain Bacteria; kingdom Pseudomonadati; phylum Pseudomonadota; class Betaproteobacteria; order Burkholderiales; family Alcaligenaceae; genus Achromobacter; species Achromobacter sp. JUb104. The sequence goes on along the minus strand of NZ_JANUEY010000003.1, from coordinate 1,059,819 downwards.
AAATCGATGCCGAGTTCAGTCGCCTGTCGTTCCCAGTCACGCTGAAGTTCTTCGCGAGAAATTTCGGGGGCCTTGTCCAGGCGAGTTTTGAGGGCGATAGTTTGCTTGAGCGCTCTGCTCGCAGATTCGCGGGTTTCACCTAATGCCGCCAGTTCAGCATTGATGTCCTGCGAACGCTTGGAGAACCCTTCGATGTGGTCCCGAGAGATATGCGCGAGTTCGAAGCTCTTGCCCTCGTAGCGGATCTGATGGCCGGACTTCTCCAGGCTGCTGGCCAGCTCGGCGTGATACACCGATTCCATCATGGACTTCAATCGATAAATTTCGTCGTTCGATATTGCGACCCAGCGCCCATCGGCGCGTTGGGTGAGGTTCATCAACAGTGCGTGGGTGTGCAGCTGGGGATCCGAATAAGCACCATCGGTGGGCCTGGCCGTCTCGTGCCGAAACTTCGCGATAACAGCATTGCCCGTTCGCTCCGTAGTCGTTATTCCCTGCTCCGTCTGGCGCGCCCGCAGTAGCTCGTGTTCCAGAAATTCCAGCGCCTTGCTTACCGCGTAGTCGTGGGCCTCGATGACTGACGGATCCTTGCCGGCAAGCGCCTGGATGCTGACGCTCTTAGGCGGAGAGAACGTCATATCGAGTGCCGCACGTGCCTCAGCATCCAACCTGATAGAACGCGATAGTTTGACGTCTGGACCAAAGTCACCGCGCAGCGCACGCAGAAATTCTTCCTGTTGAACCGCGCCGGTGAGCCCTAGTGCGTCGGCCGCCTTGCCTTGCCATTGCGCGGCCGTGCCATCGCGACTGTAGTAATCGTCTTTCTGGTCCGCGTAGTAATGCGACGCCTTTGTGGCGGCGCTCCGATGGATCGATTTCAAAGAGATCATTAGATTTCCAAGGCGCGCGGAACCGCCATGCAAGATGACGGCCCGGCGTGAGATGGTTATGCGGCCATGGTCGGGTCTTCAGGCAGGCCGACTTGGGTCCAAGGCTGCGGCTGGGAAACATTCCCGTGCGCGACCTGGTGTGCAGTCTTGCGCTTGGCCTCAACAAAGGGTGCATTGCGGATGGCGTAGTTGCGAGGCTCGAGCACGAACTTGGCGATCGGCCGATCTCCGGAGAACGCAATCCAGCCGGTTAGGTCAGGAAGGGTCTGGACTTGCGCCGGAGTTACAACCCGCTCCGTGGATCGCACCAAGCGCTCGCTGGTGTTCCGTGCACTACCGGGGTTGCGGCTGTCCGTGTATTCGGGGCGCGCGACCTCATGTTCTCCCAGCGCCAGTGACATTGCTTCAGCGGTTTCAGAATCTGTCTTCGATCCGCCCAGGACGACTAAGGAGCGGAAGCTCGCGCGCAACGTCGTCGCCTGTTCCTTGCCATAGATGTCAGTAAGCTGCGAGACTGACTGGAGGCCAGCGATTACCCGAACCCCATGCTTTCGACCTTTGGTGAGGACGTCCTGCAACGAGGCCAGCTTCTCCAAAGAAGCGAGCTCGTCCAAAGCCATCCACCATGCGACGGCCTCGCTCTCCGGCAGTGACAGGGCAGACGAGCCAAATACGTCCACCCAGGCAGAAACGAGTGGCTTCATGGCTTCCTTCATATCCTCGCGCCAGGTGATGAACAGCGATCCTGAACCGTTTTCCATCCAGTCACGAATGCTGAATTTTCCATCCGGCATGCTCATGTGCTCAGCCAGATACTTCGAAAGCACAAACCGAGCACTGGTCAGTGCTTTGCTGGCTTCGGTAGAACCGGCGAACAACGATTCAGCCAGCGTCCCGGCGAGGAAAGTCCGTAGGTCTTTGTCTGACGCAATCGTGGTCCATCGGAATAGCTCCTCAACGGACGGTGTTCCTAGTTCGTAGAGTTTCCGTGCGGTTTCGCGCAACAGCAGGCGTCCATATCCGTTCCACTCCTCCGCGTTGGCATCCGTGCCCAATGGGACAATGGAGAATGCAAGGCGCTTCCAGTCATAGTCCGCACGAACTTCATTGAAGAACGACCATCCCTCAGTTCGTTCGTCATAGGGGTTCAGAATCACGTCTCCCGGCTGCCCAAACGTGCTGTAAAAGGTCCCATTGGGGTCTACGATAATTCCGCGATCCCCGCGCATAAGCGTGGAGAGCAACGTGCCGCGCAACAGCACCGTTTTCCCGCTACCTGTGGCCCCGCCTATCAGGAGATGAAGGTTCTCGATCAAGGTAGGCATAGGCACACCTGCGACATTGATCTGCTGCTTACCCCGCTCGGTGCATAGTTTGCGAAGCGTCTTGATCGGTACCGCTTCTGTGCCGCGGATGTGGATCTTGTAGCCAGCGCCGTCGAACCCGGCCTTGGTCGCGTGCCGTTTTAGCGTGAGCGCCAATGCAAGGGCGATCACGAAGCCGATGCTCGGCGCCGCGATCAGAGCGGGGTAGTCTGGCGTAGAGATGACCCAGTGAGAAAGCACAAGCCAGGTGACTTGCGAAAAGGGAATGCCTGACATGATCTTGGCCGTCAGAAGCCAGGCAGAAAGGGGCAGGAACAAGAGGACGAATTTGATGATTCGCCGGCGTATGTCGGGTGCCATGGAAGTCCTTTGGGAAAATAAATAAGGCGCCCTGGGGCGCCTTTGAGTTTTGGCCAGCGAGGGCTACTGGTGAAGCGCGAGGGCCACTAACGCGCCGCCGAACCCACTCCCGATGAGCGCGCATACCCCGCAAAGCACGCCAGCTCGCCAGGCGGCTGCGGGCAACGCTCGGGTTGCAACGCGCGTCGCGATCCGTGCGTCTGAGGTCGACTTTGCCAGTGTGCGGCTTGCCTCAAGAAGTGAGCGGGCAGCTTGGCCACCGGCATTGACCGCCGCTTCCATGCCTGCTTGGCGCACGGTGGCGGGCAGGGCTTGCATAGCCTGGGCGAGTCCCTCCTGCCGTGCTGTCAGCTGCTCCATTAGTCCGACAAGTTGAGCGCTCTCCTGCAGCATGTCGCGGTATAAAAGCTCCATCCTGCTGCGGGGGATAGCAGAGGAGGAGGCCGGGCTTTCGGGCGGTATTGCGGTCACTGTGATTCCTACATGAAGAGGGCGTCGAATGCCTTGTTCAACTGCCGGTCAACAGGACGCGCCAGCGACTGTAGGGCGTGCATGTCGCTGAGATGGCTGACGAGTTTCACGTCGTCACGATCAGCTTGGCGCAACTCCTGACGGTAGTCGCGCGGGTCAGCGAGGATCTCTTTGATCGTGGTGCGCTTGTTGGCCAGCAGATCGAACACCTCGTTCTCAAAGATCGCGGCCTCAGGATTGGCGCGGAAATCCCCGGACTGCAGGGCGTATCCGAAGATGGCGGCGAACTCCTCACGCACGTCGGAATCGACGCGATTGAAGAGCACGCGTACGCGGTCCGCCGGCACACCCATCTGCGCGAGAACCTGGATCGTTTTGATCGTTTCCCGCTGCGCTTTACCGGAAGTGACCACGGGCAGCACGTAGTAGTCGATCTCGAGATGCGCCTGGTCGTACTTCACCAGCTCCGCCAGGAAGTCCTCAATGTTGGAGGCACCGACGTCGACGATTGCAGCTTCTGCCATGAGCAGTTTGCGAAAAAGGCGGCCGAACTGTCCTCCACGCATCTGTTCGACATCCAGACCAAGATCAGCCGCGCTTTCGTTGGTCGACTCAACGGCGATGATTTCGGCTTCCGGAATGCGGGGCGCCAGCAGGTGGCTGGTCGTGACGGTTTTGCCGACGGAGCCGGAATAGTTGACGGTTGCGATTTTCATGCGGGTTTCCTATTTTTTTCGGCCGAGTTCGGCCAGTTCGTTGAGGTCAATGGGATCTGAAGCTCGGCTAAGCCGAACGAGGTCGGCTTTGCTATTGATGCCGCTCGTCGACGAGGTACTGGTGACGGGGACTGCGGCGGGCAGATCTGCTGCAGTGCCGGGCGTTGAACGGATGTCAGCCCGGTTCTCGTCGATTGGCATAGGCCCGGTCCGCTTACGCCATCGGTAAAGGGCCTGCCGCAGCGACAGGATGGTCACGGGTACGCCAGCGTTGATCAGCGTTTCAACGATCTTGGCGTGGGTGACCCCTCGTCGTACGAGCTGGTCTATCAACGGCAGGAGCGCGCGAAACCGCGCGCGCTGGTCGGTGGCATCCAGCGTGTTTAGCTGCTGAACGATCTCCGCTTTATTCGCAGGCGGTGCGTGATTCTGTTGCATGGAGGCGAGTTCACCAGGTTCGGTAGATTGCGCGGCAGGCCGGGTTAGCGCTCGAAGCCGCCTGCGGACTTCTCAGCGCCCGGCTTCTGCAAACCCGTCGCTCCGAGTGCAAGGGGATCGACCTGGCGCAGAAGGCCGAGCTTGCCGCAGGGATAGCTAATTTCGACTTCCTTGCCCACGTACTGCTGCGGGTTCCTGACGGCCAATGCTCCGAGCCAGTGGGCGATTGGCCTTCCTTGCCCGGCTCTCTGATAGGCCGTGTCGCCCTCGATGGAGACAATCTCCCCGCGATAAGTCGCCCCGATGATGGGGGCCTGCACGTGTTCGGTTCGGATTTGGTGGCGTTCGGCTGCGCCGAGCGTCAGATCTGCGGCGGCGTCGTAATCCCGTAGGAGCTGTGCGGTTCGGTCGGTGGACATGACGGTATAGGACCAGCCTTCAGCATCGCGAGCATCATCGACCACGTATTCCTTGACGAGCGCCTCGCCAAGCCGGTCGACGGCCAGCACCGTGATGCTGGACCGATAGCCATGGTCTTGCGGCGCAGGGTTCCAGCGCTCGGCGCGTGCCTGCTTGGGCACGCTGCCCTGCAGCTCCGTGTGCGTCTCGAGATGCGGATGGTCGTAAAAGCGCTCCGTGTCGATGTCGCGCACTGACTTTCCGTCCCAGCGCTTGAGCGCCTCGGCCGCGGCGCGTTCCAGGTCGTCGTGATACGGGTCGTCGTGATACGGGTCGGGCGAAAAGTAGCGCGGATCGACGACGGCGTCCTCGAGCGAGGGGGCATGTACGAATCGCTCGCCTGTGCTGATGACCGTGATTCCGACCGGCTTGCGGTCGGCGCTGGCGGCGAGGGTACGCGGGCCGTTTGAAAGGGGCGCGTGATCGTGCCTGCCAGGGCGAAATAGCGCCTGGACTTTGGTTTTCCAGTCGGAGATTTTCATGAGATTTCCTCGGGTGTGTGATGGTGCGAAACGGTCCAGGCCGCGCACTGTCGTGGGGTTAAGTTGACGCTGGCGGTGGCACCCCTCCGGCTGGAGAACCAGGGGTTGAAGGAGGGGGAGCCGCGCCCGTGAGCGGGCGCGGGGGAACCGTTGCGGTTCCCCGGGGGGTCGGAAGCGCGGACGCCGCCAGGCGGCCGGCCAGGGGGGCAGCAGCCCCCGCGCTTTTGGGGCCTGCCGATCCCCACCCGGCGGATTCGCCGGGAAGGGGACGGACCTTTTCTCCCGCACGGCAGACACCGGCGCAGCCTCGGAGGGCTGCAGCGGTGGTGTGGCGTTGACGGTGTTCAGCAGGAGGGCGGGGCGCTCGGGGCGGGGCGAGGCCAACGGTCCGCGACGCCCGGGGGGATGCCTTTCCCCCGCCTGGCGGCGCATTGCGCCGGCGGGGAGGGGGACTGAAGCTAAGGGGTTCAGGCCGGCGCCGCAGGCGGCGGGGCGGAGGGAGCGTAGCGACCGGAGGGTAGGCGGATCGGCGCTCGCGACGAGCCAGCGCCTCGCGCGCGACTCTCTCTAAAACCTATAAAACCTATATATACCTATTGGGTACCGTTTTCGGTACTGGCAAAAAGCCGTTTTCGGTACTGGCGAACGAACCAATTGGGACGGGCAAAAACACTTTTCGGACTAGGCCCGAAACTGGGACTGGTCCCGATATGGGTCCAGGCTGTGGACAACTTTTAATGGGACGGCACGAGTCCGGCGGCGAGGAATACGCGCGCCTTGAAATGGGGCGGCGGCTCGTTCGGAGCCTGGTCAACGCCGAGCTTCTTGCCGGTGGCCACGATGCCGGTCCAACTGTTCTGCCAGGCCATGCCCGCCGTCTCTCCGGCGTCGCGTTCCCGGAAAACCCAGAGCCGCCATGACTCGAACCAGTCGGGTGACATGCCCAGTTCTCCGGGCCTGGACCGCATGTAGGCGCTGAAGGTGGCGGCCATGGCGTCGATCTTCTCCTGCGTCCAAAGCGGCCGCTGCTGCTGCGTCCAACTTCGCCACTGTTCCGGCAGGCTCCAGCTCGCTGGAAGTCTGGTCGGGCCAGCGCCGGCACCGCGCGCTTCGGGCGGGCGCTTTCGGCCCTTTCGCTTGGCTCCCCTGGGCGCCTTGCTGGCAGGCCTGTGCCCTGCGGCAGGGGAAGTGGGAAAGCATGCAGCTGCGAAGCCAGCCCCCGTTGCTTCGGTTGATTCGCCCACTGAATGAAAACTCCCGTCCGTCCCGCCGCAGTGCGGCGAAGGTGCGTCCCCCTTGGGAAGAGACAGCGACTCGTCAACTGTGGCCCCACCCCGCTCTGACGGTCCGCTTGGGTTGGCATTCGTCTCGCCGTCGTCGGCTAGAGATACCGGCGGCGCGTTTTCATCGCCGACCTCAAAGCCGTCCTGCAGCGCCAGGTCTTGCTGCGCTGCCTGCGATTCGCCGCCAGCGACGGCGCCCGTAGCCGCAAGGTCGATCAGAGGGACCGCATTCGGGCACAAGCGATAAATGATGCTGCTACGGTTGTCGCCTGCACGTCGCCCTGTGTCCTGGATCGCGCCCAAGTCGCGAAGGCGGCCAAGGGCTTCGATGACCGTCTTGCGATTTAGATGTGTGACCTTGGCCAGGTAGTCGATCGATGCGAAAACTGTCCAGTGGTCGGCATCGTAACGAACGAGCTGTGCCAGGTTCAGCAACACGAGCTTGGATGAGGATTTCTGGACGTCGGCCATTCTGGCCCATTTGGATGCTTCGACGCTCATGTTCGCCCCTTGCGTTGCTGCGAGTTATTACCGGGTAATGGGTCTTGCTGGTACAGCGTGCCGGTCACGAGTCCGTCTCCAGTGATTCAGCGATGGTGCGGCGTGCCCGCAGGGGCAGGCCGTGTGCTTCATAGAATTCGCGGCGGGCCATCAGCCAGGCCTTGTATGGCCACGCGCGGCGCTCACCCCAGGGGTAGGCGTCCTTGATTGCTTGGTGGGTTTGTTCGGCGCTGAGGCCTTCGGCGCGGCAGCGTTCGAAGACGCTTTGCATGATCTTGTAAGCCATGCGGGTGCGTGCTTCCTGCGCGCCGCGTTGGCGGTTCGCTCGGGTCATGGAAGTCTCCGGGAGGAATTGACGGCGGGACGCTGCGGTCGGCCGCCGGCGGCCAAATTTGATTTACAGCCGCTCTTGTCGTTCGATGGCGTGGATCGCGTCCATCAACCCGTCTACAAGCCGGTGCATGTCGGCAGTGGTAAGAGGTGCGGATCCAATCGGCCCGCCAAGCATCTCACGGCACTCCATGGAAAGGAGTGCCGTGTTTCCCTTGCTGCATTCGTGGCGGAGCCGCAGAACACCTGGCAGTCCTACCGGCGATATAAACGGAAGTTCGACTTCTACAAGCGTGCTCATTGCACGCGCCCAGGGTTGAAATAGACCTGAGTGAGCTTGTAGTTGGCGAAGTACAGCGAAATGTCCAGCGTGGAAAAAAGGTAGCGCCGAATCGTGTCGATATCCATCTGGTTGCCGGCCGCGGACTGTTTCACGAGAAGCGCAACGCGCTCAAACGTATCGCGCGCACTGTTAGCGTGGGTGGTCGTCACTGATCCAGGGTGGCCTGTGTTCAAAGCGTTCAGGTAGTCCCACGCTTCGGGGCCGCGCAGTTCGGACAGAAAGATCCGATCGGGCGAGCTGCGCATGGTGGCCTCGATGCACTCTGTGGCCGACATCCGGCCAGCACCTTTGCCGTAGATCATGTGCACGCGGTTGGGATGGTTTGGCAGGAAGAGTTCGTGCACATCCTCGATGGTCAAGAGCCGTTCGAAGAACGGCACGCAGTCAATGAGACTGCGTGCAAACGTCGTCTTTCCTGAGCCGGTCTTGCCCGCGACAATGATGTTGCGGCATTGAATGACTGCGCGTCGAAGAAACTGAAGGATGTCCCCTGCCTTCATGAGGTCGAGCAATTCCTTGTCGTGCTCGGTCAGATTGTCGGCGCTACCCATGGGGCCGCTCACATCGACCCAGTTAGCAAAGGCGCCTTCGGCGGCCAGCTCGTCCAAGGTCTTCACGACGCTGCTGTGCTTGCGAATGTTGATCGAAAGCGAGCCGTCGATCACGGCCGGCGGCTGGGCCACCTGAGCGCGCTCACCGTCGGGCAATAGCAGCGACATGATGGGGCTGAAGTTGACGTTGTTATAGCTGGCCATGGCCGACACCAGCGCTTCCAGGAAGCTGAACGTCAGCTTCGGATCATGGCGTTCGTGCCATTGCCCGTGAGAGCGCGTAAAGATCACGCCGGGCCGCGTAATGGTGATCTCGCGGACGGCGTCATCTGCCATGTAGCCGGAGATGGGTCGCATCATCTGGCGTAACGCCGTGTCACGGCCGTCCGAGTCGATGGGCGATGTGTTGTGGGAATCTTTCATGGGATGCCTAGTCAATGAACGCTGGCCCCGCGACCGAATGGTCAGGGGGCCAGGCGCTTGGTCGAGTAAGAGGTGTCTGTGCGCGAGGCGTCATTAGCGGCGCGCGACCGCGCTGCTACCGCGCGACGGATCTGAGCGTGTAGACCGAGCTGAAGTCCAGATCTCGAGCGACATAAATTCCCAGCCGGCCGCCCTGGTTGCGGTAAAGCGTCGGCGGGATGTTGATGGTGTTGTCGAGCACGGTGGTTACTGCGTTTGTGGCCGCCTCGCCCGTGGTATTGAACTGGACCTGGCTGTTGTCGCTGCTGCCACGCGAAGTTGCCCACGTACCCAAATCGCTGATCAAGCTGACCATGATGGCCCCGCCGAATCGCTCAGCGAAGTGCGTATCGATGAAGCCATCCAAGCCTGCCTCACCCAGGGGGCCCGTGCCCGGAGAATCCAGCTGGATGACGACGCCCTTGGGAGTTTCGAGACGTGACCACACTACGCCGACACGCGGCTGGCCTTGTGCCAAGACACCTTGCTGATAGCCGATGAATCGCGTCCCCTTGTCGATCAGGACCACGCGGCCGCTCGTCGAGCGGATATCGTGCGGCGCAAAGCAGCTGAGCATGCCCGCCTGCGCAGTCACGAGCTTGGTTTCCTGCACACAATCGATCATTGATCCTTGCGTGATCAACATGTCTCGATTGCCAACCAGGCCAGCCCGAGAAGCGGAGAGCTTCATAGGGGTAAGCTTGCCGGCCATCGGGCCGCTGTCCGCTTCGCGAGGCTCCGGCTGGGATGAGCTTTGCTGAGCAGAGGACTGGCCCCCCTCTCCCTTGGTGTTTCGCAGCCCGCTGCTAAGGCGCCGTTGTGTGACGGCATCGGCAGCAACGGTCTCTGCCAGGTTTGAAAGCGTGCCTTTCTGCTCTGTCTTGCCTTCCGGCGCGGGCACCTTGGGCGCCGATTCAGGCGGCTCTGGCGGGGCTGGCGGGGGGGGGGGATCGGGGCGGAGCTTCAGACCGGGAAGCACGTTCTCGATCTTGGCTTGCATCGCCGGCGCGGCCTCTTCGGCGGAAGGCGTATTGAATGCTCGCCAACCCATCGTGGCGATCACCATCAGCGCCATCAACGTGATGAGCCACATGAAGGCCTTCGCACCCTGTTGCATCGGCCTTGCAGTACCCGACAGGTCCGGGCGGCCGCGGCCCCCGATCTGCGCCTGGTGCTCTTCGATCTCCGCCACCGCGTCTATGGTTTGACCGGGTTTTTTTCGCCTTTTGAAGAGATTCATGGCGCAGTTTCCTCGCGAATGACGCGCTCGACCTGTGGCGAGACGGTACCGGTGGCCAGACTGCGTGTGACGGGCGCCCCGTCGTTGTAGACGGCCAAGACCTGGTTACCGATACGCAGATGCCAGCGCTTAGCGACCCGATGAAGCACGACAGTTTGCTCGTCCTCCATATGCCGGTTCACGATCACTTCCTGGCCGTCAGCGTCTACGAAATAGATCGCAGGCAGATCCTGGCCAGGAGCAAACCGAAGCCATGTCTGCGCGCCGTCATCCCATGCGGCGACCGGCGCCAGGCTGGTGTCGCCGCTCATCGAATAGGCCTGCCAGTTGATCGCGACGTCGGCGGTGGCCAGATCGCGCTGCACGCGCTCGCGCTCCTCCTGGGCCGCAGACTTTGCCTGCTCCAGTTCGGGATAGCGCAGTACCACGCGAAAGACGCCGCCGCTCTTACGCGCCTTTTCATACTTCAGCAGGAACGAGTAGTTTCGCTTGGTGGTGATGTAAAGGAGGTTGGTGTCGGCTTGCTCGACGATGGGCTTGAGCAAGAGGTGCTTGCCCACTTGCTGGAAGTCGTACGCCGCCGAATCGCCAAAGGCGTGCGTCACGTAGTCCTCATCATCGTTCAGTTGGACTTGAGTGGCCACACCAAGCGTTGTATCGACCTGAATGACGTCGGCGGCGTCATAGTCCGTCCAGCGGATTCGCTGATCCTTGGGCGAAGCTGCAGGTCGGTCGAGCGACCAGGCAGGCGCTGCGGCCGCGCAAAGCGCGACCGACAGCACCGCCACGGCCAAAGGCCTGAAGCGGATGTTCATCGGGCGTGTCCCATCTCGAGGTTGCTTTCACGTTGGCGCGCCGACTCGTGCGTACGTTGATGGTCCATCCCCATCCCCGCCTGCTTGTCGTGGTCAGCGTCGCGCACCAGGCCCACGCCGCCTACCGCCTTGAAGGGGTAGCTGATGGCGAGCGCCGCTTCCTGGCCGGTCATCTCAAAGGATCGGTTCAGCGTGTTGCGGGCATGGACGATGAGGTCCCCCGTTTCGTTGTCACGCTGGATCAAGCAGTTTGGCGTTGTGCCTACGATCGGACCCTTGTACTCGCGCCCATCTTCCGGCTGACGGATTTGCCGGTCTTGCTCGCCGTACAGCTCCACGGGCCGACGCGCTTCGCGGATGCGCTCTTCAAAGTGCTTGCCGATACGATCGGCAGCCAAGACAGGTGTGGGAAGACGAAGGTTCGCGTCCTTGTGAAGATGGTCCTTGCAGAGGCGCGCGGCGCCGTAGAGATCGCTCTTCGCGTACCGTTCGATGTCGCGCAACAGTGCCGTGCGCTCTGCGTTGCTCATGCGCCCTGCATCTTCGAGGCGGCGGGCGAGTTCGTTGATCTGTGCTTTTTGCATGACGATTACCTCAGCGTTTCGACAGCGGTCGAGTAGGAAATGACTTGAAAGCCCAACGGGTTGTCACGGATCACGCTTTCCGGCATCGGCGCGTTGACAAACCTGTAGGCGATGGTGGCGATGAACTGCTCAGTGTTTGGTGAGCGCTGGGGGCCCATCTCGCTGCGCGTAAACCGGACCGTGGCGGTCTGGTTGGGTCCCGGAGTGATCGACCGCACGTTGATGACCAGGCGTGTGTGCTCCCCATACTTCTTGTCCAGGGCTTCCCGTCCGGTCCTGGGGTCGTCTTCGAACTTGGCGTGGTACTGCTGTTGCACGTCCGGCGAGCTGAACAGTCCGCAGCGGTCGTACATGTTCTGCAGGGTGCGCCAGTCGTAGCCTTCGCAAGACAACACGTACTGAGTGACGAAGTAGCGCGCGATCCGAGGGCCATAGTCCTCCTGTGCGTCGCCGAGCTGGGATACGTTTTCGACCTCGCCTGTCGCATCGTTGACGCGCACGACGTAAGGCGGCTGGGGCGTGTAGCTCAGCATCAGTAAGGCCACGGCGCCGACCGCCAGGAACGCCAGCACGAATGCACCTACTGCGACGCGCCATGCTTTCGCTCTGGATGAAAGGACCTCCGTCAGGAAGTCCTGGTCTAGGCTCCGGTTTCTGTCCAGCTCTTGCTGAAGCGAAAGCTTCGGGTCTTCAAAGGACATGTTGGTCCTCCGATTGGTGGACGGGACGGAGGCGCCGCACGTTTCGTACGGGCGCAAATGGGCGAGCCGCGGCGAGCGCGGCCGAAATGGCGAGCTTCATCTTTTCTCCGGAGAGATGAGGGGATTTAAATCAGAGACGGCTGGCTACTGCGCAGCGCAATGAGAAAGGCACAGCGATTGCTGTGCCATTTACAGGGTCTGGACACTGTCGCGTCCCGACCGGCCTACTAATGATGCTTTGGGAAGCTTTAACGCTCTTGGCGCATGTCCCGAGTCATAGCCTCGGTCATCTTCATGCCCTGCTGGTGGTCATGCTCCCGGCGCCAATCCCAATTGCTCTTTGAGCGGGGCGTTGACATTCCAATCAGGAACAATTGAGACGGCCACTTGAAGCAGAGATACCACAACGGACGGAGAATCCAAGTCCAAGTCGCCTTGGCAAGGCTCATCCATTGGAAAGCTGATATCGGCTGATCGGGCGCAACACCGGGCGGCACCGATAGCGGCACATCCGTGCTCATCAAGGGGTTCTGAGAAAGGGCCTTTCCCAGCGGCTTTAAAGGATCCATCTATATCCTCGAATTATTGTGCTTGTCAGGGAGGGCGGCGATTTGAAACTCAATATTAGCCAATCTTCCCAATGAAGGGAACTGCAATTCCGCCGCCGGCGCCGCTGCCAGTTATTTTGGTAGCCACCACTGAGACCTGTTCTAGCATGAATTTGGAGCACATCATGAAGAACACGATAGCCGTGAGCATGGAAAATATATTGATCTGGTCCGCTTTCGATAGATCGATTAACCCTTGCTGGAGTTGTCCGAACATTCCCATGATGAACATGAAAACGACCATAAAAAGGCCTGCGTAAATAGCATAGTAGAGGGCCTGGCCGAGCCAGCTGTGGAAGAACTGCTTGGTCGGTTCGAACAGCAGCGCCAATATGCAAAGCGGCCCGAGTACGACGACTAAGCCCATCCCAACTTTTACCGTGATCAGCACTAGCATCCCGATCGCGCTCATGACCGCTGAGATAATGGTGATGATGACCGAGACAACCACGAAGACAAAGGCCTGCGCGATTTTCTTCAGACCGCTTGGTGCGCGCTCCTGCAACCGTGTGCCGATTTCTGCGCCATTGTTCGCTGCGTCGTCCATCATTTCGGATGGGGTTTTTACGGTGCCCGTGAACAGCTGGGCCACGGAGGTGGGTAAGTCGAGCATTACACCGACAATCTCCTTTTGGTATAGCCCCCCGGTGCCGGCGATGGACACGATGATCGCTATATTGAAGACCCGCCGACACGCATGTAGGACGGGAGTCTGGATCGCCCCGGCGCAGATGAGCCAACCGTACCAGACAAGCGCAACAGACAGGCCAACCGACACGAACGGCAATAGCTTCGCGGTGATGGACGCGACCATTGGCGTGATGACGCTCGTTAGCATCTTAGTCACCGACTGGTCGATCCAGTTTGCGATCCCACCCAGACTGGCCAGACTGACCGCGGTGGTGGCCATTATCTCGCTCCAGGAAGCGGTGCGCGGATTGCACTAAGGCTGAAGGAGCTATCGGCCAGCTTTTCGGCTTGCTGCTCCATCAGGGCTTGCTCGGCCTCAATCTGGCGGGTGAGCATGTCCGCCCGGGTTTGGTCGGCCTGGATGTTTGCCTGCTCGACGAGCAGCCGGGCCTGCAGGTCAGCGATGGCCTTCGGATCCTGGGCCTGATTGATTTTGGCCTGGAGCTGGTCCACCTGCTTGACGCGTGCAGTCATTGCCTTCTGGGTCTGCTCCATCATCGCCTGGCTGCGAACGGCGAGCTTGTCGGCGCGGGCGTCCAAGTTCTTTTTGTCCTGTTCGTAGTTGCCAGTTAACCGTTCCTCGCGCTCAATGCGCTCTACAACGTCCGAGATTCCACGCAGACCTCCGTTGGAGGCGCGAAGAATATCCCGGGCATCTGCCGGCAGCGCATCGCGGATCGCCGGGTTGTTCAGGATATCGCCGAGATTACGCGTGCCCGTGAGCGCTTCGAGCTGTCGCTTCTGACTTTCGAGTTGGTCCCTGAGGACGGCGATTTGCTCAGCGTACTTAGCCAGCGTTTCGACGTGCTTGATGGCACGGTCCGCGATGCTGGCGGCATCCACTACCGGAATGCCACTTGCATGGACAGGCGTCAGGGAGTTGGAGAGAAGGACAGCAGCCAGGAATGCGGTAAACCGTGCGCGCCGGGCGCGGTTCGGGCGGTGGTTGGGGGTGTGCGTCTGGGACATGATCAGCTCCTTGTCGCCTCTTGGGCGAGCTTGAGGTAATGGGGCAACCAGAGGGCGGGGTCGTCACCATGCTTGGCAACTGCCGCTTCGGCGATTTCGGCCAGGTCTTCGGATCCGGAGAACACCAGCAGCGCCTCGGGACATGAGGCGAGGTCCAGTTCGGCCGTGACGGCAGACTCGTTTTGTTTGACGACGAACTGGCGGCTGAACGGCGGCAGATCCTTGACCATCTTGAAGACAGCGGGAGACAGCTTGAATCCGTCGACGTAGTCCTCGGCAGTGGCCTTGGGATTCTCGAGAAACATGGCGGTCGCGGACTGCTGAATAAGCGAGCGACCTACAGGGTTCTCCAGGATCGCGGCGGGCTCCTGCGTCGCGAAGACCAGGACGCCGTTTTTCTTACGAACCGTGCGGCTGGCATCCTGCATCGACGCCTGGAAGTAGGGCACTTTCAGAGGGTGCTGAACTTCGTCAAAGAAGAGGGCGATTCGCCGCCCGTCCATCATCTGGTCCGTTCGGTAAAGCAAGTACGTTATTGCTGCGTCACGGACGGGGCCTTGCTCGAGGAACTCCGTCAAGTCAAAGCCAAAGAGGTTGTTAGCCGCCAGGTCAAGTTCGTCTTTGGGGTTGTCGAACAACCAGCCATACTCGCCGCCCGCGCACCAGCGTTTGAGGCGCTCCTTCAGGCTCAGCTGACCTTCAGGTGCAGGCGCGGCGGGGAGAAAATTAACCAGGTTGGACAGGCAGCGATCCTCCAGGTCGATGTGCTTCACAAGCTGGTTGACGGCCATGGCGATTTGCTTCTGCTCGGAGGGACTGGCCGCCTCGTCCCCGTTTGCCCCCAACAGCTTCGTCATGCTGGCCATGAACGCGACGTTTGAAGCGGTGTCAGGCAGTTGCAGGTAGTTCCAGCCGGTTATCACGCCCAGGCGCAGCGGGAAATACTTGCCGCCCATCGCCATGACGGTCACCTGCATGCCGCGATCCTTGTCGAACACGATGCCCGTGTAGTCGAACTTGCGTGCCTGGGTGATGAGATGACCCAAGAGGACCGTCTTGCCGGCGCCGGACTGGCCGATGATGGACGTGTTCCCGAGGCGGCGTTTGCCGGTTTCGTCAACGTCCTGAAGCGAGGCGTGAAAGTTCAAGTAGTAAGGCGTGCCGCCCGTCGTCTTCAGCATCGTGACCGCCGGCCCCCATGGATTGCCCGCCGGCTTTCCGAAGAGGTAGTTGTGCATCGAGGAGAAGCTCAGGAAATTCAGCGAGGTGATCGGCGCCGGGCGAGGGCGCCATTTCCAGTTGCCCGGGAACTGGGCGGCCCACGCGGCCAAGGATGAGCGATCACACAGACGACCGATGATTTCTTCGTCAGCCAGCGCGCCGCTGATACTCGCGGCCGCCCGAAGGGCCCCGTCGCTGTCATCACCGAACACCTGGATAGTGGCGTGGTGGTCACCCATGACGAAGCGGCCTGCGGCCAGTTCGTCGCGGGCCTTCTTCAGATCTTCGATCTGGGACGCGGAGTAGTCGCCAGAGTCTTCCAGCCACTTGATTTGGCGAGACAGCGCCTTCAGCCCATCGGGCTTTGACATCGCGCCAAAGGACTGCGACAGCACAAACTCGTGCGGCTGGTTGAGCAGGCAGTTCAGGTGGCCGGCTTTGGTGTTGTTGGAGTACTCCCGAAGTTCCAGCATCACGTAGCGACGTGTCCAGTCAGGCCCCCGCATCTCGGCGAGTTCGCCGTGCGTGGAGAAGAACTGACGACTGGTGGGCAGATAGTTGTACAGGCGCGCGTTCACCAGCGGCACCGGCTGCATCTTGCCGTTGAGCAGAAAGCCGAGGAATTCGGCAGGTTCCGAGAACCGCGATTTCCGGCGCGGCGCCTCCTCGCCGCTCATGTCGTGCGGAGACTCCTCGCCGCCCTTGTCGTGCGGAGACTCCCGCTCGACAATGGTTAGCAGCTCCGGTGAATAGAGCTTGAGCGACCCGCGAAGTTTGCGGTTGACGTCATCGAGCTGTTCGATCGCCTGGTTCTGCCACGCAAGCGCCGAGCGCGCCGTTCGCCTTTCAAAGTTAGACAGCAAGCGCAGAGCGGGATCGATCTGCGCCCGTGTCAGCACGGTCAAGTACATCTCATTGATCATCGGCGGCTTACCGGCGAAGACCTTGCGATACGCAGCATCGTGATCGCGGGAGAACTGGTCCGGATAGTCGCTTTCGGGATACTCGAACACCCTGCGACGGACAAGGTGCGACCAGATCCCGAATCCCGTTGGGAACCCCCGGAACACGTTGTTGAGCTCCTCGACCCAGCGGTAGTGCTCCTCATCGCTGTAGCCTTGAAAGGTGCGCCCGTCGATGCGCCAGACCGAGAGGTACTCCCAGTCGCGGGTTGCGATGATGGTGGGCGTGACGTGGTGCGAGTAGGGAACGTACGTGCTGACCGGCGGCTCATACGCCGGCAGCGTCACGATGGATTGTTGTTTCATCGGTCGTGAACTCCGAGCCAGCGGGCCCATGGGCGCCGCCGGCTGTAGGGTGTTGGCGTGAGGGATATCGCACCCCAAAAGCGCTTGTTCTTAGCCAAGAACTTGGTCTTTACCCAAAGCTCCCAGATCCAGAAGGCGCGGTCATCATGGCGGCTCAGAATGGCCATCACCGGATAAAGGACGGGAAAGAGCAGCCAGCCCCACAGCGTGAATGAAGCGGCGGTGACGGTCACAAAGACCAGTCCAGCAAATGCCCGTGTGGGCACTCCCCCGGGGACGGTGGCGACGCGGGTGGCACCCTTGAAAAGGGGGAAGCGGTTGGGGGGCACTTCTGACCCCACCGCAACTGGGGCGGCTGCAGCTGGGGCTTTGGCCTTTTGCTTGGGCGAGGTGGCCATCAACCGAAGACCAGCTTGATGATGCCGCCAGCGATGGCACCGGAAAAGACGATACCCACTGCCCACTGATAGGCGGTTTCCTTGCGAATCACGTCGAACGAATAAAGGATGCCGATAATGCCGGCGGAAACAAGGCCGATGACGGGGATGATGAGCCACAGCCAGTCTTTGACCTTCTGCACGGTAGTGGTGGCCTTCTCGAACTGCGCCATCGCCAGTTCCGGTTGCAGTAGGAGAAGCAATGCAAGGGTCGCGTATGCCAGGGCGACAAGCGTGCTGCAGCTCCTGGGCTGCGAGTCGACAGGGGAGATACTGGATGCTGCGGTCATTTGAAACTCCAATGGGTGACGCCACCCGGCTGATGAGCGGGGCGGCATTCGTTGAGGTAGATGAGAGGGCCGGTGTTTAGCTGTTAAACACTGGCGAGGGGTGCGCTTCTACTGCGCCGGCAGGCGCGAGGACGGCGTTGGGATCGGCCTGCCGAATGTGGTTTCTGGGCGCGGTTCGAATGCGTCTTTGCGCGGCGCCACAAAAGCGTCGTCGCGGGCCTTCTGAAAGGCATCGGGTTTGGACGGCTTCGGACGCGGGGGGCTACGCGTCTTGGTGTCAGCATTGGCGGGCGCGCCGCCCTCCTTCACGATGGCCGGTACAGCCAGGCCAGCGCCGGCGATGACCTTGCCGACATACCCATTCCTGAAGCCCGAGGTCAGGTTGCCCGTGTTGTAGCAACTGAATGCCGCATACAGCGCGTTCTGTCCGGGGCCGTGCAGCTTGGCGGCTCGCTTGTAGCAATCGACGAGGACGCGCTGGGCGGATGCGAGGTTGACGCACGGGTCGAAGATGCTCTCGGGTGTGACACCGAGCCACTTCCAGTTCCGCACATTGATCTGGCCGTAGCCGACGTCGAAATCCACGCCTTTAGCCATCAGATCGCGCACAGCCTGGATTGCTTCCTCCTTGGACTTCGGGCGGATGCTTACGTGGGGCTTGGCGTTGACGCCAATGGCCAGAGGATTGAATGCGGACTCGTGACGGACCACAGCGCTGAGCGTACTGATGTGCACGTCGGGCGCACACTGCCTGGCGAGGGTAGGGAAGTCCATCGGTCAGTTCCCCACCATGCCGAAGCCAGGCCCCTTGCCGTTCTGCTCGCGCTCTTTGCGTTCTGCAAGCGCCTTTTCGTACTTGGCAAGCTCGTGTTGGTAGTCCCGTGGCTCCGCCCAGTAACCGCCGTCGGCGGGCGTCCCAACGTAAAGCGGTAGACCATCGTCAAAGGCGGTGTATTCGTGCGACTCGTAAACGCTGCAATAGCCGGGGCGTTTGTTGCCGATGATGAGGCTGCCGTCGTCGTTGCCGCCGCGCCAGGTTCGAAGCGCGACGTTCAGCGCAGCGGCGTCGCATCGGCCGGCACCTTGTGAAATGGCACGCACCAAATCGCTCATTTCCTTGGAGTCTTCAGAAGCGGGGCACAACGAAAGAAAGTCCCGTCGTGCTTCCAAGGTGTCGGATAGCTTCTTCATGCTGATGCCGAAGTACCGGGAAAGCGATGGCGCGCACTCGCTTGGACGTGTGCCGCTGGACAGACAAAGAATGGCTTCGCATGCCAAGCGCTTGTCGCCGTCCAGCACCTCACCGAGGTCGACCCTAGGGGCTCCGGCTGAATAGGCCGGCGTGACCACCGGAGTTAGTGTTACCGCCAGCAGCAGTAGCAAGTGGCGAAGGGTTCGCATACGCGTTCTCCTGGATTTAGTTGCAGATACCGTAGTTGCCGACATCAATGAGCTGGCCATGCAGACGAGTTTCAGTCGCGACCGTGCATCCGCTGACGGAGGTGATGTTCACCACGCGAGTCGCGCTCTGGCAGTTGTCGGCATCGCCGCCACTACTGCTGTCGCAGCTACCGTATAAGGTGGCGGTCCGATTTCCGTTGGAGAGCTGGCAGTAGCCCGAAACACCTTTTGTCACGGATGTGCCGGGCGGCATCAGCTGGCCCGTCCACACTCGAGTAGTGTCCCCTGATGTGGTGCCCGATGCGTGTATGCAGTTCAGTTCTGCGGTCGGGCGATAGATGGTGGCGCCGAACATCGTCCCGTAGTTGACTTGCATCTGCGCGGCGATCGTGCCTCCCAAACTGTTGTCGAGAGTCTCGCCGGTTTCGTTGCCACGGGCCTTTGCGATCACAACATCGAGTACGCCGCCGGCGCGGGATGCCGTGCAGCCGTCTTGCCACGGCCCCCATCCCTCGTAGGCCACATCGTTCGCGTTGGCTTGTAGAACGTAGTAGGTCCTGTAGCGGACCTGATTGCCGGTGTACCCGGCAGGGCACTGCGAATACTCGGCCTGCGTCTGGGCGATTCGGCACCCGCCGTAGGTCGTGTGCCAGGAGTAGCCACCGACGCAGCCGCCTGGCGGTAGCGGCGCACCTTGGTCGACACGCACGACCATCGTATTCAGATCGGTCTGCAACTGTACGTCTGCCTGTTTCGGGGTAGACGCCTGGCTGACCGTGGGCACGAGCAGCGCGAACAGCAGGGCGAGCAAAGCCCGGCCCTGTCCTCGCGTGGAGGGAAGGAACATGGATATCTCCGATAGATTTGCCGCTCGATATGCGGCCTGGGGGAACGACCTGCTGGAGGAGCTAGTTCTTGCAGCCTTGAATCACCGACGCGCGGGCGCCCATGTCTGGGGGTGAAATCACGACCCGGTCGCCGGTGATGCTGGCGCGCTGTGCCATGCGGACGTAGCTATTTCCAGAGTTCTGAAATGTGCCACTGAAGGAACCGCCGACCGAAACGGCACCGGCTGCATTGACGTAGCCTGAGCCTTGGATGCTGCCGCCAATCGCGCCACCGATATTGATGTCGCTGCCGCGTGCCGTGGCGTCGGTCGCCTGTAGAGCGACTTGCCGCCAGGGCGACAGACCTGCCGGGCATGTGACAGCCGGGATTGCCGCGTCGTTGGGAAGATCGCCGTACGTGCCGGTAATGACGTGGCCGGTTTGGGCGAACCACACGCCACCGGTGCAGACGGCAAGCAGCTTGTTTGCGGTAGACGCGTATAACCCTTCCGGCGTGCACGCCGAGCCCGGTGCAACGGCCGTGTTGAGCAGGAGGCCCGTGTTGGTCTGAATCGCACCGGCCACCGTCAGGGTGTTGTTGAACGTGACCGGTCTGGTTTCTCCGTGGCGAACAAACTGGCCGAACGGCGTGGCGCCTAGACCGGCCGCCAGGACTGCATGGCCGGGCTCCGCTCCGAAATCGAACCACCCGCGTGGAATGTTCATGAGTGGGCCGCGTACATTGGTCCCGCCGTTGGCGTCATGACCGCCAAATCCTTCGGACGCTGCCATCACCTTGCTGAGCAGCACTTGATTGAACCGAGCCGCCTTACCGGCCGGTGCGGTGCAGGTGTCATTGAGGCGACGACTACGCACATCGCTGATTGGTTGGCAGGTATATACATAGGCGCCCGTGCGGCAGCTGTCGCCGGGGCAGGTTCCTTCGCGGACCAGGATGAAGCGGGCGGTTTCCCCGAGGGACGGAAAGCGGGGCGTGCTAGGTGGTAGGAGGCCCAGCGTTGCGAGATCTGCCACACCACCTCGCGCGACCTGTGCTCCCGGGACGGCGACCCAGCTAAGTGCTGGCGGCGGGGGGTAGGTGCCCGCTGGGGCGCTGGCGATATTCTCTCCGCGAATCCAAGCTTCGTGCTTTACCTGAAGGTCGACCACTGCACCGCGGAGTTGCGCTAAGTAGCGGCCGGTGGATTCCGCAGCGGTCGCGTCAACCTGCCGCTTTAGTGACGGTCCACTCAGGACAACGGCGAGGGTGAGAAGTGCGAGCACGACCATCAACTCGATGAGCGTAAAACCGGCCTGGCGGTGAACTGATCGAGGCACAGTAACTTCGGAAGGGCACATGGCAGGTTCGCCGTCTATGCAATGTCAGGCGAGGCAACGCCTCGCCCGGATTGCGGGTTTACGGATTTATCGCGTGGCGAAGACGAACGTGTTGTTGTCACCCTTCACGCAAAGGTCTTGAGCCGTGACTGCATTGAAGGATCCTGGCTCGTTGTTCGTACCTAGCGTTTTTGCTGCGGTTCCGTTCACGCTGATCGTCTCGGACACGGAGTTCAACGTGGTGGCAAGACCTGGGCACGCTCGGTGGTTCACATTGGTCAACGTCAGCCCAAAGCCGCTGCCGGCAGCGCCACCCCCGAGAGCCACAGGGCCGATAGTGATCGTGCCGTTCGAACCCGCGCCTGAGCCACCCAGTCGGTGGGCCACCGTGGCACCGTTCACTTTGAATACCGAAGACTCGCTCATGGCCGGCGCAAGGTTCGACGCGTTGCTGATGGCTGCGTAGGGCGTTACAGAATCGCCTTCGCCCAGCAAACGGGTCGCCGTCATAAAGCGTTGAAGTTCGGCAGATGCCGGCCCAACTCGGGCTTGAACAAAAATGCCTTTGATGGCGGGCATGCTGATAATCACCAGGAAGCCAATGATCGCGATCACGGCGATGACTTCTACGATGGTGTAACCGCCTTGGCGAAGGCGTTGCCTGGCCGCGTGGCTCTTGAAAGATCGAGGTTGCTTGGAAAAGTGCTTCATGATGAATTCCAGGTTTTTAAAGGCTGAAGTGATGGAACATCTTTGCCGCTTGGGCACGCGTGATGGTTTGGATTTGCACTAGCTCATGGCGTCGAGAACGGCTGCGTTCTGCATGTCGTTCAGAACGCTCAGATGCCAGGCATAGAGGCCTGCCATTGCGAACAAGGCGCAGCCCAAGATGACCCAGCGCAGTACTTGCGCGCGTGCTTCGACGCGCTTGAGGACGACCGTTTCCATCCTGTGGCGGGTCTTCTGTAGAGCGATGTCCAGGCCGAGGGTGCTGGTGAGATCTTCGAGATACCAATAAGTCTCTTGATCCATCAGCCCGACATCGAAAACTTGCGCGCCCGATCTTGAATCTTCAAGACGATTTTGGATGGCCTGCAAACGCCCGGTCAGCCAACGAGAGGCACCGTCGAATTGAAGTTCGATTGCCTCGCGCAATTGCATCGTCTTTCCGGTCCTTGGCTTGACCGCAGTTGCCGCTGTGCTGATAACGCCAATGCCCTGGACATCCCGGTAGAGGCTGTATGGACCCCAGCGATCCAGAAATCTCCGTATTGGTCCGTCGAGGTACGGGAACGACAGTTGGACCGCAATCCCCGCAACGAGCGTGCCCACCCAAACCCGAGCGCCGCTCTGGCGTATCCATTCGGCGAGGTCGAAGAATGCCAGGCTGTATGGACTCAGGTACGCACGTGGAGCCGCCGGTAACGATCCGAGAATCATCGGGGCGGTGAAGTAGGGGATTCCAACCATGATCACAAGCCATAACAACGCCATGGCCATGGCCGAAGTCATGAGCGTGGTGACGAGGATTGTCTTCAGTCTGGAGTTCAAGCGCACAAGGCTGGCCATATCCCGCAGTCCGCTGGCCAGCACGGCTTGGCCCTGGCGTTGCAAAGAAACAAATTCAGCAACCTCCTTGGCAGGTAGTGTGCCGTGTAGGGTTTTGCCGATTTCGCCAGTTTCGACAATCTTGTGCGCCCAGTGGGCAGAGAGGATGCCCCGCGCACTGCGCCCATACCGCTGCGCGTCACTGTCGAGGATATTGAGGATCGTCCGTTGGCCTTGCGTGTCCTCGGTCATGTCGGCCAGATACTCGTACCAATCCGCCCGCTGGCGGGAAAACTTGCGCGCGGCCTGGCCGGCCCGTGTCAGAGCGAAGGGCAGCTTCATTTCCGCTCGCTTTGTCGAAGCAGCGTGGCAAATGCTTGGAAATGCGGCTCAATGTCCCGCGGATCGATCAAGCCTTGACTCATCTTGTAGACAGCGCAGTCCATGGTGGTCTTTCCTTCCATGTCGGGGTGGTCATATGCGGCGGTCCTGTGACCGGCGTAAATCTCACGTAGCCGTAGCTCATCGCCGCTGCTGATGGCACGAAGCGCTTCTGGATCTGACGACGGTTCGAACATTTCCGCGACAACTGTCCGACCGGCGTACCCGAACAGCTCCGGAATCCCCTTGATCCGACATTTCTCACAACCGTCCGGGTTGCGAACTTTGATGCGACTGCTGCCGAAGTCGTAAAGGGTTTCGATGTCGTCGATGTAGCGGGCCCAGTCATCCCGCGTCCGGCGCACTCCCAACCGATCGGCTGCGCCTTCAAGCAGTGAAGCTGCCGGCAGTGCGCAATCGCAGGTGACAGGCATCAGTGCTTGGTGTGAGAGCAGCTTCAGGACGCCGGGCGTGCCCAAGGTTGTTCGGGGAACGCCGATCTCGCTGGAAGCAAATCGCTGCGGAATTGAGAGCGCGTGGCCAACGTGTGTCGTTGTGTAGAGACTGCTTCCCGACAAGACGATGTCCTGAAATGCTGATCCGGTGAGTGAATCGCGGATTTCGCCAAGAAACACGTCGCTCGCGGCAGCCCGCTTCAGTGCCATGAGCTTGGACCGCATCGTGTCGCGGTCCGAGCCATCAAGCGAGCGAGAGACACTGGCGGCCAACGCGCGCGGGATAGTCAGTTCGACGGGATCCTCGATCGTCATGACCTTGCGTGTTGCGGGCAACCGCACGATCAGTTGGGCGTTGGTGACGGTTTTTCCCGATCCGGGAATACCGCCCGTCACGATGGCGCCACCCTGGCTTTGCAGGCATCGTTCAAATTTCGCGACGTGCGAAGGCATAAAGCCCAGCGTTTCCATGTCCACGGGCTCAACTTTGGCATCCATGTCCAGAATCCGAAGGGTGATGGAGGGTCCCTTGTCTGCCACAAATGAGCCCCAGCGAAGCATGTAAGAGCGGTCATCCACAACTTCGTAAAGCCGACCCTGCTGTTCATTGGTCATATCGAGGAATAGCCCGTTGCCGCCGTGGACATCCAGCCATGCGACGTTTCCCATCTCAATGAGCCGTTCGGTCGGCATCGCCAGTTGCTTGGGCGTGGTGTACTGCCCGTCAATCGTTGCGCTTACATGTGAGATGGCCGCCGTGGTGTCAATGTTCAGGTGCATGTCGCTCGCTCCGTTACGAATTCCCCACGCGGACAAATCATGGAACCCCACGCGTACCGCAGAGCGTGCGCCAAGCGCGCGCGTCCTGGATGTGCGCTGCTTAACGTCCTTGGCTTGCATGCGCTCACGGACCAAGGCAAGCAGCACGACGGGATTGACTGTGTACACGTTCACGTTGTCGCGCCCGGCGGCTTCCCGAGCACGTAGCAGGACGGCACGGTACAGATCGGAGTCCTGTTCCCCTTGCTTGACGAAGACCACATACCGCTTGCCTTCGAGTTCTGCCACGCAAGCTTTCGCAGCGGCTTCGGAGCCGCACCAATCCACGCGCAGAAGTTCGAAGGCCGGACGCATGTTTTCCACATCTTCGAAAGAGTCAAGATGGCCTTCCGGAGAGTCGTCAGTTTGGATTGGCGTCACCGACATGCTAAGGACAGGCGCCGGCTCTTCTTCCCGAAACCCGACGCGCAACATACGCGTCATTCGCCGAGCCCATTGGAAAATGCTGAATTTCATGGTGCCCTCTCGTCTAGGCAATAGGTGAACGTCTCTTCCGCTTGAGACAGGAACGTTGCGCAGGGAGGAGAAATCTCCAGCAGACGCATGCCCTGGCCAGCGCCTGTGACCGGAGCTGCCTTCCCGGTCAGATAGACGGCCTGTCTGTTGTCCAGTTGCAGATGAGCGGCGAGGTGGCGTCCAACGCCCACGATCGCAATTAGCCGCGCCAGGTGTTGTTTCGGCGGTGATGCTGAGGGCGCGGCAGCCTGTTCCGCATCCGCCGGCGCGATTCCTGTCACGGACGGCACTGCGGGTGGCGAGCCAGCAAGAGCAGTCTTCGACTTCTCGCGTTCAATGGCGAGCGCCTGTTTTGCGTCATGCTCCAGCAGTTCGCGAACCAGGTGGCTTGGCGGTGCAGCGGGAGCTTCCGGCGCCACGGAGAGAGTGTCGGATTGCGCCGATACCCCGGCAGGTAGGGCAGCCGCCAGGGCGAGGCCCGTCAGACAAAGGGTAAGCCGATTGCGCAGCGACGTTTCACGGCGCGAGTACATAGATATCTCCTTTCAAGGTGGCCGAGAACGCGCTCGCGGCAAGCCCCGGTGCGGAGTCCGGCTGGTAACGCACATGCAGCTGCGTTATCTGGGTTGTCGTCGGCAAGGCCAGGCCATAGAGCGAGCGCAGGGGCGCATTGATCACCAGCGCGCGGCTGGCGGGTAGCTTCGTGCCCGATGGCATTGGCACAGGTTCTTCCAGGCCGTTGGGCAACTTAATGTTCGGCACAAGGATCTGCACGCTTGCCGGTTTTGACAGCGTGAAGTCTTGCAATGCGGGTCGAAGCGCTTGCCAGCTCGGTTCCCAGGTTGTCTGGATCGCCACTGGAGTCGGGAGGTCCCGCAACGGCATCGTGGGCGCGGAGAGCGCCTTCGGAAGTGGCCATGTTGCGGTAGCAGTATCCAAATCCGGATGGACGATGCGAAACGATTCGGCCAGCGCCGCCCGCAGCGTATGGTTGTCGGCTAGACGTGTACGGCGGTAAGTGGCGGTGCACGACCCCGTGCTTGGTCGGCAGTCGACTTCCGCCAACCGCCACCGCCCGGGTTCTACTGGCACCGTCAGGATGACATTGAGCAGTTCGGTCATGCCCGTGCTGCCCTGAGTCTTGACCGACTTCGCCCAGGCGCTGATGGCGTTTTCCCATAGCGCATTGGCGTCGAAATGGGGCTGTTCCGCCTGTGCGTCTTCGTGAAGTTTCGCCTGCCGTTCGTCCCACCAAGCGGATCCGTAATCCCATGCCTCGTAGGCGACGACCGCCGCTATGAGCACCCACCAGATGGGCGACACCATGGACAGCCTAAAGGACGCCCTGCGCAAAGCAGACTGTCCATTCACATGTGCAGTGAGCTGTTGCAAGGAGAACAAGCGCGCTTGCGTGATGTAGTTGCTGTGGACCTGGTGTTCCCGGTAGCGCGCAGTCAGTTCTTCGACGGCGTTCTTTGCCTTGGCCTGGTCGGGAAATATCGTGTCGCCGCCCGTCTGCACCACCCCGTCGATGACCACCGCCAACCATACGGATTGGTCGGGAAGCGTGCATGCAACGATATGCGTGCCATGTCGATGCATCTGTGCAAAAGCAGCGGCGCCAGAGAAAAGCGTTGTTCTGCTCTTTGCGCGTGTTTCGCTTCCTTTGGCAGCCAACAAGCCGACCGACGAACTGCGCGCATCACTCTGCACAAAGTGCGTTGCCCGTGCTTTGCGGGCGGTCTTGAGGGCAAGTTTTTCCAGGTCCTCCCCGAGGACGGTGCGCCACTTGAGCCCGAGGACAAGTTGATTCGGCGAGCCCGGTATCGCGACGAGCTTGTAGCTCGTGCGCCGAGCGACTTTCTGTCGCGTTGCCACGGTCAGAATCCTTCTTCTGGGATTGCGGTTACCAACACCACCGTCAGTAGTTGCTGTTCTTGCGAGGCGTCGGACCCTCCCATGAGCATCGGCGCTTTGTCGTCAAGACGGCGGCGGGTTGAACTGTCGGCAGATTGTTGATATCCGCCAATGACCACTTGTTCTCCGGGGCGAACCATCACCTGTTGGACTCGTCCCTGGCCGCCGATGTTGGTCTGCTGCACAAACGACTGATCGTCACGTGACCCGAGCGGCTGCTTCTTCATTTCGATGAGCCGGGTGTCGTCGTAGGCAATCGTCAAGAGCACCTGGCCGTCGTCCTGGGCATCAGGCACGACGGTGAGGAAGGTGCCGACCGTCTTTTCGTCTTGCGTGACCGTGACCGTCGGCGCCGAGCTGTCGGACGTGCTCTGGGTCTGTTGCAGATCCTTGATGTACTGGAAGGTGTTGCGCGTGTCGTACTTCGCGGGGCGGCGGTTCTGCGACAGAAGCGGAATGCTCTTGTGATTGACGATTGAACCGAGCTGCGAAAGCGCGCTCAGTGCGATGTTGGTGCCGGCGAAGGGGCCGCTGCCCACCGAAGCGCCCACTGAGCCCGCCGCCTGGGCTGCGTCTAGCAAGGGGCCTACGCCGGTTGCCGATGCTGTGTTCCCGCGCCCGAGGCTGTTGAACAGAATTTTCCAGTCGATGCTGCCCTGGTTCAGGCGATCGCGCTGGACGGTAATCTCTTCAAAGACGAGGCGCACCCGACGCGTCATCTGGCGATTCTCAGCGTCCAGAAATTCACCGATCCGATCCTGCGCATCCTTTGTATCGGTGACCACGATGGTGTTGGCCGCACCGTCCGCAGACTTGATTACGCCTGCGCGACTGAGGAACTGGCTGAGCTTGGTGACGACAGCGGCCAGTTCACGGGCTTCTTCCTTCGAACTGTTGGTCGACTTGTCCGCGAGCGTCGAATTCGCCGATTTGATATCGCGTTGGAGGTTCTCTTCAGCGGCTTGGGTCGGCGTGCGGACGACGTAGCTCTTGGTCTCCGTCCGATAGAAGCGAAGCGCACCGATCTTTTCGTCGTAGCGCCAGTAGACGCCCAACCGCAGTGCAATCGAGTCCAGTACGGTGGCGAGGGGCGCTTGGCCCGGGGGCAGGGGAGCCATGTTCGTGCGCGCAACCCCCTGGGGCAGCACCGGGCCTGCGATGCGGTCAACGGCAATACCGGGGATAAGGGCCGGAACCAGCGTGTCGGCTGTGGCCGCCGTAAAGCTGGCACTTGCGGTGGCGATGCCCTGTTCGATTGCTAGGCGCGGAAGGAAATATTCGGCCGGCAGCAACGCGTCTGCCGACACGTGGGTCAAGATGCCGGTGGCGAGTTGGATGCGGTCGGCGAGCGTCTTGAGGTCTGCCGCGCTGTTCTCGAACAACAGCGTCGTGTTGACGTTCGCACGCAGCGCTGGAGGCAGCGTGACATCGCGGGCAAGTGGCTGGGGCCGGCCTGCGATCCACGGTAGTTCAACGACTTGGCCTTTGGCGCGGTCGGTGTCTCCTGCCATGCCCTTGAAGGCGTCCATGGCAAAGGCGCCCTTGGAGCCTTCGTGGTCAGCACGGGCGTTAACTCGGTCTGTGGATTGGAGCGCGGAGCAGCCGGACAGCGCGGCAAGCGTCAGCGCGGCCGCTATAGTGCGGTGTGCAGTCATGGATATTCCTGGTCAATGCCACGGCTAGGATTGCGGGGCGGGGGAGCGATTGCAGCTGCGGGTGAAGGGCAACATGCGCAGGACGCGGTTGCCGTAGAAGCAGGGGCGGATAGGCGATTCGCTCATCGCGACCGCCTGGGACAGCGCCTGGGTGGCCTCCCGGAAGGAGGCCTCCTCGAACTCGGCCGGAGCCTGTATCGGTATGTCGAAATTCAGTTCCCACTGATCAGGCCCAAACGTCCAGTTGGCGTCGGACGCCCAGCGCACGAGCGCTTGGCGGACCGTCCCGTCCTGCGGGCTGATGCGCCAAATTTGCTTGGGCGGTTCCACGATTTCCGGTTCGGCGACAGGCTCCGTCGAAGCGACCTCCACGGTGATGACGGGGCCAGGCGCGGCCGCGACCTGCTGCGGACTTGTGCTCGCCTCAGTGGTCTGTGCCGTCGTCTCGGCAGCCGGTGCCGGCGTCGCGGCGGTGCTGGCGCCAGGGGTAGCAGCCGTTGCATCGGTAGCCATCGGCGACGGGGCGCTGGCGGGCGACGCTGGACTTTCAAGCTTGGGCGGCGCTTCGGGCACCGGGATCGGGGGGATGTCTGCCGAAGCCAGGGCTGTCGGCGAATTACCCGGTAGAACGGTGCGCGGATCCGCGTGGTTGATCAGGATGCGTCCTGAGTCCGGGGGTGTCGGAGGGGCGGGCGGCACGAATCCGCAGGCCGAAAGAAGGCAGGCTGCCGAGACGACGGCCGCCAGAAGGGGTGCTTGCATGGGGGATCCTAAGAGTTACTTGAAAGTCCGGGGCATCACGCCCTGCCGTTCAAGTTCATGATGGACGGCGCGCAACTCGCCGGGTTGGCTCTGTCGCCTCGTCAGTAGCAACAGTTCGAGGAGGATGGGCTGCAGCGAAGCGTCCGATTGCCCGCTCGGAGCGTTGTCCAGCAGGGTGAGGCGCAGCTGCGAGACATGTTCGGCGACCTGGTCGTCGACTTCGAGCCGATCCCGCAGGTACGCAGAAAGCGTCATGCCACGATCCGCAGCTGCTTGCTCGTACCGCCGGCGGGCAGCATCGGAAAGCCGAAACGTTATGGGGCGTTCAAGCAGGGAGCGCATGGAAGCGTGCTTCTTCTACGACGATATGCCCCATAGCTTCGGCGAACGCCTGTCTGAAGGCCGCCCGCCGGATCCTGCGCTCAAGGGCAGAGTCGGGCTTGTCTTTGCAATGGTCCCGGAATTGCTGATCACGGAATTGCGCGGGAGTAAGAGTGGGAGCGGTTTCGAACCATGTCCGGGCTGCGTGACGTGCTACGCGAGCCGTAGAAGGGAATTCAAAGGCGGCGGCCATGGGATAGGCCGTGGGCGACTTGGCCATACGGGGCTCCTGCGTTCGATTTTGACGAGCGCGAACGCTTGCCCCCAATGGGAGGCAAGCGATTCAGTGCACGAGGGGGACGCCGTCCCGTTGGCCTCAATATGGTTTCGGGAGAGCGCGGCGGGGATTGAAGGGTTAAACGGAGGGATTGCTGAAGCGGCCAGAGACGGGATGGCCCACGGGGGGAGCGTGTGACGAGCCTGATGGCGGCTTTGACCAGATCTTGTCCATAATCATTGAAAATGAACCTGAATCTCTGCAAATCCCTGGTTGAATGTCCAGTTGATGGATTGGGGCTATCACTGCAAGTCGTTGATTAAAAAGACATTGTGACTTACAGGGATTTGCAGATCGGCGGACTTTTAATCCGTTGGTCGCGAGTTCGAGTCTCGCTCAGCCCACCACAGAACACCGGAATGAAAAAACGCCGCAGTGAAAAAACGCCGCTATTACTAGCGGCGTTTTTTTTCGTCTGGCGCCGGCCTTAGAACCGCATGGCCAGCTTGAACATGCCCGACTGCTGGCGGTTGCCGCCACCAAACTGCGCATCGTAGGCCACGCCTGCCGTCGTGTTGCGGGTGATGGACACTTCTGCGCCCAGCCCCACCACGGCGGCGTCACGCGCGATGGGAACGCCCGTCACCGAGAACGTGCTGCCACCGTCAAACGCCAGTTGCTGCTTGGGCTTCACATCACCCATGGCATGGCGCCATCCCAACGACGCGGTCAATCGGCCCGGTGCGCGATCAGCGCCGAACTCCCAGGCGCCGCGCAAGCCCAGCGTGGTGCTGGTCACGTCGTCGGTGGCGCCCGACCCGTGCAGGGCTGCCGTACCCCCCGATTCCTGGAAGTCGCGCGTGCGCAACTGGTTCCAGGCCAGGCCGGCGTAGGGCTCGATGCTGGTCGCGTCGTTCAGCGGCAGCTTGTAGCCCAGTTCCGTGAACACTTGCGTGGACGAGGCGTTATACGACGACTTCAGCCGCTGGTTCAGGCTGCCGGCCGCGACGTCGCGTTTCGTGTCGATGTCGTGCCAGGTGTAGGCCGCGCCCGCCATGAAGCGGATGTGGCCGGGCCCAGCGGGGAAGTTTCGTCCGCCGAACATCGTGGCCGTATAGCTGTCGACGCTGGTGCGCGACGCGGCATCCGCGACCGAGCTATGGCTGCCGGTGTAGCCCACCGCGCCGCCCAGGCGCCAGCCGTTACCCACCGCGCCGTCGCCGCCCACAAAGAAGCCGCCGGCCGACTGGCTCACGCTGGATGCGTTGCCGTCACTGTCGAACTTGCTCCAATTGCCAAACGCTTGCGCCCAAAGGGGATAAGCGCCGCTTTGCGGCAGCGCGTCGGATGAGGGCGAACCCAATTGGGCCGTCGCCCGTCCGGCCTGCATCGGTGCGTCAAGGTTGCCGCGCAAGTGGGCCAGCGGCAGCGTGCGCACGGTGTCCGCCTGGCTTTGCAACACGCTGGCGGTGCTTGCGTACGCTTCGCCGGAAAGCATGGCCAATGCCGAGCGTGCTTGCTCCGGCGTCATGGAGAGAACCGCCGTCGTGACCTGGCTGGCGCCGGTATTCTTGCCCGCGGTGCTGCCGCTGGCGACGACCGACGAGCCGGCTTCGGGGGCCGTCGTCGTGGTCTCGTTGCCGTTCCCGGCCGACGTCGATCCATTCCCGGTCGATGACGACTCAGTTCCCGCCGTCGACGATCCGTTCCCGGCCGACGACGACTCATTTCCCGCCGACGTCGATCCATTCCCATTCGACGTCGATCCATTCCCAGCCGGCGACGATCCGTTTCCGCTCACGGGCGGATCTTCCTGGTCCAGCGCGCCGCCCACGCTGCTCTCGTTGCCGGTTTCGCCCACGCTGCCGATCGGCACGTCGTTGCGCGTCAGCGTCATGAAGGCATTTTTCGCGTCGTAGCTAAGCGTGGGAGTCAGGAACGCATACGCGCTGGAAGCGCCGGTGAACGTGCCTTGAATGCCGCCGTCCGCCGTCAGGATGTTGTAGGTGGTGCGCGGCGCATAGTTGCCGTTGGGTCCCACGTGCGCCACGCTGCCATCCAGGGTGGCCACGCCGGTGACGTGGATGCGGTCGCTGGTGTTGCTGGTGGGGTCGGCGTGTACGCGATAGATGGCGTTTTGGCCGAAGCTGAGGTTGCCATTGACGGTGAGCGTGCCCATGGGCGAGCCATCATTGCCCGGCGAGATGACCGCGGTGGGGTAGAGGGTGGTGGTGCCCACTTGGCCGACACCCGCCAGTACGACTTCGCGGCCGATATCCATCGGGCCGTTCAACTTGCCGTCGATTTCCAACGCGCCGTCGGCGATCAGGATGGGGCCGGTCAAGCCGCTGCTGTCGGCGGTCAGGATCACCGATCCCGGGCCGGTCTTGACGAAGCCTTCAGTGCCTTGCAGCGGGTTGTCGATGATGTCGACGAACTGGCCCGACGCATAGGTCCCGTCGCCAACGACGATGACCGGCGGGTTGCCGCCGCTGCCGACCAGGTTGATGGGCGCGCCTTGCAGGCGATAGCGGTCGGTGGCGAATTGAAGGCCCGACACGCGGACGGGGCCCGCGCTGCCATCCACGGTGACCGTGCCGGCCGCGCCCGTGAAGATGGCGTAGCCGCCGTCGGGCAGGGCGCCGGTGGCATTGCTGGGGCTGTTCCAGTTGGTGCTTGCGGCGCTCCAGGTGCCGTTGCCGCCACCCGCGCGCGACGCGGATGCCGCGCCGTCGCCGTTCCACAGATTGGTGGTGCTGGGGCCAAGGATCAGGTTGATATGCTTGTCGCCTGTCAGCGTTTGAATGGTGGCCGCGGGCGTGGAGTCGCCGCTGACGCTGCCCAGCGTCAGGCCGTTGCCACTCAAGGTGCCGCCGTACGACAGGATCCGGTAATAGCCGGCGTTCACGCCCAAGGTATTGACCGTGACGTTCAACGTCGTGTTGTTAATGGCGGCGTTGCCGCCGACCGTGATGTTGTCGCCGGTGCCGGGCTGCGTAATGGGCAAGCCCGCGTAGCCGGTCTCGAAGGCGAACTCGGCGTTGTTCATCGACAGGTCGCCGTTGACGACCAGGTTGCCGTTGGAGACACCGGTCGGTGTGCCGACTTCGTAGCCGGGGGCGACTCGCGCGCCGCTCACGTTGAGGTCGCCGTTGATGGAGCCGAAGCCCGCGACGATGCCGTTTGATGTCGCGTTGACGTTTCCACCCAGCGTCACGCCGGATCCGCCACCGTTGCCGCCTATCACCAGCGTGCCGCCGTTGACATCGATCCCGCCCGGAAAGTTGACCGAGCCATCGAATACTTGGGTATTCCCCGGGGAAACCGTCAGGTCGGCGGCCATGACGCCGCCGCAGTAAGTCGTGCCCAGCGCCAGCGTCGCCGTCAGCCACTTCTTCGTGCCGTAGTTCAAAACTGCATCCTTTATCTCGATTAATAATCCGAAGCTCAAACATTGCTGGATTGCTTTAAACGTATTGCTACGTAACAGACCAATCTGCTTGAGCCAAATGGGCTACCCAAAAAAAAGGACGCAATTTATACCAGTTTTTTTATATAACCAAGGGTTAATGAATGGATACCATCCTGATTAAAAATACCTGGGAAAACGGATACCAACCGCAGCGTTGATTAATAAATGTTGGATACCATCCGTACTACATATATCGGATGAATTGAAACATTAATTATTATTGAAAGACAAATTAGCGCTGAAATACTTTGACGCAAGCCATGTCAAATTTACTCATCCCCGCATTCAGTTTCCTGAATGCGGGGACGGGTAATCAATACCGCCAGGTCATATGAAGCGAACCGGCGTTTTCGCGGTTGCCGCCGCCGAATTGACCGCTGTAGGTCAGGCCAAGGGTGGCGTTCTTGGTGATCGCGGTTTCGACGCCAAGCTCGGCCAGCGCGGCGTTGCGTGCGATGGGCGCGCCTGCCACGCTGAAAGCCTGGCCGCCGTCGAAGGACATGATGGTTTGCGGCTGCACATCACCAAATGCGTGCCGCCATCCCAAGGTGGCCTGCAGACGGCCTTCGGTTTGGCCAACCGTGAAGTTCGTCAATGCGCGCAAGCCCAGCGTGCTGGTGGTCTGCTTGGTGCTGTCGCTTTGCCCGCGCAACGCGGCGGAACCGCCGGACTCCGAGAACCCACGGGTGCGCGTGTCGCTCCAGGCCAGGCCGGCGAAGGGCTCGATACTGACGTGCTCCGACACGGGCAGCGTGTAGCCCAGTTCGCCGAACAACTGGGTGGTGCTGGCGCCGTAGTCGGCAGTCAGCTTCTGGGACACGCCGGAAACGCTGGCGTGGCGTTCGGTGGAGATGTCGTGCCAGGTGTAGGCCGTACCGGCCATCAGGTTCAACTTGCCGGGGCCGACATCGAATACCTTGCCGCCAAACAATGCCGCGCTGTAGCCGCCAACGTCCGCCTTGGACGAACGGTCGTCCACCTGAATGTTGCTGTCGGTGAAGCCCAGCGCACCGCCCAGGCGCCAGCCGCCGCCCAAGGCATGGTCGACGCCGGCGAAGACGCCGCCTGTCTTCTGGCGCACTTGCGCGGAATCGCCGTTGCCTTTCATGGTCTGCCAATTGCCGATGACTTCGGCCCAGGCGGGCTGCGCGTTCGAGGATGGCAAGGCCGAGGCGGACGGGGTGCCGCCGGCTTGCGCGGTGGGGGCGCCCGGCCGCATGCCCGCGCCCAGATTGGCGCGCAGGTAGGCCAGGGGAATGGCGCGCACCGTGTTGTTAAAGCCCGTCAAGCTGGACGTCACGCTGGCGTGCGCTTCGCCGGACAGGCTGTTGAAGGCGTCAGACGTCGCGCCCTCGGGCAGCGTCAGGATGTAGTCGTGCAGCGGGTTGCCGGCGGGCAGGCTGTCCAGGGCGTTGGCCACGGCGCGCTCGTTGCCGCTTTGCGCCGCGTCTGCGAAGGCGATGGGACGGGTCGGCGTTTCAGGCGTTCCGGGCGTTCCCGGCGTTCCGGGCGATTCCGGGGTGCCCGGGTCCACGGGCACCTGCTTGCGGCCAAGCTGCATCACGACGTTCTGGGCGTCGTAGTGCAAGGCCGGGTCCAGGAAGGCGTAGTTGGACGATACGCTGTCGAACTGCCCATTGACCGCGCCCGCGCTAAGAATGGTGTATTCGCGCTGGGTCTGGAACCCATTGTCTGGGCCGATATGGACGGCCGACCCCGCCAGATTCGCCGTGCCGCTGACCACTACGCGGCTGCTTGCCGACGACTGCGAATCGGCCGCCACCTGGTAGATGGAGCCCGGCGAGAACGTCAGGTCACCCGCCACGTTCAAGGTGCCGCCGACATGGCCTGGCGCCAGCGTAGCCCCGCTTTGCAGCGTGGTCGTGCCAACCTGGCCCACGCCGTGCAGTGATGCGCCGCTGGCCACGTTCAGCGTGCCGCCCAAGCTGCCGTTCACCGTCAAGGCGCCGCCCAGCACATTGGTTTGCCCGCTGAAAGCGCTTGAATCACCCGTCAAGATGGTTGCTCCGGCCAGCATGTCGATAGTGCCCATGCCCGGCGACAAGGAACTGATGGCGGGGGCGAAGACATAGTCTGAACTGGAATGGTTGAAGACCAGCTTGCCGGTCCCGTTACCAAAGCGCACGCCCAGTGCTGCCTGAAGCACACCCGGCGCCGTGGGGGCACCGCCCGCGGCGGCGCCGATATTCACGGTGCCGGTCGAACCTGCGGCGTCTGCGATCCGGAGGCGGTTTGCCGTTTCGATGGCGGCGCCGTTGGACACGGTGGCGGTGCCATCGCCGTTATAGCCAACGAGGAAGAGGCCGGAGGTTCTGAGCCTGGTTTGCGGGCCGTCGGCGATGATGGTGCCTTCCGTGGAGGCGTTGAAGCCCGCGATGATTTGAAAAGCATCGACCAGCGCGCCGTCGGTCGCGGTCAGTTCGCCCTTTGATCCTGTGTTCAGGCCCAGGGCGACATAATCATTCAACGAGGAAAACTGGCTGCCCGCGCCGGAAACCAATAGTTTGCCAATACCGCCATCGTACGTACCGACGTAGGTTCGGCCTCCGGACGTAGCCGAGGCGCCATCTTTGATATTCACGGTGCCCGTACCGCGTAAGCCGATCGTCATGCCGCCGCTGGTTGTCAGCGACGCTCCGGGGCCGGTGATTTCGACTGTGCCCTCAGACCCTGCGCTATTGCCCATCAGCAAGCCGGAAGCTTGCGCCGTGCCGTTATTGGATATCGTGACAAGGCTGACGCCGTTATCGCTGACGGTAAGTTGCCCGGCCTGCAAAGAACTACCCGCGCCCGTGATATTCAAGGTGCCGTGGGATCCCACGTGGGATCCCAACGAAACAGTGTTGGTCGCGATGGCTTTGCCGCCCGCCGTAAGGTTCAGCGTGCCCGTGCCATAAAAGCCGACATTGAAGGCGTTTGCATCCCATTGGGAACCCGCGCCGTTGATGGTGGCCGTGCCCGATTGAAGTTCAGAAACTCCGGGCGTCATACCGTTGGTGGAGTTACTGATAATGGCGGTGTCGCTGGTTAATTGCCCGCTATTTTGCAGCGTAAGCGATGGCCCGCCGATTGCGCCAATATAAATAACGCCTGCCACTGCACTACTGTTCTCGATAATCGGTACATTAGGCGTCACGCTATTAATAAATAGATTGCCGCTTGAGCCGGGAAGCGCCCCCGTCGACCAATTTAGTGTGTCTTGCCAATCATTGCTTTGCGTACCGTTCCACGTAATGCTCTGGGCCAGCACCGGCGTAGCGGCGGCCAGGCTAAGTGCTTGCAAGGCGAGAACGATCGCCCGCTTTTTTAGTTCGTAAGGAGGCATTGTTCGCTTTTTATTAGGGTTGATGGGCGACCGATGCAAACAATCTTACGGATAGCTGACAGGCTCAAAGCCTTAAAGAAGGCAGGTTCAGGTGCCTATATATCGATTTATAATGCGTCCCTAAAAAAATAATGTCTGTCGATATTTGTTATGTATCAGGACGGTGTGCGCGTCGACGCTCCCGACAAGGCATGCAGACTTAATCCACAACTGCGGGCGCGTTCGGATAGCGATTCACTTTGCGCCAATGCGCGCCGGCTTTCTTCCAGCAGCACATCCAACTGTTCTTCCAGCGTGGCCGCCATCACCCAGGCGCGTTCGGTAAAACGTTCCGAGAATTGATCCACGCAGTTTTTGCAGATGGCGGCGCCGTTTTTTTCAAGCAGCGGCGCGCCCTGTGCCAGCGTCGAATGGCAAAAAATACAGGCAAGTGCGCGATTCATGCGGCGGGCGGCTCGTTGTCGGTGGGCGGGGAGCGCCGCGGAGTCGCGGCGCCTTACCCTTAGACAACGGCCTGCCGGGCCAACTCTTAAGCCGACATTCGCCCTAGGACGAAGGTATTAATACAAAAGTATGAAATCGGCGCCGAGCCTCAGCTTGCGTAGGCGCGGTTTAACGCTACCGGCTGCGGCGTGACGTCGATAATGGTTTCGGCGGGCACCTTGAAGAACGCGGCGGTTGCGGCCAGCCGTTTGGCCTGATCTTCCAGCGACGAGGCAGCGGCGGCGGCTTCCTCCACCAGCGCGGCGTTCTGTTGGGTGACGTCGTCCATCTGCGTGACGGCGCGGTTGATCTGGTCGATGCCAAGCGACTGCTCCGTCGACGCTTCCGTGATTTCGGCCATGATCTGGGTCACGCGCTGCACCGACGAGACGATCTCCTGCATGGTTTCACCGGCTTGGCGCACTTGCTCGGCGCCGCTGTCCACGTTGCCCGTGGATTGCTCGATCAGGTCCTTGACCTCGCGCGCGGCTTGCGCGCTGCGCTGCGCCAGCGACCGCACTTCGCCCGCCACCACCGCAAAGCCCTTGCCTTGCTCGCCAGCCCGGGCGGCTTCCACCGCCGCGTTCAGGGCCAGGATGTTGGTCTGGAACGCGATGCCGTCAATGACGGAGACGATCTCCGCGATGCGGCGCGAACTGTCCGAGATGCGGGACATGGTTTGCACCACCTGACTCACTGCGTCGCCGCCACGCATGGCCACGCCACGGCTCTCGGCGGCCAGCGCGTTGGCCTGGTGGGCGTGTGCGGTGTTCTGCTTCACGGCGGTGGCCAGCTCTTCCATGCTGGCGGCGGTTTCTTCCAGCGAGGCGGCCTGTTCCTCGGTGCGCGAAGATAGATTGGTGTTGCCCGATGCGATCTCGGCCGAGCCGGTGTTGATTTCATTCACGCTGCGGCGGATTTCGGCCACGGTGCGCGTCAGGCTGTCCTGCATGCGCTTCAAGGCCGCGAACAACACGCCAATCTCGTTGTCGGCTCCGGCGGCCACGCGATGCGTCAAGTCGCCCGAGGCGATGCGGTCAAAGTGCACGGCGGCGTCTTTCAGCGGCGACAGCACTTGGCGGCTGATGAACCGCCAGCACCCGATTGCCAGGATCAGGGCCAGGCCCAACATGATGATCGCGGCGGTTTCGGCTTGCAGGTAGCGTCGGTCCGAAGCGTCATTGATCTCGATGGCGCGACGTTCGGTGTGGTTCAGGAGGGCGCTGATCCGCTCTTCAAATTGGGCATCGGCGGTACGGGCCTGCGCCACGGCGTTGACGTAGTTGTCGGTGGACTGCTTCTGCAGCGCTTCCGCCAGCGCATCGATGCTGCGGACATAAGCGTGAAACACGCCGTCCAGGTCCGCCGTCATTTTCCGGGCGGCGTCCGACAGCTTGGGCACCCGCTGAAAGACGGTATAACGCTGGCGCGCGTCGCCCAGGAACTTGGCGGCCTGGTCCACGCTGGCTTGCGCCTGGGACGCGCGGCCGGCCTGCACATCCAGGTAAGCGGCCACAAGCGTGATGCGGGTGCGCAGTAGCAGCACCTGGGTCTCGTAGAGCGGGCGGGTCTGTTCCGTGGACACCCTGTTCAAGTCGTCAATGGCCTCGTCGGCCACCTTGGCAAAAGACCAACCCATGGTGGTGGCGCCCGCCAGGGCCAGGACAAAGAGAGTCAGGACGGCGAACAGTCCGGTTCGAATTTTCAGGTTCTTAAACATGCGCGAGGCTCCTGCAAGGGCGGCCGGCTATCAGGCGGCTACCGTGATCTGGTGATAAACCCGCGTCAAATGTAAATAGTCATTACAAATTTAACAATTGATCATTTTTCACTGGGACGTTCTTGTTTCGGCAACGCAAGGGCAGCGAGCCGCGATGCAGGACGGCGTCAAAGCCGCCAGGAGGACCGCCCCGAGGACCACATTGCGCAAGCGCTCAGAACAAGTCGGCGGTGTCGCTGCGCATGAAACGCAGGAAGCGGTGGGCGGCATCGGGCAGCGGCCGGGACACATGGGTCTGGACCTGGATTTGACCGCCATTGAGCAGGGCGTCGTCGACCGGCCGGCAGATGAGCTTGCCGTCGTTCAGTTGCGCGGCCGCGGTCAGTCGCGCACACAAGCTCACGGCATTGCCGGCCAGCACATAGTGATAGACGGCCTCGGGATAGTTGGACGTGAACGCCGGCGACAGCGTGGTGTTGTACAGGCTTGCCGCCGTGTCCAACAACCGCCGCAATGCGCTACCGCCTTCGGGCAGGGCCAGCGGATACGCCGACAGTTGGGTCAGATGCACCGTGCCCTGCGAGGCCAATGGATGGCCGGGCCGCATCACTGCAACGATCTCGGCAGGGCGGGCGTAGACCACCGCGATGTCCTTTTCGGCGGCATGGCTGTAGGTCACCCCGATGTCGGCCTGCGCGGAGCGCACCCGCTCGGTGACCAGGCCGGCATCCAGCACCGTCAAGTGAAAGCGCACGCTGGGATGATGGGCCTGGAACGCGGCAAACTTCGGCGGCAGCGCACGGGCCGCGACACCATGGGCGCCGGCGATTTTCACGGTCTGCGTGTAGCGGCCGTTGTGCCCGCCGATCTCGGCATAGGTGCGCGCCGCATCGGCTTCCACCCGGCGCGCGTGGTCGGCCAGGATGCGACCCACTTCGGTGACGCGCATGCCCTTGGGATGTCGCTCGAACAACTGGTTCTGCAGGCGCTGTTCTAAACCTGCGATCTGCCGGCTGACGGCCGAACTGACGACGTTCAGCCTCGCGGCGGCGCCGTTGACGGACCCCGTGTCGACGACGGTAAGGAAGTAACGAAGCGCTGTGCTATCGAAGTGGAATCGCTTCATTGATGTGGATGCCGTAAATCTCAATGTCGAGTCCAGGTGCTTGGCAGCCGCAAATTCGGCGCGCGCGGGCGGATGGCATCGGAAACGGCCTTCGCAAGCGTGGAATTTATGCCAGCAACACCTTCTGCCACAATCGCAAAATTATCAATATTGCATTCTAATTTCGGCAATCGCCGGGATATGGGCGCATCGTGGGCCACCTCATGGGCAGCGTCGCCAGCAGCGTCACCAACCCATCGGCGGCGCGCCAGAAATGCAAAGCGCGCCCGAAGGCGCGCTCAGTAAACCGGCATTAAACCAGCAGATCAGTCCACGACAAATCCGCCCGGGCCGCTGTGCCCCAGCAGCTCACGCGCGCATTGCAAGGCTTCGGCGGGCGTGGCCACGGCCAGGAATGGCATACCGAAGGCGCGCGCCATTTTTTCGCCGCGCTTGCGGATCTTGTCCAGCGCCTGCGGTTCGCGTTCCACGGCGATGAAGGCGCGGCAACGTGCCTTCAAGCGCGGCATGTTGAGCGTCTGCCATTCGATCATGGCTTTGCGGTCGTCGTGGCCGGCTTCCTGGCTCATGTCCGGCACCACCATGACGAAGGACTGCGGGTTGTCCACCAGCATCTCCATTTCGCGTATCCAGGTGGCGGCGTAGCCCTTGGGGGCGCCGCCGTGCTTGGCGGTCACGATGGGAAAGCGGGATAGGTCGTGAAAGAAAAAGTGGTCGCGGTTCATTCGAATTCTCCGTGGGCAATGGCGGGTGCGCCGGGTTTGCAGCCGCAGCTTCCGTAGAGCACCAGGCTGTAGGAGTCCAGCAGGAAGCCGTTCTGCTTGGCGATCTTGCGCACCAATTGCGCCACGGCGGGGTCGCTGGACTCCAGGATCTGTCCGCAGTGCGTGCAGACCAGATGGTCGTGGTGTCCCTTGTCGTTAAGTTCGAACACCGTGGTGTGGGCGTCAAGCTGCGTTCGTTTGAGCAGCCCGGCGTCTTCAAGTTGCGTAATCACGCGATACACCGTGGCCAGGCCGATATTGCTGCGCTCTGAAAGCAGGTTGCGGTAGATGTCGGCCGCGCTCATGTGCTGATTCGCGTGCTGATAAAAGAGGTCAAGAATCTTGAGGCGGGGGAAGGTGGCTTTGATGCCGGCGTCGCGCAGCCGCGTGGTGTCCATATGATTTCTCCATTCGGGGGGCTGATGCCCGACTAATGAGAATGATGTACATTTTCATGTGCGCCCGCTAACGGGAACCCGTCAACCTGTAGCTCAAACTTGCCAACCATGCTTCACGTGGCTATCGCGCCTGCCCGGCCAGACATGCTGCTGACTCCGTTCAGCGTGCAGGGCCGGCGGGAATCCAAAGGAATTGCCGTGCCCTCGCATGTCCATGACGAGGGCATGCTGGTGCTGGTGCACGAAGGCTTGG
The DNA here is from genome assembly GCF_024806975.1 of Achromobacter sp. JUb104. Lineage (NCBI taxonomy): Bacteria > Pseudomonadati > Pseudomonadota > Betaproteobacteria > Burkholderiales > Alcaligenaceae > Achromobacter > Achromobacter sp. JUb104. The sequence continues at coordinate 1,018,645 of NZ_JANUEY010000003.1, read as the reverse complement.
TGGTGGTGCAGGCAGGCAGCGAGGTTTGGACGGTGATGCCTGGCAGCCTGGGCTGGATTCCGCCCGGCACGCCGCATGGCGCGCGCTGGTTTGGCGAGGCGCGCGGCTCGTTCCTGTACGTGCGGCAAGACGTCTGCGGCCGTTTGCCGGCGCGTTGCTGGTCGTGGCCCTCGTCCAAACTGATCGAGGCCCTGATCGACCGCTTCACCAGCGGCCAGCCCGGCGACATCTCCGACGCTTATCTCGCGCAGCTATTCGATGTACTGCTGCATGAACTGGATACGCGCGCGCATGCGCCGCAGCCCTTGCCCATGCCGGTTGATCCGCGGTTGCAGGATCTTGCCCATACCTTGCTGGATACGCCGGATGACACGGCGGGCATCGACGAATGGGCGCAACGGCTGAACATGTCGTCGCGCACCTTGATGCGGCGCTTTCGCCAAGAGACGGGTGTGACGTTGGGGCAATGGCGCCAGCAGGCGCGCTTGCTGCGCGCCCTGGAAATGCTGTGCCGGGGCGGCTCGGTGACGCAGGCTGCGTTGTCGGTTGGATATGAAAGCACCAGCGCGTTCATCGGCAGCTTTCGCGCCGCCTTCGGCATGACGCCCACGCGCTATCTAGCTGGATTGCGGCCGCTTTAACTTTAAGTTGCTGAGCTGCATCAACCCGCTTTATGCCGCCGCCGGCTGATCCGGATGCATCGGCCCTTGCGGGTCGTTTTCCGCATCGGGGCGGGGCGCCACGGGCGGCAGGCCCAAGCCCAGCCGCAGCCGCTGGCAATCCGGGTTGGGTGAGCCGTCCGGCATCCAGATATCGAATTCCCGACAGGGCGTGGGGCGATTTTCGTAGATGGCGCAGTGGATGCCGGGCTGCCCCAGTTCACCGCGCAACGACACGCAGCGGCCGCCGCCCATCTCAGTGCCCTTCATGCAGGCTCGCAAGGGGCTCATCTGGGTCACCAGTTCCAACGGCACCTGGCCGCCGTTTTCACCCGCCAGTTCGCCGACATAGAACGACACCCTGAAATGCGAGCAACAGGCTCCGCAATCCAGGCAAGGGTTGGCGTCCGGCTTGTCACCGGCCAGAACGGCGGGCGACACGAACGTAAGGACAGCGGTCTCTAGGAGCGACATGTTGGGGGTGGCGACATGTGGGGGAGTAGACGCAAAACGGGCTTGCATCGGCGCAAGCCCGTCGGGGATCCGGGGCGCGCTGGGACATGGCCGGCGCGGGATCTGCGCTGCAAATAGTAGCGGGATTCCGACTGCGGCCGCTACGACTTTTTTCAGGGACGTTGCTGCGGTAGCATCGGTGCCTGACCGCCGCCTGGAGCTACCTTGAACGCCAAAAACGATTTTCCCGATGGCCTTGCCCGTTGCGGCTGGGTGGATACGTCCGCCGAATACATGGCCTATCACGACACCGAATGGGGCCGCCCGCAGGGCGACGATCGCGCGCTGTTCGAACAGCTCTGCCTGGAAGGTTTTCAGTCGGGGCTCAGTTGGCGCACCATCCTGAACAAGCGCGAAGCGTTCCGCCGTGGGTTCGCCAATTTCGATCCCGCCAGGGTGGCGACGTTTGGCGACAAGCAGGTGCAGGCCTTGCTGGCCGATGCGGGCATCGTGCGCCATCGCGGCAAGATCGAAGCCGTGATCAACAATGCGGGCCGCGCGCTGGAAATGATCGACAAAGAAGGGTCGCTGGCCGCGTTCTTCTGGCGCTTCGAGGCACCGGCGGGGGCGCCGCCCACCTTGGGCGCCTCAACCTCGGAACAGTCCATCGCCCTGTCCAAGGCGCTGAAGAAACTCGGCTGGAAATTCGTGGGCCCCACCACCGTGTACGCGTTCATGCAGTCGGTGGGCATGGTCAATGACCACAGCCCGGGCTGCCATTGCCACGCGCTTAGTGACAAGGCGCGCCGGGGTTTCAAAAGGCCGGTGTAGTCACGGCTCTTGTATTGAAGGCCCTCGTATCTAAGGCCGCTATCTAAGCGCCGCTATCAAAGGCCGCTGTCGTTATTGCGAGCTTGTCGGCAAGGGTGCGGCCGTTTCGGGCGTGAGCCCCGGCAGGCAGTAGCGGCCTTCGCGATACGCCCAACTGGGCCACAGCGCATGCGCCAACGCTTCGGTGGCAAGTTCAGGGTTCAGCGCGACGGGCGCGTAGTCTTCCGGCGCGGTGTAGCGGTACTGCACCGGCGTCTTGTTGGGCGCCAGCACCAGCAGGTCGTTTTCTTTCAGATAGCCGTAGGTGCTGTCGTACTGCATGATGGCCCGGCCCGGGGTGCTGCGCGTCAGGTCGTGGCCAATCATCGGATGCTCGGTGTCCACGCCAATCAAGGACAGCAGGGTGGGGGGCAGGTCGATCTGGCTGATCAGGCGGTCGTCGCGGCGCGCTTCAATGCCCCCGCCCAGAATCACGGCAGGAATATGGAAGTGGCGCACGGGCACCAGGCTGGCGCCGAACACGCGCGAGTCATGGTCGGCCGCCACCAGGAACACGGTGTTCTCCCAATAGGGCGAGGCCTTGGCGCGTTCAAAGAACTGGCCCAGCGCCCAGTCCGCATAGCGCACGGTGTTTTCCACGGTGGCCGGGTTGCCTTCGGTCTGGATGCGCCCGGCGGGGTATTCCCAAGGGGTATGGTTCGATACGCTGAAAGCCAGCGTGAAGGTGGGCTTGTCGCCGTCTTCGCGCAGCAGGCGGTCAAGCTGATTGAACATGTCTTCGTCCGAAGCGCCCCAGGTGCCCACGAAGGCGGGGTTGACGAAGTCGGCGCGGTCAACGATCTGCTTGAAGCCGTTGCCCAGGAAAAAGCCCTTCATATTGTCGAAGTGCGATTCGCCGCCGTAGATGAAGCGCGAATGGTAGCCATGGCGCCCCAGCAGATCAGCCAACGAGAAAAAGCCGCGTTGTGAACGGGGCAGTTTCAAGACAGCTTGGGCTGGCGTTGGAAGAAAGCCGGTGGTTACCGCTTCCAGCCCGCGCACCGATCGGGTGCCGGTGGCATAGGCGCGGGTAAAGGTCCAGGCCTCGCGCGCCAGCGCGTCCAGTTCCGGCGTCAGGTTGGCGCCGCCCAGCCCCGCGCTGTACTGCGCGCCCAGGCTTTCTTCCAGGATGATCACCAGGTTCAGCGGGCGCGCCGTCTTGCGCGTGGCGGGCTGGCGATGCAGGCTGGGGTAGTCGGGGTTGGCGGGCGGGTTGGGCAGGCCGGACTGCGCCAGCACCAGCGCATGCATCTTGGCTTCGTCCATGCCGCCGTAAACCGCCGACGCCGACTTTTCGTTCTTCATGCTGTAGACGGCATAGAACACGTTGTAGAGCGAATTCAACGCCAGCGTGTTGAGCATGCCGTCCGAGCAATAGGCCACTGAAGAAGGGTTGATGGGCCGGTGGCTCAGCGTGCCGCGTATGGCAAGAATGACGATCGCCAGGATGACCACGCTGGCGATCGGCATTTGCCACCACGCAAGCTGCGCATCGGGTTGGGCGTGGCCGAACAGATTGAATGCGCCCCATCCAATGATGGCCAGGGCGCCAAAACCGCCTAACAGCGCCAGCTTGTAGCCGCGCCAAAGCATGCCCGAGACCTCGCGCGGATGCTTCAGGTATTCGACGAACAGCCGGTTGGGGCGTGAGTCGTATTCCAGGATGAAGGGCGGCGAGGCCACTTCAAGGAAGGCCAGCAGGATGAAGGCGACCAGATACCAGTAGCCGGCTATCGATGCGGCAATGGGGAAGTGGCCCAGGAAGGGGGACAACACCGCCGGCAAGGCGGCCAGCACGGCGATCTGGTGCGCGTCGATGCGCAGCCCGCCCACCAGCAAGGGGACCAGGCCGCCGGCATTGCGCACGCGCTGCCACTGCCAGGCGGCCAGCGCCAGGCGGCTAAGCGTCAGTAGCGCAAACGCCGCCACGACAAAAATCAAGGTTGAATGCCGCATTGGGCCTCCAGGTTATGCAGAACGACCGAAGCCATTTCGCTTTGTAACTGCGTGGCAGTGCGCCGAGCGCGCCAGGCACGCCGCATGCTGCGCGCAGACGCGACGGCATGGCGTTGCCGTGCATTGTCACCCCGCCCGCGCCGTATTCATCTGGAAAGATCCGCACACATTATGGGGCCGGGAAGCTTAATCCTTCTGATGGGCCGCGATACCCTTGATGGTAACGAGCGCCGGCGGTCAAAGGCTGGCCATAACGCCAAGGATGATAACCATGACGCGCACAAGAAAAATAGCGATCGGGATTGTAGGGGCTCTGGCCCTCATCGTGCTGGTGTTCGTGGTGGTGATAGCCACCTTCGATTGGAACCGGGCCAAGCCCATGATCAACGAACGCGCCAGCGCCGCCATCGGACGCCCCTTCGCCATCAATGGCGACCTGAGCGTCGAATGGGGCCGCGAGCCGGCAGAGGGCGGATGGCGCGCCTGGGTGCCATGGCCGCATGTCGTCGCCAACGATATTTCGGTGGGCAACGCGCCGTGGGCAAAGGCGCCGTATTTCGCCACGCTCAAGCGCGGCGAATTCAGCTTGGCGCCATTGCCGCTGCTGCGCCAGCGCGTGGTCATCCGCAAGATCCAACTGACCGAGCCCGCCGCCGACCTGGAACGCCTGGCCGATGGCCGCGCGAACTGGGTCTTCACGCTGCCCGAATCCGGCGAACCGTCGCCGTGGGTGCTGGACATCAACGAAATCGGATTCGACAAGGGCCGGGTCGGCTACGTCGACGAAGTCCTCAAGGCGGATTTGACGGTGCTGGTAGACCCCTTGGGCAAGCCCGTGCCTTTCGCTGACGTGGCCGGCGCCGCCTTCGTGCCGCAGGACGGGCAGGCGCCCGCGCCCCGCGACTACGTCTTCGGCTGGAAAGTGGATGGCAAATTCAAGGGCCTGACGACCCAGGGCGAAGGCAAGGTCGGCGGCATGCTGGCCATGCAGGATCCCAAGCAACCATTTCCCGTACAGGCCGACGTGGCCATTGGCGGCACCAAGGCGTCGGTCACCGGCACCTTGACCGACCCCGCGAACCTGGGCGCGCTGGACCTGCGCCTGAAACTGGCGGGCGCGTCGATGGCGCAGTTGTATCCGCTGACCGGCGTGACGCTGCCTGACACGCCGCCGTATTCCACGGACGGTCACCTGGTGGCCAAGCTGAAAAATCCCGGCGGCGCGGTGTTCGACTACAAGGATTTCAACGGCAAGGTCGGCAATAGCGACCTGCACGGCGACATCACGTTCGCACTGGGCGCGCCTCGGCCCAAGCTCACCGGCAAATTGATATCCAAGCAACTGCGCATGGTGGACCTTGGGCCCTTGATCGGTGTGCCGGCCGACGGGACCAAGGCCGCTCCCGCGGACAAGGCCAAGGACGCGCCGGCCAAGCCCAAGGGTGGCAAGGTGTTGCCCACGCAGGCATTTCGCACCGACCGCTGGCGCGACATGGATGCGGACGTTGAGCTCGACGCGGGGCGCATCGTTCACGACAGCAAGCTGCCCTTGTCCGATCTGTCGGTGCATGTGCTGCTTCAGGACGGCAAGCTGACGCTGGACCCGTTTCGCTTCGGCATCGCGGGCGGCACCATCGGCGGCACCATCAAGCTGGATGGCGCCCGTGAAGTCATGGATGGACGCGTGGACCTGCGCGCGCGCCGCCTGCGGCTAAAGCAACTGTTTCCCGCCACCGACGCCATGCAGAAGACGCTGGGTGAACTCAATGGCGACATGGCCGTCAGCGGCACCGGCAATTCGGTGGCGGCGCTGTTGGGCACGGCCACCGGCGACGTCAAGATGCTGGTCAACGACGGCGTCATCAGCCGCAGCCTGATGGAGATTGCCGGCTTGAACGTGGCCAACTACGTGGTGTCCAAATTGTTCGGCGACGACGAAGTGAATATCAATTGCGGCGCCGCCGACCTTGTCATGAAGAACGGTCAGATGACGCCGCGCGTCTTTGTCTTCGACACCGAAAATGCCTTGATCAGCATTACCGGCAGCGCCGACTTCAAGAACGAGAAGATCGACATGGATATCACGCCCGACAGCAAGGGCTTCCGCATCTTTTCCCTGCGTTCGCCCTTGTACGTGCGCGGCACCTTCGGCGACCCCGATGTGGGCGTACACGTGGGGCCGCTTGCCGCGCGCGGCGCGGGCATGGTGGCGCTGGGCGTGTTGCTGACGCCGGCGGCAGGCTTGCTGGCGCTGATCGCGCCCAGCACGAACGATGAGAACGCCTGCGGACCCTTGCTGGAACAGATGCGCAAGCCGCCGACCGCGCCCGCGCCGAAGGGAAAATAGGCCGCTTGCGCGGCAGCCGTCAGGTGGAATGAAAGCCGCCACTTGGCGCTTGCGGCTTGGCGCCCCCGGCTTGGCGCCCCCGCTATTCCCCCGGCGTCACCCGCCGCGCGCCGTCGGGCGCGGTGTCGTCGACGACGTAGACCCCGTCGCGGCCGTGGTTCTTGGCGTGGTAAAGCGCCTGGTCCGCGCGTTGGTAGACGGTTTCCAGCGTGGCGCCATGGTCGGGAAAGCGCGCCACGCCCACCGATACCGTGATGCGCGTACCAATGGCGTCGGGCATCTGCTGGTTGGCAATGCGGTGGCGCAGGCGTTCAGCGGCCGCCGCCGCGGATCGCAGCGATGCGCCCGGCATCAGCACCACGAACTCTTCGCCACCGGCGCGCGCCAGCGTGTCGCCCGCGCGCGAGCCTTCGTTCATGACCGCGGCCAGTGCCTGCAACGCGCGGTCCCCCGCGACGTGGCCAAAGCGGTCATTGATGGTCTTGAAACGGTCGATGTCGATGGCCAGCAAGGCCACGGGCGAGCCCTCCGCTTGCAGCAGCGCCATCGCTTCGTCCAGGCCACGGCGGTTCAACAGGCCCGTCAGCGTATCCGTCGTGCTTTCGCGGCGCAGGTCACGAATCTTGTGATGTATCGGCGCCAGGCCGATGAGCAACGCACGCTTGAGCTCGGCCGCCTCGAAATACCAGGACCGCACGCCGCGCAGGCTATCGGCGGAATCGGGGTCCTGCATGCGCCGGGCAATGCCCGCCAGCTCGCCAAGCGGGCGCGCGATCCAGCCCGACAACAGCCAGATCGTGGCGATGGACAGCAGCAGCAAGGGCAGTGTGTTGCGGGCGGTGGCGATCAGCAAGTCGACCAAGGGGCGCAAGGTGCTGGCCACGGGCCGTTCCGCGATGATGCTCCAGCCGGTGCTGGGCACCGGCGCGTAGCCGGCCAGCATGTCGTTGCCATGCGTGTCCGTGAAGCGTCGTTCGCCGGTTTCACCGCGCCGCGCGGCAGCGAAGCCTTCGTTGTCGGGCGCCTTGCGGCCAAGCAGGCTGCGATCCGGGTGATAGATCAACGTGCCATTGCGATCCATCACGTAAAGATAGGAATCGTCACGGTAGAAGTGCTTGTCCAGCAGGCGATCCAGCACGTTGTCTTCATGCAGGTACAGCGTGCCGGCGATATAGCCCAGGTAGCGGTAGTCGCGCGAGAAAATCGGATGCGAATACAGAATCACCCAGCGGCCGGAGTTGGCTTGGTAGGGTTCGCTGATGGCGGGCTGCTGCGTACTGATCGCGTGTTGCGACGCATCGCTGGCCAGATGCTGCCCCAGCAACTGCGGGTATGCCGATGACACCGCGATCACCTTGCCGGCCGGCGACACCACCATGCTGGAATTGAAGTGGCCTAGCTGCGCTTGCTGTCGCCGCGTTTCCTCGACCATCAATTCGGGGCGCGCTTCCATATCGGTCAGCACGTCGGCGCTGTACGCGAGGTATCGGCGCAGGTCGGCCAGGAACAGGTCGGTGGTGACGGCAAGCTTCGAAGCGTAGGCGCGGTTGGCCTCAAGCGCGTTGTGCAACAACAGATCGCGCTGCACCAGATAGCTGGCATGCAGCCCGCCCGCCAGCACCAATACCACCGACAGCAAGCAGATCCACAGGATCAGGCGCCGAAGGTCAAGGCGGAACATGGCGGTATCCGTCAGGAACGGGCGTTTCCGGCCGGCGGAACACCCGACGGCGGGCGGCTGCCCGTCAGCGCGTCCCAGGCGCACATGGCCTGGCGCGCCACGGATTGCAGCGTCTTGCGGCTGGCACCATCGCGCGCCTGGATCGACATGCCGTGCAGCACCGTCGTGTAGAAGGCCGCCAGGCCTTTCACGTCGGCGCCGGTCGGCAACTCGCCGTTGTCTACGCCAGCCGACAAGCGAGCCTGGATGCGGCTTTGCATTTCACGGCGGCTATCGCAGAGGAATCCACCGACGCTGTCGTGGTGCACGCTGCCGGACGGCGCGCCCAGCACAATCATGCAGCCGGGCGGGGTGCCGGGCGCGGTAAAGCGTTCGGCTGCCGCCATCAACATGGCCTGGACGCCGTCGCGCGCGGTGGCGCCATCTTGCAACGCGCGCCGCGACGACCCGCCCGTTGTGTCGCGATACAGCGCCACGGCTTCGCGGAATAGTCCTTCTTTTGAGCCGAATGCGCCGTAAAGGCTGGGCGAGTTGATCCCCATCGCCTCGGTCAAATCCGCAAGCGATGCGCCTTCATATCCCTTTGACCAGAAAACCTCCATGGCCTTTTGCAAGGCCTGGTCCCGGTCGAAGTTCCGGGGACGCCCACGTTCTGCCATGGCGGGATTTTACTCGTGTCGCCTATTTTGTGTTGATCGATAAAAAAATGGTTGACGAAAGAAATGCCGCGCGGCGATGATATTTGTACTGATCACTACAAATTAAGGATGAAGCATGGGCAACTTGAACGGGAAAGTGGCATTCGTTACCGGCGGCAGCCGCGGCATTGGCGCGGCCATCGTGCGACGCCTGGCCGCCGACGGCGCCAACGTGGCCTTTACCTACGTCAGCGCGTCCTCCGCCGACACGGCGCAAGCACTGGCCCAGGAACTGTCGGTGGACGGCCGCCGCGCCGTCGCCATCCAGGCCGACGCCGAAGACGCACTGGCGACACGGCAAGCGGTGGAGCAGGCCATCAGCGCGCTGGGGCCGGTGGACGTGCTGGTCAACAACGCAGGCATATTCGTCACCGGCGAAATCGGTGACACCAGCCTGGATGACTACGAGCGCACGATGAACATCAACGTGCGCGCACCCTTCGTCGCCATCCGCACCGCGCAGGCATCCATGCCCGACGGCGGCCGCATCATCAACATCGGCAGCTGCCTGGCCATGCGCGCCGGCCGCCCGGGCGTGGCGCTATACGCCGCCAGCAAGTCCGCGTTGATCGGCCTGAGCCAAGGCCTGGCGCGCGACCTGGGCCCGCGCGGCATCACCGTCAACGTGGTGCACCCCGGGCCAATCAACACCGACATGAATCCGGCAAATGGTGACCACGCGAGCGAACTGGTGGCCGTGCTGTCCCTGCCGCACTACGGCGACCCCCGCGACATCGCCGGCATGGTCGCGTTTCTGGCCGGCCCCGAAGGGCGCTATGTGACGGGCGCAAGCCTGTCGGTGGATGGCGGATACGCGGCTTGATGTCGCGGAGATGAAAGTTTTTTGCGTGTGACTTGCACAAACGAAAAAACCTACATATAATCTTGCTTCTTCGCACTGCACACACAACGAAACGCAGCCAGCGGCACCGAATACCGATAGCAAATATCGACTAAACGGCGCAGTTGAAAACGAATCAAAGTGGCGTGAATTGCGCAGGGCTGTTAGCTCAGTTGGTAGAGCAGCGGACTCTTAATCCGTAGGTCGAGTGTTCGAGCCACTCACAGCCCACCAGAATTTCAAAGGCCGTTAGCGCGCAATCGCTAACGGCCTTTTTGTTTTCCGCGTGTGTCCCTCCGCCTGTATCCCCGGCGGGTGTCTTCCACGGGCTAGAGGCGTTCTTCTGGATGCGTTCTTCGTCGGCATCGCCTGCCAACGAAGAACAGCGCCCATCACCCTCTGGAAAACAGCCTCTTCAGCAACGACCGATGTTTCCGTCGTTTAGCCCCTTGCAGAATCGGCGGCGCGTCATACGTCTTGGCAAGCACCGCCAACGCTTGCGCCCCGGGTTTGCTTCCTTGAACCAAGGCCCCAGCCACGTCGAACATCGCCTGCTTCAAGCCTTCAATCTCAAGCGCCCGCACGTTCCATTCAATCGTCGAAAACGCAGCCGGTGTGTACAGCGGAAGCAGGCGGTCGATCGCGGTGAAGCGGTCATCGTGGTCACGCCGTGCCAACACCACGGGGATGCCCATCGCCAGGCAAGGGCTTGCCACATGCAGCAAGGGCGTCACCACGATGCTGGCTTCATTGCGGTACAGATCCAGGTAGCTGGCCGCCAGCTCGTCCATCTGGGTCACGGCCTGGTCCGAGAGCGGAATCTTGGGCACCGGCTCCCGTTGAAAAACCAGGGACGCGCGTTGCAGCAGGGATCGGGGAATGTATTCGTACAGGTTCTGGTGCAGCACGCCCGCGCCGGAGCCGAAGGCGATGACCGGCTTGCTGCCGGTAACCTGCGGGTCGCGGCGCTTTAGCGTCAGCGTCGCACAGCCCGTGACGAAGGCCGAGATTCCGTGCTTATCGAACATCTGCTTCGTGGCATTGTCCCTGCACCCAATCGGCTGGTGTTCCTGGAACAGCTTCTTGTTCGCCGTGATGACAGATTCGGTTTCCGCGTTGAATCCGAAAAACACCGGTTCGATCTGGGGCGGAAGCGGGAAGCAGTCGTCATGAAAGCAGCCATTCATGATCAGCTTCACGGGCGGCCCGGCGTAGTTCCGCAGCGAATCACGATCCACCCCCACCATGTCGGCCGGGTCAACATTCAGGTGCGCCAGCAGCCTGCGTACCGCGATCGACTGGATGTTGTCGCCCACATTGACGGTGCGCCGCTTGGGGTCGTTCCCGTATCGAAATTCCAGGTATCCGAATTTTTGGGCTTGCATAAGTTCTGGTTTAAAGGACGCGAATGGTCCGGCTGGCGAAAAGTTGGGGTCGCACTTTATCACGGGCGGTTTGGGCAGAACCGCAGGCGCCCAAGCTGATATTCCTTTGATGGAATATTCCTTCGGGGCTATAATTCGGCCACTTGCGCACAAGGGGAAGTGGGATGGCCTGGGAGGTTGAATTCACCGACGAATTTGAGGTCTGGTGGAATAGTCTGTCCGAAGGCGAGCAGGAATCTGTCGCCGCTACAGTCGGCCTTTTGGAACAGCGGGGCACTACGCTAGGATTCCCGCATTCGAGCGGCATCAATGGATCCCGGCACGAGCACATGCGCGAGCTTAGAACGCAAGCGGGAGGTCGTCCGCTACGTACGTTGTATGCCTTTGACCCCAGGCGAGCAGCGATCCTGCTGATTGGCGGGGATAAAACCGGGAACGATCGTTGGTACGAGGAATTTGTGCCATTGGCAGACAAGCTATATGACGATCATTTGAATCTATTGCGAAAGGAAGGGCAGATAAATGGCTAAGAAATTTGGAACGCTCCGTGCCGCCATGTCGCCGGAATCGCAGCTTCGTGCCAAGGCGGCTACTGAACAAATGCTTCGGGAAATGCCGCTTCATGAATTGCGGCAGGCGCGGGGCTTGTCGCAGAAGGTTCTGGCTGATGTGTTGCATGTCCAACAGCCGTCCATCGCAAAAATGGAGAAGCGCACCGACATGTATATCTCAACGCTACGCAGCCACATTGAGGCAATGGGAGGCGAACTTGAGGTGATCGCTCGGTTCCCGGACGGAGCCGTAAAGATCACCAACTTCTCCGACCTGGCCGCGTAAAGCTCCCGGCGTCGCGTCAGTGTCTTCACTTCCGCGACGCGCACTCCCCCCAGATCTACCCCGCCGCCGTCACATCCCCCTGATTCTTCCCCACCATTCCCTTCAACACCTGACCCAGCTCAGTAGGGAAGGGGAACACGATGGTGGAGTTGTTCTGGGCGCCGATCATGGCCAGGGTGCTCAAGTAGCGTAACTGCATGGCTTCGGGTTGCTGCGCCAGCGTGCGGGCGGCGTTCAGCAGCATTTGGGCCGCTTGTTCTTCGCCTTCGGCGTGGATGATCTTGGCGCGCCGTTCGCGTTCGGCCTCGGCTTGGCGGGCGATGACGCGGATCATGCTTTCGTTCAGATCGATGTGCTTGATTTCCACGTTCGCCATCTTGATGCCCCATGCGTCGGTCTGCGCATCCAGAATCTCCTGCACGTCGTTGTTCAGCTTGTCACGCTCGGACAGCATTTCGTCCAGGTCGTGCTTGCCCAGGACCGAGCGCAGGGTCGTCTGGGCCAGTTCGCTGGTGGCTTGCCGGAAGTTCTCTACCTGGATCACCGAGCGTTCCGGATCAATCACGCGAAAGTAGATGACGGCGTTCACTTTGACCGAGACGTTGTCGCGCGAGATGACGTCCTGGCTGGGCACATCGAAGACGCTCATGCGCTGGTCCACGCGCACCATTTGCTGGATCACCGGAACCATCAGGATCAGGCCGGGGCCTTTGACGCCGGTGAAGCGGCCCAGCGTGAAGATGACACCGCGTTCGTATTCGCGCAGGATCCGGACCGACAGGGCGAAGATGCCGACTATCAGGACAACGATAGGGCCGTAGAAGGCGAGTTGCGTGAACATGGCAGGCTCCTGAAAAAAGGTTGGCGTTGCGTCGAAGCTTCATCCTCTCCGGGCAGGCTCGGGCGGTAACAGGTGGGTGTCCGCGCGCACATGCAAGGTCACGCCGTGCACGGCCGTGATCACGACCGTGTCGCCAGCCGCCAGGCCCGCCGGCCCCACCGCGCGCCAGCGTTCTCCGGCCGCGGCGACATGGCCTTGCTCTCCGTTCCAGCTAAGTACTTTGATGCGCTGCCCGATCAGCGCTTCGGCCCCGCTGACGATCGGCGCGCGGCGCGATCGCAGCGCCAGCCGGGCAATCAGGAACGTCATCCCCAGGCTGGCCACGGCCACGCCCGCCACCAGCGGAAGCGATACCTCATAGGCGGGTGACTCCGTGTCGACCAGCAAGAGCGAGCCCAGCACGAAAGCGATGGCGCCGCCGATTCCCAGGATGCCGATCGACGGCGTGAATATTTCCGCCACCATGAGCGCGGCGCCCAGCAAGACGAGCGCGAGTCCGGCATAGGTCAGCGGTAGCGCGGACAAGGCGTAGAGGCCGACCAGCAGACATATCGCGCCGACCACGCCGGGATAGAGGGCGCCCGGGTTCATGAATTCGAATATCAAGCCGTACACGCCAACCATCAACAGCATGAGCGCCAGGTTGGGATTCGTGATGACGCTCAGCGCGCGCGTGCGCCAGTCCGGTTCTCTGTGCTGCACGCTCAGCCCCTTGGTTTGCAGCTCGGTCTGGGAATTGCCGACCCTGACGGTGCGCCCGTCGGCTTGTTCCAGCAGGTCCGGGATGTCGTCGGCGATCAGGTCAATCACCTGCTGCGCGTGGGCTTCGCGGGCTGACAGGCTGGCCGCCGAGCGCACGGCGTCTTCCGCCCAGTCGGCATTGCGCCCGCGCAAGGCAGCCAGTGAACGGATGTAGGCGACTGCGTCGTTGATGGCTTTGGATTCGCTGGCGTCCTTAGGGGCCGCAGCCGGCGGCTTGTCTGCGGCTCGCTTTGCCGAGGACTTGTCGCCATTGCTGTCCGTGGCCTTATCTGTGGCCTTATCGGCAGACTTTGCGGGCGACGTCTCGGGCGACTTATCGGACGACGTCTCGCCGGCCTTGTCGCCAGAACCGGGCTCTTTCTCGTCCGGTTTGGGAAACCCACCGCCCAAGGCAACGGGCGTCGCAGCGCCCAGGTTGGTGGCGGGGGCCATTGCCGCGACATGGCTGGCGTAAAGGATGTAGGTGCCGGCGCTGGCCGCGCGTGCGCCGTTGGGACTCACATAGGCAATCACGGGGACGGGCGATGCGAGTATCGCGCGGATGATCTCGCGCATCGACGTATCAAGCCCGCCGGGCGTGTCGATGCGCAAGATGACCACCGCGGCATTCTGTCCGTGTGCCGCGGCCAAGCCGCGAATCAGATAATCCGCCGTGGCGGGGCCGACGATGCCGTCCAGGGATAGCACGATGGCGGATCGCCGCTGGGCGCTATCTGGTGGGGTTTCGCCCCAGGCGCTGGCGATGGCCAACATCCACAACAAGGCGATGCCGCAAAAAATGCGAAGCATCGAGGGCGTTCGGACCGCCGGCCGCTGAGGTCGACCAATGACCATGAGCTGGGTCCCTCCGTGGTGCATGGGGGAATTGCTGCCTCCCATACTTATGCACGGTACTCCGATTATTGGCGTGCGGCCAATAGCAGGAGGAAGGGTTCCGGCCCCTAGCCAAACTCAAGCTGATAGAAATTCTGGCTGGCAATCAGTGTTGCCCCGCAGGACGTGCGCATGCCTTCCAGCGCCGTCATGCGGTCCGAACTGACGTTATGCACGCCTTCCACGATGGTGTGCGTGTCGCCGCATTTGGGGCAGGTGACGCGGTCGCCAACCCGCGCCATGGGTTGGCCGAAGATGATGACGGTTTCATCGCCGGTCACGACGACGCCACCGTGCGACGTCTTGTCGCCTTTGCGGATCACAGAGCGTTGGGGCATGGCTGGGCGAGTGCTTGGGGTTATGGCTTGGGCTACAGCTTGAGCGACAGCATGAGCTACAGCGGGGGCCTACAGATACGTGCCGTCCGGCGCTCGCCGGGCCGGGCCGACCACGAAGGTGCCGTCGGGCGCCATGCGCACGGGGCCGCCGCCGCCTTTGTAGGTGCCGTCCGGTGCGCGCTGCGGGGTGCCGGCCACGTAGGTGCCGTCGGGCGCTCGGGTGATGGGGCCTTCGCCGCCCACATAGGTGCCGTCGGGCGCACGGCGCGGTGTGCCGGCGATGAAGTGCCCGTCGGGCAGCATACGAATCGATTTCGTCGTCATGGACGCTCCTTGGGATAGGAGCGCAAATAATACCGATGCATCGTGATGCGCCTTGTAATAGGACGTGTCATCTTTGAACGTTATGCGTAAGCGAATGTGGGATGATTTCCGCCATTGCCGCCGCTGGCCGCCTGTCCGCACCGCCTGTCTGGCCGTGCCGCCGCCAGCTTTCGTCACCTCTCCGTTGCGATATGACCGACATCAACGCTTTGTTGCTACCGATACCCGGCGATGCGCCCTGCGGCGTGGACCTGGTGTTTTCCCCCGAGTTCGACGCCATCCGCGAAGCGCGCCGGCACGACGACCCCCAGCTGGACCAAGGCGATTGGGTCATCGACCTGAAAGAAGCCGATTGGCCGGAAGTCGCGCGCATCTGTTCCGAAGCCTTGCGCAACCGCAGCAAGGACATCCGCATTGCCTCGTGGTTGGCCGAAGCCTGGGCCAAGACGCGCGGCTTTGCGGGGCTACGCGACGGTTACCTGCTGATCGACGGCCTGTGCCGCGACTATTGGGAAGGCCTGCATCCGGTGCCCGAGGATGGCGACGTGCAGCAGCGCGTGGGCAACCTGGCGTGGCTGTTGTCACGATCCCAGCAACTGATCGGCGAGATTCCGCTGACGCAGGCCGACGGCGCGCGTTACGGCGCGGTGCTCTGGGAAGCTGCCAGTCAACTGGCCAACGCCGTGAAGCGCACGCCCGACAATGCCAACGAGTTGACGCGGGGCAAGCTCACGCTTGATCGCTTTGACGCCGCGCGGCGCGACACCCCGCCGTCGTTCTATTCCGAACTGGACACCCAGTTGGAGGGTTGCGCCCAGGCGCTGGCGCAGCTTGAGCGCACGCTGGACGAGCGGCTGGGTGATGAAAGCCCGGCGTTTTCGCGGGTGCGTGAAGCGCTGCGCAACGTTACCGAACTGGCGCACCGGTTCGCACGCGACGCGGGCCTGCTGGTGCGCGCCGACATCACGCCAGCGCCAACACCAACGTCGACTTCGGGGGCGCCCGCCGTTCCCACCCGCGTGGAGCCCACCTTGACTGCTGTCAACGCATTCCCCGGCGCCGAAGCCCTGCCCGCTGGCGCACCTGCCGTAGACGCCGTGCCGCATGCCGCGCGTGGCCCGATCCAGACGCGCGAGCAAGCCCTGGCGCAGTTGCGCGAGGTGGCCGATTTCTTTCGCCGCACCGAGCCGCACAGCCCCGTCGCCTATCTGGCCGACAAGGCCGCAAGCTGGGGCGAGATGTCCTTGCACCTGTGGCTGCGCACCGTGGTCAAGAACGACGAGACCCTGTCGGGCCTGGAAGAGTTGCTGGGCATCAAGAAGGCGGGCGAGAACTCCTGAAGTCCGGGGCCTGAGGCCCCCAGGCCCAGGCCCAAGCCCAAGCCCAAGCCGAAGCCGAAGCCTCAAGGCCGAAACGTCAAACCCCGCTCCGCCTCAACGCGCGGCGCGGAACTCGATGCGCCGGTTCTTCGCGCGCCCCTCCGCCGTCGCATTCGTCGCCACCGGCTGGTCGGGGCCCGCGCCCATAGCCTCGAAGCGCGACACAGGCAGGCCCTTGTCCACCAGATAATCACGCACCGCATCCGCGCGCGCCTGGCTCAGCGCCAGGTTGGTGCTGCGGCTGCCCGAGCTATCGGTATGCCCGATGATCTGGATCTTGTCGGCGCGCAGCTTGGGCACCGCGTCGGCCACGCGGTCCAGCAGTTCGCGGCCACGCGAGGTCAGGCGCGTGCTGCCGGTCTCGAACTCCACGACGCGGTCGCTCAGCAGGTTGTCCAGCACATCCTGTTCGTCCTTGCTGGCCGATACGCGCAGGCCGTTGACGATCTTGTAGGTGGGGTTCAGGGACGTGGCGAACGTGCTGGCAATCTGCTGCCGCGACGCTTCGTTATCGACCTCGCCGCGCAGGCGGATCTGCGTGCCGTCGATTTCAAGCTGGCCACGGTTGATCTGCTTGAGCGGGCTGTCCAGCAGCTTGCTCACATGTTGCGACCAGTTTGGCGGCGCCACCACGCCGCCCACGTCGATGCGGTCGATCACGTTGCCCACGCCGTAGACCTTCTGCAGACGCGCCAGCACGTCGGCCTTGGTGGCCTCGTCGGGCACCGCGCCGCTGGCCACCACTTGGCCGGGCTGGGGAATGACGTTGGCCGGAACCACCGTGGCGGCATCCTGGGCATGGGCCGCGCAGGACAGGGCGGCGGCCAGGGCAAGAATAAGCGTGCGCATGCGCTAGGCTCCGATAAAGACTTCGCGGAACGTTTCCAGCGCCTGGCGCAAGGAAAGCCGCGGTTGATCCAGATAGCTCGACAGCTTGGCCAAGCCATGGCTGGCGCTGACGTGGTCGCGCACCCAGGGGGCGTTTTCCAGCACGATGTAGTGCTGCGCCAAGGTCTGCGGCGTGGACAGCAGGCTGGCCAGCGTCTGCGGCGAGGCGCCGCGAAAGCCCACTACCAGCCGATGCTTGCCCGCCACCTGCCCGACGAACATCGCAATCTCGAAGTCGGCGCGGGTCAGGAACGGCGCAATCAGCGTCATCCAGTACGTGGCGACCAAGTTGATGTAGAGCGGGTCGTCCGGCAGCGGCAGGGCCAGGCCCGTGTCCAACTGCGACGATCCGCTGGACATCACGGGCGCCAGCAGTATGCCCAGCGCCAACACGATGTCGTGCACGCTGGCGGCGTGGCCGTTGCTGCGCAGCATGGCCTCGACCCGTTCAATGGTTTGCAGGTCGACAAAGGCGTCAAAGCCGTCGTCGGCGGCGGTGCGGATTTCACCTTCCAGATCGTTCAGCGTCTGTAGCGCGGCGGCCGGGTCGCCGGGCAGCATCAGTTGCGCGGCGGCGCTACCCATGCGGTTCCACATGCGGCTGAACGCCAGCGGGCTGCGCGCAATGAAATCCAGCGGGCGCGCCACTTCCACCGACGTCGCGGTGATGAACGGAAAGCGCCGCCCGGACTGGTCGCGGCTGGGCTGCAAGTGGCCGGCTATGGCCAGCTTGCCGCGCGAGCCCAGCACCGCGAAGGGCACGGGCTGGGCCTCGTCGTACAGCGTCTTCCAGTGGGGATCCTGCGCCAGGATCTCCATGGTGTTGGCAACCCACGCATCCAGCGTCGCCATCAGCTGGGGGTGCGAGGTGTTCTTGACGAAGTCGCCACGCGACGGGATTTTGCCGAAGTATGCCGTACGAAACATGGGTGACTGCGGATGGCTCATTGCTGCGCTCCGGCAGGCGTCGGGGCGACGGGGGTTTGAGGGGAAGCGCCCACCACCGTGGCGGGAAGGCGCAGGTTGCGCAGGCCTTGGCTGCCCGGCTCGGTGCCGCCGGCGCTGGCCGCTTGGGCGTTGCTGATGATGCGCAGCTTGACCGGCACCGTGATGTTGGACTTGGTCCAGCTCATCTCGAAACTGCCGTCGGCATTGGGCTTGCGCTGCGATCCGGAGATCAGCCGTTCCAGGCCGAAGCGGCCGGGTTCGTTGACGATCTCGACCACGGTGCCGTCAAAGGCGGTGGCCGTGATGCGCGCGCCCGGCGCGCCTTGTGCGTTGGGCCACACGAAGTTCACCCATTGCGGTGGCGTGTTGCGGTAGCGCAGTTGCTGCCCGTCGATTTCAATCGTGTATTCCGTCACGCCGCTGGCCGGCTTGGGCTGAATCTGGAACAGCGTCTGCGGCTGGCTGGCGGCGCCGGAACCCGCCGCGCCACCGGCCAGCGGGGCAACCCACTGTGCGAAGTTGGCGGTGAACGAGGGTTGCAGGTCGATGCCCATGTCGCCCCAGGTGCGCGCGGTCAGGATGTCGCCCCGGCGCACGGTCAGCGGGCCCAGCGTGTCGTTCACGTACTTGGCAATGCTGCCTTGCGGGCCGAAGACCTGGCCAATCTCTTCACCGCTGGCCTCGATGCCGGCCTTGGTCGAAAACGGGTATTTGTCGGCCAGGCTTTGCGAGAAGGGTTGGAACACTTGCGCGTTCCAGACCTTGTTCAGCTCGGTCTGTGCCGGTTGCATCGCCACGGCATAGCCCTGGATCAGCGGGCGCACCAGCAGCGGCCGCAGGGTCTCGCGCTGCGCCGGGGTCAGGCCCGCCAGCAACTGCTCGTCAACCAGCTTCAGCGCGTCGGCCAGCTCGGAGTCCTTGCCTTCCAGCGTTTGGCGCATCAGCAGCAGCGCGCCGGGGCCGGGGTCGCCCTGGTTGTTGATCAGGTTGAAGCGCGTGCGGATCTTCGACAGCGCGGTCATGTAATTGCCCAGCAGCGACTGGTTGTCGCGCGTGACCACCAGCCGCGCCACGTCCGAGAACTCGCGTCCCACGGGGCCCATCGGGATCTGCTCGCCGTTCGCCATCGTTGCCGCCGGCTTGGGTTGGCCTTGACGCAGGATCACGCGCTTGAACCACGCGACCACGCCCGTCTGCGCTTGCGCGATGCCGGTGTTGATCAGCGAAGGGTTGTCCCAGGACGTCTGTTCGTAGGTGGTGTTGATCAGTTTCACCAGCGGCGAATTCTGCGGGTCGCCCAGCCGGTTCATGCCATGCACCGCCTGCTCAAAACTGTTGAAGGGCTTGATCGAGACGCCGCGCAGCATCTTCTGCCATTCCTGCGCGTACTCGGTCTTGTACATCGTGGCCAGGCTCTTCTGGATCTGCTCCGGGCTGCCTTCCAGGGTGAGGTCGTCGCGGGCGTTCACGCCCAGCACCCAGTCACTGGTCTGCACTTCGCGGCGCGCGGCTTCGCCAATGGCCGGCTCGATGTATTGCTCCCACGCTTCGCGGGTGAACGTGCCCGGCACGGCGTAGCTGCCGGCCACCACGGCGGCGTCGGCCTCGCCCATGATGCGCGCCACCGTCATGGCCGGGAAGCGCGTGGCGGCCCGCGCCTTCAAGGTGGAGTACGCCCGCTCACGCGCCGGCATGCCCTGCATCACGCTGCGCAGATTGCCACGGGTGCGCTCGACCAGCGCCAGGTTGGTGTCGATCTGCGGCCAGTCCGCATCAGCGGCGCGCGCCACGTAGAAAGAAATCAGCCGTTCGGCGCTGCGGATCAACTGGTCCCGCGGCATGGCGCCGCGATTGGTTTCCAGCCAGCCGCGCCAGAAACGGGTGATCTGGTCCGACAGGTGGGTGGGATCCACGTGTTCGCGGTTCGCCATCATCAGGTACGTCTTGAGCGCGTTGTAGGCGTCATCGACGTTGGTGGGGGAGGCGTCCTGGAACAAGGTGTCGCCGGCGTTGGCGCGAGCGGGTTGCGCTTGGGCTTGGGCTTGGGCTTGCGCCTGCGCCACGGCCGGCGTGGCGGTGGCTGTCGCGCCAGCGGCGGCAACCTGCGACACGTCGACGCGGCCCAGATAGTCTTCCAGGCTGGCCTTCACCGGCACCAGCATGAACTGGCGCAGGCCGTTGTAGTACTCGGCCAGCAGGCGTTCCTTAAGCACATCTCCCTGATACAGGCCCAGGCCCAGCGACAAGGGACGGCTGGAGGAATAGCGATCAAGCTGCTCGATACGGTCCTGCAAAATCTCCATGGCTTCCAGGCGGCTTTGCAGGTCGGTGCGTTCGCTTTGCAGGCGCACCACCTTGTCCAGATCCGCCTGCACGTTGGTGGCCAGTTGCCGGTTGCCCAGGTACGACCAGCTCCAGCCGCCCAGCACCAGCCCCAGCGCCAGCACCAGACCGAAGAAGCTCAGGTAACGCATGCGCACCTTGTTGGGGCTGGCATGCTGACGCACCAGTTTCTTGTCCGCGAAGATGACGCTGGAAAACAGGTCGCGCAGGAACAGGCCCTTGTGCGACGGCGTAGCCTGCGTGGCTTCGCGGGTGGCCGGGCGCAGGCTGAAGCGTTCGGCAAGCTTCTCGGTGGACGTGCTGCGCGAGGCGCCTTCCTGCAAGGCGCTGGTGAAGTAAAAGCCTCGGAACACCGGCTTGTACTGGAAGGGGTTGGTCTCGAACAGGGTCGACAGAAAGGTGCGCAGCGCGGGTTTGATCCCCGCGAACTCGGGCGGGAACGTCAATAGCCCCGGGGGCAGGGGGCCGGTGCGCCGCAGCGAAATCTGCGCCGTGCCCATTTCCTTCAGGCCTTCATACAGCTCGTCGAAGCGCTCGTCGAACTGCGTCAGCACGTCGCGGCTTTCGTCGGCGCCGTAGGGCAGCGTGGCGCCCCAGACGCGATCGCGCTCGCGCGGGTCGGCATCGGCAAAGAATTCCGAGAAGCCGGCAATCAGGTCCGCCTTCGTGAAAATCACGTACACCGGCGCAAACACTTCCAGCCGGTCGGTCAGTTCCTGCACGCGCTGGCGCAGGTTCTTGGCCAGGTTGATGGCGAATTCCGGGCCC
Organism: Achromobacter sp. JUb104; assembly: GCF_024806975.1. Taxonomy (NCBI): domain Bacteria; kingdom Pseudomonadati; phylum Pseudomonadota; class Betaproteobacteria; order Burkholderiales; family Alcaligenaceae; genus Achromobacter; species Achromobacter sp. JUb104. The sequence goes on along the minus strand of NZ_JANUEY010000003.1, from coordinate 997,454 downwards.
GAATCCGTCAGTTCGCTGATGCTGGCGGCAACGATGATGCCGTTGATCGGCGCCTTGGGTCGATGCCGCTTGAGCAGGTCCAGAAAGCTCATCCATTCGTTGCGGTCTTCTTCATGCACCGAATAGCGGCCCGCCGTGTCCAGCAGAATGCCTTCGGTGGTGAAGAACCAGTCGCAGTTGCGCGTGCCGCCCACGCCGCGCACGGCGGCGCCGTTCTTGTCGGCAAAGGGAAACTGCAAACCCGAATTGATCACCGCGCTGCTCTTGCCCGCCGCCGGGTTGCCGATGACGATGTACCAGGGCAATTCATACAGCGCTTCGTTGCCCGAGGCCTGGCCAATCTTCGACGTCTTGATCGTGCGCACCGCCTGCGTCAGGCGCTGGCGCAGGGCATCGATTTCATTGCGGTTGGCGGCCGGGCTGGCGGCGGCACCCGTCTGCACCTGCTGCTCCAGCATGTCGCCCAACTGCTGGTTGGCGCGCCGCGTGCGCCGCCTCCGCCACAGATGCACGCATAGCCACAGGACGAGCAGCACGCCCAGCAGCAGGCCGGCCCAGACCAGCGCAATCTGCATGGTCTGCGCGAACAGGAACAGAAACACGATAAGCGCGATCAAGCCGATCACCATGAAGGTGCGCGGGTTGGCGAACACGCGTGAGCTCCAATAGCGGATGTCGCTCATGGAACTGGAAAGGCGGGATAGGAATCCTGAGGGGCTACGCATGGTTTTCGCTGTTATTTTCCGAGTCAGGCGGTAGTGCTGGCGGCGGGTCGGTAGACCAGGGACGCGCAGCGCAATGCGGGGTCTTGCAGGGTAAGGGTCACGACGGCGGGTTGGGGCTGTGGTTCAGCCTGCATGCAGGCTTCGCTGGCCACGGCCAGGGTCAATAGCGATGCGGCCACGCCGGTATGGCCGCAGGCAACGCCCACGGCGTGGCAGTCCTTGGCGGTGTCCAGATGTTCAAACAATTGCGAGGCCACGTTCAGCGCTTCAAGCGGGCGGCTGCCGCGATGGTCGGCGTCGCTGATGACGTGGATGACGCTGTCGGGCGCGATCGCGGCGCGCTGCATCAGGTCGCGCGTCAGGTCGGCAAGCGCGGGTTCGGCTTGCGCGCCCCGGGCATCGGCGGGCTTCTGGCGATGCGTCACGGGCGAGAGGGCCACATGCACGTCGCCGGCGTCGGTGGCCGAGGCGGTTGATGTGGCCGACGTGGAATGAGCCTGGCCCAGCAGCACGCCCGCGGCGGCTTCGCCCGGCACGCGGCCTTGCGGATTCGCGTGCGTCAGCAGCAGGGCGTCGGCGTCCCATTGCGCCACCAGGTCCTGGTCGACATAACCGTCGGCCGCCAGCACGATGCGCCACGTCGGTACGTCGTTGGCGTTGCCTGATGCCGAGGCCAGTTCGCGCAGCAGCATGTCGACGGCCATGGCGTCGCGCGCGCTGTGCTCGGTGGCGCTGACGCGCGTATCGGGCCATACCCCGGCCGCCGCCAGCACTTGCGCACGCGCGCGCTCGCGTGCTGCCTGCGGCCAGCTTGCGGGCAGCACGATGTCAAAGCGCAGCAAGGGCCAGTCTTCGTCGCGGGCCGGCACATCCAGTTCGGTCACGCGGCGGTGTGCGTCATTAGTAAGCGTGGCGGCAATGTCGGCCAGCAGGGCCGTTGCGCGCAGGCCGGCCGTGGCCAGCGCCTCGGCGGGCGCGCCCCGTTCGCGTGCGGCGGCGTAGAGTTCAACGTCATCCAACTGCGGCACGCGCGCCGCAAATATGGGAAAGCCCTGCAAGGTCTTGAGTTCAGGGTCCAGCTCGGGGCGTTGCTGTTCAACCAGCGCCTCCGCGATTCCCGCCGCGTCCGGGCCGGCGGCTGCGCGCGCCGCCACGGCGACGATGCGCAGTTGGGCCAAGGCCGCCGGCGCTTCGTCTGCGGCGGGCGCGGATGCCAACGGCTCTGGTTTGGGCGCACGCGCGGCACGCACCGCCCGCGCACCCAGCCACAGCGCGCCCAGCACGGCCAGCGGCAGCGCGAACAGATACAGCCCGATGTCCACGCCGGTGGGCAAGGTGCGCGACTCTTGCCACCAGATGATGACGGCCAGCCACACCACGGCGAACAGCGCCAGAACCAGCAGACTTTTTTTCAGCAAGCGTCCCATGGGTGTCCGGTCAGCCTCCCGACCGTTGCATCACGCCGGGCCGGCGCAGTTCTACGTGGCCGAAGTCCATCATCTTCCAGCGCCCGCCCCAGGTCAGCCCGACCAGTTCGGCGGTCTGGCCAAACAGTTCATAGCCGCGCATGGCCCAGGGGTCTTTTTCCGAGATGACGATCTTGCCGTCGCGATAGAACGCGCTGTCGGCGGCAAGACCATATTGGTGATAGCTCTGGAACGCACCCGCGTTCGTCACGTGCGAGCCCATGCCCGCCAGTTCTTCCTGCCGCTCGGGGCTGCGATAGCCCTCGATCAGCGCCATTTCGTAGCCGTGCTGCTCGCGCATGATGCGGTAGGCCAGCAGCAGGCGCTGACGGAAATCGGCATCCAGCAGATCCCAATTGCGGCTGGCGCCGCCCAGCTTCGGACGCACCAATTCCACTTCGCGCGTGGTGAACGCTTCGGGGGGCAGCGGGGCGGGTGTCGCCAGCCGTTCGCCCTCCAGCAAAGCCTGGATTCTGCGGTCCGGACCCGTCATTTGAGGGCTGTAAACGAATGTGTGATTGTGTCGCATGAGGAAAGCAAAAAGTGACGGAAGCAATACAACTGTTAGCCCGATTGCCACCTGCCAACGATGCCGCGCGACCCATCCCGCAGACACTTTCAGCCCACCTTGCACGGCGCCCGCCGTACCGCCCACGGCACCGCCCGCATGGCTTGCGCCACGCGTCGCGCCCCGTGCCACGCCCTGTGCGCACGCGCGCAAACTCCGCACCGCGCCTTGGCGCAGAGCCGGAAAAAACAGGAGAGCGGAGACGCCCACCGCCAGTAAAAAATACAGGGGCAGTAGCAGTAACAAGATAGGTCCCTCATGTGAAGGCGTAATCTTTTGTTCTATTCGCCCTTGAGGCAAGCGATCCGGCGTTGCAAACCGCGTCGGTCCCTTAGAAATCGTAACAAGGAAGAGTGATCGAAAAGAGGTGTTCGGGTATTCTCGACGGGCTTGGTTACAGGGGGGCTGCACACGCCTCCTGCTGACACGGGAACCCGCATGGCAGAAGACGAAAAAGAAGCTCGCCCTACGACGACCGCGCCGAGTTTGCTCAGTGGCTCCGCGCGTGCGCGTGGCGATGCCGAGCCGACGCGCATCCTGGCCGCGCTTGAAGGGCGCGCGCCCGAAGCCGAGGTCAAACACCTTGCGACGCAGCGTGGAACGCGCGCCGGTCGCTGGGTGACGCTGGCATTGCTGCTGGCGTTGTTGGCGGGCGGCATCACTTGGTTCATACATCAGGACACGGCAGCGCCGTTGCAGGCGCAGGCCAACGACCCGTCCGTCGCGAAGGGTCCTTCAACTGCGCCCGTCGCCAGCGTGGCGCCCGCGCCTGTTGATAAACCGCCAGAGGTCGCCGCCATCATCGATGAGTCGCCACCCGCGCAAGACGCGGACCTGGGCCGTGGCGATCCCGAACCCTTGGGCGAACCCACCAACCCGCTGTCCGTGCTGGCGATGACGCCGCCCGCTACGGCGGCCGCGCCTGGTCCCACGCGCCAGGCGGCCGAACAGCGCGCGCGGCAAGCCGGCACGCTACATGGCAACGACGCCCCGCGCGCGGCCAAGTCCGCAGCCAGCCCGACCGCGACAAGCAACCCCGCGCGCAAGTCCGCCAAGCCGGCCGATACCGATGCGGCCTTGTTGTCGGCATTGATGAACTACGGCCTGCCGCCTGCTTCGCCACCCGGCACCCGCGTGTACAAAACCGACGGCATCTTCATGCGCGTGATGCCGGGATCATCGTTGTCCGAGCGCTTGAAGGAATGCCGCCAGCTCAGCTTTATTGAAGGCGAGCAATGCCGGCTGAGAGTATGCGCGGGCCAGTGGGGCACCGCCGCCGAATGCCCCACGCCGCAGGCCAACGTCGAACCCTGAATCGCCATCGTTTAACCGTCATCGTCCCATTGCGGCCCTTATCACCGACGTCCCCCCTTAAGGTTTTTGCTCCATGGCTGTGAACCCAAGCAACAGCAGTGCCAGCGCCGAATCCCGCCTTTACCGCTTGGACGGTGAGGGCGCGTTGGCGTCCCTGCAAGTGGAAGGCTGGGTCGCGCGCGAAGGCCTGTCGGATCTGGGCGAAACACGCGTGGTGGCGCTGTCGCAAGACGCGGGCCTGGACCTGAATGACATGGTGTCGCGCCCGGCCACGCTGTGGGCCACGCGCGCCGATGGCAGCGAAGCCGGACGCAGCGGCATCGTGCGCGCCGCCGAAATGCTGGGCGGCAATGCGGGCAAGGCGCGCTACCGCGTCACGCTCGCGCCCTGGTTGTGGCTGGCCACTCAGCGGCGCGACAGCCGCATCTACGAGAACCAGCCGGTGCTGGACATCGTGCGTCACGTGCTGGACAGCTACGAGGGCTACACCTATAAAGTCGCCGACGATGTCGAGCGCCATCTGGCCGATCTGCCCGCGCGCCCCTACACCACGCAGTACCGCGAAACGGACTACGCCTTCCTGTCCCGCCTGCTTGCGGAATCGGGCCTGGGCTGGACCACCGTGGAAGACAGCGGCGCGCCCGCGCGCCATGCCGTGCTGATCTTCGCCGATAGCCGCGGCTTGCCCGAAGACACCGAATCCGCAAGCGCGGGCGTGCGCTTTCAACGCGCGCACGCCACGGAAACGCGTGACGGGGTGCAGGCCCTGGTGCGCAGGCAACGCCGCGCGGTCGAGCGGGTAACGGTCCTGGCGTGGCACGACAGCGGCAAGCACGCCGTGACCGGCCAGGCGCTGGCCGGCCCCGCCCATGGCTCAGATGAAGACAGCGCCGGCCTGGAATGGTTTGAACCGCTGGGCCACGGCGGCTTGCTGAACCAGGCACACGCGCAGTTTCAGGCCAGCCTGTTGATGCAGGCTGCTCAGGCCAGCGCCGAGACCTTCATCGGACGCGGCAACGTGCGCACCTTCCGATCGGGCACGCGCTTCACGCTGCAAGACATGTCGCCGCTGGGGCCAGCGGGCGAGGCAGGGTTCGAGCCTGCCTTCGCGCTGGATCGCCTGGAACACGTCGGCATCAACAACTTGCCCGGGCAGGCAGACGCCAGCCTGGCCGACAAGCTGGGCGGGCTGGACAACTTCCTGTGCTTTGAAGACGACGCGGCGTCCGAGTCGGAACACGGCGCGGACAGTGGCCACGCGATCAACTACGCCATCGACGACGCAAGCGACGACGCCATAGCCCCCAACCTCCATCAAGACGATGCTCAAATCGGCGCAAGCCGCCCCGACGCCGCCGTGCTGGCGCGCGCGCACGAGGTCGGCTATGCCAATCGCTTTCGCGCCGTGCGCTGCGACCGCCCTTGGCGGGCCTTGCCCGCCGCTGCGCGCGGGGCAAGACTCGCGGGCGCGCCGTCCGCCGTGGGCGTACACACCGCCATCGTCACCAACGCAGAAGGCGCCACCGAGGCCAGCGGCGAAGACGAGATCCACCGCAACGCGCGCGGCGACGTGCGCGTGCGCTTTCATTGGCAGGCCGATGGCGATGGCCTGGCTAAAAGCCGCTGGGCGCGCGTGGCGCAACGCCAGGCGGGCGCGGGCATGGGCATGAGCTTCGTGCCGCGTATCGGCCAGGAAGTGCTGGTGCGCTTCTTGGATGAAGACATCGATCAGCCCCTGGTCGTTGGCGCGCTCTACAACGGGCGCGGCGAAGGCGGCATTCCGTCCACGCCCGGCGGCAAGTCCGGCGAGCCCATGAACACCGAGGTTTACGCGGCCGCCATGGACGGCAAGCCCAGCGCCCAGGCCAACCTGGCCAGCGGCAACGCACCAGCCTGGCATGGCGCGGCGGCCGGCGACGAACAGCATCGCAACGCGGCGGCGCTAAGCGGCTTCAAGAGCAAGGAATTCGGCGGCGACGGCTACAACCAGATCGTCTTCGACGACAGCGACGGCCAGCTGCGCATGCAGATCAAGTCCACACAGTCCGCCAGCGAACTCAACCTGGGCCATCTGATCCACCAGGCCGGCAACTATCGCGGCAACGTGCGTGGCGTGGGCGCGGAATTGCGCACCGATGCGTTCGGCGCCTTGCGCGGCGGCGCGGGCGTGCTGCTCACCACCTACACGGCCGGCGGCAGCGAACCCGCCGGTGACGCGGCGGCGCCCCTGGCGCTGGCCGGACAGGCCGACATCATGGCGCAGTCGTTTGATGGCGTGATCGGCGCGCACCAAGGCGTGCGCCTGGCCTCGGCACGCGGCACCACGTCGGCGGGCGCCAGCCGCCTGGACGGCGAACGCGCGCCCCTGGCCGCCATGACGCACGCCGTCTCCGGCACGGTGGACGGCCAGGCTGTCGGCGGCGCGGCGGGCGACGCCTCGGCCAAGCACACGGAAGTGGTCGACGGCAAAGTGCCGCACCTGACCGACCCCTTGGTGCTGATGGCGGGCCGCGCCGGCTTGACGCAGGCGGCCGGCCGCAATGTGCAGGTGGCGGCGGGCGAACTGGTGCATTGGTCGGCCGGACAAGACCACAACCTGGCCGTCGTCGGCTCGCTGCGCGTGCATACGGGCCAGGCGCTGGGCATCGTGGCCGGCGTACAAAAGGGCGGCGCCGAGTCGGGCCTGGATCTCATCGCCGGCACCGGCGAAGTCGACGTGATCTCGCAGCACGACGTGCTGACCGTGCAGGCGCAGCAGGACTTGCGCATGATCAGCGCCAACGCCGGCATTGAATACGCCTCGCCCAAGCGCATCCGCATCGCCAACGCGGCGGGCGCCAGCATCGTCATCGAAGGCGGCAACATCACGGTCACCGCGCCGGGCCGCATCGACGTCAAGACCGGCAACAAACAATTCTCCGGCCCCACGCAGATGCCGTATCCGTTTCCGCAGTTCACGGTCTGCAAAAGCTGCGTGCTGGACGCCCAGGAGAGCGTGCAGTCCATCACCGACAAGGCGTAAGGACGATGGCTTATTCCTGGCAGCAGGCGCTGCTTTCCACTTTCGCGGAATTGCCGCATCACCGTGGCCCCTACGGCGAAGCCGCGCGGGCGTACGTGATCATTGATTTTCGTGGCCACCCCGATCTGCTGGCCCGCATCACCGCCACCGAAGACATGAGCTTCGGCTCGGTCTGGGCGCAGACCGGGCTGGACATCTACGGCGATGTCGCGCCCCTGCTGATTGAAGTGGACGGCGCGTCCCAGGGCGTGCTGCGCGGGCCGCCCCGGGTGGATTTCAGTACGCCGCTGGTCCGCGTACTGAATGCCCTGCACGAACGCAGCAGCGGCCGCTACGCCATGATGAGCTTCGCGTCCGCCGTGCCCCTGGAAAAACTGATCGCGCACTTCGGCCGCTTCTGCGACTACGCCTTACCCGACGCCAGCGAGTTCTTCCTGCACTGGTACGACACCCGCATCCTGGCGCGCGCCCTGCAAGTCTGGACCGCCGAACAACGCGCCCGCTTCGCCTCGCCCCTCATCACCTTGCGCTACGCACTGCGTGACGGATCGCTGGCTGAACTGTCGGGCACCGGCAGGCTGCCCGCAGACCAACCCGACGGCATCCAACGCTTCTCGCCCGAGCAGCACCAGATGCTGTTCGACCTGGACTACCCCGACAAGCTCGCGGTGCAACTACGCCGCCTGTATCCCGGTCTGCTGCCCGGCGACCCGGATCAGGACGCGCTGGTGCCGCGCGTGCAAGCGCAGTTGGAACGCGCGCGCGCACATGGCGTGGCGGGCGACAAGGACACGTTTGATTATGTGGCGTGGGGCATATCGATTTCGCCGCGCTTTGATGAGCATCCGCTGATCCGTGAGGGCTTGCTGGGGTATCAGCCAGGTGATGACGGCGCGCTGGCAAAGGCGCTGGCGGGCGTGCCGGATGCGGTGTGGGATGAGGTGCAGGCCTTGCATTGGGCCGGTCGGGATGGTCGTGATGCGTAGGGGCGTGACCACCAGGCTGGCGGCCTTAACCGTGGCGCCGAATTTCGATTCAGGAGATACGAATGCGTAAGGGATTGATCGCCGCGCTGTTGTGGCTGGGCATGCTGGCGGGTTGCAATAGCGAGCCGGTCTACCAAGGCGTCAGTTTCATCGCCTATAACTACACGCCGTGGAATATCCGCAGCATCAGCGTCAAGGACAAGGGTGATGGCGTGGCGTCGACGATGCAGGTCAGCCCGGGGGGCGGCGAGGGTTCGGTGACCTGCTGCTTCACGCTTAAAGGTACCGAGTTCACTGTGGATTGGCGCGGCGTCGACGCCGAGTTGCTGCGCAAGCATTTGCACGATGGCAAAGCCGACTCGCTCTATTTCGACCGGCAGGGCGCCATCAACTTTCCGGCCGCCGAGATCCCGGCGGGTGATGGCCCGCTGTATCTGGAACTGCACATTTACCCTGACGAACACATGGAGCTGGCGCTAAGCCGCAAACTGCTGGGCCAGACGCGGATTCCCATCGTCGATACCGTGGATTGGCTGTGGCGCGAGCATCGCGCATCGCTTGGCGCCTACCGCAGCGACGCCGAACTGCTGCGCGCGACCGCGAAGGTGTTGCAGGCGGCATGGAAGAAATATCGCATCGAAGACAAGCAAGACCTGCGCCAATACATGTTGTTGTACTTCACGGTGGCATCGAACTTCGATTCGGATGCGCAGGTGAAGGCGATCCTGGACAAGCCGGGCCGCGCGCCGGGCGATTTCGCCCGGGAGGTCGCGGCGTTGCCGCAGGCGAAGCTGGAGCAGATCAAAGCCATGGGTACCCCGCCGGGAGATAAGAATGTCTGACGCGCAATCCAGTGATTTGCCGCCGGAGAACCGTACGCCGGCATCGGTGCTGAAGGCGATGGCCCAGAATGAGGCGGCTTACCCCAAGGACGACTGCAATGAATGCGGTGCGGTTCTGCGGATGGGGTTCTTCTTTGATGGCTTTGGCCGTAGCCGCGATGAAGATGCGAAGCACCCGACGTACTACTCGAACATCTGCCGCTTATGGGAAGCGCACTACGTCCAGAGCGATCCCGGTCGCCCTGAAAAGCACCACTGGTTCCGGTTTTACTACTCGGGCCTGGGCACGGATCTGAATGCCGATGCGGAGAATGACGACATGATCTATGCCGCCGCGAAGGCGGGCATGAAAGCGGCCAGCAACGCGCAAAAGGCGATATCGGCCAACGTCGGTAATGTCTTGCGCACGGATGAGATTCCGAACCATAAGCTCACCGGGCGCCTGACGGCGGCGGTGAAAAAGTCGCTGCGTGAGTCGTCCTATCAGCCGATGGTCAAGGCGTACAAGGACGTCGTGAAAGATGTGCGAACGCTGCCCGAAAAGGCCGTCCGGATCTGGAATGCGTGGGACCCCGAGCGAGTGGTGAACCGCGCGCGCGCGACCATTCGCGGCTTCTGGTCGGGCTTCAAGAAGAATCCGCTGAAGGTCGCATGGACGGCCGGCAAGGAAGCGGCCAAGTCAACCATGATGGAAACGGTGCCGATCATCCGCGATCAGGAAACGGTGGCCTACCTGATGGGTACGGGCGTTGACGTGCGCGTGGACTCGGCATTGCGGCAGTTCAAGGCGGCCTACGACGCCGTGAGCGAAGGGCAGAATGTGCGCCGCATTGAAATCACCGTGTTCGGCGCGGACCGGGGGGGCGTGGTCGCGCGCCAGTTCGTCAATGATTTGGTCAAGAAGTACCGCCGTCGTCACGATGCAGACCTGGCGGTGATTGGCGACCGAACAAAGAACAAGTCAGATGCCGATATCCAGATCCGCTTCATGGGTCTGCTTGATTCGGTCGCGTCCATCATGGACGAAAACACGTTCCTGGGCTTCTTTCCTGTCACTGACCTCATCAAACAGACGCACAAGGATCGGACGCTGACAGTGCCGGCCGCCGTGCAGATGTGCGTGCATTACGCGGCCGCGCATGAGCTGCGTCGCAACCAGCGCATGGACAGCCTGGAGAAGACGCGCGGCCTGCAGTATCTGTATCCGGGGTCCAGTGGCGATGTGACGGGTGTCAGTCCGCCCGGGTCGCTGAATGCGCGCGTAGAGCTGTCGCGCGTGGCGCTGCGCGACATGATGAACCAGGCCCTTTCGCACGGCGCGGCCTTTCATAGCATGGAGCGGCTGGCCGACCTGAAGCCCGATACCTATCTGCAGTTTTCGCTGTCCGAACCGATTGTGGATGGCAGTACGAAAAACCAGATCCTGGATCTGGTCAAAGCGTATCGCGAGGTGGTCAAGTACGAGCCCGGCATAGACTTCATGCCGCATATGGAGGCATTCCTGCGTTGGCTGGCCGTGCGTTATCAAGACCCGACGTTCCGCGCCGAATTGTCGGATCCGGCCGAGGCGTGGATTAAGGATCGCGATTTCTTCACGCCGGAACAGGAGTACAACGAAGAGCTGCGGCGCGTGTCGGCATTGCCCGCCGAGGAACGCAACAAGCCGGAAAATACGGCCCGCTTGCGCGAGCTGGAGGCGCTTAAGAATGAGCGTTGGCAACGCGCCTCGGAAAGCCGTGGCGAATTGCCGCCGCAACGATTCAAGCCGCTCTGGGAGCGTCTGGAAGAGGAGTACAAGAGCCTGGAACGCGCGGAACAGCAGGATGCCGATACCGCGCAGCGCCGCGCGGACCTGGAGCGCAATAGCCCGCAAGTGTTGCGCACCATGGAGTTGATGGACCAGGACATGCGCGACCGCGAGAACATGCGCAACGACTTGATCAAGCGCGGCGGCGGCACGCCAGAAAAGGCGGCCGATCCCCTGGCCGACATCAAGGTCGAGCGCGCGGTTCAGCAACGCCTGCTGACCGCCTGGCGCGACGCCCGCGACGGCAAAACGCAGTTGCCCCCCAAGGTCATGACCTTGTTCGACTGGCTGGTGCACGACGCCATGTTGAGCAGTTGGCCCGATCACCTGCTGGCCAGCACCACGATGTACTTCCGCGTCCGCGACAAGGATGTGTTCGCCAAGACCGACGCCAAGGCGGAAATGTCGCAGCGAGCCAAGGACATGCGCAACGCGGAAAAGGTCGAGGCCCAGGCCGCGCGAGCAGAGCAGAACATTCAACAGATGACCCCCGTGCGGCCTTGACGGGGCGAGCGACAGACATGCGTAGGGCATGGATCGCGATGCTGTGTTGCCTGGGGTTGTTGGCCGGCTGCAATGCCGAGCCCACGTACCAGAACGTGAGCGTCATCACCTACAACTACACGCCCTGGGACTTGACCTCCGTTCGAATTATCGACGCTTCAGGCGCTATAGCCGGAAGCGGCATGATTCGGTCTGGCGGCGGTGAAGGCAGCGTGTCGTGCTGCTACACGCTTAAAGGAACGGACTTCACGGTCAGGTGGCGCGGTGGTGACGCTGACCTGATGCGCAAGCATATGTTCGATGGAAAATTCGACGACGTGCTCTTCGCCAAAGAAACGAAGGTGCATTTCCCGTATCAGGAAGCCCCTGCGGGCGAAGGCCCGCTCATTGTGGAATTGCACATCTATCCCGATGAGCACATCGAGCTTGCCTTGAGTCGACAGCTATTGGGTCAGGCCAGAATTCCAATTCCTGACACGACCCGTTGGCTTTACGAGCATCATCGAGATGAACTGGTCGATTACGAAGACATACATGAGTTGCGTTATGTCCTCGCGAAGGTCGCCAAGCAAGCATGGACGAAATACAAGATCGAGGACGCGCAAGACATGCGCCAGTACATGCGGCTGTACTTTACCGTCGCCTCGAACTTCGATTCGGATGCGCAGATGAAGGCGATTCTGGAGCGGCCGGGACGAGCGCCGGGCGACTTTGCCCAGGAAGTCGCGGCGTTGCCGCAGAGCAGGCTTGATCAGATCAAAAAGTCGGGCACCCCACCGGGAGACAAGAATGCGTAGGGCGGCGGTTGGCGCGCTGTTGGGGCTTGGCATATTGGCCGGCTGCAATGCCGAGTCGACCTACTCAGGCGTCAGCTTCATTACGTACAACTACACGCCGTGGGAGCTGGCCTCGGTTCGCCTGGTCGACGCCTCGGGCGCGTCAGCCGGAACTGCCGCCGTCCCACCCGGGGGAGGTGAGGGAAGTGTCTCGTGCTGCTACACCCTAAAGGGCACGGATTTCACCGTGCAATGGCGCGGTGGAGATGTGGACGTAATGCGCCAGCATTTGTTCGACGGAAAGCTTGACGAAGTGATGTTCAAAAAAGCGACCAAGGTGCATTTCCCTGCTGCGCCTGCGCCGGCCGGCGACGGCCCTCTCATCCTTGAGCTGCATATATATCCCGACGAACGCATGGAGCTTGCACTGAGCCGAAAGCTGTTCGGCCAGGTAAGAATTCCGATCATCGATACGACGCGGTGGCTCTATGCAACGCACCGCGATGCGCTGAACGATTACCGCAATATTCATGAGGTCGGGCTTGTGTTGGGCAAGGTCGCCAAGCAGGCTTGGATGCAATACCGCATCGAAGACGTCGAGGACATGCGCGGCTACATGTATCTGTACTTCGTTGTCGCATCGGATTTCGACAAGGACGCGGAGATCGCTGCGCTGTTGAATGACGCGAACAGAAAGCCGGGTGATTTTGGTCGTGCGGTGTCTGCGCTATCGAAAGAAAAAATCGAGCACATGAAGGAGAACGGCGCGCCTCCGGGAGACAAGAATGCGTGAAGTCGGGCTTAACGAGACACCGCTTTGGTGGACTACGGTGCGTTTGGCAACACGGGGCCGTGAATGCATAAAGGGCTGATCGGCATGCTGATAGGGCTGGGCCTGTTGGCCGGCTGCAATGCCGAGCCGACCTACTCAGGCGTCAGCTTCATTGCGTACAACTACACGCCTTGGAACTTGGAGCCAGTTCAGCTCAGTGACGCATCCGGCAACGTGGCTGGTTCCAGCACGCTAATCCCAGGCGGGGGCGCTGGAAGCGTCTCTTGCTGCTACACCTTCAAAGGCACCGAATTCACCGTGAAATGGAGCGGCGGCGATCCGGATCTGCTTCGCAAGCATCTGTTTGACGGCAAGTTCGACGAGGTGAAATTCAAGAAGGAAGCGGCGGTACATTTTCCCGCCACGAAGATACCCGACGGCGATGGCACGCTCATCCTGGAACTGCACATCTATCCCGATGAACACATGGAGCTTGCGCTAAGCCGCAATCTGGCGGGACAAGTCAGGATCCCGATCGTCGAAACCACGCGCTGGCTGTACAAAAATCACCGCGACGAGTTGGCCAATTACGAGCACTCAGACCAGGTGAACGATGTGCTCTCAAAGGTCGCGAAGCGCGCCTGGATGCAATATCGCATCGAAGACGCCGGGGACATGCGCGGCTACATGTATCTGTACTTCCTTGTGGCATCGGATTTCGACACGGATGCGGAGATCGCCGCGCTGTTGAATGACCCAAATCGAAAGCCTGGCGACTTTGGCCGGGCAGTGGCTGCACTATCTGAAGAAAGGACCGCGCAAATGAAGGCGACTGGCGCGCCGCCGGGGGACAAGAATGTGTGAGGTGACGCGCAGCGAGACACCGCGACAGCGATCTTGCGGGGAACAGGGCTCCACGGAACTCGTCAATGCGTAAAGGGCTGATCGGCGTACTGATATCGCTGGGCCTACTGGCCGGTTGCAATGGCGAGCCTACCTATTCCGGCGTCAGCCTCATTGCGTACAACTACACGCCTTGGAGTTTGGAGCCGCTGCGCCTCAGTGATGCATCGGGAAGCGTCGCCGGTTCCAGCACACTGCCTCCTGGCGGGGGCGAGGGAAGCATCTCTTGCTGCTACACGTTTACGGGAACTGACTTCACCGTGAAATGGAGTGGAGGCGATCCCGTATTGATGCGCAAGCATATGTACGACGGCAAGTACGGCGAGGTGCTCTTCAAAAAAGAAACGTCGGTGCATTTCCCCGCGACGAAGGTGCCGGATGGCGACGGCTCGCTCATTCTGGAATTGCACATCTATCCCGATGAGCACATGGAACTAGCGTTGAGCCGCAAGCTGGAGGGACAAACCAGGATTCCGATCGTCGACACCACGCACTGGTTGTATGAAAAGTACCGTAGCGAACTGGTGGGCTACGAGCACGCTTATCAGTTGAGAGACGTTCTGGCAAAAGTCACGAAGCGGGCTTGGATGCAATACCGCATCGAAGGCGCCGAAGACATGCGCGGCTATATGTATCTGTACTTCGTCGTTGCATCGGATTTTGACAAGGATGCGGAGATCGCTGCGTTGCTGAATGACTCGACGAGAAAGCCCGGAGACTTCGGACGGGCCGTTGCTGCGTTGCCGGCTGAAAAGCTCGCGCGTATGAAGGCATCGGGGGCGCCTCCGGGAGACAAGAATGTCTGACGAGAAATTCAAAGCGATGCGGCGGCAGTATGAAAGCTGGGCGCTAGGTGGCTTGGGGGCGACCCATGCGTAAGGGATTGATCGGCGTGCTGATATGGCTGGGCCTACTGGCCGGCTGCAATGCCGAACCGACCTATTCAGGCGTCAGTTTCATTACGTACAACTACACGCCCTGGAACCTGGAGCCGGTTAGCCTTAGTGACGCATCCGGCAACGTGGCCAGTTCCAGCACACTGGCTCCCGGCGGAGGCGCGGGAAGGGTCTCCTGCTGCTACACGTTCAAGGGCACCGACTTCACCGTTGAGTGGAGCGGTGGCGATCCGGATTTGCTTCGAAAACATCTGTTCGACGACAAATTCGACGAGGTGCTCTTCAAGAAGGAAGCGGCGGTGCATTTCCCGGACACGAAGATACCCGGTGGGGATGGCACGCTCATCCTGGAACTGCACATCTATCCCGATGAACATATGGAGCTTGCGTTGAGCCGCAAGCTAACGGGCAACGCCAGGATCCCGATTATCGACACCGCTCGCTGGCTGTACGGCGAATACCGGAATGAGCTGGGCGGATACGAGCACGCGACCCAGTTAAAAAATGTTCTAGCAAAGGTCACGAAGCAGGCGTGGCTGCGGTACCGCATCGAAGATGCCGGGGACATGCGCGGCTACATGTATCTGTACTTCCTTGTGGCATCTGATTTCGATAAGGACGCGGAGATCTCCGCGCTGTTGAATGATGCGAATCGAAAGCCCGGCGACTTTGGCCGTGCGGTGTTTGCACTGTCAAAAGAGAAGATCGCGCAGATGAAGGCGACTGGCGCACCACCTGGAGATAAGAACGTGTGCAATGAGGTTCGAGGAATCGTCGCGGCAACGAAAGTGCATGCAGTGGGAATGGTCGGAGATACGGAATGCGCAAAGGACTGATCGGCGCGCTGATATCGCTGGGCCTGCTGGCCGGCTGCGATGGCAAGCCCACCTATTCAGGCGTCAGCTTCATTACCTACAACTACACGCCGTGGAACTTGGCGCCGGTTCACCTCAGTGACAGCGCGGGGAATGTGGCGGGTTCCAGCTCGCTCGCTGCTGGCGGGGGCGCGGGAAGGGTTTCTTGCTGCTACACGTTTTCAGGCACTGATTTCACGGTCACGTGGAGCGGGGCCGACCCCGATTTGATTCGCAAGCACATGTTCGACGGCAAGCTCGACGAGGTGATGTTCGAGAAGGAAACGTCGGTGCATTTTCCGGCGACGGAAATGCCCGACGGCGATGGAATGCCAATCCTGGAGTTGCATATCTATCCCGATGAACATATGGAGCTTGCGTTGACCCGCAACCTGGCAGGGGATGCCAGGATCCCCATCGTCGATACCGTTCGCTGGTTGTATAGGAAGTATCGCGACGAGCTGGTCGAATACGAGCACGCTGATCAGTTGGGAGATGTTCTTGCAAGGGTCACGAAGCAAGCCTGGATGCGTTACCGCATCGAAGATGCCGGAGACATGCGCGCCTACATGTATCTCTATTTCATGGTGGCGTCCGATTTTGAAAAAGATGCAGAGATAGCGGCGATGTTGAAAGCGCCAAACCGAAAGCCTGGCGACTTTGGTCGCGCGGTGGCTGCGTTGTCAAAAGACAAGATCGCGCAAATGAAGGCGACTGGCGCACCGCCCGGAGACAAGAACGTGTGCGATGAGGTTCAAGGAGTCGTCGCGGCTGCGAAAGTGCATGCGGTTGGAATGATGGGAGATCAGGCATGCGTAAAGAACTGATCGGCGTGCTGATTTGGCTGGGTCTATCGGCTGGCTGCAATGCCGAGCCTACTTACTCAGGCGTCAGCTTCATTACGTATAACTACACCCCTTGGAACCTGGAGTCGGTACGCCTTCGCGACGCCTCTGGTGGCATGGCCGGTTCGGGCGCCATTCCGCCTGGCGAGGGTGCGGGGAGAGTGGCGTGCTGCTACTCGTTGAAGGGAACGGAGTTCACGGTGACATGGAGCGGCGGGGACGCCGTTCTGATGCGCAAGCACCTGTTTGACGGCAGGTACAAAGAGGCGCTCTTCAAGAAGGAAACGAAGGTACATTTTCCCGCCACGAAGATCCCCAAAGGCGATGGCCCTTTGATCCTGGAATTGCATATCTACCCCGACGAACACATGGAGCTTGCGCTAAGCCGCAATCTGGTGGGACAGGTAAGAATTCCGATCGTCGATACCCTGCGATGGCTGTATGCGGATCATCGTGATGAACTGGTCGAATACCAGGATATCCACGACTTGGCGGACGTGCTTCCGAAGGTCGCCAAGCAGGCCTGGCAGCGGTACCGCATTGAAGATGCAGAAGACATGCGTGGGTACATGTACCTTTACTTCACGGTCGCTTCGGACTTCGAAAGCGACGCACAGATTTCGGCAATCCTGAAAGACAAGAACCGAAAACCGGGCGACTTTGGCCGCGCGGTGTTTGCACTGTCAAAAGAGAAGATCGCCCAGATGAAGGCGACTGGCGCTCCGCCCGGAGACAAGAACGTGTGCAGCGAGGTTCAAGGAATTGCCGTAGCCACGAAAGTGCATGCGGTGGGCATGCCTGGAAGTGAAGCATGCGTAAAGGGTTGATCGGCTAAAACTGGAGCGAGTTCGCCTCAGCAACGCTTAAGGCAGCGCCGCAAGATCCCCCCTTTGCCACCCTTACTTCTTCCCCGCCTCCACCTCGATCGTCACCGTATTCGACTTCACGTTCTCTGCCTCGATATACACCTCGTACGTCGCGGGCGTGGCGGGCAGGTGCAGTACGCCGGCCATATCAGTGGTGAAGCGCGTTTCTACCGTCATGCCGAGCGGTAGCGGGATCTTGGGCGGGGGTGCACCCTCGCTGGGGTCGACCGACACGTTGGGCAGCTTGGGTCGGACGTAGTTGAACGCGATGCCGCGGTACACCTTGCCGGTGCGCGTATCCACCGCCACAAAACGCGGCAGTTGCGGGTTTTCCACCACGGGCAGGATGCCGCGCGCGCACACGGGGATGGTCAGCGTGCTGCCGTCGCGGATCGTCACGCGGGTGGGTGCGGCGATGCGCATTTGCGCGTCGTAGCCTTGCAGCGGCGGCATGCAGGCGTGTTCCTTCTGCGAGTGCGCGGGCACCGAAGCGAAGGTGGCGGGTTCAATCCAGTCGGTCGTCATGATGGGCATGTCGGTTTTCTAAAAAGGGCGGCGTTAGAACGCCGTCCAGCCTTCGGAGCAGTCGACCTTGCGCACGGCCTTGCTGCAACTTGGGCAGAAATGAATGTTCGCGCAGGTGATGCCGTACATCACGCACTGCCCGATTTCTTCGTTGTACTCGCCGTTCTGGTCGGGCAGGCCGTAGTAGCAGTGGCCTCCTGCGTTGTAGTAGAAGTGCGGCGGCGGGTCCAGCTTTGAATCGTCCGCCGAATCGTCCTGAGTGCGCAGGCCGGGCCAGTCGGGGCCGCTGGGCACCATGCCCAGCAAGTGGCCCATTTCGTGGGCAAGGGTCTCGGTCAGGTAGGCCTGCGAGTTGGGCTCGTAGGGGTCCAGCGTCGAGACGAACAGCAAGTTGGTGCCCGTGATGGCAAGGCCGGCGTAGCTGGCAGCCACGGTGTTGAACTGGATGTTCAGTATGCCGGTCAGCGGCGTGGGCGACACGCGGGTCAGGTCCACCGACACCGACCAGACCGAGCCATTGCTTTCCCGGATGGGGGTGATCAGGTGGCGCGGTATGGGAATCGAGCGCTCGGCGCCCGAGGCGTCCGTGTGGATGTAGCGGGCGTGCACCAGCCAGTCGTCGCTGGCGTCGAACTCGTACCAAAGGCCGGATTGGGTTCGGTCGTCGTTGACGATGGGCACGGTCATGACGCGCCCGCCCGGGCCGGCGGGCACTGGCAGGCGCATGTCGCCGCTGACGCCCGGCGCGGCCAGGCGGTCGACGTGGCAGACCACCAGCGTATACGGCTCGCGCTGCTTGCCGGCGGAGCCGGCGTAGACGGCGCGGACAGCGTCCATGATGGCGTGCTGGGACTCGGGGGTGTCGGCGGCGTCAACCGCCGAGCGGCCCCGGAATTGCAGGCGCGGAAGCTGGATCATGTCGATGCCGTGCAGCGCGAATTCCGCGGTGACCGGCGTGACGTCGGCCAGGTGATGCGCCGGACGCGCGCTCATGCACATGACTTCCTGGATGTACAGGCGGCGCACGGTCTCGACGCGCTCGGTCTTGATCAGTTGGCCGCGTTCGTCGCGCACCTCGAACAGGTACAGGTTCAGGCCGGCGGCGGGCAACGCGATGTCGTCCACGATGCGGGTGCCATCGGCGTTGGTGACGTAGCTGCGCGGGTTGCTGTGCGGTTCCTGATAGCTGGCACGGCGGCCGCGTTCACGGGCGGAGTAGGGGATGTTGGCCGGGTCGGCCTTCACGGTGATGGTGAAGCGGTGCTGGCCGGGCCGGTTGAACTCCACGTGGATGCGCGGGCGGTTCGACTGCCGTTCAGTGGTGGTCAGCGCGTTGCCGTCGTTCCAGCGTTCGGCAACCTGGTCCAGGTTCACGTATTGCAGGCGCGCGCCGTCCTGGCGGGCGCGATAGGTCGATACGCCGGGAACGACGCGGCCGGAGCCATCGGCAGGCGGCGTGCCGCCGGGCAGGTTCGTGCCCTGGGTGCGCGCCACGGGACCTAGCCCGACCGAGTCCAGCACGTCGCGCGCAATCTGCGGCAGCGGGGAATCGGCCACGCCGGGAATCTTCATCAGCACCTCGGCCACCTTGGGCAGCGTCTCGGTGGCCAGCGTGGGCGATTGCAGGATGGCGCCGATCACGCTCGGCACCGACGACGAAGACAGGCCCGGCATGCTGAGGATGGCGCCTGCCACCGACGGGATGTTGGCTTGCTTGACGTCGGGCAGGGTGAAGAGCGTGTCCACGGCGGAACTCAGGGCCGCCATGCGGTCGCCACTGGCGTTCAGCGCCTGCGTCATGACCGGCACGATGGCCGCGCTGACGTTGGCGCTGACGCCGCCCGCCGCAAACGTGGACGCGCTGGATAGGGCGGTGGACGCGGCGCTGGCTTGCTGCGCGAACGTCGCCAGCCCGCCAGCGCCCGCGACGGCGGCGATGCCCGACGCGCCGGAGCCGCTTGCCGTGGTGGCGGCGGCCGATGCGCCCGCGCCGCCCACGGCGGAAAGATCCGTGGCGCGGGTGGCGGGGGTGCTGTCGGACATGCCCGCCGCGCGCGCGGTAGCGCTGCCCAGGTTCGCGTCCGGCGTGGCGGGGGCGGCGGTGATTGCCGTGCCTGCCGAGGCGGGAGGGGTTGCGGTGGGCGCTTTGGGAACGGGAGTGCTGGTGACGGGCGAGGTGGGGGTGGCTGAGGCCGACGCGCCGTTGGTGGAGGCGGTGCTGGCCGTTGCTGTCGCGGGCGAGGTGGCGGTGGCGGGTGCGTTGGCCGCGCCATGGCCGGAGCCGCCAGTCGGTGTGTTGGTTGACGGGCTGGCGGATGGGCTGGCCGATGCGTTGGCCGATGCGTCGGCGGAAGCACTGGCGGGCGCATTGGCCGATGTATTGGCTGATGACGCGCTGGCCGACGCGTTGCCGGCCGCATTGCCCGTTGTGTTACCGGTCGCATTGGCTGGTGCGTGGGCAGCGCTGCCAGCGGTGTCCGCCGAGGCATCCGGCGCCGTGCCGCTAACGGCGTTGGTCGAGCTTGCACCCGCAGCGGCGGCTGGCGTGTTGGCGCCCGCGCCTGCCGAGGCGACAGAGGCGGATTCGCTTCCGGACCCACCGGCAACCTTAGCGTCTCCGGCGACGGAGGCTGTGCCGGCGTTCGCGTGGGCGGAGGCTGCTGCGCTTGTGTCGGCGCCAGTCTGGGCTGTCGAGGGAGCGGCGGCGGTGGCGGCACTGTTGGTGGAGCCGGTAGCGGCGCTGGTCGCGGCGGTAGTCGTCGCGGTGGTCGAGCCTGCCGCGCTGCTGCCGGAGGCTCCCAAGCCCGCGCTGCTGGCACCAGCACCAGCACCAGCACCAGCACCCGCACCCGCACTCGTACCCGCACCCGCACCGACGCCCGCCACGCCGGACGCCGCGCTTGCGCCAGCAGAGGCTTGTGTGCCGGGAAGGTTCAGCCCACCGTCGCCTGAACCGCCGGGCAGGCCCGCGCCTTGCGGCAGGGGGCTCTGCGTGTTGGAAACGAAGCCAGGTGTTTGCGTGGAGACGCCGGGCGTCAGGGGTGGGGTGTCGCCAGACAGGCCGCCGGTGGTCGGCATGGTGTTGCTTGATGCCAGCAACGTGTCGGTATCAGGTGAGGCAACGCTTGCTGCATCAGCAGAGACATCGGCGGAAGTGATCGCCGCCAAGTTCGTGCTGTGGTCCGCGCCAGTCAGTTGCGCAAGCGTTTCGTCATGCGCCATGCCTGCGGCGGACGACGCCGCCGCGCCGCTTGTGGCGTCGGGCAGGTTGACGCCTTGCAACGTGGCCGGGGCCTGTGCATCAACGTTGCCCAGGTCGATGGCGCCAGACATCGCGCCGCCAGCAGCGGTGGCCGACGATGCCGCGTTCGCCGCATTGCTGGTTGCATTCGCCGCGCTGGCAAACAATGCGCCTGCGCTAGCCGCCAGGGATGCAAGCACCGCGGTACTGGGCAATGCGGACTCGCTCTGCGCTGCGCGAGCATCGGCGTGAGCGTCGACTGAAGCCGCGTCTTGCACAACGGGCGTGCCGGGGGCGGTGAAGGACGATGACGAAGGTGTCGTCGCGGCGGCTGTGGGGCTGGCGGCGTGCGCCGAGCGTGCGGCACTGCCGTTGGCCTGGGCGGACGCGGTGTCGGATGTGACGTGAAGCGCGGCAGAGCCGGCCCCGATGCGGGCATCAGCCGGCCTCGGTTCCGACGGCGCGCGCGTCGTCAATTCGGCGCTTGCCGTCGCGTGGAACGCAGCCGCAGCCGCAGTCGCAGCCGCAGTCGCAGTCGCAGTCGCAGCCGTAGCCGCAGCCGCAGCCGCTGGGGTATCGCTGGCAATCGAATCGACGGATCCAGTTGGGCTGATGGAAGCAGGGGATGAGGCCGAAGAAGAAGAGGAGTCCGACGCCGAAGTGGCAGCCGACGCAGAAGAATGAGTCGAGCCAGGCGTGTTGGCCAAAGCAGGAGCAGCGGCCGACACATCAGATGTAGCAGACGTGCCAGATGCATCGGAAGCGCCGGTGCTGCGCGCTTGGCCTTGGTCATCCGCGTGCGTACGCAGCGAGGTGGCTGCGCCTGTTGTTGCGACGGCGACGGCGGCGGCGAGCAGGCCATTGCCACTGCCATTGTCGCTGCCGGAAGCGCTCGCGAGCGTTGCGGCGGCAGCTATCGGCGTGTGGTCCGCTGTCGCCGGCGTCGATGTGGCGTCCGACATCGTGGGCGTCGGGTTGTCTTGTACAGACGCCAAGGCATCGGGCGTGCCTGCGGCGTCTTGCGTGGACCACTGCGTGCCTGCCGCATTGGATGTCGTCGATGCGCTTGCCACGTCCAGCGTCGTGTCGGACGCGCTGGCAAGCGTCGTGGCTACCGTGCTGGCATCAGCACCGGAAAGCGAGCCGGCAGGCAAGGCATTGATGGTTGCGTCGGCTGGGATGGACGTTGCGATCTGGCTGGTGCCGACAGTTGGCATGCCTAGGTCTGTCGCGACGATCGTCTGAGGCGTTGTGGTGGCTGCCATGACGCCGCCTATTGCCGGGTCGGTTTGCGTGGGCGCGGCCGAAGCGGCAACGTCGGGCAAGGCGGCGCTTTCCGTGGACGCCGTGAAGGCGGGGGAGGAAGGCAACGTGGAGGGCGATACGGCGGTTTGACCGGTAGGTGCTACGAAGGAATCTGAAGCCGAACCCATGGAGGGCGCATCGAAAGACGCACCCGTGGGTACGGCCGAAGCGGTCAATGAAGACGCATTGCCCGCCGCGCCGGTAGCCAGAATCGTGGGGGCGGCGGAAGATGCGCCAGCCGCCGCGATCGACGGAGCAATCGACGAAGCGCCGGCCGTTGCAATCGAAGGTGCAATGGAGGAAGTTCCGGCCGTTGCAACCGACGGAGCAACTGAGGAAGCTCCAGCCGCCGCAACCGAAGGGTCAACGGCAGACGCTCCCGCGCCTGCAACCGATGGTGCGACAGACGCTGCACCTGCTGTGGCAACCGAAGGCTGATCCACGGACGCAACGGACGAGATGGGTACATCGGACGATGGCGCTGATGCGGAACCCGCCGTTGCCACGGGTGACGTGCCAAGCGCACCGGCGGGAGGAGTATCTACCGCCGCAGCCCCAGCGGCGTGCTCACCCGTAGCGGCATTCGCCGGTGCCGCGCCGGTTGCGGAGCTGGCAGCACTAGCCGTCGCCGTCGGGGACGTGCTTGCAACCGAAGGTGCTGAGGCGACGGCGGGCGAGCTGGCAGCCGGATCAGCAGCGGAGGGCGCGGCGGATGTGGCAGATGCAGTAGCTGTGGATGCGGCAGATGCGGCAGGTGCAGTAGATGGGCTGGATGCGGCAGGCGCCTGCGGTGCTTGCACCGTACCGCCAGTCGCCGCACTCGGCGCATCGGCCGTAGCCGGTGCGGCGCCAGCCACGGACGTGGCTTCGGCAGCAGATGCTTGCGAGGCAGTTCCGCCCGCAACAGCGCTTGCGCCAGCGTCTGTTCCAACACCCGACCCCACACCCGACCCCATTCCCGCGAACGACGCCGCTCCGGAAATCATCTTCGATGCCCCTTCCGGCGCAACCGAAGCCAGCATTTCCGTGGCAGCCGGCAGTGCGGCCGACGGGTCCTTGATCAGTGCGGCGGCTTGTGACACCTTGCCGGCCGCTGATGCGGCGGAATCGATCATGCCGCTTGCACCCGGGGCTACCGAGCCAAGTAGCTTCGACCCAGTCGGCAGGGCCGACATGGGATTCGCGGCCAGCGCCTGCGCCTGCGAGACCATGCCCATGGCGCTCTTGGCGCTACTGAGCAAGCCGCCCATGGCAGGGCTGGTGTTGCCCAGCAAGCCCGGCGCGGCAGACAGCGCGCCCATCGGATTCTTGGCCATCCCGGCCAGCGTGTTCGCCTGGCCGGCAAGCTGCGATAGCTTGGACGCGGCGCCCGCCGCCTTCTGGCCCAGTTCCGCCAAACCGCTGGGCATGATGTCGCCTAGCCCGGCAGTCCCAACGCCGGCAGCGCCAGCGCCGGCTGCACCGCCGAAGCCCGCCATTAATCCAGAAGCCGCCTTCTTGGCGGCAGAGGCCATCGCGCCGTCCTTGTGGACCAGTTCCGCGCTGACGATCAACGGGTCGTCGACGGTGGTGCTGGGCAAGGCGGGCAGGTTGGCGGCGTCGCTGCCGGGGCCCACGAAGTTGTGCGTGGCGCCCTTGACCGAGAACAGGCCCGGCCCCTTGAATACGATGTCAGCGCCGTCCAGCGTGACGCTGCCGCCCGCGGCCTGCAAGGTCACGCGCTGGTTGCCCAGGATCTCGATGCCTTCGGCTGACGAGGTCACGGTGATGTCCTGGCCTGCCAGCGCTTCCAGGATGTCGGTGTGCGCGTGCAGCGACACCGGCGCTTGCGCCGAGATGGCGCGAATGGGGCCTTGCTGCGCGAACACGCTGGCCGAGCGCGCTGAGACCGCCGAATACGTTTGCTGCGCGGCCACGTGCGCGTCCGACTGCGCGGTGGCGTGCAGGTGTTCGCCCGCATGCAGCACGGCGCTGGCGGGGGTGGCCAGGTTCAGGGAATTCGGTGCGTCGATCAGCAGATGCGGGCCGTTGATGCGTTCAACGGCGGCCGAGTCGGTGCGTTGGCCGCTCGCGCCCTTGCCGGCGGCCTGGCCGTTGACCTGGGCGGTATAGCGCCCGTCTTGTTCTGGGTCCAGCGCGGCAAGCAGTTCGTCGTAGCCCTCGGCCGCCGCCATCGGGCGTGCCTGATGCTGGCCGGCGCTGTCATTCAAGCGGCGCGATGCGTCTTGTGCGCCGCGCAGCAGCAGCAAGGCTTCTTGCGCGTCTGCCTGGGTGGACTTGGCTTGTTCGCGCGCGGTGGCCGACACCAGCATGCCCTGGCCCGAGCGCACGATCGTCCAGGCGTCCGAGCGCAGTTCAAAGCCCGTGCCGCGCCATGCGCCACGGTTGGCGTCGTCCAGGTCCTGTTCAACCAGATGGCCCAACCCAAGCTGGGTGGCGGCGGTGGAGCTGGCCAGCCGCGTGCGCAGTTTGCCGCGCGTATCGTCAAAGACCCATTGGTTGCGGCCCGCGCCGTCCAGGCCTTGGCTATGCCATCCGCTCAGCACGCCCGCATGATTGGTCTCGGCATTCTCGCCGGCGGACCAGGGCGGAAGATCGGCGTCGTTATAAAGCTGACCGGCAACAACCGGCCTGTCGATATCGCCATCGATAAATTCCACGATGACCTCGGTGCCGCCCCGGGGCAGGTGATGCGCGCCCCAGTTGGGGCCGGCTTGGGCGCTGGCCACGCGCAGCCAGGTGCCCGAGCGTTCGTCGCCGGGGGCGTTGCCGCTGGCGTCGCCATGCGTGCGATGCGGCAGGCCGCCCGTCAGGGGCTTGTCGCCGCGCTGCCAGGGGAATTGCACCTTGACGCGCAGGTCGCGGTCCGACGTGATGGGGGCGTCGCTGGCGCTGACCACCACGGCGGCCAGGCTTTCGGGGGCGGTGGGGCGGGGGCGCCAGGCGGGAATCAGCGCGGCGGCTTCGGGCTGCGCGGTGAAGCGGTTGCGGTAGGTGCCGCGTTCCATGTCGGCGGTGTTCAGCACCTGGGTGGCCTGGGAACCCAGGTTGTTGCTGGCTTCGTGCACCACCTCCAGCACTACATAACGGTTGCCGCCCAGTTCATCGACCGCCTGCTTGCTGTCTCCTTCGCCGCCACCACTGCCGCCGTCGGCATAGCGCTCATGCTGGGTCATCGCGAACAAGCGGCCGGGGGCCAGGGACCGCGCGGTGCCCGCGCCCGCGAACCGCACGATGCGCGATTCATGGGCGCGCAGGGAACGCGCCGCGCTTTGTTCGGCGGCGTCGTCATCGGCGTAGCGGCCGTGTCCGGCGTAGTCGTAGTCTTCCAGCACCGGCAAGGCTTCCACCTGCACGGGCGAGCGGCTTTGCGCGGCATGCGCGGTCAGCGTGCGTTCGTTCCAGGCGGCGCGCGCCACGGCGTTGGGGCGCACGGCCTGCGCCGCCGAGAAATGCGTGATGCTGTCGCGGGTTTCAGTGGCGTCGCTGCGATGAAAGCGCAGGGGCGACGCCGGGTCTTCGGGGCGCGCCGCGCCCGCGTCGAAGATCACGACGCGATGGCGCGCGCCGCCACCCGCCGCCTGGCCGTCGTCTTGTTGATGTTCAAAGCGATACGACAGGCCCGCTTCGGCCAGGATGCGCTGGACGAATTGCAGGTCTGACTCGCGGTACTGCGTGCAGGTCGCAAGCGGGGGCAGGGTGTCGCTAAGTTCAAACGCAAAGGCCGCCTGCGGATAGTCCGCGAAAATCTCGCTGACGATGTCCTGCACCGACCTGTCTTGATAGATGAAGCTGTCGCGCCGCAAGGCCAGCGCGGCCAGCCAGGGCGCGGCGTGCAGGCGGTAACGGGCCAGGCCGCCATCGGCGCCCAGCGCATCCACGCCTTCAACGACGGCATGCCAGCGGCGCATTGAACCGTCCGCCAGCAGCAGACTGACGCTGATCTCCTTGCCCAGCAAGGACGCCACGTCAAGCTCGGCGCTGGCCGCCAGGCAGTCCAGCGTCAGCGTGAACAGGCGCGATACGCCTTCGCGCAACGTCATCTGTTCGGCCACCAGTTCAGCATCCAGCGGCGCGCTGACGCGCAGCATGCGCGCTTGTTGCGACAGGGTGGCGATGTTCATCGACGAGTAGGCCGACGCGGTTGACGGGTTCGAAGGCAAAGCGTTCATGGCAGCGAGATGGTCAGGTGCGCGGCGCGGGGACCCAGCTTGACGATGTCGTGATACGGCGCCATCGCCGTCTGCATTTCCGTATTCAGGAAGTGGCCCATGCCCAGGAAGGCCAGCAGGCCCAGCAGGGCGAACACCGTCATGATCGACCACAGCGGCACGTCGCGCTTGAGCGTGTGGGCAACCTTGTCGGGCAGGGGCCAATGCGGCGCGAAGCCGGTGCGCTTGCCGCGCAGCAGCGCGATCTCATCGCCCAGCCGCGCCGTCAGGTAGCCCAGCTTTTCCTGGCCTTCGATCAGGTACTTGCCCTGGAAGCCCAGCAGCAGGCACATGTAATAGATCTCTAGCGATTGCAGGCGCGGCGCGCCTTGCGCTCGCAGGTCTTCCAGGCGCGCAAAGAAGTTCTCGCCCGCCAGTTGCTCACCGAACAAGGTCAGTTGCAGCGGTTGCAGCATCCAGGCGTCGCGTATCGCGAAGCCGGAGTTCAGCACGGTTTCGTCGACGGCGGCGCAGAAGGCGTACTTGGTGGCGTAGATGTCTTCCGCCGCAATATCCAGCTTCTTGGCGGCGCGTTCGTAGTCGGCCAGAAACTGCTGCACGCGCGCCGAGAACGCGGCGGCGTCGGTGGGCTCCTGCCCGCTCTTGACCAGGAACAGCATCAGGAAGCCGTCGTAGAGCAGGTCCAGCAAGGACTTGGCGGGCCGGCTGGCATGGAATTCGGCGGCACGTTGAGGCAGCGTTGCGCCGGGCATCAGAGAGGGGGCGTCAGCGGTCATGGCGATGTCGTTCCTGTCAGCGGGTAACTGCGATCAAATCCAGCTTGAGTTCGGGAATGCCGGCGGGGGCATAGATGGCGATGCTGCGCGCTTGCAGCATGCGGTCGTAAAGCGAACCACGCGTTTGCAGCGCGAAGTACACCGCGCCGGGCTTCACGGGCACGGCGGGCGGCACTTGCGGCGTATAGGTCAGCGGCACGCCCGGCATGGCGGACAGCACCAGCTTGTCGACGTCTTCCGGGGCGCCCACCTTGAAGCGCATGGGCACGCTTTCCGAGAGCTCGCGGGCCGGCATCGCGGCTTGTACCGACAGGTAGAGCGAGGTCGTCTCGTCGAGCTTGTCGGAATCCAGCCGACCCATGTGGAACGACGGCCGCAGCTCTTCCAGCACGATGGAGAAGTAGCGCGTCGAGATCACCGTTTCCAACAGGTCGCGCAGAATTTCATCCATGCGGGCAAACGCCGGCCCGGGGGCGTCGTGGCGGTACACCGGCAGGTCGGCCAGCGTATGCACTTTCGAGAACGTCATCAACGCGCCCGCCAGCCGCGCCAGTTCCTGGAACAGGCGTTCGGGATGCAGTTGCGGGTGATGGAACAGGTGCGACAGCGTGGCGTAGGCTTCGTTGGCGGTGTGCAGCAGCCAGAAGGAAGCCACGTCGCCCGAGCGGAACTCAATGATGTTCTTGCTGGGTTCGCGATGAAAGCCGTACAGCGCGTTGACCTTGGCCTGTAGCGCGTCCAGCAGGCGGCGCAGTTGTTCGTGCAGCGCGCCCGAGGCCGTCAGCGACAAGCTGGGCGCGATGAACGAGGTGTCCAGTTCGTAGCCGGCGCTGGCCGTGCGGCGCACGCGCGCCACCGGAATCGCCAGCAGTTCGTCGCGCGGCTCGAATTCGGAAATCAGCCGCACGTCTTTGCGCAGGTAGGTCAGTTCGGCGGTGGTGGCGCCGGTATATAGATCGGGCGCGGGGGCGTTGGCGTGCGTGTAGCGGGTGTCGAAGCTGGCTGCCGCCTGGCCGTCGCGGTAGTTGCCGCCGATGGCCTTGAGCGGATGAATGGCCAGATAGAACACCGCTTCGCTCACGCCATCCAGCGCGGTCAGCGCAACGGGCGGGGGCAGCTCGTCGCCGTGGGGCGCGTTGTAGAGCTCGCCGTCGGGAAACACGGCCGTCATTTCAATGGCGCGCAACATGCCGTTGGCCAATGCCGAGGCATCGAAACGCGCCGAGCGCAGGCCCCAGGCATAGGGATGCAGCGCGCGGGCCATCTCGGCCAGGCGGTCTTCGTGATACGCATCCTGCCGCTGGAAATGCTGCGGGCGGAGGAACAAGCCCTCACCCCAGAGGACTTTGGCTGAATAACTCAAGTGACGCTCCTTCAGGTCTTTCTATCTCTATATATATAGAAGGCGGGCAGTCGCGCGGTGCGCGTCAACCGGGACACTGCACGCCGGAAAGGCGGGACGGGTCGTAGGGTGGCATGCCCGCCGGCAACGTGGGTTTGCCAGTGGCGACTGTCAGCGCGCAGGCGTGCGCGCCCAGGACAATGCCACTGTCTTCAACGTCGTCGACTTTGAATACGTACTTCCAACGCATCGGCGCCGGCGCATAGAACAGCCCGGCAACCGCGATGTATTCCGCCTGCTTGGGGACTTTTTCAACGGTCTCGACACGCTGTCCCGGCGTGAGCGTGAGCTCGCGCGAACCCAGCACCGTTTCCCCCAGCGCGGTTTTCTCCTGCGCAGTGTCTATCAATTGCGTGAGCGGCGCACGTTGGAATTGCTCAGGATTCTTCAGGTAGTATATTTTTGTAACTACCGCCGTCGCTTGTCCGCTGCCGGCGTTCAAATTTTCTCCGGCGTGCACCGTCAATTTCACATCAACGGGCGCGTTTTCCTGCTTTTTCAAGCCCGCCATCTCCATCGCATTACCGGTCAAACCCGCCACCGCGCCGATGGCCGAAACGGCCGCACATCCAGTGATGGCGGTGCTTGCGAGCGTGCAAGCGGCCACTGCGAACAAACGTGATAAATGGATATGTTTGGACATGGCCCTTTATACCGGAAGTGTGTGAAGCAATACAGATGGCTGCACGATGCGTGCAAATTCGACGCACGTAACATGAAGACACGCGCTGTAGCGCTGTACTAACAAAAGGTTGTTGAAATACGGCCCCTAGTTACAACCTTGCTAGGTGCTTAAAAAATGCCCTTTCCCCGCCTCGTCGTTGTTGCCGGCCTCATCGCTTTGATGGCCGGTTGTGCGTCGGTAAAACCGCAGTCGGATGCGGAATACAAGCAGTCCATGGCCGCAGCGGAAAAGACGCTGGAGCAGAAGGGCGCGGATCAGGCCGTCGCGCAGTTTGAAGAGATTGCCCAACGCAATCCGACCAAGGGCGAGCCCTGGTCCTACATTGCGAAGATCCGTTTTGACGAACAGAAATACGGCCAGGCCATTGTTGCCGCCGACGAAACGCTAAGCCGCGATCCGCAGGATTTCGTGGCCAAGACGGTGCGTGCGGTGGGCGGCTTGCGTGTGGCGATGCAGTCCCTGGCTGACCTGCGCGCCGATGCGTTGCTGGCCGGCAATGCGCGTGCGGATGCCGTGGCGCTGGCCGCTGCCATGCGTGAAACGCTGGGGCAGGACGTGCTGTTTCCTGAAGGCCGCCGTCCGCCGCCGCGTCGCCAACAACAACGCAAGGTGGAACCCGCCGTGCCCGCGGCTACGGCGCCTGCGGGAAGCACCGCAACGCAAGCCGCTACGGCGCCTGCGTCCGCTGCGCCCGCCGCTGCGCCCGCCGCTACACCCGCCACTACACCCGCCGCGCCCAAACCCGCTAATCCACCCGCCCCGCAGCCTAATCGCGCGCCGAATCCCTTCGGCGATCTGCTCACCAAGTAATTCGCCTCAGCGCGCGCCGCGGCCTGCGGCGCACGGCTGACCGATAGACAAGATCCTTTGCACGGAGCCTTCCATGGCCAAGAAAGAAAGCGTTCAGAAACGACTGCAGAAAGTCCGCCCGCCGCGTGTTCAGCTTACGTATGACGTGGAGAAGGGCGACGCCATCGAACAGAAGGAGCTTCCGTTCGTGGTCGGCGTGGTGGGTGACTTCAGCGCGCAATCCGAAGCCGAACTGCCGCGTTTGAAAGACCGCAAGTTCGTCAACATCGACGTCGATAATTTCGACGACGTGATGCGCGGGCTGGAGCCGCGCGCGGCGTACCGCGTCAAGAACAGCCTGACCGAAGAAGGCGGCACGTTTGGTGTCGACCTGAAGTTCCGTTCCATCGAGGATTTCCGTCCGGAAGCCGTGGTGCAGCAGGTGGACCCGCTGCGCGAACTGCTGGACATCCGCACCAAGCTGGCCGACCTGCGCAACAAGCTTGCGGGTAACGACAAGCTTGAAGACCTGCTGGGCGAAGTGCTGACCAGCACGGAAAAACTGCAACAGTTGACCAGCGAGACCGACAAGGGAGGCCGCAATGAGTAATTCCGCCGCCGCACAGAACGCCACCGGCGCCGCCGCCGCCGCCGACTCGGCATCGGCCGCCGCACAGAATGGCCTGTTGGATCAGATCGTTGAGCAGAGCCGCGTGGCCAAGTCCACCGCCGAGCACGACCGCGCCAAGGACATCATTGGCGAACTGGTGCGCGAAGTGATGAAGGGCACCGTGGTTGTCTCCGACAACCTGTCGGCCATGCTGGACGCACGCGTTGCCGAACTGGACCGCCTGATCTCGGCGCAACTCAGCGAAGTGATGCACGCGCCCGAATTCCAGAAGCTGGAAAGCACCTGGCGCGGCCTGCACTATCTGTGCCAAGAGACCGACACCAGCCCGATGCTGAAGATCAAGGTGCTGAACACCACCAAGCGTGATCTGGTTCGCGACTTCCAGACTGCGATCGACTTTGATCAAAGTTTGATGTTCAAGAAGGTCTACGAAGAAGAGTTCGGCACCTTCGGCGGCGCGCCCTTCGGCGCCTTGCTGGGCAACTTTGAAATCACGCGCCAGCCCGAAGACATGTACTTCATCGAGCAGATGTCGCACGTGGCGGCGGCCTCGCACGCGCCGTTCATCGCGTCGGCCTCGCCGGAATTGCTGGGGCTGGACAGCTTTGCCGACCTGGGCCGCCCGCGCGACCTGGCCAAGGTGTTCGACACGGTGGAATACACCAAGTGGCGCAGCTTCCGCGATTCGGAAGACTCGCGCTACGTCGGCCTGACCATGCCGCGCTTCCTGGGCCGTCTGCCCTATGACCCGGTGGAAGGCACCACGGTTGAAGGTTTCAACTTCGTGGAAGACGTGGATGGCACCGACCACTCCAAGTACCTGTGGTGCAACGCCGCGTGGGCGTTCGGCGCCCGCCTGACGGCCGCCTTCGCGGACTTTGGCTGGTGCGCGGCGATCCGTGGCGTGGAAGGCGGCGGCCTGGTTGAAAACCTGCCGACGCACACCTTCAAGACGGACGACGGCGAAATCGCGCTGAAGTGCCCGACCGAAATCGCCATCACCGACCGTCGCGAAAAAGAACTGAGCGACCAGGGTCTGATCCCGCTGGTGCATTGCAAGAACTCGGACTACGCGGCCTTCTTCGGCGCCCAGTCGGTGCAGAAGGCAAAGAAATACAACACGGACAGCGCGAACGCCAACGCGGTGTTGTCGGCGCAACTGCAATACATCTTCTCGGTGTCGCGCGTGGCGCACTACCTGAAGGCGATGATGCGCGACAAGATCGGCAGCTTCGCGTCGGCGCAGTCCGTAGAGAGTTTCCTGAATCGCTGGGTCTCGCAGTACGTGCTGCTGGACGACAACGCGACGCAGGAACAAAAGGCGCAGTTCCCGCTGCGCGAAGCTTCGGTGCAGGTGGCCGAGGTGCCTGGACGTCCAGGCGTCTTCCGGGCCGTGGCGTTTTTGCGGCCGCATTTCCAGCTTGACGAACTCTCGATCTCGTTGCGCCTGGTTGCCGAATTGCCGGCGCAGGCTCAGAAATCCTGATCGTCGTTGCACTGACCATTCATCCATTCAAAGAGGTTTACAACAATGAAGGACATCTACGTCAAGTTCGGCAATCCGGCGCTCAAGGGCGAATCGCAAGACAAGGACCACCCGGATTGGATCGAAGTCAGCTCGTGGCGTCACGAGATCATCCAGCCGCGTTCCGCTACGGCGTCGACCTCGGGTGGCCATACCGCCGAACGCACCGAACATGGCGAAATGGTCTTCACCAAGGACCTGGATGTCGTCAGCCCGCTGCTGTATCAGCACGCCTCGGGCGGCACCACGTTCGATGAAGTCACCATCGATTTCCTGCGCGCCGACGGCGAAGGCAACCGCGTCAAGTACCTGGAAATCA
This sequence comes from Achromobacter sp. JUb104, assembly GCF_024806975.1. NCBI lineage: Bacteria > Pseudomonadati > Pseudomonadota > Betaproteobacteria > Burkholderiales > Alcaligenaceae > Achromobacter > Achromobacter sp. JUb104. The sequence goes on along the minus strand of NZ_JANUEY010000003.1, from coordinate 964,938 downwards.
AGCTCAAGTACGTGATCATTGCGCGCGTGGCGCCCGAAGTGGTTGCCGAAGGGCTGCCGCACGAGTCGTTCTCGCTGAAGTACGCCGCCGTGCAGTGGAAGTACACGCAGCAGAAGGTGGGCGGCAATCAGGGCGGTAACGCCCAGGGCGCCTGGAGCCTGACCAAGAACGACAAGACCTACTCGGTCTGATCGCGGCCTGGCAGGCAGAAGACCGCGGCCCGAGCCGGGTCGCCGTCTTTTTTTGTTTGAGGCCCCGATGAAAGGATTCGAACCGAGTCTGTTCGACAAGCTGTTCGAAGGCGAGGGCCAATCGCCCTACGCGCTTCGGCGCCTGTCGATCGAGGAAATGAAGGAAACGGTGGCGCGCGATATCGAGGCGCTGCTGAACACCCGCATGGTGTTCACCGAGGAAGACCTGCGGCGCTACCCGAACTGCCAGCGCTCGTTGCTGACCTATGGGCTGTCGGATTTTTCGGGGCTCAGCCTGGCCAGCCATTACGACCGCGAGTTCATCTGCCGTTCGCTGGAGCAGGCCATCGCGCGGCACGAGCCCCGGCTGACCCATGTGCGGGTGATGCTGCAGGTGGACAGCCGGGCAACCTCGGTACTGTATTTCGCGATTACGGCCATGCTGGACGTGGGCCCCGCCCACGAACCCGTGACCTTCGACGCGACCTTGCAGCCGTCGACCTTGCAGTACTCCGTGACGCGCGGCTGGGCCAAGAGTCCCGCCACGGTCTGAAGAATAAATTTGTCGTGCGGATGCACCTTGCGCGCTGGAAGGGAAGACAACAATGGAAGAATTGCTGCCTTATTACGAGCGCGAACTAGGGTTTTTGCGAACCTCGTCGCGCGACTTCGCCGAGCGCTATCCGAAGATTGCCGCGCGGCTGGGCTTGTCGGGCGAAACCTGCGAAGACCCGCACGTTGAACGCATGATCGAATCGTTCGCCTTGTTGAGCGCCCGCATCAACAAGAAGCTGGACGACGATTACCCCGAATTCACCGAAGCGCTGTTCGAGGTGATGTACCCGCATTACCTGCGGCCATTTCCGTCATGCAGCGTGGCGCAGTTTGACCTGGGCGGCGCGGGCGCGCAGTTGTCCGCGGCGGTGCGCATCGCGCGCGGCACCGAATTGAAATCGCATCCGGTGCGCGGCGTGTCTTGCCGCTTTCGCACGGCCTACGACGTGACGCTGGCGCCCATCGAGGTTCTGCGCGCGGGGTTTTTCTCCAGCGCGAATGCGCCGGCCACGGCCAAGCTGCCGGCTGGCGTCACGGGCCGCTTCACCGTCACGCTGGGCTGCCAGGGTGAAAACCAGCATTTCGGCATGCCGGGGTTGGACAAGCTGCGCGTGTACCTGCACGGCGAGCCCTCGTTCGTGGCGGCGCTGCGCGACGCCTTGTTCCTGCGCACGGCGGCGGCCTATGTCGAGCTGCAACCCGGCCGCTGGGACCGGCTGCCCGAGATTCCGTTGGCCCAGGTGGGCTTGGCGGAAGAAGACGCGCTGATTGATTTTCCGGCCAGCTCGCATCCGGCCTATCGGCTGCTGGCCGAGTACTTTGTTTTCTCCGAGAAATTCAATTTCGTCGATATCGACCTGGCCGCGCTGCGCCCCTACCTGGGTACCGTGCGCCAATTCACGCTGCATCTGCCGGTGGCGGGCCTGCGCGCTGATTCCAACACGGCGCGCCTCTTGGAATCCATCACGGCCGACAACCTGCGGCTGGGCTGCACGCCGGTGGTGAATCTGTTTGCGCAGCGCGCCGACCCGATCCGGGTGACGCACGCTTCCGCCTCGTACCCGGTGGTGGCGGATGCGCGGCGCGCCTATGGCTACGAGGTCTATTCCATCGACCGCGTGCGCCAGGTGCGGCAAAACGCCCAAGGCGACGCGGTGGTGGACTTCCGCCCCTTCTATTCGCTGCATCATGGCGAATCGCCGGAATCCGCCGGGCACTATTGGACGATGCGCCGCGATGCCGCGATGGCGCAGCGCAGCCCCGGCTATGAAACCGAGATATCCATTGTGGACATCGATTTCGATCCGTCGATTCCGCAAACCGAAACCTTGAGCCTGGACCTGACCTGCACCAACCGCGACCTGCCGTCCCAAATTGCGGTGGGCCAATCAGGCGGCGACCTGTTCATGGAAGGCGGCACCGTGGCGCGCGCCATCCGCATGCTGCGTCGCCCCACCCACACCCATCGCTTTCAACAGGGGCGCGCGGCGCATTGGCGCTTGATCTCGCATCTGGCGCTGAACCATTTGTCGCTGGTGCAAAGCGGCTTGCCCGCCTTGAAAGAAACGCTGCGCCTGTACGACCTGTCGGGCTCGGCGGTGGCCGCGCGCCAGATCGAAGGGCTGGTCGGATTGGACTACAAGCCGGCCACGCACTGGATGCCGGGCGAACCTTTCGCCACCTTCGTGCGCGGCATTGAAATCCGGCTCACGGTCAACGAAGACCACTTCGTGGGCACCAGCCTGCACACCTTCGTGGCCGTCATCAACCGCTTCTTCGGCCTGTATGTGCACGCCAACAGCTTTGTGCAGTTGGTGGTGCTGTCGCGCCGTGGCGCAGAGGAATTACTACGATGCCCCCCATGCAACGGCGACGCCATACTAGCGTGATGGACGCGCTGCTGGCAGAGCCGCAGCGCTTCAAGTTTTTCCAGGCGGTGCGTCTGCTGGAGCAGTGCTTTGCGCGCCAGGAACGCGGCGGCACGCGCCATACGGTGCCGGTGCATTTGCGGTTTCCAAATTCGCCCGGGCTGGGGTTTCCGCCCAGCGAAATCGTGGACGCCGTGGCCTACGACAAGAACGGCGAGGTGCTGGCCGACGAAGCGTCGCGCCAGGCGGCGGTGGCCGAAGGGCGGCTGGGCCGCGTGGACCTGACGCCGGCGTTCTTCGGACTGCTGGGCGCGCAGGGCGCCTTGCCGCTGCACTATTCCGAAATGCTGGCCAACCGGGAAAGCCTGCGGCGCGACCGTGGCGCCCGCGCCTTTTTCGATATTTTTTCGAACCGGGCCGCCGCGCTGTTCTACGCGGCCTGGAAGAAGTACCGCATGCCCTTGCGGCATGAAACCGAGCAAGACCACCACTACCTGCCGCTGCTGCTGGCGCTGGGCGGCATCGGCCATCCCGCGCTGCGCGACCGCTTGCACAATGGCGCGGGCCGCATCTTTGACGAGTCGGTGGCGCACTACGCGGCCGCCGCCCGGCAACGGCCGGTGTCTGCCCCCTTCTTGCAGCGGGTGTTGCAGGACTACTTCGGCGTGCCCTTGCGCGTTGAGCAGTTCGTGGGCCGCTGGTATGACGTGCCCCCGCAGAACCGCACGCAGTTGGGAAAACCCGGCGCCGTGCTGGGCGTGTCGGCGCTGGCGGGTGACCGTATCTGGCAGCGGGACCTGCGCATCCGCTTGTGGATAGGCCCCTTGTCGCGCCAGGCCTTTGCCGATTTCCTGCCGGGCGGCGAACGCGCCCAGGCGCTTGAAAAGCTGCTGACGATGTTTGGCGGCATGACCTTTGAATACGAAGTGCGGCTGGTGCTGGCGCGCGAGGCCATCGGCCCCAGCCGCCTGGGCGAAGGCGGCGATGTGCGGCTGGGCTGGAATTCATTCCTGAGCACCGAACCCGCCACGGCCGACCGCGACGACGCCAGCTACGAACTCCACACGATCCACTGATCCACAGACCAAGAACAAACTCATGGCCACACCGCTGAAGACCTTGATTGGGAAGTTGAACCAAACCTGCCGCCAGGCCGCCGAGCGCGCCGCCAGCCTGTGCATGGCGCAAGGCCATTACGAGGTGGACCTGGAACACCTGTTCCTGGCGCTGCTGGAAAAGCCCGCCAGCGACGTGAGCATCATTGCGCGGCGTTGCCACATTCACACCGATGCGTTGGAAGCGGACCTGAAGGCGGAAATCGGCCGCTTCAAGAACGGCAACACGCGCACGCCGGTGTTCTCCGCGCACCTGCCCAAGCTGTTCGAGCATGCCTGGCTGATTGCCTCGCTGGACACGCAGACGACGCGCATCCGCTCGGGGCACCTGCTGCTGGCCTTGCTGACCGAGCCAGACTTGGCGCAGTTGGCGCGCCGGGGCTCGTCGTTGTTCGAATCGTTCCGCCTGGATGCGTTGAAGCATGACTTCGCCGCGTTGACCGAAGGCTCGGAAGAGGCAGGGCAGGCGGTGGGCTTTGCCGACGCGGCGTCGCCCCAGGGGGATGACGGCCAGCCCGCGCCCGCCTTGTCGCCGTCGCCCGCGCTGGATCAGTACACGGCCAACCTGACCGAGCGCGCGCGCGACGGCAAGATTGACCCGGTGATCGGACGCGATGCCGAGATCCGCCAGATGATCGACATCCTGACGCGGCGGCGGCAGAACAACCCCATCCTGACCGGCGAAGCCGGCGTGGGCAAGACCGCCGTGGTGGAAGGCTTGGCGCTGCGCATCGTGGCGGGCGATGTGCCGCCCGCGCTGGCGGACGTGACGCTGCGCGTGCTGGACATGGGCTTGTTGCAGGCCGGCGCCAGCGTCAAGGGTGAATTCGAGAACCGGCTGAAGAACGTGATCGACGAGGTAAAGAAGAGCCCGTCGCCCATCATTCTGTTCATCGATGAGGCTCACACCATGATCGGGGCCGGCGGGCAGGCGGGCCAGAACGATGCCGCCAACCTGCTCAAGCCCGCGTTGGCGCGCGGCGAACTGCGCACCATCGCCGCCACCACCTGGAGCGAATACAAGAAGTATTTTGAGAAAGATGCGGCATTGGCCCGGCGCTTTCAGGTCGTGAAGGTGGAAGAGCCCGACGAAGCGCTGGCCGCCTCGATGCTGCGCGGCATAGCGCCGCTGATGGAGCGGCATTTTGGCGTGCGCATTCTGGACGAGGCCATCAGCGCGGCGGCCCGCTTGTCGCACCGCTATATCACGGGGCGGCAGTTGCCCGACAAGGCGGTCAGCGTGTTGGACACGGCTTGCGCCAGAGTGGCGCTGGGCCGTAGCGCCACGCCCGCGTTGATTGACGATGCGCGCCATCGCCTGACGCGCTTGCGCACCGAACAGGCGGCGCTGCGCCGCGAAGCCGCCACCGGCGCACCGCAAGCGCGTTTGACGGAACTGGATGCCGAGATCGCCACGGTGGAACAGAGCTTGGCGGACGCCGAAGCGCGCCATGTGGCGGAGACGGGCCTGGTCGAACGGATCCATGCGCTGCGCGCCGAGCTGGAAGCGCAGGGGCAGGATGCGTCTGCCGCTGATGCCGATGCCGCCGCCCCGGCCCCGGCATCTACAACCTCACGCCGCAAGGCCGCAAAGCCCGCCCTGACGCCGGAACAGCAGCGCCTGGCCGGCCTGATGGATGAGCTGCGTGCGCTGCAAGGCGAACAGCCGCTGGTGCCCGCCTGCGTGGACGGGCAGATCGTGGCGGAGATCATTTCGGCCTGGACCGGTATTCCCTTGGGCCGCATGGTCAACGATGAGATCCGCACCGTACTGCAATTGCAGCCGATGCTGGCCGAGCGCGTGATCGGGCAAGACCACGCGCTGCACGCCATCGCACAACGCGTGCGCACGGCGCGCGCCGGCCTGGAAGACCCGGACAAGCCCAAGGGCGTGTTCCTGTTCGTAGGGCCGTCGGGCGTGGGCAAGACCGAGACGGCGCTGGCCCTGGCCGACATTCTGTACGGCGGCGAACGCAAGCTGATCACCATCAACATGAGCGAGTACCAGGAAGCGCACAGCATCTCGGGCTTGAAGGGTTCGCCGCCGGGCTACGTGGGGTATGGCGAAGGCGGTGTGCTGACCGAAGCCGTGCGGCGCCAGCCCTACAGCGTGGTGCTGCTGGATGAAATTGAAAAAGCCCACCCGGACGTGCTGGAAATGTTCTTCCAGGTGTTCGACAAGGGCGTGATGGACGACGCCGAAGGCCGCGAGATCGACTTCCGCAACACGCTCATCATCCTGACGTCCAACGTGGGGTCCAGCACGATCATGCAGGCCTGCCTGAACAAGCCCGCTGAAGAGCGCCCGACGCCGGAACAGTTGTCGGAACTGCTGGCGCCGCAGTTGTACAAGGCGTTCAAGCCCGCGTTCCTGGGACGCATGAAGACCATTCCCTACTTCCCGGTGGATGACGACGCGCTGGCGCACATCATCGGCTTGAAGCTCGGCCGCATCGCGCGCCGCGTGCAGGCCACGCACCGCGCGGTGTTCGAGTGGGACGACGCGCTGGTGGAAGCCGTGCTGGCGCGCTGTACCGAGGTGGACACCGGGGCGCGCAACGTGGACCACATTCTGAATGGATCGCTGCTGCCCGAGATTGCCGAGCAGGTGCTGGGCCGCATGGCTCAGGGCGAAGCCATCGCCAAGATCCGCGTGGGCGCGGGCAAGAATGGCGATTTCCGTTTTCGCATGAGCTGAGCCGGGAGACGTCGACATGGCCCTTGAACTTGCCGCCGCCAGCCTGTTGGGTGCCGGCTTCACGCAGGCCGATCGTTTGCTCGACCTGAGCACGCCGTTGGGCCAGGACAAGCTGCTGGCCGAACGGCTGCACGCCACCGAGCAGTTGAGCGACGGCGGCTACACCTTGCACGTGGATGCGCTGTCCGATGACGCGCATATACCGCTGAAGTCGCTGATCGGCCAGCCGGTGCAGGTCGCCTTGCAGACGGCCCTGGGCCGGGATGAACCCCGGGTGTGGTGCGGGCTGGTTTCCGAGGCCCGCTTTGAAGGCGCCAACGGCGGCTTTGCGCGCTATCGGCTGCGCATCGAGCCGTGGCTGGCGCTGCTGCGCCAGCGGCGCGACAGCTTTGCCTTTCAGGACCTGTCCGTAATCGACATCGTTGACCGCGTCTTTGGCGACTACAACGGCCAGGGCGCCGTGGCGCCGCAATGGCGTTGGGAACTGAAAGACCGCGACGGCTACGCCAAGCGCAGCCTGACTATCCAGTATCGCGAAACCGACTACGCCTTCGTCGAGCGGCTGCTGGCCGAAGAGGGGCTGTTTTACTGGGTGGAGCATGAAGCGGGCGACGGCGAGCCGGGCACCCATACCGTCGTCATCGCCGACCACAACGGCGCCTTCAAGAACGGCCCGCAAGCCAGCGTGAAGTTTCAGCGTGCCGATGCCACCGAAAGCGAGGACACCATCCAGGGCTGGCGCAAGCGGCGCGCCTGGCGCACGAACGCGGTGCGCATCGCCACTTGGGACTATCGCGCCATGCAGGCCCGCCAGGCCAGCGCGCAGGTCGATGACAAGATGCCGAACACGCTGGAATTGGCCGACTCGGACTATCCCGGCCAATACTTGTTTGAAGACAGCGGGCAGGGCGAGCGCCTGGCCCACAATGCGTTGGCCGCGCAGCGCGTGGGCCAGTCCTTGTACGAAGGCGACGGCACGGTGCGTACGCTTGCGCCGGGCCAACGCTTTACCCTGACCGGCCATTGGGCGCCGTCGCAAGGTGAAGGCGGCGATTTCGTGGTGATGCGCATGCAGCACGAGGCGCGCAACAACTTCGATGAAGACCTGGGGCGGGCGGTGGCCCAGGCGTTGGGCGCCGCCGGTACGCAAGAGGATGGCGATACGGAGTTCTATCGCAACCGCTTCGAGGCGATTGCCGCCACGCTGGAATATCGGCCCAGCACGCGGGACGGCCACGGGGCGCGGCTGCATCCGCGGCCCACGGTGCACGGCGCGCAGACCGCGCTGGTGGTGGGCGCGGCCGACCCCGTTCACACCGATCGCGACCACCGCGTGAAGATCCAGTTTCATTGGCAGCGGGGCAGCGCGTCCAGCAATCGGCAGGCGCATCCCGCCGGGGATGACAACGCGCCCGCGTCGGACGCGCTGGGCACCTGGGTGCGCGTGGCCGAACCGGTAGCCGGGTCGGATTGGGGTGGGCACTTCATCCCGCGCCTGGGCCAAGAGGTACTGGTGCAGTTCTTGCATGGTGATATCGACCGCCCGGTGGTGGTGGGCGCCTTGTACAACGGTGCGGGCACGGAGAATGCCGCCAACAACCAGGTGCAGGGCGGCGCGGCCAAGGCCACCGGCAACGCGCCGGCGTGGTTCGCCGGCACGCAGGACGGGCACGCGCACAACGTGGTGATGTCGGGCTTCAAGACGCAGGCTCTGGCCGAAAGCGGCCGAGGCATGGGCGGCTACAACCAACTGGTGCAGGACGATACGCCGGGCCAGTCGCGCCTGACCGCGTCGACCACCCAGGCCGAGGCGCGGCTGAACCTGGGGCACCTGAAGCAGCAGCGCGACAACGAACGCTTGTCAGACCTGGGTCATGGCGCGGAACTGGCGACCAGCGAAGCGCTGGCGCTGCGCGCGGGCGAGGGCTTGCTGATCAGCGCCGACAAGCGCGAAGGCGCGACAGGCGGCCTGCTGGACAGCGAAGAAGCCATCCAGCAAATGGAAAAGGCCATCGAGCAAGCGGCCGAGCTGTCCGCCTCGGCGGGCCGTCAGGAGGCGGGCTTGTCCGGCGATGGGGACAAGACGCGGGCGGTCAATGAGTTGGAGACCGTGCGCAAGGTGATTGAAGGCATGAAGGAGGCTGAAACCCAGGGCGCTGCAACCCAGGGTGCGGAAGCCTCGGCGGTACCCGCTTACACGCTGCCGCACATACAGGTCAGCGCGCCCAAGGGCATCGGCCAGTACACGCCGCACAACGCCTACACCGTGGCGGGCGCGACCTTGTGCCAGGTGGCCCCGGACGTGAATTGGGCGGCGGGCGCGAACCTGGCGATCTGTGTCGCGCAAGGCGTGGTGCTGTTCACCAAGGGCCTGGGCGGCAGCGGGCGCGCGGTAGAAGAGCAAGGCATCCGCTTGCACGCGGCGGGCGGCAAGTTGCGCTTGCAGAGCCAGAAGGCGCGCATGCGCCTGGCCGCCGAAAAGGCGGTGACGCTGGTGTCGGCGCAGGGCGCGGTGGATGTGAACGCATCGAAGAAGGTCTTGGCCACGGCGGCGGGCGCTTACCTGCGCGTCGAAGGCGGCGGCATCCAGTTGCACGCGCCGGGCAAGGTGGAGCTGAAGGCGGGCGTGCACAGCTGGGTGGGGCCGCAAAGCGGCGCCGGTCCGGCGCAGCCGCCGCAGGGTGATTTGGAAGGCTGCGCCGCGGCGCTGGAAGACGCGGCCGGCAGCGGAGCGCTGGCGGCATGAGGATAGACCCGACGCACCCGGTGCATCCGACGGACCCGGCTCGCCCGACGCATCCGACGCACCCGAAGGACCCGGCACAAGCGGTCGCCGCGTCCCGGTCGACGCGCGCGGAGGCCGCCGTCGAACACGCCATTGCCGGCTTGCGCGCGGTGCTGGACGCGCGCGCCAGCCGCCGCGTGCTGCTGCTGTGCGATTCCACGCTGGCCGACCCCTTGGCTGACGAGATCGCCACGGCGGGCCTGGCGCGGCGCGCGGTTGACTTGATATCGCAGGGCGCGTCCGCGCCGCCCTTGTATCTGGCCGAGGTACCCGACGAGATCCGGTACGAACGGTTGGTCAACGCCAGCATCCGGCTGGCGGTGGAAGAAGCCATGCGCCCCGCGCCCGCGGTCAAGCGAGCGCGGTCGATGTCGGCGTGGCTGGCCACCGACCTGCCGCTGGCGGAAGTGGCGCAGCGCCTGATCCTGCGCGCGCGGCTGCGCGACGCGCAGGGGCGCATGCGCATCCTGCGGTTCTGGGATCCGCGCACGACGCAGTTTCAAAGCGAGCTGTATGCGGGCTGCGCGCCCGCGTCGTGGATTGCGGGCGCGGCGTGGATGTGCATCGACGGCTTTGCGCGCTGGCAGGCGCTGCCGGACACGCCCGGCCCCATGCAGACGGCCACGCCGGACTGGCCACGGCTGGCGCGCTTGGGCCAGGTGAACGCGGTGCTGCAACGGTTGAACGCGGGCGGGTTGGACTACGGCCCGTCGGCGCTGGAGCCGATACGTCGCGCGCTGGATGTGGCCAGCGCCTGCGGCATCAACGACGACGAAGACGCGGCGCTGTTCGCGGCCTGGCGCGTGCGCCTGGACGCGCCGCTGGAACGCGCGCCGTCGTTTGCCGCGCTGCTGCGCGAGATTCAAGAAGAGGGCGGCCGCTTGCGCAACGCGGCCGAAGACATGGATGACGAGGATTGGCGGTTGTTTGCGCGGCAGGCGCAGGCACGGGAGGATCGACAAGCATGACGACTGACTACGACGCGCTTCCCTGCAAGGGCAAGTTTTGCGGCCGGCCGGGTTTGCCGATCCTGCCGATGCGGGTGGCGTATGTGCCGGGCGGCCGGAACGATCTGCCCAACGGCGTGTACGCGGACGCCGAACTGCACTACGAAACCATGCGCCAGGGCGCCTACATGCTGCGCGCCATCACGGCGGGTTATGTGTACGTGTGGGACCCGCGCCGCAGCTACGGGTGGCGCGCCTTCGCGGCCACCGCCACGGGCCAGATGAAGGAAGTGCCGGTGGACGACGACAACCGTCCGTCGGAGCAGCCCACGTTTACCTGCACGCGAGAAGGCCACGGCCTGGAATCGGCCTTGATCAACGTCGAGGCGCCGGCCAATGCATCGCGCTCGGTGTGGGTCGGCTATTCGCGCGTGTGGTGGACCCGTGACATCCGCCGCGAGCTGACGCGCGACGATCGTTGGCGCGGCAAGATCATGGTTGAACTTGATGCGCGCGACGTCTGGGGCGGCGGGCATCCCAAGCCGGATACCGGCTACCGCGTGACCGAAGACGGGGCCAACCTGGCCGCGCATTCCATCGAGTTTCGCGATGCGGCCGGCGCCGCCACCTTGTTCAACAACACCTTGAGCCCGGGCGTGACCACCTTCGGCGGAAAGGCCGCCGAGATGGCGACCAAGATGCGGCAGATGACGCCCAAGGGCGGCGTGGTGCTGGCGCTGCGCGACCCGGTGGGCTTGCTGGCCGACATTTCGACGTGGCGCAACAAGCGCATGGGCGAACTGGCCGAGCACCACATGGACCCGACGCGGCTGCGCGAAGTGGGCGTGGCGCAGATCATCCTGGGCCTGGAAAAGCAGATGGACTCGTCCGGCGATGAGATCCGGCGGATGCACGAACGCATCAACATGAGCAAGGTCTCCAGGACCATCAGCGACAACCGCGCCAGCGTCGACCGCATGAAGGACCTGATCGAAGGGGCGGGCAAGGACTGGGCGTGGTGGTACGGCCGCGAGGCCTTCTGGATGACGTTGAAGGCGTATTCGCCCAATGACGCCGTGGCGGGCCAGCGGCTGGAGGAAGACCTTGCGCTGTGCGTGGACGGCGCGGGCGCGGTGCACAGCGAGCACAAGGCCATCGATGATTCCTTGAAGGAAGACGACAAGGACGGGTTGTATGAAGCGATCTGGCGCGGGCTGGCCTCGAACGACGGCGAACTGCTGGCCTTCCTGCAAAAGGAGGCGCGCGGCAAGCTGTCCAAGCAGATCTCCAACGTCCGCAAGATGATCAAGAGCTACAACGACTGGCTGAAGGATCGCCGGGCAAAGGGCTTGCCGACGCCAAGCCGGGCGGCCACGACCGCGATCGGCCGCTTCATGGCGACCCAATTGCTGCGGCTGACGCTGGCGCGCGACCCGATCGCGGAACGGGTTGCCGCGCGCGTGTCCATGACGATGGCGGCGCGCATGAATACCGTTCTGGTGGTGCGCAGCCACACGACCACGGTGCCGCGCATGATCGCGGACATGCACGAGATCATCTGGGAGCCCAACAACCGGTCCATGACGATTACGGCGGGGGGCGGCGTCAGCGCGACCCAGCACATGAACGCGGGGTGGATGGGCACGCAGTCCGAGGCGTCGCGATCGGTCACGATCAACTACGTGATTCCGGAGGAAGTGGACGCGCAGATGAATGCGGCTTCAACGAATGCGGCTTCAACGAATGCCGCATCCACGACGCGCCCACGACCCGGGGCGGGCGCATCGCCGCCCTTGGGCCTGCCCGCGCCGCCGCCGGTGCTGGCCTTGCCGGCGCCGACCATGTCGCCCATGGCGGGGCTGATCAAATACGCCAAGTCGCGCGACGCCTCGTATGCGGGCGCCACGGGCGTGATGGCGCTGGTGGCCATCTATACATCGGTGTCGGAGCTGAATGCGGCGCAAGCTGTCCAGGATGCGAAGAAGGAACGCAAGGCCTGGTTCGGCATCACCACCGGCGTGCTGGGGGTGGGCAGCGTGGCGATTGAAGTCACCACCGGCGCGATCGGCGCGCGCGTGGGCGCGAACACCGCGTTCACGATGAACCTGCGGCTGAATATGCGGCTGGCCACCTTCCGCACGGCGGGCGCGGTGTTCGCCACTGCCGCGACCTTCGTCGACAGCGCCAACAACGCGCTCAACGCCAAAGACCAGTACGACGTCCACAACTACGAAGCGGGCGGCGCCTATGCAACGTCGTCCGCCTTCCTGTTGATGTCCAGCCTGACCGGGGTGGCCACCGCTGTCATCGCGGTGGGCGGCGCGTTCAGCACGGCGGGCGTGGCGGCGGGCGCGGGCGGCTTCGGCGGCGCGATGGTGGGCCTGACCAGCGGCGGCACGGTGCTGCTGGGCATTCCGGTGTGGGGGTGGATCGCGTTGGGGCTGTGCCTGCTGGTGGCCGGCCTGTACTTCAAGTTCTGGGGCGACAGCGCCACCGAAAGCGAGCTTGAGGTCTGGTATACGCGCTGCTGCATGCGGGCCGAAGAGTTCGAAGGCGTGGAGGGCCGCGAGGTCTACGCGACGCGCGAGGACGAACTGGACGACTTCAACCGCGCGGTGTTCGGCGTGCGTGTGTCGCTGCAATGGTATGGCTTCTGGAGCGGGGAAGTCCTGGGCCGCGACCGGCTGGTGCTGGAAGTGATCATGCCCGGCTACACCCAAAGCAGCGACTACGCCTACAGCCTCAAGCTGGGCGGGGCGGGCGTTACCGCCGTGGTGTCCAGCAAGGGCTCGGTGCGCGCGCAGGACCCGGAGCTGCAACCGCGCGGCCCGTCGCAAGCGCAGATGGTGGCCGGCCGGCCCGACCCCAAGACGTGGATGGACAAGGCGGACGACTATGTGAACAGCCTGAGCTCGCGCCCCGGGTGGGCCGACATCTGGCGCTGGGTACGCAAGGACCGCAGCCAGTCCATCGAATTCACCAGCAAGCCGTGGGAAGATTCGGTGCAGTTCCAAGTTCATAATGGCTACGCGGTGTTGCGCACCGAGGTCCTGGTTGATGACGATATCTTCACCGAAGCGTTTCTCAAGGTGGAATTCTGGCCGGATCCGGAACGCATGCCGGAAGTCCGATCGCTGCCGGTGGGCGGCAACGGCACCAATCTTGTAAGAGCGGAAAATTGACAAGGTCCAAGCATGAATAGCAACGAAGGCATCCAGGCGGCCGTCTACACGCGCTGGCATCAACTGTCGGTGCCCCTGGCCTTTGCCTTGGCGGCCGGCAGCTTCATGCTGGTGGTGTTCAACCGGGGGCCGATCGTGCTGGCCATCGTGCTGGCGGTGTTGGGCCTGCTGGTGCCGCCGCTGGTGGCGTTCAAGGGCTTTCCTACCCGCAATGCTGTCAAGGTCACGCCCGATGGCCTGGAGTTTTCACGGCGGGGGCCGATTGCCTTTGCCGACCTGAAAAGCTGGGGTACGGACGACTACCTGAAACTGATCCGCCCGGGCCTGCCGACGCTGCTGGTCAGCGCGGTGGATCTGCCCAGCCGCGAGCGCTTGCTGCGCGAATTCGAACAGGCGTTGAACGCCTGGCAACAGCGCCAGCCCGCCGGCACCGAGTCCGCGCGCCGCACCCATTTCTATGGATCCACTGGCGGCCGTCTGGTGGGCGCGCTCATCACCGGGCTGGGCGTCGCGGCGGCGGCGATGGCGCTGAACATGCGCGAGCCGTCGATCTCGCTGGCGATCGTGGGCGGACTGGGCGCGTTGTTCGGCTTGGCGATGCTGGTCGGCAGGCGCGGCTGAACCGCCGCGGGGTGTGCCTCTGCGTGACGTGGCCCTGCGGGCTGAACCCAGGAGGCGTGCCGCCCGCCGCCAGTACAAAATGTTGCGGGTCGCGCCGCATGCCCTTGCTAGCATGGACTACGCCGGAATGACCCGGCGCACGTAGGAATCGTGGAGGTTGCCATGAACTCAAGAACAATGCTCAACCGGATGGCGGTGGTTGCGGCGGCCGGGGCCTTGCTGGCCGGTTGCGCCACGCAACAGCAAACCAATACCGCCGTGGGAACGGGCGCGGGGGCGGCGGTGGGCGCCGGTATCGGCGCGCTGATCGGGCACGGCAAGGGCGCGGCCATCGGCGCCGGCATCGGCGCCGTGGCGGGTGGCCTCGTGGGCTACAACTGGAAGGTCGTCAAGGAAGACGTACAGCAATCGGGCGCATCGTCCTTGGGCATCGATGTCGTCGAAATGCCCGATGGCAGCCTGAAGGTCAACATCCCCAGCGGCGTGTCGTTCGATACGGACAAGACGCAGTTGAAGCCGGCCTTGCTGCCGGTGCTGGACAGCGTGGGGCGTTCGCTCAACCAGCATCCCGAATTGCGCGCCAAGGTTGTTGGCCACACGGACAGCACCGGCGCGCTGGCGCATAACCAGACGCTGTCGGTCAACCGCGCCAAGAGCGTGACGGACTACCTGGCCAAGCAGGGCGTGGCCGCCGGCCGCATGAGCACGGAAGGGCGTGGGCCAAACGATCCCATCGGCGACAATGCCACCGCCGAAGGGCGCGCGCTGAACCGGCGCGTGGAAATCTACTTGTACGCCGTCAAGCAATAAGGCCTAGCCATGAGCATGCTTCCCCCCGCCCGTATCGGCACCGATACCGCCGTGGCCGCCCTGACCGGATGGCAGGCCGTGGCCATGCGTGACGCCATTGAAAAACGCTTCCGTTTTCCAAATTTCAATGCGGCATTCGGGTTCATGGCGCGTGTGGCCATGTTCGCGGAAAAGCTGAACCATCATCCAGAATGGACCAACGTCTACAACCGGGTGGACGTGACGCTGACCACGCATGACGCGGGCGGGGTGACCGAACTGGATGTGCGCATGGCGCAGTTCATGGACGAAGCGGCTGCGCAGATGGGCGCCACGGCGCCGAAGTCCGACGCCTAGCCGTCGTTTTCCTGTGCTTGCAGATGCTCGATCAGACGGTCGAGCATCTCTCCCAGCACCTGCTGTTCGCTGGCGCTCAGGCAGCCGAAGATCTCTTCATTGCGCTGCGCAATCAGGTCGATGATGCGCTGGTATTGCGCCATGCCCGCCTGGGTGGGCGTCAGCACCACGCCGCGCCCGTCGGACGTGGACAGCGCCTTTTCAACCAGCCCGCGATCCACCAGCGCCTGCGCCGACCGGCTGGCCTGCCCTTTATTCAGGTTCGCCGCGCGCGCCAGGTCGTTGACGGACAGCGGCGCATAGCGCCCGATCGCGGCCAGGCAGCGCGCTTCACCCAAGGGAATGCCGCAGTCTTCCAGATAGGCGCGATTCGTATCCCGGTCCGTGATCTTGTTGAGCACGTGCAGGCGATACGTCAGGAATCGTTCCAGGGCAGGCGGTTTCACGTTGGGCGGGCAGGAGTGGTGGCGGGGTAGTTTGCCACAGCGGCTTCGCCCTGGCAGGCGCTTTCGGCTTCGGCCAGCAGCGCCAGCGCCGTGGCCGCGTCTGGCTGCCGGCTTAACAGCGACAAGCCCAGTATCGATAGAAACAGCGGCGCCTGGGATTCCCCCACGCGCGTCAGCGTCTGCGCCATGCGGGTGTAGACCTGGTCAAGTTCGTCGTTGTTCATGCTTGGCCTTCCTGTGTTGCGGACTGGGCGATCAAGGGGTAATAGGGCGCCAGGGCGGCACGCAGTTGCGCGGCTTGCGGCGCGGACCAGCGGCCCAGCACATAGCCGTCGGGGCGGATCAGGATGACGGCGCCCGCGCTGGCGCCATAGCGCTCGCGCAACTGGCCGTGTGCATCGTTCAAGCCGCCGTCGCCAACGCTAAGCACCCGCAGCGGATGCGGCGCATCTTGCGTGTCGGCGGCAAGGGCGTCCAGTTCGCGCGCCAGATTCGATTCCAAGGGTGACACTGCCAGCAGCACGAAACCACGGCCGAAGCTCTCGCTGACATAGCGCGGCGTGTCGCCGTCTTGCAGGCGCGCGTCGGGCGCGGGCTGGCCGGGGGCGGCGGCGGGGCCGGCCTGCGGTGCGCCGTCGGTCAGGTTCAAGGGTGAGGCGTCGTAGGAAATGGGCGCGGACTGGCGCGGGTTGATCAGCGGGCGCACCGTTGCGTCCACCAAGGCGAGGCGCAGCGCAGCTTCGCGCATCAGGCGAAAACCAAAGTCGGGCGGCGCCATGAATTCGGTGCTCTTGGCGCCGTAGGCCAGGTTCTGGCGGGTGGCGTGCACGCGCTCGGTGCTGTAGCTGTCCAGCAGGCTGTCGGGCGCTTGGCCTTTCAAGACCCAGGCCAGTTTCCACGCCAGGTTGCCGGCGTCGTCCAGGCCGGAATTCAAGCCGCGCACGCCGAAGATCGGCACCAGGTGGCCGGCGTCTCCGGCGAACAGCACGCGCCCGTGGCGGTACTGGTTCAGCGTGAGGCACTTGGCGTTGTAGACCGAAATCCACAACGGTTTCCACGGCGCGGTTTCGCCGATCATGTCCAGATGGCTTTGCACGCGCGGCAGTACGTTTTCGGGTTTGACGGCTTCTTCGGGGTCTTCGTCGTCGCGGATCTGGTAGTCCACGCGCCAGACGTTGCCGGGCTGGCGATGCATCAGCAGGGTGGAACCGGGGTTGGATGGCGGGTCGAACCAGGCCAGGCGTTCCACGGGGCGGTTGGAGGCTTGTTCGATATCGACGATGACGTAGCGGCCTTCGTACTGCATGCCTTCCAGCTTCAGCCCCATGGCCTCGCGCACGGTGCTGCGTCCGCCGTCGCAGGCAATCAGCCAGTCGGCGCGCACGGTCTGGCGTTGGCCGTCGGTGTCGATGTCGACGCTGACGCCGTCCGCGTCGGTACGCAGGCCGGCCACGCGAGCCGACCATTGCAAGGCCGCCAGGTCCGGGTGGCGCTGCATGGCCTGATGGGCGTATTCCTCGATCGAGTACTGCTGGATGTTGACCATCGGCGCATAGCGTTGCAGCGGGTCGTGCGGCATTTCGAAGTGCAGGACTTCGCGGTCACGGTAGTAGCTGCGGCCGCCAGTCCAGGGCAGCCCGGTGGCTACCAGCGGCTTGTCGGCGCCGGCCCACGCCATGATTTCCTGCGAGCGGCGCGAAATGCAGATGGCCCGGCTGCCGCTGCAATAGTCGTCGTCCGCCTCCACGGTGAGCGAGGCGATGCCGTATTCGGCCAGCAAGGCGGCCAGGGTCAGCCCGACGGGGCCTCCGCCGGCAATCAGAACGGGTACGTGCGAGGGAAGCGGCATCTTGTCTCTGGAATTTGGTTGTTTGCGCAACTATATGCTTAATAAGTTGCGTACGCAACGATTTTGCGAGGACGTAAAAAAACCCGCCGAGGCGGGTTTTCGGGGCCAGCGCGGCGCGCTTACTTGCGCACGTTATAGATGCGCATCGCCTGCTGCTTCTGGTTGCCGTCCAACACGCGCAGCACCACCACGCGGGGGTTGAAGCCGTCGGGCAGGGTAAGGTCGCCCAGCGCGTAATCGTACCGGTCGACATTCAGTGCCGGGCCTTCGGGGGTGATCGTGGCGGCGCGGCCGTTTGGGTAGCTGCCTTCGATGGCGAACGTAAGCGTGCCCTGGAAGGGCGCGCCCGACGGTTCGTCGCGCATGACAAGCACTTGGTAGCCGAGTTGGCCGGTGCCGCGCTTGAAGGTGGCCGAGCGGATGCCCAGATTGCCGCCGCGCGGGTCCGGCGGCATGGCGTCCTGGAACAGGACCAGTTCTTTGTTCAACGTGTCGATCTTGGCGCGGGCGTCGGCCAGTTCGGTCGTCAGTTTTTCATGGCCGGATTTATTGGCGTCGCGCTGCTGGGTGGCTTCTTCCAATTGCGTTTGCAGGCGCTGGCGCTCCAGATTGGAGGCGCTCAGCTCGCTGTGCAACGACTCGGACTGCTCGACCGTCAGGCGTTGCGGGCCGTAATTGGTTTGCAGGAAGAGCACGCCGCCCGCACCCAAGGCAATTCCCACCAGAAGCAGGACAAGCCAGCGCGGCAGGCGCCGCGTGCGTTGACCGGGTTGGTATACGGAGGGCTTGAACACGGCCCGTTGCGATCTTCCAAACATCCCCATTCCTAGAAAACTTCCTGTGTGTGTGCTTGTCCGCCGCGACGGTGTCCGCGCGCGCGTCAAAGCGTCAGAGAATACCCCGTTAGCCAGGGCGGTTGGGTGCGCGGAAAATCCTGGTTGCGCACCTTGATATTGTGAAATATGTGAGCGTCAGCGTGCCGCTGCGAGAAGCTCCGCGTCCAGGTCGGCAAGCCGTTGCGGGGTGCCGACGTCGGTCCATCGGCCATCATGATGCGCGCCGCGCGCCAGGTTCCGGCTCATTGCTTGCCGAAGCAAGGGCGCCAGGGGCGCCGCCGTGCCGCGCTGGACATCCGCGAACAACGAGGGATGGTAGACGCCGATGCCTGCATAGGTCAAACGCGGGTTGCCGTCGGCATGCAGGCCGCCGTCCGACGACAGCCGGAAATCGCCGTTCGGGTGCTGGACGGGGTTGTCGACCATCAGCAGCCAGGCGCCGCCGTCGGGCACTTCGGCCGCCAGGGCAGGGGCCAACGCGGGATTCCAGTCGCACCAGACGTCGCCGTTCATGACCAGGAACGGCGTGTCGCCCAGCAGGGGCAACGCCTGCGCGATGCCGCCGGCGGTTTCCAACGCGGTGGCTTCGGCGGAATAGCGAACCCGCACGCCAAACGCGCTGCCGTCGCCCAGCGCGCGTTCGATCTCGTGGCCGAGCCAGGCGTGGTTGATGACCACGTCCCGGAACCCCGCCGCGGCCAGCCGTTCCAGGTGCCAGACGATCAGGGGCTTGCCGCCCACCGCCAGCAAGGGCTTGGGCAGGTGGTCGGTCAAGGGGCGCATGCGTTCGCCGCGGCCCGCGGCAAGAATCATGGCCCGCATCAGAACGTGTACCCGACGCGGACCTGGCGGTCGTCCAGCTTGTCCAGCAGGCGCAGCAAGGGCGTGAAGACGCCGTAGCGCTGGGCCACCTGGCGCACGTAAGCGTTCATGCGCGGCATGTGCGCCAAGTAATGCGCCTTGCCGTCGCGGTGGTTCAGGCGAGCAAATACGCCCATGATGCGCAGGTTGCGCTGCAAGCCCATCCATTCATAGGCGCGGTGGAAATCAGCGAAGTCGGCATCGACGGGCAAGCCCGCGGCGCGCGCCATTTCCCAATAGCGGATCGCCCAGTCCAATTGCTGCGGTTCTTCCCAGGTGGTGCGCGCGTCGGTCACCAATGACGCCAGGTCATAGGTGATGGGGCCGGCCAGCGCGTCCTGGAAATCGATGACGCCCGGGTTGGGGCCGTATTGCGGCTGGTCGCAGACCATCAGGTTGGGGGAATGGAAGTCGCGGTGCACCAGCACTTGCGCCTGGCCGCCATTGCTGGCCGACAGCAGGGCGAAGATTTTTTCCAGCGCGTTGGCGGTCTTGTCGTCCAGCGTCACGCCATGGTGCTTCTCGACGTACCACTGGGGAAAGAGGGTGAGCTCGTCGGCCAGGCGGGGGGTGTCGTAGGTGGCCAGGCCGGTGGTGGCGGCTTGTTGCAGCCGGACCAGCGCGGCCAGCGCTTCGCGGTACATCGTTTGAAGCTGGCTGTCGGACAGGCCGGCCTGGATGCGCTGGTAGTAGGTCTGCTCGCCCAGGTCGGACAGCAGCAGCAGGCCTTGGTCAAGATCCTGTGCCAGCACCTTGGGCACGTTCAGGCCGGCATCGGCCAGCAACTGGCCCACGTGCAGAAAGGGACGGCAGTCTTCGTGGGCGGGGGGCGCGTCCATGACAATCAGGGTGCGCTCGCCGGCGTCCAGCCTGAAGTAGCGGCGGAAACTGGCGTCGGCGGAGGCCGGGCGCAGCGAGTCCACGGCCAGGTTCAAGGCGGCGGGCAGGCTATCCAGCCAGTTGCGGATCTGCGCCAGGCGGGGGTCGTGATCGTTTTTCAAGGATGATCCGTGTCAGAAGGGCAATATTGCTGAAATTTGCGTTCGGCGCACATAAGGCTGGGCGTATGGCGCGGCTTCTCTATAATACCGGCTCGATTCCACCAGCATCGGCGGTTCTTTGTCGTCGGTGCCAGGCATTTCCATCGTCAAAAAGGGCTGTTTTCACTCGTGCGCAAGGTTCGGTGGTTGATCCTCTCTGCTGTCAGCGTTGCCGCCGGAGCCGTCCAGGCTCAAGGTAGCCAAGGTTCGACTCCCGCTGCACCCTCGGCAAGCTCGGCAACCGCCACCCCCGCGGCTCCCGTGTTGCGCACGTCGCCCGGTTTGCGCATGCATCGCCTGCCGGACGACAGCATCCCCGCTTACATGGAAGCGGACAGCATCGAGGGCGATCCGGAGTCCGACCTGACCCTGAGCGGCAGCGCGCAAGTGCGCCGCATCGACGGGATCATCAAGGGCGACCGCATCAACTATCGCAAGGACACGGGCGAAGTCGACGTCCAGGGCAGCGCGCGCATGATGCGCGACGGCACCTTGGTGACCGGCCCGAACGCGAAGTTCAACGTCGACAAGTATTCAGGCGAAGTCGAACAGCCCAATTTCTGGATGGGCGCCACCGGCGGCTTTGCCGTGGCCGAACACGCCGACATCTTCAGCAAGTCACAGATGCGGCTGCATACGGTCACGTATAGCGGCTGCTCGTGCGAAACGCCGTCCTGGTACATCAAGGCCAAGACGGTCGATATCGACTTCGACGAAAACGAAGGCGTGGCGCGCAACGGCGTGCTGTATTTCAAGGACGTGCCGATCCTGGCGTCGCCCTACATGACCTTCCCGGTCAAGAAAGAGCGCAAGTCGGGCTTCCTGATGCCGACCTACGGCACCACCAGCCAGGGCGGCTTTGACTTTTCGCTGCCGTACTACCTGAACCTGGCCCCCAATTACGACCTGACCTTGCAGCCGCGCTATTTCTCCAAGCGCGGCATGCAGTTGGGCGGCGAATTCCGCTACCTGGGGTCGTCCTATGTGGGCACCATCGACGGCGCCTATCTGCCCAACGACAACGTCACCAGCGAAGACCGCTGGATGTACTGGTGGCGCCATCAGCAGACGTTTTCGCACGGCTTCTACGCCGACTGGGATCTTGCCAAGGTATCGGACGACGACTACTTCCGCGACATCTCGCAGTTGGGCCTGAACCAGGCGTCCACCACCTACCTGCCGCAGCGCGGCCGCGTGGGTTGGGCGTCCAACTACTGGAGCGCCTACGCCCAGGTCTACAAGTACCAGACGCTGCAGGATCCGGACGCGCCGCTGGTGCCGCCGTATGACAAGGAGCCCGAGCTCTACCTGCGTGGCGCACGCTACGACTGGGGCGGCTTCGATGTGGACTGGACCTCGACCGCCGTGCGTTTCCGCCGTCCTGATTTCGGCTCCACGGTGCGTTACCCCGACGGCGACCGCCTGCAGTCCTACCCGACGGTGTCCTACCCGATCGTGCGGCCGGGCTGGTTCATCATCCCGAAGGCGGGCGTGAATTACACCCAGTACCAGACCAAGTGGTATGGCGAGGACGCGCTCGGCCTGAACGGCGGGTCGGCCGACGGCCTGCCGCGCTCGCAATCGCGGACCGTGCCGATCATGTCGCTGGACGCGGGCTTGATTTTCGAACGCGACACGAGTCTGTTCGGCAAGGCCTCCACGCAAACGCTGGAACCGCGCCTGTACTACCTGCGCGTGCCGTATCGCGACCAGTCCAAGATGCCGGTCTACGACACGTCGCTGGCTGATTTCAGCTTCTCGCAGGCGTTTGAAGAAAACATCTACACCGGTGGTTGGGACCGTATTTCCAACGCCAACCAACTGACCGCCGCGCTGACCACGCGCTGGCTGGACGCCAACACCGGCTTCGAGCGCATGTCGCTGGCCGTGGCGCAGCGCCTGTACTTTGAAGACCAGGAGGTCACGCTGCCCGGCGAAACGCCGCGTGAAAACGTCCGTTCCGACTTCCTGGTGGGCGCCAGCGCGGCGCTGACCGACACGCTCAGCACGGATGTGGCGGCGCAGTACAACCCCTACGACAACCAGTGGTCGCGCGGCCTGGTCAGCGCCCGCTGGTCACCGCAGCGCCTGACCACGGTGGCGGTGTCGTATCGTTATCAGCGTGACCCGCAACCGGGTGTCCAATACCAGCCCCAGGGCCAGAACCAGGTCAGCCTGGCGGTCCAATGGCCGTTCAGCAAGCGCTGGTACGGTGTGGGCCGGGTGGACTATTCCTTGCGCTCCGGGCCGTCCAGCACGGTCGCCAATACGACGGAATCTCCCCGCGTGACGCAGGCCATCGCTGGTCTGGAGTACAAGGGTGATTGCTGCTGGGTGGGCCGCGTGGTCTACCAGCGCTATGCCGTATCGGCAACGGACGCCAACTCCGCAGTGTTCTTCCAGCTTGAGCTGAGCGGGCTGGGTTCCCTGGGAACCGACCCGATGAACCTGCTGAACAGAAGTATCCCCGGCTACACCAGCATTACACCGCCCGTGCCGGCTGGGACCACATTTGAAAGGTATGAATGATGCGTAGGTTGCACTCTTTGCGCCGCCTGTCCGGCAGTGCGCTGTTGTTGGCCCTTTGCGCCGGTCTGTCCGCCGCGCCCGTGGCCGCACAGACAGGCCGGGCCGCGAACAACGGCGCCAAGGCCGCGCCCGCCGCGCCGCAGGGCGAGCAGTTCGTGGACGGCATTGCCGCGGTGGTCGACAAGGACGTGATCACGCTGCGCGAACTGCGCGAGGCGTCGACCCGCATTTCGGCCGAACTGAAGGCGCGCGGCATCCAGGTGCCCGACGACCAGACGCTGCAGCATCAAGTGCTGCAACGCCTGATCATGGAGCGCGTGCAGCGCCATGAAGCCGATCGTCTGGGCATTCGCGTGGACGACGCGCAAGTCGATCAGGCCATCCAGACGATCTCCAGCCGCAACAAGATCAGCGTGGCGCAACTGCGCGCCGAAATCGAAAAGTCGGGCACGACCTGGGATAACTACCGCAAGTCGTTGCGCGACGAGATCCGCACGGACCGCCTGCGTCAACGCGCGGTGGATTCCACGATTGTCATCTCGGACAACGAAGTCGACGCTTTCCTGAGGGACCAGCGTCGCAACCCGGCGTTTGGCGCCGCGCCCCAGGCTCAGCCCCAACCGCAGGCGCAGCCCCAGCAGGCGCCCGAGCAAGCCGCGGCGCCTTCGGGCCCGATGCTTTATGCGCTGGCGCAGATTCTGGTGCGCGTGCCGGAAGGCTCGTCGCCCGAACAGTTGGCGGTGCTGCGCAAGAAGGCCGAAGACATCCTGGCGCGCGCCAAGCGTGGCGACGACTTCGCCAGCCTGGCGGCCGCTGCGTCTGACGGCCCGGAAGCGCTGCAAGGCGGCGTCATGGGCGTGCGTCCCCTGGACGGCTGGCCCGATCTGTTCGTCAAGGCCATCAGCGATCTGCAAAAGGGCCAGGTCAGCAACCTGATCCAGAGCGGCAACGGTTTCCACATCATCAAGGTGATGGACCGTGGCACGGCACAGCCGGCCCCGGGTCGCACCGCGCGCGCCCCGGCTCCCACGCCCGCGCCGCAGCCCGCCGCGCGTCCGCAAGCCGCCGCCGCGCAGCAAGGCCCCACCGAAGTGATGCAGACCCGCGCGCGTCACATCCTGATCAAGACGTCCACCGTCATGAGCGACGAAACCGCGCGCCAGCGCCTGGAACAGGTGCGTCAGCGCCTGGTGTCGGGCACCGCCAAGTTCGAAGACATGGCGCGCCAGTACTCGCAGGATTCCACCGCGCCGCAGGGCGGCGAGCTGGGTTGGCTGAACCCGGGTGAAACCGTGCCGCCGTTCGAAGCCGCCATGAACGCCCTGAAGCCGGGCGAGATCAGCCAGCCGGTTCAGTCGCCTTTCGGTTGGCACTTGATCCAGGTTGAAGAACGCCGCCAGCATGACGCCACCGACGACATGGCCCGCATGAAGGCGCGCCAGACCTTGTTCGAGCGCCGCGCTCAACCGGCTTTTGAAGATTGGCTTGAGCAGTTGCGCGCTCAGGCTTATATCGACAACCGGCTTGAAAAGCAGCAGAAGATCCAGCAGAACAACCGCTAAACGCATTACAGGCTTTTCATGTCTCAACACCAGGCGCGCAAGCGCTTCGGCCAGAACTTCCTGACCGACGAAAGCGTCGTCGAGTCCATCGTCCGGGCGGTTGCACCCGCCCGCGATGATGCCGTGGTCGAGATCGGCCCAGGTTTGTCTGCGCTTACCCGGCCGCTGCTCGAGCGTCTGGACCACCTCACCGCCGTTGAAATCGACCGCGACCTGGCCGCGCGCCTGCGCAAGCAGTTCGAGGCGTCCCGCCTGACCGTGGTCGAGGCCGACGCGCTGACGGTGGATTTTTCGCAGTTCGGCAGCGCGCTGCGTGTCGTGGGCAACCTGCCGTACAACATTTCCAGCCCGCTGCTGTTTCATCTGATGACTTGGGCCGACCACATCCGCGACCAGCATTTCATGCTGCAACGCGAAGTGATCGACCGCATGGTGGCGAAACCGGGTTCGGGTGATTTCAGCCGTCTGTCGGTGATGCTGCAATCGCGCTACCGCATGCACAAGCTGTTTGATGTGCCGCCCGAAGCCTTCGATCCCCCGCCCAAGGTGGTGTCCGCGATCGTGCGCATGGTGCCCTTGCCGGCAGACCGCCTGCAACCGGTCAGCGTCCGCGCCTTTGAAACGGTGGTGTCCCGCGCGTTCTCGCAGCGCCGCAAAATGCTGCGCCGGGTGCTGGCCGACTGGGCGCCGCAAGTCCCCTGGGAAGCCCTGGACATCGCCCCCACCGCCCGCGCCGAAGACATTTCGGTGGACCGCTACATCCGCCTGTCAGACGCATTGGTCCAGGCCGGCCTGCTCTCGTAGGATGGGTGCAGCGCGAAGATCACGTCAATATTGAGCAGACGCCCAACGCGCGGAACCCATCAGACGTAGGTGGAATTCAGGCGGAATCCGCCACATAGGCATCGCTGGATTTCGAACCGGGATCAGCCACACCGCCGACGCCGCCCGATGGGTTACGCGCGACCGGCGTCATTTCCCTTCTGCCCGCTTTCCCGCGCTTCACCCATCCTACGACCAACCACGACACGTTGCCATGTAGGATGGGTGCAGCGCGAAGATCACGTCAATAAAGAACAGACGCCAAACGCGCGGAACCCATCAAACGAAGGTGGAATTAAATCCGGATTCAGCCACATAGCCAACGCCGGACCAAGAAACGTTGCCATGTAGGATGGGTGCAGCGCGAAGATCGCGTCAATATTGAGCAGACGCCCAACGCGCGGAACCCATCAAACGAAGCCGGAATTAAATCCGGAGTCAGCCACATAGTCAGCGCCGGACCAAGAAACGTTGCCATGTAGGATGGGTGCAGCGCGAAGATCGCGTCAATATTGAGCAGACGCCCAACGCGCGAAACCCATCAGACGAAGGTGAAATTAAGGCGGAATCCGCCACATAGGCATCGCTGGATTTCGAACCGGGATCAGCCACACCGCCGACGCCGCCCGATGGGTTATGCGCGATCGGCGTCATTTCCCTTCTGCCCGCCTTCCCGCGCTTCATCGCTCACAGCATCCGTTTCTGCGCCGCCATCCATAGCTGCATGACGTCTCTGGCGCGCTCCGTCAGCAGTTTCTCTGCGTCCGCCAGCGCTTGCTGCAAGGTGATGGGGCCGGGGGCCAGGCTGAAGGCGGCGGTGATGCCGCCGGCGTGCAGCGCTTCGTAGCCGTCACCTAGCGACCCCGCCAACGCCACGACAGGCACGCCGGCTTGCTGCGCGATTTTGGCGACGCCGGCCGGGGTTTTTCCGCGCAAGGTTTGGGCGTCCATGCGGCCTTCGCCGGTGAACACCAACGTGGCGCCTTCGACGGCTTCAGCCAGGCGGCCCAATTCCGCCACGATTTCCACGCCTGGGCGAAAGTGCGCCTGCAGGAACGCCTTGGCGGCAAAGCCCAGGCCGCCCGCCGCGCCTGCGCCGGCTTCGTTGCGATGGTCCACGCCTAGATGCCGCGCGCAGACATCCGCGAAATTCGACAGCATCTGGTCCAACGCCAACACCTGTTCCGGCGTGGCGCCTTTTTGCGGCCCGAACACATGCGAGGCACCCTGCGGCCCGCACAGCGGGTTGTCCACATCCGAAGCGATATCGATACGGATCTTGGCCAGACGCGGGTCCATCCCGCGCGTGTCGATGCTGGCCAGTTTGCCCAGCGCGCCGCCGCCGGGTGGCAGGCTGTTGCCGGCGGCATCCATCAAGCGCACGCCCAGCGCCGTCAGCATGCCGGCGCCCGCGTCGTTGGTGGCCGACCCGCCCAGACCCAGAATGATGCGCGTGGCGCCCGCGTTGACGGCGGCCAGCATCAGCTCGCCCACGCCGTGGCTGCTGGCGCGCATCGGGTCTCGCTTGGATGGCGAGATCAGTTCAAGCCCCGCGGCCGCCGCCATTTCAATCACGGCGGTGCCGTCTTCCAACAAACCCCAGACGGCGTCGACCTTGTAGCCCAGCGCATCGTTCACCGTAAGCTGGCGCGCCTTCCCGCCGGTTGCGGCCAGTACGGCTTCAACCGTGCCTTCACCGCCGTCGGCCATGGGAATGCAGACAGTGTGGGCGCCGGGGCAGGCGGCTTTCACGCCGCGTGCAATGGCCGCCGCCGCGTCAGGCGCGGAAACGCTTTCTTTGAAAGAGTCGGGAGCAATGACGATTTTCACGGTGTCGGAGAGGCTGGTTATGGGTCGGAGTGCTGACCATGATACCCGTGCCGACGCAGGCGGCGTACCATAGCGCTTTCGTTGTTTTTGCGAGAGTGGACCGTCATGCCTGTATTGCGCCGCACCAAAATTGTTGCCACCCTGGGGCCTTCGACGTCGACGCCCGAACGCATTGAAGCGTTGATCCGCGCGGGCCTGGATGTGGCCCGTTTGAACTTCTCGCATGGCAGCGCGGACGACCATCGCGCCCGCGCACAGTTGGTGCGCGACATCGCTGCCCAGCAAGGCCGCTTCGTCGCCATCATGGGCGATCTGCAAGGCCCGAAGATCCGCATCGCGCGTTTCACCGACAAGCTGGTGCAGTTGCAAGTCGGCCAGCCGTTCACGCTGTCGCGCGTGCATCCGAAGGATGCCGGCACCGCCAGCATCGTCGGCATCGACTACCCCGAACTGGTCACCGATTGCCGCGTGGGCGACGAGCTCTTGCTGGACGACGGCCGCGTCGTGCTGGTGGTGGACCGCGTTGAAGGCGACGAAGTCCACACCACGGTGACGGTGGGCGGCCCCTTGTCGAACAACAAGGGCATCAACCGCCGTGGCGGCGGTTTGTCCGCACCCAGCCTGACCGACAAGGATCGCGTCGACATCAAGCTGGCCGCTGAGATGGAACTGGATTACGTGGCGGTGTCGTTCCCGCGCTATGGCAGCGACATCGACGAAGCCCGTGCCTTGCTGGCCGAAGCCGGCAGCCAGGCCTGGATCATCGCCAAGATCGAACGCGCCGAGGCCGTGGCCGATGACGAAGCGCTGGACTCGCTCATCCGCGCCAGCGATGGCGTGATGGTGGCGCGCGGCGACCTGGGCGTGGAAGTGGGCGACGCGGAATTGGTGGGTATTCAGAAGCGCATCATTCAGCACGCGCGCACGCTGAACAAGGTGGTCATCACCGCGACGCAGATGATGGAATCCATGATTTCCAGCCCCATGCCGACCCGCGCCGAAGTGTCGGACGTGGCCAACGCGGTGCTGGACTACACCGACGCCGTGATGCTGTCGGCGGAAAGCGCGTCGGGCCAGTATCCCGTTGAAACCGTGCAAGCCATGGCGCGCGTTTGTCTGGGTGCCGAAAAGCACCCCACGTCCACCGTGTCGCACCACCGCATGGGCGAAACCTTCACGCGCTGCGATGAAACCATCGCGCTGGCGGCCATGTACGCGGCCAACCACTTTCCCGGCGTGAAGGCCATCATCGCGTTGACCGAAAGCGGGCACACCCCGCTGATCATGTCGCGCATCCGTTCGGGCGTGCCGATCTACTGCTACAGCCCGCACAGCCTGACGCAGAATCGCGTGGCGATGTTCCGTGGCGTCTACACCATTCCGTTCGCGCCGTCGGACTACGAACCGGCCGAGCTCAGCGAGGCCGCCATTGAAGAACTGCGCAAGCGCAACCTGGTGAAGACGGGCGACTGGGTCATTCTGACCAAGGGCGATTTCTACCGCGACAGCGGCGGCACCAACGGCATGAAGATCCTGATGGTGGATTGACGCAAGGGCCAGGGCGGGGCACGTCCCGCCCCGCAGGCCCTTAGCCGAAGAACCAGTAGCACACGCCGATGGCGGCCATCACGCCGGCCGCATCGGCCACCAGCGCGCAACCCACCGCGTGGCGCGCGCGCAAAATTCCCACCGACCCGAAGTACACCGCCAGCACGTAGAAGGTGGTTTCCGTGCTGCCCTGCATCACGGCCGCCAGCAGCGCGGGAAAGCTGTCCACGCCGTAGTGCGTCATGGTCTCAAGCATCATCGCGCGGGCCGCGCTGCCCGAGAACGGCTTGACCAGCGCGGTGGGCAGGGCGTCAACGAATCGCGTGTCCCAGCCGGCCCGCAGCGTCATCCAGCGGATACCGTCCAGCAGAAAATCCAGCGCGCCCGATGCGCGCAGCACGCCCACGGCGCACAGCATGGCCACCAGATACGGCAGCAGGCTCTTGGCGATGTCGAAGCCTTCCTTGGCGCCGTCGATGAACGCTTCATAGACCGGCACCTTTTTCCACGCGCCCACGACCAGAAACGCCAGCAGGATGCCGAACAGCGCCAGGTTGCCCATGAGCGAGGACAGCGACGCAATCGCCGCCGCCGACATGCTGGCCAACAGCGCCATGAAGCCGCCCAACACCAGCGCCGCGCCGCCCAGCCAAAGCATTACGATGGGGTCGGTCAAGCGCAGGCGCTGGCACGCGGCCACGGCCA
The DNA here is from genome assembly GCF_024806975.1 of Achromobacter sp. JUb104. NCBI lineage: Bacteria > Pseudomonadati > Pseudomonadota > Betaproteobacteria > Burkholderiales > Alcaligenaceae > Achromobacter > Achromobacter sp. JUb104. The sequence goes on along the minus strand of NZ_JANUEY010000003.1, from coordinate 935,802 downwards.
GGAAGCCGGCCAGCGTCGACGCGCTGGTCGCCAGCAGAATGGGCAGGAACACCAGGGTGGGATCGGCCGCGCCCTGTTGCGCGCGGAACATGAACAAGGTGACGGGCAGCAGCGTCAGCGACGACGCATTCAGCACCAGAAACAGAATCTGCGCGTTGCTGGCGGTTTCCGGCGTGGGGTTCAGCGATTGCAGTTCGCGCATGGCGCGCAGGCCGATCGGCGTGGCGGCGTTGTCCAGCCCCAGGCCGTTGGCGGCGAAGTTCAGCGTGATCAGGCCGACTGCCGGATGGTTGCGCGGCACCTCGGGCATCAAGCGCGCAAACAGCGGCCCCAAGAGGTGCGCCAATTTTTCCACCAAGCCGGCGCGTTCGGCAATGCGCAGGAAGCCCAGCCACAGCGTCAACGTGCCGAACAACAGCACCATGACTTCCACCGACACACGCGCCATGTCGAACAGGCTGGCCACCATCAGGCGGAAGACGTCGGGGTCTCCAATGGCCAGCCAGCGGTAGAGCGCGGCGGCGGCGGCGGTCAGGAAGAAGCCCAGCCAGAGTTTGTTCAGCATGCGTGGCGATGCCCGGATAGCGGTTGATTGCGCACCAGCGCGGGGACGCTCATTGTCGCAGAGTCAGCCCTTGCGAGCTTGGCCGCGCGCTGTCAATTCTGGTACTTTGCACCGACACGCCCTAGGGCCATAACAGTGAGGGACACTCATGGACTTCAATGCCTGGCGCCGTCGCCGCATCACGGAACCCGCGTATCGCTGGGCGCGCAACGCCTTGCCGCCCATGTCGGCAACCGAGCGCGAGGCCATCGAGGCCGGAGACTCGTGGTGGGACGCCGACCTGTTCACCGGCAACCCCGATTGGCAGAAGCTGCTGGACGTGCCCGTCGCCACGCTCACCCCGCAGGAACAGGCGTTCATCGATGGCCCCGTGGCGCAGCTGTGCGCCATGCTGGACGAATGGGACATCACCTGGAACCGGCGTGACCTGCCCCCGCGCGTGTGGGACTTCCTGAAAGCGCAACGCTTTTTCGGCATGATCATTCCGCGCCGCTACGGTGGCCTGGGTTTTTCCCCCTATGCGCATTCCGAAGTGGTGCGGCGCATTTCCGCCTATTCGATCACGGCGGGCGTCACGGTCATGGTGCCCAATTCATTGGGGCCGGGCGAATTGCTGATGCAGTTCGGCACGCCCGCGCAGCGCGATTACTGGTTGCCGCGCCTGGCCGACGGCCGCGAAGTGCCGTGCTTTGGCCTGACCAGCCCCGAAGCGGGCTCAGATGCCGCGTCCATGGTGGATACCGGCGTGGTGTGCCGCCAGGTGGTGGACGGCCGTGAACTCATTGGCATCCGTCTTAATTGGCACAAGCGCTACATCACCCTGGGGCCGGTGGCCACGGTGCTGGGGCTGGCGTTCAAGATGTCGGACCCCGATGGCATTCTGGGTGGCCCCAAGGACATCGGAATTTCGGTGGCGCTGGTGCCCACCGAGGCGCCGGGCGTGGAGATCGGGCGGCGCCATCTGCCGGCGATGCAGGTGTTTCAGAACGGCCCCAACCAAGGCCGCGACGTGTTCGTGCCCCTGGATGCGCTGATCGGCGGCGAGGCGCGTGCCGGCCAGGGCTGGCAGATGCTGATGAGCGCGTTGGCGGCGGGGCGCGGCATTTCGCTGCCGTCGCTGTCGGCCGCGGCGGCCGTCATGTGCGCGCACACCACGGGCATGTACGCCCGGGTGCGCGAGCAGTTCGGCATTCCCATCGGCAAGTTCGAAGGCGTACAGGAACAACTGGCCCGCCTGGCGGGCAACGCCTATCTGGTTGAAGCCGCGCGGCGCCTGACCTGCGCCGCGCTGAACCAGGACGTGAAGCCCGCCGTCGTGTCGGGCATCATGAAATACCACGCCACCGAACGCATGCGCGAATCCGTGAACGCCGCGATGGACGTACACGCCGGACGTGCCGTCATGGACGGGCCCAGCAACTACCTGGGCGCGCTGTATCGCGCGGTACCCATTGCGATCACGGTCGAAGGCGCCAACATCCTGACGCGCAACCTGATCATCTTCGGGCAGGGCGCCATCCGCGCGCATCCGTACCTGATGCCGGAAATGATGGCCCTGGCCAACCCCGACGAGGAGCGCGGCATCGAGGTCTTTCACGATGTCTTCTGGCGCCACTTGCGGCACGCCGGCAAGAACGCGCTGCGCGCCATCGGCCGCGCGTGGACGGGCGGCTTGCTGGCACCATCGCCGGTGTCCGGCCCCACGGCGGGCCACTATCGGCGGCTGGGGCGCTATGCATCGGGCTTCGCCTTGCTGGCCGACGCCACTTTGGCGCAGTTGGGCGGCGGGCTGAAGCGGCGCGAGATGATCTCGGCGCGCCTGGGCGACGTGCTGTCGCAGCTCTACCTGCTGTCGGCGGTGCTCAAGCGCTGGGAAGACGAAGGCCGCAAGCACGACGACCTGCCGCTGGTGCATTGGTGCATGGCGCAGGGTTACGCCAGCATCGAAAAAAGCCTGGATGAAGTGCTGCGCAATCTGCCGGGGCGGGTGATGGCCTGGGGCTTGCGCGCCGCCATCCTGCCGCTGCGCCTGGCGCGGGGCCCGGATGACGCCTTGACGCGCGCCTGCGCCGAGCTTCTGTTGAAGCCGTCGCCCACGCATGCGCGGCTGGCGGCGGACTTGCAACGGGAACCCAGTAGCGGCACCGGGCCGGAGGCCGGCGTGCTGTTGGGCGGTGGCCGCGCGGGAAGCGACCCCCTGGCGGACCTGACCCGCGCGTTTGCGCTGGTGGAGTCCGTGCAGCCCCTGCGCGACCGTCTGCGCCAGTCGAACGTGCGCAATTGGCGCGAGGCGCATCAGCGTGGCGCCGTCACCGATGCGCAGGCCGCGCAGTTGGAAGCGGCCGAGGCCTTGGTGTTGAAGGTCTTGCAGGTGGATGATTTTGCGCCGGAAGCGCTGTCGCCGCAGGCGGCACGCACACCCGATGCGGCCGCCGGGGCACATCCCGAAGCGAATCCCGAGGCTAAGCCCGAAGCAAATTCGGAAGCGAAGCCCAAGGCGAACCCGGACCCCGAACCGGATGCTTAATCGTCCGCGTTCGGGTCCATGCCGGGGAACAGGATTTCCGTGAAGCCGAACTTCGAGAAATCCTGGATGCGCGACGGGTACAGGCGGCCGATCAGGTGGTCGCATTCATGCTGCACCACGCGGGCGTGGAAGCCTTCGGCTTCGCGCTCGATCAACTGGCCGTAGGGGTCGCGGCCGCTATAGCGGATGTGGCGATAGCGCGGCACCAGCCCGCGCAGGCCGGGCACCGACAGGCAGCCTTCCCAGCCGTCTTGCATCTCGTCCGACAGCGGCGTGATGACCGGGTTGCACAGGATGGTCTGCGGCACGGGCGGCGCGTCCGGGTAGCGCTCGTTACGCTCAAAGCCGAAGATCACCACTTGCAGGTCCACGCCGATCTGTGGCGCGGCCAGCCCCACGCCCTGCGCGGCCGCCATGGTTTCAAACATGTCGTCGATCAGGGCGTGCAGTTCGGGCGTATCGAAGCGCTCCACCGGCGGGGCCACGCGCAAGAGGCGCGGGTCGCCCATTTTCAGGATGGGGTGGATCATGGCGGGCTTTCCTGCTTAGTCCTGACGGCCTTTCTTCTGGATGAACTCGATCTTGTAGCCGTCCGGGTCTTCCACGAACGCGATCACGGTCTTGCCGTGCTTCATCGGGCCGGCTTCGCGGGTCACCTTGCCGCCGCGTTCCTTGACCTTGTCACAGGCTTCATAGGCGTTGTCGACTTCCAGCGCGATGTGGCCGTAGCCGTTGCCCAGGTCGTACTTGTCGGTGTCCCAGTTGTGGGTCAGTTCAATGACCGCGCCTTCGGACTCGTCCTGATAGCCCACGAAGGCCAGCGTGAACTTGCCGTCCGGGTAGTCGTTGCGGCGCAGGACGCGCATGCCGAGCACGTTGGTGTAGAAATCGATGGACTTGTCGAGGTTGCCGACTCGCAGCATGGTGTGGAGCATACGCATGGAAATCTTCCTTAAAGCGATGAGGGGTTGGGGAAAGAACCAGGAGGGCGCCGGTGCTTTTCCGAATAAAGCGTCTTAGAACTGAGGCAGCGAAGCCGGGTCGTGACGCCGCAGGATGTTCTTGGCGTCTTCGAAGTCGGGCAGGATCTGGCCCACTTCACGCCAGAAGTCCTGGCTGTGGTTCATCTCGCGCAGATGCGCGAGTTCATGCGCGATAACGTAATCAATGATGCCGGGCGCGAAATGAATCAGGCGCCAGTTCAGCATGATGTTGCCGTCGCTGGTGCAGGAGCCCCAGCGCGTGGCCGCCGACGACAGCCGCCAGCGGCGGATCTTCAGGCCGCTGATCTGCAAAAAATGCGCCAGCCGCGCGCCGAACCAGGCGCCGGCGCGCTGCTGCAACCAGGCTTGCGCCGCATCGCGGATACGGCTTTGATCGGCCGCGGACGGCAGCGCCAGCAACAGGGTGTCGCCGTCTTGCGGTGCGTCGGCATCGCCGGACAACCGGGACTGGCGGCTGTCGCCACCCACGCCAAGCACGATGCGCTTGCCCAGGTAAGGCAGTTCGCCACCGGCCTGCCAGCGCGTGTGCGCGATGGCCAGTTGCTGCTTGCGGGCATGCCATTCGCGCAGCTTGGTGAGGATCCAGCGGGCTTTCTCGCGCACCGCGTCGTCAATCTGTGTCAGCGTGACCCAACTGGGCGCCGTCACCCGCAGGCCGTCGTCGGTAATGACAAAACCAATGCTGCGCCGACGAGAGCGCAGCAGCACGAAACCAATCGGCTGCTGTTCGGTGGGCACTTCACGCCAGCGCGCGCCGGGCGGCAGCGGATCCGGACAGGGCGTGGGCACGCGCGACGAGGCATTGGGCGACGGCGTCAGCAGCGGCTCGCCCTTGGGCGTGTCGGCCGTGGCGGCGTCGGGAAACAAGTTGGTGGGGGTGACGGGCTGCGGGCTGTCCGCCTGGGAGGCGGGCTCGGGCCGCGCGGCAGGCGGCTTCGGCGTGGCGATCAGCGGCGACGCGCCCTGGAGCGCGATCAGTGGCGACGCGCCTTGGGGCGCGTCGTGGTCTTGTACGTCGAACAGGAGTTCGAGCTGATCAGTGCTAGGCATACCTTTCGGGGTTGAGACGCCGCATTTCCCCTTCGATCCAGTCCTGAACCTTCTGGTTCAGTTCGTCGGGGGAGAGTCCTTTGGATTCTATCGCGGGACCGATCGACAGGGTAACCATGCCGGGGTATTTGACGAAAGCATTGCGCCGCCAGCACTCGCCGGCGTTATGCGCCACGGGAATGACGACCGCGCCGGTGCGCGACGCCAGCAGCGCCCCGCCCATCTTGAAGCGCGCCGTCTTGCCCGGCGGCACGCGCGTGCCTTCGGGAAACAGCAGCGGCCAGCGGCCTTCGTCCATGCGCGTCTGGCCTTGCTTGACCACCTGCTCGAAAGCATCACGGCCCTTGGAGCGGTCAATGGCAATCATGCGCAGCAGCGCCAGGCCCCAGCCGAAGAACGGCACCATGTGCAGTTCTTTCTTGTAGACGAAGCACACCTCGCGCGGCATGTGCGCCGGGAAGAACAGGGTTTCCCAGGCCGATTGGTGCTTGGACAGGATCACCGCCGGGCCCTCGGGCAGGTTTTCCCAGCCCTTGACCTGCCAGCGGATGCCACAGAACACCTTGGCGCCCCAGATGGCCAGGCGCGGCCAGCCCGCCGTCAGCTTGTACCGCAAGTGCAGCGGCAGCGGCGCCCACAGGATGCAGAGGAAAGCGTAGGGGATGACCGTGACGGCCAGGAACAGGAAATACAGCAGCGAACGTAGGCGGGCCATTGAATCAATTGTCCTGAAGCAGAATGTCGACCACGGCCGACAGGTCTTCGCACACGCGTGTGTTCTCGGGCAGGCCGCCCTTGGCCAGCGTCTTCTTGCCATTACCGGTTTGCACCAGCCACGGCGCGCAACCCACGGCAGACGACGCCTGCAGGTCGCGCAGCGAATCGCCCACCGCCGGCACGCCGGCCAGGTTGATGTCGTAGCGGTGTCCGATCTGTTCAAACAGGCCGGGACGCGGCTTGCGGCAGGTGCAGTTGTCATCCGGCCCGTGCGGGCACAGGAACACCGCGTCGACCGCGCCGCCCACGGCGGCCAGTTCACGCCGCATCTTGGTGTGGATGGCGGTCAGGGTGTCCATGTCGAACAGGCCGCGCGCCAGGCCGGACTGGTTGGTGGCAACCACCACCTTCCAGTCGGCCTGCGTCAGCCGGGCAATGGCTTGCAGGCTGCCGGGCAGGGCAATCCATTCGTCGGGATTCTTGACGAACGCATCGCTGTCCAGATTGATGACGCCGTCGCGGTCTAGGATGATGAGTTTCACTGTGCCAGCCTGGAAATGTCGGCCACCTGGTTCATCAGGCCATGCAACTGGCTCAACAACGCCAGGCGGTTGGCGCGCACGGCCGGGTCTTCGGCCATGACCATGACGTCGGCAAAGAAGGCGTCCACCGGTTCGCGGGCTTGCGCCAGCGTGGACAGGCTGCCGGCAAAGTCGCCCGCGGCCAATTGGGCTTCGGCTTGCGGGCGCAGCTGGGCGACGGTGGCGGCCAGCGCTTTTTCCGCGGGTTCGACCAGGGCGGCCTCGTTCACCGCGCCGATCTCGCCTTCGGCCTTCTTCAGCAGGTTGCCGATGCGCTTGTTGGCGGCGGCCAGGCTGGCGGCTTCGGGCAGTTGCGCAAACGCAGCGGCGGCGCGCACGCGCTCGGCCACCTGATGCAGCGGCGGCGTCAGCGCAATCACGGCTTCCACCGCGTTGCGGTCGAAGTCGTTGATGAGCTGGTTGCGGTAGCGCTCGTAGATGAAGGTGCGGACTTCAGCCAGCGTGTCGGCGGGGATCTTGCCGGCGGGGAACGTGCCCGCAGCCAGTTCCAGCAGGCCGTTGAGCGACAGCGGGCCGTCCTGGCTGACCTTCAGCCAGCCACCGGCCGCCAATTGTTCAAACGCGCTGATCAGGCCAAGCGCCGCGCGGCGCAGGCCGAAGGGGTCGCGTTCGCCCGTGGGCGCCAAGCCGATGGCCCAGATGCCGACCAGCGTTTCCACGCGCTCGGCGATGAACAGCGTGGCGGCGGTCAGGGTGTCTTGCGTGACGGGGGCGTCGTAGCGGTTGCGGTACTGCGTGCGCAGCGCCTCGACGACGCTGGCCGGTTCGCCGTCACCCGCTGCGTAGTAGGCGCCCATGATGCCTTGCAGCTCGGGGAATTCGCCCACCATGTTCGAGCCCAGGTCGGCTTTGGCCAGCATGGCGGCGCGGTCGGCGGCGCTAACGTCGCCGCCCAGTTGCTCGGCCACGCCACGCGCGATGGCGCGCACGCGCTCGACACGCTCAAGCTGGGTGCCCAGCTTGTTGTGATAAACGATGGAACCCAGTTGTTCCACGCGCGAGGCCAGCGGCGTTTTGCGGTCGGTTTCGAAGAAGAACTGCGCATCCGCCAGGCGCGGGCGCACCACGCGCTGGTTGCCTTCGACGATGTTCACCGGCTTGTCCGTGTGCATGTTGCTCACGATCAGGAAGCGGTGCGTCAGGCGGCCGGTGGCTGGGTCGAACAGCGGGAAGTACTTCTGGTTCAAGCGCATGGTCAGGATCAGGCATTCCTGCGGCACTTGCAGGAACTGCTCTTCAAACTGACCCACATAGACGGTGGGGTGTTCGACCAGCGCCGTTACTTCGTCCAGCAGCGCGGCCACTTCCGGGTCGTCGCCCAGCGTGGCCGACAGGCGGCCGGCATGGTCCAGCAATTGGCGCTGGATGTCGTCGCGGCGACCTTCGAAGGATGCCACGACGCGGCCCTTCTCAGCCAGCGTGGCGGCGTAGGAATCGGCGTCGGTGAACGATACCGGGCCCGCGCACATGAAGCGGTGGCCCAGAGTGTCGCGGCCGGCCTGCATGCCCAGCGCGGATACCGGCACCACGTCGGCGCCGAACAGCGCAACCAGGCCGTGCGCCGGGCGCACGAACTTGACGGTGGTGACGCCGTCGGCCAATTGGTAACGCATGACCTTGGGGATCGGCAGGCTGTTCAGCGCTGTGTCGATGCCTTCCTGCAAGCCGGCGGCCAGCGACGAACCGGGGGCGGTACCGCGAGCCACCAGGTAGTCTTGTTTGCCGTCGGATTCGCGCTCCAGCGTGGCCAGGTCGATATTTTCCAGGCCCTTGGCGGCCAGCTTCTTTTGCAGCGCCGGCGTGGCCTTGCCGTCTTCGGTCAGGCCGATCTTGGCGGGCATCAGCTTTTCGGCATAGGGCTGGTCGGGCGCCTGCGCCAGCACGGCGGACAGGTGCACGGCCAGGCGGCGCGGCGTGGAATATGCGGTGACCGCGCAGCCTTCGGCCAGCAGGCCGTGGCGCTCCAGCGTGGCGCGCACGCCTTCGGCAAAGGCCTGGCCCAGCTTTTGCAGGGCCTTGGGCGGGAGTTCTTCGGTCAGCAGTTCGACCAGCAGCGGGCGGATGTTCGTCGTCATTTATGCAGCCTCCCCGGCGGCCTGATTGCGGCGCAGCATGGGAAAGCCCAGTCGTTCGCGGGAATCGAAATAAGCCTGCGCGACGGCGCGCGACAGGTCGCGGATGCGGCCGATGTAGGCGGCGCGCTCGGTCACGCTGATGGCGCCACGCGCGTCCAGCATGTTGAAGGTGTGCGCGGCTTTCAGCGCGGCCTCGTAGGCCGGCAGCGCCAGCGGCACGTCCATCAGGCGCTTGGCTTCGGCTTCGTAGTCGTTGAAGTGCGCAAACAACATGTCGGCCGACGAGTGCTCGAAGTTGTAGGTCGATTGTTCGACCTCGTTCTGGTGGAACACGTCGCGGTACAGCACGCGGTTGCCGTTGGCGCCTTCGGTCCAGACCAGGTCGTACACGCTTTGCACGTCCTGCAGGTACATGGCCAGGCGTTCCAGGCCGTAGGTGATTTCACCCGTGGTCGGCGTGCAATCCAGGCCGCCGACTTGCTGGAAGTAGGTGAACTGCGTGACTTCCATGCCATTCAGCCAGACTTCCCAGCCCAGGCCCCAGGCGCCCAGCGTGGGGTTTTCCCAGTCGTCCTCGACAAAGCGGATGTCGTGCTGGGTGGGGTCGATGCCCAGCGCCTTCAGCGAACCGATGTACAGGTCCAGGATGTCGGGCGGCGCGGGCTTGAGCACCACCTGGTACTGGTAGTAGTGCTGCAGGCGATTGGGGTTTTCGCCGTAGCGGCCATCCTTGGGGCGACGCGACGGCTGCACGTAGGCAGCGCGCCACGGCTCGGGGCCGATCGCGCGCAGGAACGTGGCCGTGTGCGAGGTGCCGGCGCCGACTTCCATGTCGTAGGGTTGCAGCAGGGCGCAACCCTGCTTGTCCCAGTATTCCTGGAGCGTAAGGATGATTTGCTGAAAGGTGAGCATAGGATTCTTGGAATTCGGCCGCCGGGCAAGGCCTGCCGTGGGCGTGGGAAACCGGGCATTTTAACTGGCCCGGGGCCGTCCCGTTTGGCGGGCGCCGCTGGGCGGTTACATCTATGCCCGGACGGCATCCCCCAGGCGGGCCGAGTGTGCCCCTGGCGGACGCTCAGGAAGCCGCCCGGCTGCGCCTGGAAACCAATGGTCGTATGATTCCGGGTTACGTCCCAAGTCTTATATAAAACCCGGAACCCGATTCCGAGAAATCCCGGAAGGAGCAGTCCTATGTCAGACCTGATCACGGTGGAAGTTACCGACGGCATCCAGATCATCACGATCAACCGCCCCGAAGCCAAGAACGCCATCAACCTGGAAACCGCCCAGGCCATGGCCGCCGCGCTGGACCAACTGGACAGCCGCGACGACATCCGCATCGGCATCCTGACGGGTGGCGGCGGCACGTTCTCGTCGGGCATGGACTTGAAGGCATTCGCCAAATCCGGGCAGCGCCCCTATGTTGAAGGCCGTGGTTTCGCCGGCCTGAACGAACGCCCGCCCAAGAAGCCGCTGATCGCCGCCGTGGAAGGCTACGCGCTGGCCGGTGGCTGCGAAATGGCCTTGGCTTCCGACCTGATCGTGGCCGCCAACAACGCCAAGTTCGGCCTGCCGGAAGTCAAGCGCGGCCTGGTGGCCGGCGCCGGCGGCATGCTGCGCCTGCCGCGCCGCCTGCCGTACCACATCGCCATGGAAGTGATCCTGACGGGCGAAATGCTGACCGCCGAACGCGCGCATTCGTTTGGGCTGGTCAACCGCCTGACCGAACCGGGCGGCGCGCTGGCCGGTGCGTTGGAACTGGCGCGCGCCATCGTCGAAAACGGCCCGCTGGCCGTGCAGACCGCCAAGAGCATCGTGTCGCAGGCCGTTGATTGGGAACAGGAAGGCATGTTCGACCGCCAACGCCCGTTGATCGCCCATATCTTTTCGTCGGCCGACGCGAAGGAAGGCGCGACCGCTTTCGCCGAAAAGCGCAAGCCGGTCTGGCAAGGTAAATAATCGGTATCCCCGGCCGCTGCCCAAGGCGGCCGGGCAGCAATAACGATCTGTGCTCACTTGTGGTTGGCTTCACCCGCCAACCACGTTTTCAATATCCAGTTTTCATCTAGACCCGCAAATCGCCATGTCCGTCATCATTAAAGAAGAAGACTTCATCCAGTCGATAGCCGATGGCATCCAGTTCATCAGCTACTACCACCCCGTCGACTACATCCGCCATCTGGCGCGCGCCTATGAGCGCGAGGAAAGCCCCGCCGCGCGTGACGCGATGGCGCAGATCCTGACCAATTCCCGCATGTGCGCCGAAGGCAAGCGTCCGCTGTGCCAGGACACCGGCATCGTCAACGTCTTCCTGAAGATCGGCATGAGCGTGCGCTTTGATACCAAGCGCACCTTGCAGGAACTGTGTGACGAAGGCGTGCGCCGTGGCTACCTGAACCCGGACAATCCGCTGCGCGCTTCCGTGCTGGACGACCCGCTGTTCGCGCGCAAGAACACGCGCGACAACACGCCCTGTATCCTGCACGTCGAGCTTGTCCAGGGTGACAAGGTCGACGTGCAAATCGCTTCCAAGGGCGGCGGTTCGGAAAACAAATCCAAGTTCGCCATGCTGAACCCCAGCGATTCGCTGGTGGACTGGGTGCTGAAAACCGTCCCGACGATGGGCGCCGGCTGGTGCCCGCCGGGCATGCTCGGCATCGGCGTCGGCGGCACCGCTGAAAAAGCCATGCTGATGGCCAAGCAGTCGTTGATGGAAGACATCGACATGTACGAGCTGCTGGCCCGTGGCCCGCAGAACAAGCTGGAAGAGCTGCGTATCGAGCTGTACGAAAAGGTCAACGCGCTGGGTATCGGCGCGCAGGGCCTGGGCGGCCTGACGACCGTGCTGGACGTCAAGATCAGCACCTTCCCGACGCACGCGGCTTCCAAGCCGGTTGCGATGATCCCGAACTGCGCCGCCACGCGCCACGCGCACTTTGAACTGGACGGCTCGGGCCCCGCGCGCCTGGATCCGCCGTCGCTGTCGGAATGGCCGGAAGTGCACTGGGCGCCGGACTACAACAAGTCCAAGCAGGTGGACCTGAACACGCTGACCAAGGAAGAAGTGGCCAGCTGGAAGCCGGGCCAGACGCTGCTGCTGTCGGGCAAGATGCTGACCGGCCGCGACGCCGCGCACAAGCGCATCCAGGACATGCTGGCCAAGGGCGAGCCGCTGCCCGTGGACTTCACCAACCGCGTGATCTATTACGTGGGCCCGGTGGATCCGGTGGGCGACGAAGTGGTCGGCCCCGCCGGCCCCACCACCGCCACCCGCATGGACAAGTTCACCGACATGATGCTGGAGAAGACGGGCCTGATCTCGATGATCGGCAAGTCCGAACGCGGCCCGGTCGCGATTGAAGCCATCAAGAAGCACGGCTCGGCGTATCTGATGGCGGTGGGCGGCGCGGCGTACCTGGTGTCCAAGGCCATTCGTGGCGCCAAGGTGCTGGGCTTTGCCGACCTGGGCATGGAAGCCATCTACGAATTCGACGTGAAGGACATGCCGGTAACCGTGGCGGTAGACGCCAAGGGCACCTCGGTCCACACGACGGGTCCGAAGGAATGGCAAGCCAAGATCGGGAAGATTCCGGTCGCGGTTGCGTAAACGGTGGTTTTGGTGGGTGGGTATGACCCACCCATTTTTAATTCGGCGACGGACGCGCACGCCCATCGTAGGATGGGTGAAGCGCGCACGGACGCGGAAAAGAACGCTGATGTTTAACGCGCGGAACCCATCATGCAACGGCGGTGCTGTGGCTGATTTGGTTAAGGACCCGGCGCTGCTTGATGGGTTTCGCGCGATCGGCTTTGGGGTTCTTGCCCTGGGCCTGTCGCGCTTCACCCATCCTACCTTCCATCTGCCGATTTTTTTAATTCGGCGATGGCGGCGGGGGATTTGTTCAATACCTCGCGCAGCACTTCTTCCGTGTGCTCGCCCAATAGCGGCGGGGCGCGGCGGTAGACCACTGGCGAATCCGAAAATCTTAACGGACTCGCCGTGACGGGTGCCGTGCCACCCAAGGGATGCGGCAAATCGCGGCGCAACTGTCTGGCTTCGGCTTGTGGATGCGCGAAGGCCTGTGCGATGTTGTTGATCGGGCCGCACGGTACCCCCACCGCTTCCAGCTTCGCAATCCAATCGTCGCGGCGGCCTTCCTGCATGATCGCCGTCAGGATTCCGATCAATTCCTCGCGGTTCGTGACGCGCAAGCGGTTGGTGGCAAAGCGCGGGTCGTCGCCCAGCTCCGGCACGCCGATGGCGCGGCAATACGCCCGATATTGCGATTCATTGCCCGTGGCCACGATCAGATGGCCGTCGCTGGCCGCGAACACCTGATAAGGCACCACGTTCTGATGCGCGTTACCCGCGCGCGTGGGCGCCACGCCGGAATTGAAGTAGTTGGAATTCTGGTTCGCCAGCAACGCCACATGGCTATCCAGCAGGGCGATGTCCAGATGCTGCCCCAAGCCGCTACGATGCCGTTCCTGCAACGCCGCCAGAATCGCGACCGTAGCGTACATGCCCGTGACGATATCCGTCACCGCCACGCCCGCCTTCTGCGGGCCGCCGCCGGGCAGGTCATCACGTTCACCGGTGATGCTCATCAGCCCGCCCATGCCCTGGATCATGAAGTCATACCCAGGGCGCTGCGCAAAGGGTCCGTCCTGCCCAAAGCCCGTCACCGAGCAATAGATCAGGCGTGGGTTGATGGCCTTCAGGCTGTCGTAGTCCAGCCCGTATTTCTTCAGCCCGCCCACCTTGAAGTTCTCGACCAGGATGTCGCTGACAGCCGCCAACTCGCGGATCAGCGCCGCGCCCGCGGGCGTGGCCATGTCGGCTTCCACCGAACGCTTGTTGCGATTCGTGCTCAGGTAGTAGGCGGATTCACTCGTGTCCTGGCCGTTCGCATCCTTCAGGTACGGCGGCCCCCAGGCGCGCGTGTCGTCGCCCACGCCCGGGCGTTCGATCTTGATGACGTCGGCACCCAAATCAGCCAGGTTCTGCGTGCACCAGGGGCCGGCCAGTATGCGCGACAAGTCCAATACTCGGATGCCGTCCAGCGCGGGCGGCCGCGTCATGCTTGCACCGTCGCGGTACCGTGGCTCATCACCACCACGTTGCGTTCACGCGAGCGCGCCAGGAACTGGATCTGCCCGTCCGGCTGTCGCCAGATATCGCATTGCAGCGTTTCGCCGGGATACACCGGCGCCGAAAAGCGCGTGTTCAAGCTGGTCAGCCGCGAGGCGTCGTAGTCGCAGCAGCTTTTCACGATGGCGTGCGCGGCCACGCCGTACGAGCACAGCCCGTGCAGAATGGGCCGCGGATACCCCGCCTGGCGCGCTACCTCGGGGTCCACATGCAACGGATTGGGATCGGCGTTCAGCCGATACAACAGCGCGGCATTGGGCGCGATGCGCAGTTCGCAGCGCAGGTCCGGCTCACCATCGGGCGTGGCGGGCAGGGGCTCGGGGCTGGCATCGCCCTGGCCGAAGCCGCCGTCGCCCCGGCAGAACGTACTTTGCCGCAAGGTGGCCAGGCAGGCGCCGTCTTCGCCATGCAGCGTGCGCTCGTTGATGACGATGGCGCCCTTGTCCGCGCCCTTGTCGATCACATGCGTGTTGCGGGTGCGGCTGACGACCATGCCCGACGCCGGCAAGGGCGCGTGCACGGTGAGCCGCTGCTCGCCATGCACCACCTTCACCCAGTCGATGCCGGTGCGCGGGTCGCGCACCCAGAAGCCGGGGTAGGCCAGCACCACGCCCATCGTGGGAAACGCCTGCAAGCCCTCTTCGTACACGTAGCGCAACTGGCGGGTGTCCTCGGGGTCTTGGCCCAGCCCGATGCCCAGCGCGTACAGCATGGTGTCTTTCTGGTCGTAGCGCTGACGGACCTCGTCAAAGCGCCAGTCTTTCACGGTGGCGTAATCCAGCGGCATGGCGGTCTCAGATAGGGTCCCAGTCGATCACGTCGGGCGAACGCTCCAACGCGTAGAAGTGCTTGCGCATCGCCGGCACGGCAATGTCGGCAATGCGTTCGGGTGTCCAGCCTTCGCTGTGATGCACCGTGCGCAGCGGACGCGGCTGGCTGATCAGCATGATTTCGTTGGCGCGCACCGCGAAGATCTGCGCGGTGACTTCGCTGGCCGCGTCGCTGGCCAGGAACACGGCCATTGGCGCCACCTTGCCCGCTTCCATCTTCTTCAACTTCTCGACGCGCGCTTTTTCTTCGTCGGTTTCCGCCGGGATGGAACTCGTCATGCGGCTCCAGGCGAAGGGCGCAATGCAGTTCGAACGCACGTTGTAGCGCGCCATGTCCAGCGCGATGGATTTGGACAGCGCCACGATGCCCAGCTTCGCGGCGGCGTAGTTGGCCTGGCCGAAGTTGCCGATCAGACCCGAGGTGGACGTCATGTGCACGAACGCGCCCGATTCCTGCTCGCGGAAGTACGGCGCCGCCGCGCGGCTCATGAAGAACGAACCGTTCAGGTGCACGTCGATCACCTGGCGCCATTCCTCTTCGCTCATCTTGTGGAAAACGCGGTCGCGCAGATTGCCCGCGTTGTTGATGACGGCGTCGATGCGTCCGAAGGCGTCGATCGCCGTCTGCACGACGCGGCTGGCGCTGTCGTAGGCCGCCACGCTGTCGGTGTTGGCAACGGCCTGTCCGCCGGCCGCCACGATTTCGCGCACGACTTCCTGCGCCGGCCCTTCCGCGCCGCCTTCACCCGTCAGCGACACGCCGATGTCGTTCACCACCACCTTGGCGCCCGCTTCGGCCATCGCCAGCGCAATGCTGCGCCCGATGCCGCCGCCCGCGCCGGTGACGACCACTACCTTTCCGGAAACGATGCCGCTCATTGACTCTGACTCCTTTGCTGCGGCGCACGCGCCGTCGTTGGAAAACAGTTCCGCATCAACCGGTCTGGTTCATGGGAATGCCCCATGGTAGATTCGTGACGGCATTCGAAGAATTCAAAATTAGAAATGCCCCCCTTCTGCGTGGTGGAACATGAGACATGATTTGACCGACCTGCGTTTGTTTTTGAACGTGGGCGAAACCCTTAACCTGACCCGGGCGGCGGAGCGCACGTTCCTGTCCTTGCCGGCGGCAAGCGCCCGGGTCAAGCACATGGAAGAAGCCTTCAAGGCGCGCCTGTTGGTGCGGCTGGCCACGGGCGTGGCGCTGACGCCGGCGGGCGAAGTGCTGCTGAAGCACGCCAACGCCGTCTTCCGCCAACTGGAATGCCTGAACGCTGATCTTCAGCCCTATGCCAGCGGCCTGAAAGGGCGCTTGCGGCTGCTGGCCAACACCACGGCCACCAATTCCTTCCTGGCCGACGCCTTGTCCACCTTCCTGGCGGAAAACCCTGACGTGGATGTCGAGCTGGAAGAAAAAATTTCTGGCGACATCGTCATCGCCATCCGCGCGGGCGCGGGCGACCTGGGGCTGGTGGCCGGCAATATCGACGTGGAAGGGCTGGACGTCACGCCGCTGTTTCGCGACGAGCTCACCGTGGTGACGTCGCTGGACCACCCGCTGGCCGCGTCCAAGTCCGCGCACTTTGTGGACCTGGTCGACGCCTATCAATTCGTGGGCATCCACCCGGACAGCGCCATCCAGACCTTTCTGGAGGACATCGCCAGCGGCCTGGGCAAGCGCATCTGCCAGCGCGTGCATGTCGGCAGCTTTGAAGCGGTGTGCCGCATGGTGGAAGCAGGCGCCGGCATTGCCGTGGTGCCACGCGCCTGCGCCGCGCGTTACAGCCGGCCCGATGCGCTGCACGTATTGAAGCTCGAAGACCCCTGGGCGCTGCGCGACCGCTTGCTGTGCCGACAGCGCGGCCGAGACCTGCCCAGCTTTGCCGAATGCTTCATCGAACACGTGCAACGCGCCGCGCGCGGACAGTAGGCGCACGGGTTCAGTACGCGTTGCCTGTCGTCCCTTTGGCCTGCGCCGGATGTCGTATCCGCGCCAGGCCCTAGGGAAAATCCTGTCCGCTCACCGAACATTCAATTCGTGCGAAAGAGGGGCTTTTGAAAATGTGTAGCGGCGAATCCGGGCGCTCGGCAAATAATAAAAAAAGCGCAATCAGCAAGCGCGCATAAAAACGGCGGGCGGCAGTACCAAGCTTGACCGTGCATAACACCAAGACCTGGAGACTGCAGTGATTGATCCTCAACGCCGCCGCGTGCTCGCGGGGCTGGGCGCCACGTGCGCCTCGGCCGTACTGCCCACCTTGTTCCCTTCCGTTGCCCGCGCCGCCACCTGGCCCGGCCATGCCGTGACGTTCATCGTGCCGTTTCCGGCGGGTGGGCCGGTGGACACGACCGCCCGCTTCACCACGCAGCCCTTGGGCCAGATGTGGTCCGTGCCCACCGTGGTGGACAACAAGTCGGGCGCGGGTGGCATCGTCGGCGCGCAGTTCGCGGCCAAGGCGGCGCCGGACGGCTACAACTTCTTCTTCGCCTCGATCCACCACGCGGTGTTGCCCAGCCTGCGCAACAACCTCACTTACGACATCACCACCGACTTTGTGCCGGTGGGCATGGCGGCGGTGTTTCCCATCGTGCTGGTGGTGAATGCGTCGGTGCCGGTGAACACGGTGAGCGAACTGATCGCCTATGCCAAAAAAAATCCCGGCAAGCTGTCGTTCGGCTCATCGGGCACGGGCGGCGGCACGCATCTGGCCGGAGAGCTGTTCAACGCCATGGCCGGCACGCGCATCCAGCACGTGCCCTATCGCGGCAGCGCGCCCGCCATGCAGGACTTGCTGGGTGGACAGGTGCAGGTGATGTTCGCGGATGGCCCGTCCGCAGTGCCGCACTTAAGCGGCGGCAAGGTGCGCGCGCTGGGCGTGGGCAACCCCACGCGGTCCAGCATGCTGCCCAACGTGCCCACCATCGCCGAGTCGGGCCTGCCCGGCTATGAGGCCTATTCGTGGAGCGGCGTGATGGCGCCCAAGGGCACGCCGCCCGACATCGTCAAGCGCATGAACGCCGACATGGTGAAGGTGCTGTGGGACCCGGCCACGGCCAAGGGCATGATCGCGGCAGGCGCCGAACCCAAGCCCGGCACGCCCGAGCAGTTTGGCGAATTCGTGCGCAACGAGATTGTGAAATGGCGCGACTTGATCAAGACGGCGGATATCAAGCTGGAATAGGGCAGATGAGATAGCGCAGATGAAATAGCGCAGACCGCATCGGGCAGACCGCATCGGGCAGATTGATGAACGCCGGATACGGGCTTCGGATTGTGGTCCCGCATTTCAGAATTGTTCTATATCTGTTTGGCGTGGGGTCGGCTAGGCTCCTGGCAGGAAATCCATACGGACTCTGCCATGCCCAGCCAGTCGACTTTCCGTTTCACCTTTCAGCCTGCGAAGGCAAGTGCGATCGGCGTTGCCTTCGACGTCATCGAGTTCACGCTGGACGAAGCGCTGTCGGAAACGTATCGCTTGACGTTGTGGCTATCCAGCACGGAATCCGACATGGATTTCGGCGCCATGCTGGACGGAGCGGCCTTGTTCACGATCTGGCATGGGGCGCAAGCAGCGCGCTACGTACACGGCATTGTCACTGAATTTGAACAAGCCGGCACCGGCTTTCGCCGCACCCGCTATCGGGTCGTGGTTGAACCGTCTTTGGCGCGCGCCGCGCTATGTTCCGATTGGCGCATCTATCAGCACCTGTCCGCGCCCGAGATCATGGCCGACGTGATCAAGCGCCAGGGCATCACCGACTACGAACAGATCAGCACCTGCGAACACCTGCCTCGCGAATATTGCGTGCAGGCAGGCGATACAGACTTGGCGTTCCTGGACAGGCTTGCCGCCGAGGAAGGCTATTTCTATTACTACGCGCATTCCGACGCGGGACATCGTCTGATACACGGCGACCGCATCACCCTCAACGACGACATCCCGGGTGGTCCGGTCATCTACCACCCCACTTCCGGCGGCGACCCGCCCGCGCCCGGCTTGCGGCGTTTCAGCTATGCCGAGCGCGTGCGCACCGCCATCCAGACGCAACGCGACTACACCTATACGAACCCCCGGTACCAGCAGGAACACAGCGCCGCCGCCGCGGCTCAGCCCCATCAAGACACCCGTTACGAGCGTTATGACTATCCCGGCCGCTACAAGCGCGACGAGGCCGGTAATCCCTACACCCGAACCCGCCTGCTTGGACGGCGTAACGACACTTGCACCGCGTCCGTCGAAGGTGACGACCCGCGCCTTGTTCCCGGCCTGGCCTTTCTGTTGCAGGGCCACGCGCGCACCGAGTGGAACCGCAAGTGGCGCCCGGTACGTATGCGTCACCACGGCGTTCAGTATGTCAGCCAGGAGCAGGACGGCGCGGACGCCAATCTAGGCACGCACTACGGCTACACGGCTGAACTCGTGCCTGATAAAACCGACTGGAAGCCGGCGCCGCGCGGCAAGCCGTGCATCGATGGCCCACAAACGGCCACCGTTGTCGGTCCGCCCAACGAAGAAATATTCTGCGACGCCCATGGCAGGATCAAAGTGCAATTTCCGTGGGACCGCCTGGGCCGCAACAACGAACACAGCTCTTGCTGGATCCGCGTGTCCCAGGACTGGGCGGGCGCGCAGTGGGGGCATATGGCGGTCCCGCGTATCGGTCAAGAGGTCATCGTGAATTTTTTGAACGGTGATTGCGACCAGCCAATTGCCATGGGGCGGCTATTCCGCGAAACCAACCTGCCTCCTTACGCGCTGCCTCGCCACAACACGCTCAATACCGTCAAATCGAAAGAGCACAAGGGGCACCGGGCGAACGAACTGCGGCTGGACGATACCTCGGCACAGATCAGCGCGGCGCTGATGAGCGACCATGCCGCATCCCAGCTGCATCTGGGTTATCTGACGCAGCCCAGACCCGAAGGCGGCGCGCCCCGTGGTGAAGGGTTTGAGCTGCGCACGGACGGACAGGGCGCGGTGCGGGCGGCAAAGGGACTATTGTTGACCACGGACGAACAAGCCCACGCCAAGGGCGGGCAGCTATCCCGCAACGAATTGGTGCAGGGCCTGGAAAGCGCTCTGGAACTGGCCCGCAACCTGGGCGAATACGCGGCGGGCCATGAGGGGCTGACGCATGATCCAACACGCCAGCAGCGGCTGACTGACGATGTGCGGCATCTTGGGCACGGCGCCAACGACGAAGCACAGGGCAGCAACGGAGGTCAACCCGTTATTGCGTTGAGCAGCCCGGCGGGCATTGCCATGGGGGCAGCGGCGTCGGTCACCCTGGCCGCAGGCGGCAACGTCGACACCGTTGCGCAGAAGAACCAGCACCTGACGGCGGGGCAATCCGTCGTCATGAATGCGGGGCAGGGAATCAGTCTATTCACGCAAGGCGGGGATATGCGGCACATCGCCCATCAAGGCCAGATGCTGTGGCAGGCGCAGCATGGCAGCGTACGCGTGCAAGCCGATAAAAGCGTTGAAATTTCATCGGCCGACGCGCATGTCCTGGCGGTTGCCGACAAGCACATCACGCTGTTGTGCGGCGGGGCCTACATCAAGATGCAGGATGGCCAGATTGAGTTCGGCTGCCCCGGCGCGTTCACAGTCAAGGCGGCCAGCCATCAGATGCTTGGGGCGGCCAGCTTGGCGGCGGAGCTCCCTAAATTCGACCTTGGCCAGACCCAACGAAAATTCATCGTGACCCTGCCGGACGGCGTGCGCCCGGTGGCCCACCGCCGCTACACGATCACATTGAACAATGGCGAAACCGTCCACGGCGTTACCGATGCGGAAGGCGCGACGCAGTTGATGGAAAGCGATGCGATGCACATCGCAAAGCTGGCTGTGCACGACGCCGATTGACGCGGCCATGTCGGGCCGTGATGCGATCGGCGTGGCTGCCTGCGGGCCAATTCACTTCGACCAAGGAGGTTCCATGGCAACAAGTTCCGTCCCATTGACGGGCCAGCCCGAGGCGCTGCTGTTGCCCGGCGCGCGTCCTGCGGTCGTGCGGGTGCAACAGGCAAAGCCCTGCGTGGTGATTCTGATTCACGGCGTGAATGATCTGGCAGGCGTGTATGACGACCTGGAAACCGGCATTTGCATGGGCTTGAATGAGCGGCTGGATCACTTGAAGGCCGCAGACGGCAGTAGAAGCTGCGCCGCGCTGAATCCCGCCAGATACCGATTGCCCGCCGAGGATCAGGGCGCGGCGCCTAACCCCGACGCCGTCTACTATCGCCGCCGAGCGTCGGTTGGCAAGTTCGGCGGCGCGTCGCGCAGTGTCGTCATACCGTTCTATTGGGGCTTTCGCGAGGAAGAACAATACATCGACAAGAAGACCGAACACGGCGAGTGGCTGGACCGCTACCACAACAGGCTCGACAAAGACGGCATCAAGCAGGGTGGGATGTTCGCGAACGCCACGACTTCCATACCGGATATGTGGGGTGAGGGCTTCTCCGGCAAGCTGATGGGCCTGCTGCCGATCAACCCCTTATTTGGTTCGCCTGATCATCCTCTGGTTATGGCGCCCAGCCGCAAGTACATGCTGCTGGCGGCCAAGCGCCTGGCCATGCTGGTGAATATGATTCGCGCCTATCGCCATCCTGACGGCAAGACCACCGGCGAGAACGACACGATCAATGTGGTCGGCCATAGCCAGGGCACGCTGATCACCCTGTTGGCCAACGCCTTGCTCAAGGACGAAGGCAAGCGGCCCGTGGACGCGGTCATCATGATGAACCCGCCATACAGCCTGCTGGAATCCCGCTTCGAACGCATGGAGATGTCCGAGGCGCAGCAGACCACCGAGGCGCGCGTGACAACGCTTGCGAACATCGTCGGTTTCATCGGCGCCAATCCTAACCCGGTGCCCACCTTTGTCCAGATGGCCGACCCATCAAGCCCTGCCTGCATCGGTGGGTTGCGTTGGAATGGACAGCAATGCCAGACCACGCTGGAGGGCAAAGACGTTGCCTTTCCCGAACGTGACAATCGCGGCCGCGTGTTCCTCTACTTCACGCCCGAGGATAAAACCGTCGGCATGCGCAACGTGCAGGGTATCGGCTGGCAAGGCGTTGCCGACACCTTGACTTACCAAGCCATCCCTGCGCGCAGGCCTCGGACGACGGTGGATTTTGTGCCCACGATGGTGGGCAACATGGCGAAGCAGTGGGCAGGCGATATTTACGGCCCCGGATTGTCCGCGCTGGGAAGCCATTTTCATCAACGCGTATTCACGATGCGAACGCGCGATGGCGAGGGCCAAGCCATTGGTCTGCCACCCACTCAGGACTACGTCTTGCGCCATCAACATGAAAGCACATGGGAGGGTTCGGGCATGGGCTTGCCGCAGCGATGGGCGGCCAGCGCTGACTTCGCGCCCGGCCAGTCGGTGCCCATCAACGCGCCAGCCCTGCCGCTGCCATTCCTGGCCGACTTCAGGTCGGGCGGCGTGGTGATGGCCGAGCAGGCATCGGCGGGTATTGCACCGGTACACGCGCCGGATGATCCGATTGATGCATCGATTGCCATTACGAACAAGGGAATACGTGTGGCGGGTACCCGCGTGGTGACCTTGCCGCAAAGCGCCGGGCCTGTCCCGCAAACCTATAGCTCCCGCAGTGGGGGCATGGCGTATGCGCCATTGCTTGAAGCTGAACTCACGGGTTTGAACGACCCGTTGCGTAACCCATACAGCGCGCCGGAGAACAACGAATGGGCGGCGGACTGGCACCGGATCACCCAGGTCGACCACGTGGGCGGACGTCGCTTTAACGTGACATATCAGGAAAGCCCGAACGAAGCGCGCCGCCGAAGAATGGACGCGGGGGTGGACGAGCAGAGCCCGATTTCCTTTCATTCCTCCATCCCCGCGAATGCCATGCATAGCCAGCGGGCGATGGCGTATGACTTGGCGATAGGGCAGGCACGCAGTATTGATGATGAGCCGTTCTATGCGTATCTGTGCAGGGTGGCGGATTGGAGGATGGCTTGGGTGGAGTTGGATGAAGAAGCCGACACCGAAAAACTGCCCGACGAAGCGATCCAGGAGTACTACAAAAATGAAAGCTCCGACAACCTCGAACTCATCAATGCTACCGATCTCTATCGAAGTAGGAAGATTGCGCTCTATGGCGAAGATGGGACGTTGTCGAGTAGGGGAGGCGGCAGCTTGCCTGCCTCGATCCATCAAATGAAGTTACCCACCTTGGTGTCTACGCAGACCCGAAAGGGCAGAGATGCCGGCCGCCGTCTCACGGCTGGGGACGGGGGGGCGGAATGAAGTTCATATCTTGCACTATGGCTCTTATGTTGGCCGCTACGCTCCAGCAGGAGGTGTTCGCCGAGGCTGGAAGCTTGAAGAAGTCTTCCGAGCGGAAGGAAGTGGCTTGCGAATTACCGCCAGCGCCTGACGCGTGGATTCCCGTTGTCTCCATTCCGCAAACCCCAGGAGTCGCGATGTCTACTTCCTCTGCTCCCTCCTCATCCCCTCGCCTGGAAACTCTGGATATCGTCCGCGTTGGATTAAGCCTGGACGTCTATCGTCAAGGCCAGGTGTGGGCGCAACTGCTACAGCAGAATTCCGCGCAAGCCGAGGTTTTGCATGTTGGAACGGCGTTGCAGGTGGACCCTGCATTCTATCCAACCATCGCGGAAGACAAGACGACTGCCTGGGTGCAGCGTAAAGCCAACGCGTTGGAGTTGGCGCTGCGCGGCTTTCCTGAGCGCTGGATGATCCCCTCGTTAACGGTCGTGCGCGATTACGATTCGAAGCAGGATCAACTGCGCCATTCTCCGGAAAGGGTGTCAATTTTCCTGAACGGGATGGCCGATCGAGCGATGGGGCCTGCGGGCTTACATTGGCACCGCAGTAAGCCGCTCAGACCGGGCGTGATCTGCAATAACACGCCCGAGGAATTTGTGGGCTATTTGTTCAGAGTCTTTGAACAGAATCTCGATATGCCGGCGCTTCTTGTCTACGCGTTGGACTCCTATGCAATGCACTCCGCCCTGGGCACTCGAGACGACAAGCCCATCGGCCTGGCTTCCGGCCCTCGCCAACCCGGCGAACTCACAGACGCCGTCACCGCCATCGTCTTCGCTCGCCCCGAGCGTCTGGACTGGCTGCGTGGCTTCGCCAAATACACCAAACCGCACAAGAACGACATCGACCCCGCCTTCACCGGTTGGCGCCGCAACCCGCCATACTCCTTCCAACCCAGCCCCTGGTTCCCTCAACCCATCACCGAACGCGGCTTCCAGCAATGGGACCGCCTGACACCGTTGGCCCGGTTGCACCGCCCGGTCGAAGTCTCGCTGCAATCCGACGGCATTCCCCTGAAAGGCGAGGTTCGCCATGCGGCAATCGCAAACGCCTGGACACAGGCCGTGACGCCTTTGTCCCACGCGCCTACACGAGTCTTCTACGACGCAGGCTTGAACCGCTCTGCCTTGGCAGATCTGCTCCCCGCTTTGCAACTAGCCGACAGCCCGCTGGACCTGCTGGCTTCTGACCAAAGCTATGACCTGACTCAGCGCCTGGGCGACACGGGCGCGGCGTCTCCCTTCGTGGGAATTGCGCTAGCCACCATGGCCAGCTATCTGAACGCCGACACCAGCGCCATCGTCCCGCTGCGCCGTGACGACCGGGTCACGGTGATCACCATCAGTTCGCCCACGCCGGGCCAGAAGCCGGCGGACGATCCCTTCGGCGTGAAGCTGCGCCCGCAAACCCGCACCTTGAGTGAAGCGCTGTCACCAGAGTTTCTGCAGCGGTTTGCGGACCTGACGCAAGAAAGCCGGCGCAATGCCCCGCCACCTGCTCGGTATGTGGACCCGGAGAAAATCGCGGCCGAGCAGCGCTTGCTGGATCAGTTCATCGCTGGCGGGCCGAGTATGGATTTGTTGGGGAATACGGAAAATTGATGGCGCCGGTACAAGCTAGCCCGCTGCCACCACCAGCGCCGCCCGTGCACTGCGATATTCCGCTTCCAACTGATCTACCAGCGTCGCTATCGACAGGATCTCCTGCGCCGCGCCCACGCCTTGCCCGGCGCTCCAGACATCTTTCCACGCCTTGGGCCGTGAGTTCTTGTCCATGTTCGCGGGGGGCGCTTCGCCATTGCGGGACAAGACCACGGGGTCCAGTCCCGCCGCCAGAATGCTGGCCGACAAGTAGTTCGCGGGTACGCCCGAAAAGTACGGGGTGTAGGTCACGTCAGCCGCTTGCGCTTGCAGCACCATCTCGCGGTACGCGTCGCCCGCCAGGGATTCCTGCGTGGCGATGAAGCGCGTGCCCATGTAGGCAAAGTCGCAGCCCAGGACTTCGGCGGCAAGCACATCCTTGCCATGGCTGATGCAGCCCGATAGCGCCAAGGGGCCATCGTAGAAAGCGCGGATTTCGTTGATGAGCGCAATGGGGTTGATCTGGCCCGCGTGGCCGCCCGCGCCCGCCGCTACGAGGATCAGGCCGTCGACCCCCGCCTCCAGTGCGCGCTTGGCGTGCCGTACGTTGGTGACGTCGTGATAGACCAGCCCGCCGTAGGGATGCACGGCTTGCACCACGGCTTCGGGGGCATGCAGTGACGTGATGATGAGCGGCACGCGCCGTTCGGCGCAGATGGCCAGGTCGCCCTGCCAGCGCGGGTTGCTGGGGTGGATGATCAGGTTCACGCCGTAGGGCGCCACCTTGGCCGTGGGGTGGGCGCGTCGGCGGGCGGCCAGGCCGTCTTCGATGCGGGTGAGCCAGTCTTGCAACTGTTCCTGCGGACGGGCGTTCAGGGATGGAAAGGTGCCGATGA
Organism: Achromobacter sp. JUb104; assembly: GCF_024806975.1. Classification (NCBI taxonomy): domain Bacteria; kingdom Pseudomonadati; phylum Pseudomonadota; class Betaproteobacteria; order Burkholderiales; family Alcaligenaceae; genus Achromobacter; species Achromobacter sp. JUb104. Next base: position 910,467 of record NZ_JANUEY010000003.1, on the reverse strand, counting down.
TCCCCACCGCGCATTGCGCCACGACCAGCTCGGGCCCAGAGACCAGAAACATGGGGGCGCCGATGATCGGCAGGCGGGTCTGGGCGCGTAGCGCAAGCGGAGGATGCATCAGTGGGCTCCGGTAGAGGTCAGTTGGCCTGGATGTTGGCGCTTTGGATGACGTCCGACCACAAGGCGTACTCGCGGTCGATACGGGCTTGCAGGGCTTTGGAATCACCCGTGTTGATGGCGTAGCCGCCTTCGGTCATGGCTTTGCGGAACGCGGGATCTTTCGACACGTCTTGCAGCGCGCGGGTCAGGCGGGCCGAGACCGCGTCAGGCAATTTCTTCGGGCCGACCAGCGCGTACCAGCCCACGACTTCGTAGTCCTTCATGCCGGCTTCGATCATGGTGGGCACGTCCGGCAATTCCGGATTGCGGGTCTTGGACGTGACGGCCAGCGCGCGCGCCTTGCCGCTCTTGATGAAGGGAATGGCGGTGCTGGTGATGTCGAACATGAACGTCACCTTGCCGCTGACCACGTCCATCATGGCGGGCGAGTTGCCTCGGTAGGGCACGTGCAGCATGGGTACGTCCGCCTGCTTTTTCAGGAGCTCGGCCGACAAGTGGTTCGAGGCGCCGATGCCGGCTGACCCAAACGACACCGCATCAGGATGCGAGCGCGCGTAGTTGACCAGGTCGCCGACATTCTTGGCGGGAATCTGCGGGCCGATCAGCAGCACGTTGGCGTAATCAACCACCAGCCCGATCAGCGAGAAGTCGCTGCGCGGATCGAACAGCTTGCTGCGCTGGACCAAGGGCGACATGGTCAGGGTGGGGCTGGCGGCAAAGCCCAGCAGGTAGCCGTCGGGCGTGGCCTTGGCGGTGGCGTCCGACGCAATCATGCCGCTGGCGCCCGCGCGGTTTTCCACCACGACGGTCTGGCCCAGCTTGTCGCCCAGGTATTTGGCGAAGACGCGGGCCGTGGTGTCGACGGGGCCGCCGGGCGCGTAGCCCACCAGCAGGCGGATGGGGCGATCGGGATACGCCTGGGCGCTGGCCGAGGACGCCACGGCGAAGGCTGCCGTGGCGGCGGCCACGGCAAAAAGGGTCTTGAGTTTCACGCTGTTGTCTCCTTGTGGTTAAGAGGCCGGTCGTGGAGCGGAAACAGCGAGTCCGCGCCTACGCCAGCCTTTCTTTCAGCGGTTGCTTCAGAATTTTTCCGCTGACGGTCGTGGGAATGGTGTCGATGGGAATGATTCGAGCGGGCCGCTTGTACGGCGCCAGTTGCGCGCGCAGGTGCAGCATCAAGAGTTCGGTGTCGACCTTGGCGCCGGGCAGGGGCTCGACAAAGGCGATGACCTCTTCGTTCTGGTCGGCGGTGTTGCGGCCCACCACGGCGGACAGGCGCACGCCCGGGAACGCGTTGATGACCGACTCGACTTCGATGGGGTAGACGTTGAAGCCCGAGCGGATGATCAGGTCCTTGGAACGTCCCGCGATGAAGAGCGCGCCGCTGTCGTCGACGTAGCCGATGTCGCCCGTATTGAGCCAGCCGCCGGGCAGCAGCGCTTGCGCCGTTTGTTCAGGGCTGCGGTAGTAGCCCAGCATGACGCCGGGGCCACGGATCAGGATGTCGCCGCGTTCGCCGGGCTTGGGAGCGTCGGCGTCGGGGCTGCCCAGGCGCAGCTCGACACCGTCCACCGCATAGCCCGCCGAGCAGTCGTCGCGCGGTTCGTCGATGCGGGTGATGAACATCGAACCCGCGTATTCGGTGATGCCGTAGCCGTGATGCATGGCCACGCCGAAGTAGCGTTCGGCGTCGCGCTTCAGCGTGGGGTCCAGCGCCGCGCCGCCGGTGTACAGGTAGCGCAGGGCGGGGGCGCGCAGGTCGGCGCGGGGCGGGGCCACGGCCATCATGCGGCTGAACATGGTGGGCACGCCCTGCAAGATGCTGACGCCGGGATGCGCCAGGGCCTTGAAGGCGTCTTCAGCGTCAAAGCGGCTGCGCAGCACCAGGCTGGCGCCCGCGTGCACGGTCGCCATCAGCACGGTGGCGATGCCAAAAATGTGCGACATGGGCAGCGCCGCGTAGCCGATGTCGTGCGGCGTCAAGCGCCGCGACGCCGCCGACACGCGCGCGAAATGCAGCAGGCCCCGATGTGGCACCAGCACACCCTTGGGCGCGCCGGTGGTGCCGGACGTGTAGATGACGGTCGCCACTTCCGTGGCCAGCGCACCGGTTTCCGCGTGGGTGGGGGTGGCGGCGCGCGCGGCCTGCACGCCCGGCCCCCAGACGGCGGGGTCCGCATCCACCGCGCCGGCAGCAGAGGCGTGGTCGGCAGCCGCGCCCGATACGCCCGTGGTGTAGAGCAGCAGTTCGGGTTGGGCGTGTTGGCGGATGTTGTCGACTTCGCGCGCCGACAGCCGCGCGTTCACGCCGACCGGCCACGCGCCCACCACGCCGCAACCGAACAGCGCCGCGATCATCGCCGTGCAGTTTTCCCCCACCATCAGCACGCGGTGGCCCGGCTGCACGCCTTGATCACACAGCCATTCGGCCACGGCCTGCACGCGCTGCCACAGTTGCGCGTAGGTCAGGGTGCCGCCGCCTTCTTCGTAAAGCACAACAGCGTCGGGTTGCTGGCGCGCTTGCCGCGCCAGCAGTTCATGGATGCGGGTGAGGGGTTCTGCGTGAGACATCGATAGTGCCGTGTGGGTCAACGTGTAAATCAGAGCGTGGCCTGGGTGCCCAGGATGGCGGTTGATTGGCTGGACAGCGTGCCGCCGTTGCCGTGCACCAGCGCGAGTTGCGCGTCCGAGACCTGGCGCGCGCCGCATTCCCCGCGCAATTGGCGCACGGCCTCGATCATGATGAAGACGCCATACATGCCGGGATGCACGCAGCACAGCCCGCCGCCGTTGGTGTTGACGGGCAGCCTGCCGCCCGGTGCAATGGCGCCGTCCGCGATGAAGTCCTTGGATTCCCCCTTGGCGCAAAAGCCCAGGTCTTCCAGGAACAGCAAGGTGTTGATGGTGAAGGCGTCGTAGAGTTCGACCACATCGATGTCGCGCGGCGACACGCCTGCCATCTCAAAGGCGTGCTTGCCCGATTGCGCGGCGGCGGTGACGGTCAGGTCATGCATGGACGAGATCTGCCGGTTCCATACCGCGGTGGCATTGCCCAGCACGTAGACGGGCGGGCGCGGCAGGTCGCGGGCGCGGTCGGCGCGCACCAGCACAAAGGCGCCCGCGCCGTCGGTGACCAGGCAGCAATCGCGCACGCTCAAGGGGTCGGACACCATGCGCGCCGACAAAATCTGGTCCAGCGTGGTGGGTTCACGCAGTTGCGCTTCGGGGTTCAGCTGCGCCCATTGGTTGGCCGCCAACGCCACCTGCGCCAGATGCTCGCGGCGCGTGCCGTACTGGTGCATGTGGCGGGCGGCGGCCAGCGCATAGGACGACAGCGGGCTTAGCGGGTCGTAAGGCGTTTCATAAGGCTGCGGGTCGAACTGCTTGCGCACGCGGCCCACTTCGGCGCGGCTCAGCGTGGACGTGCGCTGCGTGCTGCCATAGCAGACCAGCACGGCATTGCACTGGCCCGACGCCAGCGCGTGCATGGCCGGCAACAGGTGCGCCACGAAGCTGGAACCGCCCAGCATGGTGCTGTCGATGAAGGTGGGGCGGATGCCCAGGTGTTCGATCACCGGCATGGCCCACATCGGCGCGGCGACGCTGGCGGTGCAGATGCCGTCGATGTCGCGCAGCGTCAGGCCGGCGTCGGCCACGGCGCGCTGCGCCGCCTGCACCAGGATTTCCATTTCGGTAAAGCCGTTGGCTTGCCCCAGGCCCGCATGGCCCACGCCGGCAACGGCGACGGCGCCGCGCAAATCGTTAAGCGTCATGCCGCCTCCTGATAGGGGTCAAAGACTACAAGGCCGTGGCCGTCTTGTTGAATGACACGGGCGCGCACGGCCATGCCGATACGCACGTCGGCGGGGGCGATGCCTTCCACGCGGCTCATCAACCGCACGCCTTCTTGCAGGTCGATCAGCGCCACGTTGTAATCACCGCCGGCCTCGGGCTTGCGGCGCACGACGGTGGTGGAATAAACCGTGCCGCGTCCGTCGGCCGGTGCAAAAGCCAGTTTGTCGGCGCCGCAGTGCGGGCAGACCATGCGCGGATAGAACACGGCGCGGTCGCAGCCGCCACAGTGCTGAATAAGAAAGCGGCCCTGGTCGAGCGCCTGGCGGTACTGCGCCTCGACGCCCTGCGACACGCTTTCCTTGGGATCGGAAACAGTCATGGTGCGATGGGATTCCAGTGGATGACGGCTGCTAGTGTCGGCACTGCGGCCGGGTTCTGCCATTCTTCATTGCTGAAGCAGGCCTTTTGCGTATCGGTAGTGGGGACGGCGTGCCTTGCCCTACATCCAGCGCGAAGCCGGTCTTCGGAAGAGGCAGATTGTCCGGCCGCGCGCGCCATGGCTAGATACCGGGCAAAGGAGGTAGACCATGAACCTGACCTGGACGCCGCAAGAGCGCCAATTTCGCGACGAGGTGCGCGCGTTCGCCAGCACGCACTTGCCCGCCGACATCCGAGACAAGGTGGTGCGCCATCAGCGCCTGGAGCGCGACGATTACGTGCGATGGCACAACATCCTGGCGGACCACGGCTGGGGCGCGCCCAACTGGCCCGTCGAGCATGGCGGCACGGGATGGAACGCCTTGCAGCGCCTGATCTTCGAAGTGGAATGCTTCAAGGCAGGCGCGCCGCGCCTGCTGCCGTTCGGCTTGTCGATGATCGGCCCCGTGTTGATGAAATACGGCAGCGCGGAACAACAGGCGCGTCTGTTGCCGCGCATTCCGCGCGTGCAGGACTGGTGGTGCCAGGGCTATTCCGAACCGGGTTCGGGTTCCGACCTGGCGTCGCTGAAAACGCGCGCCGTGCGCGATGGCGATGACTACGTCGTCAATGGCCAGAAGACCTGGACCACGCTCGCGCAGTACGCCGACTGGATGTTCTGCCTGGCCCGCACCGACCCCGACGCCCGCGCGCAGCGCGGCATTTCGATGCTGCTGCTGGACATGCGCGCGCCTGGCGTGACGGTGCGCCCCATCCGCACGCTGGACGGCGGTCACGACGTCAATGAAGTGTGGCTGGAAAACGTGCGCGTGCCGGTGGCCAATCTGGTGGGCGAAGAGAACCAGGGCTGGACCTACGCCAAATACCTGTTGGGCCATGAGCGAACCGGCATCGCCGGCCTGGGCCATTGCCACCGCGAACTGGGCATCCTGAAACAGATGGCGGCGCAAGCGCGCACACGCGGCAAGCCACTGCTGGCCGACAGCCGTTTCCGCGACCGCATTTCGCGTATTGAAGTCGACATCATGGCGCTGGAAATGCTGCTGCTGCGCGTGGCCTCCAGCAACGACGGCACGCCGGGCCCCGAGGCTTCGGTGCTGAAGATACGCGGGTCCGAGATCCAGCAGGACCTGGCCATGCTGCAAATGGAGGTGGCGGGGCCGGACGCCTGGCCTTACGACCCCGACTGGCTGCTGGCCGACCACGACACACACGGACCCGGCCCCGAGATGGCCGCCGCCGCCGGGGCGGGCTATGCCGATATGCGCAAGACCTCCATCTACGGCGGCACGACCGAAGTGCAGAAGGGCATCATCGCCCGCCTGGTGCTGGGCCTGTAGGCCCCGCGCAACCCGACAGGAAGACACGCATGGATTTCCTCTATACCGAAGAACAGCGCATGCTGGCCGACAGCCTGCGCCGCCTGGTGGACCAGGCATGGACAACTCCCCAACGCCGCGCGCGCCAAAGCACTGGCGTGCTGGACCCCAAAGCTTGGGGCGCATTGGCCGAACTGGGTGTGCTGGGCCTGAATATCTCGCAAGACTTTGGCGGCTTTGGCGAAGTGCCCGCCAGCTTGCTGCCCGTGCACGTGGAGCTGGGTCGTGGGCTGGTGTCCGAGCCGGTCATTCCCAGCGCGGTCATGGGCGCGGCGCTGCTGGATGCTTGCGGTGACGCCGCGCGCGGCCGCTGGTTGCCGGCCATTGCGTCGGGTGAGGCGATTGTCAGCGTGGCCTATCAGGAACCCGGCCGCCGCTACGACACCCGGCCGCAAGATTGCCGCGCCGCCAAATCCGCCCAGGGCTGGCGGCTGGACGGCGCCAAGCACCTGGTGTGGCACGGCGCGGCGGCAAGCGCATGGCTGGTCAGCGCCTTGGGGGCAGACGGCCAGACGGTGCTGCTGGCGGTGCCTGCTGATGCCTCGGGCGTGCGGGTTACCGACACGCCCACGCTGGACGGCGCCCGCTGCGCCCGGCTGGATTTCAACGCGGTGGGCCTGCCCGCCGACGCCTTGCTGGCGGAAGGCCCGCAGGCCGACGAGGCCTTGGCCCAGGCCTTGCAGTGGGGCACGGCGGCGCTGTGCGCGCACGCGGCCGGCGCCATCGACCGCCTGCTTGAAATCACCGTCGACTATCTGAAAACTCGTAAGCAGTTCGGCCAGCCGCTGGCGTCGTTCCAGGCCTTGCAGCACCGCCTGGCCGAGATGCTGGTGGCCAAGGAACTGGCCTTGTCGATGGCCTACGTGGCCGTGGCCGCCCTGACCGAACCCGATGCCGTGCAACGCCGCCGCATGATTGCGTCGGCCAAGCTGGAGGCCGCGCGCGCCGGACGCCAGGTGGCGCAGATGGCGGTGCAACTGCACGGCGGCATGGGCATGACCGACGAACTGGACGTGGGCGATTACTTCAAGCGCTTGACCGTTGTGGATCAGTTGCTGGGCGACACGGCCGAGCAATTGGCGGTGCTGGAGGAATTGGCGATTCTTGAGGAGCAGGCATGAGCGCAACGCACAACGCCACGGGCGAAGATTTCACGCAGATTCAGTTCACGCTGTCGGACGGCGTTGGCGTCATTACGCTGAACCGGCCAGACCGACTCAATAGCTTTACCGAGGTCATGCACGCCGAACTGGCGCGCGCGCTGGACGTCATGGAGGCGTACGCGGGCTTGCGCGGCCTGGTCATCACCGGTGCGGGCCGGGGCTTTTGCGCGGGGCAGGACTTAAGCGAGCGCAAGCCCGCCGAAGACGGCGCGCGGCGCGACCTCAGCCAGATGCTGGAGAAATGCTACCGACCCTTGATCACTCGTTTGCGCGCGCTGCCGGTGCCGGTGGTGTGCGTGATGAACGGCGTGGCGGCGGGCGCCGGGGCCAGCCTGGTGCTGGCGTGCGACGTGGTGTTCGCCGTGCAGTCGGCGCGTTTCGTGCAGGCGTTCAGCAAGATCGGCTTGTTGCCCGATGCGGGCGGCACGTGGTTTTTGCCGCGATTGGTGGGTTCGGCCCGGGCCATGGGCGCGGCCTTGTTCGGCGAGTCGGTCAGCGCGACCCAGGCGGAAGCGTGGGGGCTGATCTGGCGCGTGGTGCCGGACGAGGCCTTGGCGTCCACCTTGTCGGACATCACGGCCACTTTGGCCACGGGCCCCACGCGCGCGCATGCGGCCACCAAGGCCGCGCTGCATGCGTCCAGCGGCAATACGCTGGCGCAGCAGTTCGACCTGGAATGCCAGTTGCAGCGCGAGCTGGGCTACACCGACGACTACCTGGAAGGCATGCGCGCCTTCGCGGAAAAGCGGCCGCCTGCGTTTACCGGAACCTGAGCGCTGAGCCTGCCCAGCGCTTCGCGCGCCTAGGGCGTGCGCGGTGTCTGGATCTGTTCGATCAGTTCGCGCGCGCAGCCGGGCAGGGCGTCGATGTCGCGCACCAGCAGTTTGCGTTCGCGCACCACCCAGGGTTCATCAAGCTCTACCACGCGCAACTTGGTGTCGGCGCCATAGCGGCGGGCGGCGGAATCGGGAATCACGCCGATGCCCACGCCCGCCTGCACCATGCGGCAGATGGAATCGAAGCTGTACAACTGGATGCGCTGCGGCAGGCGCTGCCCGCCGCGCTCCAACTGGTCGCGCAAAAAGGCCACCAGTGTGGAGCCTTCGTGCATGGTGATGAACGGGTAGCGCACGGCGTCCACCAGCTTGACCTTGTCCTGGTCTTGCAGCGGATGGCCGTTGGGCACCACCAGCACCAGCCGGTCGGTGCTGAAGTGGATGGCTTGCAATTCGGGGGCGTCCACCGGGCCGGCGACGATGCCCAGGTCGGTGGTGCCGTCCAGCACGCCGCGCACGATGTCGCGCGTCAGGCGTTCTTGCAGGTCGACCGTGACCCCCGGATGCACCGACAGGAACTGCGCCAGGATGTCCGGCATGAATTCGGTGACGGCCGTGGTGTTGGCGAAGATGCGGATATGCCCGGCGTCGCCATCGGATTGTTCCTGGAAGTCATGCTTCAGGTGGTCGACCTGCCGCATGATGACGCGGGCGTGCTGTAGCAGCTTCTGGCCGGCGGGCGTGATCTCCACCCCCCGGCTGTCGCGGTACAGCAAGCGGGAATTGAGCTGGTTCTCAAGTGCCTTGATCCGCACGCTGACGGCGGCCAGGGACAGATGCGCGCGTTTCGCAGCCTGGGTCAGGCTGGGAGATTCGGCGATGTGGATGAACAGGCGTAGGTCGGCGAGGTCGAAGTGCATGCGGCATAGTTTACGGCGCGCCGCGCCGGGGCTGGGGCTGGCTTGTCGATTCAGGCGCCGCAAACCCCGCCTTGAGGAAAAACGAATTCACAACGGGGACGGCTTGCGGGCATGCTTGATGCCTGAGTAAACCCCAACAAATAAACCCACCAAAGGATATAGGCATGACTTCTACGGATCCGGCAGCCTGGATCGGCAGCGGCGAACGCAAGCCGGACGCCATGGACCCCGGCCACGCCGCGCGCATCGCGGCCACCCTGGGCGGCGTGGCCCCGGCGCAGGGCGAAGCCTTGCCGCCCTTGTGGCAGTGGGCGTTTTTCATCAGCACGGTGGGCATGGATGGCTTGGGGACAGATGGCCACCCCTCGCGCGGCGGCTTCCTGCCGCCCGCGCAGGACCGCAACCGCATGTGGGCGGGCGGCCGGGTGGAATTCCGCCAGCCCTTGAAAGTGGGCGTACCGGCCGAGCGTGTATCCACGGTGATCAAGGTTGAAGAGAAAGCGGGCCGCACCGGCGCCTTGCTGTTCGTGACCGTGCGCCATGAATACCACCAGGCGGGTGACATCGTCATCCAGGAAGAGCAGGACATCGTCTACCGCCAGCCGTCGCCGCCCAAGCTTGTGGGCAGCGAACCCGCGCCCGAAGCCCAATGGCAGGACACCGTCAACCCCACGTCCGTGCTGCTGTTCCGCTATTCGGCCGTGACGTTCAACGGCCATCGCATCCACTACGACCACCCCTATGTGACGGACGTCGAAGGCTATCCCGGCCTGGTCGTGCACGGCCCGTTGATCGCCACGGAAATGGTGGCGGCGTTCACCCGCGCCCATCCGAAGGCACGCCCCACGCACCTGAGCTACCGCGGCCTGCGTCCGCTGATTTCGCCCACCCCCTTCCAGGTGGCCGGCCGCTTGACCGAGCCGGGCGTCGCCCAGTTGTGGGCCGAGCAGGACGGCACGCTGGCCCACCAAGCTGAACTGAGGTTTACCGAATGAGCACACCGGCATCCCGCCCCTTGGACGGCATTACCGTCGTCAGCCTGGAACACGCCATCGCCGCGCCGTTTTGCACCCGCCAACTGGCGGACATGGGCGCGCGCGTCATCAAGATCGAACGGCCCGGCAGCGGCGATTTCGCGCGTGGCTATGACGAGCGCGTGCGCGGCCTGTCGTCGCACTTCGTCTGGACCAACCGTTCCAAGGAAAGCCTGACGCTGGACCTGAAACGCGACGAGGCCGGCGACGTCATGCAACGCCTGCTGGAGTCGGCCGACGTGCTGGTGCAAAACCTGGCGCCGGGCGCGGCGGCACGCCTGGGCCTGTCGTTCGACACCTTGCATGAACGGTTCCCGCGCCTGATCGTCTGCGACATCTCGGGTTACGGCGAAGGCGGCCCGTACCAGGACAAGAAGGCGTATGACCTGCTGATCCAGAGCGAAAGCGGCTTTTTGTCGGTCACCGGCACGCAGGACGACCCGGTCAAGGCCGGGTGTTCCATCGCCGATATCGCGGCGGGCATGTATGCGTATTCGGCCATCCTGAACGCCTTGCTGCTGCGCCAGAAAACCGGGCTGGGCAGCCGCCTGGACGTGTCCATGCTGGAGAGCATGGTCGAGTGGATGGGCTTTCCCATGTACTACGCCTTCGAAGGCGCCAAGCCGCCCGTGCGCGCGGGCGCGGCGCATGCATCCATCTACCCCTATGGCCCGTTCCCGGTGGGCGACGGCTCGACCATCATGCTGGGCCTGCAAAACGATCGCGAATGGCGGGTGTTCTGCGCGCAGGTACTGCGCCAGGCCACGCTGGCCGAAGACGCGCGCTTTATCTCGAATTCGCAGCGCACCGCCAACCGCGACGCCTTGCGCGACCTGATCGTGGCGGCGTTTGCGGACCTGACCATCGAACAGGTCACGCTGCGGCTGGAAGACGCGCAGATCGCCAACGCCCGCGTCAACGACATGGCGGGCGTGTGGGCGCACCCGCAATTGCAGGCGCGCGCGCGCTGGAGCCAGGTCGACAGCCCGGCCGGCATGCTGCCCGCCTTGCTGCCGCCCGCCAGCAGCAACGCCTTCGCGCCGCGCATGGCGGCGGTGCCCGGCGTGGGCCAAAACACGGATGCGGTGCTAGCATCGTTGGGATACGCGCCGGATCAGGTGGCGCAATTCCATGCATCGGAGGTCGTGTGACGCATTCCGTCGTTCGTAGCGCCCTGTTCGTGCCGGCGTCCCGCGCCGAGCGCATCCCCAAAGCGCTGGCCGCGGGGGCTGACACCGTTATCGTGGACTTGGAAGATGCGGTCGAGCATCTGGCCAAGGCGTCCGCCCGCGAGGCGCTGTGCGACTTCCTGGGGACGCATCGCGACGTCCGCCTCTGGGTGCGCATCAACGATGCCTCCACGTCGTGGCATGACGATGACTTGAAAGCGTGTCGCGGCCGGCCCAACATTGCCGGCATCCTGCTGCCCAAGGCGGAAACGCTGGCGCAGGTGCGGCATGTGGCGCAGACCGGGCTGCCGGTCATTCCCCTGATCGAAACCGCGCGCGGGATGTTGAATGCCGGCGAAGTCGCGGCCACACCCGGCGTGGCGCGGTTGGCTTTCGGCAGCCTGGACTACGCGCTGGACATGGGCCTGACGCCCGACACGCCCGGCGCCGAGACGGTGCTGGACCATGCGCGTGTGCAGGTATTGCTGCATACCCGTTCGGCGGGTCTTGCGCCCGCGTTGGACGGCGTGTTTCCCGGCGTGCAGGACACCGCCGGCCTGAATCAGGCGGCCAGCCGCGCGCAGCAGATGGGATTCGGCGGCATGCTGTGCATCCACCCGGCGCAAGTGCCGGTCATTCACGCCGCCTTCGTGCCGGCGCGCGAAGAGCTCGACTGGGCGCGCCGCGTTATCGCCGCGCATCGCGATACGTCGGCAGGCACCTTCATGTTGGACGGCAAGATGGTCGATGCCCCCGTCATCGCGCGCGCGCGCCTGGTGCTCGCGCAAGCGGGCGAGCAGGCGCCCACATGAGCGACGCGCTCTTTATCGGGCACACCTATATCGACGTGACCGTGCTGGCGGATCAATGGCCAACCGGTGATGAAAAAAGCGTGGCGCGGGACTACGCCGTGTCCTTCGGCGGCAACGCCGTCACGGCGGCATTCGCCTGCGGTCGGCTGGGCACGCCGCCCGATCTGATCTGTTCGCTGGCGCCCGACTGGCTGGGTCATATGTACACCGACATGGCGGCGGCGCACGGCATCACGCTGCATGCGCGGCATGTGCGCCGTTCGTCGCTGTCGTTCATCATGCCCAACCACGGCAAGCGCGCCATCGTGCGGGCGCGGGACGTTGAATACCTGAATGAGTTTCCGAAGCTGGATATCAGCGGCTATCGCGCGCTGCATCTGGACGGCCATCAGCCCGACGCCGCGCTGCATTACGCGCGCGCGTGCCGGCAGGCGGGCGTGCTGACGTCGCTGGACGGCGGCGGCATGCGCGAGAACACCGACGAGCTGCTGCGGTTTATCGACGTGGCGGTCTGCGCGGAGCGCATGTGCGAACAATTGGGTTTAAGCCCGGAAGGCTTGCTGGACCTGCTGAAAGCCCGAGGCTGCCGCATCGGCGCCGTCACGATGGGCGAGCGCGGCATGCTTTGGTACGACGAGACGGGGCGGGTGGATACCCTGCCGTCGCTGAACGTGCCGGGCGATCGCATTGTGGATACGTCAGGGGCGGGCGACGTGTTCCATGGGGCTTATGTGTGGTCGTATTTGAACCGGCCTGAATTGCCCTGGCTTGAACATTTCACCTTCGCACGCGCGGCGTCGGCGCACAAGATCCAGTATCTGGGGAACGAGGCGGGGTTGCCCCGGGTTGAAGATGTGGAGCGCGCGATGATGGGGTTTGCGGCGAAGGGCTGATTGTTTGGGGGCGTAGGGCGGGGCGGTGGGATGGGTTGCGCGATGGGGCTCGGCCGATGGGTTCCGCGCGATGGGGGCTTGGGTATTTTTGACCCGGTTCTCGCGCTTCACCCATCCTACGGTGCGTGTTGGCGCCCTGTCCTTCGTAGGATGGGTGAAGCGCGGGTTGGCCGTTGTGCGAAAACCAGCTTTAAACGCGCGTAACCCATCAGGCGGGCATCTGCTCAATCGCCTGATCCCGAATTTCATCAATCCATGCCGAAATCGGCCGGCCAAGCACCATCATGTCCGGCGCCAGATCCCGCAGCGGCAGCAGCACGAACGCGCGTTGATGCATCCGAGGGTGCGGCAAGGTCAGCCGTTCGTGATTCAACACCGCGTCCCCATGCATCAACAGGTCCAGGTCCAGCGTGCGAGGCGCGTTCCTATACGGACGCTGCCGCCCATGCAGATTCTCCAGCGCCTGTAGCGTATCCAGCAACGCCACGGGCGGAAGATCCGTATCCAGCGCCGCGACGGCATTCACGAAATCGGGGCCGGTGGCCTCGACCGGGGCGCTGCGGTAGAACGGCGATGCCGTCACCGTCTTGATGCCGTCCGAGGCTTGCAGCTCGGCCAGCACGCCGCGCAAGGTGGCGGCGCTGTCGCCCAGATTGGCGCCCAGGCCGATATAGGCGCGGACCAAGCGGGGCGACACGGGCTTACTCGGGGGTGGACGGGCCGCGCGACGGCGAACGGCGCGGGCGCCGACGCTTGCGCGTGGACGTCGACGAGGCCGGGCCGCTGGGGCCGCCGTCGCCGGCTTCGCGCGGCAGGCGCGAGACTTCTTCGATCATGTCGGCGCGAGTGACGTCGTCGGCATTGGCCAAGTCCATCCACCACTGCGCCAACACGCTGTCGAACTCGCCGGCGGCGGCGCGCAACTGCAGGAAATCGCAGGCGGCGCGAAAGCGCGGTTGTTCGATCATGCGGAAAATCGTCTTGCCCATGCGGCGTTCAAAACGCGGCTGCATGAACCAGATTTCGCGCATGTCCGACGAGAAGCGGCGCTGAATGGCCAGCTTTTCGGTTTGCTCGTCCAGCACCGAATCCGCGGCTTGCGACAGCGCCGGAATGGTGTGCTCGCCTTGCGCGCGCAACTGCTTCCAGCGCACGTCCACCTGCTGCCACAGCAGCGCGGCAAACAGGAAGCTGGGGCTGATCGTCTTGCCGGCGCGCACGCGCGCGTCGGTGCGTTCCAGCGCCAGTTCCACGAAGTGCTCGCCACCGGGCTGTTCCAGCACCACGTCCAGCAAGGGCAGCAGGCCGTTGTGCAGGCCGTCGGCGCGTAACTGGCGCAGGCAGTCCATGGCGTGGCCGCAAGTCAAGAGCTTGAGCATCTCGTCGAACAGGCGCGAGGCCGGCACGTTTTCGATGAGCTCGGCCATGGTGCTGATCGGCTGGCGCGTGGCCGGGTCGATCGTGCCGTTGAGCTTGGCGGCGAAACGCACGGCGCGCAGCATGCGCACCGGGTCTTCGCGGTAACGCTTGACCGGATCGCCAATGATGCGGACCTGGCGCTTTTTCAGGTCGGCCACGCCATTGTGGTAGTCGATGACTTCCTCGTTGTGCGGGTCGTAGTACAGCGCGTTCATGGTGAAGTCGCGGCGCTTGGCGTCTTCTTCCTGCGAGCCGAATACGTTGTCGCGCAGGATGCGGCCGTGCTCATCGGTTTCCTGGTCTTCGGACGCCGGGGCGCGGAAGGTGGACGTTTCGATGATTTCCTGGCCGAAGACCACGTGCACCAACTGGAAGCGGCGGCCAATGATGCGGGCGCGGCGAAACAGCGGGCGGATCTGTTCGGGCGTGGCGTTGGTGGCCACGTCGAAATCCTTGGGCTCAAGCCCAACGATCAGGTCGCGCACCGCGCCGCCCACGATATAGCCTTCATAGCCGTGCTGGCGCAAGACTTCGCAGACCTTGATGGCGTGGCGAGAAACGTTACGGCGGTCAATGCCGTGCTTGTCGCGCCCAATGCGCAACGGCCCCCGAGGTGCCGGCGCGAACAAGCGGCCGACGAATTTTTTTATGGTTTCAGTGATCATTTATGACTTCGAGTCTTCCATGTGGTCGAACAAGTCGATCACTTGCCAGCCACGGTCCTGCGCGATGGTGCGCAGGGTTGGGCTGGGGTTGGCGGCGATCGGACGGGTCACCTTTTCGAGCAGGGGTACATCATTGACCGAATCGCTATAGAAAAACGATTCGGGGAAATCCGCAAGCCCAAATCCCATATTGGCCAGCCAATCGTTCACGCGCACCACCTTGCCTTCCTTGAAGCTGGGCGTGCCCAGGATGCGGCCGGTGTAGCGGCCGCGCAGGTATTCGGCGTCGGTGGCCACCAGGTGCGGCACGCCGAAGGCGCGCGCGATGGGAGCGGTAACGAAGCTGTTGGTGGCCGTGACGATGGCGCACAGGTCGCCGGCGTCCAGGTGCGCTTGAACCAGCGCGCGCGCGTCGGCGGTGATGGACGGGCGGATGACTTCGCGCATGAATTCCTCATGCCAGTCGGCCAGGTCAAACGGCGAATGTGCCGCCAACAGGCCCAGCATGAACTCGGCGGCCTGTTCGGCGGTGAGTTCGCCGCGGTTGTAGCGGTCCATCAGGTCGTCGTTCTGGCGGCGGGCTTCGTCGGGATCGCCCGCGCGGCCTGTGCGGGCCAGATAGTCGGCCCATTGATAGTCGCTATCCAGCGGCAACAGGGTGTGGTCCAGGTCGAACAGGGCGAGACGTCGGGATGTCATGTGCGTTGCGAATCAGGATCTGCGAGCATGGCGCGCAGCAATGGCAGGGTGATGGGACGGCCGGTGGCCAGGGAATAGCGGTCAAGCGCGTCGATCAATGCGGCCAGCTTGCGGATGTCGCGCTCGTGGTGGATCAGCATCCAGTTGATGATTTCAGGCGCCAGGTGCATGCCGCGTTCGGCGGCTTGCGCGGACAGGGCGGCCAGCTTGTCGGCGTCGGACAGCGGGTCCAGGCGGAACACCAGGTCCCAGCCCAGGCGCGTACGCAGGTCTTCACGCAGCGGCATCGACAGCGGGGCGCGGTCGCCCGCCAGCGCCAGCGCAAAGGCGCGGCCCGTGGCGGCGGATTCACGCCAGCGGTTGTACAGCGCAAACAGGGCGGCTTGGCGGCTGTCGTCCATGCGGTGCACGTCGTCAACGGCCACGAACTTCGGCATGGGCGATTTGGAATCGGCTTCGGCCAGGCGGCGCAGCATGGTTTCGCCCTTGGCGGGGTCGATGAAGACGGCGTCCGGGCGCGCGGTCAGCGCACGCAGCAGGTGGGTGCGGCCGCAGCCCGCGGCGCCCCAGATGTACAGCGCGCGGCCCGGATCGAGCGCGCGCACGGCTGCCAGCGCTTCCCCGTTGGGGCCGGCGATATAGTTGTTCAGCGATGGCGCTGGCGCGGGAAGAACGTCAAGCAACAGCTGGCGGTTCATGAGAGGTTATCAATCAGGCTTGTTCGGTACTTCCAAGGCCCCGCGCAGTATTGATTACGCGGGGCTCGCTGCGGCGCGATGGGCAGGCCGATGTTGCCGGAAAAGCCAAAAAACGGTGATGCACGGGGCCGATTCGGGTATTGCCCGCCAGAAACTGGCAAAATCCAACCCAGCCAACCCAACACTTTAAACCACCTGGGGGCATGGTGTCGCGCTCAAGGGCTTTGCCAGGCTTGGGTTTGCGCCCTTTTGGCCCCGGCGGTGGCCCAGTCCGCCCGCATTGCTTTCGCCACGCGCGGCCGGCCGGAACCCTGCACAAGCCCACAACATCGTAAAATGCGGGGCGTTCCACCAAATTCCCAGCAATTGTTACATACCCCACGGCATTTCTCATGACGAATCAACCTAAAGCCCCCTTGACCTACCGCGATGCCGGTGTCGACATCGACGCAGGCGACGCCCTGGTCGACCGTATCAAACCCCTCGCGGCGCGCACCATGCGCCCCGGGGTGCTGGCCGGTATCGGCGGCTTTGGCGCGCTGTTCGAAGTGCCCAAGAAGTACAACGAGCCCGTGCTGGTGTCGGGCACCGACGGCGTGGGCACCAAGCTGCGCCTGGCGTTCGAGTGGAACCGCCACGACACCGTGGGTATCGACCTGGTCGCCATGAGCGTCAACGACATCCTGGTGCAGGGCGCCGAGCCCCTGTTCTTCCTGGACTACTTTGCCTGCGGCAAGCTTTCGGTGGACACGGCGGCGTCGGTGGTGGGCGGCATTGCCAAGGGCTGCGAACTGTCGGGCTGCGCGCTGATCGGCGGCGAAACCGCCGAAATGCCGGGCATGTATCCGGACGGCGAATACGACTTGGCCGGCTTCGCGGTGGGCGCGGTGGAAAAGTCCGCCATCATCGACGGCAAGTCCATCAAGCCGGGCGACGTGGTGCTGGGCCTGGCTTCCAGCGGCGTGCATTCCAACGGCTTTTCGCTGGTGCGCAAGATCATCGAACGTGCCGGCGCCAAGCCGACGGACGACTTCCACGGCCAGCCGCTGGTTGACGTCGTGATGGCGCCCACGCGCATCTACGTGAAGCAAGTGCTGGCCGCGCTGGCCAAGCATGGCACCGACATCAAGGGCCTGGCCCACATCACCGGCGGCGGCTTGCTGGACAACGTGCCGCGCATCCTGCAAGCCGGCCTGTCGGCCAAGTTGCATCGCGACGGCTGGGAAATGCCCAAGCTGTTCCAGTGGCTGCAAGAGCAGGGCGGTGTGGAAGACACCGAAATGCACCGCGTCTTCAACTGCGGCATCGGCATGGTGCTGGTGGTGGACGCGGCCCAGGCCGACGCCATCGCTGAAACCTTGCGCGAGCAGGGCGAAACGGTCAGCAAGATCGGCGAAATTGTCGAGCAGACCGAAGGCATGGCGCAGACCTTCGTGGTGTAAGCCCGACAGGTTCCGCGTGAACGAAAAACCCGCCGCTGGCGGGTTTTTTCATGGGCGGACGGCGTGCACGTTGCCGCTAGCGCTTGCCCGCCAGCGCCATCGCCACCGCGTCGATGGTTTGCGCCACCGCGTCGCCGGCCAGGCAGTCAACGATGACGCGGTCGGGCTGGGCGCGCAGCCAGGTGATCTGGCGCTTGGCCAACTGGCGCGTGGCGGCAATGCCCTGTTCGCGCGCGGTGGCCAGATCAACCTCGCCATCCAGATGCGCCCACATCTGCCGATAGCCCACGCAGCGCACGGACGGCAGGCCAGGATGCAGGTCGGGCCGGGCGCGCAGCGTGCGGACCTCATCAAGCAGGCCCTTGGCCAGCATGGCGTCAAAGCGCTGTTCGATGCGCGCGTGCAGCGCGGCGCGGTCGGAGGGTTCCAGGCTGATGGTCAGGTAGTGGTTGGCGTCGTCATCCGGCTTTTGTTCGCCGCGCCGCAGCAGGGTCGACATGGGCTGGCCCGTCAGTTGGCAGATTTCCAGGGCGCGCTGGATGCGCTGGCTGTCGTTGGGCGCCAGGCGCGCCGCGGTGACGGGGTCAAGCAGCGCCAGTTCGGCGTGCAGCGCGGGCCAGCCGTGGATGGCGGCGCGGGCTTCGATCTCGGCGCGCAGGGCAGGGTCGGCCTGGGGCAGGTCGTCCAGCCCGTCGCGCAGCGCCTTGTAATACATCATGGTGCCGCCCGCCAATAGCGGAATGCGCCTCCGCGCGCGGATCTCGTCGATCAGGCTTCGTGCGTCGGCGCGGAATTCCGCTGCTGAGTACGACTGCGCGGGGTCCAGGATGTCCAGCAGATGTTGAGGAACGCGCGCCTGTTCCTCGGGCGAGGGCTTGGCCGTGCCGATGTCCATGCCACGGTAGATGGTGGCCGAATCGACGTTGACGATTTCCATGGGCCAGCGCTCGGCCAGCGCCAGCGTGGACGCGCTTTTGCCGGCGGCGGTGGGGCCGGCCAGACAGATGACCGGCGGCATATCGGGAGGAAGTGAAGAGGGCAAGCTTATTGTCCGCGCAGAAAGAGCTTGTCCAGGTCGGACACGGACCATTGCACCCAGGTCGGACGGCCGTGGTTGCACTGGTCGGCGCGTTCGGTGGCTTCCATTTGCCGCAGCAGCCCGTTCATTTCTTCGAGGGTCAGCTTGCGGTTGGCGCGCACGGAACCGTGGCAGGCCATGGTCGACAGCAGTTCGTTGCGCTGTTCGGTCAGCAAGCGCGACACGCCCACGGCGCCCAGGTCACGCAGCACGGCGCGCGCCAGCGTTTCGATGTCGCCGCGCGCCAGGATGGCGGGCACGGAGCGCACGGCAATCGACGCCGGGCCGGACGGGCGCATCTCGAAACCCAGATCGTTCAGTTGGGTGTCGAATTCCTCGACCAGGGCCACGTCTTTTTCCTGGGCATGGAACACCACGGGCACCAGCAGGTCCTGGCGCGGCAGGCTGCGGGCATCCAGCGCCTGCTTCAGTTGTTCGTAGACGACGCGCTCGTGGGCGGCATGCATGTCCACCAGCACCATGCCCCGGCGGTTCTGCGCCAGGATGTAGATGCCGTGCAATTGCGCCAGGGCCATGCCCAGCGGGTGTTCTTCGTCGGCGGGTAGCGTGGGGGCGGGCCGGGGCTCGCTGACCGGCGTGACCTTGGCCGCCGTGTCGTCGGTCAAGGGGCGGTATAGCGATTGCCAGTCCGCGGCGGGGATGCCGGCGGGTTCGGCGTGCAGGCGGAACGGCACCTGGGTGTGGGCGCGCTGCGGGGCGGGTGACGGGCGCAGGCCATAGGCGGCGGGCTGGCCGGTGTAGCCGGGGCGGGGCGCGTTCGGCGCGGGGGCGGTGTGGCCGTGTTGGAGGCCCGCGCGGGCGGAGGACGCGGCGGCGTCCGCGCTTGCCCTCGCGTCGTCACCCAAGTTGGAGCCGGAGCCTGAGCCGGAACCCGAACCCGAACCCTGGCCCAAGCCCGTGGTGCCGGTTGCTACGGTTTCAAAGCCGCCGTCTTCCGCTTGATCTTGCCGGGCGGGTGCAACCGCCGACGAGCCGCCTGTCTGCGCCAGCGTCTGGCCAACCGCGTGAGACACGAAACGGTGCACGGCGCCACTGTCGCGAAAGCGGACCTCGTGCTTGGCCGGGTGCACGTTCACGTCCACGGCGGCGGGGTCGATGTCCAGGAACAGCACGTAGGCGGGCTGGCGGTCGCCGTGCAGCACGTCGGCGTAAGCGGCGCGCAGCGCGTGGCTGACCGTGCGGTCGCGCACATAGCGGCCGTTCACGTACAGGTATTGGCGGTCGGCGCGGGCGCGCGCGGCGGTCGGGCGGGTGATCATGCCGGCCAGGCTGACGGCGCCGACCGCGTGCGACAGCAAGAGGCCGTGTTCGGCGAATTCCGCACCGAGTACGTCGCGGATGCGCTGAGGCGGTTCGGCCGGCAGCCACTGGCGCTGCGCGCGATCGTGATGGAACAGGCGGAACGCAATCTGCGGATGCGCCAGCGCAATGCGTTCCATGGCATCCACGCAATGGCCGAACTCGGTGGCCTCGGACCGCAGGAACTTGCGCCGCGCGGGCACGGCGTCGAACAACTGGCGCACGTCCACGGTGGTGCCGGGGGGGCCGGAAGCGGGGCTGACCTGCATGCTGCCGGCATCGATCTGCCAGGCGTGCTCGCCGTCACGGGTGCGCGAAATGATGGTGACCTGGGCCACCGAGGCAATCGAGGCCAGCGCTTCGCCACGAAACCCCATCGACGCCACGGATTCCAATTCGTTCAACGACCGGATCTTGCTGGTGGCATGGCGGGCCAGCGCCAGCGGCAATTCGTCGGGCGGAATGCCGCCGCCGTCGTCCGTCACGGCGATACGGCGAATGCCGCCGCCCTCCAGGCGCACTTCGATGGCGCGGCCGCCCGCATCGATCGCGTTCTCAAGGATTTCCTTGAGCACGGAGGCAGGCCGCTCGATCACCTCGCCAGCGGCGATCTGGCTGATGAGCAGGTCGGGAAGCGCAAGAATGGAACGGCGTTCTGTCATTAGGCGTAGGTCTGGTGGGGCTGTGTGGAGGATTTTAGCGTCATGGCCTGCTGGGCTATAGTCGCGAAGGTTTAACCTTCTTCCGAACTCCGGGCCGCTGATGCTTGAATTTTTCAATATGGTGCTCCACATCGACAAGACGCTGGGCGTCTGGGTCGCGCAATATGGCGTGTGGGTGTACTTGGTGCTGTTCCTGATTGTCTTTGCGGAGACGGGGCTGGTCGTCATGCCCTTCCTGCCCGGCGATTCGCTGTTGTTCATCGCGGGCGCGTTCGGCGCCACGGGGCATATCGATCCGGTGCTGATGGCGGTGCTGTTGATCGTGGCGGCCATTACCGGCAACACGCTGAACTACATGATAGGGCGCTACATCGGCCCGCGCGTGTTTTCCATGAACATGCGATTCCTGGACCGTGGCGCACTGATGCGCACGCATGCGTTCTATGAAAAGCACGGCGGGAAAACAATCGTGATGTCGCGCTTCATCCCGGTCGTGCGCACGTTCGCGCCGTTCGTGGCGGGCGTGGCGGACATGGCGATGTCGCGCTTTCAACTGTTCAATATCCTGGGCGCGTTGCTGTGGGTGGTCAGCCTGGTTGCGGCCGGATACTTCTTCGGCAACATCCCCCTGGTGCGCGAACACCTGAACACCATTGTGTTGGTGGGCCTGGCCGCGGCCATCGTGCCCGTAGTAGGCGCCGGCGTATTCAAGCTGATCAAATCCCGCCGGTAGGATGGGTGCAGCGCGGCAGGGCGGTTGCAAGAACACCACCGTATGCCGCGCGAAACCCATCAAGCAGCGGTGGAGCGGACAATGCACCACCCACATGAACGACGTAACCTATCAGCAGCGCGCTGATATCACCCCAGCCGCGCCAGCGGCGGGTTTGCGGTGAAGTAGCGTTGGATGCCGGTCATCATGGCTTGTGCCAGCTTGTCCTGATGCGAATTGCTCCGCAACAAAGCTTCTTCCTGCGGATTGCTGATGAAGGCGGTCTCAACCAGAACCGACGGAATGTCCGGCGCTTTCAGCACGGCGAAGCCGGCTTGTTCGACGCTGTTCTTGTGCAGACGGTTGATCTTCTTGATCTCGTCCAGGAAGGCGTTGCCGACCTTGAGCGAATCATTGATCTGCGCGGTGGTGGACAGGTCCAGCAGCACCTTGGCGACCTGGCGGTCGTGGCTGCCCAGGTTGACGCCACCGATCAGGTCGGCCGCGTTTTCCTTGTCAGCCATCCAGCGCGCCTGAGCGCTGGTGGCGCCACGCTGCGACAGCGCAAACACCGATGAACCATTGGCCGACGGCTTGACCCAGGCGTCCGCGTGGATCGAGATGAACAGGTCGGCATTCACCCGGCGCGCCTTCTGCACGCGCACATGCAGCGGCACGAAGTAATCGTCGTCGCGGGTCAGGTAGGCGCGCATGTAAGGCTGACTGTCGATCAGCGCTTTCAGGCGTCGCGCAATGCGCAACACCACGTCTTTTTCGCGCAGGCCGCTGCGGCCGATGGCGCCCGGGTCTTCGCCGCCGTGGCCCGGGTCCAGCGCGATGGTCAGCGTGCGCTGCTTGCCGCGGCTGGCGGTGCCGGTAGGCGGCTTGGGCGCGGTCGGCAGCGGCGGGGCGGGTTGCTGCCCGCGCACGCGCGGAGGTTCGGGCGGGTCGGCACGGGTGACCGGATTGCGCTGGATATCTTCCAGGATGCGCGCCAGCGGATCGTCGACGTCGGGGCCGCTCTGGTTCAGGATCGCGATAAGCGGATCCTGGGCGACCTTCGGATACAGGTCCAGCACCAGACGGTACTGGTAGTCGGCCACGGGCTTGAGCGTGAACACCTGAGGCGCGACGGGCTGCTTCAGGTCGAACACCAGCCGCACCACGTTCGGGCGGTTCTGCGCCACGCGCAGGCTTTGGATATAGGGGTCGTCGGGCCGGACCTTGGACACCAGGTCATTCAAGGCGGAGCTAAGGGTCAGTCCCTCGATGTCGACCACCAGCCGGTGGGGATTTTCCAGCGTGAATTGTTCAGCCTTGAGCTCGCTGTCGAGCTCCAGCGTGACGCGGGTGTATTCGTCGGCCGGCCACGTCCGGACAGCCAGAATCGTTGCCGCCTGCGCCAAACGGGGCAGGACCGGCAAGACAAGCAGCGTGGCGGCGACGCTGATCAGGCGGCGCCGGGTGGCGCCTGCGGAGGGAAGGGCGCCGTCTGGGGCGGGGGGACAATCGCGTTCAACCATGTTTGTCCTCGAGCGGTGTACGCGGTCAGGGTGGCGTCGCGGCCGTCATCGGCATATGCCAGGGAAATGAGCAAGTCGGGAGGGGGCAAAAGGCCCTCGGCCCGCTCTGGCCATTCGATCAAAACCACCGCGTCTTCACGCAGTAAATCCCGAAATCCTGCGTCTAACCATTCGCGCGAATCACTAAATCTATAAAAATCAAGATGATAGAAGTATAAGTTAAAAACTTTATAGGATTCAAGCAGCGCGTAGCTGGGGCTTTTGATTCGGCCCGTCACGCCGCATTCGCGCAACAGGGCCCGGGTGAAGGCTGTTTTGCCCGCGCCCAGGTCTCCTTGCAGGTGTATGCAAGCGCCCGCGGGACCAGTCTGTCCCCCTGAAACCAAGGGGGCAAGCTGGCGCGCAAGCGATTCCGTGGCGGCTTCGTCGGGCAGGTGCAAGGTCAGGGTGCAAAGAGGGGCGGACATGGCGCGGGGCGAGTGGTAAAAAACGGTGGAGAGATCACGGATTGCCGCAATTATAGGAATGCGGGTTTCTGCTAATCTTATAAGTGATTGCTATTCTCAATTGTCGCTTCGGGCGGACACCGCCACTTGCGACTGACAGCCGCCACGGAGTTGTACGCGCCATGAAGACCCGCATCGAAAAAGACACGTTTGGACCCATCGAAGTCCCCGAGGATCACCTCTGGGGCGCCCAAACGCAACGTTCGCTGCATTTTTTCGCGATTTCCACCGAAAAAATGCCTGTGCCGCTGGTTAACGCGATGGCCCGCTTGAAGCGCGCGGCCGCCAAGGTCAACGCCGAACTCGGCGAACTGGATCCGACGATCGCCGACGGCATCATCCGCGCGGCCGACGAAGTCATCGCCGGCAAATGGCCCAACGAATTCCCGCTGTCGGTCTGGCAAACGGGCTCGGGCACCCAAAGCAACATGAACATGAACGAAGTGCTGGCCAACCGCGCGTCCGAAATCTTGGGCGGCGTGCGGGGTGAAGCGCGCAAGGTGCACCCGAACGACCACGTCAACCGCGGCCAATCGTCCAACGACACCTTCCCGACCGCCATGCATGTGGCGGCTGCCGTCGAAGTCGAGCATCACCTGCTGCCTTCGCTGAAGCAGTTGCGCGGGACTCTGGCCGAGAAAAGCGCCGAGTTCTATGACATCGTCAAGATCGGCCGTACCCACTTGCAGGACGCGACGCCGTTGACGCTGGGCCAGGAACTGTCGGGCTATGTGGCGCAACTGGACCTGGTTGAGCAGCAGATCCGCGCGACCTTGCCCGGCTTGCATCAACTGGCCATCGGCGGCACGGCGGTGGGCACGGGCCTGAACGCGCATCCGCAATTCAGCGCCAAGGTGTCGGCCGATCTGGCGCATGCCACGGGCACGGCTTTTGTGTCGGCGCCCAACAAGTTTCAGGCGCTGGCCTCGCACGAAGCGCTGCTGTTCGCGCACGGTGCGTTGAAGTCGCTGGCGGCCGGCCTGATGAAGATCGCCAACGACGTGCGCTGGCTGTCCAGCGGCCCGCGCTCGGGCCTGGGCGAAATCAGCATTCCGGAAAACGAACCGGGCAGCTCCATCATGCCGGGCAAGGTCAACCCGACGCAGTGCGAGGCCATCACCATGCTGGCCGCGCAAGTGCTGGGCAACGACGTGGCCATCAATATCGGCGGCGCCAGCGGCAACTTTGAACTGAACGTATTCAAGCCGCTGGTGATCCACAACTTCCTGCAATCGGTGCGCCTCTTGACCGACGGCATGGCCAGCTTCAATGCGCATTGCGCGGCCGGCATCGAGCCCAACCACGAACGTATCGCCGAACTGGTGGATCGTTCCCTGATGCTGGTGACGGCGCTGAACCCGCACATCGGCTACGACAAGGCCGCGCAGATTGCCAAGAAGGCACACAAGGAAGGCTTGTCGCTGAAGGAATCGGCCCTGGCGCTGGGTTACGTGACCGAAGCGCAGTTCGCCGAATGGGTGGTGCCTGGGTCCATGACCAACGCGCACAAGTCGTAATCGGCACGACCGCGGCCGCTGTTGCCGCGGGGGGCGCCCAGATGGCAGCCCCAGATGGCAGCCCTAGATGGCTGCGATAGATGCCCGCCCCAGATGGTCGCCCTTGATGGGCGGCCATTTTTTTGCAGTGATCCAGCCTACGCGGTCAGCATCAGCCACAGCGGAATCGTGGCGGCCGAGAACAGCGTGCCCAGCGAAATCAGCACCGCCACCATCCGCCCGTCGCCGCCCATGCGCATGGCCAGCACGTAGGCGGCGGACGCGGTGGGCAAGGCGGCAAACAGCAGCAGCATGCGCGCTTCCAGCGGGGGCAGGCCCACTAGGCGCGCCACGCCCAGGGCCACCGCGGGCAGCGCCACGAGCTTCACGGCAAGCATCCATGTGATCAATGCGCCGTAGCCCTTGCCGCCTTCCCACGCCAGGCTGGCGCCCACACACAGGATGCCCAGCGCCAACGCCGCCGCGCCCAGGCGCGCCAGCACCGTGTCCACCGGGCCGGGCAGTTGCAAGCCGGCCAGGTTGCAGGCCAGCCCCAACAGGGTTGAGACAACCAGTGGATTGCGCGCCAGTTCACGCAGCAGATTGCCGCCGTTGTGACGCGCCAGCCCGTAGACCGCGGCCACGTTGGCCATGGGCACCGCGAAGCCGACGATCAACGCCATCACCGTCTGCCCTTGCGAACCGGCCAGGCTGGCCGACAGCGCCAGCCCGATATAGGTATTGAAGCGGTAACCGCACTGCGCCGATGACGCCAGCCCCAGCGAGGACGGCCGCAGCACCAGGCCCGCCAGCCACGCCATGGCCACGCCCGCCACGATCACGGCCGCCGTGGCCTGCAGCAGCAGGACGGCGTTGCCGGCCGTGATGGGGGTACGAAGAATGGATTGGAACAGCAGCGCGGGGAACAGCACGAAGTACACAAGGCGCTCGGTGCCCGCAAAGAACTCGCGTGAAAAACCCAGCTTGTGACGTAGCGCCCAACCCAGCGCAACCAGCATGAAATCAGGGAAAACCAGAAGGGCAACCGACATGGGACCAGGGTGTTTTTGTAGGGGCGCGGGCCGGGATCGGCGCGCTATGCGGGTGTAAGCATTTGCTGCTATTCTCCGTCATTCTGGCGGGCGCGTCTGCCACAAGCAATTCATAAAAGCAGCGCCACACACGCTGCACAGAAGCAATGCGCTCCCACCGTTATCTGCTGGCCCGTCTACAGACGAGACCATCTCAAAACGGTCCGTTTACATACGGGCTCGCACTCTTGGAGGAAACACACCTATGAATAAAGTTCGCTCCCTGGCCTTGGCTATCGCCGTGGCGACCGGCGCCGCCGGCACGCTTGGCGCCTCCGTCGCGCATGCCGCCGACAAGTACCCCAGCAAGCCGATCCGCGTGATCGTTCCTTTCGCGCCGGGCGGTTCCACCGACATCATCGCGCGCCTGGTGACCCAGCGCATGAGCCAGGAACTTGGCCAGCCGATGGTTGTGGAAAACAAGGGTGGCGCAGGCGGCGCCATCGGCGCGTCGGAAGCCGCGCGCGCCGATGCCGACGGCTACACGCTGTCCATCGCCACGGTGTCGACCATGGCCGTCAACCCGGCCTGCCGTCCGAAGGACCTGCCGTACGACCCGATCAAGGACTTCCAGCCGGTCACCAACTTCGCCAACACGGCCAACGTGGTTGCCGTGAACCCGAAGTTCCCGGCCAAGGACTTCAAGGGCTTCATCGAAGAACTGAAGAAGAACCCGGGCAAGTACTCCTATGGCAGCTCGGGCACTTGCGGCGTGCTGCACTTGATGGGCGAGTCGTTCAAGATGGCCACGGGCACCGACATCGTGCACGTGCCGTACAAGGGTTCGGGCCCGGCCGTGGCGGATGCCGTCGGCGGTCAGATCGAAATCCTGTTCGACAACCTGCCGTCGTCGATGCCGCAGATCCAGGCGGGCAAGCTGCACGCCATGGCCATCGCCTGGCCTGAGCAAATCTCCTCGATCAAGGGTGTGCCCACGTTCAAGGAAGCCGGTTTCCCGGTGCTGAACCAGCCGGTCTGGTACGGCCTGCTGGCCCCCAAGGGCACGCCGATGGAAGTCGTGAACAAGCTGCGCGACGCCGCTGTCGTGGCCCTGAAGGACCCGAAGGTCATCAAGGCGCTGGACGACCAAGGTTCGGCGCCGTCGGGCAACACGCCGGAAGAGTTCGCCAAGGAAATCAAAGAGCAGTTTGATTGGGCGCAAGACGTCGTGAAGAAGCAAAACATCAAGCTGGATTGATGCGGCATGGGGCCGGCCCGTGGGCCGGTTTCCAACGCCAATAAAAACGGGCGCCTTGAATTTCAAGGCGCCCGTTTTATTTTGGTGGCGTTTATTTTGGCGACGTCGCGTCCCTCACGCGGGCGTGTCCAGCGAGGCCATGCGCGCGGCGCAGGCGGCGCGCAGCCGGTCGATCAGGTCGCGGTGCAGGGCGGACAAGGGGTCCTGGTTGCGCACCATGATGCTGATCGGCACGCGCAGCGCGGGGTCCAGGCGGCGCAGGCTCATGCCGGGGCGCAGCATGGCCTGGGCGGTGATGGCGTCGACGATGGCGTCGCCGCAGCCCGCGTCGACCAGCGCGCAGGCCACGTAATGCGTCTGCACCTGAATAGCCACTTGTGGCGCCAGGCCTTGCGCATCCAACGCCATCTGCAGCAGCGCGCCCGAGGCATCGCCCGCGTCCAGCACGATAAGCGTATCGCCCTTGGGGTCGGCCAGTTCAGACAGGCGCATCGGTCCGGTGGCGGGCCTGCGGCTCAGGTGCACCAGCTCGGTATGGCCCAGGCCCATGCGCGTCAGGCCGGGGTAGTCGTTGGTGTCGAAGGTAATGGCCAGGTCCAGTTCGCGCGTCAACAAACCCTGCACCAGTTCCGCGCTGTGATGCGTATGGATGTCGAAGGTGATGCCGGGTTGCGCATCGCGGCTTTCGCGCACCACGTCGGGCAGCAAGCCCAGCCCCAGCGCGGGCGCGCAGCCCAGCCGCAAATGCCCGTTCGGCCGGTCGCGCAGGCTGGCGACCAGCCGGCGCACGCTGTTCAAGTCCTGATTCAGGCGCGCGACTTCGGGCGTCAGGATTTCGGCCTCGCGCGTGGCAACCAGGCGACCCTTCACGCGCTCAAACAGCTTGAAGCCGAGTTGGGTTTCGGCGTGCGCCAGCAGTTTGCTGGCGGCGGGCTGCGAGATATGCAGCGCGGCGGCGGCCTCGGTCAGGGATCCGGTACGGCGGATCGCTTCGAAAATCTCGATGTGGCGCAGGCGCATGTCAGGGCAGGGAAGAGGGACCGGAACCGCGATTCTATGTCGGGTTGACGGCGCGGGACACCCGGGCCGATGATGAACGCCTGCCGGCATGCCGGCGCCACCTTGGAGTTGACCATGCGCGCTTGCCGCCACGCCGCCGCCATTCTTCTTGCCGCCACCCTGGCCGCCATGCCGGCCGTTTGGGCGCGAACCCCAGCGGCGGTTGAGGATCTCAACCCCGAAGCGGCCAGCGGCGCCCAGGCGCGCGAACTGGTCCGCGCGCCGCAGTACATGATGGTGTCCGCCAACCCGCTGGCCACGCAGGCAGGCGACGACATGCTGCGCGCGGGCGGCTCGGTGGTGGATGCCGCCATCGCCACGCAGTTGGTATTGAATCTGGTTGAGCCGCAATCGTCAGGCATTGGCGGGGGCGCGTTCCTCGTGCTGTATTCGGCCAAGACCGGTCGCATCCAAACCTATGACAGCCGCGAAACCGCGCCAGCCGCAGCGCGCCCGGATCGCTTCCTGGACGCCGAGGGCAAGCCGCTGCCTTTTGCGCAGGCCGTGAACAACGGCATGGCGGTCGGCGTGCCGGGCTTGCTGCGCGGCCTGGAACTAGCGCACAAGGAGGCGGGCGTGCTGCCCTGGGCCGACTTGTTCCAGCCCGCCATCCGGCTTGCCGAACAAGGCTTTGCCGTGTCGCCGCGCTTGCATACGCTGCTGGCGGGCAACAAGGAGCTGCCGAAACAGACGGCCGCAGCCGCGTACTTCTATGGGCCGGACGGCTCGCCCTGGCCGGTGGGCCATGTGTTGAAGAACCCAGAGTTCGCGCGGACCTTGCGCGCGGTTGCCGCGCAGGGCGCCGATGCGTTCTACCAAGGTGATATCGCTCGCGACATCGTGGCGGCGGTGCACGGCCACGCCACGCCCGGCGACCTGAGCCTGGCGGACTTGGCGAACTACCGCGCCAAGACGCGCGACCCGGTGTGCGGCGCGTATCGCGGCTACCAACTGTGCGGGATGGCGCCGCCCAGCAGCGGTCCCATCGCCGTGTTGCAGATGCTGGGCGAGTTGGAACAGTATCCGATGTCGACGTATGCGCCGGGTTCGGTGCAGGCGGTGCATTACTTTTCCGAGGCCGGCCGGCTTGCGTTCGCTGACCGAGATTTCTATGTGGCGGATCCGGACTTCGTCGATGTGCCGGTACGCGCACTGCTGAACCCGGCCTATCTGCGCGCGCGCGGTGCGTTGATCCAGCCGGATCGCAGCATGAAGGTTGCGCTGCCGGGCGATCCGGAAGGCAAGCTGCTGACGCTGGGCCGCGACAACGCGCTGGAGCTGCCGTCCACCAGCCATCTGGTGGCGGTGGACAAGCAAGGCAATGCGCTGTCCATGACGACCACCATCGAAAGCGAATTCGGCAGCAAGATTTTTGTGCGCGGCTTTTTGTTGAACAACGAAATGACGGACTTCTCTTCGTCGTTCAAGGACCCTGAAGGCAGGCTGGTGGCCAACCGTGTCGAACCGGGCAAACGGCCGCGCAGTTCGATGGCGCCGATCATCGTGTTGCGTGACGGCAAGCCCGTGATGTTGGTGGGTTCGCCGGGCGGCAGCGCCATCATCAACTACGTGGCCAAGACGATTGTGGGCGTGCTGGATTGGGGCTTGGACATCCAGGCCGCGATTGCGCTGCCCAACATGGGCAGCCGCAACAAGGAAACGGAACTGGAAAAAGGCACGGCGCTGGAAGCGCTGGCGCCTGCCCTGGAAGCCATGGGGCACCCGGTGCGCATCACCGAATTCCCCAGCGGCATCCATGGCATTGTCATCGACGCCAAGGGCTTGCAAGGCGGGGCGGACCCGCGCCGTGAAGGCTTGGCGAAGGGCGGTTGAGCCGGCGTTTTATTCCAGCGCGGACGGGTCGATTTCCATGCGCGCTTCCTTGCGACGCGCCAGATAGGTCACGCCCCACATCACCACCCCCAGCAGCAAGAGCCAACCCGCCACTTGATACTGGATGACGTCGCGGCCGGTCAGCGGCGTGACCAGGAACAGGCAGGCCGCCGCGCCCAGCCACGGAATGATGCGGTTGATGCGGAAGTGTTCGTGCTTGACCTCGTCGCGGCGTAGGACCAGCACCGCGACGTTGACGAAGGCGAACACGCCAAGCAGCAGCAACGCCGTGGTGCCGCCCAGCGCGCGGATGGCTTCCGAATCGGCCAGGGCCACCAGGATGATCAGGCCAAAGGCAAGCGCGGTGGTGAACAGGATGGCCGTCCAGGGCGTCTGGTTCTTGCGATGCACGTGCGCCAGGAACGACGGCAGCACGCCTTGGCGCGACATGCCGTAAAGCAGGCGGCTGGCCATCATCATGTTGATCAACGCGGAGTTGGCCACGGCAAACATCGAGATCACGGGCATGATGTATTCCACCGGCAAGTCCGGCGCGGCGCGCTTGACCACCAGCACCAGCGGCGTGGAACTTTTGGCCAATTCGCCCACCGGCACCAGCGCCACCGCGCAGATCGACACCAGCACGTAGATCACGGCGGTGATGCCCAAGCCGGTCAGCATGACCTTGGGAAAGATGCGGCTGGGTTCGTGCGTTTCTTCGGCCATGTTGACCGAATCCTCAAAGCCCACCATGGCGAAGAACGCCAACGCGGTAGCGGACGTGACCGCCAGGAATACGCTCTTGTCCTCGGGCGTGTCGAACGCGATCACGCGCGAGAAATCCGCCTGCCCGCCCGCCATGGCGTAGAAGCCCAGCAAGATCACCATCAACAGGCCCGATAGTTCGATCAGGGTCAGCACGACGTTGGCCTTGACGCTTTCGGCCGCGCCGCGCAGGTTCACCAACATCACCAGCAGCATGAAGCCCAGCGCGCCGAACGTGATCCAGGCTTTGTCGGCTTCGATACCGAAGGCCGCGAACAGGTTGGCCGCAAAAGCCTGTGAAGCCGTGGCGGCGGATGTCAGCCCCGAGCTCATGACGGTGAAGCAAACGATGAAGGTCAGGAAGTGCACGCCGAAGGCTTTGTGCACATAGAGCGCCGCGCCGGCGGCCTTGGGGTACTTGGTGACAAGCTCCAGGTAGGACAGCGCGGTCAGCAACGCCACGGCGAAAGCCACCAGGAAAGGCACCCACGCCGCGCCGCCGACTTCGGCGGCCACCTGGCCGGTCAATGCATACACGCCAGTACCAAGAATGTCGCCAACAATGAACAGCAACAATAGTTTGGCGCCCATCACGCGCTTGAGCGGCGCATGCTCCGTTGTGGAAGGGGCAGTCGTTTCGTTCGTGGCCATATTCTTTTCTCCTCTTTCTTGGACTTGGGGGGGAGGCGACCCGAAAAGTCTAAGGCGAGGAGGGTGCAGACAGTGCTACAGCGGTGCAACGAAATGTCTTAGTTGTTGGGATTCGTAGGATGGGTGCAGCGCGAGAGGCAGGTCAGAAAAACCCAAGTGCAGATCGCGCGAAACCCATCAAGCAGCGGCGGAGATTGGGGTGCCATGGCCACACCGATGTGGCTGGATTAGCGCTAGGTTCAAGCGCTGCATGATGGGTTTCGCGCGAACGGCTTCAGCGTTCTTCTGATCTTTCCCGCGCGCTGCACCCATCCTACGATTCATATCCGGTTGGGATTCGTAGGATGGGTGCAGCGCGAGAGGACAGGGCAGAAAGACCCAAGTGCGGATCGCGCGAAACCCATCAAGCAGTGGCGGAGATTGGGGTGCCATGGCCACACCGATGTGTGGCTGGATTAGCGCTGGTTCCTGTGCTGCATGATGGGTTTCGCGCGAACGGCTTCAGCGTTCTTCTGATTTTTCCCGCGCGCTGCACCCATCCTACGATTCATATCCGATTGGGGTTCGTAGGATGGGTGCAGCGCGAGAGGCAGGTCAGAAAAAACCAAGTGCGATTCGCGCGGAACCCATCGATTCACGCCTTCAATTCTGGTGGCAGTTTCCGCAGGCTAGCCGGTGTACGCGATAGCTTGATGGGCGAGCCTACGCCTTTGTATTCGCCTTGCTCCAGCACCATGCCGCGATGCTTCGTGTGCGGGTGCGCCAAGGCCTGGTCCACCGTTTGCACGGCGGCGGCGGGGACGCCTGCGCGTAGCAGGCGGTCGGCCAGCGCGGCCGCGTTTTGGCTTGCCAACAACGCCGACAATTCATCGCGCAAGGCTTGCCGGTTTTGCAGACGATCGGCATTTGTCGCATAGCGCGCATCCGCCGCCAGCCCCGGCGCTTCCAGCACCTGCGCCATCAATGCAAACTGGCGGTTATTGCCCACGGCAAGGAACAACGGGCCGCTGGCGGTGGGCAGTGTTTCGTACGGCGCGATGTTCGGGTGCGCGTTGCCGCTGCGCTTGGGCACATTACCGCTGTAGAAAAAATTGGCCGCGTGCGGGTGCAACAGCGACAGCGCGCAGTCGTACAGCGTGATGTCCAGGAATTGGCCCAGCCCGCTTCGATGGCGTTCGTTCAACGCCAGCAGCACGGCGACCGCGGCGTTCAGCCCGGTCACCATGTCCACTACCGGCAGACCCACGCGCGTGGCCTCGCCGTCGGCTTCACCGTTCACGCTCATCAAGCCGCACATGGCTTGCGCGCAGGCGTCGTAGCCGGGCAGCCCGCCCAAGGGGCCATCGGCGCCGAAGCCACTGACGCGGCAATGCACCAGCTTGGGAAAGGCCTGGCTCAATCTGTCATAACCCAGCCCCCACTTTTCCAGCGTGCCTGGCTTGAAGTTCTCAACCAGCACGTCGGCGTCGGCCAGCAGATGGCGCAGCAGTTCCTGGCCGGCAGGCTGCGACAAGTCCAGCGTCATGCCTTCCTTGTTGCGGTTCACGCCGATGAAGTACGACGCCGTGTCGCCCAGGAAGGGCGGGCCCCAGCCACGGGTTTCGTCGCCGCCCGGGGGCTCGATCTTCAGCACGTCGGCGCCGTGGTCGGCCAGTATCTGCGTGCAGTACGGGCCGCCCAGCACACGCGACAGGTCGATCACTTTGCAGCCGGCCAGTGCGCCGGCGTTCGGAAGAGTAGGGGCCATGGAATCTCTGCTTCAGTCGATGGAAACGTTGGCGCTCTTGATGAGCTCGCGCCACTTGGGCACTTCGGCGGCGATGAAGTCGGCCAGGCCTTGCGGCGTCTGGTCCTTGGCCGCCACGATGCCTTGCGAGCGCAGCGCCTGCTCGACGGCGGGGTCCGACAGTGCAACCTTGAACGCCTGGTTCAAGGTATTCACCACGTCGGCCGGCGTGCCCTTGGGCGCGACGATGCCGAAGAAGACGCTGACGTCATAGCCCTTGAGCCCTTGCTCGGACAAGGTGGGCAAATCCGGCAGCGCGTCCGAGCGTTGCGCGCTGGCCAGGCCGATGGCGCGCAGCTTGCCGGCCTTGACGTGGGGCAAAGCCGTGAGGATGTCGGTGAACGACATGGACACCTGGCCGCCCAGCAGGTCGTTCAGCGCAGGCCCCGTGCCCTTGTAGGGAATGTGCATGATGTCGGTGCCCGCCATCTTGTTGAACAGGATGCCGGCCAGGTGCGACGACGCGCCGTTGCCCGACGAGGCATAGCTGAGCTTGGTGGGGTTCTGCTTGGCGTAGGCGATCAGCTCTTGCACGTTGTTGGCCGGCACTGACGGGTTCACCACCAGGATGTTGGGCAGATGGCCCAGGCGGATGATGGGCGCGAAACTGGTCTCGGGGTTGTAGCCCTGGTTCTTGTACAGGCTGACGTTGATGGCCAACGGGCCGGACGTGCCGAACAGAATCGTGTAGCCGTCGGGCTTGGCCCCCGCCACGTATTCCGATCCGATATTGCCGCCCGCGCCGCTGCGGTTTTCAACAATCACGTTTTGCTTGAGTGGCTCGCGCAGCTTCTCGGCCAGGCGGCGCGCCATGGCGTCGGTCGGCCCGCCGGGCGGGAACGGCACGATCAGCGTGATGGGGCGGGCGCTGGGAAAGGCGTCGGCCGCCAGCGCGGACGTGGCTGGCATGACGGCGGTGGCCGCGGCCAGCAGCAAGGGGGCAAGAATGCGTTTCATGGTGGTGTCTCCTGTGGGGAAGGCGCGCCGGCTGTGCCGCCGGCGTCGGATTACAGCGCGTACTGCAAGATGGCCTGGCAGGCCGCGCTTTCGTTGGGGGGAATGGCGTAAGGGTCGCGCGGCGCCAGGCGGTGCAGCAGCACCTGGTCGGCCAGTTGCGCGCGGCTTTCCAGCCCGGCGCCCGTGGCTTCCCAGCGCAGCGCGGCCATGGACACGGCGTGGTACAGCAGTGATGCGGCCTGGCGGGCCAGTTCGTCATGGTCGCCTGCCGCCGCCTGCTCGGCCAGCGCAAAGCTCTTGGCCAGCGCGTCTGCTTGCAGCGCGGCCAGGGCGGGCGGGCAGGGCACGCCCGCCGCCAGCAACTGGTCGATGTGGGCACGCAAGGCGGGCAGCGAATTTTCTTTCTTGATGGAACGCAGCACATCCAGCGCCACGATGTTGCTGGTGCCTTCCCAGATGGAGCCCAGATGCGCGTCGCGCACCAGGCGAGGCTCGGTCCATTCCTCGATATAGCCGCAGCCGCCACGCACTTCCATCGCGTCGCCCGTCACCTTGCGGGCGTCGCGGCAGGCGCGGAACTTGATCAGCGGCGTCAGGATGCGGGCAAGCGCCGGGTCGGCCATGCCCTGATCGGCGTCCGCCAGCGCGCGCGCCGTCTGGAACATGACGCTGCGCGCTTGTTCGGCCCACACCGTCATCTTGACCAGTTGGCGCTGCATCAGCGGCATGTCGATCAGACGCTTGCCGAAGGCGCGGCGGTGCTGCGACACGTAGATCGCTTCGGTGACCGCGCGGCGCATCAGCCCGGCCGCGCGCATGCCGTTGGACAGGCGTGAATTGTTGATCATGTCGGCCATCTGCTTGAAGCCGCGACCACGTTCGCCCACCAGCCAGGCTACGGCCCCTTCCAGGCGAATCTCGCCGCTGGCCATCGAGCGCGTTCCCAGCTTGTCCTTCAAGCGCAGGATGCGGTAGTGGTTGTGGCTGCCATCGTCCAGGTCGCGCGGCAGCAGGAAGAGCGACACGCCCTTCAGGCCCGGCTCCGGCTCGCTGCGCGCCAGCACCATGGCAAAGCCCGCGTCGGGATTCGAGCAGAACCACTTGTCGCCATGAATGCGCCAGGTGCCGTCGGCTTGCGCTTCGGCGGTCACTTCCGTGGCGCTGACGTCCGACCCCGCGCCCTGTTCCGTCATGAACATCGCGCCTTGGCGCAGCGCGTCGAAATCCTGGGTGGTGACTTGCGGCAGCACGCGCTCGACCAGCGCTTGGTCGCCGAACTTGCGCAGCGTGCGCGCCAGCGAATCCGTCATGCTGACCGGGCAGCACAGGCCGAATTCCGCCTGCACGAACAGGTGGCTCAGCGCGTACTTGGCGCTGGCCGGCATGGGTTCCGGCCAGCCCAGCACGCCGCCACGATGCGACAGCGCGGCCAGGCCGAATTCGCTGTAGGCCAGGCGTTCCAGTTCCACATAGGCGGGATGCTTGTCGACGCGGGACTCGTCCGCGCCCGCGCGGCTGCGCACCGACAGGGTGGGCGGATGCTTGTCCGCCGTGGCGGCCAGTTCGTCCATCACGCCGCCTGCCAAGCCGCCCAGCCGTTCCAGGTGCGGCAGCAGATGCGCGTGCAGCGCGGCGGGCAGGTAACGCTGGCTCAGGGCGGCGGCATAGGGGTCCGCGCTGAACAGATTCAGGCCGCGTGAATCCGGAACGGGCGTGGCGGCGGGGGCAACGGGGTGGGCGGGGGCATCCATGGCGGCATCCTGCGGAAAACGGGGAAGATGGCCGATGTTGCGTGGGTACATTAATCTATGCAAATACCGATTTTGTGTAGAACAATCCATAAAAAATATAGATAAGGGGAGACCATGGATCTGGACCCGCGCCTTTTGCGCTACTTCATCGCGGTGGCCGAAGAGCGCCACTTCAGCCGCGCCGCCACGCGGCTGCATATTTCCCAACCCCCGCTCAGCTACGCCATCCGCCAATTGGAAGACAACGTCGGCGCCCGCCTGCTGGCGCGTACCAGCCGGCACGTGGAACTGACCGACGCGGGCCACGTGCTGTACCGCGAGGCCCTGACGCTATTGCGGCAGGCAGAAGAGGTGCGCACGCTGGTGCAGCGGGTGGACGCGGGCTTGCGGGGCCGGCTGCGCATCGGCTTCGTGGGGTCGATGCTGTATCGCGGCTTGCCGACGCTGTTGAACGCGATGCGGGCCGAGTTGCCCGACGTTGAGCACGTGCTGACCGAACTTAATTCGCATGAGCAGATTGAAGCCGTGCGGCGCGGTGAACAGGACCTGGGCTTCATCCACGCCAACCCGGTGCCCGACGAGGTACTGGCGCGCGACCTGATCGCCGAGCCGTTCGTGGTGTGCCTGCCGGACTCCCATCCGCTTGCCGGGCGCCAGTCGCTACGTCTTGCCGAATTGGCTAGCGATGACTTTGTCTTTTTCGCCCGCGCGGCGTCCCCCAGCTATTACGAAACCGTGCTGTCCATGTGTGTGGCGGCGGGCTTCATGCCGGTGATCCGGCACGAAGTGCGCCACTGGCTAAGCGTGGCGTCGCTGGTGTCGCAGGGCTTGGGCGTGTCGATCGTGCCGGCCTGCCTGTCGCGCAGCGGGTTGGCCGGCACGCGCTTCATCACCTTCGCGCATGAAGCGCGCTCGATCAGCCAGGTGATTTGGCACGCCGGCGCGCGCACGCCCTTGCAGCAAAGGGCGATGGCGCTGGTGGAACGCCAGTTTCCACCGGACGCGGCGCAGGCTGCGTCCGACTGAAGATCAACGAATCAGCGGAACACCACGGTCTTGTTGCGGTTCAGCAGGATGCGGTGTTCCACATGGCTGCGCACCGCGCGCGACAGCACCAGCGATTCAATATCGCTGCCCACCTGGGTCAGGTCGGCCGCCGTCATCGTGTGGTCGACCCGTTCGATGTCCTGGTCGATGATCGGGCCTTCGTCCAGGTCCGACGTCACGTAGTGCGCGGTGGCGCCAATGATCTTCACGCCGCGTGCATGCGCCTGGTGATACGGGCGCGCGCCCTTGAAGCTGGGCAAGAAGCTGTGGTGGATGTTGATGGCGCGGCCGTTCAGCGCGCGGCACATGTCCGCCGACAAAATCTGCATGTAGCGGGCCAGCACCACCAGGTCGGTGTTGGACTGGTCGGCAATCGCTAGCACCTGCTTTTCCTGTTCCGCCTTGGTGTCCGGCGTTACGGGCAGGTAGTGGAACGGAATGCCGTAGGACGCGGCCAGGCTGGCGTAGTCGTTGTGGTTCGACACAATCGCAGCCACTTCCGCGTGCAAATGCCCGCTATGCACCCGGAACAGCAGGTCATTCAGGCAGTGGCCCTGCTTGCTGACCATGATCAACAGGCGCTGCTTGCGGCGCGCGTCGTGCAGCTTCAGGTCCATGCCGTAATCCGCCGACAGCGTATCCAGCCGGGCCCGCAGGTCGTCGGGGTTCACGGCCACGGGCAAGTCGAAGTGCACGCGCAGGAAGAACTGGCCGGTTTCCTCGTCGCCGAACTGCTGCGAATCCAGGATGTTGCAACCCAATTCGAACAACAGGCCGCTGACGCGGTAGACGATGCCGGTGCGGTCGGGGCAGGACAGGGTCAGGATGTAGTCGTTGTGCTGCATGGTGCGGGAATAGGCCAGGGTAAGGATAAAGGGGGGGATGGGCGGAATCAGGCGGCCAGGCGCGCCAGGGTTTCTTCCGCCAGGGCCAGGCTTGAGGTCAGCCCGGGAGATTCAATGCCGAACAGGTTCACCAAGCCGGGCACGCCATGCACGGCGGGGCCGGCAATGACGAAGTCGGCGGCGGGTTCGTGCGGGCCCGAGATCTTGGGCCGGATGCCGGTATAGCCTGGCGCCAGCGCGTTGTCGGGCAGGGCCGGCCAGTAGCTGCGCACGGCTTCATAGAACACATCGGCGCGGGCCGGGTCCAGCGTGTAGTCCTCGGTGCCGATCCACTCGGTGTCGGGGCCGAACTTCGCCTGGCCGCCCAGGTCCAGCGTCAGGTGGACGCCCAGGCCGGCGTGTTGCGGCACGGGGTAGATCAGGCGCGAAAACGGGGCGCGACCGGACAAGGTGAAATAGCTGCCCTTGCACAGGTAGTCGGTGGGGATGCTGGCCGGCGGCACACCGTCGATGCGGCGGGCCAGCGCGGGCGCTTGCAGCCCGGCTGAATTGATCAGGACGTTGCAGGTCAGCGTCATGGCTTCATCGCCGCCGAATTGCAGCTCGAAGCCGCCTTCGGGGCGCACGCGGCCAGACACCAGCGGCGTGTGAAAGACGCACTGCGCGCCGGCGTTTTCGGCGTCGCCCTGGAACGACAGCATCAGGGCATGGCTGTCCACGATGCCCGTGGACGGCGACACCAGCGCGGCGGTGCATTGCAGCGCCGGTTCCAGGCGCATGGCTTCTTCGCCCGAGATGAATTGCAGGTCGTCAACGCCATTGGCGCGGGCGCGCTGCGCAATGCCTTCCAACTGGGCCGCCTGGTCGCGGTCGGTGGCGACGATCAGCTTGCCCAGGCGCTTGTGCGGCACGCCGCGTTCGGCGCAATAGGCGTACAGCAGATGCTTGCCGCGCACGCACAGGCGCGCCTTCAGGCTACCCGCGGGGTAGTAGATGCCGGCATGGATGACTTCGGAATTGCGCGAGCTGGTGCCGGTGCCGATGGCCTCGGTGGCTTCGGTCACCAGCACTTCGCGGCCAGACTGCGCCAGCGCGCGCGCGATGGCCAGGCCGACCACGCCCGCGCCGATCACGATGCAATCCACATCCGCGCTCATGGTGCTTTCCTTTCAGAGCGTGTGCCGGCCGGCGTCAGGTCGAAGCCGCCCGCGTGAAATACCAGCGGCGGCTCGTGGCTGTGGCCGCAGCGTTCCACCTCGCCCACCATGATGATGTGGTCGCCCTCTTCGTAGCGGCTGCGGTTGCGGCATTCGAACCAGGCGGCGCAATGGCCGTCCAGCATCGGCGTGCCGCCCGGCGCGTAGTGCACCGTCAGGCCGGCATAGCGGTCGGGCGTCTTGCCAGTGGCGAAGCGCCGCGCCAGCGCGATCTGCTCGGCGCTCAGCACGTTGACCACGTACCGTTCGCATTGCTCGAAGATTGCCAGCGACGACGAGGCGCGCGACAGGCTCCAGAGGATCAGCGGCGGGTTCAGCGATACCGAATTGAACGAGCTGACCGTCAGGCCGATGGGGGCGCCATCAAGCCCGGCGGCCGTCACGACCGTTACGCCGGTGGCGTAGCGGCCCAGCGCGGTGCGGAAAAAAGCGGCGTCAAAATCAGGGGAGGAGGCGGGCATGCAATCGGTAATTGGGCGGGCGCGACAGGGCGCCCGACATCAGGGCGACAGGCGTTCGATCTTCCAGGCCGAGCCGTCGGCAACATAGCGCAGACGGTCGTGCAGGCGCGAGGGCCTGCCTTGCCAGAATTCAATGGCGGTGGGCTTCAGGCGGTAACCGCCCCAGTGCGGCGGACGCGGCGGTTCTGCGCCGAAACGTTCGCGGAATTCCTTTTCACGGGCTTCCAGCGCTTCGCGGGTAATGGGCTGGCTCTGGGGCGAGGCCCAGGCGCCGATGCGCGAACCGGCGGGGCGGCTGTGATAGTACGCATCCGATTCCTCGGGGGCGACTTTCTCCACCACGCCTTCGATGCGGACCTGGCGTTCCAGCGGCTGCCAGAAAAACAGCAGGCTGGCGCGCGGTTCGGCCAGCAGGTCCTGGCCCTTGCGGGATTCGTAGTTGGTGAAGAACGTAAAGCCGCGCTCGTCAAAGCCCTTGATCAGGACGATGCGGGCGCTGGGCTGGCCATTGGCGTCAACCGTGGCCAGGGTCATGGCGTTGGGTTCCGGCACCTTGGCGGCCAGGGCTTCGTCGAACCAGCGGGTGAATTGCTCGAACGGCGAGGCGGCGGCCTGGCTTTCCAACAGGACGTTCTTTTCGTAGCTTTGACGCAGATCGGAGACGGACATGGAGGCGTGGGATTCAGCGTGGATAACAGGGAGTTTATACCGCCCGCGCGGTCGCTCCCT
Organism: Achromobacter sp. JUb104; assembly: GCF_024806975.1. Taxonomy (NCBI): domain Bacteria; kingdom Pseudomonadati; phylum Pseudomonadota; class Betaproteobacteria; order Burkholderiales; family Alcaligenaceae; genus Achromobacter; species Achromobacter sp. JUb104. The sequence goes on along the minus strand of NZ_JANUEY010000003.1, from coordinate 870,367 downwards.
TATTGACCCCGCGCAGTCTCGGGCATGTTTTCCGCCTGGTGGCGACCAGCGGCGCGCTCAGGCGCCTTCCGGCAGGGTGTGTCCGTCTGCTTCCAGCAACCGCGCGATGGCGTCCAGGCGGGCGTCATGGATGCCGGCGGCGCGCAGCGCCTGGGCCGTCTGCACCACGTAATCGGTGCAGGGGCCGTACCGACCGGCCGCGCGGCGCACGATGGCCAGCAGCTCGGCGTCGGGCAGCGCGCGGATGTAGGCGGGGTTGTCGCGGTTCATGATGAACACCAGCGCGCGAACGGGGCCGGCGTCGGTCGTGCAGTTGATCCAGCGGGGCAGGTAGGCGCCGGTGGACATCTCGCGCTCCCAAAGCGCCGGGAAATAGGTGGGCACCTGGTTGCCGGCCAGGCGGTAGACCACCCCCCGGCACGAGCCGCCACGGTCCAGGCCGAACACCAGGCCCGGGCATTCCGGCGTGCCCCTGTTCACGCGCGACCACAGGCACAGCGCCCGGTGATGGCCGCGCAGAGTCGCCAGCCGGCGCTCCATGAAGTCGAAATCAGGGCGCCAGATCAGTGATCCGTACCCATATACCCAGACGTCGTCCCCGGCTTGCCAATGGCGCAGCGCGTCATCCAGCGAAGCCTGCCTTTCCTCTGGCGTCCAAAGACGGAAGGGCAGGCTGGCGCCGGCAATGCCGGAGGCGGGGGGAGAGGACTGCATGGTCAAAGCTCTACGGTTTCCGTTCAGATTCGAGCGGGGGATTGCGATTGGCCCAGCCGCCCGCCATCAAGGCCAGCGAATAGGCCCAGAACAACGGGGCGACGCCAATTACCGCACCCAGCGCGCCGAAGGTCAACGGCAGCGATACCTGCGAGCCGTTGATCAGCGCCATGCGCAAGCCCACGGCTTCGGCCGCGCGCCCGGGCGGACTGTGCTGGTGCAAGAGGGAAAGCATACTCGGTTGGCAGCACCCCAAGGCAAGCCCCAGGATGAACGACAGCACGATCAGGACGGTAACGTCGGTGAACAGCGGGTAAAGCATGAAGTCAATGGCGGCGGTGGCCATGGCCACCCGCACCAGCGTCCACGAACGCACCCGGCGCATGATCAGCGGCAATACCAGGCGGATAACGAACGTTGCCGCCGCGAAGGACGCCAGAATGACGCCGATGGTAGTGGCGGACAGCCCGATCGCCACGCCAAAGATCGGCACCACGAACAAATGCGTGTCCCACGCGCCGGACAAAATGGTGTTGACCATCAGGATGCGGCGCAGGGCGGGCACCGCCAGCAATTCGGTCACCCGGCGGCGCTGCGCTTCCTTGGCGCCCGACAGTTGCGAATCCACGGCCTTCAATTGGTGACGCAAGGCATACAAGCCGATACCGGACAGGATGGGGCCCAGCGCCAGCAGGCCGAATGCGGTGCGCGTGCCCAGGTTGTCGATGGCCAGCCCGGCGATCAGCGGCCCCGAAAATCCGGACGCGGCGAGCGCCAAGGACAGGAAGGAGAAGTTGCGCATCCGTTGCACGGGTTCGGCGTGGCCCAGCAGATCCTGGGTGGCCACCTGATGCAGCATGAAGCCGATGCCGATACAGCAGGACGCAATCAACAAGGCCGTCTGTGTTTGCGAGATAAACGGCAAAGCGGTGCCGATCGCCACCAATGACGTGCCGATGACGAGCGGGCGCACGATGCCCACCCGGTCAACCCAGCGTCCCGCGCGCACCGAAAACAGCATCGGCAGCACCGCGAACACGGCAACCAGCATGCCTACCTTGAAGGTGGACAGCCCCATTTGCAGGGCCGTCAACGACACGGTGATCCGTCCGCCCGTCAACGCCACATGGTTCATCATCGCCAGCAGGCACAGCAGCACCGCCCCGGAAAATTCCGGGGAACCAGAGGGCGAGGAGGGGGATCTGTTGGAGGTAGACACGGCGTTAACTGCATTCATTCTGTTCGTATCGTCCCCCTATGTCGAGGCGCGCTTTTTTTGCAGTGCCGCATAAAGTTCCTGCGCGTGTTAACAAGATAGGCGCCATCTAGGGGCCAAGTCGCGCGCTTACGGTGCAAGATGCGGCAGGTTGGCGGCATGATGGCGGCGGGCGCCGGCGGCGGGTTTCACCCGCGGACCGCTGCCGTTGTATCGTTCTCGCAACGGAACAATCAGATGCGCGTGGCGCCGCGCGGCGCCGCCCTAGTATTTTTTTCCCGTTTCAACCGACGACAGTCCGTTGATTGGCCATCCAGCCCGTTTAGGATGGCGTCCTGGTTCCGAAATAAGGGCGGCGTGGCTCGCCCCTCATCCTCTGGTGCAATGAAAAAGTCCCGCAGTAAGTTCAAACGCTACGCAATCATCGCCGTCGTCATCCTCTTGGGGGTGTGGGGCTTGCGCGCCATGTTCTTCTCGGCGCCGCCGCCACCCACCTTCGCGGTGGCGGAAGTCAGCCGGGCTAACTTGGAAGACAGCGTGCTGGCCAGCGGCACCATCGACGCCATCGAGCGCGTCAGCGTGGGCGCCCAGGCCACCGGCCAGTTGAAGTCCTTGAAAGTGGAACTGGGCGACCGGGTCAAGAAAGGCCAACTGGTTGCCGAGATCGACGACCTGACCCAGCAGAACGACCTGCGCAACGCCGAAGCCGCCTTGCAGACCCGGCGCGCCGAGCGGGCCGCCAAGGTCGCCATGCTGAAACAGGCCGAACTGGCGTTCAAGCGCCAGCGCCAGATGCTGGCGGCCGACGCCAGTTCGCGCGAAGCCTATGAATCCGCCGAAGCCACGCTGGGCGTGACCCGCGCCGAGATCGCGTCGCTGGACGCCCAGATCGCGCAGGCCGAAATCCAGGTGGATACGGCCAAGGTCAACCTGGGGTACACGCGCATTGTGTCGCCGATTGACGGCATGGTGGTGGCGGTGGTGACTAAGGAAGGGCAGACGGTCAACTCGATCCAGAGCGCGCCCACCATCATCAAGGTGGCCCAGGTGGACACCATGACGATCAAGGCGCAGATTTCGGAAGCCGACGTCACCCGGGTCAAGCCGGGGCTGCCGGTGTACTTCACCATCCTGGGCGAACCCGACCAGCGCTATCACGCCACCTTGCGCGCGGTGGAACCCGCGCCGGACTCCGTCCAGAAAGACGACGCCACCACGTCGATGACCTCGTCCAGCAGCAGCTCCACCACCGCCGCCGTGTACTACAACGGCCTGTTCGATGTGCCCAACCCCGACGAAAAGCTGCGCATCTCGATGACCGCGCAGGTGTTCATCGTGCTGGGCGAAGCCAAGGATGCCGTGGTGGTGCCCGCCTCGGCGCTGGGCAAGCGCGGCGACGATGGCCGCTATGCGGTGCGCGTGGTCCTGCAAGACAACAAGACCGAGGTGCGCCAGGTCAAGATCGGCATGAACAACAACGTCCAGGCGCAGGTGCTGGAAGGGCTTGAGGTAGGCGACCGGGTCGTGTCGGCGGATTCGGCGGCGGCGGCTGGTGCCGCGGCGGCCGGCCCGGCAGCGCCGGGGGCCTGACATGAGCGGTCCGCTGATCGCCCTGTCCGGGGTGCGCCGCGAGTTTCCCGCGGGCGACCAGACCATTGCCGTCCTGAAAGACGTCAACCTGACCATCGAGGCCGGCGAAATGGTCGCCATCGTGGGCGCGTCCGGTTCGGGCAAGTCCACGCTGATGAACATCCTGGGCTGCCTGGACCGCCCGACCCGGGGCGACTACCGCGTCGACGGCCGCAGCATGGGCGAGCTGGACCCGGACGAACTGGCCGAACTGCGCCGCGAACATTTCGGCTTCATCTTCCAGCGCTATCACTTGCTGTCCGACCTGAGCGCGCAGGGCAACGTCGAAATGCCCGCCGTCTACGCCGGCAAGCGCCGCGAGGCGCGCATCGACCGCGCCGACCAACTGCTGGAACGGCTGGGCCTGGGCGACCGCTCGGAACACCGCCCCGGCCAGTTGTCCGGCGGCCAGCAGCAGCGCGTGAGCATCGCGCGCGCGCTGATGAACGGCGGCGACATCATCCTGGCCGATGAACCCACCGGCGCGCTGGACACACACACCGGCCAGGAAGTGCTGCGCATCCTGGAAGAGCTGAACGCCGCCGGGCACACCATCATCATCGTCACGCACGACATGAACGTGGCGCGCCACGCGCAACGCATCATCGAGATCAGCGACGGAGAGATCGTGGCGGACAAGCGCAACCCCGACGCCCCACACCGGGACGCCGCGCGCGACGCACCGCCCGAATTGCCCAGGCGGCCCGCCTGGCAGTCGTACCTGGACCGCTGCGGCGAAGCCTTGCGCATGGCGCTGTTGTCGATGAACGCACACCGCTTGCGCACGTCGCTGACCATGCTGGGCATCATCATCGGCATTGCCGCCGTGGTGTCGGTGGTGGCGCTGGGCGAGGGCTCGCGGCGCAAGATCCTGGAAGATATCAGCGCCATCGGCACCAATACGGTAGAGGTCTTTCCCGGCAAGGATTTCGGCGACGAGAAAGCCGTGAATATCCGCACGCTGGTCGCGGCCGACGCCGATGCCCTGGCGCGCGAACCCTATGTGGATAGCGTCACGCCGGAAGTCGCCACCAGCAATACGCTGCGCTATCGCAACGTGTCGGTCAACGGATCCATACAGGGTGTGGGCGAACAGTACTTTCGCGTGCGCGCCATCAAGCTGGCACAGGGCAAGTTCTTCGACGAGACCAGCGTCGTGCGCCGGGCGCAGGAAGTGGTGATCGACGACGGCACGCGGCGGGCGCTGTTCGGCTCGCACACGGAGCCCATCGGGCAGGTCATCTTCCTGGGGTCCATGCCGGCGCGCGTGATCGGGGTGACCGCCAAGAAGGACTCGGTGTTCGGCAACAACGAATCCCTGAACGTCTGGATTCCCTACACCACGGCCTTGTCGCGCGTACTGGGGCAGCAGCACCTGAAGAGCATCACGGTGCGCGTCAGCGACGCCACGCCGCCCGCCGCCGCCGAGAAGGCCATCGAGCGCGTGTTGATGCGCCGCCACGTGGTGAAGGATTTCTTCGTGTTCAACACGGACGCCATCCGCAAGACCATCGAACGCACCACGGCCACCATGACGCTGCTGGTGTCGCTGATTGCGCTGATCTCGCTGATGGTGGGCGGCATTGGCGTCATGAACATCATGCTGGTGTCGGTCACCGAGCGCACCCGGGAAATCGGCGTGCGGATGGCGGTGGGCGCGCGGCGCAGCGACATCATGCAGCAGTTCCTGATTGAAGCCGTGCTGGTCTGCCTGATCGGCGGGGCGCTGGGCATCATTTTGTCGCTGGCCCTGGGCGTGCTGGTGTCCAAGGCCACCGGCGGCTCGTTCCAGATGATTTATTCCACGGCATCGATGGTGGCGGCATTTACGTGCTCGACGCTGATCGGTGTGCTTTTTGGCTATTTACCGGCGCGCAACGCGGCGCGCCTGGATCCCGTCGAGGCGCTGGCCCGGGAATGAGGACGATGAAAGCGGTTTCCCTGATTTGCAAACCTGTCGCGCGGACGTTGGCGCTGGCCTTGGCCCTGCCTTTGGCTTTAGCGGGATGCGGCAGCCTGCTGCGCACCGACTACGAACCCCCGCTGACGCAGACGCCCGCCGCGTGGACCTACGGTGGAGCGGCAGACGGACAGGCCGGCGCGCAAGCCCCCCTGGCAGACGGCGGCGCCTGGTGGCGCAACTTCAACGACCCGGTGCTGAACGGGCTGGTCGACGCCGTTCTGGCGCGCAATAACGACCTGGCCGCGGCCGCCATCCGCGTGCGCCGCGCGCAATACCAGGCGGGCCTGACCGAAGACAAGCTGATCCCGCAGCTAGGCGGCGACGCCAACGTGACGCGCAACCGCAACCTGTATGGCGACCGCGCCATCACGCGCGCCAACCAGGCCCAACTGACCGTCAGCTACGAAGTGGACCTGTGGGGCAAGCTGTCGCGCCAGCGCGATGCGGCGCAATGGGAAGCGCTGGCCACCGAGCAAGACCGCCAGTCCGCCGCCTTGTCGCTGGTGGGCACCACCGCCACGCTGTATTGGCAAACGGCCTTCATCAACCAGCGCATTGCCAGCAGCGAGGAAAGCATCGCCTACGCGCGCCGCACGCAAGACCTGGTGCGCGCGCAATACGCCGCGGGCGGCGCGTCGGCGTTGGAACTGGCCGAAGCCGAGCAGACCGTGGCCAGCCAGCAGGCAGCGCACACCTTGCTGGTGCAGCAGCGCGTGGAATACACCAATGCGTTGACGATTCTGTTCGACGGCCCGCCAGACCGCAGCATGGCCAACCCCCCCCGCCTGCCGGAATACCCGCTGCCCGAGGCGCGCGCCGGGGTGCCGGCAGACCTGCTGGGCCGCCGCCCCGACCTGCGCGCCACCGAGCTGCGCCTGCGCGAAGCACTGGCCACCGTGGACGCCACCCGCGCCAGCTTCTATCCGCCGGTGACGCTGACGGGCGCGGTGGGCAGCGCCAGCCCCACGCTGTCGAACATGCTGCAAAACCCCGTGGCCACGCTGGGCGTGGGCCTGACGCTGCCGTTCCTGCAATGGAACCAGATGCAGCTGAACATCAAGATATCGAAGGCCGATTACGAAGAGCGCGTCGTCAATTTCCGGCAGTCGCTGTATCAGGCCATGGCTGATGTGGAAAACGCGCTGTCGAACCGAACCCAGTTGGCCTTGCAGGCCGAGCAGCTTGCGGTGTCGTTGCGCGCGGCGCGCGAGGCCGAACGCCTGTACGAAGTGCGGTATCGGGCGGGGGCGGTGTCCTTGAAGGATTGGCTGGATGCGCAGGAAAAGCGGCGCACGGCCGAGATTGCCCGTGACGAGAACGGCCTGAACCGCTTGGTGAACCAGGTGACGGTGTACCGGGCGCTGGGCGGGGATGATGCGGGCTGAGGCTGGGGTTGAAGTTACAAGCTTGATGCCTGCTCTAAAATAGCCGCCATGAACTCGCCCGACCACCCAGCCCCCTCCGCCGACTTGGACCGCCGTTTTGGCGGTCTGTCCCGTTTGTATGGCCCCCAGGCGCCCGCCCGGCTTCAACAGGCACACGTTGCCGTCGCCGGACTGGGCGGGGTGGGGTCCTGGACGGTCGAGGCCCTGGTGCGATGCGGCGTGGGCGCGTTGACGCTGATCGACCTGGACCACATTGCCGAATCCAACGTCAACCGTCAGATCCATGCGCTGACGTCCACGCTGGGGCAGTCCAAGGTTGATGCCATGGCCGAGCGGGTGTTGGAGATCAACCCCGAATGCCGGCTGACGCGCATTGACGACTTTGTGTCGCCCCAGAACGTGGCCGAGGTCTTGCCGGGCCCGTACACCGTCATCATCGATTGCACCGACCAGGCGGACGCCAAGATCGCGATGATTCTGCATGCGCGCGCGCTGGGCGTGCCCATGCTGCTGTGCGGCGGCGCGGGCGGCAAGACCGACCCGCTGGCCTTGCGGGCGGGCGACCTGTCGGCGGCGGTGAACGACGCCTTGCTAGCCAAGCTGCGCAACAAGCTGCGCCGCGAGCACGGTTTTCCCCGCGCGTCCGACCAGAACGGCAAGGCGCTCAAGCGCGTGCCGAAGATGGGCGTGCATGCCCTATGGTTCGACCAGCCGGCCATTCTGCCCGACGCCTGGACCCGCCCCACCGAGGGCGAAGACGATATGGGCGCGGCGGCGCAGAGCCCCGCGCCGCAGGGTTTGTCTTGCGCCGGTTACGGGTCGGTGGTGACGGTGACCGCGGCCATGGGCATGGCGGCGGCCAACGAAGCGTTGCGGATGGCGATCTGAACGCGGGGCGCTCGGGTTGCTATCGCGGTGGCCACGTGGGCTGCGGCGTCGGTAGTCGCAGCGGCCGCTACATTCCCACGAACACCATCCCGTCTTCGATCCTGACCGGGTAGGTCGCCACGTTGTCGCGCAAGGGCGAACATAGCGCCCGCCCGTCGCGCACGTCGAAGCGGCCCTGATGCAGCGGGCATTCGATTTCATGGCCGGTCAAAAAACCATCGCATAAGCGCGCGTTGCCGTGCGTACAGAGGTTGTCGGTGGCGTAGACCTGGCCGTCCACGCCGTACAGCGCGATTTCGCGGTCGCCTGCCTGCACGGCGATCACGTCGTCTTCCGGCACATCGGCATGGGCGATGGCCTTGATCCATTGGGTAGTCATAGTCATGGCGGTGATCCTGGCTAGGCTAGATGGGGTAGATAAGCGAATTGGGCACGAGCTCGCTGTCGAAGATGCACAGCCGCGATTCAAACTTCAGCCCGTCCAGCGTGCTGCGCACCACGTCCAGGTAGCGGCCCACGTTGAACACCGTGGTGAACTGGTTGGGCTTGGTGCGAAAGACGGCGTAGTTGGCTTCGGATTCGATGCGGTCACCTTGCACCGACAACACGCGCGGCGCGCCCACCACATGGCGCTGGTAGTAGGGGTCGTGGAAGATCGTTTCGGTGGCGCCGTAGATACGGTCTTTCAACATGGCGCGGCTTTCGAACGCCATGGTGGCCAAGGGGTAGCCGCGTTCGTGGTTTTCGCGGGGCAGCACCTTGTAGGTGCAGTCTTCCAGAAAGAAGTCCGGCCATTTCTCCCATTGCTCGGCATCCAGCGCGGCGGCGTAGTCGGTGTACAGGCAGGTCAGGCGGTAGTAGAGCGGAAAGTCCAGCATCGTCATGCCTCCATCACGCGGCGCCAATACGCATACATGCCGCGGATCAGTGTTTCGGTCACCATGTGGTCGGTGTTCTCGGCGGTCTTGCCGCCCAGTTCCGCCACGCTGCGATGCCACGGTTTCTGTTCAAAACCCGATTGCGAAAATTCAATCACTTCGCCGTCGTCCGCCGATACGAAGCCGGCCGGGCCGAACAGGTTGGCCTGGCGCAGCCGCCGGCGCGTCATCTCGGGCGTGTCTTCGGCAAAACCGAAGTGCGTCCAGACGAAGTCAAAGGCGTCGTGGCCCACGGGCTGGATGTGGCGGGTGGATAGCGAATTGACCTGCTGCTGGATGATCACGCTGGGAAACAGCGTCATCAGCACGGCGGTGGGGCCGTTCCACCAGGGCTCCGGCACGATGTCCAGGAATCGGTCGTCGTTCAGCGACATCTGCTCCTTGAAGCTGGACACGCCGCTGGTGACGCTGCCCTTGCCGCCCTGACCGCGCGTGGAAATCATGGCGGCGTGGCGAAAATGGCGGTCCATTTTCAGTTCCGACCGGTTGTCCGCGCGCCACAGGCCGAAGGTGACGAACCAGGTGTGCAGCAGGCCGGGGTGATAGGGGTCCTTGATGTTCTCCTGCATCAGCTTCCAGTTGCCCGGGATGCGCTGGCGGCTGTAGCCATGGATGACCAGTTCACGGCCATCGAAGACACGGTCGAAATAGTGCAGGATGTCTGGTCCCAGATAGTCTTCCAGCGATTCGGCGTCGTGGTCGAACGAGGCGAACACCACGCCGTTTCGACAGGCCACCGCCAGCTTGGTCAGGCCGTGGTCTTCGGTCTTGAAATCGGGCGGCATGCCGCCGTTGACCTTGCCGTCTTGTTTGACACCGCGCCGGAAGGGCACGCCGATCAGGTTGCCTTCCAGGTCGTAATTCCATTGGTGATAGGGGCAGACGAATTCGCTACGGTTGCCGGCGCGTTCGCGGCAGAACTGCACGCCGCGATGGGCGCACACGTTTTCCACCACGCGCACCTGGCCGCTCTGGTCGCGCAGCAGAATCACCGAGCGCTCGCCGACGGCGGTGCGCTTGAAGTCGCCTGGGTTGGGGATTTCGGCTTCCAGGCCGACGTAACACCAGTGCGCCCGGTAGAAGAAGCGTTCCAGCTCGCGCTGGTGCAAGGCGGCGTCGGTGTAGACGCCGAAGGGAATACGGTGGGAACCGTCGCCCTGCCAGGGCGGGTCGATGTGCATGGTTTGTCTCCTATTTTTTTATCGCTTCATCATCGGGCAGGCGATGAAATAAATAAATAGAATCTGATCAATAGAAGACATCACCAACATCAATATTGGTGGAGACAAGCGCATGAACCTGAAAGACGTGGACCTGAACCTGCTGGTCGTCTTCAACGAACTGCACAAGCACGGCCGGGTGTCGGCCGCCGCGCAGAGCCTGGGTATTTCGCAACCCGGCGTCAGCAATGCGCTGAGCCGCTTGCGCAAGCTGCTGGGCGATGAATTGTTCCTGCGCACCTCGCGCGGAATGGTGCCGACGCCCTATGCCGAGGCGCTGGCGCAGCCCATTGCGGATGCCTTGGGCGCGTTGCATGGCACGCTGAACGCACGCGCCATGTTCGACCCGGGGCGCAGCGAACGGGCGTTTGTGATCGGCGTGAACGATGTGGGCGAAACCTATTTCCTGCCGCGCTTGATGCGGGCCCTGGACACCGCCGCACCGGGCGTCACGATACGCACGGTGCGTACGACGTCGATTGATGTGCGCGATGAAATGGAACGCGGCCGTATCGACCTGGCCATGGGCTTTCTACCCAGTCTGCAAAGCGGCTTCTTCCAACGCAAGCTGTTCAGCCAGCCCTATGTGTGCATCTTTCGGCGCGACCATCCGCTGGCCCGCTCGGGGGTGACGGCCAAGCAATTCCGTGCGGCCGAGCACGTGGCGATTGTGTCCGAGGGCACGGGGCATGGCGTGGTGGACGAGGTGATTGCCCGCGCCGGCATCCGCCGCCGCTTGCGGCTGACGGTGCCGCACTTCATGGCGGTGGGGCCGGTGCTGCAAGCCACCGACATGATCGCGGTGGTGCCGCGGCGCTTTGCCGACTGCGCCTGTACGCCTTTCGGGCTGGCCACGGCGCCCTGTCCGGTGAAGATTCCCGAGTCGGTCATCAATGTGTTCTGGCACGCGCGCAACCACCGCGAGCCGGCCAATCAATGGCTGCGCCAGGTGGTGGTGGAACAGTTCGCGGATCAGGACGGAGGGGGCAGGCTTCCCGCAGCGCGGCGGTGAACGGCAGGGGGAGTCAGGTTTCGCGTCGCGTGGTGGTGAGACGGCAGGGGAGTCAGGCTTCCCGCGGCGCGGCGGTGAACGGCAGGGGAGTCAGGTTTCCCGTAGCGTGACGGTGAACCAGCCGCGCAGCGCGTTGGACAGGCGGATTTCGTCGGCCTCGTGCAGGTCGGCCAAGGTCAGCACGCGCTCGCTCGCGTTGGCGGTGTCCAGCAGTTCGCCGCGTTGCACGCCGGGCAGGCAGCCGCTGGATACGGGCGGCGTGTACCAGCGGCCGTCCAGCAGCAGGTAGACGTTGCTGCGGCTGCCTTCGCAGAGCTCGCCGCGTTCGTTCAGGTAGAGCAGGTCAAAAATGTTGGGATGCGCGGGCAGCCATTCGATGGTCTTGGTGTACCAGGGCCGGTGCGTGGTCTTGTAGCGCAGCAGCGGTTCGGAAGACCGCAGCGTTTCGGGCGCCAGCATCACTTCCTGCACGGCGGGCAGCGGAGGCAGCGGGGCGGTCTGGATATGGCGGCTGCCGTCGCGCGCCACCAGCAGGCGCAGGCGGTGCGGGCCCGGCGTGACCAGGCCCATGGCGGCGATCATGATGTCGCCTTCAACGGCGCGCCCGGCCCAGGCATAACCCAGGTCCTTGCAGGCTGCCTCCAAGCGCTTCAGATGGCGCGCCAGCAAGGGCACGCGCTGTTCGGCATCGACCAGGATGGTCTCGATCAATTCGGGTTGCATGGGACGCTCCTGGAAAATCGCGGTTGTGGACCGCGCTCTATGCTACTACCGAGTGGTGGATCGCGGGACATGGTCGTAGGATGGGTGAAGCGCGGCACGCCCGCCCCAAGAACACCTTCGTCAATCGCGCGTAACCCATCAATCGGCGCCGGATACATCGCAAACGCTGCATGATGGGTTACGCGCGGCAGATGTTCGCGTTCTTGCGCACCCCATCGCGCGCTTCACCCATCCTACGATTGCCATCGCGCCATCGCGCCGTTGCGCCGTTGCGCCGATGGGCCAATGCGCCGATGGGCCGATGCGCCGTTGCACCGATGGGCCGTTGCGCCAACACGCCGCTGCGCCCACACGCCGACACGTCGTCGCCCTTCCATCAACCCCGCAATATCCGCGCTTTCCAATGGCATTCCTGCCATTCCTCCGCGGGGTCGGAATCATGCACGATCCCGCCGCCTACGCTATACACGCCGTGGCCGTGCGCATCCAGCACCAGCGTGCGGATCGCGACGTTCAGTGAAAAATCGCCATTCGGCGCCAGCCAGCCAACGCTGCCGCAATACAAGCCGCGCGGGGCGGTTTCCATTTGGCGGATCCGGCGCATCGCGGCTACCTTCGGGGCGCCGGTAATCGAGCCGCAAGGAAACAGCGCATGCAACACCTCTTGCAGCCCGGCCCCCGGCGCCTCGGCGGACACCGTGGACGTCATGGTCCACACAGTGGGGTAGCGTTCCAATGACAACAGCGCATCCACCTTGACCGAGCCCGGCTGCGCCAGGCGGCCCAGGTCGTTGCGCAGCAGGTCCACGATCATCAGGTTTTCGGCGCGGTTCTTCTCGCTGGCCAGCAAGGCCTGGCCCAGGCGCGCGTCTTCGATCGGGTCGGGATGGCGTGGCGCGGTGCCTTTCATGGGGCGAGTCGTCAGCCGCGATCCCTCACGCCGCACAAAGAGTTCAGGCGAAAACGACAGCACCGTGCGCTCGCCATCCTGAATGAACGCGCCGTGCGCCACCGGGTTGCGCGCGGCGATGCGCCGGTACAAGGTAGCCGGGTCGCCCTGGTATTGCAGGTCCAGCGGCTGGGTGTAGTTGACTTGATACAGCTCGCCGTCTTCGATCAGTCCGCGTATGGCGTCAATCTGGCGCACGTACTCGGCCTCGGTCATGCGTGGCGCGGGCAGGCTGATGGCGGCGGAGGGGCTGTCGGCGTCCGGCGCGTCCCAGGGGGTGTCGTCCACCTTGCGTTCGAAGACCAGCGCCGTCAGCCGGGGCCGGCCATCGTCTTGCGGAGGCGTCCAGAGGCCGGCCGGCGCCGCCAGGGTGGCTTCGGGCAGCAGCCATTCACCCAGTTCATAGTCCAGCAACAGGGCCACCCAGCGCCCCTGTTGCCGCGCGGCCTCGATGGCCGCCAGCGCGGGCGCGACGTCGGCGGCGGTGCGCGCTTCGATCCGGGAGCAATAGCCCTCGAACCGAAACGCGCGGCCGGCCAGCCGGTCTTCAAAACGACAATCCATGCTTGCTACCGCGCTTGATGTGCCAGGAATTCCGTCAGGACACGGCCGGTGTGGGAATGATCGGCCAGGGTCATCACATGTTCCGGCGAGCCTTCGGCCACCAGTTGGCCGCCGCCCGTGCCGCCTTCGGGGCCCAGGTCCAGCAGCCAGTCGGCTTCGGCGATGACGTCCAGATTATGCTCAATCACCACCACCGTATTGCCGGCTTCCACCAGGCGATGCAGCACGTGGATCAGCTTTTCGACGTCGGCCATCGACAAGCCCACCGTCGGTTCGTCCAGCACGTAGAGCGTGTGCGGAATGCGCGAGGCGCGGCCGGTCTTGATCAGGCCATCGGTCAGACGCGCCTTGGACAGCTCGGTCACCAGCTTGATGCGCTGCGCCTCGCCGCCCGACAGCGTGGGCGACGGCTGGCCCAGCGTCAGGTAACCCAGGCCCACGTCTTGCATCAGTTGCAGCGGGCGATGGATCTTCGGGTGCGCCGCGAAGTAGCCGATGGCGTCATCCACTTCCATGGACAGCAGCTCGCCGGCGTTCTTGCCGCGCATCTGCACGCTGAGCGTGTCGCTGTTGAAGCGCGCGCCGTTGCAGGCGTCGCACGGCACTTTGACGTCGGGCAGGAAGTTCATTTCGATGGTGCGCATGCCCTGGCCTTCGCAGATGGGGCAGCGGCCGTCGCCGGTGTTGAACGAGAAGCGCGCCGCCGTCCAGCCGCGCATGCGGGCTTCGCGGGTGTCGGCGAACTGCTTGCGCACGTCGTCCCAGAAGCCCACGTAGGTGGCCGGGCACGAGCGCGGCGTCTTGCCGATGGGGGTCTGGTCCACTTCCAGCACGCGGTCGATGGCTTCCCAACCCTTGATGCTTTCGCAGCCGGCCCAACCCGGCGCCTTGCCTTGGGACACGGCTTGCATCAGGTTGTCCAGCAGCACTTCGCGCGCCAGGGTGGACTTGCCGGAACCGGACACGCCCGTCACCACGCTCAGGCGGCCCACCGGGATGTTGGCGTCCACGCTGCGCAGGTTGTGCAGGCGCGCGCCACGGATCTCGATCATCGGCGTGTCCGCTTCCACCGGACGGCGGCCTTGCAGCGGATGCGCAAGCGGCGTCTTCAGGTAGCGGCCGGTGATGGATTCCGGCGCGTTCATCACGTCTTCCACCGTGCCTTGCGCCACGACCCGGCCGCCACGGATGCCCGCGCCCGGTCCGATGTCGATCACGTGCGAGGCGCGGCGGATGGTGTCGTCGTCATGTTCCACCACCACCAGCGTGTTGCCATTGCCTTCCAGGCGCGCCAGCGCGTCCAGCAGGATGCGGTTGTCGCGCGGGTGCAGGCCGATGGTGGGCTCGTCCAGCACGTAGCAAACGCCTTGCAGGTTGGAACCCAGTTGCGCGGCCAAGCGGATGCGCTGCGCTTCGCCGCCAGACAGCGTGGGCGCGGCACGGTCCAGCGCCAGGTAGTTCAGGCCCACTTCCTGCATGAAGTTCAGGCGTCCGCGGATTTCGGTCAGGATGTCGCGGGCGATCTCGCTTTCGCGGCCGCGCGTCACCAGCCCGGTGAAGAAGGTGTGCGCGTCCGACACCGGCAGCGACGCCAGTTCGGCAATGGACTTGTCGCGCCAGCGCACGGCGCGCGCCACGCGGTTCAGGCGCTGCCCGTCGCATTGCGTGCAGGCCTTGGCCTCGCCTTCATACCAGGCGTTCCAGGCGGTTTCCTCGCCGGTCTGTTCTTCGTCAAAGCCCTGCAATTGCAGGCCCGTGCCAAAGCAGCCCGTGCACCAACCGTGCTTGGAGTTGTACGAGAACAGGCGCGGATCGGGTTCGGGGAAGCTGGTGCCGCAAGACGGGCACGCGCGTTTCACCGAAAAATGCTGCTGCTGCAAATCGCTGTTCAACGCCTCGTGCAGCTTGTTCACCGGCCACACCACCGACATCACGCCCTGGCCGTTTTCCAGCGCGCTCTTGACGGCGGCGCGCAGGTCGGCTTCGTTGGCCGGGTCTACCACCACGTCCGCCACGGGCAGTTCAATGGTGTGTTCCTTGTAGCGGTCCAGGCGCGGCCACGGGGCCACGGGAATGAACTCGCCGTCCACGCGCAAATGCGAATGGCCCTTGGAACCGGCCCACTTGGCCAGGTCCGTGTAATAGCCTTTGCGCGCGGTCACCAAGGGGGACAGCAGCCCGATGTGCACGCCCTTGTGGTCGCGCAGCAGGCGGGCCACGATCTGGTCCGTGTTCTGCGGTTCAACGGCCACGTTGCAATCCGGGCAGTACTGCGTGCCCAGCTTCACATAGAGCAGGCGCAGGAAATGGTGGATTTCCGTCATCGTGGCCACGGTGGACTTGCGGCCCCCACGGCTGGTGCGCTGTTCGATGGCCACGGTGGGCGGAATGCCGAAGATGGCGTCCACGTCGGGCTTGCCGGCCGGCTGCACGATGGCGCGCGCGTAGGCGTTCAGCGATTCCAGATAGCGGCGCTGGCCCTCGTTGAACAGAATGTCGAAAGCCAGCGTCGATTTACCCGAGCCGGACACGCCGGTGATCACGGTGAACTTGTCGTGCGGGATTTCAACGCTGATGTTCTTCAGATTGTGCTCGCGCGCGTTGCGGATTTCGATCGCCATATTGCCCTGGCGGCGGGCACGCATCACGGATTGCAGCGGCGTGCCGTCACCCGCGCCACTGGCTTCGTTGTAGGTCGCGGTGGGTTCGGCGATGCGCGCGGTCAGGCCGGCTTGCTCGACTTCTTGCGCATCGATGTCGCTGGTGACCACCACGTCGGCGGGCAGGATGCTGACTTCGTAATCGCGCAGCGCCGCGCCCGTGTGCGACTTGGGGTTGTCCATCAAGTCTTGCGGTGTGCCCACGCCGATCAGCAGGCCGCCGGCGTCGCCGCCTTCTGGGCCCAGGTCGATCAGCCAGTCGGCCGCGCGGATCACGTCCAGGTTGTGTTCGATGACCAGCAGCGTGTGGCCCGCGGCCAGCAGCTTGCGGAACGCACGCATCAGCCGCGCCACGTCATCAAAGTGCAGGCCGGTGGTGGGTTCGTCGAACAGGAACAGGCTGCCCTTCTTGGCGACCTTGGCCGTGGAAATACCGCTGCGGGCGGCTTCGGCCAGGTGACCGGCCAGCTTCAGGCGCTGCGCCTCGCCACCGGACAGCGTGGGCACGGGTTGCCCCAGCCGCACGTATTCCAGGCCCACGTCGGCCAACGGCGCCAGGCCCGTCTGCACATCGCGCAGGCCCTTGAAGAAGTCCAGCGCTTCGCTGACCGTCATGGCCAGCACTTCGTCGATGGATGCGCTCTTGCCCAGGTGTTCGACACGCACTTCCAACACTTCGGGGCGGAAGCGCTTCCCGTCGCAGTCGGGGCAACGCAGGTACACGTCCGACAGGAACTGCATTTCCACGTGTTCAAAGCCGGTGCCGCCGCAGGTGGGGCAGCGGCCGTCGCCACCGTTGAAGCTGAACGTGCCGGCCGTGTAGGCGCGTTCGCGCGCCAGCGGGGCTTGGGCGAACAGCTTGCGGATGGCGTCAAAGGCGCCCACGTAGCTGGCGGGGTTCGAGCGCGCGGTCTTGCCGATGGGGGTCTGGTCCACCATGACCACGTCGGCAATCTGTTCGGCGCCCAAGAGGCGGTCGAACGCGCCGGGCGATTCCGACGGCTTGCCCTTTTGCTTCAACAGCGCGGGGTACAGCACGTCCTGCACCAGGGTGGACTTGCCCGAACCGGACACGCCGGTCACGCAAACGAGACGGCCCAGCGGCAGTTCGACGGAGACGTTCTTCAGGTTGTGCGCGTTGACGCCCTCCAGCAGCAGGCGTGGCGTGTTCGCCGCCACCGGCATGGGGCGCGGCGCTTCCACGCGCTGGCGTCCGCCCAGGTAGTTGCCCGTGAGCGTGTCGGCCGCGCGCAGTTGCTTGGGCGTGCCATCAAAAACGATGTAGCCGCCGCGTTCGCCGGGGCCGGGGCCGATGTCGATGATGCGATCGGCCGCCACCATGACTTGCGGGTCGTGCTCCACCACCACCAGCGTGTTGCCGGCGTTGCGCAAGCGGTGCATGACTTCAACCACGCGGTGCATGTCGCGCGGGTGCAAGCCGATGGACGGCTCGTCCAGCACGAACAGCGTGTTCACCAGCGAGGTACCCAGCGCGGTGGTCAGGTTGATGCGCTGCACTTCGCCGCCGGACAGCGTGCGGCTCTGGCGGTCCAGCGTCAGGTAGCCCAGGCCCACGTCGCACAGGAACTTCAGGCGCGCGCGCACCTCGGTCATGAGCAGGTCGGTGGCCGCGTCCAGCGCGCCCGAGAACGACAGCTCGTCAAAGAAACGCCGCACCCGTTCAATGGGCAGCAGCATCACGTCATGGATAGACAGCCCGCCGATATTGTTGAGTTGGTCGCGCGACCAGTTGGCGCCCACCGGCATGAAGCGCTGATAGCGGCCGTCTTCGGGTGGCAGCACGGTGTCGGCTTCTTCTTTCGTGCCCAGGCGCCACAGCAGCGCGTCGGGTTTCAGGCGCGCGCCGTTGCAGGTGGGGCAGGGCGTGTAGCTGCGGTACTTGGACAGCAGCACGCGCACGTGCATCTTGTAGGCCTTGGTTTCCAGCCAGTCAAAAAAGCGCTGCACGCCGTACCACTGGTGCTTCCAGGCGTCGTTGCCGCCCTTCCAGTCAGGCGTGCCGTACAGCACCCAGCGCTTGTGTTCTTCGCTAAGGCTTTTCCAGGGCACGCCCAGCGGCACGCCCGCCCGCGGCGCGTACTTTTGCAGTTCGTCCTGGCATTCCTTATAGGACGGCGTGGTCCACGGCTTGATGGCGCCTTCCATCAAGGTCTTGTTTTCGTCGGGGATGACCAGGCCGAAGTCGATGCCGATCACACGCCCAAAGCCCCGGCACGCTTCGCAGGCGCCCAGCGGGGAATTGAACGAGAAGCTGCTGGGCAGCGGGTCGGTGTATTCGATGTTGCAGTCGGCGCAGTGCAGGCGGTCGCTGTATTTCCAGATATGCGCGTTGTCGCCGTCGGCGTTCACGACGTACACGGCCAGGTGCCCGGCGCCCATGCGCAGCGCGGTGTCCAGCGCTTCCATGACGCGTTCGCGTTCCGTGCCGGCAAAGCGGAAGCGGTCCTGGATGACGTGCAGGATGCGGCGTTCTTCGCCGGCGTCCTTGGCGGCTTTCGCTTTCTTGGCGCCTTTCGCGGGCTTGGCGACGGTGGCGCGCGGCACGGCGGTTTCCTCGGCGTGCACGCGGGTATAGCCCTGCTGCTCAAGAAAGCCGCGCACTTCGTCTTCGGTGAAGTTGGCGGGCACGGCGATGGGAAAGGTCACCACCAGGCGCGGGTCGCCGGCCACGGCGGCGCGTTCGGCCAGCGAGTGGTAGATGGAATCGGGCGTATCGCGCCTGACCACCTTGCCGCAACCTCGGCAGTACAGCCGGGCGCCGCGCGCGAACAGCAATTTCAGGTGGTCGTTCAGCTCGGTCATTGTGCCGACCGTGCTGCGCGAGCTGCGCACCGGGTTGGTCTGGTCAATGGCGATGGCGGGCAGGATGCCTTCGATGCGGTCAACCTGCGGCTTGTCCATGCGGTCCAGGAACTGGCGCGCATAGGGCGAGAAGGTTTCCACGTAGCGCCGCTGCCCCTCGGCGTAGAGGGTGTCGAAAGCCAGGGAGCTTTTGCCGGATCCCGACACACCGGTCACAACGACCAGTTCGCCGGTGGCAAGGGTAAGGTCCAGGTTCTTGAGGTTGTTCTGGCGTGCGCCAACGATGCGGATTTGGGAGCTCATGGACGGTATCGTAGCCTGAGGTAGGCGCCTGCCCGAGCGATAACCCTTCGCTGGTTCCAAGCGCGGCGATATGGAATAATTGCCTATATTGTGAGGCGCTTGTCCATATTATGGACAAACTTAGGCGATGTAGCTGTACAAATAAACAGTATCGCAGATTCGTCTGATTTTCGTACTGTCAGCCTTGCGAATTCTGCGGATTCATTGTGGATGGCGCTTTGTCGTCACGCATGGGTCTTGATCTGGGGACGAACTTGTTGGAAACCAAGGTCGCGGGCGCCGCGGCGTTCGCGAAATTCATGGCGGTGCTGCAAGCCGTGGCCGACGCGCCCGAGCCGCCCACGGCCGCGCTGCTCGCGCGCACTTGCGGCTATCCGCGTCCCACCGTCTACCGCATCGTGGCGGCGCTGGCCGAGCAGGGCATGCTTACCGAGTCAGGCGGCGCCTATCGCCTGGGCACACGCCTGATGTCGCTGGCCAGCCGCGCGTGGTCGCAATTTGACCTGCGCGCCGCGTTGGCGCCCGATTTGCAGGCGCTGCGCGACGCCACGGGCGAAACCGTGCATCTGGCCGTGCCCGCCGGCCAAGAAATGATCTATATCGACAAGCTGGAAAGCCCCGGCCCGGTGCGCATGGTGTCGCGCGTCGGCTCGTCGGTGGCCTTGCATTCCAGCGCAGTCGGCAAAGCGTATCTGGCCGCGCTGGATGAGGCCGCACGCGAACGCCTGCTGCGCGGCCTGGCGCTGCCCGCCCGCATGCCCGGCACCGTCACCAGCCTGCCTGCCTTGCGCGCCGTGCTGGACGAAGCGCGCGGCCGTGGCTACGCCATGGACGACCAGGAAAATGAACCCGGTATCGTCTGCTATGGCGTGGCGCTGTGCGACGCGGCCGGCCGGCCTGTGGCGGGCGTCAGCGTCAGCACGCTGCTGTTCCGGCGCCAGCCTGACCCGCAATCCGCCTATATCGATCCCTTGCTGCGGCTGCGCGATGCCGCCGTGGCCAAACTTGCCGTCTTGCCGGTGTCAGCCGGCGGCGCCTGACCGTCAGCCCCAGAGGAATTCCATGACCGCATCCGCTCCCCTCGCATCGAAGCTTTCCGCCCTGCTGGCAGCCCGGGTCGTGCCCGTGCTGCGCTATACCGACGCCGCCACCGCCGCCTATGCCGCCGAAGTGGCCGTGGCGGCCGGCTGCACCACCTTGGAACTGACCTGGACGATTCCCGGCGTGACCGACCTGGTGCGCGCGCTGCGCGACAAGCACGGCCCCAGCCTGCTGTTGGGCGTGGGTACGGTGTTGGACGAAAGCCAGGCGCGCGACGCGCTGGTGGCCGGCGCCGACTTCCTGGTGTCGCCCGCCCTGGCCACCGACATCGTCGACCTGGCGCACGCCGCCGACGCCCTGTGCCTGCTGGGCGCCTTCACGCCCACCGAAGTGCTGGCGGCGCGCCGCGCGGGCGTGGACGTGGTGAAGGTGTTTCCGGCCGACACCGGCGGCCCCAAGCATCTGGCCGCGCTCAAGTCGGTGTACCCCGACACCATCTTCTGCCCCACGGGCGGCATCACGCAGGACAACATGGGCACGTATTTCGCGGCCGGCGCCGGGCTGGTGGGCATCGGCAGCAATCTGTATGACAAGGCCGCGTTCGCCGCGCGCGACACCGCCGCCCTGGTGGCGCAAATCACCCGCACCCGCGAGGCCGCCCATGGCTGACTTCGACTTCGACATCGTCGCGCTGGGCGAGCCCCTGGTTGAACTGAACCAGACCCACAAGGGCAGGCAGCAGTATCTGCAAGGCTTTGGCGGCGATACGTCCAACGCCGTCATCGCGGCGGCCCGGCAGGGCGCGCGCTGCTCTTATCTGACGCGAGTGGGCAACGACGCCTTCGGCGCGCAATTCCTGGACCTGTGGAAAACCGAAGGGGTGGATACCTCGGGCGTGCAAAGCGATGACGACGCCCATACCGGCCTGTATTTCGTGCAGCACGGACCAGACGGCCACGCCTTCAGCTACCTGCGCCGTGGTTCGGCCGCCAGCCTGATGACGCCGGCGCTGCTGCAAAGCGGCCTGATCGAGCGCAGCCGTTTCCTGCACGTGTCCGGCATCAGCCTGGCCATCAGCACCAGCGCCTGCGACACGGTGTTCGCCGCGATCGAACGCGCCCATGCCGCGCAAACGCAGGTCAGCCTGGATTCCAATCTGCGGCTGCGCTTGTGGCCCGTTGACCGCGCCCGAGCCATCCTGCGCGAAACCATGCGTCAGGCAGACCTGTTCCTGCCCAGCATGGACGACATGCAGCACCTGACCGGCAACAACGACCCCGAACGCACGCTGGACTGGATCCGCGACGGCGGCGCAACCGGAGTGGTGGTGTTGAAGCTGGGCAAGGATGGTTCCATCATCGACGACGGCAAGACGCGCACGCCGGTGGCCGCGCTGCGCGTGGACGCGGTGGACGCCACCGGGGCGGGCGACTGTTTCGCGGGCAGCCTGCTGGCGCGGCGCAGCCAGGGCGATAGCTGGGAAGACGCGGTGCGTTACGCCAACGCCGCGGCGGCGCTGTCCACGCTGGGCTATGGCGCGGTCGACCCGCTGCCCCGGGCTGAACAGGTGCGGGAACGGCTGAAATCGCTGGGCGGCTGAACACCGCCCGGCAGGGAAGGGCAGTTACGGGGACAGATTCAGTTCCGCCCCTGATCGTCCCTTTTCCCTGCCATTGGCGCAGCCTTTGAATTTCAGGCTAAAATGCCAAGTTATCCGAATTTTTTCCGCCAGCCAGATTTCCGGTTGTGCGGTGACTTTTTTCCGCAAAATCAACAGGAGAATCAACATGGCTGAACGCAAACGCGTGCGTCGTAACACCCTGGAACGCCGTTGCCTGGGCAAGGCCTTCAAGCGCTTGTTCGTCAAGTCGCCCAAGGGTGTTTTCAAGATGCTGGAAAAGATCAAGCGCGTCTAATCAACGCTCTTGGTTTTGAAAAATCCCCGCAGGGCTCGCGCCTTGCGGGGATTTTTCTTTGGGGGCGTACTTCGTTGGGGTGTACTTCTTTGCGGGCGTTCTTCCATCAACCGCCCGCCGGCCCCAGTTTCGGGGTGATGAAATCCATGAACGCGCGCGTCTTCGCGGGTTGGATGCTAGACGGGAACACCACGTAAATCGAGATCGGGTCCACGGACCAGCCCGGCAGCACCCGCTTGAGCGAGTTGCGCTTGATGATCGGGTCCAGCGCCTGGCAGTGCGGCATGCGCGTGATGGCCAGGTCCAGCCCGGCCAGCATGCCGGCGATGCTCATGTTGTTGGCCGCCAGGTGGCCGCTGACCGGCACCACTTCGCTGACGGTGCCGTTATGCAGCGTCCAGTGCGAATGGGCGTCGTCGATGGTGGTGCGCAGGCATTGGTGTTGCGTCAGTTCGCCGGGCGTCTTGGGTTCGCCATGGCGTTCCAGGTAGCGGTCGGACGCATACAGGTAGTTGTCCAGCGACACCAGTTCCTGCACCACGGCGCCGGTGGGACGCCCGGAGGCGCCGCCATTGCCATTGCCGTTGTCGCTCGTGGCGGTGGAAAAGTCCGAGTCGCGGCCAAAGCGCAGCACCACGTCAAACGGCGTGCCTTGCGCGTCGGACGCGGTCATCATGCTCAGATCAAATTCGCATTCCACGTCCGGGTAGCGGTCGGTGAAGTCCTTGATGGTTTCCGGCAGCAGCCAGATCGCCAGGCTGAAGGGCATGGACACGCGCAGGTTGCCCGACGGGCCGCCCGACAATGACAGCAGTTGTTCATGCGCCAGCCGTGCCTCGTCAATCAGCCCTTGGCAGCGGCGCATATAGGCCGCGCCCGCCTCGGTCAGGTCCAGCCTGCGCGTATTGCGGTTGATCAGCCGCAGCCCGATGGCGCGTTCCAGCTCGCTGATGCGCCGCGAGAGCGTGGACGTGGGCATATCCAGCGCGCGCGCCGCCAGGCTGAAGCTCTTGCGCTTGGCAACCTCTACGAACAAGGCGATGTCATTGAGCTGGACGGTCGAAGCTTCCATAGGCATTCCGGTTTTTGGCCGCACGAGTTTACGCCACTCCCGCCCGCGTCCCCATGCAAAAAAAACGCGAAGAGCGCCCAAAAAATCCACGGGTTGACAGATTTGATTGCAAATTTGCATGCCATGGCATCGGTTAGCGGGGGCATATCCCCTACACTTCAGGCGAAAAGAAGCAGACCAAGACCGCAGCGGTGGCACGTCGATCGCAAAGGGGCATAGCAGGCATGACCGATACACCAACGTTTTTCACCGTTCTTACGCCCACCTACAACCGGGCGGGCACGCTGCACCGGGTGTATGAATCGCTTTCCCGGCAGACTTTCAGGGACTTCGAATGGGTGGTGGTGGACGACGGTTCCACCGACAACACGCACGAGTCGATTCTGGCCTGGCAGGCGCGCGCGGATTTCCCCATTCGCTACATCTGGCAGAACAACCAGCACAAGAAAACCGCCTTCAACCGGGGCGTGCGCGAAGCGCAAGGCCAGATGATCGTGGCCCTGGACAGCGACGACGAAATGCCGCCGGACGCGCTGGCCATCTTCAAAGAGGCGTGGGACGCCATCCCGCCCGCGCGCCGCGACTCCTATGTGGCGATCACGGGTCTGTGCGCGCGGCCCGACGGCAGCATCGTGGGCGATCGCTATCCGCAGGACGTGTTCGACAGCACGGCGGTGGACGTGTATTTCCGCTATCGCATCAAAGGCGAGAAATTCGGCTGTATGCGTACCGACATCCTCAGGAAGTTTCCGTTTCCTGAAGACGTGGCCGGTTTCGTGCCGGAAAGCCTGGTCTGGTGGGCGGTGGCGCGCGCGGGCTATCTCAGCCGCTTCATCAACCGCGTGGTGCGCACGTATCACGACACGCCGGGCGGCCTGTCACAAGGCGCCGTATCGGTGGGCAGCAACGCACAGGGCCTGTATCTGCTGGCCTGGGACATGCTGCAGCATCACCTGGAATTTTTCCGCTACCGGCCGCGCGAATTCATCATGGCGGCCGCGCGGTACACGCGCTTTCGCCTGCACCTGAAGCACTCCGGCGTGCCCACGGCGGTAGGCACGTACCGGCTGACCAACCCCATGGCGACCTTCATGGTGGCGGCGATGTGGCCCTTGGGCTATGCGCTGTACCGCCGCGACCGGCGCCGCGGCGTGGCTTAGGGCGCGGTGGGGGCAGTGGTCGCCGCGGGTGCGGTGGGCACGGCAGGCGCAGGCGCCCCATGCCCCAGGCCCAGATACACCTCGACCACGCGCGGGTCCACCGCCACCTCGGCGGCGGGGCCTTCCAGCGTGACGGCGCCCGTTTCCAGCACATAGGCGTAGTCGGCCACTTGCAGCGCCGCGCGCGCGTTCTGCTCGATCAGCAAAATCGACACGCCCATCTCGCGCAGCCGTGCCACGATGCGGAACACTTCGCGCACGATGCGCGGCGCCAGGCCCAGGCTGGGTTCGTCCAGCATCAGCAGGCGCGGCTTGGCCATCAGCGCGCGGCCCACGGCCAGCATCTGGCGTTCGCCGCCCGACAAGGTGCCGGCCAATTGCGCATGCCGCTCTTGCAGGCGCGGAAAAAGCTCATAGACTTCCGCCAGCGTCTTGTCCTGGTCGCGCAACCCGCTGCGAAAGCGGTGAAAGCCGCCCAGCATCAGGTTGTCTTCCACCGTCATTTCGGCGAACAGTTCGCGCTTTTCGGGCACCAGGTTCATGCCGGCGGCCACCATTTCCTCGATCTCGGCATGTTCTTGCGGCTTGCCGCCGAAGACGATGTGGCCGGTGGACGGCAGCACGCCCATGATGGCGGACAGCAAGGTGGTCTTGCCCGCGCCATTGGGGCCGATCACGGTCACGATCTGGCCTTCGCCCACCGTCAGGCTGACGCCCGATACGGCTTCCACCTTGTCGTAGGCCACGCGCAGGTCGCGCACTTCCAGCAGATTCGCGCTCATCACTCCACTCCGCCCAGATAGGCTTCAAGCACCGCAGGGTTGTTCTGGATCTCGGCGGGCAGGCCCTCGGCGATCTTCTCGCCAAAGTCCATGACCACCACGCGGTCCACCAGGCCCATCACGAAGTCCATGTCGTGTTCAACCAGCAAGATGGCCATGCCTTCCGCGCGCAGCTTCTTCAGCAGGTCGGCAAGCTCGCATTTTTCTTGATAGCGCAGCCCGGCCGCGGGTTCGTCCAGCAGCAGGATGCAGGGGTCGGACGCCAGCGCGCGCGCGATTTCCAGGATGCGCTGTTGCCCCAGCGCCAGCGAGCCCGCTTCGTCGTGCAGGTGCTTGCCCAGCCCAACCCGCTCGACCTGGCGCGCGGCCTCGGCCAACAGGCGCGCCTCTTCGGCCCGGTCCAGGCGCCAGGCGGCCGGCAGCACGCCGCGATGGCCGCGCAGGTGCGCCCCGATGGCCACGTTTTCCAGCACGCTCATGCGGCCCAGCAAGCGCACGTGCTGGAAGGTGCGCGACAGGCCCAGCCGCGCGATCTTGCGCGCGCCCGCGCCGGCCACGGACTGGCCCAGCAGCGTCACTTGCCCGGACGTGGGCGTGTCCACCCCCGAGATCTGGTTGAACATGGTGCTCTTGCCCGCGCCATTAGGGCCGATCAGCGCCAGGATTTCGCCTGCGCGGATCTCCAGGTTCATGGCGTTATTGGCGACCAGGCCGCCGAACTTGCGCGTCACGTCCACCGCCTTCAACACCACCTCGCCCCGCGCCGGCATGGGTTTGCGCGGCAGCGGTTCGGCATTCATGTCCAGGCGGCGCACGGGCTTCTTCACGCGTATCCAGCGCGTCAACAGCGGCCACAAGCCACTGCGAGCGCGGTGCAGCAGCAGCACCATGCCGAAGCCGAACACGATGACTTCAAAGTTGCCCGTCTGGCCCAGCACCTTGGGCAGCCAGTCTTGCAGCCATTGCTTGGCCACCGTGAACACGCCCGCGCCGACCAGCGCGCCCCAGACCTGGCCCGCGCCGCCGATGACGGTCATGAACAGGTATTCAATACCCATCTGCAAGCCGAAGGGGTTGGGGTTCACGAAGCGCTGCATGTGGGCGTACAGCCAGCCCGATGCGCAGGCCTGCAACGCCGCGATGATGAAGATCACCATGCGCGAACGCGCCGTGTCCACGCCCATGGATTCCGCCATCACGCGCCCGCCCTTGAGCGCGCGGATGGCGCGGCCTTCGCGCGAATCCAGCAGGTTCTGCGTGGACCACACCGCCAACAGCAGAAAGGCCCAGATCAGGTAATAGATGTTGCCGCCTTCATGCAGCGACCAGCCGAACAGGCTGATGGCGGGAATGTCGGGAATGCCGGTGTGGCCGCCCAGCCCTTCGACGGAGCCGAAAGCGAAGTACAGCGACAAGCCCCACGCAATGGTGCCCAGCGGCAGGAAGTGCCCGGACAGCTTGAGCGTGATTGCGCCCAGCAAATAGGCGATGACCAGCGTCAACACCAGCCCGGCCAGCAGCGTCAGCCAGGGCGAGGCGCCCAGCCACGCCAGCCAAGACGGCAGGGAGTCGGCGCGCGTGGTCAACAGCGCCGTGGTGTAGGCGCCCACGCCCACGAAGGCGGCCTGGCCGAAGCTGGTCAAGCCGCCCACGCCGGTCAGCAGCACCAGGCCCAGCGCCACCAGCGCGTACAGCCCGATGTAGTTCAGCAAGGTCACATAGAAAGGCGGCAGGGCCAGCGGCCCCAGCGCCAGCAGCGCCAGGAACACGAAGAGGATGATGCGGGGATTCATTCGTCTTCTTCCTCGACGTGGTGGCTTTTCAACGAGCGCCAGAGCAGCACGGGAATGATCAGCGTGAAGACGATGATTTCCTTGTAGGCGCTGGCCCAGAACGACGAGAACGCTTCAATCAGGCCGACCAGCACCGCGCCGGCCGCGGCCAGCGGGTAGCTGACCAGGCCGCCGATGATGGCGCCCACGAAGCCCTTCAGGCTGACCATGAAGCCGGAATCGAAATACATGGTGGTGATGGGGGCGATCAAGATGCCCGACACCGTGCCGATCAGCGCGGCCAGAAAGAACGTGGCGCGGCCCGCGAAGATGGGCGAAATGCCCATCAGCCGCGCGCCCAGCCGGTTGAATGCCGCCGCCCGCAACGCCTTGCCGTACATCGAGCGTTCAAAGAACTGATACAGCACGATGATCAGCAAGGCCGACACCGCCACCACCCACAGCGCCTGGCTGTTGACGTTGATGGGTCCCAGCGCCAGGCTGGCGTCGGAAAACGGCGCGGTGCGCGCACCCTCGGCGCCGAAGGCCAAGAGGCCCAGGCCAACCAGCGCCAGGTGCACGGCGATGGACACGATCAGCAGCACCAGCGTCGAGGCCGAGGCGATCGGCTGGTAGAACAGCCGGTACAACTGCGGCCCCATCGGCACCACCAGCAACAGTGTCAGCAAGGCCTGCACGGCCATCGGCAGTTGCGCCAGCGGCAGCCGGTACAGCAAGGCCGCCAGGATCAGCGGGTAGATCGCCTTGGCCGCGATGCGCCAAAGCCCTCGGGACCGGCCCGGGCGCTTGGCCCGGGCCATGAGGTCGGCCACGGCTTCCGCCAGCGCGAACGCCAGCAGCAACCAGACCAGCAGCACGGGCTTGCCGGCCTGGATGGCCGCCATGGTCAGCGCGCCGAAGGCGACGAACTCGCCCTGGGGGATGAACAGCACGCGGGTAACGGTGAAGACCAGCAGGATCGACAACGCCAACAACGCATAGATCGCGCCGTTGGTGATGCCGTCCTGCCCGAGTATCAAGGCGATCTGAGCATTCATGCGAAAAGGTCCAAGCCGTTACTTCACGAGCGTCCAGTTGCCGTCTTTGACGGTGATGAGCTCGCGGCCGCGGTCATCAAAGCCGCTGTGGTCGGCGGCGCTCATGTTGTAGACGCCCTGCGTGCCCACCAGCTCCTTGGTTTGTTCCAGCGCGTCGCGCAAGGCGCTGCGGAATTCCTTGGTGCCCGGCTTGCCGGCCTTTTCCGCGATGGGTACGGCCTTTTCCAACAGCAGGCCGGCGTCGTAGACGTTGGCGCCGAAGGTGGCGGGCTTGGAACCGTTCAGCTTTTCGTACGCGGCGATGTAGTCGGTGGCGACTTTCTTGGACGGGTTGCTGTCGGGCATTTCCGGCAGCACCAGCATCAGGCTGGCGGCCAGCACCGTGCCTTCAACCTTCTTGCCGCCCAGCTTCAGGAAGTCGGGCAGGGCCGCGCCGTGGGTCTGATAGAACTTGCCCTTGTAGCCCTGATCGAACAGCGTGGTTTGCGGCAGCACGCTGGCGGCGCCGGGGGCGGCCACCAGCACGGCGTCGGGCTTGGCGGCCAGGATCTTCAGCGCCTGGCCCGTGACCGAGCTGTCAAAACGCAGATAGCGTTCGTTGGCGGTGATCTTGATGCCTTTCTCGGTGGCCAGGCCCGAGAACACCTTGTACCAATTCTCGCCATACGGGTCGTTCAGGCCGATGAAGCCCACCGTCTTGATGCCGGTCTTGGCCATGTGGTCGACCAGCGCGCGGGCGATGATGTCGTCGTTCTGCGTGGTCTTGAACACCCACTTCTTCTGGTCGTTCATGGGCAGCACCACGGCCGCCGTGCCCACCGGCGCCAGCATCGGCACGCCGGCTTCGGCGGCGAACTGGATCACGCCCATGGCGTTGGGCGAACCCGACGGGCCGATCAGCGCATCCACCTTCTGTTCCGAAATCAGTTTCTTGAACGCCGTGACCGAGTTGGTGGAGTCGCTAGCGTCGTCCAGCGAGATGTATTCCACGGTCAGGTCGCCGATTTTCTTGGGCAGCAACGGCACGGTGTTCTTCTGCGGAATGCCGACCAGCGCGGTCGGGCCGGTGGAAGACGTGACGACGCCGACTTTCATTTGCGCCAACGCGGGCAGGGCGAACAGGGCGGCAACGGCGGCGGCCGTGACCAGGGGGAGTTTCTTCGACAGCATGGCAAAACCTCCGGATAGGGAGCAGAGTGGGGGTGCAGCTGAAAAGCGGAGAAAACAGGAACAGCGTGGGGACTGCGGGGATTACTTGTTGCTTAAAATTTCTAACCTGCAAGGATCAGCACTGTAGACGGGCTCTTGGTGCTTACCTATCCGTCAAAACCCGAAGCATGCATGGTGCAAGGCTCACTAGATGGTGATGGAGCTGACGCTCGCGCCGCCGCAGACGAACAGCGTCTGGCCGGTAACGAAGCTGTTGGCGGGGTCGGCAAAGAACATCACGGCGCGCGCCACGTCGTCGGACCGGCCCAGCCGCTTGACCGGAATGCCGTTGGCCAACTGCTTTTCGCGTTCGCTGCCGGGTTCGATCACTTCGTAGAACATGTCCGTCTGGATGGGGCCGGGCGCCACCACGTTGACCGTGATGCCGTAGGGCGCAAGCTCCAGCGACCAGGTGCGCGCCATGCCGACCATGCCGGCCTTGGTGGCCGAATAGGCGGTGCGGGTGGGCAGGCCCAGCGCGCCACGGGACGACATCATCACAATGCGGCCGAAATGACGTTCCTGCATGCCGGGCAGCGCCGCCTGCACCAGGCTGATCGCCGCGCCCAGGTGAATCTGGGTCAGACCGTGCAGCTCTTCCTGCGTGACCTGCGGCAGCAGGTTCGGCCAGATGACGCCGGCGTTGTGGATCACGTGGCTGATGGGGAATTTGGCGGCCGCTTCCTGGCCCGCCTGCGCGGTGGCGTCGGCGTCCAGCAGGTCCACCTGCATGTTGTGCAGGCGCGGGTGGCTGAAGTCGGCAGCGCGGCGCGCCATCGAAATCACTTCATAGCCGGCATCCAGCATGCTGCGGCAGATCTCGGCGCCAATGCCGGCGCTGCCACCCGTGACCAGCGCTACGTGTTGTTGAGTCATGCGTGTCCTTGGTTACGTTGCCGTCTTCATCGGGCTCAGGCTTTCGGCGCCAGCGCCAGCACGCGCAGCGGGCTGCCCGAGCCGCTGCGGATCTTCAGCGGGGCCGAGAAAATCACCGCGCCCGTTGGCGGCAACTGGTCCAGGTTGGTCAGGCACTGCAAGCCGTAGCGGTTGTTGCCGTGCATGTAGTAGTGGCAGGGGTAGGGCGGGTTCAGGTGGTGGGCCTGGCCCGCGTCGGTGCCCACGGATTCCGTGCCGAAGCCATGCACATCGCGTTCCTTGATCAGCCACGGCACCACGTCCGCGTCGGGGCCGGGCGAGTGCGCGCCGTCTTCCTGCATGTTCAGGTACTCAACCGGCTTGGCGCGCTTGGACCAGTCGGTGCGCATCAGCACCCACGAACGCGCGGGGATGCGGCCATGCTTTTCTTCCCAGGCCTTGACGAAGTCGATGGTCAACAGGAAGTCCGGGTTGTCGCGGGCCTCGGCGGAACAGTCGATGACGCAGGCGCTGGCGATGAAGGCGTCGATAGGTATGGTGTCGACCGTGTTGTCGGGCTGGTCCTTGCCCGACACCCAGTGCGCGGGTGCGTCGAAGTGGGTGCCCGTGTGCTCGGAACACGAGAAATTGTTCCAGTACCAGGCGGGACCGCGCTCGTCATAGCGCGAGATCTCTTCCATGCGGAAGGGCCAGGCCTGGCCGAACTCCGGCGGCAGCACGATGGTGGGGAATTCCGGCGTCAGCGTCTCGGTCAGGTCCACCAGGCCGATGCGGCCGGTGACGAGTTCCGTCATGAATTGGGCAAGAATGTTCTGGCTCATGCTGCGGCTCCTGGGTGTGGGCGCGTCGCTTGCGCGGTGCGCCGGAGGGAATCTGGGGCGTTGTCTTGGGGGCAGTGGCGTGGCGGGCGCGGTCAGGCGCCGAGCTCGCGTTCCAGCCCCTTGGGGTTGTCGGCTAGGCGTGCACGGAATTCCTGCGCCACGTCACCCACATACACGTCTTCCACGCCGTCCTTCAGGGCCCGCACGATGGCGGAGGCGATGGCGGCGGGGGCGACGCGCGGCGGCGGCGTGCGCTGTTCCCATTCGTGGTCGACCGGGCCGGGGAATACATTCACCACCCGCACGCCCGCGCCGCGCATTTCCGCGCGCAGGCATTGGGCCAGCGACAGCGCGGCGGCCTTCGACGCCGACCACATGCCGCGTGACGGCAGGTTCATGTGCGCGTAGATGGACAGCACGTTGACCCAGGCGGTGGCGTTGTTCACGCCGTCGGCGGCGCGGCCGCACAAAGCGGGGCCGAAGCTTTGCGCCAGGCGCATCAGGCCCAGCACGTTCACGTCCATGGCGTCGCGCGCGGTGTTCACGTCCTTGCGGTACAGCAGGCCGCCTTCGCGTTCCAGGTCGGCCGTGTTCACCAGGATTTCCACCTTGCCGCCGATGGAGGCGGCCAGCCGGTCCACGGAATCGGAGTCGGTTACGTCCAGGGCAACCGACTGCACGCGCGGGTCGGCGGCCAGCGCGTCAAAGGCGGCGTCGCGCTTCCAGGCCTGGGCGTCGCCCAGGAATACGGTGGGGCAGCCCGCGTCCAGCAAGGCCCGCGCCACGGCCTGGCCCACGGCGGTCTTGCCGTCGGTGACCAGCGCGCGGCGGAATTTCGGGTCGCACGAGGTCTCGCGCAGGGTCTTGTCGTCTTCCATGTTGGGCGTGTTCCTTTCAGGCAGGGCGATCATCACGGCTTGGCCGCTGCGGTCCAGTTTCAGCGCCAGCCGCACGCGCGCGCCGTCGGCGCAATCCTGGTGCACGTGGGCCACGACTGACGGGCCGGCGTCCATCACCACCGTGCCGACGCGCCAGGGCAGGCGTTCGCGGAAATACAGGTCGTTGCTGTGATGCAAGGTGGTGCTGACCAGCAGCACGCCGTTGGGGTCGGCAGGACGCCAGGGCAAGTGTTCCGACAGGCAATGGCCGCAGACTTCGCGCGGCGGGTATTGCACCGCGCCGCAATCGGCGCAGGTTTGCAAATCAAAGCGGCCTTCGGCGGCGGCGGCTGTCAGCCCCAGGGCCGTGCGGCTGCGCGAGCCGGGCGGCAAGGTGGGCTGGCGGGTGCGCGCAACCGGGTTCTTCCGGGGCGGCTTGGCTAGCGGCTCGGTCATGCGTCGCTCCTTGCCAGGATGGCCGCGGCGGTGCATAGCCCACGGTCGTAATTGATCATGCCAAAGCCGCTGACCATGCCGATGCGGGCGTCGGCCACTTGCGTGCCGCCCGCCGTGCCGGTCAGTTGTCGCAGCGCCTCGACCATGCCCAGGTAGCCACCGGCGGCGCCCGCCTGCCCCACCGACAACTGGCCGCCGTTGGTGTTGAAGGGAAAGCTGCCGTCCACGGTGAACGTGTGCTCGCGGACGAATGCCGGCGCGGCGCCTTTTTCGCAAAAACCCAGGTCTTCGATCTGCATCAGGTTGATGACGGGGTAGTCGTCATAGGCTTGCAGGAAGTCCATGTCGGCCGGCGCGGCCTTGGCCTGGCCGTAGAGTTCGTCCACATCCATGGTCCAGCCGCCGCGCGTCTGGATGGGGTCTTCGATCCAGGCGTTGTGGCGTTCGATGGTGGACAGGATGCGGGCGTAGGGCAGGTTCAAGGCGCGGGCCTGTTCCTCGCGCATCACCAAAAATGCGTCGGCGCCCGCGCAGGGCATCACGCAGTCGAACAGATGGATGGGGTCGGTGATGACGCGCGCGTCCAGGTACTGCTGCAACGTCAGCGGCTTTTTCATCAGGGCGTGCGGATAGCGCAGCGCGTTGTCGCGTTGGGCCACGCACAGCTTGCCGAAGTCTTCGCGCGTGGCGCCCGTAGCGCGCATGTAGTGCGCGGTCAGCAGCGCGAAGCTGGCGTTGGGCCCGCCCGCGCCATAGGGGTAGACGGCGTCCTGAGCAAAGCGCGAGAACTGGCTGACGGTGTTGCGAAACGAGTCGACGTGGTTGGTGTCGCCGGCGATGCAGGCCACGATGTTCGCGTCGCCCGCCTGCACCGCGCGGGCCGCGCGGCGCAAGGCGGCCACGCCGCTGGCGCCGCCCATGGGGATGTGGTCCAGCCAGCGCGGGCTCATGCCCAGGTGCTGAACCAGACCCACGGCGGTGTCGGGCGCCAGCGTGAAGCTGGACACGCACAGGCCATCGACATCGGTCTTGGCCACGCCGGATTGCCGGATCAGCGCGCCCAGCGCGCGGCCCAGCCACCAGTGCGCGGCGTGAGTGGAATAGCGTTCATACGGAATGGTGACGGGCAGGGCCGCCACGATGCCGTCGTATCCCAGGCGGCTCATTTGGCAGACTCCAGGCGGGCAGGCTCCTGGCGCTTTTTCATGGCGTTGGTGTCGATGCAGCGCGCCGTGCCGGGCAAGGTCGGCGCCAGCGTTTTCATTTCGCCGCGCTGGATCTTGTTGGTGGTGGTCAGCGGCAGGCTGTCCACAAAGGCCACGTAGCCGGGCGCCTTGTAATAGGCCAGTTGCTGCAGGCACCACTGCACGATGCCGCGCGCGGCCTCGGCCATGGCGGCGTCATCGGCGGGCAGGGCTTCGGGCACGACGCAGGCCAGCACTTCGTCGCCACGCACCGGGTCGGGCACGGCGGCCACGGCCACGGCCTTGACCAGCGGATGCTGCATCAGCACGCTTTCCACTTCCACGGCCGATATGTTTTCGCCGCTGCGGCGGATCACGTTTTTCTTGCGGTCCACGAAGCGCAGCGCGCCGTCGGCTTCTCGGCGCACGATGTCACCGGTGTGGAACCAGCCGTCCTGCCAGGCTTCGTCTGTGGCGGCCTCGTCCTTCAGATACCCGGCAAAGAAGCCGTAGCGCGGGTCGTCGCCCGCGTGGCGCACCAGCAGTTCGCCGGGCTCGCCCACGGCGGCGGGCTGGCCGGCGTCGGTCACGATGCGGACCTGCACATCGTCTTCCTCGCGGCCGAAGCTGCTGGTGCCGATGTAGCGGGGTTCCTGGTTGGCGATGATGACGGCGCCCGCGCCGGTCTCGGTCATGGCCCAGGCTTCCAGCAAGGGGAAGCCGAAGCGCGCTTCAAAAGGCGCGTGCAGGGTGCGGTCCACGCCCGCGCCAAAGCCGAAGCGGATGGCGGGCTGCAAGTCGCGGTCGGACGGCGCGGCCTTCATCAGGATGGCGGGCATCACGCCCAGGTAATGCAGCACGGTGGCGCCGGAGTCGCGCACGCTGTCCCACCAGGTCTTGGGGTGGAAGCGGTCTAGCGGAATCAGGCAGCCGCCCGTCAGCACCATGGCCATGGCGGAATACGCCATGGCGTTCATGTGCACCAGCGGCAGCGGGGTCAGCATGCGCTCCTGACCGGGGCGCAGCGCGGCCAGCCCGCCGATGCGCGCATACCAGCCGCCCGCGTGCAGGAAATAGCGGTTGGGCAGGATGCAGCCCTTGGGGCGGCCCGTGGTGCCGGACGTGTACAGCAGGGCGCATTCGCTCAATTCGGTGGGCGCGGTGTCGGCCAGCGGCGCGGCGAAGGGCGCTGGCGGGGGCGCGTCGTCCGGGCCCATCACACGCAAGGGGCGGCCGGCGCGTTCGGCGGCGGCCATCAGGTCGGCGTGGCGCTGGGGCAGGGCGACGGCCAGGGCGATCTCGGAGTGGCCCGTCAGATACTCAAGTTCGGCCGCGCGCAGGTCCGGGTTGATCGGCACGACCGACACGCCCAGCGCGTTCAACGCGAACCAGTGCAGGAAGAAGGCGGGGCGGTTTTCCAGCAGCAGCCCCACGCGGTGGCCGTGGCCGTAGCCGGCTGCCGCGTAGGCGGCGCGCAGCGTTTCAATGGCGTCGGCCGCGCGGCCATACGAGAGTTCGCCGGCGGCTATGCCATAGACGTCGGCCGTTTCCGGCAGGATGCACAAGAAGGGCTGGGCGCCGTAACGGGCGGCGGTGTCGCTGAAAGCCTGATGGACGGTGGTGCTCACAAGCCGCTCCTACATGAACAATTGAATGTTGCCAAAGGCGGCATCGCAGTTGACGAGGTCAACGCGCTTCAAGCGGATGCGCAGCGCGCCGTCCTGTTCCACCAGATGGTGCGTGGCCCAGCCGGCGAATAGCGTCTGCGTGTCCTGCCGGGTTTCAACATAGTGAAAGGCGGTGCGCACCACATGGCGGCCTTCGGCGGGCGCGGCGTCAGGGTGGTCGTGTTCCACCGTGGGCGCTTGCAGCAAATGATGGCAGCGGCTTTTGGGCTGCTGCGAAAAGGTGCGCTGGCCGGCCAGGCGTTCCACGCGCACGCGCAGCAGCAGCTTGTCTTCGTACATCAGGGAAGCGTGCAGCTTCGGGTCCGTCTGGCCATGCGCCAGCGGCATCCAGTAGTAGCCGTCTTCGGTGTACAGGTTCAGCCAGTCTTCAAAGCGCAGCTCGTCCAAGAGGCGCGCTTCGGCGTAGACAAAATCGATCAACTCGCGGTCGCTTGCGCTCATACCGACTCCGGTCCGGTCATGTAGCGGCCCCATGCGCGGTATTGGTTGCGCATCTGCCATTCGTTGGTGCCGTTGGTGGTGACGTTTTTCTGGCCGGCCTCGTCGGGCGTATACAGCCGGCCCACGTTGACCCAGTCGCGCGCGCGCGAATTCAAGCCGTCTTGCGCGCGTTCGTACATTTCCAGGTCGTCATGGCCGACGACGGACGTGGGCGCGTTGATCAGCCGGTTGTACATCAGCGTGCGTTCCAGCAGCAGGTCGGGCGCGCCCACCAGGCGGAACGTCCAGGACTCCACCAGCGTGCGGTCGGCGGCGATGGGCTTGAAGATGCGCAGCGTCTGGATCGGACCTTTCACCATGATGTTGGGGAAGTACACGGTGTTGTGGCGCACGTCGCCCAGGATCTGCTTGGCGCGTTCTTCGCCGTAGGCGGCAACCATCGAATCCCAATAGCCCGGCACGCCGGAATACGAGGCATGGATGGAGTCCGACACGCCGGTATGGCCGTGGCCGTTTTCCCACACCCGGATGCCCATGTTCTCGAAGAATTCATAGGGCGAGATAAAGGGCGCGAACAATTCCACCGCCATGGGCTTGGGCGTGCCTTCGGGCGCTTGCTCCCACACCTTCACCGCCGTGCCCGCCGACGATTCATGCGCCACCATCGGGTGGCAGGTGTCGGTCTGGTTATCGACCAGCATCTTCCAGTTGCAGCGGTGCATGTAGCGCAACACGCCACCGGCCACTTCCAGGCGGCCTTCGGGTGAGCGGTCCACCATGTTGTCCAGCGTGGACAAGGATTCGCCAAAGAAGTCCTCGAACGACTGGCCTTCCGGGTTCAGGCGGCAGAACACGAAGCCGCGATGGTTCTTCACATCCTTGACGGCCGCCATGCCCTGGCTGGCTTCGCAGTTTTCCAGGCCGGTGTTCTCGTAGCCTTTCTTCAGCGGTATCGACAGCAGGCTGCCGTCGGTCTTGAACGTCCAGGCGTGGTAGGGGCAGCGGAAGAACTTGCCGGTGTTGCCGCAGGCATCGCCCGCCACCATCGTGCCCTTGTGGGGGCAGCGGTTGTGCAGCACGCGCACGCTCTTGTCGCTGTGGCGCACCATCACCACGGGCTGGTTGCCGACGGTGGTGGTGATGTAGTCGCCGTTGTTCGGCACCTGGCTGTCGTGGCCGACGTAGACCCAGGTGTTAGCGTACAGGCGCTCCATTTCCAGGTCGAACAGTTCCTGGTCGATGAACAGGTCTTTGTGGACTTCCGTGTCGCGCAGCAGGGCGCGGATGGCGTCGGGGTTGTCGCGGTATTTGGCCATGGTCGCTTCCTTGTCGTCGGGCCGGCGGCCTTACAGGTCCAGCACCAGGCGCTGCGATTTCGCGCGCGAGATGCAGATCTGGATGATCTTGCCGCTGGCCTTCTCGGTGTCCGAGAGGTAGTAGTCGCGATGGTCGGGTTCGCCTTCCAGCACCGTCGCCTGGCAGACGCCGCATTCGCCGCGCTTGCAGTCGTACATCGGGTCGCAGCCTTCTTCTTCCATGACGTCGACGATGGTCTTGTCGGCGGGGATGGTCAGCGTGCGGCCGGATTGGCGCAGTTCCACTTCAAAGGCTTGGTCGCCGGCTTGCGCGGCGGCGGTGACGAAGAGTTCAAAGTGGATGTGGGCATCCGGCCAATGGCGGGCCTTGGCGCCGGCGATGACGGCGTCGATCAGGCCCTTGGGGCCGCACACGTACAGGTGCTGGCGTGGGTTGGAGGCGGCCAGCAACGCTTGCAGGTCGAAGCGGCGGGCGGGGTCGTCGTCCGCGTGCACGGTCAGGCTGCTGCCTGCCAGCGCTTCCAGTTCGGGCAGGAAGGCCAGTTGATCCTTGCTGCGGCCACAGTAGTGCAGATGAAAGTCGCGGCCAGCGGCTTTGAGCGCGGCGGCCATGGAGGCAACCGGCGTGATGCCGATGCCGCCCGCGATCAGCACCACGGGCTCGTCGCCTGCCGGGGATTCATGCAGCGGGAAATCGTTCTTGGGGCCTTCGACGCTAAGCGTGTCGCCGTCGGACAGCGCGTGCATGTGGCGCGATCCGCCCTGGCTGGCTTCCTCCAGCCGCACACCCAGCCGGTATTCCGTGGGCTGCGCGAACTGGCCGGCGTCGGGCGTCAGTTGCACCAGCGAATAGCAGCGCGGTTCGCGCAAGCCCGGCACCGTTACTTTCAGGTGCGCGCCGGGGCCGAAGGCGGGTAGCGGCCCGGCGTCTTCGCGCGCCAGGCGGAAGGATCGGATCAGCGGCGACTCTTGCCGGACTTCGCGGATGATGAGTTTCAGTGTCTGCACGGCGTTTGTCTCTATCGGTATTCGGGTCTTTGGATCAGGCCGCCAGCTTTTCGGCCAGTTGGCGTTCCATGGGGCCGCACTTCTCGTCGGCCAGCGCGGTGTCGCGCAAGGCGCGCAACGAGGCGGCGGCGTCGGGCCGGCCCACCAGTTGCTCGGCCGCCGCAAGCAGTTGGCGATACTTGCCGCCACCGCGCACGTGCGTATCGCTATAGCCCTTGACCAGGCGGCGGCAGTTGACGGCTTCAACCGCCAGCGCGTAGTCCCGTGGCGCCAGCCGGGTGATCAGGTCCAGCCATTGCCGCAAGCCTTCGGCTTCGATCTGATGACGCAGCGTGCGACGGCGAAAGCGGCGCATGCCGGCCAGCGAATACAGCATCAGAAAGCCGCTTAGCGTGCCGCTTTGCATCAGCCGGCCCTTGCCCAGACGGCGTTCCACAAAGCCGCCGAAGGACTTGGAATTTTCCAGCCAGCGGCCCAGGCCCGTGGGCAAGGTGCCACAGATTTCTTCCAGGCGCGGGTGCATGTAGTCGGTGGTCATCACCAGTTGATCCGGCCGTGCACCCACTTCGTTTCGCACCCGTTCAAAGCGCGTGCCACGTGTTTTCAGATCGGCCACGCGGATCACGTCGTCATAGGCCATGGCGGTGGCGACGTAGCGCGCGGCGGCACAGGTCAGCGCCCAGCCTTGGGCGTCGCCGCCGTGTTGCGCATCCAGGTCGCGTAGCGCCTTCATGTGGCGCAGATAGTCGGCGGCGTAGGCGGCGTCCTGGAATTCAAGCTGGCGGCGCACGCCGGCCGTCAGCATGGGCTGCGCACAGGCGGGGAAGTCGCGCTTGATGGTGTCCAGCAGCGCTTGCGTCTTCGGGCTGGCGGCGCGTTCGGGCACGTCGGGCACGGGGCGCGTCAGGTCGATGGCGGCGGGTTGGGCGGGCGCCTGATGCGCCGCGTCGAAACCCAGCGCGAAGGCGCACAGGCTGGCGTCCACGCCCAGTCCGGCGCGGCGCACGGTGGCTTCGAAATCTTCGCGCGTGAAGGGCAGTGAGCCGCTGCCGGCCACCGCGCCAAACAGGCTGGCGCTGATGACGCTGCCGGCGCGGTCGGCCAGGTCTTGCAGGTCGAAACACAGGAAGCGCTTGGCGGCGGCGCGGCCGGCTTCCAGCACCTTGTTGGGGTCGGCAATGCCGTTGCCGGGCGCCGACTTTTCGCTGACGGCGTAGCTGCGATGTGATGAGGACAGCAGTACGGTGCGTTCCGGCGTGACCAGGCCGCGCTGGATGGCGCGGCCGCCTTCCATCAGTTCAGCGGCCACCACCAGGTCCACGTCGCCCGGCGTGGGCATCAAGGCCAACGCGGGTGCGCGGCCGGCGCGTGCCACGTCGGCTTCGGGCAGCAGTTCCAGGTAGTAGATGGTGGCGCCGGTGCGCTGCGCCACCCCGGGCACCGAGGTGGTCTGCGCCCACCAGCCGGCGTGCTCGGCCATGTCGACGATCCAGTCGGCCAGCACGCCGCCGCCCTGGCCGCCCATGGCCAGGATGGCGATCTTGATCGGGTTGCCTTGCTGCATTGCCACCGGGTTCATGAAGGGCTTGTCCTTACAGGGCGTATTGAGCCAGCCGCGCGGCGCGGCGGCGTTGCAGGAAACCGATGACCGCGCCGCGCACGCGCGCCAGGAAGCGGTCGGTGCCGGTTGGGTTGTGCACGATGTCGGCGCGGTAGAAAGACGGGCACAGCACGGCGGCATGGGCCACTTCGCCGCAGTTGCCGCAGCCCACGCAACTGCTTTCCACGTGCGCCACGGGGTCTTCCTTCAAGGGGTCGCCGCTGTCCTTGACCGACAAGGACGGGCAGCCCGACAGCCGGATACAGGCGTGGTCGCCGGTGCAGACGTCGGGGTCCACGCCAAAGCGTTCCTTGACCATGCGGCGGCCTTCCTTGACGGCCTTGTTGAACAGCGGCTTCACACGGCGCTGCTTGTTCAGCATGCATTCCGACTGCGCAATGATGACCTTGGGGCCCTTGATGTCGGTGGTCAGCGCTTCTTCGATCGTGGCGCGCACCTTGGCCACGTCATACGTGCGGTCCAGCGTGCGCACCCACTTCACGCCCACGCCGCGCACGGCATGGTCGATGGGATTGTTGGTGGACCGGTCGGGGTTGTCGGCGCGCGACGACAGGATGTCCTGCCCGCCCGTGGCCGAGGCGTAGAAGTTGTCGACGATGACGATGACGCCGTCGTACTTGTTGAAGACCGCGTTGCCAATGCCGGACGACAAGCCGTTATGCCAGAAGCCGCCATCACCCATGATCGAGATGGGCCGCTTGGCGGCGGGCACGTTGAACGCCGCCGCGCTGGACGCGCCCAAGCCGTAGCCCATGGTGGTGGCGCCCAGGTTGAAGGGCGGCAGGATGGAGAACAGGTGGCAGCCGATGTCGCAGGAAATATGGTGCTGGCCCAGCGTTTCCTGCGCCAGCGTCAGCGCGGAAAAGATGGGGCGTTCGGGACAGCCCGTACAGAAGCCGGCGGGGCGCGGCGGCACCACCGACGCCAGGCCCTGCACCTGCTTGTGGAAGGTGATGGGCTGTTCGACCGGTTTGGTGGGCGGAGTGGCAGGCTTCGGTCGCGAGACTTCGGTGATTTCAAGTTGGCTGCTGGGGGCCTGGGCTCCGGCCACCGCATCCACCGCCACCGCCGCATGCGTCTGTAGCGATTCGGGGCGATGGCGCTTCAGGAATTCGCGCAGGCCGTCGCGCATCACCTGCGTGGTGTATTCGCCCGCCATCGGCAGCACGTCCTTGCCGGACAGATGCGTGTCGATGCCCGCCTTGCGCAGCACGGCATGCAGGTTCTGTTCGATGTAATCGGGCTGGCCTTCTTCCAGCAGCAGCACGGCGCGCTTGCCACGGCAGAACTCGGTGACCTCGTCTTCGATGACGGGATAGGTCACGTTCATGACGTAAAGCGGAATGCGGCTGTTGCCAAAATTGTCGGCCAGGCCCAAGAGCTGCAGCGAGCGGATGACGCCGTTGTACAGGCCGCCTTGCAGGATCAGGCCGATGTCGTTCTGGTCGCCGTCAAAGTGCTCGTTCAGCTTGTGCTCTTTGATGTAGCGGATGGCGGCGGGCCAGCGGTCCTTGATCTTTTCCTGTTCGTGCAGGAAGGACGCGGGCGGCAGCACGATGCGGCTGGTGTCGCGCGCCGGGCTTTCCAGCGCCTGGGCCAGCGAGAACGTGGGCCGCTTGTTTTCCTTGGCGATGAAGCGGCCATGCACGTGGCAGCCGCGAATTCGTAGTTGCAGCATGACCGGCGTCTTGCTGGCTTCCGACAATTCAAAGCCGTCTTCCACGGCCTTGACCATGCTTTCCAGGTTGGGGCGCGGGTCCAGCAGCCAGATCTGCGATTTCATGGCGAACGCATGCGAGCGTTCCTGCATGATGGACGAGCCTTCGCCGTAGTCTTCGCCCACGATGACCAGCGCGCCACCCGTGACGCCGCCTGATGCCAGGTTGGCCAGCGCGTCCGAGGCCACGTTGGTGCCCACGGTGGACTTCCACGTGACGGCGCCGCGTATCGGGTACATGACGGAAGCGGCCAGCGTGGCGGCGGCGGTGGCTTCCGAGGCGCTGGCCTCGAAGTGCACGCCGAGCTCTTGCAGGATCTCGTTGGCGTCCGCCAGCACGTCCATCAGGTGCGAAATGGGTGAACCCTGGTAGCCCGCCACATAGCCCACGCCCGATTGCAGCAAGGCCTTCGTGACGGCAAGTATGCCTTCGCCGCGAAACTCTTCGCCGGCGCCAATTCGCAACTGCTGGACTTCTTTCTTGAAAGACCTTTCAGCCATCTCGAACTCCTGGTCGGGCCGGCTTACCGGTCCTCAAGCCTTGCTGCCGTGCAGCATCGTCGTGTCACGAAATTTCCGTCTAAAAAATACTTTAGGAGTCAACGTTTTAGCTGTCAACAAAAAAGATGAAATTTCATGGAAATCAAAAAATATCACGCGAAAACAAGGATGTATATACTGGTTGTTCTCTAGCTACCTGCCGTGTTTTCATCCCCGGCATGGTGCAAAAACGGGTTGCGATTCGGGGTATACCCTGTGCTGCGCAACAGCATTGCGGCACAACATGGCGCGCGTTTGCGCCGTCGTGGTGCAATGCGCTTTCCGGCCCTGGGCCGTTCACGAAATTCCGGTGCGTGGGAGCACAGCAACATGCGGTTGGACAAGCAGCGGGACACACTTCTGACCGGTCGCGGTACGTCGGGGCCGCGTTTCGTTGACGGCTACCTGGCCTATCTGCTGGCGCAGGCCAGCCAGCGCATCTCGGCCGAATTTCATTTGCAGGTGAAGGCGGCCGGGTTGTCGGTGACTGAATGGCGGGTGCTGGCCAGCCTGGAAGGCAGCCCCGGCGAAACCATCGGCACCCTGGCGGTGCTGGCCATCACCAAGCAGCCCACCTTGAGCAAGGTGGTGCAGCGCATGGAAGCCGATGGCCTGGTGGCACGCACGGGCGTGCGGGCCGACCGCCGGCAAACGCGCGTGTGCATCACCACCAAGGGCACCAACCTGATCGCCGGCTTGTGCGAGCAGGCCTTGCAGCATCAGAAAGCGGTGCTGGCGCCATTCGGCGAAGAAAAAGCGGCGCTGCTGATCGACATGCTGGAAGTGCTGATGACCGAGCACGTGCCGCTGGAGTTGCCGATCGACGACGAGGAATGAGCAGCGAGGCATCCTCGTCCGTTGCATCGGCGCACTCGAACGCTGTTCGACCCAATTATTTTGTTACTTGCATATACGTCCCTTAATAGATCTTCCTCTGTGAAAAGGGGTCACGGTACGCATAAACCCTGAATTGACGGGGGTCTTGGCGCTAGGCACACTCGCGCCGGTATTCAGACTAATGTCAGGAGTTAACCCACTATGCGCCGCACTTTGATTGCTATCGCGATCGCCGCCGCCGTGGCCGTGCCCTCGATCGGGCAGGCCAAGACTTTCCGTTGGGCCGCCCAGGGCGACATTCTTACGTTCGACCCGCACTCGCAAAACGAGGGCATGACGATCGCCGCCAACAGCTACATCTACGAACCGCTGGTGGACTACGACAAGACGTTCAAGGTGGTGCCGCGCCTGGCCACGGAATGGGAACAACTGTCGCCGACCCTGTACCGCTTCAAGCTGCGCCCCGGCGTGAAGTTCCATGACGGCGCCGCCTTCACGGCGGACGACGCGGTGTTCTCGATTCACCGCGCCATGGCGCCCACGTCGAACTACAAGGCTTACACGACCGGCATCAAGGAAGCGCGCAAGGTTGACGACCTGACGATCGAGATCGAAACGTCGGCGCCCAACCCGGTGCTGCTGCGCCAACTGACCAACGTGTTCATCATGAACAAGGCCTGGTCGGAAAAGAACAACATCGCCAAGCCGCAGGACTACGTCAACAAGGAAGAGACCTTCGGCGCGCGCAACACCAACGGCACCGGCCCGTACAAGCTGAAGACGCGCGAAGTGGACGTGCGCACCGTCTTTGAAGAAAACAAGGACTGGTGGAACAAGGCCGGCAAGGTTGGCAACGTGACCGAAGTGGTGTTCACGCCGATCAAGCAGAACGCCACCCGCACCGCCGCGCTGCTGTCGGGCGAAATCGACTTCGTGCTGGACCCCGCCGCGCAAGATCTGGAACGCCTGCGCCAGGCGCAGAAAGTGGTGGAAGGCAACGAATACCGCACCATCTACCTGGGCCTGGACCAGAAGCGTCCGGAGTTGCAGTACTCGAACATCAAGGGCAAGAACCCGTTCCAGGACATCCGCGTGCGTGAAGCGCTGTACCGCGCCATCGACGTGGACGCCATCAAGCGCGCCGTGATGCGTGGCCTGTCCGCGCCCACCGGCACGATGATCGCGCCGCAGGTGCATGGCTGGTCGGAATCGGTGCACAAGCGCGTGCCCTACGACCCCGCAAAATCCCGCGCGCTGCTGAAGGAAGCCGGCTACGACGGCACCCTGAACTTCACGCTGGACTGCCCCAACAACCGCTACATCAACGACGAAGCCATCTGTCAGGCGGTGGTTGGCATGTGGGCCAAGGTGG
The DNA here is from genome assembly GCF_024806975.1 of Achromobacter sp. JUb104. NCBI lineage: Bacteria > Pseudomonadati > Pseudomonadota > Betaproteobacteria > Burkholderiales > Alcaligenaceae > Achromobacter > Achromobacter sp. JUb104. Next base: position 826,615 of record NZ_JANUEY010000003.1, on the reverse strand, counting down.
GCGTGAAGGCCACGATGAACGCCATGCCGCGTTCCACGTACTTCCCCAAGGTGCAGTCGTTTGACACCAGCGCCTACCTGTTCGGCTGGGGCGTGCCCACGTTCGACGCCATGTACTCGTTGCAGAACCTGATCCGCACCAAGGGTGAGGGCGCCGACGGCATGTACAACCTGGGCGGCTACAGCAACAAGGAACTTGACGTGATCATCGATCGCATCAAGACCGAGACCGATCCGGCCAAGCGCGACGCCGACATCATCACCGTGCTGCAAGGGCACGCCAAGGACTTCGGGCATATCCCGCTGCATGACCAGGTCATCCCCTGGGCGATGCGCAAGAACGTCACGGTCATCCACCGTGCCGACAATCGCCTTGTTGCCGATTGGGTCAAGGTTGACTGATCCCGGCTAACCAGACGGCGTGGAGCCTACCCGGCTCCCGCCGTTTTGCTTTTGGTTTTTCCCGCCTATGTTTGCTTTCATACTGCGTCGCCTGTTGCAGGCCGTAGCGGTGATGCTCACCGTCGCGCTACTGGCCTTTGTGCTTTTTCAATACGTCGGCGACCCTGTCACCATCATGCTGGGGCAGGACGCCACCGATGCCGAGCGCATCGAGCTGCGTGAGCGCCTGGGGCTGAACGAGCCCGCCATCGTTCAATTCGGCCATTTCGTGGCCAATGCCGCGCAAGGAAATTTCGGCATCTCCCTGCGTCAGAGCGAACCCGTTTCCACCCTGTTGAAATCCCGCTTGCCGGCCACGCTTGAGCTATCCATGGTGGCGGCCTTGCTGGCCTTGGTGGTGGGCGTGCCGCTGGGCGTGTACACCGCGCTCAAGCGCAACAGCCTGGTGTCCCAGATGCTGCTGGCCGGATCCTTGTTGGGCGTATCGCTGCCCACCTTCCTGATCGGCATCCTGCTGATCCTGGTGTTCTCCGTGCAACTGGGCTGGCTGCCCAGCTACGGGCGGGGCGAAACCGTCGCCGTGGGCTGGTGGACGTCGGGCCTGTTCACGGCCACCGGCTGGAAGCACCTGATCCTGCCGTCCATTACCTTGTCGCTCTTTCAGATGACGCTGGTGCTGCGCCTGGTGCGTTCGGAAATGCTGGAAGTGCTGCGGTCGGACTACATCAAGTTCGCCCGCGCCCGGGGCTTGAAGCGCCGCGCCATCCACTTCGGCCATGCGCTGAAGAACACCATGGTGCCCGTCATTACGATTACCGGCTTGCAGTTGGGCGGCATCATCGCCTTCGCCATCGTCACGGAAACCGTGTTCCAGTGGCCGGGCATGGGCTTGCTGTTCATCCAGGCGGTGCAATTCGCCGACGTGCCGGTCATGGCCGCGTACCTGTGCCTGATCGCGCTGGTGTTCGTGGTGATCAACCTGGTTGTCGATCTTCTTTATTTTGTCGTAGACCCGCGCTTGCGTTCGGGGATGACTCGCGCCGGGGGGGCTCACTGATGCGCGCCGTACTCAAACGCTGGTGGGACAGCGACATTGCCTGGGCCTGGCGCCGGGCGCCCGTGGCCATTCTGGCGACGCTGCTGTTGGCAATCTTGCTGATCGGCTCGTTCGGCGCCGGCTGGGTCGCGCCCCACAACCCTTTCGACCTGACCACGGTAGAACTGCTGGACGCCTTGTTGCCGCCCGCCTGGGAGGACAACGGCCAGGCCAACTATCTGCTGGGCACCGACAGCCAGGGCCGCGATCTGTTCTCGGCCATTCTGTATGGCACCCGCGTATCGCTCTTGATCGGGTTGGCGTCGGTGCTGCTGTCGATGCTGATCGGCATTGTGCTGGGCCTGATCTCGGGCTACGCGGGCGGACGCATCGACGCCTTCATCATGCGTGTGGCGGACGTGCAGTTGTCGTTCCCCGCCATTCTGATTGCGCTGTTGATCGATGGCGTGGCGCGGGCCGCGGTGCCGCGCGACATGCATGAACTGATCGCGTTCCCCGTGCTGATCGGCGCCATCGCGCTGGCCGGCTGGCCGCAGTACGCACGCACGGTGCGCGGTTCCACGCTGGTGGAGAAGAACCGCGAATACGTGCAGGCGGCGCGCGTGATCGGCGTGGCCTCGCCCGTGATCATGTTCCGCCACGTGCTGCCCAACGTGCTGGGGCCGGTGCTGGTGCTGGCCACGGTGCACCTGGCCACCGCCATCATCACCGAGGCGACGCTGTCGTTCCTGGGAGTAGGGGTGCCGCCGACCGCGCCGTCGCTGGGCACGCTGATCCGTATCGGCAACGACTTCCTGTTTTCCGGCGAATGGTGGATCACCATTTTCCCGGGCGCGGCGCTGGTGCTGCTGGTGCTGTCGGTCAACCTACTGGGTGACTGGCTGCGCGATGCGCTCAACCCGCGGCTGAATTGAGGTAACCATGAGCGCACTATTAGAAGTCCGCAACCTGCGCGTGGAATTTCCCACGCGCCGCGGCACGCTACGCGCCCTGGACGACGTGTCCTTTTCCATCCAGGCCGGCGAAGTGCTGGGCGTGGTGGGCGAATCGGGCGCGGGCAAATCGCTGACCGGCGCGTCCATCATCGGCCTGCTCGAACCCCCGGGGCGCATCGCCGCGGGCGAAATCCTGCTGGCGGGCCGCCGTATCGACAACCTTCCCGACGAGCAGATGCGCCGCGTGCGTGGCCGCGAAATCGGCGCGGTGTTCCAAGACCCGCTGACGTCCTTGAACCCGCTGTACACGGTGGGCCGGCAATTGGCAGAAACCATCGTCACGCACCTGGACATGACGTGGTCGCAGGCGCGCAACCGCGCGGTGGAATTGCTGGCGTCCACCGGCATTCCGGCCGCGCGCGAACGCATCGACCACTATCCGCACCAGTTCTCGGGCGGCATGCGCCAACGCGTGGTGATCGCGCTGGCGCTGGCGGCCGAGCCCAAGCTGGTGGTGGCCGACGAACCGACGACCGCGCTGGACGTGTCCATTCAGGCGCAGATCATCGAACTGCTGAAACGCCTGTGCCGCGAGCATGGCACGGCGGTGATGCTGATCACGCACGACATGGGCGTGATCGCCGAAACCGCCGACCGCGTGGCGGTGATGTACGCGGGCCGCGTGGCCGAGATCGGGCCGGTGGCCGACGTGATCCACAAACCGCGACATCCGTATACGTCGGGGCTGATGGGGTCGATTCCGTCCATGGACGGACACACGGAACGGCTGGTGCAGATTGACGGCAGCATGCCTCGGCTGAATGCCATTCCGCCGGGCTGTGCGTTCAACCCGCGTTGCGGCCAGCGCTTGCCGCGCTGCGCGACCGAGCGCCCCGAATTGATGCCGGCGGGCACGTCCCGCGCGGCCTGTTGGTTGCATGACGATAAAACGATGGTGGCCGCATGAGCACGCCTTTGGTGGAAGTTAAAGACGCGGCGCGCTGGTTCGATGTGTCGCCGCCCTGGCTGGAACGCAAGCTGGCCGGCAAGCCGCGCGTGATGCTGCGCGCGGTGGACGGCGTGTCGTTCGACATCGCGCGCGGCGAAACGCTGGCGCTGGTGGGCGAATCGGGCTGTGGAAAATCCACGGTCGCGCGCATGCTGGTGGGCCTGTACGGGCTGACGCGCGGCGATATCCGTTTCGATGGCCAGCCGTTGTCGCGGATGTCTGAGAAAGGCGGGCGCAACTTGCGCAAGCGCCTGCAGATGATTTTCCAGGATCCCTATGCCAGCCTGAACCCGCGCTGGCGCGTGGGCCGCATCATTGCGGAGCCGATGCTGACGCATACGCAGATGACGGCCGACGAGCGCGTGGCCCGCGTCAGCGAACTGCTCAAGCAGGTGGGCCTGGACCCGGCGGACCAGGGCCGCTATCCGCACCAGTTTTCAGGCGGCCAGCGGCAACGCATTTCGATTGCGCGGGCGCTGGCGGTGAACCCGGAATTCCTGGTGTGCGACGAGCCTACCTCGGCGCTGGATGTGTCGGTGCAGGCGCAGGTGCTGAACCTGATGAAAGACCTGCAGCGCGAGCTGGGGCTGACCTACCTGTTCATTTCCCACAACCTGGCGGTGGTGCATCACGTGGCCGACCGGGTGGGCGTGATGTACTTGGGCCGCATGGTGGAAGTGGCGCCGCGCGACGAGCTGTTCGCGCGGCCACGGCATCCGTATACGCGCATGCTGCTGGAAGCCATTCCGGACATCAACGGGGCCGGAAAATCGCGCACGGCGGTGGCGGGGGAGGTGCCGAACCCGTTGAATCCGCCATCAGGGTGCACGTTTCATCCGCGTTGCCCGCATGCGAATGACCGGTGCCGGGCCGAAGCGCCGGTGGCGATGCTGGCGGGGGTTTCAGTCGTGGCGTGCCACGCGGTGGAGGAAGGCCGCGCGTAAATGCAGGGGCGGGCCGGAGGTGGAGGGGCGCGCCGCAATAGCGCGCCGGAGGGTCGCGCGTGGGCCGTCAGGGCCAACGCCGACCCCGCCCAAGTTTCAGTGGCGGGGCTCGTGGACCGAGTCATACGGCGTGTCGTCGTCCTCGTCATCTTCATCGTCTTCGTCCTCTTCGTCTTCCTGCGCGGTCGGATCCGGCTGCGGTTCCTCGGTCAGGGCGAAGGGCAGGACGTCTTCCAGAGTGTCGGACCACGCGGACTCTTCGCCGTCGTGGTCCAGCTTGATGAAGCGTTCGCCTTCATTCAAAGAAATTTGCACGGCCCACAGGTAGAGGCAATCGTAGGTGTCGTCATCGGCATGCGGCAGGCCGCCGCGATTGCCCAGCAGGCGCGAGCCCGCGCCGCCCATCTGCACGTGGGTCTGCTCTTCGTCCGCTTCGGCGCCTTCGTCCAGCGGGACACCGAACGTGACCCACTCGGTGCCTTCGTCGCCCAGGATCACTTCGGCCAGCACGGGCTTGCCCAGGTAGGCGCTGAGCGCATCGGCGGTCTTGGCCAGCATGTCCAGTTCGGGTGCACTGAAATGGGTCACGGAGGCGGGGGGAGTGGCAGAGGCGGACATGAAGGGGATTCCTGGGCGCGATGAAGCCGCGACGGCACGGCAAGATACATAAAGTCAGGCGCTATTGTCGCGCGATCGGCGTTGCGTTGCATCAGGCGCTTGGATGACGCGGCGTGACAAGGCTGTCAGGCCGGCGCGGGCGTGGGGCGCAATCGTGTTTCAGGCGTAATGCCCTGCGCCTTCTCTTGCCCTTCCTTCTGGCGGTATTGCCAGGCTTGCGGCGGTATCCAGATGGCGGATGGCGGTGACACACGGTCATTCGAACAGGGCCTACACTTGCGGCCTGTTCCCCTATTCCCATTACGCATCACCGCCCATGACGCGCTCCGAACCTATCGCAATTCCCGCCCGCTATTTGCTGTTTCCGCTGCTGGCGGCCCTGATCTGGTCGGTCAATATGATCGTTACCAAGATGGCCGCCGGGGTCATTTCGCCTGCCGTCATCGGGTTTTACCGCTGGGCCCTGGCCGGCGCCGTGCTGACCCCGTTTGCCCTGCGGGGCGTGTGGACGCAGCGCAGGCTGATCTGGCCCTATCTGCCGAAATTCGCCGTGCTGGGCGGCTTGGGTATGGCGCTATACCAGGGGCTGGCCTATGTGGCGGCCTCCAGCACCACGGCCACCAACATGGGCATCATCACCGCCATGATCCCGCTCTTGACCATCGCGGTGGGCACGGTGGTGTTGCGCCAGCGGCCCACGCTGATGGCGATGCTGGGCGGCCTGGTGTCGCTGGCGGGCCTGGCGCTGCTGATCGGCGAAGGCGACCCGGCCCGGTTGCTGTCCGTGGGCGCGAACCCCGGCGACCTGCTGATGGGGCTGGCCGCGCTGGCCTATGCGCTGTACGGGGTATTGCTGCGCCGCTGGGGCTTGCCGGTGGGGCCGTGGGGGTCGTTGTACGTGCAGATCGGCTTCGGCGTGCTGTTCCAACTGCCGGCGTTCCTGATGGCCGCGCCGTCGCCGCTGAATGCCGACAACGTGCCGCTGGTGCTGTATGCCGCGATCTTTCCGTCCCTGTTCGCGCCCTTCCTGTGGATGCAGGGCGTCAAGCACCTGGGTCCCAACCGCGCCAGCATTTTCCTGAACCTGATGCCGGTGGGCACGGTGGCCATCGCGTCTGTCTTCCTGGACGAAAAGCCACATCTGTTCCACATCGTGGGCGGTTTGCTGGCGCTGGCCGGTGTGATGCTGGCGCAGATGCGCACGCCTCGCCTGGGTGGGCGCGCAGGCAAAGCGGCGGGTTGAACGGGCGGTTCCGTCCCTGACGCGCGCCTGTCAGGGTTCCGGCCTACAATCGACGGTTCATCAGCTTTCTTTCCCTATACGAGCCCATGGCCCAATACGTCTACACCATGAACCGCGTCGGCAAGATCGTGCCGCCCAAGCGGCAGATTTTGCGTGATATCTCGCTTTCGTTTTTTCCTGGCGCCAAGATCGGCGTGCTGGGCCTGAACGGCTCGGGCAAGTCGACGCTGCTGAAGATCATGGCTGGCGTCGATAAAGAGATCGAAGGCGAAGCCATCCCCATGCCGGGCCTGAACATCGGCTATCTGCCGCAGGAACCGCAACTGAACCCCGAGCACACGGTGCGCCAATCGGTCGAGGAAGGCCTGGGCGCCGTCGTCACCGCCAAGAAGCGCCTGGACGAGGTCTACGCCGCCTACGCCGAGCCGGACGCCGACTTCGATGCGCTGGCCGCTGAGCAAGCCGACCTGGAAGCCATCATCGCCGCCGCCGCCTCTAGCGGTTCGGACGACATCGAACACCAGATGGAAATCGCCGCGGACGCACTGCGCCTGCCGCCCTGGGACGCCATCGTCGGCAACCTGTCCGGTGGTGAAAAGCGCCGCGTGGCCCTGTGCCGCCTGCTGCTGTCCAAGCCCGACATGCTGCTGCTTGACGAACCCACCAACCACTTGGACGCCGAAAGCGTGGAATGGCTGGAGCAATTCCTGCACAAGTTCCCCGGCACCGTGGTCGGCGTGACCCACGATCGCTACTTCCTGGACAACGCCGCTGAATGGATCCTGGAACTGGACCGTGGCTACGGCATTCCCTGGAAGGGCAACTACAGCTCGTGGCTGGAACAGAAAGAAGACCGCCTGAAGCAGGAAGAATCGTCGGAATCGGCCCGCCAGAAGACCATCAAGAAAGAACTTGAATGGGTGCGCCAGAACCCGAAGGGCCGTCAGGCCAAGGCCAAGGCGCGTCTGGCCCGCTTCGAGGAACTGTCGTCCTACGAATACCAGAAGCGCAACGAAACCCAGGAAATCTTCATTCCCGTGGGCGAGCGCCTGGGCAACGAGGTCATTGAATTCAAGAACGTCAGCAAGGCCTATGGCGATCGCCTGTTGATCGACGACCTGAGCTTCAAGATTCCGCCCGGCGCCATCGTTGGCATCATCGGCCCCAACGGCGCCGGTAAGTCGACGCTGTTCCGCATGATCGCGGGCCGCGAACAGCCGGATTCGGGCGAGGTCACCATCGGCCAGACCGTGAAGCTGGCTTATGTGGACCAGTCGCGCGATGCGCTGGAAGACAAGAAGACGGTGTTTGATGCCGTGGCCGACGGCGCCGACATCCTGACCGTGGGCAAGTTTGAAATGTCGTCGCGCGCCTATCTGGGCCGCTTCAACTTCAAGGGCGGCGACCAGAACAAGGTGGTGGGCCAACTGTCCGGCGGTGAACGCGGCCGCCTGCACATGGCCAAGACGCTGATCGCCGGTGGCAACGTCCTGCTGCTTGACGAACCGTCCAACGACCTTGACGTTGAAACGCTGCGCGCGCTGGAAGACGCCTTGCTGGAGTTCCCCGGCAGCGTCATGGTCATCAGCCACGATCGCTGGTTCCTGGACCGCATCGCCACCCACATCCTGGCATTCGAAGGCGATTCGCAAGTGGTGTTCTTCGACGGCAACTACCAAGAGTACGAAGCCGACAAGAAGCGCCGCCTGGGCGAAGAGGGCGCCAAGCCCAAGCGCCTGCGCTACAAGGCTCTGAAGTAAGCCTTGCAGTAGGTGGTTGAAAACAATCCCGGCATTGCCGGGATTTTTTTGTGTATGCCTTGTAGGACTTGTATGCCTTGTAGGATGGGTGAAGCGCGGAACGGTTTGCACAAAAACCCCGCCGCCCCAACGCGCGCAACCCATCACGCAACCCACCGCGCAACCCCATCACGCAACCATCGCGTTATGGCCAATCTTCCCCATGGTCCACCGTTGCTTGATGGGTTGCGCGCGTTTGATATCGCATTCTTTTCTTTGTCGTATCGCGCTTCACCCATCCTACGACCTGCTGTAGATTCTAGGCATCCACTTGGGAGCCACTCATCATGCTGCTGCAAGCCTCAGACTCCACGTTACTCATCGTCGATATGCAGGGCCGGTTGATGCCCGCCATTCACGATAACGAAGCCGTGCTGCATACCGCGCACAAACTCGCGCAAGCCGCGCGGATACTTGATGTGCCGGTTGTCGCCACGGAACACCACGGCAAGATGCTGGGCGTTACCGTGGATCCCCTGCGTGACCTTGTGCAGTCCACTTTCCAGAAAATGCACTTCTCTTCCACGCGCGAACCTGGCTTTGAAGCGTGGTTGCCGGCCGCGCGAAAAACGATTCTGGTGGCCGGTTGCGAAGCGCATATCTGCGTGCTGCAAACGGTGATCGGCTTGGTGGACATGGGCTACAAGGCCGTGCTGGTGTCGGACGCGGCGGGGTCGCGCAAGCCCTCGGATCATCACGCTGCCCTGCGGCGCGCGCGGGCGCATGGCGCCGATATCGTCACCTCGGAAATGGCCATATTTGAGTGGATGGAAACGTGCGAGCACCCACGCTTTCGCGATGTGTTACGTCTGGTCAAATAGCCGACGGCGCTTGCAACATCGTCCCAGGGGCGCGCAAAGATTCTCTCGCTGTTTGACACAATTCCTGGGCAAACCTAACACCGCGCGCACCAATATTTTGAGATCCTGAAGTTTCTAAACCCATATGGGGATCGCGCGCTCGCGTCAGGTCCATGGTGCGGCCCCTGGGATAAGAATAGGAGCCTCAACATGAAAATCGCATCTCTTTCCAAAACCTGTGTCGCACTGGCGATGACCGCCGCCATGGCGGGCTGCTCGTCCTGGGACGGCATGAGCCATCGCCAAAAGAGCACGGTGGGCGGCGCCGCATTGGGCGGTGTCGCAGGCGCCGTGATCACCAACGGCGGCGTCTTGGGTACGGTGGGTGGAGCGGCGATCGGCGGCGTCATCGGCGATCAGGTCGGCAAGCGCTAAGCGCCTGCCCCAGACGCAAAAAGCCCGGCAATGCCGGGCTTTTTTTTATGGCCGCGAGGGCGGCCAAGCTGCATTACGGTTGTTCGTTTTGCGGCATCTCGATCTTCACTTCCAACACCTCAAGTGTGTCCTGGCGTTCCAGGTGCACCTTGATGTCTTCAGGGTTGATCTTCACGTATTTTGAAATCACCGCGATAAGTTCCTGCTGCAACTGCGGCAGGTAGTCGGGCGAGTCGCCGCGGCCCCGCTCGTGGGCCAGGATGATCTGCAACCTTTCCTTTGCAACGGAAGCGGAAGTTTTCTTTTGACCAAGCAGAAACGACAGGAAGGACATTGCTTACTTGCCTCCGAACAGGCGTTTCAGGAAACCGGGCTTTTCGTAGTCGGTAAAGCGCAGCGCTTTGTCTTCGCCCAGGTAGCGGGCCACGACATCCTTGTAGGCTTCGGAAACGTCGGTCTCTTTCAAGTGAATCGCCGGCAGGCCTTGGTTCGACGCTTGCAGCACGGCTTCCGATTCGGGAATGACACCGATCAGCTTGATGCGCAGGATGTCTTCGATATCGCCCAAGGACAGCATTTCACCGTCGACCACGCGCTTGGGGTTGTAGCGCGTGAGCAGCAGGAATTCCTTGACGGGTTCACCGCCATCCACCGCGCGCTTGGACTTGGCCGCGAGGATGCCCAGGATGCGATCGGAGTCGCGCACCGACGAGACTTCCGGGTTCGTCACGACCAGCGCGTCGTCGGCAAAATAGGCGGCCATCAGCGCACCCGTTTCGATACCGGCGGGCGAGTCGCAGATGATGTATTCGAAACCCATTTCCTTCAGGTCGTTGATGACCTTTTCCACGCCTTCCTGCGTCAGCGCATCTTTGTCGCGCGTTTGCGAGGCGGGCAGGATGAACAGGTTTTCAAGCTGCTTGTCCTTGATCAGCGCCTGGTTAAGGGTGGCTTCGCCCTGAATCACGTTGACGAAGTCGTACACCACGCGACGCTCGCAGCCCATGATGAGGTCGAGATTGCGCAGGCCGACATCGAAGTCGATGACAGCGGTCTTGTGGCCCCGCATCGCGAGGCCCGCGGAAAAACTGGCGCTCGTCGTGGTTTTACCCACGCCGCCTTTGCCGGAAGTCACCACAACAATGCGTGTCATGACGATCAAACCCTTATGTTCGAAGAAACCGCGTTATCGTAAAGCAAAAAGCCTGTGTAAGGCTTCTTACAGAATGTGTTGAGACTTGATGTTCGATGCTGATGTTCGACTGCGATACCGCGCCGGCGCACACGCCGCGCAGCAGTCACCGCGTCAGCTTTTCAAAGCTTCGATCCGCAGCGTGTCGCCATCCAGGCGCACCAGCGCCGGCTGGTTTTGCAACGTGCGGTCCAGCTTGTCTTCCACGACACGGTACACCCCGGCCACGGCCAGCAGCTCGGCGTCCAGATGCGTCGTGAAAATGCGGGCCGATGTGTCGCCGCGCGCCCCCGCCATGGCCTTGCCGCGCAAGGGGCCGTAGACGTGCACATTGCCATCGGCAATGACTTCCGCGCCCTGGCTCACCATGCCGATCACGACCAGGTCCGTGTGGCGCGCGTACACGCGCTGGCCCGATCGCAAGGGTTTGGTGATGACGAGTGCCGACGCCGAATGCGGCGCGGCCTGCGTGGGCGTGGCGGCGGAGGTGGTGCCGCTGGCTTCGCGAGCCGGCAGCGGTTCGGCCGAGGCGGGCTTGGCCGGCGTGTCCGTGGCGGGGGTGTCGCTTGATGCGCCATCGGCAGCCGATGTGTCGGTGGGCGCGGGCGCGGTTTCAACGGCGGCGGCCGGCACCGACGGCACGGGCGTCGACACATCGTTGGGCGGCGCCGTATCCACGACGGGAGCGGGGCGCGCGGGCGGCGTGGAAAGCTCAACCGGCGTCAGGCCGGCTTCGCGCGCGGCCGCAAGGTTGGCGCCTTCGGCCACCACGCCGATCGCGGGCAGGTTGTGCGCGCGCAGCGCGGCGACAAGCGCTTTCCAGTCGACCGCTTCGTCGACGCGGCTGGCGTCGATGACCACGGGTTCATTTTCGAAGAAGCTGCCGGCGTCGGCCATGCGCTTGGCAAGGGCGGCGGCGAGCCGTTCGGGGTCCGCGCTGTGCAGTACCACCCGGATGGCATAAAGGGTGGCGCTTTTGAAGTCCAGGGCTAGGGATTCAGTGTTCATCTTGATGTTGGCTGGCGGTCCGGGCGCCGAAAAAAGGCGCGTTCAACCGGCTGCGGGATGTCGGGCATGATAACCCGCCCAACGCCGGGGCGCGCGGGCTGAAAACTGAAAGAAAAAGGCGCACAAGGCGCCTTTTCCCGTGATACGCGCGCGGATGCCTAGCCCTGAGCCCAGGAGTCGCGGAGCGTCACGATGCGGTTGAGCACCGGAGCGGCCTCCGTGGAATCCTTGAGGTCGGCCGTGAAATAGCCCAGGCGCTCGAATTGCCAGGTGGCGCCCGGCGTGGCGACGGTGCCCGGTTCCAGCCAGGCCGTGACGGTCTGCTTGGAGTTCGGATTCAGGCAGGTCAGGAAGTCCTTGTCGCCGCCGTCGGGACGCGCGTCGGCGAACAGGCGGTCGTACAGGTGGATCTGGGCAGCTACCGCATGGGCCGCGCTGACCCAGGTGATGTTGCCCTTGACCTTGACGCTGTCCGCGCCCGGGGTGCCGCTCTTGGTTTCGGGCAGGTATTCAGCCTGGACTTCCACGACTTCGCCCGCTTCGTTCTTGGTGAAGCCGGTGCATCGCACCACGTAGCCGTACTTCAGGCGCACGGTGTTGCCCGGGAACAGGCGGAAATACTTCTTCGGCGCTTCCTCGCGGAAGTCGTCGCGTTCAATCCAGAGCTCGCGCGACAGCGGGAATTCACGCACGCCGGCTTCCGGGTCATGCGGGTTACGCGGGGCGGTGCAGAGCTCGGTCTGGCCTTCCGGGTAGTTGGTGATCACCAGTTTGATCGGATCCAGCACGGCCACGGAGCGGGCGGCGATGGGGTCGAGGTCGTCGCGCACGGCTTGTTCGAGCAGGCTGTAGTCGATACGCGAATCCGACTTGGACACGGCGGTACGGTCGCAGAACAGGCGGATCGAGGCCGGCGTGTACCCACGGCGGCGCAGGCCGAAGATGGTCGGCATGCGGGGGTCGTCCCAGCCGTCCACATGGCCTTCGCGCACCAGTTGCAGCAGCTTGCGCTTGCTGGTGACGACGTAGCTCAGGTTCAGGCGGGCGAATTCATATTGGTGCGGCAGCGGCTGGGCCAGCTTGCCCAGTTCGGCCAGGCGCGTCAGGATCCAGTCGTAGAACGGGCGCTGGTCTTCGAATTCCAGCGTGCAGACGCTGTGCGTGATGCCTTCCAGCGCGTCTTCCACCGGGTGCGCCCAGCTGTACATCGGGTAGATGCACCATTGGTTGCCCGTGCGGTGGTGGGTGGCGTGGCGCACGCGGTACATGACCGGGTCGCGCAGGTTGATGTTGGGCGACGCCATGTTGATCTTCGCGCGCAGCACCAGGCTGCCGTCCGGATGCTTGCCGTCGCGCATTTCGCGCAGCAGCGCGATCGATTCCGCGGCCGGGCGGTTGCGCCAGGGCGAATCGGTGCCGGGTTCGGTCAGGGTGCCACGGTTGGCGCGGATTTCTTCGGGGCTTTGCGCATCGACGTAGGCATGGCCGGCTTCGACCAGGGCTTCGGCGAACTCGTACATATAGCCGAAGTAGTCGCTGGCGAAGTACAGGTTTTCCTGGCCGTTGTCGGCCTTCCAGTCAAAGCCCAGCCAATGCACGGCTTCGATGATGGCGTCGACGTATTCCTGGTCTTCCTTTTCGGGGTTGGTGTCATCAAAGCGCAGATGACAGACCCCGCCGAAGTCGCGCGCCAGGCCGAAGTTCACGCAGATGCTCTTGGCGTGACCGATGTGCAGATAGCCGTTGGGCTCCGGCGGGAAGCGGGTGCGGATGCGGGCCGGATCGGCCGTCCCCTGCGCCTGCACGTCGGCCGGGCCAGGCTTGCCCGCCCAGCGTTTGCCCTGGAAGCGGTTGGCTTCAAGGTCGTCCTGGACGATGTTAAGCAGGAAATTGGATGCAGCTGGGGTCGGCGTCGTGGCGGAGGTCATTCTTGAAAGAATAGGAAAAAGCGGCGACAAAGCGTCAATTTTGCCACGTTCCGCAACCGGGGCCTTTTTGAACCCGGTGCAACCGGTTTCAAACTGTCCCCACAGCCATGTAACTGGCTCTACACTACGGGCCATCATGGATATATCCACCCTTTCCCTGGCCCGTGCGCAGTTCGTGGCCAGCCTGAGCTTTCTGGCGCTGTTCCTGGCGGTTTCCCTGGCCCTTGCCTGGGTGCTGCTGTTTTTCAAGGTGCGCGCCCGCTGGTCCGGCCGCCCGGGCTGGACCGCCGCCTACCGCTTCTGGGTGCGCATTTTCGCCCTGGCTTTCGTCCTGACGCTTGCCGCCAGCGTGCCCGTGCTGATCCAGATCGGCAGCCTGTGGGCGGGCCTGATGGACAAAATCGGCAACGTGGCCGGCCCCTTGCTGGGCTACGGCATCCTGTCGGTCTTCATCCTTAAGTCATGCTTCCTGGGTGTGATGCTGTTTGGCCAGCGCCGCGTGTCCGATACCGCGCACACGCTGGCGGTGCTGATGGTGGCGGTGGGCCAGTTGGTGGCGGTGTTCTGGGTGCTGGCCTTGCAATCCTGGATGCAGACGCCCGACGGCGCCATTCTTGTCGACGGGCGCTACCAGGTCTACGACTGGGTGGCCGTGGTGCTGAATCCGTCGGTGGGTTGGCGCATGGCCATGGTGGCGGTGGGGGCGGCGCTGGCCGTCTCGTTCCTGATGATGGGCGTGACCGCGTTGCAGGCCTTGCGCCGCCCGCTGGGTGATGGCGAGCGCAACGCGTTCAAGACGGCGCTGGTCATCGGTGTGGTCGCCGCATTCATGCAGATTCCGGTCGCCACCGGCACCGGCCATGTCATGGCCAAGCTGCAACCCGCCAAGGCCGCGGCGGCGGCGGGTTTCTGGCAAAGCGGCCCCGAACCGCAACTGGTGCTGTTCGGCTGGCCCGATGCGCGCAGCCACACCAATGTGTCTGACGTGACCCTGCGCAATGCGGGCGGCGCTTGGCTGCATCGCAATGCGGAAGGCACCTACGAGGGGCTGGATAAATTTTCCGGGATGCTGCCGCCCGTGGCGCTGACGTTCTGGTCGCTGCGCGTGGCCGTCGCTTTGGGCCTGCTGATGCTGGCCGTGGCATGCGTGACGTTTCTGTGGACGTTCCGACGCGGGATGGACCCCTCGACCCTGCCGGTGTGGTGGCAGCGCGTGCTGTGCGGCATGATGTTTTCGGGCGGTATCGCCGTGGTGGCGGGCTGGTGGGTGTCCATCATCGGCCTGCAACCCTTCGTGGTGAACGGCACCATTACGCAGTCCGAAGTGCTGGGGCAGGTGCCGGCAAGCACGGTGCTTTATGGATTGGTGGGCTATGGCCTGCTTTACGCCCTGCTATTGGCCGCTTTCACGGGCATGCTGTTCCACGCGGCCCGCTACGGCGTGGTGCCGGTGCGTAAATTGGCCGGAGGTACGCCATGATCGCCATGTTGGCCGCGTCGCAGGGGCTTAGCCCCGAAGACCCATCATTCTGGATGCCACTGGCCTTCATGGGGCTGTTGTTCGTGGTGATTGCCGCGGGCATGGTGCTGGATGGCTTTGACCTGGGCGTGGGCATTTTGCTGCAACTGGCCCCCGAACATGAGCGCGGCCGCATGATGTCGCTCTTGAGCCCCTGGCGCGATGCCAACGAATTCTGGTTGCTGCTGGGCATGGGCCTGTTCGCGTCGGCCTTCCCCTTTGCATGGGGCGCGGTGCTGGGCAAGCTGTACGGGCCGCTGACCTTCATGGTGCTGGGCGTGGTGCTGCGCAGCGTGTCGTTCGAATTCCGCATCCGCGCGCGCAACGAGATGAAGCCGCGCTGGATCTTCGGGTTCTGGGCCGGTTCCATCATTACGGCGTTCGGGCAGGGAATGCTGCTGGGGCGTATCGCCACCGGCTATCAATCCGACGCGGGCTATGGCTGGTTCGCGATGTTCGTGGGCCTGTGCGCCGTGGCGGCCTATGTGCTGCTGGGCGCGTCGTGGCTGGTCATGCGGGTGGACGGCGATCTTCAACGCCGCGCGTCCTATTGGGCTCGGCATGCCATCCGCTGGACGGCGGTGGGCATGGTGGCGATTGCGGTGACGCTGGGGCTGGCCAACGCGGGCATCTTCTACAAGTGGAGCAACATCGCTCACCTGAGCCTGGCTGCAAGCGTGTGGGTGTTGATGCTGGCGGGGTATGTCGCGGCCGAAATGCTGCTGGCCCGCTTGCCCGGCCGGGCGGAGCGTTTCAGCTGGCTGCCGTTCGTGCTGTGCGTGGGGCTGTTCTTGCTGATGCTGAGCGGCCTGGCCTACAGCCTGTTCCCGTATCTGATCCTGGATGACATGACGCTCTGGGACGGCGCGGGCGCGCTCGGTTCGATGCGCCTGGTCATGGCCGGCGCGGTCGTGGGGGTGCCGGTGGTGCTGGTGTTCAACATCCTGGCGTACCGGTCGGTCTTCGGCAAGGAACGCGCACCGGTCCCGCTATTGCCGCCACCCTCGTATTGATATGGTCCGAACAGTAGGATGGGTGTAGCGCGACAAGGTCGATGCAAAATCCCCGGCATCGATCGCGCGAAACCCATCATGCAACGCCCCGAATTTTTTGCAATGCGGGCTACGGTGGGGCGGCCGCCTGATGGGTTACGCGCGATTCAGGTCGGCATTCTTCTATGAGGCCTGCCGCGCTTCACCCATCCTACAATCGACGATCAAGATCAAGATCAAGATCACGGATCACGACCGCGGATCACGACCGCGGATCACGGACCACGGCCACGGACCACGGCCACGGACCACATCACGGACCACGGCCACGGACCACATCACGGATCACGACCGCGGATCACGGACCACGGCCACGGATCACATCCCGGACCACCCCCCCCCGCCCCATGACGACCCATCCACCTCCGCGCACGCCGTGGATGTCCCTCCGTCACAACACCGGTCTTGCCACCCGCTGCAGTATCTCTTCGCCGTAGGCTTCCAGCTTGCGGGCGCCCACGCCGCTGATGTGGCTTAGGGCATCCATCGAATCCGGCTGCGCCAGGGCGATTTCGCGTAGCGTGGCGTCGTGGAAAATGACGTAGGCCGGTACGCCGTGGCTCTTGGCGACTTCGCCGCGCCAGGCGCGCAGTGCTTCAAACACCGGTTGCAATTCAGCCGGCAGGTCAATTGCCGCCGCCTTGGTACGGCCACTGCTCGTCTTGCCCGACTTTGTCTTCTTTTCGGATTCCCGGCGCAGCATCAACTGGCGTTCGCCCTTGAGCACGGCGCGGCTGCCTTCTGTCAGCGCCAGGGTGCCGAAGCCTTCGTTGTCGACGGTCAGCAAGCCTTGCGCCAGCAACTGGCGCAGCACGCCGCGCCAGGCGGTGTCGCTCAGGTCTTCGCCCACGCCGAATACGCTCAGGGTTTCATGGCCGTGCTGCTTGGTGCGGTCGGTGACCTTGCCGCGCAGGATGTCGATGATGTGGCCCGCGCCGTAGCGCTGCCCGCGTTCCTTCCACAAGCGATAGACGGCCGACAGCACTTTCTGCGCGGCCACGGTGCCGTCCCACGCTTGCGGCGGTTCCAGGCAGACGTCGCAGTTGCCGCAGGCGGTGATCTGCTGGCCGAAGTACGCCAACAGGCGCACCCGCCGGCATTCCACCGTTTCGCACAGGCCCAGCATGGCGTCCAGTTGTTGGCCCAGGCGCCGGCGATAGGACTCGTCGCCCGGGGATTCGTCGATCATGCGGCGCTGCTGCACCACGTCTTGCAGGCCGTAGGCCAGCCAGGCCGTGGCGGGCAGGCCATCGCGGCCGGCTCGGCCGGTTTCCTGGTAGTAGCCTTCAACGGATTTGGGCAGGTCGATGTGCGCCACGAAGCGCACGTCCGGCTTGTCGATACCCATGCCGAAGGCAATGGTGGCCACCATGACCACGCCGTCTTCGCGAAGAAAGCGGGACTGATTGGCCGCGCGCACCTGCGGGCTGAGGCCGGCGTGGTAGGGCATGGCGTCAATGCCCTGGTTGCACAGGAATTCGGCCGTCTCTTCGACCCGCGCCCGCGACAAGCCATACACCACGCCGGATTCGCCGTCGTGTTCGGTGCGGATCATTTCCAGCAGTTGCTTGCGAACCTCGTTCTTTTCGACGATGCGGTAGCGGATGTTGGGGCGGTCAAAGCTGGACACGAAATGCCGGGCATCGTCCAGCGACAGGCGCTGCGCGATCTCGGTGCGGGTGTCCGCCGTGGCCGTGGCGGTAAGCGCGATGCGCGGCACGTCGGGCCAGCGCTCGTGCAGCATGGACAGGCCCAGGTATTCCGGCCGGAAATCATGCCCCCATTGCGACACGCAGTGCGCCTCGTCGATGGCGAACAGGGCGATGCGGCCGCGCTCAAGCAGTTGCAGGCAGCGGTCGGTCAGCAGCCGTTCGGGCGCGACGTAAAGCAAATCAAGTTCGCCGGCCAGGAACGCTTGTTCAACGTCGCGAGCCACGCGCCAATCTTGCGTGGAATTCAGGAAGGCCGCGCGCACGCCAAGTTCGGTCAGGGCGTCGACTTGGTCCTGCATCAGCGCGATCAGGGGCGACACGACGATGCCGGTGCCTTCGCGCACCAGGGACGGTATCTGGTAACAGAGCGATTTCCCTCCGCCCGTGGGCATGAGGACCAGCGCGTCACCGCCGTCGATCACTTGTTCGACAATGGCTTGCTGGTCGCCGCGGAAGGATTCGTAACCGAAAACGCGCTGCAGGACGCCAAGGGCGCGCGCGTCAGACATGGGGGTAGGCCGGAAGCATCATGGCCGGGATTTTAAGCCGCAATTCCATGGCGGCTATTTTCGGGGGGATATTTCCGTCCGGTTTGCGGTCCGAGTTCCGGTAACACCTCGTGGCCCGCCGGCCTACTGGCTCACTACCAGCTCAACCACGTGCCGCGCATGAAGGTGTCCACGGGCATGCTGAGGTTCGCGCGCCATTCGTAGTTGCCCGACACGATGTCGCGGTCGGCGCCCACCGCCAGTTGCACCTTGGGCGCCACGAACATGCTGTGCGACAGGCCCACGCGCTGCTCGGCAAGGGTCGAGCCCTCGCGCAGCCCCGAATAGGTGCCGCTGAAGGTGCCCCAGCCGGTGATGGGCACGCCCGCCGACAGCGTGTTGCGCGTCTGCGGCGCCGAGGCCACGCCGCCGGAGTAGGTGGACAGGTCGCCGAACCCCGCGCCGATCTGTTCGTTGGTGTAGCCCAGGTTGACCATGTCGGCTACGTCCACGTTGTAGCCGAAGCGGTAGCGCCAGGCGTTGGAAGCGTCAAACGAGCTTTGCGTGGCGCCCGCCTGGAACGTGCCGTATTCGCCCGCCGCATAGGTCGTGCCCATGCCGCGCGTGGTCAGCGCGGGCGCGCTCTGCATCTGGCCTTCAAGGGTGAGCGCCGGCGTCAGCCCGTATCGCACGCTACCGGAGCCCACCGACGCGCCGTAATCCACCGCGCCCGACCGCGCGGTGGGATCCATCAGGTTCAGCTTGCCGACCGACGACGAGTAGCCGAAGCTGCCTTCCGGCACGGTGGCGGCCGAGCCGGCCCAGTTGGAAATCTGCACTCCGCCCACCGGCGCGCTGCTGCCCCAGACGGGCGCATTGGCGTTGATATTGCCCACGGTCAGCGACGGGCCGGCTGTGTTCCGGTATACCCAGTTGCGGTCGCCACCGTAGCGCAGGCCGTCCTGGCCGCTGACCGACGCGAACCAGGGGCGGGTCGGGCGCGATACGCCCGAGATCACCACCACGGGCACGCGCGGGATGTCGCCGTCTTCCAAGGCGAAGGAATAGTCGGGCGTGTCCTCCACAACCGCCGCAGGGGTGTTCTCGCATTCCAGCGGGATGTCTTCGCTGCTTCCCGACAGGCTTGAGCCCAGTCCGGGGATCAAACCGTAGCTCTCACCCTCGTCTTCGCCCCCGCGCACGCTGGTGTCCATGGCGGGTTCGGCAACTTCCAGACCGCACAGGGGCGGGTCCAGGGGAACGGCGCGCGAAGCGATCGACGGCGCCGGGCGCACGGGAATAGGCTGCACCGGCGACAGCACGCCGATGCCGCGTGCCATCAGCACCGGCGCACCCGGTGCGGGCGACGTGACAGAAGAGGGGGACGCATCAAGCGTGTCGGCAAACGCGGCCGACAGTGGGCAAACCACCCCCGCCGTCAGCGCCGCGTGCAACAACCGTCTGCGCCAGATTGCAGGGGCGACCATAAAAATCAGTGTAAAGAGGGGACGCTGCCGTAGCTGTAAACGATTTTTAGTAAACCGGACCAGCGGCAAGACCAAGGGCATCATTTTAGGACCGATCACGCGCGCGACAAGACACCGTACATCATGCAACAGCTCTATTTCAGTTGATTTCTTGCCCCTTGCGGTTGGACGCGCCGCGCCGCACTATGGCGTCCATGGACAATCCTCATACCAAGCTGCTGGTCGTTGACGACGACCCGGCCCTGCGTCAGTTGCTGGCCGACTACCTGAATCGGCACGGCTACGACACCTTGCTGGCGCCGGACGCCACCGACCTGTCGACGCGCATCACCCGCTACGCCCCCGACCTGCTCGTGCTGGACCGCATGCTGCCCGGCGGTGACGGCGCCGACGCATGTCGCCGCCTGCGCGAGCAAGGCGAAGACATCCCCGTCATTCTGCTGACCGCGCGCGACGAGGCCGTGGATCGCATCATCGGTCTGGAAGCAGGCGCCGACGATTACGTCGGCAAGCCGTTTGACCCGCGTGAGCTGCTGGCCCGCATTGAAGCCGTGTTGCGCCGCAAGCGCGGCCCGTCCGCCTTGACCAAGGACGCGCCGGTCACCTTCGGCCCGTTCCTGTTCGACCCGTCCTCCCGGCAGTTGTCGCGCGATGGGACGGTGGTCAAGCTGACGGGGGGCGAGATCAATTTGCTGGAAGCCCTGGTGCGCAACGCGGGCAAGCCGCTGTCGCGCGAACGCCTGCTGGCGCTTGCGCGCGACGATGACTCCGGTGAACGCAACGACCGCGCCATCGACATCGCCATCCTGCGCTTGCGCCGCGTGATCGAAGACGACCCGAAACAGCCGCGCTGGATCCAGACCGTTTGGGGCATTGGCTACCGGTTCTCGCCCTGATGCGTTTTCTTGCCCGCTTCCTGGTGCCGCGCTCGCTGCGGGCGCGCTTGATTCTGCTGATCCTGGGTTCCGTCCTGCTGACGCAAGCGGCCACGCTGGTGACGGTGTCGTACTTCCGGCACAAGTTCATGGAAGACGTGGCCATCGGCTACATCGTCACCACCATCCGCACCCTGCGCGCCGCCTTGTCCGAAGTGCCCGCCGAGGACCGCGCGGATTTCGTGCGCACGGCGTCTCAGAACCAATGGCGCCTGTGGTCGCGCGTGCTGCCTGCCGAAGCCAAGCTGCAACGCTTCAATGGCCGGCGTCCGCCGCCGCCTCCCCGCTCCGCGCCTCGGCCGCCACCCCCGCCGCCTTCGGACGCCCGGCCTGGCGACATGCAGCCGCCGCCCGATGGGCATGGCGACGACCGTGGCGGCGAGCACGAGGCCGATGCCGACCAGGCTGACACGCGCACCGCCCAGCAACGCGAGGCCGACCGCGCGGCGCACGAAGAGCGCATGCGGCGCCATAACAAGCCCGAGCCCGACGACATCCGCCGCGACCTGAAGGCGCTGGTGCAGTTGCTGAACGAACGGCTGAACGACGGCACCCGCGTGGCCTTGTCGCGTGGCCCCACGCCCGAGATCTTTATCTCGCTGGCGCCCAATTCGGCCAGCGAAGACGTACCGCGCCTGCGCGAATGGCTGGTGATTCCCCTTGAGCGGCTGGACCCGCCCGTGGCCACGCCCTTCATCGCCGCCTGGCTGGGGGGACTGGGCCTGTTGCTGTTGCTGGCCGTGGGTTTCTCCTGGCACATCACGCGGCCCATCACCCGGCTGGCGGACGCCGCTGACCGCTTGGCCGCCGGGCAACCGCAACGCGTGGAACCCTCGGGGCCGCATGAAACCCGCGCCTTGGGCGAACGCTTCAACGCCATGCTGGACGCGCTGGCCGAGTCTGACTCGGTACGCCGCACGCTGCTGTCCGGCTTGCCGCACGATCTGAAAGGGCCGTTGTCGCGCATGTGGCTGCGCATTGAAATGGCCGACGATTCCAAGCTGAAGGAAGGCCTGCGCACCGATCTGCAAGACATGCAGCACATGGTGGACCAGTTCATTGGCTTCGTGCGCGGCACGGATCCGGCCGCCTACCGCTATGCGCCCATCGTGCTGTCCGAATGGTTGGTCGAGCGTGTCGGCGCATGGCATGGCGCCGGTACCGACATCACGCTGAAGTCGGTGGACGACGACGCGCCGCTTGTGGTGCAGGCCGACGCGGTGGCCTTGGGCCGCCTGCTGGACAACCTGATCGGCAACGCGCTGAACCATGGTGCCCCACCGGTAGACGTCAGCCTGCGTCGCGAAGCGCGCGAGGCGGTGCTGGATGTGGCGGACCACGGCCCCGGTATCGTGCCCGAACGCCGCCAGGAGGCGCTACGCCCGTTCAGCCGCTTGGACGATGCGCGCACGCGCACCGGCAGCGTGGGGCTGGGCCTGGCGCTGGCCGAAGCCATTGCGCGCGCGCACGGCGGTTCGCTGGAGCTTCGCCAGGCGGAATCCGGCGGCCTGTGCGTGCGGGTAAGGCTGCCGCTTTCGGAAAACGCATAGCCCCACCATACGGTACGATGCATCCTGCTTCGTCCCTTGTCGTTTTCCGCACCATGGCCATCCAGTCCGATTCCCTTTCCTCTCGTCCCGACGCCCCCCGCATTGTGGCGCCGCAGCCGGTATCGCCCAACGAGGAATCGATCGAGCGCGCCTTGCGGCCCAAGGCGCTGCAGGAATATGTGGGCCAGCAGCGCGCACGCGAGCAGCTTGAAATCTTCATCGCCGCGGCGCGCAAGCGCGGCGAAGCCCTGGACCACGTGCTGCTCTTCGGCCCGCCCGGGCTGGGCAAGACCACGCTGGCCCACATCATTGCGCACGAAATGGGCGTGCAACTGCGCCAGACTTCCGGCCCCGTGCTGGAACGCCCGGGCGACCTGGCCGCGTTGCTGACCAACCTGGAAAAGAACGATGTGCTGTTCATCGACGAAATCCACCGCCTGTCGCCCGTGGTTGAAGAAATTCTCTATCCGGCGCTGGAAGATTTCCAGATCGACATCCTGATCGGCGAAGGCCCGGCCGCGCGCAGCGTCAAGCTGGATTTGCAGCCGTTCACGCTGGTGGGCGCCACCACGCGGGCGGGCATGCTGACTAACCCGCTGCGCGACCGCTTCGGCATCGTGTCGCGGCTGGAGTTCTACAACGCCACGGACCTTGGCCATATCGTGACGCGCAGCGCGGGCTTGCTCAACGCCGTCATCACGCCCGACGGCGCGGCGGAAGTGGCGCGCCGCGCGCGCGGCACCCCGCGTATCGCCAACCGCTTGCTGCGTCGCGTGCGCGACTACGCCGAGGTCAAGGCCAGCGGCACCATTGATGCCGACGTCGCCGGCCGCGCGTTGGCGATGCTGGAAGTCGACCCCCAGGGCCTGGACCTGATGGACCGCAAGCTGCTGGAAGCCATCATCCACAAGTTCGATGGCGGCCCGGTGGGCGTGGACAGCCTGGCGGCCGCAATCGGCGAAGAGCGCGACACCATCGAAGACGTGATCGAGCCCTACCTGATCCAGCACGGCTATCTGCAACGCACGCCACGCGGCCGCACCGCCACGCTGTCCACCTGGCGCCATCTGGGCCTGGCGCCTCCCGCTGGCGCGGCCACCGGCACCGGCGAGCTCTTCAACAAGTAGGCGGGTTGGGTCGCGTGCGCGGCGCGATCGGCGTGGCGGGTTTATGATCCTTGGGTTTCGACATCCCCGCTATCAAAGGACCGGATTCCCATGCTGCCCGAACTGCCTACCTATGATGACGTCGTGCGCGCCAGCGAGCGCCTGGCCGGCAACGCCCACCGCACGCCCGTCTTGACCTCGGCCACGGCCGACGCCATCAGCGGCGCGTCGATCTTCTTCAAGTGCGAGAACTTCCAGCGCATGGGCGCCTTCAAGTTCCGCGGTGGCTACAACGCCATCGCGCGCCTGACGCCCGAGCAGCGCGCCGCCGGCGTGGTGACGTTCTCGTCGGGCAACCATGCGCAAGCCATTGCGCTGGCCTCCAAGCTGCAGGGCGTGTCGGCCACGATCATCATGCCGCTGGACGCCCCGGCGGCCAAGCGCGCCGCCACCGAAGGCTACGGCGGCAAGATCGTCACCTATGACCGTTACACCGAAGACCGCGAACAGATCGCGCGGCGTATCAAGGCCGAAACCGGGGCCACGCTGATTCCGCCCTACGACCACGAAGACGTGATCACGGGTCAGGGCACGGCGGCCAAGGAATTGTTCGAGGAAGTGGGCGAACTGGACTACCTGTTCGTCTGCCTGGGTGGCGGCGGCCTGTTGTCGGGATCCGCCTTGTCGGCTTTTGCGCTCAGCCCGCGCTGCCTGGTGTACGGCGTTGAGCCCGAAGCCGGCAACGACGGCCAGCAGTCGCTGCGCAAGGGTGAAATCGTCCGAATTCCCGCCCCCAAAACCTTGGCCGATGGCGCCGCCACCACCCACCTGGGTAACCTGACCTTCCCGCTCATCCAGAAATATGTGCGCGACATCGTCACGGTGTCGGACGCCCAACTGGTCACCACCATGAAGTTCTTTGCCGAACGCATGAAGATGGTGGTGGAACCCACGGGTTGCCTGGCCGCGGCCGCGGTGATGCAGAACGTGGTGCCGGTGCAAGGCGCGCGGGTCGGGGTCATCATCAGCGGCGGCAACGTCGACCTTCCGGCCTACGCCAAGCTGCTGGCGTCCTGACCCCGCCAGAATGACGCCCCTATGACGCGCATCAAGCGGCCCGCACCCCGGGCCGCCGATGCGTGCTTGCGGTTGTTGTCCGTGCAGGGCAGAATCGGGTCTCGATCCTGACGAACAGGGGGCTGCGGCATGCGTATCCTTGTCATCGGCGGCACCGGTTTCATCGGCCGTCACCTGATTGCCCGGCTTTCCGGCGACCTGCACCAGATCATCGTGCCGACCCGCCTGTTGGCGCGCGGCAGCGAACTGCAAGTCCATCCCACCACCACGCTCATCCAGACCGACATCCATGACGATGCCGCGCTGGACCAACTGGTCACGGGTTGCGACGTGGTGGTGAATCTGGTGGGCATCCTGCACGGCAACGTCGGCAAGCCCTACGGCTCTGATTTTGCGCGCGCGCACGTCCATCTGCCGCAACGCATTGCGCGGGCCTGCCAGCGCCATGGCGTCCGCCGCCTGCTGCATATCAGCGCGCTAGGCGCCGATTCGCAGGGCGACAGCATGTACCAGCGTTCCAAGGGCGATGGCGAAGCCGCCATCAAAAGCGAGTTTTCATCCAGCAACGACGGTGGCTGGACCATTTTCCGTCCGTCGGTCATCTTCGGCCCGGACGACAATTTCACCAATATGTTTGCATCACTGGCCCGCTGGCTGCCGGTCTTGCCCTTGGCGGGCGCGCATGCGCGCATGCAGCCGGTGTATGTGGGCGACGTGGTGGCAGCCATGGCGACCGCGCTGGGTGATACCCACACCTGCGGCAAGACGTACGAGCTGGGCGGCCCGCAGATCTACACGCTGGGTGAGATCGCCCGCTTGTGTGCCGCCTGGAGCGGCAACCCTCGGCCCGTGATTCCCGTGCCCATGGGTGTCGGGCGCATGCAGGCGCGCCTGTTCGAATGCATGCCGGGCGAACCCTTGATGTCGCGCGACAACCTGGATTCCTTGCGCCGCGACAACATCTGCGTAGGCCCGATCGCACCCGAATTGCATGTGGTGCCGACGGGTCTTGAGGCCGTGGCGCCGCGTTATTTGCAGCGCACTACCCAGACCTAGCGCGCCAGTGCCTTGAGCGCCTGCTTGATGCCGTCGGACACGCCCACGCCTTCGGGCAGCGTCTTCAGCGCCGACAGCGATTCCTTTTCCGAATAGCCCAACGCCAGCAGGGCATTCAGGATGTCCGACTGGTTGTCCGGCGTGGCGTGCGAGGTGGCGCCGATGTCCGCGCCGAGCTTGCCGCGCATTTCCAACAACAGCCGTTCGGCGGTTTTCTTGCCGATGCCCGGCACGCGCGTCAGACGGCCCGTTTCCTGCAAGGTGATGGCCTGCGCCAAGTCCGCCACCGACATGCCGGACAACACCGACAGCGCCGTGCGCGCGCCAATGCCGCTGACCTTGATCAGCTCGCGAAACGCGCTGCGTTCGCTGGCCGTGCCAAAGCCATAAAGGATGTGCGCGTCTTCACGCACCGTCAGGTGCGTATACAGCGTGACGCGCGCGCCGGTTTCCGGCAGCGAGTACAGCGTGCTCATGGACACGTCGATGTCATACCCCAAGCCGCCCACGTCCACGCAGATGGTGGGAGGCAGCTTTTCGATCAGGGTTCCGGTAATGCGTCCGATCATGGTGATGATGGCCTGGTAGCAATGGCGCGCGCGGAATGCGCGGCGAATGCGGGCATTCTATACGTGCAAGAGTCGGTACGAGGCGGGTAGGGGGTGTCCGGGCGCAGCGCTTGAACGCCGCGCGGCCTGGCGGGCAGGAATCAGCCGATCAACCGGCCGTTGCGCAAGCGCGTCTTGCCGCCCATGCGCAATGCCGTGCCCAGCCGTTCCAGCTTGTCCTGCAAGGGCCCGACGTGCGCGTGGCAGATGGCGCAGGCCAGCGCGTCGGCGGAGTCGGGCGCGGGCACACCGTCCAGCGACAGCAGATGCTGCACCATCATCTGCACCTGCTCCTTGGCGGCTCGCCCGGTGCCCACCACGGCCTTCTTGATCTGCAAGGCGGTGTATTCGTGCACCGCCAGCGAACTGTCCGCCAATGCGCACAGCGCCGCGCCCCGGGCCTGGCCCAGTAGCAGCGTGGATGCGGGGTTGGTGTTCAGAAAGACGATTTCAAGCGCGGCGACATCGGGTTGCGTGTCGCGCGCCACTTCGCGCAGATTGTCCAGAATGACTTTCAGGCGCTCGGCCAGCGTTAGCGCCGGCGGGACCACGATGGTCCCGCTGGCCACATAGCGCAGCCGCGAGCCCTCGGCATCGATCACACCGAAGCCGGTGCGGCGCAAGCCGGGATCGATGCCCAGGACGCGCATCAGTGGCGGAAGTGGCGGGTGCCGGTCAGCACCATGGCGATGCCATGCTCGTCGGCGGCGGCGATGACTTCATCGTCACGCATGCTGCCGCCGGGCTGGATGACGCAGGTTGCGCCCGCCGCCACCACCACGTCCAGGCCGTCGCGGAACGGGAAGAAAGCGTCCGACGCCACGGCCGAACCCTTCAGCGTCAGGCCGGCGTTTTCCGCCTTGATCGACGCAATGCGCGCCGAGTCGATGCGGCTCATCTGGCCGGCGCCCACGCCCAAGGTCATGCCGCCGCCCACGAAGACGATGGCGTTGGACTTGACGTACTTGGCAACCTTCCAGGCGAAAGCCAGGTCGTTCATTTCCTGTTCGGTGGGCTGGCGCTTGCTGACCACCTTCAGCGCGTCGCGCGGCACGTTGTAGGCGTCCGGGCTTTGCACCAGCCAGCCGCCGCCCACGCGCTTGATGTCGAAGGCGTTCTGGCCCACGCCCATCGGCACTTCCAGTACGCGCACGTTCTTCTTGGCGGCCAGGATGGCCAGCGCGGCGCCGTCGTAGGCGGGCGCCAGCAGCACTTCCAGGAACTGGGCGCTGACGGCTTCGGCCGTGGCGGCGTCCACCGGACGGTTAAAGGCGATGATGCCGCCGAACGCGGAGGTCGGGTCGGTCTTGAACGCTTGCTGGTAGGCACCCAGCGTGTTGGCCGCCACGGCCACGCCGCAGGGGTTGGCGTGCTTGACGATGACGCAGGCAGGCGCGTCGAAGCTGCGCGCGCATTCCCATGCGGCGTCGGCGTCGGCGATGTTGTTATAGGACAGTTCCTTGCCCTGCAGTTGGCGGTAGTTGCCCAACAGGCCGGCGGGACGCTGCGCGTCCACATAGAAGGCGGCGGTCTGATGGGGGTTTTCGCCGTAACGCAGCGCCTGCTCTTGCTTGACCTGCAAGGTCAGCGTGCCGGGCCATTCGTTACGCGCCGGCACGGCTTCCTGGGCCGGTTCGGCTTCAGTCAGGCTGGTCAGGTAGGCGGCGATGGCGCCGTCGTAGGCGGCCGTGTGGGCATACACCTTCGAGGCCAGCGCCAGGCGCAGGCCATAAGACGTGCTGCCGTTCTTGTCCATTTCGGCCAGCACGCGCGAATAGTCCACCGGGTCGATCACGACCGTCACGCCACCCGCTTCGGTGCCGTGGTTCTTGGCGGCCGCGCGCAGCATGGCCGGGCCGCCGATGTCGATGTTCTCGACCGCGTCGGCGAACGTGCAATCAGGCTTGGCCACCGTCTCACGGAACGGGTACAGGTTGACCACCAGCATGTCGATGCGATCGATGCCCGCTGCCTTGATGGTGTCCATGTGCTCGGCGCTGTCGCGACGGGCCAGGAGGCCGCCGTGAATCTTGGGGTGCAGCGTCTTGACGCGGCCATCCAGAATTTCCGGCGAACCCGTGTGGCCGGCCACTTCGGTGACGGTCAGGCCGGCGTCGGCCAGCAACTTGGCGGTGCCGCCAGTTGACAGCAGGCGCACGCCACGCGCGGCCAGGGCGCGGGCAAATTCAACGATGCCGGTCTTGTCGGACACCGAAAGCAGGGCGGTTTCGATTTTCATGGTGGGGGACGGGAGTCGGGCGGTGCGCCTTTCTCGTTCAGGTCAGGATGGGAAATCGGCGTAGAAGAGGGCGGCGCCCGCCGGGGGGCCGCCCTCGCGGAAAAGCTATACCTGGATATTGTGCGCCAGCAACTTCTTGCGCAGGGTGTTGCGGGTGATGCCCAGCATTTCAGACGCGCGCGACTGGTTGCCGCCCGATCGCTCCAGCGCCACTTCAAGCACCGGGCGTTCAACGCAGCGCATCACCATGTCCCACATATCGTGGGGCTCGGATTCACCCAAGTCTTCGAAATAGCGCTCCAGGCTGGCGCGCACGCATTCTTCCAGGACATCTTTCTTGCTCATTTGAGTACAGATATTTTTATGTTGGTGTTGAGGCGGTCATGCCGCCAGCAGGGCTTCTGCGACCGGCGCCGGGTGGGGCTCGCCGTCGCGCGAGAGGGTGTCGAACCAATCCGACACCGCCCGCCACTGGTCGCGGGTATTGTCGATCAGGTTCATGCGGGCGCAGAACGAATCCGCGCCCGGCAGGCCGTCCAGATACCAGCCGATATGCTTGCGCGCCGTGCGTACGCCGGTGTGCTCGCCATAGAAGCGGTAATGGTCGTCGAGATGTTCAAGCAACAGCTCGCGCATTTCCCCATGGGAGGGCGGGGCCAGTGATACGCCCGTGCGCAAATAGTGATCGATTTCGCGGAAGATCCAGGGACGGCCCTGTGCCGCCCGGCCAATCATGACCGCGTCGGCGCCAGTGTAATCCAGGACTTGCTTGGCTTTTTCAGGAGAGTCGATATCTCCGTTTGCGATCACGGGGATGCTCAGCTCGGCCTTGACGGCGCGGATAGTGTCATATTCCGCCTCGCCCGTATAGAGGTCGGCGCGGGTTCGGCCGTGCAGCGTCAGGGCCGCGATGCCGGCATTTTCGGCCAGCTTGGCCACGCGCAAGGCGTTGCGGCTATCGCGGTCCCAACCCGTGCGGGTCTTCAAGGTGACCGGCACGCCCAGCGGCGCGCAGGCCGACACCACGGCGTCCAGGATGCGGACGATCAGGTCTTCATGGCGCAGCAGCGCCGACCCCGACGCCACGTTACACACTTTCTTGACCGGGCAGCCCATGTTGATGTCGATGATGCGCGCGCCCTTGCCGGCGTTGAAGACGGCGGCCTCGGCCATCATGGCCGGGTCGGCGCCCGCGATCTGGACCGAAATGGGCGCAATTTCGCCATCGTGGTTCAGGCGGCGCGACGTCTTGACGCTGTCCCACAGCTTGGGGTTGCTGGCGGCCATTTCGGACACGGCATAGCCCGCCCCCAACTTCTTGCAAAGTTGTCGGAACGGACGGTCCGTCACGCCCGCCATGGGCGCGACTAGAACGTTGTTGGGAAGGGTCCACTGGCCTATGCGCATGGTCACATTTTAACCGGCTCGATCAAACCCCCATTTTTCGAGGGCGACAGCTTGGTAACAAGAAGGGAGAAATCAGGCGGATCCGACCCTATTCCTGGGTCCCATTTCAGGGCCGGGTGGCGGGGCCGGATTGTGCTTGGATCGCGGGGGGATCAGGCGCGAAAGCCTTGCAGCAGATGCTGGGCCAGCGGGGCGCGCAACGGCGACGCCAGATCCATTCCCAGCAAGGCCAGCCCGCAGGCATGTTCAACCGGGGCCAGACCGGTCGCGAACACGCGCGGCATCAGGTCGGTCAGGCCCGCGGTGATGGCGCGGTCGACCTGACGGGCCTGGGCAAACTCGGTCAAGAGGGAAGTCGGGCTGGACTCGGGCCGGGCCAGCCAGCCGGCCAGCGTCTGGGCCAACCTGGCGGCGTCGCGCAAGCCCAGGTTCAGGCCCTGGCCTGCCACGGGATGCAGGGTCTGGGCGGCGTTGCCGATGGCGGCCACGCGCCCTTGCACCTGGGCGCGGCGGGCGGCCAGCGCCAGCGGAAAAACGTGGCGGGGCGCTTGGCTCGACAATCTGCCCAGGCGGTCGCCAAAGGCGGCGGACAGCGCCGACGAGAACGCCGCGTTGTCCAACGCGGCCAGTTCTTGGGCCCGTTCCGGCGCGCTGCACCAGACCACCGAATAGGCGTCCGGCGTCTGCGGATGCGGCAGCAGGGCCAGCGGGCCTTCGGAAGTAAAGCGTTCCCAGGCCCAGCCTCGGCGCGGCAGCGTGGCGTGGGCCGTCGTCAGTACGGCATGCTGGCCATAGTCGCGGCGCACGTCGGTGGCGCCCGCGCCGTCAGACTGCACGGCAACTTGGCACAGCAGGGTGTGGTCCCCTTGCGTGATGCGCACCCCGTCGGCGTCCTGGCCTTCGATCAGGGCGCCGGGGCCGGGCAGCACGGTGACTCCACAGGCCGCCACGCGCTCGTCCAACTTGGCGTGCAAACCGGAATAGGCCACCACGCTGCCCAACTGCGGCACGCCGAAATCCGTGTGCTGAATGACGGTGCGGCCCAGACGTCCGCGCTGCGATACATGGATGTTGCGAATATCAGCCGACCGCTCGGGCCAGGCCTGCAACGATTCCAGCAGCACGCGGCTGCCGTGGTTCATGGCCAGCACGCGGGGGTCCGCGGCAGGCACGGCCGCCGCGGGGGTGGCCGGGGCCGGCGCGCTGCCGGCGAGCAGGGCGATGCGCGCCGGGTCCGGCGCCACGCGCGCCAGCATCAGGGCAAGCACGCGGCCCACGGGGCCGGCGCCAAGAATCGCAATGTCGAAGGCGGATGCAGTCATGGCGGGATTTTAACCGTCCACTACAATCCGGCACAGCCAGCGCGGCTAGCCGCGCCTCACCCTTTACGGTTGATCCCGAGGTTGATTCCCATGACGCAGGTTCAGGCTTCACCTTCACTGTCCGCCGCACCCGCCCGGCGTCCGCGCGGCAAGGTCGCCGTGGGGCTGCTGGCTTGCCTGTTTGGGTGGCTGGGCGCGCACTGGTGGTATCTGGGCCGCCGCTACGCCTGGGCCGTGACACTGCTGGCCGTGGTCAGCCTGTTCTGTGCGTTCCGCTATTACCCCGTCTGGTACGACAACCCCGCCTTCTTCCTGTTGTTCATTCCGATGATCGACGGCTTCATCGAAAGCGCGGTGTTTTCGCTGATGTCCGACGAAAAATTCGACCGGCGCTACAACCCCGGGCAGGGCCGGCCCACGTCCACGGGCTGGGGGCCGGTGCTGGTGGCGCTGCTGGCGTGCCTGGTGGGCTCGGTGGTGTCGATGTTCGCCATCGCCATGGTGGTGGTCTACGTCTGGGTGGCCATGGGCTGGCTGGACGGCCTGAAGCTGTAGCCCGCGCCTATTCGCGCATCAATGCCTCGATCTCGCTGGCTTCCACCGGCACGCCGCGCGTGATCAGTTCACAGCCTTCATCCGTAACCAGCGCATCGTCTTCCGTGCGGATACCGATGTTCCAGTAGCTTTCCGGCACGTCGTCCGCCGGACGCACGTAGATGCCCGGTTCAATCGTCAGCATCATGCCGCGCTCCAGTGTGCGCCACGGGCGGTCGCCGCCTTGCGCGGGGCCGGGCTGGCGGTAGTCGCCCGCGTCGTGGACGTCCAGGCCCAGCCAGTGGCCGGTGCGGTGCATGTAGAAGCGGCTGTAGTCGCCGGACTCCAGCACGCCGTCAAGCGATCCCTTCAACAATTTCAGGTCCAGCATGCCTTGCGCCAGCACGCGCAATGCGGCCTCGTGGCCGTCATTGAACGTGCGCCCGGGCGCGGTCGCGGCCGCGGCGGCTTGCTGGGCGGCCACGGTCAAGTCATACAGCGCGCGCTGCGGGCCGCTGTAGCGTCCGTTCACGGGAAAGGTCCGGGTGATGTCGCTGGCGTAGCTGTCGACTTCACAGCCTGCGTCGATCAGGACCAGGTCACCGTCGCGCAGCACGGCCTCGCCGGCCGGGTAGTGCAGCACGCAGGCATTGGCGCCCGCCGCCACGATGCTGTTGTAGGCCACGGCCTGCGCGCCGTGGCGGCGGAATTCATACAGCAATTCCGCTTCCAGTTCGTACTCGTGCATGCCGGGGCGGGTGACCCGCATGGCGCGCGCGTGCGCACCGGCCGATATCTTGGCGGCCCGCCGCATGGTGGCGATTTCGGCCGGGTCCTTGACCAGGCGCATTTCCGCCAACACCGCGCGGATGTCCTGTTGGCGGACGGGCGGAGCGTGGCCCGCGCGGCCAGCGTCGCGCGCGGCGGCCAGCCAGCGATGCAAGTGCCCGTCACTGCGCTTGTCGCCCGCCAGCGGCGCATAAAGCGTGGGATGGTCCAGCATCAGTTTGGGGATCAATTCATCCAGTGCATCGATCGGATGGGCGTCGTCAAAGCCGAAGTAGTCGGCCGCCGCCTCGGGGCCGAACCGCTTGCCTTCCCAGACTTCATGTTCCACATGGCGCGGCCGGCAGAACAGCACCGCGCGGTCCGTGGCGCCCGCGATCAGCACCAGCCAGGCCCCGGGTTCGGTAAAGCCGGTGAGATAGAAAAAGTCGCTGTCGTGGCGGTACGGGAATTCGGCGTCGCGGTTGCGGATGGCTTCGGGGGCGGTCGGCAGGATGGCGATGCCGCCGCCATCGGCGCGCATCCGTTCCATCAGGCGTTGGCGGCGGGCGACGAACGGGGCGATGTCAGCGGGAGGCAGGCTCATGGCGGGCAGGGGCGCGAACCCCGCGAAAGATGTGGATGCGGCCTACTTTACCCCGCTATCGCGCGCAAACAACAGCAGATGCGCATCACGCGAACCCCGCGCGGGATTCACTGGACGGCCCGATTCGCGCTGCTACAATCGCGGCTCTGTCATTGGGGAGTAGCCATCCTTTGTCCCCAAAGGAGTTAGCGTCAACAGACTTGGTGGTTCAGTGCCGCGTAGCGGTTGCTAGAACTCCATGGCGCTAACGGTTTCCATGCAAGCGGCATCGCCCGTCGCATGGATCAGCCAGGCGAGACCTTTGGCCGCGTAGCGTTCACCCTAGCCGGGCGAGCCGTTGCGTCGCGCCAATTGGTTTCTGCTCGTCCGGCTGCATTCATATGTTGCTCACCCTGTTTCTGTTTTTCCTGTC
This sequence comes from Achromobacter sp. JUb104, assembly GCF_024806975.1. Lineage (NCBI taxonomy): Bacteria > Pseudomonadati > Pseudomonadota > Betaproteobacteria > Burkholderiales > Alcaligenaceae > Achromobacter > Achromobacter sp. JUb104. The sequence goes on along the minus strand of NZ_JANUEY010000003.1, from coordinate 793,370 downwards.
CGCGGCAGTGATTTACTTCGCCTGCGAATTCTTCGTCAATGGCGTGGAATGGGTCGGACACCGCTTCCACCTGGGCGCCACCGCCACCGGCACGATTCTGGCGGCCTTTGGTACGGCGTTGCCGGAAAGCGCGGTCACCTTCATGGCGGTCGTGTTCGGCGACACCCCTGAACAGAAAGACATCGGCGTCGGCGCGGCAATGGGCGGCCCGCTGGTGTTGGCCACCTTGGCGTACGCGGTGGTGGGTATTGCCCTGTGGCGCGCACGCCGCGGCGGCCAGCCGGAAAAAGCCAACTGTATCAACGCGGACCAGCGCCGGTTGGCCCGCGACCAGGCCTGGTTCATGGGCATCTTCCTTTTCAAGGTGGGCCTGGGCTTGCTGGCCTTTGCGTGGAAGCCCTGGCTGGGCATCCTGTTCCTGGCCACCTACGGCATGTACGTCAGGCGCGAACTCAGCCATGACGAGGCGCGTGCGGATAGCGAAGACCTTGAGCCGTTGAAGCTGCGCCCCAGCGACACCGACCCGTCCATGTTCTGGGCCGCCACGCAAACCATCCTGGCGTTGCTTGTCATTGCCGGCGCGTCGCACGTTTTCGTGAACCAGATCGAGCTGTTGGGCATCGCCATGGGCGCATCGCCGCACGTCGCTGCCTTGCTGCTGGCGCCGGTTGCCACGGAACTTCCGGAAATCATGAACGCGCTGATCTGGGTGCGCCAGGGCAAGGAACGCCTGGCGCTGGCCAATATTTCGGGCGCGATGATGATCCAGGCAACCATTCCCAGCTCACTGGGAATCTTCATGACGCCGTGGTTGCTGGACGCCCCCTTGCTGGCGGCCGGCCTGTTCACCATGTTGTCGATCGGCCTGCTGTGGCTGCGTTTCCGCCGCTCGGTGATGACCGTGCCGGCGCTGTCGGCGGTGGGTGGTTTCTATGCCTTGTTCGCCACCTATCTGGGGTGGCATTTCTACGCCTGACGCTGGCAAGGTGAATGGGAAAAGCGGCGCGAGGCCGACGCGCTTTGCGCCGCTTTATCTTTTTTGCATCGTTGTGACGTTAAACCGCAAAAACCTTGTCCATCAGTGGAAACCCGCGTAAAATCCGTCCGTTATCCATCTCAGGAGCAGTCTTCGTGAATACCGATTCCGGCGAAAGTAGTCGATCTTGCATCGACATCGCTGTCTGACAGGAAACACGCAGAGCTCCATCTGCCGCATCCTGTCATACAGGTTGCGGCGTATCCCAAGCTTCGGGCTTCTACCCGGGCAATAGCGCAGGCCTTCGGCTTGCCGGGAAATTCCCCAACGTAAACCGCCAGAACCGCCGCTAGTCGCAGCGTCAGCGTTCGTGCACGTCTTGTGTTCGTCCGCCATGCGCCGCGTCCGGCTGCTCGCGTACTCGCGATACCGCTCCCCATCTTGCAATGGAGGTCGTTATGCGTTTCTTCGACTTGTTCCTACGCCGCGCTGGCGTAGACCGTGCCACCGCCCTGAGCCGCCGTCGCGGCACGTCGCGTTTGACGGTCATTTGTCCGCGCGACGAATTGGGCGCCTTGCGCAAGCAGATCTGCCTGGACTTCAGCGCCGCCGGCCTGGATGTCTCGCAAGTGCAGGTCGACCAAGGCCGCGACCCGAACCTGGCGTCAGCTTGCATCACCGTCAATTGCCCGCCCGAATTGCGCGCTGAATTGATGTCGCAAGCGCGCCGCCTCAGCGCCAACCCCGCCGTTCGCCACGTGCATTTTGGCGCGCAAGCCGCCGCAATGGCCGCTTGAGAACCGCTGCTTCCCCCAGGAGAAATCATGCCTAGTGCCTTAGACCCCGACCCTCGATTGCGCCCTGTGTGTGGCGCCGGCATGCCTGTCTGACCTGTCTACTCTTGCGAGCCGACCGGCCGGACAGCTATTCCGGTTCTGGCGGACTCCGCAGCAATGAATCCCCGGCCAAGGCCCCGTCTTTGACGACGGACGCGCCCTAAGGCGTCGGACTCGATTCCTAGCTAGCTCCCTTTCCGTTTTCCGCACTCCGGCGCGACTTCACCGCGATCCGGACACCGGCAACTTCGCCCCGGTGCCTGCGCACGCCCATCAGGGGTGGCTTGACGGCTTTCAGCGTGAAAGCCGTGGCCCGCCGCTGCCCGCGTGTCAGGCCCAGGGGCAGGGGCGCCCGTGTCTCCGACAAGAAATCAAACAAGAACCGGAGCACTCCGATGTTTACCTTCCTGAAATCTTTTTTTTCGTCCGCCTCGGGCCGGCGGCGCGCAAGCCGGCATTTCCGGCGCACTCCCATTCTTGAACAGGGCAGCCAAAACGGCGCCGTGTCGACGCCGTCCGAGGCCTCGCGCCGCGCCAACCGCCATATGCTGGAGCGGTCGCGCATGGGGCTTGATGCCTTGTTCTCGCAGCTGGCCAGCGGGCGTGGAGGCCTGTCGGAAGCCCAGGCGCAAGCGGCGCGTGAACGCCATGGCGCCAACGAGGTCGACCACGAAAAGCCGCTCTCCTGGGTTTCGCACCTGTGGCTGTCCTATCGCAATCCCTTCAATCTGCTGCTGACCGCATTGGCCGGCCTGTCGTGGCTGACCGATGTGCGCATGGCCGAGCCTGACGACAAATCGTGGACGGCGGTGGGCATCATCGGGTCGATGGTGCTGATCTCCACCGTGCTGCGCTTCGCTCAGGAATTGCGCTCGAACCGCGCGGCCGAAGCGCTGAAAGCCATGGTGCAGAACACCGCCACCGTGCTGCGCGTGAACGCCGAGGCGCCGACGACCGGCAACGCCCGGCGATTGTTCGGCGCCCCCCTGCATGACTCAGGCTCGCACCAGATGGAAGTGCCACTGGCCGAGCTGGTGCCGGGCGATGTGGTGCTGCTGTCCGCGGGCGACATGATTCCCGCCGATTGCCGGATCCTGAACGCCAAAGACCTGTTCGTCGCTCAAGCTGCGTTGACGGGCGAGTCACTGCCGGTTGAAAAGCATGCCGTCCAGCGCGAAGCGACCGAGAACTCGCTTGAGCTGGAAAACATGGCATTCATGGGTACCAACGTGGTCAGCGGTTCGGGCAGCGCCTTGGTCATCGCCACGGGCGCCAATACCTATTTCGGCCAGTTGGCCGGCCGGGTGACGCAGGCCAGCCGCGCGCCGACGCAGTTTCAGCAGGGCATCAACCGCGTCAGCTGGGTGCTGATCCGCTTCATGCTGGTGATGGCGCCCATCGTGTTGCTCATCAACGGCTTCACCAAGGGAGACTGGCTGGAGGCGCTGCTGTTTGCGCTGGCCATTGCCGTGGGCTTGACCCCCGAAATGCTGCCGATGATTGTCACGGCCACGCTGGCCAAGGGCGCCTTGCGCATGTCGCGCCGTAAAGTCGTGGTCAAGCGGCTGGACGCCATCCAGAATCTGGGCGCGATGAACGTGCTGTGCACGGACAAGACCGGCACGCTGACGCAAGACCGCATCGTGCTGGAACGGCATACCGACGTCTATGGATCCAGCAGCGACGACGTATTGGCCTATGCCTATCTGAACAGCTACTACCAGACCGGCCTGAAGAATCTGCTGGACGTGGCGGTGCTGCAGCACGCGGAGGTCAAGCGCAGCCTGAACCTGGCCGCCAGGTATCGCAAAGTGGATGAAATTCCCTTTGATTTCTCGCGTCGCCGGATGTCCGTCGTGGTCAATGAAACCGAGAACGGCCGCGACCATCACGAACTGATCTGCAAGGGCGCGCTGGAAGAAATGCTGCTGGCTTGCACTCGGCTGCGCGTGGGCGACTCGGTGCTCCCGTTGACGGATGCGCGGCGCGCGGATATCCGGCGCGTGACGGCGGAACTTAACCGCGACGGACTGCGCGTGATCGCGGTGGGCGTCAAGGAAATGCCGCCCACGCAGTTGACCTATGGCGTGGCCGACGAATCCGACTTGGTGCTGGTGGGCTACATGGCCTTCCTGGATCCGCCAAAAGAATCGACCGCCCCGGCCCTGGCGGCGCTGAAAGCATCAGGCATCGAGGTCAAGGTGCTGACCGGCGACGTGGAACTGGTCACGCAGAAGGTCTGCCGCGAAGTCGGTTTCGACGTGCGCCACGTCTATCTTGGCGCGGAGATCGAGGCCATGGACGACGCGCAACTGGCTGTTGCCGTGCGGGAAGCCAATGTCTTCGCCCGGCTGACTCCCGCGCACAAAGAGCGCATCGTGCGCAGCCTGCGCGCGCAAGGCGACACGGTGGGCTTCATGGGCGACGGCATCAACGATGCGCCGGCGCTGCGCGCCGCCGACGTCGGCATCTCGGTGGATTCAGCGGTGGATATCTCGAAGGAAGCCGCCGACATCATCTTGCTGGAAAAGAGCCTGATGGTGCTGGAGGACGGCGTGATCGAAGGCCGCAAGACCTTCTGCAACATGCTCAAGTACCTGAAGATGACGGCCAGCTCCAACTTCGGCAACGTGTTCTCGGTCTTGGTGGCCAGCGCCTTCCTGCCGTTCCTGCCGATGTTGCCGATCCATCTGCTGCTGCAAAACCTGATGTACGACATTTCGCAAACGGCGATTCCTTTCGACAACGTCGATGAAGAACTGCTGAAGAAGCCGCAGCAATGGGACGCGGATGGTTTGGGGCGCTTCATGGTGTTCTTTGGTCCGATCAGCTCGCTGTTCGACATCGCCATGTTCGCCATCATGTGGTTCATCTTCCAGGCCAATGCGCCCGAGCATCAGACGCTGTTCCAGTCCGGCTGGTTCGTGGAAGGCCTGCTGTCGCAGACCCTGATCGTGCACATGATCCGCACACGCCGGATTCCCTTCCTGCAAAGCCGCGCGGCGTGGCCATTGCTGGCCATGACGGGAATGGTGGTGGTGCTGGGCCTGGCACTGCCGTTCTCGCCGTTGGCTGAGTACTTCCAGTTGCAGGCCTTGCCGTGGGCGTACTTCCCTTGGCTGGTGGGGGTGTTGCTGAGCTATTGCGTGCTGACGCAGTTGCTTAAGGGCATCTGGGTACGCCGCTACGGCTGGCAATAAGACCACGATAGGGTCACATCTGACAGGGCGGGCGCGGGTGTCCGCCCTGATAGGAGAAGAGCATGAAAAAAGCATTTTGCACCGCGCTCATGGCGGGCCTGAGCATGCCGCCGGCGCTGGTTGCCGCGGCGGCGGTCGAAGACATCGGCCTGCACTTGTACGGCGTGGTTGACGCCGGCGTGGCGGTAACCCGGGTGTCCGGCCAAGGTAGCGGCGCTAGCGTGTTGAACGGGGGTCTGACGGATTCGCTGTGGGGGCTGTCCGGCACCGAAGATCTGGGCGGCGGCTGGCGTACTCGCTTTCGCCTGGAAAGCGGCTTCGATCCGTCCAGCGGCAAGGCGGAAGATGATGGCCGCCTGTTCAACTACGCGGCCTGGGTGGGCGTGGGCAGCGACCGCTACGGCGAGGTCCGCATCGGGCGCCAATCCACGATCGGCCAGATCTACGGGTCCGCGTTGGAGATCGCCTCGTGGAAGGACATGGGCATGGGCGCCACGTTCAAGGCCTCGGACAACTTCCAGTTCGGCAATATGGTGAACGTTACGTCGGCGGACTGGAACGGTTTTCAAATCGGCGTCGGCTATTCCTTCGATCCCGACGACCAAAATCATTTTCGGACCCGGCAGAACCCGCGCGCCGCCAGCGCCGGCTTGAAGTTCGAAAGTGGCCCGCTGCTGGCCGTGGCTACCTGGGACCAATTGCAGTTGGCGGATTCCCCGGCAGGCAGTGGCAAGCGACCGCGCGCCGTGCAATTGGGCGCGGCGGTCGACTTTGATGTGCTCAAGGTCTCGTTGGCCTGGACGCGCCAGAAAAATGGCTATGTGGGCCTGAACGGGGGTGACCCCGACACGCCGGGCCAGGGGCTGGGTCCGGCCCCGTTTGTGCAGGGCGGGGCCATCAATGCCTGGCTGCTGGGCGCCAGCGTGCCCGTGGGCCCCGGCGCCGTGCTGGTGCAGTGGTCGATGGCGCGGCCCGACTGGCAATGGGACAACGGCATGACGGCGCGCAAGGCGCAGGTGGCCACCTTGGGCTATACCTATGCCCTGTCCGCGCGCACGACGCTCTACGGCTTTGCCGGCTATGCGTCCAACTACACGCTGGATACGCAGTTTGACTCCGCCCATTCCCACACCACGCGCGTCGGAGCGGGCGTTTCGCATCACTTCTGATCCTGCCGACCCACCGGACCACGGGCCGGCGCGGTCTACTACAATCAGCGCACGGGTTGGCGCCTGTCGCCGCCTTTGTCTTCCCCGGTGTCTTTCGGATGGCCCGCATGGATAGTCTTGAATGGCTCATACCTTGGGAGTTCTCTCCCACGCTGGTCGCTTCCTTCGTGGTGGCGATCGTGCTGTTCGTGCGCGGCCAGCGTGTGCATCATGTGACCGGGGCGCGCCGCTTCCTGTTCTGGGCCGGGCTGGTGCTGTTGTATTTGTCGCTGCACACCCGGGTGGATTACTACGCCGAACGGATGTTCTTCATCCATCGCATCCAGCATCTGGTGCTGCACCACCTGGGTCCGCTGCTGGTGATGGCGGCCTTTCCGGGGCAAGTCATGCGCGCCGGCCTGCCGATGGCCTGGCGTATCCGCCTGCGTGATTTTCTGCGCACGCGCAGCGGCCGGGTCACGGTCGCGGTGCTGACCAATAAAATCTTCGTTCCCGCGCTGTTCGTCTTCCTGGTGCTGATCTGGCTGATTCCGTCGGTGCAGTTCTATTCCATGCTGGACTGGCGGCTGTACCGCCTGATGAACTGGTCGGTCGTGATCAGCGGTTTCATGTACTGGAACCTGATCCTGGACCGTCGCCCCGCGCCGCCCGCGGCCATGACGCCGGGTGGTCGCGTCATATCCCCCGTGCTGACCATGCTGCCGCAAATGGTGGCGGGCGCCGTCATCGCCTTCACCGAAAGCGATATCTATCCCTTGTTTGAACTGTGCGGTCGCGCCATCGCGATGTCGGCCCAAACGGACCAGACCATCGGCGGCCTGACCATGTGGATTCCCGCCGCGCTGGTCGAGGTGATTGGATTGATGGTGGCGCTGGGCACCCTGATGCGCCTGTCCGCCAAGGGGCGGCTGCGCAAGGTGGACCGCGATGCGCGCGCCCGGGCCAAGGCTCGGGCGGCGCTATCAGGCTAGCGCGGGCCTTGGCTCGGGCTTATTCCGGTATCAGGCCGTGGTATTTCTTGCCCAGGGCCACGGTGGCCTGGAACATGCCGGCCTTGTTGCCGCAGTCGTAGCGCACACCCTCGAAACGGTGCGCGAACACGGCGCGTTCGCGCATCATCGAGGCAATGCCATCGGTCAACTGGATTTCATTGCCGGCGCCCATTTTGGTTGAGCGCAGATGGTCGAAGATGGCGGCTTCCAGCACGTAGCGGCCCACGACGGCAAGCGTCGACGGAGCGACATCGGGTTCGGGCTTTTCAACAATGTGCGTGACGCGCTCGGTGCGGGGATCCAGATGGGTTTCGCCGGCGCGGGTGGCCACGATGCCGTACTTGCGGGTATCGGCGCGGGGCACGTCCTGCACGCCCAGCACACTGGCGTTCTGGGCAACGGCAACATCCACCAACTGCTTCATGGCGGGCGTGTCGGCGTCGATCAGGTCGTCGGCCAGCAACACGGCAAAGGGCTCGTCGCCCACGGCGGGGGCGGCCGACAGCACGGCGTGGCCCAAGCCCAGCGGGGCGGACTGGCGAATGTAGAGGCAATTCACATGCGCGGGTAGAATGCCCCGCACCATGGCCAAGAGCTCATGCTTGGCCTTGCTCTCCAGGTCGGACTCAAGCTCGGGGGCGGAGTCGAAGTGGTCTTCGATGGCGCGCTTGTTGCGGCCGGTCACAAAAATCAGGTCGGTGATGCCGGCGGCCACGGCCTCTTCAACGGCATATTGAATCAACGGCTTATCGACCACGGGCAGCATTTCCTTGGGCATCGCCTTGGTGGCGGGCAGGAAGCGGGTGCCCATCCCGGCGACGGGGAAAACGGCTTTACGGACGGGACGCATTGAGACCTCGTTGGGAGTATCGATGAAACATTTTAAGCTCATCGCTATCATAGGCTTATGAACCGCAGGAAAATGCCATCCATTTGCGCTATTGCGAAACGCAGCGCGATTCTCGGCCTGAGCGCCGCCTTGATCGCCCCCTCCATTCCGGTTGCTGCCTGGGCGCAACCGGTTGGCCTGCCATCCATGGGCGCGGCATCCGCCGCCGAGCTCTCCCCGATGCTGGAACGCAGCCTGGGCGAAGCCATCATGTCGCAGGGCAGGCGCGACCCCACTTACGTCGATGACCCTGAACTCAGCCAATACCTGACGACCATGGGCCGCAAGCTGGCCGCGTTTGCGCCCGGCGCCGTGCCCGAGGTGGAAATGTTCGGCGTGCGCGACCCCGAGATCAACGCCTTCGCCATGCCCGGCGGATTCATCGGTGTGAATACCGGCTTGATTGTGTCGTCGGCCAGTGAGTCCGAATTGGCCGCTGTGCTGGCGCACGAAATCGGCCACGTCGTGCAGCGCCACATCGCGCGCGGCATGACGCAGCAGAGCCAGAACAGCATGGTGATGCTGGCCAGCCTGGCGGGGGCGCTGCTGGCGGCGCTGGCGGGCGGCGGCGGCAACCTGGCGATGGGCGTCGCGGCGTTTGGCCAGGCGGCGGCCATCAACCGCCAACTGGGTTTTTCACGCGATGCCGAACGCGAGGCGGATCGCGCCGGCTTCCAGATGCTGACCAAGGCGGGCTACGACGCCGAAGGCATGTCCCAGATGTTCTCGCGCCTGATGAACGCCTCGCGCCTGAACGAGGGCGCGGGCGGGGGCTCGTGGGCCAGCACCCACCCGCTGTCCATCGAGCGTATGTCTGACGTGCAGAACCGCGTGCGCTCGCTGCCACCCTCGCGCCATATTGATAGCGACGACTTCTGGTACGTGCGCGCCAAGATGCGCGTGGTGCAGGGGCGCGATGCCGTCAGCTTGCGGTCGGCCGGCCAGCAATTGCAGGATGAGGCGCAGGCGCTGTCCGGCGTACGCCAGTCGGCTGCCTACTATGGGTTGGCCTTGCAGGCGTTTCAGCGCAACAACCTGACGGAAGCGGAGCGGCTCTGGAATCTGGCCACGGCCGGGGGGCGCAATTCCGCTCAGCTTGCCAAGCTCAGCGTCGATATCGCATTAGCCCGCAAGGACTATCCGCGCGCGCTGGAGCTTGCCCAATCGGCCACCAAGCGCTGGCCCGACCAGCGGGCGCTGGGCATCGCCTACGCCCAGGCGCTGCAAGGCAATGGCCGCCATGCCGACGCGCAAGACTATCTGCGCGCGAAGATCAAGCAATGGGGTAGCGACGAACCCAGTCTTTATCAGATGCTGGCGCAAAGCGAAGAGCGCAACGGCAGACCGGTGCAGGCGCGCCGCGACCTGGCGCGCTTTTATGTGATGACCGGCGCGTTTGCCGCCGCGGAGTCGCAGTTGCAGCAGGCGCGCGGGCTGTCCACCGATTTCTACGAGCAATCGCAGATCGACGTGCAGATCAAGGAAGTGAAAGACAAGCTGGCCGAAGAGCGGCAGTTGCTGGAACGCTTCAAATCGGGTTGACGCGGCAGGCGCGCGGCCCGGCTGAAAGCCGGGCGCGTTGCCTTACAGGCCCGTTTCGAAGAAGCGCCCCAGGCGTTGCGGCAACCAGTTCAGATGCGCGGGAAACGCGCCCGTGGGGAATCCGGCATGCCCGCCGTCGCTGGGTTGGTGCAGCAAGATCACAGGCGAGCAATCTTCCGGCTTGGGCAGCGAAGCCGCCGGGATGAACGGATCGTTGCGCGCGTTGAGCACCAGTGTGGGTACCGAGATCTTGGGCAACCAGGGTTTGCTGGACGCGCGTGTCCAGTAATCCAGCGCGTTGCGAAAGCCGTGCATGGGCGCGGTGTAGGTGTCATCGAATTCGCGCAGGTCATGGGCGTGCGCGATACGCATCACGTCAATGGAACCCGGAAAGCGATGTGCCTTTTCCAGCACCTTGTGCTTGAGCGTCTTCAGGAAATGGGCGGTGTACACGCGCCGGTTGAAGATGCCGGTGGATAAGGTCTTGCCGCAGGCGACCAGGTCCAGCGGTACCGACACGCCCGCGGCGGCAGTCAACCAGGGGGTGTCTTCCTGGTGTTCACCCAGGTATTTCAACAGCGCGTTGCCGCCCAGCGAAACGCCCACCGCGTGCCAGCGCGCATGGGGTATGCGGTCGCGCACGGTTTTCAGCAAAAAGCCGACTTCGGCGGAATCGCCGGAGTAGTACGCACGGGCCAGCCGGTTGGGAACCCCCGAGCAACCGCGAAAATGCGCGATCACCACGATCCATCCGCGCGCGCGGAAATAGTGGGCGATGGACTGGGCATAGCGGCTGTTGCTGCCGCCTTCCAAACCATGCAGCAGTATCAGCGCGGGCGTGTCGGGCGTCTGCGGCAGGGACTGCCAGTCGGGCGCCGTCATCCAGCGCGCCGCGGCGGTTTTGCCGTTGGCGACAGGCCCCTGTCCGCTGACGGGCGCGCCATCGGCGGCCTTGTGCGGAAACAGCCCTGGGCCGGTCCAGTCAAAGTCCACGAAATCGGTGTCGGGCGTGTCCACCCGATCCCGCACGAAGGCGATCCGATGGTATTGCGCGAACAGGGATGCGTAGACCGTCTGGCTGTCGCCTCCGGGCAACCAGGAGGGAACGGGGCAGGGGGACGAGTCAAGACGAGCAGCGGCCAACTAAAAATCCACCCGATTCAATGCAGCATGTCGGGTACGTCGTGCAAGTCGAGCACCCCGGCTTCCGTGGGCGCCGAAGACGAATGGTGCATGACCATGCGCCAGCCGGTTGGGCCCTTGTGGTAGATGTTCGTCGCGTAGCAGTTTGCAAACTGCATGCCTTCCCGTGTGCGCACGGCCACCTGTTCAACCAGCACGTGCACCGCGCACATCATGCTCAGCATGACCAGTGGGCGCAATGGGCGTACGTGCAGCGGGCCATTGGACAGCACCTGTTGCCAGGATTCCTGCACCGCCGAGTGTCCGACGATGCGCAGGCCGCCAGGGTGGATGCAGATGACTTCTTCGTCGTCGGCCCACACCTGCATCAGACGGACGCTGTCCCCCTGTTCGAGGGCTTCGTAGAATGCGTGTTCGGCTTCTTCGGGTGTGGCAAACATGGCTGCTGTGACGGTGGCGTTGTGCGGCGGGTCGGCGTCGGCGTGCTTAGTGGTGGCCGTGCAGCACCGTGCCGGCCTTCAGGCGGTACTGCGCGCCACAGTAGGCGCAACTGGCGGAGCCGGTGCGGGCCACGTCCAGGAAGACGCGGGGGTGCATGCTCCACAGCGGCGCTTTCGGGCCGGGACAGAAAACGGGCAGGTCTTCAGCGCCGACTTCAATGACTTCGTGAGCGTTGGGGACGGCGGCCGGAGCAGCAGCGGTCATGGATATTCCTGAATAAAAAACCGATAAACGGCAGGTTGGGCAGGGTGGCCGGTCTGGGACCGCCCGCGCGAATGACGAATTAAGATCGCATCTTACGTAGCCAGTGATGGTACTTCGGGACGCGGCCATTCACCACGGCCGATTTTGGAGTGCGCCAGGCCGCCACCAGCCAAGAAATTTCAGGCGCTTATTGTATCAAGCGACGGGGTTACAATACTGGCCTATTCGCGCACCGGCGTGGTGCCATTCGGCCCACGCAATCCGTAAGAGTTCCCATGTCGTCCTGTCCGAATCGCCAGGGGTCAGCCGTTGTCCTCTGAATCCGCGTTTCCTGAATCCGAAGATCCCGGTGCGGTTCGCCAGCAACGTCTGAACGCGTTTCGCTCGGGCGTCCACGCCATCGTGCCCGCGCTGATCGCCACCGCGACCTGGGGCTTGGTAACCGGCGTGGCCATGGTCAAGTCCGGCCTGACGGAATCCATGGCGCTGGCCATGACCCTGCTGCTGTACGCGGGCTCGGCCCAACTGACCTCGCTTCCGCTGATCGCCACGGGGGCGCCGCTGTGGCTGATTTTCGCGGCGGGTTTCGTGGTGAACCTCCGCTTCATCATCTTCGGCGCGGCATTGCAACCGTACTTCCGCCACCTGTCCTGGCCCAAGCGCCTGGGGCTGGGCTACTTCACCACCGACATGGGCTTCGTCCTGTTCATGCCGCGTTACGGGGATTCGGCCGAACGCGGCACGCGCGACCAGCTGTGGTTCTTCCTGGGCACGATCGTGCCGGGCTGGCTGGTCTGGCAATCGTCTTCGATCGTGGGTATTTATCTAGGGACCATGGTGCCCACCGGGTGGTCGCTGGATTTCGCCGCGGTGCTGGCGCTGCTGGCAATCACCGTGCCCCTGGCCAGTTCCAAGCCGATGCTGGTGTCCATGCTGGCTGCCGGGGTGGTCGCCTGGACGGGGCAGGTGCTGCCTTTGCGGTTGGGGCTGGCGGCGGCCGTCGTGGCCGGCGTGGTGGCCGGCATGTGGGCCGAACGATTCTTCAAGGCGCGCCCATGACCCTCTGGCCCTCTGAAATCTACGTCTATTCGGCCATCCTGTTGCTGGCCTTGTGCAGCGTGTTGACGCGCGCCGGCTTCATGCTGTTTGGCGACTACATTCCTTTGCCCGATGGCGTGCGTCGCGCGTTGCGCTATGCGCCCGCCGCCGCGCTGACCGCCATCGTCGTGCCCGACCTGCTGCCCTGGAAGGCGGGCTTGGGCCCGGTGTTCGATTACAAATTGGTGGCCGGCCTGGTCGCCATCCTGGTTTTTTTGCGTACCCGCAGCGCCGTGTTGGTCATTGTGGCGGGCATGCTGGTGTTGTGGGGACTACGCTGGTTAGCCGGTTGATGTCCGGTCTTTAATCATGATTAGTCCATCTGATGGACACTCCGAATCGCCGGGAAGCGGGCGCGCCCATTGCCCGGCGATGCTTCGTGCCCCCGCTTGAAACCACGGTTTGACCTTGTGGTAAGGCGCCTGCGCTAAAATCCAAGTTATCCACAGCAATCCGGGCCTGGTACTGCCCTCATAAGTATCGAATCCAGAATGCGCCCGCTGGCCTGCATGGCAGGGTGCCGATTGCCCGCGAAGCCGTATCTGCTTCGCGTCAATTTGCGTGCCGTCGCAACGCGACCACGTGTATTCAGATTGCCCGATGCGTATGTAGTGCAGTGCATGTAGCACTCTCGTTTTGTTCTTTTTCACTGGTCCCGGTATCTGCCAAACCCTGATGACTGAATCCACTCAATCCGTAGCACCCACCGCCGACGCTCCCGCGCCGACGTTTGCCGATTTTGGACTGCACCCGTTGTTGCTGCAGTCCATCGCCGAAACCGGCTACACCATTCCGACGCCCATTCAGGCGCAAGCCATCCCTGTCGTGGTGGAAGGGCGCGACGTCATGGGCGCCGCCCAGACCGGCACCGGCAAAACCGCCGCGTTCACCGTACCCATCCTGCATCGCCTGATGCCGTTGGCCAACGCCAGCGCGTCGCCTGCACGGCACCCGGTGCGCGCACTGATTCTCACGCCCACGCGCGAGTTGGCGGACCAGGTGTTTGAAAGCGTCAAGCGCTATAGCAAGCAGACGCCGCTGCGTTCGGCCGTGGTGTTTGGCGGCGTGGATATCGGTCCGCAAAAAGAAGCGCTGCGTCGCGGTTGCGAAATCCTGGTGGCTACACCTGGCCGTCTGCTGGACCACGTTGAACAAAAGAACGTGAACCTGAGCCAGGTCGGCATTCTGGTGCTGGACGAAGCGGACCGCATGCTGGACATGGGGTTCTTGCCGGATCTGGAACGCATCATCCGCCTGTTGCCCGCGCAGCGTCAGGGCCTGCTGTTCTCGGCGACCTTCAGCAACGAAATCCGCAAGCTGGGGCGTTCGTACCTGAACCAGCCGGTGGAAATCGAAGTCGCGGCGCGCAACGCCACTGCCACGAACATCACGCAGATCGCCTACAAGATGCCCAGCGACGCCAAGCGCGCCGCGGTCGTGCATCTGGTGAAGTCGCGCGGGCTGAAGCAGGTCATCGTGTTCTCGAACACCAAGATCGGCACGGCGCGGCTTGCCCGCGAACTTGAACGCGATGGCGTCAGGGCTGAATCGATCCACGGCGACAAAACGCAGGCGGACCGCATGAAGGCGCTGGAAGCCTTCAAGGCCGGCGACCTGGAAGTGCTTGTCGCCACCGACGTGGCCGCTCGCGGCCTGGACGTGGCCGGCGTGCCGTGCGTCATCAACTACGACCTGCCGTACAACGCCGAAGATTACGTTCACCGCATCGGCCGTACCGGGCGCGCGGGCGCCTCGGGCGAAGCCATCGCGCTGTTCACACCCGACGAAGAACGGTTTTTGCTCGACATCGAAAAGCTGATCAAGCGCGAAGTGCCTCGCGGCACGCTCGACCTGCCGGCAGACGCCGTGGCGCGCAGCCACCGCCGCAGCGACGAACGTTCCGGCTCGTCCTCGCGCGAAGGGCGTGAGGGACGTGAAGGGCGCGAAGGCGGCCGTGACAGCCGTGGCGACCGCGGTAGCCGTTCGTCGGATCGTCGTTCGGGTTACACCTCCAGCGGCCCGCGCCAGCCCGTGGACGATTTCTTCCTGAAGCCTTACGAGCCTTCACCCTCGGCCACGTCCGCCGAAGAGCAAGCGCCTAAGAACGATAGCAGTTCGTCCGCGCCCAAGCGCCAGGTGGCGGTACTGCTGGGCGGTTCGCGCAAGAACTGATCGCCAGCCAGTACGCATGAAAAAACCCGCAACGCCCAAAGGCCTTGCGGGTTTTTTATCGGCAGCGTGGGAATCAGGCCGCCAGCAGCCTGGGCAAGTCAGGTAATTCGGTGGCCACGGCCGGGCTGTCTGCGTTCACGCTTTCAAGCAGGCGTTCCAGATGCCCGATATGCGGCAGCATGGGGCCGTAGAACACCACGCGCGATCCAATCTGCACGAGCAGAGTGGGGAAGTTTTCGACGTCTATGTCGCCAAGCAATTCAGCGTGGTCTTCGATGTCGATCCAGGCAAAGACATGTTGCGGCAGCGCGTCGGCCAGCGCTTGCAGCTTGGGCTTGTATTGTTCGCAGGTGTCGCACCATGCCGCGCAGAAGCAGGCGACGAGCCAGGTGTCGGGGGTGGTGCCAAGACGCGCGCGCAGGGCGGCCAGGTCGTTGCCGGGTACGAGTAGAGACATGTGAGCAGATCGGGGCGTGTTTGACTATCATACCCGGGATGTCCACCCCCTTTTTCCGCTCCCATGACCGTTTTGCGCACTGATACCGCCACGCCCGGCAATGGCCGATTCTCTGGCGCGGCCGGCGGCGCCGTCAGCGTCGGCCAGGCGTTCAAGCGCGCCCTGGTATCCCAATGCCACCCGACAATGCTGTTCGCGGTGCTGCTCCCCTTCCTGATTGCGCTGGTTGGCGCGTTCCTGTTGCTGTACCTCTTCTGGACGCCGTTGACGGACTGGTTGCGCGCCGAGGTATCGCACTGGGACATGGTCAACCAGGCCGACGAATGGATGATCGCCATGGGCTTGTTTTCGCTCAAGATCTATCTCATTCCCGTCATTGCCGCCGCGATCTTGTTGCCCGTGTCCGGCATCCTGGGCCTGGCGATTGCCGCGGTGTTCGTGATGCCGCTGGTGCTGCGCCACGTGGGGCAGCGCGAATACGCCAGCGTCACGCGGCGGGGCAAATTTTCAACGGCGGTCAGCGTGTGGAATGCGGTCTGGGTGTCGGCCGCATTCGCCGTCGGCTGGGTGCTGACGCTGCCCTTGTGGCTGGTGCCGCCCATGGCGATCATCCTGTCGATCTTCTGGTGGGCCTTCGCGTTCTCGCGCATGATGCGCGTGGACGCCATCGTCGAACATGCCAGCCCCGAAGAACGCAAGTTGATCCTGGATCGCAATAATCGCGGTTTCTGGACCATCGGCCTGATCTGTTCGCTGCTGAACCTCTTGCCGCCCGCCTGGATTATCCTGCCGGTGTTTTCGGCGCTGGTTTACGCCCACTACGGGCTGGACGCGCTCAAGCGCCTGCGCCAGGACAATGTCATCGACGTCTGACCGCAACTTTTCTTACCTTCTGGAATTGGACATGGCCGCAGAATCCGCCGCCCGCCGCATTGGCCTCATCATCGTCGGGGATGAAATCCTCTCGGGCCGTCGTCAGGACAAGCATTTTTCGAAAGTCGTCGAGCTGCTAAGCGCGCGCGGCATGCAACTGGGCTGGGCCGAGTTTCTGCCCGACGACCGCGACACCTTGGTGGCCGCGTATCGGCGCAGCTTCGCCACCGGCGACGTGGTGTTTTCGTGTGGCGGCATCGGCGGCACGCCCGACGACCATACCCGTCAGGCGGCGGCCGCCGCTCTGGGCTTGCCGCTGGCCTTGCACCCGGAAGCCGAGCAAGCCATCGCCTTGCGCACCGCTGAAATGGCCGAGAAGGGGCAGGGCACGGCCGACATGAGCGCGCCCGAGAACCAGCAGCGCCTGCAGATGGGCATGTTCCCGGAAGGCTGCGAGATCGTGCCGAACCCGTACAACCGCATTCCGGGCTTTTTCATTCAGGATCACACCTTCGTGCCCGGCTTTCCCGTGATGGCCTGGCCGATGCTGGAATGGACGCTGGACACTCGCTATCGTGCGCTGCAGCATGTGCGGGCCCACGTCGAGCATTCTTTCCTGGTGTTCAGCATGCCGGAATCACGCATCACACCGGCCATGGTCAGCGTGGAAAGCCGGTGGCCGGACGTGCGCGCGTTCAGCTTGCCCAGCGTCGGCGAAGCTGGCGGGACGCCCCATATCGAGCTGGGTGTGAAGGGTGAACCGGTCGGTGCCGCCGAGGCGCTTGAGTTCCTGCGTGCCGAGGTCTTGCGGCTGGGTGGAAAGCTGGCTCCGCCGGCCGCCGCATAGGAAATCTTGCAAAAAGCCATTGCAAAATAGCGTCGTAAATTTCACAATACGGGAAAGGACTGTTTGCTGCGTTGCCGCAAGACCGGGCTTTTTCGGTGTTGCGGCGCTAGCCTTATCTAACCTATGCCCCGTCTTTCGACACCCCGCACTCCCTTGGACGCCGAGACCGAAGGCGCGTCCAGCCATCCCATCGCCATCCAGGTGATCGAGCGCGCCATGCGTCTGCTGGATGCCCTGGCCGCGCAGCAGGATCCCGTCACGCTGAAGGAATTGTCGGCCACCACGGGGCTGCATGCGTCCACCGCGCACCGCATTCTTAATGACCTGGTCGTGGGCCGCTACGTTGAGCGCGTCGACAACGGCCTGTACCAGTTGGGCATGCGGCTGCTGGAATTGGGGTCATTGGTAAAGGGCCGTCTGAATGTTCGCGAGGCCGCCATTTCGGCCATGCGTTCCCTGCACAAGCTTACCGGGCAGACGATCAACCTGTCGGTGCAGCAGGGGGATGAAATTGTCTATATCGACCGGGCCTGGAGCGAGCGCTCCGGCATGCAGGTGGTGCGCGCCATCGGGGGGCGCGCGCCGTTGCACCTGACGTCGACGGGCAAGCTGTTCCTGTCCACCGGCGACACGCGGCAGGTGCGCGCCTACGCGCTGCGTACCGGTCTTGCCGGCCATACGCGCAACAGCCTGACCGACCTGGACCGCCTGGAACGGGAATTGGCGCTGGTGCGACGCCACGGCTATGCGCGCGACAACGAAGAGCTTGAGCTGGGTGTGCGTTGCATCGCCGCGGGTATTTTCGATGACACCGGCAAGTTGGTGGCCGGGCTGTCCATCTCGGCGCCCGCCGAACGCTTGCAGGACGATTGGATCAAGGCGCTGGTCGACACCGCTGCCAGTATTTCCGAAGCGCTGGGTTACGAGCCCTCGGTTTCCACCGGCTTCAATGGTTTGGGTATGGCCGCGGAAGCCCTGCGGCCTTAGAGCGGGCAGAGCTTGCCCCCATGAGGAAAAAGAAAAGCCCCTTGCGGGGCTTTTCTGGTTCTTGCCTACTGCATTATTGGGGCTCAAGGCCCGCTTTCTTGAACAGTTCGGCCCATTGCGGGACTTGCTGCTTGACCTTGGCCTCAAGCGCCTGCGGGTTGGCTTCCGCGGTCAGCACCGAGGCGCCAAGCTGCTTCATGCGTTCCTGGAACTTGGGGTCGGCCAAGCCGGCTTGCAGGCTCTTGACCAGTTTGTCCACCACCGGCTTGGGCGTGCCCTTCGGCACCCACATTCCGTGCCAGATACCCACTTCGAATCCCTTGTAGCCGGACTCGTCCATGGTGGGCAGGTTGGGCAGCGTGGGCACACGCTTCAGGCTGGTCACGGCGTAGGCCTTGACCTTGCCGCTTTCGATCTGCTGCGTGGTGTTGGTGGTCTGGTCGCACATCAGGTCCACCTGCTTGCCCAGCAGGTCGTTCATGGCCGGGGCCGTGCCCTTGTATGGAATCGTCAGCAACTGGACGCCGAGTGCTTCAACCAGCATGGTGCCGCACAGATGGCTGGCCGCGCCGATGCCGGCGTTGGCAAGCGACACCTTGTCCTTGTTCTTTTTGACGTAGTCGGCCAGTTCCTTGATGTTGTTGGGCGGGAAGTCCGACCGCGCGACGATGGTCATGGGCACGTCAACCACCAGGCCGACGGGCTCGAAGCCCTTGAACGGATCGTAGCCAGGGTTCTTGTACAGCGAGGGCGCGGTCGTGAAGCCGGCGTGCATCAGCAGGACGGAATAGCCGTCCGGCTGGGCGCGTGCAACCTGCGTCGTGCCGATGGTGCCACCGGCGCCGCCCTTGTTTTCGACCACGACCGTCTGTCCCAGGCTTGGCCGCATGGCTTCCGCCAGGGAGCGGGCAACGTTGTCGGTGGGGCCACCCGCGGCGAACGGCACGACCATATTGATGGGGCGTTCCGGATATTCCGCTTGGGCGGCGCCGGCCGCGAACATGGCGCTGGCCGCGAGCAGGGCCGAAAGCGTGCGGGGAATTAGGGTCATGAAGTCTCCAATTGCAGGGTTTTGCTTGCTGCGATTTAGTTATTGACCGCTGATTTATGGTTTGTTTTTTCTGTCATCAGCGTGCAAGCAGTTTAGAAAAGAATTGATACGCCGTCATGTCCGGTATTTCCCGAATCATGGGAAAAACTTGTCTAGGATCAAAGACGTGCGAACCTGTGCACCGTTAAAGTGCAAATACTTGTTGCGTTGCACAAAAACTGCTTGACAACAATTTCTGCCAGTCTAGAATGTGAATTGTGCAGTGCATCAAACGGGCCGGCGGTAGCTTGTAGTACCAGTTTCCGCGCACGTTTTTATCTTTCGTCGCAGACAACCAATCCTTCTTGCCGGAAAGCGTCCGGCTACCTCTAAAGGAGCATTCTATGAGCGCAATTCCGCAACAAGTCCTGGACCGCCAAAAGGCCAGCATCAACACTTTCGTGGCTGCCCAGTCCGCCGTTTTCGCTGGCTTTGAAAAGCTGGTCGAACTGAATATGAAGGTCGTGCGCGCCACGCTGGACGAAGTCGCCCAGAAGTCGCAGCTAGCCTCTGAAGTCAAGGATCCGCAGGAAGCCGCCGCGTTTGCCTCGGGCCTGCTGCAGCCGGGCGCTGAAAAGGCCATGGCCTACACCAAGCACGTGTATGACATCGTTGCCGGTGTGCAAGGCAGCCTGGTCAAGCTGACCGAAGAGCAAATCGCTGAAAGCCAGCAGCAACTGAGCGAAGCCGTCGACCAACTGTCGAAGAACGCTCCGGCTGGTTCCGAAAGCGCAGTCGCCCTGATCAAGTCCTCGCTGGCCACCGCGACCAGCGCTTACGATTCCGTGACCAAGGCCGCCAAGCAGGCTGCTGAAGTTGCCGAGTCGAACCTGAATGCCGCCGCCAACGCGACCTTCAAGGCAGCAACGGATGCCGCCGATGCCGCCACCAAGGTTGCCAGCCGTAGCCGTCGCACCGCCTGAGTCTTGGCGCGCGATGCTGCGCAAATCCCAGTAATGTAGTACTGTTGAGTGACAGAGCAGAGCTGGAATTAGGGCCACCCACAGGGTGGCCCCTTTTTTTTGCCTGGCGCTATTGGCCGGGTGCACAGGGGAAGCACTCCCTGGGTGCACTCGGGAAGCCCCAAGTGCGCACTTCGGAAGCACCCGGGGCACACCTTTTTGACTTCTAGCGCTTTGCCGTCGCCCGCACGCACTCGCCGACCAGGGCGGGGCCGCGGTAGATCAGGCCCGTGTACAGCTGCACGGCATCCGCGCCGGCCGCCATTTTTTCGCGCGCTTGCTGGCCCGACAGCACGCCGCCCACGCCAATGATTGCCAGGCTGTCGCCCAGTTGTTCCTTCAGGCGGCGTATCACTTTCAATGACAGTTCATGCACCGGCGCGCCCGACAGGCCGCCGGCTTCTTCGGCGTGCGCCTGGCCCGCGACTGCGTCGCGCGACAGCGTGGTGTTGGTGGCGATAACGCCGTCGATGCCGTGGCGCGGCAGCGTATCGGCAATGGCGTCGATCTGTTCTTGCGTCAGGTCCGGGGCGATCTTCACCGCCATGGGCACGCGGCGCTGGTGCTGGTCTTCCAAGGCCCGGCGCTTGTCGGCCAACTGCGCCAGCAACGCCGATAGTTCGTCGCCGCTTTGCAGCGCGCGCAGATTCTTGGTGTTCGGCGACGAAATATTCACCGTCACGTAGTCGGCATGCGGGTACACCCCTTCCAGGCCGATCAGGTAATCGTCGGCGGCGCGCTCGATGGGCGTATCCGCGTTCTTGCCGATATTCAGGCCCAGGATGCCGCCTTGCTTGCGCCACTGGCTGCGTTGCACGTTGGCCAGAAAGGCGGGCAGGCCCTGGTTATTGAAGCCCAGGCGGTTGATCAGCGCATTGGCGCGCGGCAACCGGAACATGCGCGGCTTGGGGTTGCCGGGTTGCGCGCGCGGGGTCACTGTGCCCACCTCGATAAAACCAAAGCCCAGGTTGCCCAGCGCATCGATATAGGCGCCGTTCTTGTCCAGCCCCGCCGCCAACCCGACCGGGTTTTCCAGCTGCATGCCCATCAGCGTGCATGGCGCCTTGGGCTGCGCATGCATCAGCTTGCGCGTGGCGCCGCATTCATACGCGCGTTGCAGGCCCGACAGCGTAACTTCGTGGGCGGTTTCCGCGTCCATGGCGAACAACGCCGGGCGGGCCAGGGGATAGGCGTGGAAGAGGATAGACATGGGGCGGAATTGTAGAGCGAATTTCGCCGCGCTTGCGCTAAACCCAGGCTACCCCGGAATCAAGTCAAAGGGACGGATTGGCCTGGTCCCGCCATTCGCCATCGACCAGGAACTGCGCGGGATGGAAGCTGGACTTATAAGACATCTTGCGGCTCTCGGCGATCCAGTAGCCCAGATAGAGCCAGGGCAGGTTCAGCGTGCGGCACTGCTCGATCTGCCACAGGATGCTGTAGGTGCCCAGGCTGCCTTCGATGTCGGGGTCATAGAAGGTGTAGACCGACGACAGCCCGTCATCCAGCACGTCGATGATCGACACCATCATCAGCACGCCCTCGGGGTCACGAAATTCCACCAGGCGCGTGTTGACCCGGCTGGTCAGCAGGAACTGCGCGTACTGCGTGCGGCTGTCTTCGTCCATGCCGCCGCCCGGGTGCCGGCCCTGCTGATAGCGCGTGTAGAGCCGATAGTGTTCGGGCGACCAGGCCAGTTCTGCCACGAACGACTGCAGGGATTGATGGTCACGCCAGGCGCGCCGTTGGCTGCGGTTGGGCGCGAAGCCCGCCGTGTCCACGCGCACGGGCACGCAGGCACGGCAATTGTCGCAATGGGGCCGGTACGTGAACAGCCCGCTGCGGCGAAATCCTTGTTCGACCAACTGCGAATAGGTGCCCGCGTTGATCAGATGGCCCGGCGCGGCAACCTGCGACCGCGCCTGGCGACCCGGCAGATAGCTGCAAGGGTAGGGAGCGGTTGCGTAGAACTGCAGCGTGGAGAAGGGGAGTTCTTTGAGCTGGCTCATGGAGTAGTGCGCATCGCGCGGTACGTCCGCGATGAGATGGCTACATATTAACGCTTAAGTCGCCGCCGGATGGGGCGTCCGGCAGCAGGCGCGCGGCGCTGTCCAGGGTGCCCCGCGCCCAGAAAATCGGGGGCTGTGCCGTGGCATGGCGGACGTACTCGAGGAACTGCGCGCGCGGGATCGGGCGGGCGCCCAGGCTGGCCAGATGCTGTGTCTGCTGCTGGCAATCAATGCGTTCCACGCCTTGCGCCGCCAGATAGCGCACCAGGTAGGCCAGGGCGATCTTTGACGCGTTGGGCGCGCGGGTGAACATGGATTCGCCGAAGAACATGCGGCCCAGGCTGATGCCGTACAGGCCGCCGGCCAGTTCGCCGTCGATCCACGTTTCGATACTGTGCACATAGCCCGCCCGGTGCCAGTCCGCATACGCCTGCTGCATGGCGCTGGTGATCCAGGTGCCCGGCTGCCCGTCGCGCGGGGCCGCGCATTGCGCCATGACGTCGGAAAAGACGGTGTCCACCCGCACCTGCACGCGCGGCTGCGCGTCAAGTTCCTGGCTGGCAATTTGCCGCAGCAGCTTGCGCAGTGAATGGGAGGGGGAAAAATCCTTGATCGCCAGCACCATGCGCGGGTCCGGGCTCCACCACAGCACGGGCTCGCCTTCCGAATACCAGGGAAAGATTCCGTTGGAATACGCCTGGATCAGGCGGTCGGTGGATAGGTCGGCACCAGCCGCGAGCAGGCCGTCAGGTTCCGTCAGCGCATATTCCGCGGGCGGAAACGGAGTGTCGACGGCAAGCCAGGGAAGCTTCAACGGTGCGATTCTAGGGTGTAGTGATGGGGGACGAACGCGCCTTGCTTGCGGTCGTCGAAGTAATGGCGCAGCGTGGTCGCCACGGTGCGAAACGCCAGATCGTCCCAGGGAATGTCGGCTTCGTCGTACCAGCGGGCTTCCAGGCTTTCGGGGCCGGGATCCAGTTCGGGCCCCAGCGCCTGGGCCAGGTAGAACACGTGTACCTGATCGATCTGCGGCAGGTCGATCATGGTGTAGAGCTCGCCCAGTTGGATGCGCGCACCCGATTCCTCAAGCGTTTCGCGGGCCGCGCCTTGGGCCGTGCTTTCGCCCAGCTCCATGAAGCCGGCCGGCAGCGTCCAGGTGTTGTATCGCGGTTCGATCGCGCGCCGGCACAGCAGCACGCGGTTTTCCCAAACGGGCACCGTGCCGACCACCAAACGCGGGTTTTGGTAGTGGATGGCGCCGCAGTGATCGCAGATGTCGCGTTCACGGTTGTCGCCTTCCGGCACCCGGCGGTTGACGGGCGTGCCGCACTGGCTGCAAAAAAGCGAACGGCGGGGGGCGGGGAAGTATTCGATGGACGATTTGGCGGTCATGGGCTCGATTCTAACGGCTGCGGCGCGGACCGGCGCGTCCCCCGGTGGCGGCTGGGGTGGCGCCGCCGAACCGTTCTTCCAGGTGCTCGACGAACGACCTCACCTTGGGCGACAGAAACCGGCGATGCGGGTAGATGGCGTACATGGAAATCGGGGTGTGCGCGTAGTCGGCCAGCAAGGCCACCAGTCGGCCGGCGCGGATATCGTCGCCGACCAGGAATTCGGGTTGCAGAATAATGCCATGGCCGGCCAGCGACGCGGTGCGCAGCACGTCGCCGTTGTTGGCGCGTAACGCGGCGGTGATGCGCACCAGATGCGTGACCCCGTCTTTTTCGAAGTGCCATTCATTGCCGGTACTGGCATAGGCGTAGTGCAAGCAACGGTGCTGCTTCAGGTCTTCGGGCGTCTTTGGCGTGCCATGGTGCTTCAGGTAGGCGGGGGCGGCGCAAACCAGCAATTGCTGCGGGGCCAGGGGGCGTGCCACCAGCGACGAGTCTTGCAGCGGCCCGATCCGCACCGCCACGTCGTAGCCGTCTTCCACCAGGTCCACCACGCGGTCGTTCAGGTCCAGGTCGATGACTACGTCGGGATAGCGTTGCAGATATTCCGCAATGGCGGGCCCCAGATGCAGAATGCCGAACGACACCGGCGCACTGACCCGAAGGCGCCCGCTGGGGCGCTGGCCCTCGGCCTGTAGCGACAACTCCAGATCCGCCACCTCCGCCAGAATCGGGCGCACCCGCTCGTAGAACGCGCGCCCGGCGTCGGTCATGCTGAGTTTGCGCGTGGTGCGGTTCAGCAGGCGTACACCGTACTTCTGTTCCAGATAGGCAATCTGCCGCGTCACAACGGAGCGCGCCTGGCCCATCTTGTCGGCCGCCGCCGCAAAAGAGCCCAATTCAACGACCTTGGCGTAGGTCTGCATCGCGGTGTGGGTATCCAAGATTGTTTCCTAACGGGGAACAATAATTTGCAATTCTGCAGGTTTATCTTTGTTTTTGGAATCGCAAGAATAGCGCCCTTGGAAGGATCTCCCGTGTCGGGAGATTCCCAACCGCACAAGGAATTGCAATGATCGATACCCGTACCGCGCCTTACGCCGCGCTGCTGCTGCGCGTGGCGCTTGGCGTCATGTTCCTGGCCCACGGCCTGACCAAGCTGCTGGTGTTCACGCTGCCCGGCACCGCGCAGTTCTTCGCCAAGATCGGTTTCGCCGGCTGGCTGGCCTATCCCGTCACGTTCTTCGAAGTGGGTGCCGGCGTGCTATTGATTTTGGGCATCGTGCCGCGCTGGGTGGCGGCGATCGCGGTGGTGCAATTGTTCGTGGCGTCCACCGTGCACTTTGGCAATGGCTGGGGCTTTGGCAATGCCGGCGGGGGTTGGGAATATCCGATCTTCCTGACCATGGCCGCCGCCGTGCTGGTGCTGCTGGGTGATGGCAAGTTTGCCCTGGTCAAGAGCGGGCGCGGCTGACAGAACCCGCGCTGGCGAATCAGCCAGCCGGATTGGGATCGAACCCCAGGCGTCGCGCTACATCCTGCCGCGTAATCGCGCACAGGGGCGCGGCGGCGTACACGCCAGGCCAGGAAACCGAGATCGTCGTGTCAGGCGCAAGGTCGGCCAAGGTCTCAATCAGTGGGGCCCCATTCTCGGTACACAGTTTGTCCAGCACCGCGGGCAGGTCGCGGTCCAGCAACAAGCCGGCGCCTGCCTGGGTGACCGCGTACAACTGGCCCGCGTCGTCCAGCCACCAGCTACTGATGGCGTCGACCGCCACATCTGTGTGCGTGAGCAGGCGCCGGTTGTCGTCGCTCAGGCGAAGCACGAACGGCGCGCCGTCCAGGCGCACGAAGACCCGCTGCGGCCCATTCTGGAAATACCAGCGGCCCGCGTCGTCATGTTCATAGTTGCGGTTGATGAAGTCCAGGATCTGGGTATTGGTAATGGATTCGCCCGCGCCGCCTTGCGCGGCCTGGCCCTGCGGATGCAGGCGCCACCGGCCGCGTCCGTCCAGCGACAGCCAGCCAAACACCGCCGGCACGTTGGGCCAGCGGGCGAGCGCGTCCTTTACCGATTGATCCATGTTCAGGGCCGAATGATGATGGAAGGCGGCGTGATGACAATGGCGGGGGCCGCCATCGGCACGACAACCTGAGGCTGTGCATAGTACCCGTGCCGATAATCATCGCGGCACTTGCGCTTTTCCTGGTATTCGCCGTTGCGCTTCCATTTGCGCTCGACCTTGCACGCGCCGTCCCAGTATTTTTCCTTGTACTCGCGTCCGTGGCGATGGTGATGGCGGTCGTCGTCATCGGCCTGGGCAGCTATCGGTGCAAGCGACAGCAAGGCGGCGGTCGACAGGGCAAGCATGGGCGAACAGGCGCGGGAAATCAGAATGCGGTGCATGGCGTCGACGTGAGTGGAAAACGGCGTCACCTTAGCAATCATTCGATTGTCAGCGCGTAGGGATGCGTAACGAGTTGCGAGAGGCGGGGGGCGGGGTAGGAGGCTCGACTGTGCCGCGCCAGAAAACAAAAAGGCCCGCATCGCTGCGAGCCTTAAAGATACTGGAGGCGCAAGCCGGAATCGAACCGACGTACACGGATTTGCAATCCGCTGCATAACCACTCTGCCATTGCGCCAGCACTTGCAAGAAAAAAGGAAGCGCGGTGTTGGCCGATGCTTCCTTCTTGTATTTGGAGCGGGAGACGAGTCTCGAACTCGCGACCTCAACCTTGGCAAGGTTGCGCTCTACCAACTGAGCTACTCCCGCGTTGTACTACTGTCGTACAGCTATTGCTGCACTGCCACTGCTGAAATTCATGAAAATTTTCAGCGGGTTTCGGTGAAATTCGAGAAGCTTTCCTCGAAGGCCGTGTTCACCAAAGACAGCGATTATACACAGAATCTCAGGCTTGTGTAGCGCTGCGGGTGGCGCGGGGAAAAAAGGCGTTCGGGTCCAGGTCCGTGCTCAGGCCAGCCCCCAATCTGGCATCCAACCCGGCCCCCGATCCCGGCGCCGATCCTGGTCCCAACGCCGGGCCATGCCGATCGTGGTCAAACGACTGCGGATTGCGTCGTTCCGAGCTGGGGGCGGCCCCATACAGCGCCCGGTACGTCTTGCTGAAATGACAGGCCGACTGGAAGCCGCAGGCGGACGTGATGCTGGTGATCGACATCGGCGTCTGGCGCAGCAGTGCGCGTGCGTGGCGCAACCTCAGGCTTAGATAGTGCTGCTTGGGCGTAGTGCCAAGGTGTTCGCGGAACAACCTTTGCAATTGCCGCTGCGAAGCCCCCGACAGATGCGCCAGCTCGTCCAGCGACAGCGGCTCTTTCAGGTTGACCTCCATCAGCGCGATGACCTCGGCCAGCGCGGGATGCGCGGCGGGCATGCGCATCGATGCGGGCATGCGCTGCTTGTCCTTGTGGTCGCGCACATGTCCGATGGTGAACTGGTTGGCGATCAGGGCGACGATGCTGGCGCCGACCGATTCCCCCACCAGGTTCAACATCATGTCCAGCGGCGCGGTGCCGCCCGTGCACGTGATGCGGTCGCGGTCGATCACGAACAGGTCTTGCGACAAGCGGCTTTTGGGGAATTCACGTTGCAGCATTGCCAGGTCTTCCCAGTGCGTCGCGCAACGGTAGCCGTCGAGCAGCCCGGCACGCAGCAGCGCGTGGGCGCCCGTGCACAGACTGCCCAGCGTCACATCGCGCGCGGCCAGGTGTTGCAGCCATTGCAACGTGGCGCGGTCGAAGTCGGCGTTTGCGCGCGTGCCGCCGCAAACGAACACGGCGTCGGGCGGATCGGCATCGTTCGGCACGCTGGCGTGTACGGCCAGCCCGTTGCTGGCCGCGACCGGCCCGGATGAAGCGCTGACGATGGACCATCGGTAATAAGGCCGGCCCAGCAAATGGTTGGCCATGCGCAGCACTTCAATCGCGGTCATGAACGACAGCATGGTGAATTGCGGCAAGGGCAGGAAACCGAAGTGCCGAAGATGCTGGCGATCCGGGCTCGGCAAGCGTGCATTCATGGCGAGGCTCCTTGGTCGGATGTGGGCGCACTGGGATGCCGGCTCGAAGGATTCGGCATGGGACCGTTGCATCGTAGGCCAGCCGCGCGCTCGTGCCCTTAGGACGAATACGAAAATTTGCAGAACATTGATGCAGGCGGCTTGCCGGCCCATGGCGATTGCCGTTGTCGTAATCGGACAAGATCTGGTCCGGTTCAGATAACAGCGTCCAGGACCTTTGGGAAAGAATGCTCCACACGGCCGGTTCATGCCGGATTTCCGAACGTCATTGCTACCGAAGGCAGGGTCGTCATGTTCCAGTCCTCGTCGTCTTTTTTCTCCGCGCCGCTGGCCAAGCGCGACCCTGTCGTGATGGCCATGCAGGAACGCGAACTGCGCCGCCAACAGACGCAAATCGAACTGATCGCATCTGAAAATCTGGTGTCCCGCGCCGTGATGGAAGCGCAGGGCTCGGTGTTGACCAACAAGTACGCCGAAGGCTATGTGGGGCGGCGCTTCTACGGTGGCTGCGAACACATGGACGAGGTGGAATCGCTGGCGCTGCTGCGCGTCCGCGAGCTGTTCCAGGCCGACTACGCCAACGTGCAGCCGCATTCGGGCGCCCAGGCCAACGGCGCGGTCATGCTGGCCTTGCTGGAACCCGGCGACACCGTCCTGGGCATGTCGCTGGATGCCGGTGGGCACCTGACCCACGGCGCGCGGCCCGCGATGTCGGGGCGCTGGTTCAACGCCGTGCAGTACGGCGTGCGCCAATACGACAGCCTGATCGACTACGACGAAGTGCGGCGCCTGGCGCTGGCGCACCGGCCCAAGCTCATCATCGCGGGCTTTTCCGCCTACCCAAGGCAGCCGGACTTCGCCCGCTTTCGCCAGATTGCCGACGAGGCCGGGGCGCTGCTGATGGTGGACATGGCGCATATTGCCGGCCTGGTCGCGGCCGGCAAGCATCCAAGTCCGTTCCCGCATGCGCACGTCGTGACCTCGACCACGCATAAGACGTTGCGCGGTCCAAGAGGCGGCTTCATCCTGACCAACGACGGCGCAATCGCCAGGAAGATCAATTCCGCGGTGTTCCCCGGGCTGCAAGGTGGCCCGCTGATGCATGTGGTGGCGGCCAAGACGGTGGCCTTCGGCGAGGCCCTGCAAACGGACTTCAAGCGCTACATCGACCGCGTCCTGATCAATGCGAAAACGCTTGGCCACGTGCTGATGGCGGGCGGCATCGACCTGGTTTCGGGCGGCACGGACAACCACCTTCTATTGCTGGACCTGCGTTCCAAGGGGCTCACGGGCGCCCATGTCGAGCGCACC
This sequence comes from Achromobacter sp. JUb104, assembly GCF_024806975.1. Classification (NCBI taxonomy): domain Bacteria; kingdom Pseudomonadati; phylum Pseudomonadota; class Betaproteobacteria; order Burkholderiales; family Alcaligenaceae; genus Achromobacter; species Achromobacter sp. JUb104. The sequence goes on along the minus strand of NZ_JANUEY010000003.1, from coordinate 764,683 downwards.
CTTGAGCAGGCGGGTATCACCTGCAACAAGAACGGCATTCCTTTCGATACGCAAAGCCCGTCAGTGACTTCCGGCATCCGCCTGGGCACGCCGGCAGCCACGTCGCGCGGGTTCGGCGAGGACGAATTTCGCGCCATCGGGGAAATGATCGTCCACGTGATCGACATGCTGGCCACCAGCCCAGACGAGCACGAAGCCACCGAGCGACGGATCCGAGCCGAGGTCCAGGCGCTCTGCCAGCGCCATCCCATCTACTGAACGGCACCTTTCCCGGGGGGGAACCGCATGACTACGCTTCATCAGAAAAGTATGGTTATCGACGGCCTGATCATCTCGAAATGGGACCGGTCCGTGTTCAAAGACATGAAGCGGGGCGGGTTGACGGCCGCCAACTGCACGGTGTCGGTATGGGAAGGGTTCGAACAAACCGTCGCCAACATCGCCGCCATGAAAGCGCTGATTCGCGCCAATGAAGACCTGGTGACCTTGGTGCGCACCACCGAAGATATCCGCCAGGCCAAGCGCGACGGCAAGACGGGCATCATCCTGGGCTTTCAGAACGGCCACGCATTCCAGGACAACCTGGGCGCGGTTGAAGCCTTTGCCGACATGGGGGTGCGCGTGGTCCAGCTTTGCTACAACACCCAGAACCTGATCGGCACGGGATGCTACGAACGTGACGGCGGCTTGTCCGGCTACGGCCGCGAAGTCGTCGCCGAAATGAACCGGGTCGGCATCATGGTGGACTTGTCCCACGTAGGCGCCACGACGTCCGAAGAGGCGATCCTGGCTTCTTCCAAACCCGTGTGCTATTCGCACTGCCTGCCGGCCGGGCTGAAAGAGCACCCGCGCAACAAGAGCGACGCGCAGTTGCGCTTTATTGCAGAGCGCGGCGGGTTCATCGGTGTGACGATGTTTCCGCCCTTTCTCAAGCGCGGCGTGGAATCCACCGTGGACGACTATGTCGAGGCCATCGGCTATGTCGTCGACCTGGTCGGCGAAGACGCGGTGGGCATCGGCACCGATTTCACGCAAGGGTATGGCCAGCCATTCTTCGATTGGCTGACGCACGACAAGGGCCGCCATCGTCGGCTGACGGACTTCGGCGCCATCCGCAACCCCGAGGGCATTCAGACCATCGGCGAATTCCCCAATCTGACCGCCGCGATGCAGCGCGCGGGCTGGAGCGAGATCCACATCCGGAAAATCCTGGGCGAGAACTGGCTGCGCGTGTTTGGCGAAGTCTGGCCCTCGGGCGTGCAGGCAGCTTAAGGAGCGGTGAAGATGAATCCCCAGGTTCCGATCAACGTCAACGAGCAGACGGGCGTCTGGAGCACGGACGGCATGCCGATGCTGTATGTGCCACGACATTTCTTCATCAACAACCATGCGGCTGTCGAAGCCGCGCTGGGGCACGAGGCCTACGCGCGCATCCTGTACGGCGCCGGACATCGTTCCGCTTACCACTGGTGCGAGCAGGAAGCGCGCGAACATCGCCTGGCCGGCCTTGCCGTCTATGAGCACTATCTGACGCGGCTGTCGCAACGAGGCTGGGGCCTGTTCAGGCTGACCGATGCCGATCCCACCGCGATGACCGCGCGCATCGTGTTGCGCCATTCCGCCTTCGTGCTTGGCCAACCACAGGCGGCCGGCAAGTGTTGCCACATGTTCTCGGGGTGGTTCGCGGGGGCCATGGACTGGCTTGCCGACCAGCACGGTGGCGCCACGCGGGCGCAGTGCGTGGAAAGCCAGTGCGCCGCGGAAGGGCACGCGCACTGCGAATTCACCGTTAGCCCTGTCGCCTGAGGCCGGTCATGCGTTATCCCCATTTGTTTGCGCCGTTGACGCTGAACCGGTTGGTGCTGCGCAACCGCATCGTCAGTACCGCACACGCCGAGGTGCATGCGGAACCCGGCGGCCTGCCCGGTGACCGCTACATCGCCTATTACGAGGAAAAGGCGAAGGGCGGCCTGGGTCTTGCCATCTGCGGCGGGTCCAGCCCGGTGTCGCAAGACAGTCCGCAAGGCTGGTGGCGGTCGGTCAACCTGACGACCGACCGCGTCATCGAACCGCTGGCAAAACTCAGCGGCGCCATGCACCGCCAGGGCGCCAAGGTCATGATCCAGGCAACGCACATGGGAAGGCGATCGGCCTGGCATGGCGAACACTGGCCGCATCTGCTGTCACCGTCCGGCGTGCGCGAGCCCGTGCACCGGGGCAACGCCAAGACCATCGAAGTGGAAGAGATCGGGCGCATCATCGGCGACTTCGCCGCGGCCGCCAAGCGGGTGCAGCAGGCGGGCATGGACGGCATCGAGATATCGGCCGCGCACCAGCATCTGATCGACCAATTCTGGAGCCCGCGCACCAACTTCCGCAACGACGCCTATGGCGGCAGCCTGCGCAATCGTCTGCGCTTTGGGCTGGATGTGTTGCAAGCCGTCCGCGAAGCCGTGGGCGCGGATTTCTGCGTGGGCCTGCGCATGTGCGGCGATGAATTCCACGACGACGGCCTTGACCACGAAGCCTTGCGCGAGATTGCGCAAGCCATGGCCGAGACGGGGCTGATCGACTACCTGGGTGTGATCGGGTCGGGGGCGGACACGCACAATTCCCTGGCCAATTGCATGCCGCCGATGGCGCTTCCGCCCGAACCCTTTGCGTATCTGGCGGCCGGCATCAAGTCGGTGGTGCGAATACCGGTGATGCACGCGCAAAGCATCCGCGACGCGGTGCAGGCCGAGCGCCTGCTGGCCGCGGGCCACGCCGACCTGGTCGGCATGACGCGCGCCCACATTGCGGACCCGCACCTGGTCGTGAAAATCCGCGACGACCGCGAAGACGAGATCAAGCAGTGCGTCGGTGCCAATTACTGCATCGATCGGCAGTACGACGGCCTGGACGTGCTGTGCATCCAGAATGCGGCGACCGCCCGCGAAGAGACCATGCCGCACGTGGTTCCACGTTCACGCGGCCCACATCGAAAAATAGTGGTGGTGGGCGCCGGCCCGGCAGGCATGGAGGCCGCGCGCGTCTGTGCTGAGCGCGGGCACGACGTTGTGCTGTTCGAGCGGGGCGCGGCCATGGGCGGCCAGATCCTGCTGGCGGCAAAGGCGCCGCAGCGCGAGCAGATGGACGGCATCGTGCGGTGGTTTGCGCTGGAACTCAAACGCCTGGGCGTGGACTGCCGGCTGGATACGCTGGCCACCGAGGACATGGTGTTGGCGCAGCGTCCCGATATCGTGGTGCTGGCCACGGGCGGCTTGAGCCACGTGCACGAACAGCCGGACTGGGGCGTCGCACGCGGGCTGGCGGTCAGCGGCTGGGACATCCTGTCGGGCGCGGTCGAGCCCGCTCGCAACGTATTGGTCTATGACGGCGTCAGCACGCACGCAGGCGCGGGCGTGGCCGACTTTCTGGCCAGCCGGGGCGCACAAGTAGAGATCGTGACGCCCGACCCCAAGGTGGCCGACGACGTGGGCGGCACCACCTTCCCGATCTTCTATCGCCGCCTGTATGCGCGGCAGGTTGTGTTAACCCCCAACCATTGGCTCCTGCGTGTCAGCGCCGAGGGTGACAAGAAAGTCGCGCTGCTGCGCAACGAATACACCGAAGAGCGCGAAGAACGCCTGGTCGATCAGGTGGTCATTGAAAACGGCATCACGCCCAACGACGCGCTTTACGGCATGCTCAAGCGCAAGTCCGCCAACATGGGGCAGACCGACGTGCATGCGCTGTACGCGGCCGACCCGCAACCCGCGCTTGGCCAGCCCTTGGGCGATGGCCGATTCCTGCTCTTTCGCGTGGGCGATTGCGTGTCGATGCACAACATCCACGCGGCCATCTACGACGCTTTGCGGCTGTGCAAGGACTTCTGATCATGCAACCGTTCGCCATCGCCATTACCGTGCTGTTCTGGCTGTCGCTGCTGGGTCTGGGCGTGGGTGGCTTGCGCCGGGCCGCGCTATGGCGCGTGGGCCGTGCCGCACCGGTGCGCTGGCGCGACCTGCTGGCCGTGCCCAAGCGGTATTTCGTCGATCTGCATCGCGTGGTGGCGCGCGATCCCTACATCGCCCGTACGCACGTGGCGACGGCCGGCGCCGCCGTGGCCGCGATGGCGCTGGTGGCAGTGAACTACGGCCTGGCGTTGTACGTTCCGGCCTTGGACCATGCCATCGCCGTGGCGGCGCTGGTGATGCTGGGCGGCCTGCTGTTCGTTTGGCATCGGCGTCGCCAGCCGCCCGCGCGCTTGTCGCGCGGGGTGTGGAGCCGTCTGCCCTGGATGCTGGGCGCCTTCGCGTTGGGTCTGCTCTTGCTTGGTGGGGTGTCGACGACGTTGCTATCGGGCGCGGCGGGCGTCGCCACCGTGGCGCTGCTGGCGCTGGGCGCGTGGGAACTGACGGTGGGCGTGGCCCGTGGGGGGCCGATGAAGCACGCGTTGGCGGGCCTGCTGCATCTGGCTTTTCATCCTCGGCCAGAACGATTCGGCTGCGCGTCACCCGGCCAGAAGGCGGCCTTGCGCCCGCTGCCGTTGCTTGCCGACCCGGCGTCCGCGCCCTTGGGCGTGGGCAAGCCGGCGTCCTTCGCCTGGAACCAACTGCTGAGCTTTGATGCCTGCGTGCAGTGCGGCAAATGCGAAGCCGCCTGCCCGGCGTATGCGGCGGGCCAGCCCTTGAATCCCAAGAAACTGATCCAGGACATGGTGGTGGGCATGGCGGGCGGATCGGACGCCGCGTACGCCGGCAGCCCCATGCCGGGCCGGCCCGTGGGCAACTGCAAGGGCGGGGCCCATAGCGCCATCGTGCCGGGGCTGCTCGCCGCCGAATCGTTGTGGGCCTGCACCACCTGCCGCGCCTGCGTGCACGAATGCCCCATGCTGATCGAACACGTCGACGCCGTTATCGACATGCGTCGCCAGCAGACGCTTGAGCATGGCGCGGTGCCTGGCACGGCACCCACGGTGCTGGCCAACTTGCGCGAAACGGGCTCGGCCGGGGGCTATGACCTGGGCGCGCGCTACCACTGGGCAGTGGACCTGGATGTGGCGGAGGCTCAGCCCGGCAAACCCGTGGACGTGTTGTTGATTGCCGGCGAGGGCGCATTCGGTCTGCGCTACCAGCGCAGCCTGCGGGCACTGGTCAAGGCGATGCGCGCGGGTGGGGTGGACTTTGCGGTGCTGGGCGCTTGCGAGACCGACACCGGCGACGTCGCTCGACGCCTGGGCGATGAGGCCACCTTCCAACTTCTGGCCGGCCGCCTCATGCGGACCTTGTCGCACCTGACGTTTGAGCGCATCGTCACGGCCGACCCGCACATCTTGCACAGCCTGCGCAACGAATACCCCGCGCTGGGCGGCCATTACCACGTACTGCACCACACCACCCTGCTGGCGCAGTTGGCGGGCACGGGCCGCTTGCGGCTGAAGCCGGCCGACAACTCCGCGCCCCTGACCTATCACGACCCCTGTTATCTGGGCCGCTACAACGGCGAGACCGAGGCGCCGCGTGAGCTATTGCGCCACTTGGGTATGACGGTCAACGAAATGACACGCCATGGGTTGAATGGGCGCTGCTGCGGAGGTGGTGGCGGGGCCGCGCTGACGGATATTCCGGGCGAACGGCGCATTCCCGACATTCGCATCCAGGACGCCCGCGACGTGGGCGCACACCGGGTGGTGGTCGCCTGCCCAAACTGCACGGCCATGCTGGAAGGCGTGGTTGGGCCAAGGCCGGACGTGCGCGATATCGCGGAACTGGTGGCCGACGCCTTGGAGGCATGATGCATCGCATACGCAGAGTCGATCCGCGCAGGCCCCACACCGTAACGGAAGCGGGAATCCGGCGCATCGTGCTGGGCGAAGGCAGCCCGTCATCGGGCCCGAACATGCAGGCTGATACCGAAATAAAGCCCTTACGTGCCGCCGAGGCACGGCGCGGCATGCTCGCCGTGGCGCACAGCGACCGTGGCCAACTGGACTCGCACGCGCGTCAGGCCGTGGCCGCCGCCGCCCTGCTTGCCGAGCAAGACACCTTCGTGCATTTGCTGGTTTTCGGCGAATTCGACGGCGATGCCGGGGCACTGGGCGCGGACCGCCTCACCGTCATCACCGCGCCGCCCGCCTATGCGCCTGATGCCGAACTGGCCATCTTGATGGCGCTGATGGAGCGTGACCGCCCGCTGCATGTCTTCCTGCCTGACAACGGCCTGCCCGACGGCGACCTGGGCCGGCGCTTGGCGGCAGCCACGGGCGATACCGCGGCGGCCCATGTGGTGGAACTTAGCGCCGATAGCGTGGCCAGCCCCTATCTGCGGGCGGGCCTGCGCCGGGCGCGCCAGGCCTTGCCGCGCATCGTGCTGCTGGCGCCGGACGCCATCGATGACCGTCTGCCCTTCGTCGGGCAGGGCGAGAGCGCGCGCGTCATGCCGCTGCCGATGAACTCGGCCTACCGCGATCAGGGCACTCGCACGCTACCCGCAACGGAAGTGGGCCTGGAAGAGGCCGACCTGATCGTGTCGGCGGGCAATGGCGTGCGCGACTTGTCCGGCTTCCAGGCCTTGGCCGACGCGTTGGGCGCAGCGGTGGGCGCCAGCCGGGTCGCGGTTGACGATGGGCGCTTCTCGCGGGGCCAGCAAATCGGCGCCACGGGCAAGACGGTCAGCGCCAGCGCGTACCTGGCATTCGGCATCTCGGGCGCGGTGCAGCATCTGCAAGGCATCAAAGATTGCCGGCACGTCATTGCAGTCAACCTGGACGCCAGCGCGCCGCTGGTCAGGCGCGCCGATCTCAGCATCATCGACGACACCAAACGGGTAGCCGAGGCACTACTGGCCGAAGTCAGGCAGGCGCGTGCCGCCCGTCGCAACCCCAAGGCCAGCCATGACTAAGCCGCGCATCGTGGTGCTGGTATCGGTGGGCGAACACCCCGTCAGCGCGGTGGCGCGCTCAAGCCGCAATGACGCGCTTGCGCTGGCATTGGCGCGGATGCTTGCGGGCGGTGACGTGGATGTGGTCCACGCGGGCGACCCCGCCGCCCCGGCGCTGCGCGACTACCTGGCGCTGGGCGCAGCCGTGATCGAGGCGATTGACGTTGCCCCTGGCCGCGACGTGCTGCAAGCATTGGCTGAGCACGTGCGCGACTACGACCTGGTGCTCTGCGGCACGCGGGCGGAAAGTGGCGCGGGCAGCGGCCTCCTGCCTTATCTGCTGGCGCAGGCGCTGCACAGGCCGCTGTTGCCCGCCGTCTTGTCGGCCGAGAACCACGCGGGCAGCGTCGTCACGCAGCAATGGCTGCCCAAAGGCAGGCGGCGTGAAGTCGCCGCCACGCTGCCGGCAGTGCTGGCGGTGCATCCCCTGGCCTCGTTGGACCTGCGCCACGTCTATGCACGGCAGCGCGCCGGCCGGATCGTGGCGCGCGAGTCAACGGCGGTGGCCGCTCCGCTTGCCCCGCTGCGGATCGAAGCGGCGCATGGGCGCCCGCGCAAGCTGGCGGCGCGCGAATCTCGGTCGGGCCACGCCCGGCTATTGGCCGCGATCACGATGGAAAGCCGCGGCGGGGCCGTCATCACCGACGGCAGCCCTCTTGAGAAGGCGCAGGCGGTCATCGCCTATCTGCGCACCCACAGCCTGATCGATTACTGAGGTGGATCAATGACCTTCATCAAGCAGATTCCCGTTGTTCGCCAGCCTGTAGACGACTCGGTCCGCGCGATGATCGCCCGGCGCCGTCAGGGCTACAGCCTTGAGGCCGATTTCTACCTGAGTCCAGCCATCTTCGATGTAGACATGGAAGAGATATTCGGGCGCCACTGGATATTCGTGGCCGTCGAACCTGACATTCCTGAACCCGGGGACTATCTGGCGGTGGAGGTGGGGCGGCAGTCCGTGGTGTTGGTTCGCGACGACGAAGGGCAGGTGCGTGCGTACCACAACGTATGCCGGCATCGCGGCGCGCGCCTTTGCGTGCAGCCGCAGGGCTCGGTTGGCAACCTGGTGTGTTCCTACCATCAATGGACGTACACGCTGAACGGCAAGCTGGCCTACGCCGAGCATATGGGCGACGGGTTCGACAAGAGCGGCTACAGCCTGAAGCCCGTGCGGGTCCAGAGCCTGAGCGGCCTGATCTTCATCTGCCTGGATCCGGACGCACCGGACGACTTCGCCGTGATGCGCGAACAGGTGGAGCCCTACCTGCGGCCGCACCAGATACGCGACTGCAAGGTTGCCGCGCAGATCGACATCATTGAAGAGTGCAACTGGAAGCTCACCATGGAGAACAACCGCGAGTGTTATCACTGCGCGGTGAATCATCCCGAGCTGACCGTGTCGCTGTTCGAATTCGGTTTTGGCTATCAGCCATCGCCAGCGAACGCCGAGCAAATGGCGCACTTCGACCGGATATCGGCAGAGCGTTGCCAGGAATGGGAGGCCGCCGGCCTGCCCTCGGCCGAGCTTGAGGCGCTGGACGGCTGTGTCACGGGCTTCCGCGTTCGGCGGCTGCCGCTGGACCTTGCCGGGGAATCCCAGACGCTGGACGGCAACGCGGCGTCGAAGAAGTTGCTGGGCGGGTTGTCGCGGCGCGACCTGGGGGGCTTGTCTGTATGGACGCAGCCCAACGCCTGGTTTCACTTGATGAGCGACCACATCGTGGCCTTCTCGGCGCTGCCGCTGGGGCCCGAAAAGACGCTGGTGCGCACCCGTTGGTTGGTACACAAGGACGCGGTTGAAAACGTGGACTACAGCGTCGACAACCTGACCGCCGTGTGGCGCGCCACCAATGCGCAAGACCGCGCGCTGGTCGAGCTTTCGCAGAAGGGGGTGCGCAGCCCGGCGTATCAGCCCGGACCTTATTCGCCTTACACCGAGAGCCTGGTCGACAAGTTCTGCAATTGGTATGTCGGCCGCCTGGCGGCCCGCTACGTGGATTAAGAGGCCGCCATGCCGCACGCGCTTTTACGCATCCATCAGCCCGGCTTCTGGCAGCGGCTGCCTTCACCGTGGGACAGCAACGTCGAGGAAACCCTGCTTTGCTGCCAGGTGCGGCAAGAGACGGCCGATGTAAAGAGCTTCTACTTTCGCTCGCGTGCCGGGCATGCGTTTCAGTTTTCGCCCGGACAATTCCTGACGCTGGAGCTGGACATCGACGGCGAACCGTTCAACCGCTGCTACACGATTTCGTCTCCGCCGACTCGGCCGCACACCTTGTCCATTACGGTCAAGCGGGTGCCGGGGGGAAAGGTGTCGAACTGGTTGCATGATTGCCTGGAAGTGGGGGATGTGTTGCGGGTGCTGGGTCCGGCGGGCGAATTTTCGTCGGCCCTGCATCCCGCCCCGCGATATCTTTTCCTGTCGGCCGGCTCCGGTATCACGCCCCTGATGTCCATGGTGCGCACCCACCGCGATCTCTGCGATGACCGCGATACGGTGTTCGTGCATAGCGCCCGCACGCCGGACGACATTATTTTCAGCCGCGAGCTAGCCCTGCTGTCGGCAAGCCAGCGCCACTTCCGCGCGCACTTCGTCTGCGAATCGCTGGGCCAGCACGCAGGATGGCACGGGCTGACCGGGCGCCTGAGCCTGCCGCTGCTGGAACTGATGGCGCCTGATTTCCTGCGGCGCGAAATTTTCGTTTGCGGGCCCGCGCCCTACATGCTGGCGGTGCGTGACATGCTGGAGTCGGCTGGCTTTGACATGGCGCACCATCACGAAGAGAGCTTCTCGTTTGAAGCGCTGTCCAAGCCAACCGAGGCCGCCGATTCCACCGACACCGCATTGGCAAGCGCGGCCGAACCCGCCTTCAGCATCCACTTCCAGAAAAGCCAGCGCACCATACAATGCGCGGCCGGTCAGCCTTTGCTGGACGCCGCGCGTGACGCGGGCCTGCGGCTGGCGGCGTCTTGTACGCAGGGCCTGTGCGGCACCTGCAAGGTGCGCTTGCTGGATGGGCGGGTGGATATGCGGCACCAGGGCGGAATCCGCCAGCGCGAGATCGATCAAGGCATGGTGTTGCTGTGCTGTAGCCGTCCGCTAAGCAATTTGCTCATCGATAAGTGATGGGGATCAAGATTCAATGACTACGCACCGAGCTTTCGCGCGCCTTTCTGCTGAGTCCTGGCCCGAGTCTCAACCCGAGCTACAGCCCGATCCCGAGCCCGCGCGGCACACCGCCGGCGCGCCCCAGCTGCATTTCGGATTCTTGCTGCTGCCGAAGTTTTCGATGATTGCGTTTTCCGGGGCGGTGGAAGTGCTGCGCATGGCCAACTACGTCAGTCGGCGCGAGCTCTACCGCTGGTCGGTCATGACGCTGGATGGCGCGGAAGTCGAAGCCAGCAACCACTTGCCGATCGGGCCACTGGCTCCTTCCGGAAGGGAAGACGGCTGGGACGCGGTATTCGTCTGCGGCGGCATACAGGTGCAGGACCACGTCACCGAGCCCGTCGTCAGGCTGCTCCACGGCCTGGCCCGGCAAGGCGTGGCGCTGGGCGGCATCTGTACAGGCAGCTATGCGCTGGTCAAGGCTGGCCTGATGGCAGGTTATCGCTGCGCCATGCACTGGGAAAACCTGTACGCCGTGCGCGAGGAATTCCCTTCCGTTGAACTGACCGACGAACTGTTTGCGATCGACCGCGACCGCCTGACCAGTTCGGGCGGCACCGCGCCCATCGACCTGATGCTGGGCATTACGGCGGAGCGCTTCGGGATGGCGCTGGCCGACGGCGTGTCAGAGCAGTTCGGCCTGGATCGGATCCGCGCGTCCACCGAGCCGCAGCACATTCCCATGGTGGCCAGGGTCGGGTTCAACCGCGAAGAGCTGGTCAACGTGGCCCAACTGATGGAAGCGCATATCGAAGACCCGCTGACGTTCAAGCAGATTGCCGGCCAGATAGGCCTGTCGCAGCGGCAGTTGCAGCGCATGTTCAAGTACTACCTGGGGATGTCGCCGATGCGCTACTACCTGTGGTTGCGGCTGCTGCGCGCCCGCGAACTATTGCTGCAGACGCGCATGACCATCATGGGCGTGACGGTAGCCTGTGGTTTTCAGTCGCCTTGCCATTTCAGCAAGGCGTACCGCGCTCGCTTCGGCCGTTCGCCCAGCAGCGAGCGGCGCTTCATTCGAGGCTAGGGCGGGGCCGGGGCGGAGACATCAGGCGGGCAGCATGGCGTGCGGGTCGATCACGAATTTCTTCGGCGCGCCCGCATCGAAAGCCGCGTAGCCATCGGGCGCGGCGTCCAGCGTGATGACCTGAACCCCCACCACCTGCGCGATATTGATGCGGTCCCACAGAATGGCTTGCATCAACGCGCGGTTGTATTTCAGCACCGGTGTCTGGCCGGTGTGAAAACTATGCGCCTTGGCCCAGCCCAGGCCGAAGCGTACCGACAGGTTGCCGCGACGGGCGGCGGGGTCCTCGGCGCCCGGGTCGTCCGTGACGTACAAGCCGGGGATGCCGATGCGGCCGGCCACCCGGGTCACATCCATCAAGGCATTCAATACGGCGGCGGGTGCTTCCGACTGCGACCCGGTAGCGCCGTGTCCGCGCGCTTCGAAGCCCACGGCGTCGATGGCGCAATCCACTTCCGGCGTGCCCAGCAGCGCCGCAATCTGTTCGCCCAGCGTGGCGTCCAGGGACAGGTCTGCCGTTTCGAAGCCGACCTTGCGCGCATGTTCAAGCCGCAAGGAGTTCATGTCGCCCACGATGACCACCGCCGCGCCCAGCAGGCGGGCGGAGGCGGCGGCGGCCATGCCCACCGGGCCCGCACCAGCCACATAGACGGTGCTGCCGGGGCCAACGCCCGCGCTGACGGCGCCGTGGAATCCCGTGGGCAGGATGTCCGACAGACAGGTCAGGTCGCGGATCTTGGCCATGGCGTGGTCGCGATCGGGGAAGCGCAGCAGGTTGAAGTCGGCATACGGCACCATGACGTACTCGGCTTGGCCGCCTATCCAGTCGCCCATGTCCACGTAGCCGTACGCGCCGCCCGCGCGCGCCGGGTTCACGGTCAGGCAGACGCCGGTGTCTTGTTCCTTGCAGGTGCGGCAGCGGCCGCAGGCCACGTTGAACGGCACTGAAACCAGGTCGCCCGCCTTCAGCGTTTCAACGTCGCGGCCCACCTCGATGACTTCGCCGGTGATCTCGTGTCCCAACACCAGGCCCTTCTGCGCCGTGGTGCGTCCACGCACCATGTGTTGGTCGGATCCGCAGATATTCGTGGACACCACTTTCAGGATCACGCCGTGCTCGACCTTGCGGCCACGTGGGTCCACCAGTTTTGGAAAGCTGATCGATTGCACTTCGACTCGCCCGTCGCCCACATACACCACGCCTCTGTTCGCTGCCATGTCTGCGTCTCCCTGCCGGCCGGGCCGGATGGATGCGGGCCCGTGCCCGCCAATGGCCGATTTTGGCAAGCCGGCTAGCGGGCAACGCAGCCCGGCGCGACACGAACCAGCGGGTACGCGACAGGCGCCCTGGCCACCCGGCCATTGGCGGAATCAGGCAAGTTCCCGTCCGGCGGGGGAAGGTGCGGCGCGCGCCTTCAGAGAAGAATGGGACCCTGCCTAGGAGCCACGATGAGCCGCTATTCCCTGTTCAGCCTGATCCGCAATGGGTTGTCGAACCATGATCGCTGGCCGCGCGCCTGGCGCAGTCCGGAGCCCCGGCGCGTCTACGACATCGTGATCGTGGGCGGCGGGGGCCACGGCCTGGCCACCGCGTACTACCTGGCCAAGGAGCACGGGCTGAAAAACATCGCCGTGCTGGAAAAGGGCTGGGTGGGCGGGGGCAACACCGCTCGAAACACCACCATCGTGCGCTCCAACTACCTGTGGGATGAATCGTCCCAGTTGTACGAAAAGTCGATGCAGCTATGGGAAGGGCTGTCGCAGGCCTTGAACTACAACGTCATGTTCAGCCAGCGCGGCGTCATGAACCTGGCGCACAACCTGCAAGACGTGCGCGACACCCAACGCCGCATCACCGCCAACCGCTACAACGGCATCGATGGCGAATGGCTGACGCCCGCGCAGGTCAAGGAAATCGTGCCGGCCATCAACCTGGACTGCCGCTACCCCGTGCTGGGCGCCTCGTTTCAACGCCGCGCCGGCGTGGCGCGCCATGACGCGGTGGCGTGGGGCTATGCGCGCGCGGCCGATCGGCTGGGCGTGGACATTATTGAAAATTGCCCGGTCACCGGAATTCGACGCGAAAACGGCGAGGTGCGTGGCGTGGAGACGGGCCGTGGGTATATCCAGGCCGCCAAGGTCGCCGTGGTGGCGGCAGGCCATTCCAGCGTGATCGCGGACATGGCGGGCATCCGGCTGCCATTGGAAAGCCACCCGCTGCAAGCCCTGGTGTCCGAACCGCTCAAGCCGGTGTTGGACACGGTGGTGATGTCCAACGCCGTGCACGCCTACATCAGCCAGTCGGACAAAGGCGATCTGGTTATCGGCGCGGGCATCGATCAGTACGTCGGCTATGGGCAGCGCGGCAGCTTCCACCTGATAGAAAGCACGCTGCAGGCCATCGTCGAGATGTTCCCCGCATTTAGCCGGGTGCGCATGAACCGCCAATGGGGCGGCATCGTGGATGTGTCGCCCGACGCCTGCCCCATCATTTCAACGACGCCCGTCAAGGGGCTGTACTTCAACTGCGGTTGGGGCACGGGCGGCTTCAAGGCCACGCCGGGGTCGGGGTGGGTGTTTGCGTACACAGTCGCCAACAATGCGCCGCACCGGCTCAATGCGCCTTTTTCCCTGGCCCGCTTCCAAACCGGCCATTTGATCGACGAGCACGGCGCCGCCGCCGTCGCGCACTGATTGCGGAGCTTGATCATGCTGATGCTGACTTGTCCCTATTGCGGCCCGCGCGCCGAAACCGAATTCACTTGCGGCGGCGAAGCCGATATCGTGCGCCCAACCGATTGCGACACGCTCACCGATGCCCAATGGGCGGACTACGCCTTCATGCGCAAGAACGTGCGCGGCCGGTCGCGCGAGCAGTGGCAGCATGCGCATGGGTGCCGGCGCTGGTTTCTGGCCGAACGCGACACCATCAGCCATGAGTTCCATGCGTTTCACACGTTCGAGCACGCGGCCGGAGATCGCAAATGACGCAGCCCAATCGGCTTGCACGCGGCGTCAGCATCGACCCCGCGTCTTCCATCGAGTTCACCTTCAATAACCGCACGTACTTCGGGTGCCAGGGCGACACCCTGGCATCGGCGCTGCTGGCCAACGGCGAACATTTCGTGGCGCGCAGTTGGAAGTATCACCGGCCGCGCGGCATCATGACGGCGGGCGTCGAAGAACCGAACGCGCTGGTGCAGTTGGAAGAAGACGGTCACACCGTGCCCAACCCGTGCGCCACCACGATCGAACTCTACGAAGGTTTGCGCGCCGTCAGCGTCAACGCGGCTCCCGACCTGGAGCGCGATCGCATGGCGGTGTTTCAGCGGCTCGGCCGCTTCATCCCTGCGGGCTTCTATTACAAGACCTTCATGTGGCCCCGGCGCTGGTGGCCCCACTACGAACGCCTGATCCGCAAAGCGGGTGGCCTGGGCCGCGCGCCCGGGCAACCTGACCCAGACCACTACGACAAGCGCTACGCCCATTGCGACGTCTTGGTGGTGGGCGCCGGGCCGGCTGGCCTGGCCGCGACGATGGCGGCGGCAATGACGGGCGCCCGCGTGATGCTGGTCGACAACCAGGCGGAACTTGGGGGCAGCCTGCTGTCCAGTCCGGCATTGATCAATGGCGCGGCCAACCTGGACTGGATCCGCCAGACACAGGCCCAGCTGCAAGGCATGAAAGACGTCCGCATCCTGACGCGCAGCACGGCGTTCGGCTATTACGACCAGAATCTGGTGACGGTGTGCGAACAAGTCACCGACCATCTACCCCTGTCGCAGCGTCGGGGCGTGCGCCAACGGCTATGGAAAGTGCGCGCCAGGCAAGTCGTGCTGGCCACCGGTGCACACGAGCGGCCACTGCTGTTCGGCAATAACGACCTGCCGGGCATCATGCTGGCCTCGGCAGTGTCGACGTATGTGCGCCGCTACGCGGTGCTGCCGGGGCGGCGGGTGGTGCTCTATACGAACAACGACGGCGCCTACCGCACCGCGCTCGATCTGCGTGAGCAAGGCGCAAACGTCACCGTGATTGATCCGAGGCCGCCGGGGCGCGGCGCGCTGCCCGATGCGGTGCGCAGCGCGGGCATCGAGGTTCGCAATGAATCGGTGGTGTTGCAGGCGCGCGGCGGGCGGCAGGTGTCCGGCGTGGTGGTGGCGTCGTATACCGCCGGCCAGGCTGGCCCGCCGAACGCCAAGCTGCCCTGCGATCTGGTAGCGGTGTCGGGCGGTTGGAACCCGGCCTTGCACTTGCACGCGCAGTCGGGCGGTCAGACGCGGTGGGACGATGCCCGGGCCTGCTTTGTTCCCGAGGGTTCACGGCAGGCGCAGGTCAGCGCGGGTGCGGCCAACGGGGACTTTTCGCTGGCGCAGGCGCTGCATGGCGGCGCCATGGCGGGCGAGCTCGCGGCAACGCGGGCAGGGCTGAACGGGGCGACGCCGTTATCGTGGCGCACCGCCGATATCGCCGAAGATCCGCTGCTGCCGATTTGGCAGGTAGCGAGCCGGCAGCGCCCCGGACGCGGCGCCAAGCAGTTCGTTGATTACCAGAACGACGTGACCGTGGCCGACATCCACCTGGCGGTGCGCGAGGGCTATCACTCGGTCGAGCATGTGAAGCGCTACACCGCCATGGGATTCGGTACCGACCAGGGCAAGCTGGGCAACATCAATGGCGCGGCCGTGTTGGCCGACGCGCTGGGCCAGACCATCGCGCAGACCGGCACCACCACCTACCGGCCCAACTACACCCCGGTTACCTTTGGCGCGCTGGCGGGCCGCGAGCTGGGCGACTTTTTCGACCCCATCCGCAAGACCTGCATACACGAATGGCACGTGTCCCAAGGGGCGGCATTCGAAGATGTGGGCAACTGGAAGCGGCCTTGGTATTTTCCGCTGGCGGGCGAGAGCATGCAGGCTGCCGTCGCCCGCGAATGCCTGGCCGTGCGCAATGGCGTTGGCATGCTGGATGCCTCCACCTTGGGCAAGATCGACGTGCAAGGCCCGGATGCCGCCACCTTGCTGAACTGGGTCTACACCAATATGTGGACCAAATTGGAAGTGGGAAAAGGCCGCTACGGGTTGATGCTGGATGAAAACGGCATGGTGTTCGACGACGGCGTCACCATGCGCCTGGGCGAACAGCACTACTTGATGAGCACCACCACCGGCGGCGCGGCGCGCGTGCTGACCTGGATGGAACGTTGGCTGCAAACGGAATGGCCGCATCTGGATGTGCACCTGACCAGCGTCACCGACCATTTCGCCACTTTCGCGGTGGCGGGGCCGCGGTCGCGCGAGGTGCTGCGCGCGGTCTGCCCCGATATTGATTTTTCCAATGCGGCGTTTCCCTTCATGACGTTTCGCGAGGGCACGGTAGCCGGCGCCGGCTGGTCCACCCCGGCGCGCATCATGCGCATCAGCTTTTCGGGGGAACTGTCCTACGAGGTCAACGTGCCCGCCAATCTGGGTCAACACGTGTGGAATGCGTTGATGGAAGCTGGGCACCAATACGGCATCACGCCCTACGGAACCGAAGCCATGCACGTCCTGCGCGCGGAGAAGGGCTACATCATCGTGGGCCAGGACACGGACGGGTCCGTGACGCCGCAGGATCTGGGCATGGGCGGCATGGTCGCCAAGTCCAAGGACTGCCTGGGTAAGCGCTCGCTCTTGCGCGAACACACGGCCAGCGACAAGCGCAAACAGTTTGTCGGCCTGCTGTCGCGGGACCCGGCCATCGTGCTGCCGGAAGGCAGCCAGATCATGAACCGGGCGAGCCACGCGCCGATAGCGCCGATCATGCCGATGGTCGGCCACATCACATCCAGCTATATGAGCCCCACCTTGAATCGTTCGATCGCGCTTGGTTTGGTGCAGGACGGCCTGCAACGCATGGGGCAGCAGGTCGAGGTGGCGTTGCCCGGCGGCGGCTTCCTGCCGGCCACGATCGGCAGCCCCGTGTTCTACGACCCCGAAGGAGCACGCCAGCATGTGGACTGAAACGTATCTGGAATCGCCTCTGAAGGGGCTGGATTCCGTGCACCGAACTGCCGAGACGGCAGACGCCCGGCGCTTGGAACTTCTTGAAAGGCCATTCCTGGACTTGGCCGTGCTGCGCGGCAACGCGCGGTCGCCAGACTTTGCGAAGGCGCTAGAACGCGCCCTGGGCACGGCGCCTCCCCTGGCCCCCAACACCGTGGCGCATGGCCACCGACACCTGTTGGCCTGGATGGGGCCGGATGAATGGTGGTTGCAATCGCTGGCGCCCGCACACCCCGCGCTTGAACAAACGTTGCGCCCGGTGCTACAGGGCTTGTCCGCCTGCGTGGTGGACGTCAGTAGCGGGTACACGGTGCTGGAACTGACGGGCGAACACGCGCGCGACGTGCTGGCAAAAGGCTGCCCGCTGGATCTGCATCCGCGCGTCTTCGGCCCTGGCCAATGCGCGCAAAGCCACTACTTCAAGGCCGGCGTCATGGTGCGCGCGCTTGATGAGGGTGGCGTTGAAGTGGTGGTGCGCCGCAGCTTCGCGGACTATGTCGGACGCATGCTGTTGGAGGCGGGGCGGGAATACCAAGTTGAACCGTTCGAATAGAGGAAATGCGGGGTAATCCTGGCAGCAATACTCATCGAAAGTCCCTAAAAAACGTTATTAAACCAATTAAGATCGTTTTTACGATCATATTGCTCAAACACGCTGCCAAACGTTAATATGCTCGTAAAAACAATCTTTATACGGCTAATAACTGATTTTACGAGCATGAAAGTATCCCAGGCTTCCGCTCTATCCCCTGAGCTTGCCCAGCAGGCGGCCCACATCGGCCAGCTTCTGGCACGTCTGCGACTTGCCCGCCACATCAAGCAGGCAGATGCCGCTATACGCGCCGGCCTGTCCCGCAACACGGCTTACCGAATCGAAAAGGGGGATCCCGGCTTGGCATTCGGTCAGGTGCTTCGCTACCTGGATGCGATTGCGCCGGGGGCAACTCTGGCGAGCCTGCTGGCGCAAACGGACCCGGCACTCAAGGCGCTGCAGTCGCGCGAGGCGACCAAGCGCGTGAGAGGCCTGTCGGCCTCGGAACTGCAAAGCCTGGACTTTTAGGGGCCAATATCGATGGTCAAAGACCAGCTACTGATGACTTTCGCCTATCTGGGGGAAGGTTGGGCTCCTTGTGGTCAGCTCACGCTGACGGAGGAAGGGTCGGCGCTGCTTGCCTCGAGTTTCGCCTATGGCCTGCGGTATCTGGATCGGCCCGATGCGATCGAAGTTGATCCTGTGAGCCTGGGTATCCATGGTGAACCGGTAAAAGGCAGCAGGCTTCTACCTGTCAACGGTTTGACGGGGTTTGGCGGTATTCGCGATGCGGCGCCAGATGCCTGGGGACGTAGAGTCATCGAAGCCAAGCTGAAGGTGCCGGCCAATAGCCTGCCGGAATCACAGTATCTGTTGCATGCGGGAAGTGACCGTGTGGGCGCGTTGGATATTCGTACAGACATCCACACGCCCGCGACCGGCGCGGTAGGCAATGTCCATGCGATCGAGTACTTGATGGAAGCGGCGGAGCGCATCGAGGCAGGCTTGCCGGTTCCCGCCAGTCTTGAGCTGATCTTCGTGCAAGGCACCGCGCTGGGCGGTGCCAGACCAAAGGCATCCGTTCGGGATGACGCGGGGCACCTGGTTCTCGCCAAGTTTCCTAGCAAGACCGATACATTCGACGTGCCTCTGATTGAGGCTGCGTCATTGCGGTTGGCCACGGAAGCGGGGCTCGATGTTCCTGTGGTGGAGACCCGTATGTTGAACGGTCGTTGGGTCATGATGATCCGCCGCTTCGATCAGTTTTGGCTTGACCGGGGAGCGACGCCGCAGGTGGATAGCGATCTTTCGGTGGCGCCTGCCACGAGCCGGACTGAGCGCCGGATGCCCTTTGTCAGTGGGCTGACCCTGCTGGGGTGCGACGAGACAGAATCGCATACCAAAGCCTACGCTGACTTGGCCACGGGGATACGCCGGTACTGCCATCCTTCGGTCATCCGCGCCGACAACGAGGAATTGTTCAAGCGCATGGTGTTCAACATCTTTGTGAGTAATGACGACGATCACCTGCGCAACCATGGATTCATCTGGGATCCCCGATTGCCGGGTTGGCGACTAAGTCCTCTTTATGATGTGCTGCCGCGGCCATCGCATGCCACCGAGCGTCTGCTGCATCTTGAAATCGGACCGCAAGGACGGATCGCATCGATTGATAACGCGCTGGCAGGTTGCCAACGGTTCTCGATCAGCAAGGAGCGTGCAGGTAGGCTGATCGCTCAGGTCTGGACTGTTGTGCGGGAGTGGAGGATGTGCTTCGAGCAGTATGGGGTTTGTGCACGAGAGTGCGACAAGATTGCTTCAGCGTTTCGGCATTTGGACGAGGTAAGCAGTGCCGTGACGCGGCGCGCTCTCTCCTGAGTTGAGCGCGAGGCTCAGAGAAGGTCCAGAAATAGAAAAAGGAGCCGAAGCTCCTTTTCTCTACACACCATGGAATCTATTGATCTCCATGGAAAAAAATCCTGGAGCGGGAGACGAGTCTCGAACTCGCGACCTCAACCTTGGCAAGGTTGCGCTCTACCAACTGAGCTACTCCCGCAGGGGTGTTTCTTTGCTTGCTCTTCGCTTGCCGCACTGTCTTTCGACGTCGTTTTTTGCAAGCGAGGCGGAAGTATACCTAATTTTTTGAAAAATGCACGCCGGCCGTTTGGGCTTGCCGTGGCGAACGTGCGTGCGCGGGTTTGGCCGGCCCCTTGTCGGCTAGCCGGCGCGCCGGGCGGCGCCACGCCATGCGAGCCAGCGTGTCGTCCCGCACGATGTAGTGATGCCCAAGCGCCGCAACGATGTGCAAGGCCAGCAGGCCGTACAGCGCCCAGGTAAGCATGTTGTGTAGCCATACCGTCGTGGCGACCAGGGCGGGGTCGGCCGAGACCAGCCGGGGGAACTCCAGGCTGGTGAAGGGCACGGGCACGGCCAGGCCCTTCGCGTTGACGACGACCCAGCCCACAAGACACGACGCGAAGATGAACGCGTAGATGCACAGATGCACCGCGTGGGCGCAGGCGTCCTGCATGCAGAAGCCGTCGCCCACGGCGCGGCGGCGCGTGATGCGCACTACCGTCCGCACCAGCGTGACCAAAAGCAGGGCCATGCCGCAACCAATGTGCACGATCATCACCGAGCGCATGGACACGCCCGTCTGCGCTGTCAGCAGATGGCGCAATTCACCGGCAAGCACCAGGATGCTCATCAAACTGACGCTTAGCCAATGCAGGGCGATCTGCGCTTTCGTGTAGGCCTGAGTGGCCAGGGCGGCGGGGGGGGATTGCATGGTCTTCCTTCTAGCGGGGCCAGCCTGCTCCCGCTTGCGGCGGGGCCTGGCTCAAGAGGCGAGATTGAAGCGCCGCCCATGCCGCCGCGCCATCTTCCTCAACACTTCTTGAAGCCCGTCCTGCCCCCTCTGGCAGGCGATTGAGGCTCTCTTTAGAAACGTTGTTGGCCTATCGCCCGCATGGAAATATGCCGGCCTGCGTAGAGATTTTTCCGCCTTTGAAGCGTCCGGTCACGCCGGCGCTCGGACCCGCGTCGTTCCTCACGATGCTCGCCTCTGCCCGCACTTCACTCCAGGTCGCCGCCGCGCGGTGATCGCTCAATCAGAAAAAGTGGACTCATGAAGACTCTTACCTTCCGACGCCGTCTTGGCCTGCAACAGGGGTTTACCTTGTTGGAATTGCTGGTCGTGCTGTTGATCATCGCGTTGCTGGCCGGCTATGTCGGCCCCAAGCTGTTCTCTCAGGTTGATCGCGCCAAGGTGCGCGCCACGCAGGCGCAAATGAAGACGCTGGGCGACGCCCTGACGCAATACCGCCTGGACGTGGGCAGCTATCCCACCACCGAGCAGGGCCTTGAATCCTTGGTGAAGGCACCCCAGGGCGCGCCCAACTGGCATGGCCCGTACCTGGCCAAGGACGTGCCTGCTGATGCGTGGGGCCGTCCCTATGTCTTGAACGTGCCCGGGCGCAGCTCGGACGCTGAAGTGGTTTCTTTCGGCGAGGAAGGCCGGGCAGGAGGCAGCGGTGAGCTGGTTTATGGCCTCTAAGTCGGCGGCGGCCGTGCTCGTCGGGATGACGTTGTCCACCGCCGCCGCCGCCAGTTGCTGGCAGCAATCAGGCGACCGCCATGGCGTGGACCCGCTGCTGCTGTATTCGATTGCGAAGGTGGAGTCGTCCCTGAACCCTCGCGCCATCAACAACAACACCAACGGCACCCAGGACGTCGGGTTGATGCAGATCAACAGCATCCATCTGCCCGGCCTGGCCAAGCGCGGCATCACCCGCCAGCGCTTGCTGGACGAACCCTGTCTGTCCATCGACGTGGGCGCCGAGATCCTGGCGGGCTTCGTCAAGCGCTACGGCTACACCTGGCGCGCGGTCGGGGCGTACAACGCCGGCGGCGCGGCCAATCGCGAAGCGGCACGCAAGCGCTACGTGAGCCGCGTGTGGCAACACTATCTGCAACTGAGCCAGGCGCGCGACGCCCGCTATCGCCAGTCGCAACACGCGGAGCGTTGATATGAATGAGTTCCGGATCCGTTTGCTCAAGCAAGGAACGCTGCGCGTGCACACCGTGCGCGCCTCCAGCGAAAACGAGGCACGCGCGCAGTTGAGCGATGCCGACGGCATGGTTCTGGACATTCAACGTTCGGCCGTGCGCCGTGGCATCAAGCCGCGCGGCAAGAAGGCCTTTTCGCTTGGGCTGCTGCTGCAAGAACTTTCCACATTGCTGGACGCCGGGCTGGCCTTGATCGAAGCGCTTGAGGCGCTGAGCGACAAGGCCGGCAAGGGCAATAAGGCGTTGCAGGCATCGCTGGGCCAGCTGCTGCGCTCGCTGTATCAGGGCCAGCCGCTGTCCAAGGCGATGGAGGCGCAGCCCTTGGTGTATCCGGCGCTGCTGGTGGCAACCGTGGCGTCAGCCGAAGGCAGCGGGCAATTGCCGGTGGTGCTCAGGCGCTATCAGTACTACGAAACGCGGATCGAGAACATCCGCAAGAAAGTGGTGGGCGCGCTGGTGTACCCGCTGGTAGTGATTGCGGTGGGCTTTGGCATTTTGCTGTTCATGCTGTTTTTTGTCGTGCCGCGCTTTGCGGTCGTATTCGAAAGCATGCGCACCTTGCCGGCCACCGCCGAGGCCATGTTGTGGTGGGCGCGTCTGGTGCAGTCCGACGGTCATTTGCTGGGTGCGGGCATCGGCGCAAGCCTGCTCGCCGCCGCGTTGGCGCTGCGCACGCAGACGGTGAAGGCGGCGTTGATGAATCTGTTCTGGCGGCTGCCCAAGCTGCGCGACGTGGGCAACCTGTTCGTGCTGGCGCGCTTTTATCGCACCGTCGGCTTGTTGATTGAAGGCGGCACCCCCGCGTTGCAGGCCTTTGAACTGGCCGACCGCATCCTGCCGCCCGCCTACGGCGAACGCCTGGACCTGGCGTTGCAGGAATTGCGGGCGGGCCGCAGCGTGTCGGAAACCTTGGCGCGCCATGGCTTGACGACAGCGGTGGCTGAACGGCTGCTGCGCGTGGGCGAGCAAAGCGGGGACCTGGGCGGCATGTGCGAACGCATCGCGCAGTTCCACGATGGCACGCTGGATCACGCCATCGAAGTATTTGGAAAGGTGTTCGAGCCGCTGCTGATGCTGGTTGTCGGCGGGCTGGTGGGCACCATCGTCATCTTGCTGTACATGCCCATCTTCGAGATGGCCGGGAGTCTTGGATGAACGTAATGCACGAATTCGAAATCAGTCAGGAGGATGGCGCAATGGAAAGCACGACCGTGGCCGACGAGGCATGGTGGCTGTGGCGCGAGCGCGCGGCGGAACTGAGCCTTTCCCTGGCCGACTATCTGGACGAGGAATTGGCGCGCCGCCCGCAACTGCTGCCGGTGCTGGCGCAGGCCTTGGGCATGGAGCCCTTGACCGCCCAGCAATGCCGCCAGGCTTCGCCGCGCTTTGACGTGTTGCCGTTGGCGGACGCCATGGCGTGCCGCGTGGCGCCCTTGCAGGTGGATGGCGAATTCCTGCTGGCCATGGCCGCGCCGTTCTCGCGCGAAGCGCGTCTGAAGCTGCAAGCCATGCTGTCCGCTCATGCGCTGCGCTTTGCCGTGTGTCCCACCGGCGTGGTGGATGCCTGGTTGAAGCAGGCCGAGGCCACCGAGCGCGTGCTGGACGGCGTGTCCGTGG
Source organism: Achromobacter sp. JUb104 (assembly GCF_024806975.1). Lineage (NCBI taxonomy): Bacteria > Pseudomonadati > Pseudomonadota > Betaproteobacteria > Burkholderiales > Alcaligenaceae > Achromobacter > Achromobacter sp. JUb104. Next base: position 741,299 of record NZ_JANUEY010000003.1, on the reverse strand, counting down.
ACATGGCGGACGACTCGCTGGCCAAGGCGGTCGAATCGATTTCCCTGGCCTCGCTGGCCAAGGACGAAAGCCCGGTGATCCGCCTGGTGAACATGACGCTCTACGACGGCCTGCAAAGCCGCGCCAGCGACATCCATCTGGAGTCGGACGAGGAAGGGCTGTTGATCCGCTACCGCATCGACGGCGTGATGCTGCGCATCCGCAAGGTGCCGGGGCAGGTCACCGCGAACCAGGTGATGTCGCGTCTGAAAGTGTTGTCCAGCCTGGACATCGCTGAAAAGCGCGTGCCGCAGGACGGTCGTTTCAAGGTGGTGCTGCAAGGGCGGGAAGTGGATTTCCGCGTGTCCATCATGCCGGGCAACCATGGCGAGAACGCCGTCTTGCGTCTGTTGGACCGTTCGCAGCGCGGCGACAAGCTCAGCCTGGACACCTTGGGTTTTCCGGCGGAAACGGCGCGCCGCATCCGTGCGCTGGCGCAACTGCCCTATGGGCTGACGCTGATCACCGGCCCCACGGGTAGCGGCAAGTCCACCACCTTGTATGGCGCCTTGTCGGAACTGAACAGCGGCGACGAAAAGCTGATCACCATCGAAGACCCGGTGGAATACGAGATGAACGGCATCCTGCAGATTCCGGTGAACGAGAAGAAGGGTCTGACCTTCGCCCGTGGCCTGCGTTCCATCTTGCGCCACGATCCGGACACCATCCTGGTTGGCGAAATCCGCGATGCCGAAACGGCGGCCATTGCCGTGCAATCTGCGTTGACCGGCCACCGCGTGCTGTCGTCGGTACACGCCAACGATGCGTTCAGCGTGATCGACCGCTTTCTGTACATGGATGTGGAACCCGCGACCTTCCTGGAATCGCTCAATGGGGTCGTGTCGCAGCGGTTGGTGCGGCGCTTGTGTCCGCATTGCGCGCCGCCGGGCGAGGCGCGTGCCGGCCCGGGTTGCGAGGCCTGCCGCCACACGGGGTTCCTGGGCCGCATTGCGCTGGCCGAGGTCTTGCGCCTGGATAGCCGCATGAAGACCGCGCTGCTGGATCGCTCGCCCGAGCGTCGGCAAGAGGCGCTGGCGCAATGCGCCGATTATCAATCGATGCGCGACGCCGCCCACGAGGCCATCGCGCACGGACTGACGACTTATCAGGAGGTTTGCCGTGCGGTCGCTATGGAATGATCAAGCCGTTCTGATCGATGCTGAACATGTCAGCCTGTTGTCGCCGACGAAGGCGGTGGATGACCGTCTGAAGTGTGGCCACGGCGGTGAACCGGCCGAGGCCGTGGTCGCCTTGCTCGCCACTTGCGCGCGGCTGCGGCCGTGGTGGCGCAACCGCGTGCATGTCTGGCTGGGCTACCCGTGGACGCACACCCTGCTGCTGCCCTGGCAGCCGGGCCTGCCCGGCGGAGATACGCACTGGCGCGGCTACGCCCAGGCGCTGCTGCGCGAACGCGGCATCACCGTGCAGACGCGCGTGCGGCTGGGGCCGGCGCGCCATGGGCATGCGCGGCTGGCCGTCGCGGCGGACGCACTGATGCTGGATGCGCTGGAAGGCAAGCTACGCGAACAGAAGTGGGCGCTGGCAGCCTGCCGCGACCTGCTGTCCGCAAGCCTGCAACGTTATCACCGACCTGCGCGCACCGAAGGCGCCTGCCTGGTGCTGGCGGAGGCCAGCGCAGTGACGTGTCTGTGGCCGTCGGCGCAGGGGTGGGACGACATGATTACCTTGCAGCGGTCGCCCGGCCAGTCGCACGCCTTTGCGGTTGCCGGCGCGCAGGCGCTGTGCAACCAGCCCATCGTGCCGGAATGCAGTTGGACGTCAACCTTGGCGCCGGCGGATCTGTCCTTGCCGCCGCAAGCACGTTGGCTGGGCTTTCCGCACGCCATGTTGGGAGCGCGATCATGCCCGGTCTGAAGATGAGCAAGCTGGATTTCACCAAGCGCGGCGCCACGCAACCCTGGGCCGCCATCGTCGTGCTGCTGTTGCTGTGCGTGGCGCTGTTGAGCGCATGGCGGGAATGGGACCTGTGGGCGTTGCGCGTGGAAGTTACCCGCTCGGAGAGCCAGTTGGTCGAGCGTCGCATGCAGCACGAACGCGAGCAGCGCCGTGCCCTGGCGCAGTCGCCGGAGGAAAAGAGGGTTGATGCAATGGTTTCCGCGCAACGCGCCGAGACCCGGCTGCGGCCCGTCCTGCTTCGCGCCATCGAGCACGCCTGGAGCCCGCGCCTGGCCGTGATGAACCTGAAGATCGAGGGGGCTGGCAAGTCCGTCCAGCTTGAATTGATGACGGTGGACCTGACCGAAGTATTCGCCTTTGCGGCCCGCTTGAACGCCGAGCCCGACATGCGCGCCACGGTAGTTCGCCACGGTATCAAGTCGGGTGATCCCCACCTGGCCACGATGTCTACGGTGCGGGTGGAGCTGCGATGAAATCCATTACCGAAATTCGTCGCCGCCTTGCCGCGCTGCGCCAGCGCGAAGCCGGTTCGCGTTTGCGGTGGCATTGGCAGTGCTGGGCCGAGCGGCTCGGGCGTGGCGGGCTCCTGGCGCTGGTGGCCTTGTGGGTCTTGATCGTGCATTTCGTTGTGGTGTTGTGGCCGGAGAAGGGTGAGCTGCGACTACGTGCCTTGGAACTGCATGCCGAGATCAATGCCTGCACCCCGCACGTGGCTCCGTCCGGCAACGACATGGACGAACTGCGCGTGCAACTGCGCCTGGACCCGGACGAACGCAAGCTGGCCGTGATGGAACAGTTTGTGCGGTCGGGCTTGTTGCTGGTCGACATCCAGTATCAAGGCGAAGAGACCATCCAGGGCCGGTTGCGCCGTACGTCGGTGGACATCACCGCCGTGGGTTCCTACCAGGACCTGAGCGCGGGCTTGCGCAAGCTGACCGATGAGCCGCTGCTGCGTCTGGAGTCGCTGTCACTGGACCGGCAACGGCCGGAGAACATGCTGGTGAACGTGAAGATGCGCTTGAGCATGTTGGGGGTGGTGTGATGAAGCGATGGATGACCGCGGTGTTTGTCGCCCTGGCGCCCGGCGCCGCCGTTCTGGCCGAGCCGGCACGCGAAGTGGATCTGTTTCCGTCGCAAAGCTGGGCCTCGTTGTTGGATCGTGGCAATGCGCAGGCGCAGGGCGACGCCGCCGACGCCGCCACGGCGCAGGCCGAGGTCCCGGCGCTTGACCTTGCCCTGCCGACCACGCCCGAGGGTAACGGCGCGGCCAGCATGCCGGCGTTCATGGCCATTGGCGAATGGTCTGACACCGGACGCCGCATCGTGGTGCTGGCGCATCAAGAGCAAACCTATTTGCTGTGCCAACGCTGCGACATCGCCGGTGCGGTGTGGCCCGGCGGCATGGTGGCGTCGCAGTACCGGTTCAAGGCGCTGGAACCGCAGCGCGTGGTGCTGCTGGATGCGCAGGGTCGGGAACTGCATGTGGACTTGGCGCCGCTGGCGCAATGAGCAAGACGCTCATCGAAACGAAAAATTATTTTGGGAATGGCAAGACATCATGATTGCAAAACCTGTTGTATTGGCCGCATTCCTCAGCCTGTTGCTGGGTGGATGCGCGGCCCCGGAATCCCTGAAGCGTGCGCTGGGCGGCGAGCCCGCGTCGACCGCTGACCGCCTGGCCGCCGGCCGCGCAAAGCTGGACAAGAACCCCAACGATATCGAAGCGGGCAAGGATGTGGCGCGTGACGGCGTCGCGCTGTCGCGCGAGATCCTGCAACGGGTACGCGTCAAGATGGAAGCGGGCGATGACGAGGCCGCCCTGCAGGACGTGATGGAGCTGTTGACGATCACCCCCGGCAATATGCGCGCCCAACAGCTCAAGACGCAGTTGGAGCAGCGTGTGCATCTGAACGCCGAGCTGGCCGAAGCGGTCAGGCTGCAATTCGACCACCCGCGCGAGGCGCTCTACAAGGTCAACCGCATCCTGCAGGAGCAGCCGGGGTTTCCGTCGGCCGAAGCGCTGCGCACGCAACTGCAGCGCCGCGATGTGGGCCGCCAGTCGGTCAAGCCGCGCTTGGCGGACGCGCTGCGCAAGCCCGTTACGCTGAACTTCAAGGCGCAACCCATCGTGCAGATCCTGGACACCATTTCGCTGGCGGCGGGCGTGGACTTCGTGCTGGACCCGGACGTGCAGACCAGCATGCCGGCCAGCATCATGGCGCGGCAGACCACGGCGGAAGATGCCATCAACCTGCTGTTGCGCACCAATCAGTTGGAAAAGAAGGTGCTGGATGCCCACACCTTGCTGATCTACCCGTCGCGTCCGGACAAAGACAAGGAATACCGCGAGCTGATGGTGCGGGTGTTCTACCTGAACCATGCGGATGCCACGCACGTGCTGGCGGCGTTGCGGCAGATCAGCGCGCCCAAGAACGTGCATCTGGACGAACGCGCCAATGCCGTGCTGGTGCGCGACACCCCGGAAGTCATGGCGGTGGTGGAGCGCGTGGTGGCGGCGCTGGACATCGCGCAGTCCGAAGTGACGATGGACGTGCAAGTGCTGGAAGTCAACGCCAGCGACGAGCTTGAAATCGGGGTGGACTACCCCAGCGACTTGCGCTTTTCCGTGCTGCCGCAAGGCGAAAACGGCAGGATCACGGTGGGTGACCTGTTGGGGCTGAACCAGGGCAAGATCGGCGTGACCAGCCGCAATGATCTGTCGGCGGCGCTGAACCTGCTGCAAAAGCGTGGCAAGACCAAGGTGTTGGCGAACCCGAAGATCCGCGTGCGCAACATGGAAAAGGCCAGCATCAAGATCGGTGAGAAGGTCCCCGTCGTGACGACGACCAACGCCAATGGCGTGGTGACGGAATCCGTGAACTACCAGGACGTGGGCCTGATCCTGCAGGTGGAACCGCGCATCAGCCTGAGCAATGAAGTCAGCGTGAAGGTCAGCATGGAAGTCAGCAACCTGAAGGGCGAGGTCAAGACGGCGGGCGGCGGCATCGTCTACCCGATGAGCACGCGCAACGCGGAAACCGTGATGACGGCACGTGACGGTGAAACCCAGGTGCTGGCGGGGCTGGTCAACCAGCAGCAGACGCGCAGCAGCAGCGGTGTGCCTGGACTGAGCGTGATGGGCTGGCTGGGCAGCCTGTTCGGGGGCCAGAAAAAGACGGATCAGAACACCGAGATAGTGCTGCTCCTGACGCCGCACATCGAACGCTCGATGGCGTTGCCGTCGGCGGCCGACAGCTACTTTCCGTCGGGCACGGAAGCGCGGGTCACCGTGATGCCGATGACCACCCAGGCGCCCGCCGCGGCGCCGGAAGCACCGGCTGCGGCGGGTGTTGCCCCGGCGCTGGATGCGGCGCTGACCAAGCCGCCTTTCTAAGGAAGGGTCATGCGCAAGCAATCGGGTTTCACGCTGATCGAGATGATGGCGGCCATGACCTTGCTGGCCCTGCTGTTGAGCGTCGCGCTGCCGTTCTCATCGCTGGTCAAGCAGCGCGCGCTGGAGCGCGAGCTACGCCAGAACCTGCACACCATGCGCGACGCGATAGACGCCTACTACCAGGCCAGCCGCGAAGGCAAGGTCGACAAGCCGCTGGACCGCAGCGGCTACCCCCCCGACCTGGAAGCCCTGGTCAAGGGCGTGCAGAACAAGACGGACCCCAATGGCGGCATGTTGTATTTCCTGCGCCGCCTGCCGGCCGATCCCATGTGCGAGAACTGCGAAAACCGCTCGGCGGCCGACACCTGGGACACCCGAAGCTATGACAGTTCGGCCGACTCATTCTCATCGGGCCGTGATGTGTTCGATGTGCGTTCAAAAAGTCAACGTAGAGGTCTCAATGGCGTTCCGTACAAAGATTGGTAAGCGCGGCTGCGCCGGCTTCACGCTGATTGAACTGATGGCGGTCATGGCCATCATCGGTGCGCTGATGTCGCTGGTAGCGCCGTCGTTTTTCAAAAGCAACGACCGCGCGCGCGAAACGGTGCTGCGTCACAACCTGCAATCGATTCGTCACGCTATCGACGATTACCGCGCCGACCATGGCAACAATCCCGATTCGCTGGATGTGCTTGTCGCCGATAAATACCTGCGCGAGCTTCCCATGGACCCGGTGACAGGCAAACGCGACAGCTGGTTGCCGCAGAACGGGGATGCGCCGGGCGTGAACGATGTAATCAGCGGCGCGACCGGCAGGGGGCTGGATGGGTTGGACTATGCGCGGTGGTGATCGCGGTGCGTTGTCGCGCCGTCAGGCGGGCTTCGGCTATCTGATGGTGCTGATGCTGGTGATGGCGGTGGCGACCGGGCTGACCGCGGTGGTGCAGCCATGGTCGATGCAGAAGCTGCGCGACCAGGAGGCCGAGCTGCTTTTCGTCGGTCAGCAATATCAACGAGCGTTGGCCTCGTATTACCTGTCCGGCACCGCGCCGGCGTATCCCAAAACCATGGACGCGCTGCTCAAGGACGACCGCGTGTCGTTCACGCGTCGCCATCTGCGCCGTCTTTATGCCGACCCGATTACCGGCGGCACCGAGTGGGGCATCGTCAAATCACCGGATGGGGGAATCATGGGGGTATATAGCCTGTCGGAACGAAAACCGATCAAACAGGACGGGTTTGCCGCGGAGCTGGGGGATATGTCGGGGAAATCCAGTTATCAGGACTGGAAATTTGTCTTCATGGGGATTAATTAAAAGCCTGCTTGGCGATTTCTAAAAGGTGGTTAAAGGCGCGCCAGGAATTTGTTGATAATCACCGGGTTATCTTTTGTCTTTCACGAAGAAGTAGCCGCATATTAAGGTTTTATTTTCATATATTGACATTTGGCTTTCCAGTTTTGGCTTTGAGAAATTTCTTATTGTTGTGTCTATCCCGGCATGAAATCATTCTGTCGGGGTATCAATGTGATTGCCGTAATAATAAAAGTCTTCGGGAATTGCGCTTACATAAGATCGGACTCAATGATTGTCGCCATTCTTGAAGATTCGCCCACTCAAGTCGAGTGGGTCACCAAGCTGCTGCAAAGCCACGGCCACCAGGCCTTCTCCCGCCGCGACGGCGATGGCTTCATCGCGCTATTGCAACAACAGAAGGTTGACGTTGTGCTGCTGGACTGGGAAGTGCCTGGCGCATCGGGCCTGGCCGTCTTGAAGTGGGCGCGATGCAACCTTGCGCCCAACATGCCCATCTTGATGCTGACGCAGCGCGACGACGAAGAGAGCATCGTGCAGGCCCTGAACATGGGCGCCGACGACTACCTGCAAAAACCGGTTCGCGAACGCGAATTGCTGGCCCGCATGAGCGCCCAGTTGCGCAAGTCGCAACGCGGCGAAGCCTCCGCGTTGCAGTTTCAGGTTGGCCATTTCGCCTTCAACCTGGAAGCCAAGACGCTGACGGTGGATGGACGCCCCGTGACCCTGCCCACGCGTGAATTCGATCTGGCCACGATGTTGTTTCGCAGCCCTGGCCGCATCATCACCAAAGACGCCTTGTGCCAGCAGATCTGGGGCACCGTTGACCGTAAATACGACGCGAGCCTGGCGACGTACGTCAGCAACCTGCGTTCGGCGTTGGGCTTGCGCTCACGCAACGGCTATGTGATCGCCACTGTGTACAACTACGGCTACCGCCTCGAACGCATGTATTGAGCCGGCGGGCATTCGCCCCGGCTTGCCTTGTGCGTGACCATTTGCAGCAACGTTTTTGCTGCGCACCCATCCCTTCCAATCGCTGTCCGCGCCTTCCGGGCGCCGCCGGTCCGACCGCGCGCTGCACGCGCCGCCGACAACTTCCGAGCCTGACGATGAAATTCCTGATTTGGCCTTATGCGCGCCTGGGCGCCAGAAAAAACGATGCGCTGCTGTTCTGCAATCTGGGCATCATCTTGCTTTGCTTCGCCGTGCCCAGCGATGGGCGGCCACTGACCGCCGCCGCGCCCGGCGTGCTGGCCGACTTTGGAATCCTGGCTGGCCTGGCCTTGTTCAGCGTGATCGCCGGGCAATCAAAAATGCGCTTTCGCGCCTTGGCCTGGCTGATCGGCTTTTGGCTGCTGGCGGCATTTGTCGTGATCACGGCGCGCCGTTGGACGCCGATGGTGGCGCCGGTAGTGGGTCTTGCGTTGGCGTACATCTGCGTGGTCCGGTGGCGCATGGCGACCCGCAACGCTCGCCGCGAACGCGTCTTGTCCGACGGCGCTGCATCGACGGCGCAGCTCGCCACGCAAAACGCCAAAGCCAACTGCGCCCGTGATAACGAAGTGATGCTGCAGATGATGCATGACCTGCGCAGTCCGCTGTCGACGATCCTGGTGATGGTGGACAAGCAAAGCGCGGAAAGCAACGATCCCAAGCAGGAAGCCTTTGCGGAATCGGTGCGGGAGCTGGCTCAGTACAGCTTGACCGTCGCCCAGGACTTCATGCATCTGTCCCGCGCGGAACGCCTGGACAAGGCCAATTTCCTGCCGGTTTCGCTGTTGGACATCGGCCAGGAAGCGGCCGATCAAGCCATGCTGTTGGCCGAACGCAAGGGCATCGACGTGCAAGTTCGCGAGTGCGGCGAGAAGCTGTGGGTGTCGGGCGACTATTGCATGTTGCAGCGCGCTGTCATGAACCTGCTGGACAACGCGATCAAGTATTCGGAAGCCGACACGCGGATTACGTTGTGCCTGAAGCGCCAAGGCGATATGGCGCGCATCAGCGTGATTGACGAAGGTATCGGCATTGCCGAGTCCGTCATGCCGCAACTCTGCCAGGCGTTTTTCCAGGTGGATCCGGGTGCTCGGGATGGTGTGGGCATGGGCTTGGCGCTGGTGGCAACGGTGGTCGACGCCCATGGTGGAAAGCTGTCGGTCGATTCCCGACCAAATGAAGGAAGCGAGTTTGCGCTCACATTTCCGGTGATGGTGATGCCATGCGTCGAAACAGATTATCGAGAGCCTCGGTCTGCATTTCGAACCGGCCTTAACGCCGCCTCATGAACAAGCGCCCTTGCGGCGCTTTTTTTTCGCGTGCGCGCCGCAATCTGCTTTTCATCTCGTATTGCGGCAACGGTGCAACACCTGCTTTTAATAGTGTGTTGAGAAAGGTTTTGCCGTTTTGGAGCGCCGGGAATAATGGCTTCGCTTTCACGAGAACCGTGCGATTTCCGGTTCACGGGGACGCAAAAACAATCCACTAAACGAAGGATATTTGATGACTAAAACCACTTTGCGCGGTGCAACCGCCAAGCTTGCCTTGCCGGTCGCGGCGCTGACGCAGGCTGTGCTGATGGCGATGGCACCCACGACGGTGTCCGCTCACGGCTCCGTGATCGATCCCCCCAGCCGTGAATACGCTTGCAACACGATGGACACGCCGTGGAACAACCCCAAGCACTCGGGTTGCGGCAAGATTGCCAACCAAGCGAGCAACTGGCAGTCCAACGCCATCCTGGGCGTCCGCAGCGACCACAAGGAACGCATCCGCGACGGCTTGCTGTGCTCTGGCGGCAAGGAAAGCTGGAAGGAACTGGACGCCGACCACGTGTGGCCCTCTACGGTGATCACGCCGGACGCCAACGGCAACGCGCAGTTCAAGTACCTGCAGACTGCGGCCCACATCTCCTCGTACTTCAAGACCTACATCAGCAAGGACAGCTACGATCCCAAGCGCGGCCTGCGTTGGGACGATCTGGAGCTGATCGGTGACACGGGCGCGCTGCCGCGTCCCGAGAACAACACGATCACCCCGCTGAACGTCAAGATTCCCGCCCACTTCACTGGCAAGCGTGTGATCTATAGCGTGTGGCAACGTGACCCCGTCAATGACAACGCCGAAGCGTTCTACGCATGCTCGAACGTGGAAGTTATGCCTGCCAACGTGCAGTGGCAAGCCAGCGGCGCGCTGCAAGGCGGCCAGGTGCAAGCCGGTTCGAAGATGACCCTGCGCGTATTCAACCTGAGCCGCGCCGGCGACCTGGAAAGCCATTCGATCATCGTCAAGGCCGGTGAAGAACAGGCAGCCCAGTGGATGTACGCCCTGGCCAAGGAAGTCAACAGCAAGTCGTCGGTCATCAAGGTCGGCAAGATGCAGTCCAACGGTCAGGTGACGCCGCAGCAAAGCGACACCGAAAATCAGGTCTATGGCCTGAACAAGAAGGTGGGCTTCGCGATCGACAACAAGGGCGTCGAGCCGGTGGATCCGCCGCCCGTCGTCATCAATGCGCCCACGGCTCAACTGACTGGCCCGGCAACGGCCAATGCTGGCGAGCGCGTTTCGCTGTCGGCCAAGGGTTCGAACAACGGTGGCGGCACCTTGAAGTTCCAGTGGACCGCTCCGGCTGGCATCACCGCTTCGGCGCTGAACCAGGCTGACCTGAGCTTCACCGCTCCGGCGCTGACGCAAGACAAGTCCTACTCGTTCACCGTCAAGGTCACGAACGAAAAGGGTTCGTCGAGCAAGACGCATTCGGTTCTGGTCAAGAAGCAAGCCCAAACCGGCGGCGGCACTGACGGTGGCAACACCGGCGGTAACGAAGGCGGCAACGGTGGTACCGATGGCGGCAATGGCGGCCAGACCGGCCAGTACCCGGCCTACAAGGAAGGCACCACGTACGCAGCCGGCGACAAGGTCACCAACGGCGGCAACGTCTACGAGTGCAAGATCTGGCCCGTGACCGCATGGTGCAGCGCTTCGCCGTTGCACTACGCACCCGGCAAGGGCATGGCTTGGCAGCAAGCTTGGGACCTGGTGAAGTAATTCCCTTCACTGTTCTCAATCTGAGCTGAAATTGCTTGAAAATCCGCAGTAAATAACGCGGAAAAATGAAGTTCCTGGTCCCTCGTGCGAAAGCGCGGGGGATTTTTTTTGCCGCCAGATTATTTTCTTAATGAGTGTGGGGAAAGTGCTTTAAGGAATCGTTTATCAACTTTGATTATCAAAGGGCTTCCGGCCGAGAATGAATTCACCTTGTCCTGCGTGCTGCATGGAAGGTGATTTATTCAACCTCACTCTGAAGCGTTTATAAAAAAATGGCGAAATTCAAATTAACTCTGGTGGGCGGCCTGGTACTGGCGGCCGTATCCGGTTCGGTCCTGGCTCATGGCACCATGTCGCATCCGAAGGCGCGCATCCTGCATTGCCACGCGGGCAGTCAGAGCGAAGGTTGCGCCGCATTCAAGGCGCAGGGCGGCAGCGTGTACGACTGGCGTGAAGTCTGGCAGAAGCCGGGCGGCGAAAAGACCGTTGCCTCCACGCCGGGCGATCGCCTTTGCGACGGCGGCACCAAGGCATCGCATCGCGGCCTGAACGCGTTGGCCCAATGGCCCATCACCACGCTCAAGCCGGACGCCAATGGCAATGTCACGCTGAAGTGGAACCACACCGTCGCCCACCGCACGAAGTCGCTGCAATTCTTCATCACGAAGATGCCGTACGACTCGACCAAGCCGCTGCAATTTTCCGACTTCGAAAAGTTCTGCGAACAACGCGACTTCACGCCGGCCGCTGCGGGCGAAGGCCGTGAGCAGGAATATAGCTGCACGCTACCCGCCGGCAAGACGGGTCGCCACCTGATCATGAGCGTCTGGAACACCAACCACGTGGGTGATGGCGTCACCTCGGGCGAGTCCTATCGCGCGTGCGGCGACGTGAATATCGAAGGCGTCAGCAACGTCATCAAGCCGTCCGATATCGGCGCGCTGTATTCGATTGGCGAAACCAAGGTGGGTGAAACGCTGGTCTGGCGTCTGGCCGACCCCAAGCGCAACGGCGAATACCTGGAACAACTGCGCGTGCCGCTGGACGAGAACGCCGTGCAAGGCGAGCGCTGGACGCAAGTGTTGGGCAATGCCGTCAACGGCTCGTCCAAGCGCGTGCGTGTCGGCCAACTGGGCGCCGACGGCAAGACCGTGACGCCGATCGTGGGCGTGGACAAGTCGCACGTGTATTCGATGGACGGCAACAAGTACCACTTCGTGGTCACCAAGGAAGCGGCTGATATCAAGCCGGATCCCGTGGTCATCCCGCCGCAGTCGAGCATCATCGGCCCGGTCAATGTCCAAGCGGGCCAGAAGGTGACGTTGTCGGGTTCGGCGTCGACCGGTACCGATCTGAAGTTCTCGTGGACGGTGCCGGCCGGCATCAGCGCCGCGGTGAAGGATCAGCCCACGCTGAGCTTCGTGGCGCCCACGTTGACCAAGGACCAGCAGTACTCGTTCACGCTGACGACCCGCAACGACAAGGGCACTTCGGACGCCTCGCACCTGGTGACGGTCAAGGGCAAGCCGGTCGTCGATGAAGGCGGCAATGGTGGTAGCGGCGGTACCGGCGGCAATGGCGGCAATGGCGGCACCGGCGATACGCCGCCCGCCTACAAGGCCGGCACCGCCTACAAGGCGCATGAGCGCGTGACGAACCTGGGCAAGGTCTACGAGTGCAAGCCGTGGCCCTACACCAACTGGTGCGGCCAGTCGCCGTTCCACTACGAGCCCGGCAAGGGCGGCTACTGGACCCAGGCCTGGAACCTGATCAAGTAAGCCGTCGTTATTGAGGCGGGCCAAGGCGGTAGACGTCTTGGCCCGCGCTGGACGCCAGCCCCCTCTCAGTGATGGGAGGTGGGCTTTCTTTTTGCGTTGTTGGATCCGCCGTCAAGGCGGATCACTGAATAGCCATGAAAAACAAAATACAGTTATCGATGCTTGCGCTGATGCTCGGCACGGCATTTTCGGCTCCGGGGCACGCCGCACAGGGTGATGAGCCTCGGCCCATCTACATTCGGCTGAAGGCCGAGGCTCCCAATCCGGCCCAGCGCACCGCGCCTGCGCCCGAGGTGGCCAACGCGATGGACGCGCTGACTCGCCTGACCCCCGGCATGGAGCCCTTGGTGCCCCTGTCGCCCATGATGCGCAGCCACGAGGATATTGCCGCGCTGGAACGGCATAACCTCACGCGCTACTACAAGATTTCCGCCGAGATGATGCGCGGCCGCGATGCGGAATTGCTGGTCAAGCAGTTGTTGGAAAATCCGCTGGTGGAAAGCGCCCAGATCGAGCCTGTGCCGATGTCGATGGGCGAGGGCCTGGAGGCCGAACCCGCCATGGAGATTACGCGCGCCGCGTCCGGCACGCCGGACTACAGCAAGTGCGACGGCGCTCTTGCGCCGACTTGCCAAAACTATATGCAGTCGCCCACGCCCGGTTATTGGCCGCTGGGTGGCGTCAACGCCTTCGAGGCGCAGCGCCTGACCGGTCACTATGGCGAAAACGTCCGTGTCATTTCCAACGAGATCGGGCATTGGGACTTCGATCATCTGGACCTGCCCAAGCCTTTCCTGCACCACGGTAGCTATGTGCAGAAGCCTGATTCCCACGACACCATGTCGGCCGGCATCATGTTCGGCCAGAACAATGGCTATGGGGTGACCGGCATCGTGCCGCAAGCCCAAGCCGGCTATACCAAGTACAGCCCCAGCGGCATGATCGACCTGCGCAACGTGCTGCAGGCTGGGGACGTGGTGCAGATCGGCGTGCAATACAAGTTCAGCAATGGCTGCGGGCCCACCACCGCTTGCTTCCTGCCGGTGGAGCACGTGGATGTGGTGTATGACGCCATTTCTTATTTGACCCAGGAAAAGGGCGTGCACGTCATCCTGGCGGCGGCCAATGGCAGCGCCAACCTGGATGATCCCTATCACCGTGGGCGCTATGACCGTACCAAGCGTGATTCAGGCGCCATTTATGTGGGCGCGGCCGATCCGATGCTGGGCAGTACTGCGTGGTTCTCGGAATACGGCAGCCGCGTGGACACTTTCAGCTGGGGCGGGCGCGTGACGACCACGGACTGGAAGGACGGTCAGCACAATCTGTACACGACGGCTTACAGCGGCACGTCGTCCGCCAACCCCATCATCGCAGGCAGCGTGGCGTGGTTGCAGAGCCTGGCGCGCGAGCGTGGCCTGGGCAATATTCCCCCCAAGGTCATGCGGCAGATCCTGGTGGACAGCGGCAACCCGGTGCCGATCGTTGATCCGGCTCGCCCCATCGGCGTACAACCCGATCTGGTCCGCGCGGCGGAACTGCTGGGCGGCGACAGCATCGGTGGCCAGGCGCCGCAGGCGCATGTCAACGGTTCGGCGCAAGCCAATGCGGGCGACAAGGTAGTGCTGTCGGCAACTGAATCGACCGGCAAGGACCTGGCCTATGCCTGGAGCAGCCAGCCTGCGCTGAAGTTCGTCGAACAAGGCGTCAAGGCCAGCTTCGTCGCGCCGGAAAACACGAAGGACGTTGCCTACCGCATCACGCTGAAAGTGACCGACTCGCAAGGGCGCAGCGCCACTGCGCACCATGGCGTGCTGGTCAAGGCGAAGGCGGCCGGTGTGTGCGCCAACGCGCCTGCCTGGGATGCCCGCAAGGTGTACAACGTGCCGAACGAGGCCGTGTCGTACAACGGCAAGGTGTATCACCAGAACTACTGGAACGTGGATGCCGCGCCGGACAAGAACTCGGCCCAGTACGGCAAGCCGTGGAAAATGCCCGAAGCCTGCGACCTGGAGCCGGCACCCGTGCCGCTTCCGGTTGCGCGTATCAGCGGCCCGACCGAAGTCAAGGCGTTGCAAGTGGCCACGTTGTCAGCCACCGGTTCCACGGGCCAGGGCCTGAAGTATGTGTGGACGAGCCTGGATGACATCGCTTTGCAAGGCAATGGCGCAACCGTCACGTTCTATGGCCCGCCGCTGGGCGAGGACCGTAACCTGACGTTCAAGCTTGCCGTGACCGACGATCGCGGTCGTACCGCCACCGCCAGCCACGTAGTCAAGGCCAAGGCCAAAGAGGTGGTGCCCGAAGTGATTGCGCCGCAAGCCAAGCTGAGCGGCCCTGCCACGGTCAAGAGCGGCGAGCGCGTCGTCTTGTCGGGCAAGGCGTCCACCGGTACGGACCTGCGCTACCGCTGGACTGTGCCCGCGGGCATTTCCGCCGGGGCGCTGGACCAGGCGGACATCAGTTTCGTCGCACCGTCCACCGCGAAGGACACGCCTTACCGCTTTACGCTGACGGTCAGCAACTCGCGTGGCGAAGTCCAGGCCAGCCACACCGTGACGGTGTTGGCGAAGCCTGCCGTGGGCGGATACCCCCAGTACAAGGCGGGCACGATCTACAAAGCGGGTGATAAGGTCGTGAACGTGGGCAAGACGTTTGAATGCAAGATATTCCCCTACAGCGGCTGGTGCAGCCAGTCGCCTTCGCACTATGCACCCGGTACGGGTTCGCATTGGCGCGATGCGTGGATTCAGCGATAAGTCTTCCATCGACCAAGCCTGACGCGATTGCCGCGTGAAGCACCGCAGCCTCTGCCGGTTTTCTGGCGGGGGCTGTTTTTTTTGGGGAAGGAGTAGGGGGCTCGCGCGCGAACGCGAATGCGCGGCGGAAATGAAAAAAGGGCCGGACAACGTGTGTCGGGCCCTTTTTGGTGACTTTCAGTGTTCATGAACGCTTGGATTCTTGAACGCTGCAAATCTGAATTTGGAGCGGGAGACGAGTCTCGAACTCGCGACCTCAACCTTGGCAAGGTTGCGCTCTACCAACTGAGCTACTCCCGCATGGGTTCCGTCATGAACTACTCAGAACCTGTTTCTTATTCACTCTGATCAACTTGGTTATCGATCAGAAGGCGCGCATCTTACATGATTTTTTTGAGCTTGTCATTTGAGTTTGGTACTTGGCCGAACCAATGGCCAGTGGGCTAAACCCAAACACTCAATCAAGTAATATGAGCGAAGACAGAAACTATAGCATAACCCGTAGCACCCATGTCAACTCACTCTGCTATCGAATCGGCGCCAAACGCGCTGACTCCCGTTGCCCAAGACCTGAGCCCGCTGAATACGCTGGGATTGGCGTCACGAGCCGAAGCGTTCGTATCGCTGGACGACGTGTCCCAACTGCCGGCCTTGTCCGATCTGGCGCGGCGCGCGGATAGCCTCTTGGTGCTGGGCGGCGGCAGCAATCTGGTGTTGCCCGAGCGCGTTCCCGGGCTGGTGGCCAAGGTGGCGTTCAAGGGCGTGCGCCTGCTGCAAGACCTGCCGGACGCCTGGCTGGTTGAGGCGGCGGGCGGGGAAAACTGGCACGGCTTTGTCGAACAATGTGTGGCGCAAGGTTGGGACGGGCTGGAAAACCTGGCGCTGATTCCGGGCACGGTTGGGGCAGCGCCGGTACAGAACATTGGTGCGTATGGGGTTGAGTTTGAAGAACGATTTCACAGCCTGACCGCCTGGGATGTGCCGGCGGGGCGGTTTGTTGAGATGGGGCCGTCCGACTGCCGCTTTTCCTATCGCGACAGCGCCTTCAAGCATGACGCGCCGGGCCGCTGGATCATCGTCAGCGTGCGCTTCGCCTTGCCCCGGCCTTGGCGTCCCGTGCTGGGCTATCCCGACCTGCAACGTCACGAGCGGCTTGCCCAGGGCGCGCCCACCGCGCGGGGCATTTTTGATGCGGTCTGCGAAATTCGCCGTGCGAAGTTGCCCGATCCTGCCGTGACCGGCAACGCCGGCAGCTTTTTCAAGAACCCGATCGTTGAGGCGGATGTCCGCGACAGTCTGGCCCAGCAGTTCCAGGGCTTGGTGTCCTACGCGCAGCCCGACGGCCGCTACAAGCTGGCGGCGGGCTGGCTGATCGACCAATGTGGTTGGAAAGGGCAGGCGCTGGGAGCAGCCGGCGTGCATGACCGGCAGGCGCTGGTACTGGTGAACCGCGGCGGCGCCAAGGCTGCCGACATCATGGCTCTGGCGCGTGCGATTCAAGCGTCGGTGCAGGCGCGATACGGTGTCAGGTTGGAGCCTGAGCCGGTGGTGGTCTAGGGCAATTCGGTGCGCGCATTAAAAAAGGATCCCGTGGGGATCCTTTTTTGTTGGAAGGGCGCAGGCTTAGAGGCCCAGCACGGATTGCATGTCGTACAGGCCGTTGTGCTTGTCTTCCAGGAAGCGGGCGGCGCGCAGCGCGCCTTCCGCGTAGGTGGCGCGGCTGCCGGAGCGATGCGTGATTTCAATGCGCTCGCCAATGCCGCAGAACGATACGGTGTGGTCGCCCACGATGTCGCCGCCCCGCAGGACCGAGAAGCCGATGGTGCCGGGCTTGCGCACACCGGTGTCGCCATGGCGGCTCCAGGTGGCCACGTCGGGCAGCGCCACGTCCCACGCGGACGCGATGGTTTCGCCCATCTTCAGCGCGGTGCCCGAGGGGGCGTCGACCTTGTTGCGGTGATGTGCTTCGAACACTTCGACGTCGTAGCCGGAATTCAGGATGCGGGCAGCCATGTCCAGCAGCTTGAGCGTGGCGTTGACGCCCACGCTCATGTTGGGCGCGAACACGATGGCGATTTTTTGCGCGGCCACTTCGATGGCGGCGCGGCCGTTGTCGTCGAAGCCAGTGGTGCCGATGACGGCGCGCGTGCCGTGCTTCACGCAGGCTTGCAGATGTTCGAGCGTGCCTTCGGGCCGCGTGAAGTCGATCAGGCAATCCGCATTGGCCAGCGCGTCGAGATCATCGGTAATGAGCACACCGGTTTGCTGACCCAGCGGGGCGCCCGCGTCCTGGCCCAGGGAGGTCGAGCCCTTGCGGTCCAGCGCAACCGTCAATTGCAGGTCGGAGGACTTGAGGATGGCGTCGATCAACATCTGGCCCATACGGCCGCTTGCGCCGGCAATTGCAATACGCATGAAAAAATCCTTGGAAGTTACCGGAGCGGCTCGGGCGCGTTGCCGGGCTGGCCGGGATACTGGTTCAGCGGGCTGACGGGGGCGTCGGCATCACGCTTTTCCAGGTCTTGCTCTTGCTTGATCCGGGCTTCGTCCTGATCCAGGCGCTTGTCCGCCTTTTCGTCGGCGGTGCTGCTGGGCGTGTTCAGCTGATAGGGTTGCAGGTCAGGCTGCTTGTCGCCTTCCCAGCGGGTCAGGCGGTCGTTTTCGAACCAGACGGTGAACTTGCGTTCACGCGCTTCGCCGTAGCCGGGCTTGTAATAGTAGGGGTAGTCCCAGCGGTTGGCGTGCAGCACGCTGGTCAACGTGGGGCTGCCCAGCGCAAAGCGGACTTGCTCGCGGGTCATGCCGGGCTGCAACAGCGCAACTTGTTCCTGGGTGATCCAGTTGCCTTGCTGGACACCGGCTTTGTAGGGGAAGCCCCACTTGTCCCCCGAGCAGCCGGCAAGGGCGATGGCCAGGGCGGCAACGGCCAATCCGGTCTTCAGCGAGCGGGAGGGAATTCGTGCAATCATGGACACTACGCGCCCCTATTATTTGGAAGCAGACAAAACCGTTATCATAAAGGTTTCATAAGGATAGTTCCGCGAGGCGGCATGAAATCAGGTGAGCCGGCTCGCGGTGCACCCTTGAACCTGCCCATGCCTACGCGGACGGAGAGCGATTACACCATGAGCGACCAAAGCGAACTGAAGAACATGGGTTTGAAGGCGACGTTTCCGCGCCTGAAAATTCTTGATATTTTCCGCAAGTCCGACCTGCGCCACCTCAGCGCCGAAGATGTTTACCGCGCCCTGATCGGCGAAAACGTCGAAATCGGCCTGGCGACGGTCTACCGTGTGCTGACGCAGTTTGAACAGGCAGGCATCCTGGCTCGCAGCCAGTTCGACAGCGGCAAGGCCGTCTTCGAACTGAACGACGGCGACCACCATGATCACCTGATCTGCACGAATTGCGGCACGGTGGTCGAGTTCTCGGATCCGGACATCGAAAAGCGCCAGCAGAAGATCGCCAAGGACAACGGTTTCGCGCTGGAAAGCCACGCGATGGTGTTGTACGGCGTGTGCAGCACGTGCTTGAAAGGGCGCTAAACCGCTAGCGTTCGCCCCACGGTCTGTGGCCGCGCTCGCTGCGGGCCAGTGAGATCAAAAGCCCCTTTTAGAAGAAGGGGCTTTTTTTGTGCGCGCTTTTTCTGCGCGCTTTTTTGTACGCATTGGGTACGCATTAACCTGAACCCGCGTGGCATCAGGCGGCAGGCTGGCCGAAACCTTCCAACATTTCGCGGGCGTGTTCGCGGGTGGTCGCGGTGAGCTTGATGCCGCCCAGCATGCGGGCGATTTCCTCGACGCGCGCCGCGGCGTCCAGCTCTTCGATGCTGGAGCGCGTGGTGCCGCGCGATTCCGCCTTGCTGACCAGGAACTGGTTGTTGGCGCAAGCCGCCACTTGGGGCAGGTGGGTCACGCACAGCACTTGATGGCGTTCGCCCAGTTCGCGCAACAATTTGCCCACGGCTTCGGCCACCGCGCCACCCACACCGCTGTCGACCTCGTCGAAGATCAGCGTGGGCACGCGCGCCGCGCGGCTGGCGATGACGGACAGCGCCAGCGAAATACGTGACAACTCTCCGCCCGAAGCCACTTTGGCCAAGGGGCGCGGCGTGGTGCCGGCGTGGCCGGCCACCAGGAATTCCACCTGCTCGTTGCCGTGCGCGGACGGCGCGCCGGGCGTCAGCGTCGGTTCAAACTTGCCGCCTTGCATGGCCAGCGTCTGCATGGCCAGCGTGACTTGCTTGCCAAGGTCTTTGGCCACCTTGCGGCGGGCCGTCGTCAGCTTGGCGGCGGCGGCGTCGTATTGCGCTTGGGCGGCTGTCGACTGGGCGCGCAGCGCGTCGATGTCGCCCGCCGCCTGCAGCGCAGTCAGTTCGGCATGCAGGGAATCGCGCAGTTCGCATAGCGCGTCGGGCTCGACCCGGAATTTCCGCGCGGTTTCAAACACCAGGCCCAGGCGCGCTTCCACGTCGGCCAGCCGCTTGGGGTCAAGGTCGACACGGCTGACATAGTTGTTCAAGTCGGACACGGCTTCGCTGATGGCGATGCGGGCGGACTCCAGTTCGTCGTACACCCCTTGCAGGCCGGGGTCGTGCCGCAGCAGTTGGTGAATGCGGTGATTGGCGGCGGTGACGCGGTGGTGCGCGGAATCGCCTTCGCCATCCAGCCCTTCCAGGATTTGCGAGGCGCCGTCCAGCAGCGACTGGGAATGCGACAGGCGCGTGTGCTCGGATTGCAGGGCGTCCCATTCGTCCGGCCCCAGCGCCAATTGGTCAAGCTCATCAACCTGCCATTGCAGGCGGTCGCGTTCGTTAGCCAAGCTAGCGGCGTCTTTTTCGGCGGCTTCCAATTGGCGTGCCAGCGCACGCCATTGCTTCCAGGCCTGGCCCACGGCCTGGCGCAGATCGCCATGGCCGCCGTGGGCGTCAAGCAGATCGCGTTGGGCGTCGGGGCGCATCAGGCTTTGATGGGCGTGCTGGCCGTGGATGTCGACCAGGCTGTCGCCCAGCTCGCGTAATTGCCCCACGGTGGCCGGCGTGCCGTTGATATAGGCGCGGCTGCGTCCTTGCGCGTCGATGACGCGGCGCAGCGACAGTTCGTCGTCGGCGTCTATTTCGCGTTCGGCCAGCCAGGCGTGCAGTGACTTGGGGGTGTCGAACACCGCGGTGATGTCGGCGCGCGGCGCCCCTTCGCGCAGCATGCTGGCGTCGCCGCGTTCGCCAAGCGTCAACGCCAGGGCGTCCACCAGGATGGATTTGCCGGCGCCGGTCTCGCCGGAGAACACGGTAAAACCCGAGCCGAAATGGATCTCGGTTTGCTCAACAATGACGAAGTCGCGGATATGCAGGGTGCGCAGCATGTCGGGGCGCTTACTACTCTACGTTGTCGGTGGCTTGGGGCATCAGGTTCCAGTGCAGCTTGCGGCGCAGGGTGGAAAAGAAGCTGTAGCCCTCGGGATGCACGAAGCGGATGGTGTGCGGCGCGCGCTGCACGACGATACGGTCGCCGGGTTGCAGGTCCGACCAGGTCTGCATGTCGAAATGCACGCTGGCGCCGACTTCCACGCGGCCCATGGCGGTAAGCGTCATGTTCAGCACGCCGGTGTCGGGTATGACGATAGGGCGGTTCGACAGCGTTTGCGGCGCCACGGGCACCAGCACCATGGCGTTCAAGCCGGGGTGCAGGATGGGGCCGTTGGCCGACAGCGCATAGGCCGTTGAGCCGGTGGGCGTGGCGATGATCAGGCCGTCGGCGCGCTGCGTGTACATGAAAGCGCCGTCCAGTTCGACGCGCACTTCAATCATGCCGCCGCGTCCGGCGCGGTTCAGCACGACGTCGTTGAGTGCCGACGCCGAATACATTTTCTGGTCGCCGCGCCACACGCTGCCTTCGAGCAGCATGCGTTCTTCGATCTGGAAGCTGCCTTCCAGCACGCGGGCCAAGGCGCCGTGCGCGTCCTGCAAGGGAATATCGGTAATGAAGCCCAGCCGCCCATGGTTGATGCCCACCAGCGGCACACCGTAGGGTGCCAGATGCCGGCCCGCGCCCAGCACGGTGCCGTCGCCGCCCATCACGACGGCCAGCGACGCATTCTGGCCAATCTCTTCGAGGGTAGCCACCGGGTATTCAGTCAGGCCCGTGTTGCGGGCGGTGTCCGCATCGATGAGCACATGCCTGCCCGCTTGCGTCAGCGCGTGCGCAAGGGCTCTCAGCGGGGTGTCCAGGCCGGTGTCCTGGTATCTGCCGATCAGGGCGACGGTAGGAAAGTGCATGGATGCGGGCGAATCAAAAAGGCGGGACCCGAAGGTCAAAATCTACCCGGAATGGGCGGATTAGCCGATTATATGGGGCCGCATATCGGCTTGCGGGACAAAAATCGCCTTAATTGGAAAAGATTCCCTAAAATACCTGCTATGGATGACCGCGCACGCGCACTACTGAAAGCGTTGATAGAACGCTACATCGCCGATGGGCAGCCTGTCGGCTCGCGGACGCTATCGAAAGTCTTCGACTTGTCCCCAGCCACCATCCGCAATGTCATGGCGGATCTGGAAGAGCTGGGGCTGATCCATAGCCCGCACACCTCCGCCGGCCGCGTTCCCACGCCGCGGGGCTATCGCATGTTCGTCGATTCCCTGCTGGCCGTTCAGCAGTATCAATTGCAGCCTCACAACATCGGCGAAATGCTGTCGGCCGCGGAACCCACCCGTGCCGTCAATGCGGCCGCCGCCTTGCTGTCGAACCTCACGCAGTTTGCCGGCGTGGTGCTGACGCCCAAGCGCGCCCAGGTGTTTCGCCAGATTGAATTCATCCGTCTGTCCGACAAGCGCGTGTTGCTGATCATCGTCACGCCGGACGGCGACGTCCAGAACCGCATTCTCTTTGTACAGCGCGACTACGCCGAAGCCGAATTGCTGGAAGCCGGCAATTTCTTCAACATGCACTTCGCGGGCAAGTCCTTCAACGCGGTGCGCCAGACGCTGTCCACGGAACTGGCACAACTGCGCGAAGACATCTCGCGCTTGATGCAGGCGGCGGTCGAGGCCAGCGCCGAAGCCGCCGAGGACGGCGACGCGATGGTCATTTCCGGCGAGCGCAAGCTGCTGGACGTGACCGACATCGCGTCCGACATGGACCGCCTGCGCAAGATGTTCTCGCTGTTCGAAAAAAAGACCGATCTGCTTCAACTGCTGGACGTGTCCAGCCGCGCGCAGGGCGTGCAGATCTATATCGGTGGCGATTCCCAGTTGGTGCCGATGGAAGAGGTTTCGGTCATCACGGCGCCTTACGGCGTGGACGGCAAGGTGGTGGGCACGCTGGGAGTCATCGGCCCCACCCGCATGGCGTACGAGCGCGTGATTCCCATTGTGGACATTACCGCTCGCCTGCTGTCCAACGCGCTCAGCCACAATCAGTAGTTCCATTCAAAGCTGCATCCTCCTTGCGGAGGAAGGGGAGTTTTTGTGTTTCTTCGCCTGTTCAAGTATTTGTGGCCTGAACGCTACCTGCCGGAAGCCGAGCAGGACGACCCCTTCAACGAAGACCCGCCTGCCCGCGCGCCCAGCAAGGTCGGGGTGCTGCTGGTCAACCTTGGCACGCCTGATACCCCGGATATCCCGGGCATCCGCAAATACCTGGGTGAGTTCCTGTCCGACCCGCGCGTCATTGAAATCCCCCGCTATCTCTGGAAGCCCATTCTGCATGGGCTGGTACTGACCTTGCGTCCCAAGAAGCTCGCGCCGCGCTATGCCGGCGTCTGGCTGAAGGACGGCTCGCCGCTTATGGTTTACAGCCGGCGGCAGGCGGATGGCGTGCGTGCCGCGCTGGAAGTGGCGGGCATCGACGCCGTGGTCGAATTGGGCATGCGCTATGGCAACCCGTCCATTCCGGACGCGATCTCCCGCCTGCGCGCGGCCGGTTGCGAGCGCATCCTGACCGTGCCGCTGTACCCGCAGTACGCCGCCAGCACCACCGCCACCGTGGTGGACGCCGTGACCCGGCATGCCGCGCGCTTGCGCGACCAGCCCGAACTGCGCTTCACCAAGCGGTTTCACGAAGACCCGCTCTGGCTGGACCCGCTGGCTGCCCGCATCGAATCCTTCTGGCGCGACCACGGCAAGCCGCAGAAACTGGTCATGAGCTTCCACGGTTTGCCGCGTTATTCCATTGAGCTGGGCGACCCTTATTACCGCGATTGCATGGAATCGGCACGCCTGCTGTCGCAGCGCCTGTCCCTGCCGCGTGAGCAGATTGAAGTGACCTTCCAAAGCCGCTTCGGCACGGCCCGTTGGCTCGAACCCTATACCGAGCCCACGCTTAAGGCCTTGGCCGCTTCGGGGGTCACCGAGGTGGATGTGGTGTGCCCGGGATTTGTGGCAGACTGTCTGGAAACCCTGGAAGAGATCAGCCTGGAATGCCGCGACGCCTTTATCGAGGCGGGCGGCAAGCAGTTTCGGTACATCCCCGCGCTGAACGACGATCCAGCGTGGATCGCCGGCTTGGCCACCTTGGTGGAACGAAACTTGCAGGGTTGGCCGTTGAAGATCCAGGTCAACACGGACTTGAAGGAGAAGGCGCATGCACCATGATCCCAAGAGCGGCAAGGATGTAAAAAAGGGGACGGTTGCGACCCCGGTGGACGAGGATCAGGTCGAGCACGACCTGGACGAAGCGCTGGCGGAGACCTTCCCGGCCAGCGACCCCATCGCGATCCGTCCGGAACCGGACGACGACGACAAGCAGGTTGACCGCGCGCTGAAGGAAAGCTTTCCGGCCAGCGACCCGGTTGCGCCCGCACAGCCCCACAAAAAGTAAGCGGCCCAGCCCGCCCAGGCCTGGGCGGGCGCCGTCAGGGAATATTTCGCTTTCCCGGGCTTGAAATAGGGGTATTGGCCCCCATTCATGTCTGCGAAAGCCATTCTTTTTGGAGGATTCCCCATGACGGCACCCCACGAGCCTGCAGATCAGACGCCCGAAGTCGGCCAGAACGCCGACGCGGCCCCCGCCGCCCAGGACGACGCTCAGGCCGAGCTGAACGAGTTGCGCGCCCAGTTGGACGCCGCCCAGGCTACCGTCAATGAGCAGCATGACCAGCTTCTGCGTGTGCAAGCCGAAGCTGAAAACGTGCGCCGCCGCGCCCAGGAAGAAGTGTCCAAGGCGCGCAAATTCGGCATCGAATCGTTTGCCGAGAGCCTGGTTCCGGTCAAAGACAGCCTGGAAGCCGCGTTGGCCCAGCCCGACCAGACCGTTCAGACCCTGCGCGAAGGCGTCGAAGTGACCCTGAAGCAGTTGTCCGCCGCGTTCGAGCGCAACATGCTGAAGGACATCGCGCCGGCCCAGGGCGACAAGTTCGACCCGCACCTGCATCAGGCAATTTCGTCGATTCCCCATGAGCAGCCGGCCAATACCGTGGTGCAGTTGCTGCAAAAGGGCTACGTCATTGCCGACCGCACGTTGCGCCCGGCGCTGGTGGTTGTGTCTGCCGGCCAAGGCTGAACCGCTCCCCGCGCGCCATGACCGACCCCCGCTTCGATCCGGCTCAAGTCTTCCAGGTGTTCGGCATGCGTCATGTCGACACCGCGGGATTCGACGCCGCCGTGGTCCAGGCGCCGGGAACGGATCTGCGTTGCGTGTTTTTGTGGGGGCAGGATTGCTATAACTGCAATCTTTTCAAGCAGGCGGCGCTGCTGCACCAGGATAGTTTGTTGAACCTGGGCTTGACTTGGTTCGAGGCTGACGTCTACGCCGACGAACCCTTGGGCCGGCGCTTTTCGCTGCATGGTGTCCCCACTTTTGTGCTGTATCGGGCCGGCAAACGGTTGGGGCGCATCACCGGTTGGCCCGGATTGCCCCAATTCACGGCGGCGATCCAGCGCTTGCAGGATCCGATTGCGGAAAATTCAAGCCAGACGTCTTGAAAACCCTGCGAGCAACCCCAGTTATGTGGGGACAAGAAGTTTTCCTCTATTTTCATAGATTTAATTCAAGGTAACCCACCATGAGCAAGATTATTGGCATTGACCTGGGCACGACCAACAGCTGCGTGGCTGTCATGGACGGCGGGCAGGTCAAAATCATTGAAAACGCGGAAGGCACTCGCACCACTCCCTCGATCGTCGCCTACATGGACGACGGCGAGACGTTGGTCGGCGCGCCTGCCAAGCGTCAGGCCGTGACCAACCCGCGCAACACGCTGTACGCGGTGAAGCGCCTGATCGGCCGCAAGTTCGAAGAAAAGGCAGTGCAAAAGGACATCGATCTGATGCCCTACACCATCGCCCGCGCCGACAACGGCGACGCCTGGGTGGAAGTGCGCGGCAAGAAGATGGCGCCTCCCCAAGTGTCGGCCGACGTGCTGCGCAAGATGAAGAAGACCGCCGAGGACTACCTGGGCGAAGAAGTGACCGAGGCCGTCATCACGGTGCCCGCCTACTTCAACGACAGCCAGCGCCAAGCCACCAAGGACGCCGGCCGCATCGCCGGTCTGGAAGTCAAGCGCATCATCAACGAACCCACCGCGGCTGCATTGGCCTTCGGTCTGGACAAGACCGAAAAGGGCGACCGCAAGATCGCCGTCTATGACTTGGGTGGCGGCACGTTCGACGTGTCCATCATCGAAATCGCTGACGTCGACGGTGAAAAGCAGTTTGAAGTGCTGTCGACCAACGGTGACACCTTCCTGGGCGGCGAAGACTTCGACCAGCGCATCATTGACTACATCATTGCCGAGTTCAAGAAAGAACAAGGCGTTGATCTGTCCAAGGACGTGCTGGCCCTGCAACGCCTGAAGGAAGCGGCTGAAAAGGCCAAGATCGAACTGTCTTCGGCGCAGCAAACCGAAATCAACCTGCCGTACATCACGGCGGACGCCTCGGGTCCGAAGCACTTGAACCTGAAGATCTCGCGCGCCAAGCTGGAAGCGCTGGTCGAAGAACTGATCGAACGCACGATCGAACCCTGCCGCGTCGCCATCAAGGACGCCGGCGTTAAGGTTTCCGACATCGACGACGTGATCCTGGTCGGCGGCATGACCCGCATGCCCAAGGTTCAGGAAAAGGTGAAGGAATTCTTCGGCAAGGAACCGCGCAAGGACGTGAACCCTGACGAAGCCGTCGCCGCTGGCGCCGCCATTCAAGGTTCCGTGCTGTCGGGCGACCGCAAGGACGTGCTGCTGCTGGACGTGACGCCGCTGTCGCTGGGTATCGAAACCCTGGGCGGCGTGATGACGAAGATGATCCAGAAGAACACGACGATCCCGACCCGGTTCTCGCAAACCTTCTCGACCGCTGACGACAACCAGCCGGCCGTGACGATCAAGGTGTTCCAGGGCGAACGCGAAATCGCCGCGGGCAACAAGGCGCTGGGCGAGTTCAACCTTGAAGGGATCCCGCCGTCGCCGCGTGGCATGCCGCAGATCGAAGTCACGTTCGACATCGACGCCAACGGCATCCTGCACGTGTCCGCGAAAGACAAGGGCACCGGCAAGGAAAACAAGATCACCATCAAGGCCAACTCGGGTCTGTCGGAAGACGAGATCCAGCGCATGGTCAAGGATGCCGAGGCCAACGCCGAGGAAGATCACCGCGTTGCCGAGCTGGCTCAGTCGCGCAACCAGGCCGACGCGCTGGTGCACGCCACCCGCAAGTCGTTGACCGAGTACGGCGACAAGCTCGAGGCTTCCGAAAAGGAAAGCATCGAGGCCGCCATCAAGGACCTGGAAGACACGCTGAAGGAAGGCGACAAGGCCGCGATCGACGCCAAGGTGGAAGCCCTGTCGACCGCATCGCAGAAGCTGGGCGAAAAGATGTACGCCGACATGCAGGCGCAGCAAGCCGCCGGCCAGCAGCAAGCGGCCGATAACGCGAAGCCGGTGGACGACAACGTCGTTGACGCCGACTTCAAGGAAGTCAAGCGCGACCAATAATGGCCGGGCGCTGACCAGCCTCTGCCGCCCGGTAGCCGGAGAAATCCGCCTACCGGGCGTACTCATTCTGTAGCACTGAAAAGATGGCTCTTTTTTGAGCCCACGGATCATGGCAAAACGCGACTATTACGAAGTTCTGGGCGTGGCAAAGAACGCCTCGGACGACGAACTCAAGAAGGCCTATCGAAAGCTGGCCATGAAATACCACCCGGACCGCAATCCGGACAGCAAAGAAGCCGAAGAGAAGTTCAAGGAAGCCAAGGAAGCCTACGAGGTCCTGGGCGATGAACAGAAGCGTGCCGCGTATGACCGCTACGGCCATGCGGGCGTGGACCCCAATTCCGCCGGCATGGGCGGGGCGGGGATGGGCGGCGGTTTCGCCGACGCCTTCGGCGACATTTTTGGCGAGATATTTGGCGGCGGCGGCGGTGGCCGTCGTGGCGGCGGCCCGCAGGTGTACCGCGGCGCCGACCTGAAGTACGCGCTGGAAATCACGTTGGAACAGGCCGCGGCCGGGTTCGACACTGAAATCCGCGTACCGAGCTGGGAACACTGCGATACCTGCCACGGCTCTGGCGCCAAGGCCGGCACATCGCCCAAGACCTGCCGCACCTGCGGGGGTTCGGGCGCGGTGCGCATGCAGCAGGGTTTCTTCAGCGTGCAGCAAACCTGCCCGACCTGCCACGGCAACGGCAAGGAAATCACTGATCCCTGCCCGGCGTGCGACGGCGTGGGTCGTATCCGCCGCAACAAGACGCTGCAGGTGAAGATTCCGGCCGGTATCGATGACGGCATGCGTATCCGCTCCAGCGGCAATGGCGAACCGGGCATCAACGGCGGTCCTCCGGGCGACTTGTATGTGGAAATCCACATCAAGCAGCACAAGATCTTCCAGCGCGATGGCGACGACCTGCACTGCGAGCTGACCATTCCGTTCACCACGGCGGCGTTGGGCGGCGAATTGCAGGTGCCGACGTTGGGCGGCAAGGCCGAGATTTCGATTCCCGAGGGCACGCAGTCCGGTAAAACCTTCCGTTTGCGCGGCAAGGGTATTCGCGGCGTGCGGGGCAGCTATCCGGGTGATCTGTACTGCCACGTGGTGGTGGAAACGCCGGTGCGCCTGAGCGAGGACCAAAAGAGCATCCTGCGCCAGTTCGAGACGTCGCTGAACGACGGGGGCGATCGCCACTCGCCGCAAAGCAAGTCCTGGACGGATCGGGTGAAGGAGTTCTTCAGCTGATAGGGCTGAAGGATGGGAAAAAGCCGCGAATTTGGTCGCGGCTTTTTTTTGGGTTTTTGCGGGGGATTTTTTTGGTTCTTGAGGGGATTTGTGTGGGGTTGGGGCGCTGCTTGATGGGTTGCGCGCGGTGGATGTTGGGATGCTGATGACGGGGGGTGCGCGCTTCACCCATCCTACGTAATAGAAAGGCCGCGGTTTTATGCCGCGGCCTTGGTGCTGCTACTGCTACTACTGCTACTACTTCTACTGCTACTACTTCTACTGCTACTGCGGTTGCCGCTGTGCCTTAAAAAACCGGTCCCAGGCCATGATGCCGCCTGAGACCGGCCGGGCTACAGCAAGCAGCTCACCGGGTGGTCGGCGGGTAGTCGAGCTCGCCGAACGTATATTGGCCGCTGGCCTTGGCTTGGGCCAGTTCTTGCTGGACGTCGGCGCGGGTCTTCACGCTGGCCGGCGCTGCATGGGTGGGCGGGTATTCGAGTTCGCCGAAGGTGTATTCGCCGCTGATCTTGGCTTGTTGCAACTGGGCTTGCACGTCTTGCGCGCTCAAGCTGGCGGCTTGGGGCAGGGCGGGCGGGTAGTCCAGTTCGCCAAACGTGTATTGGCCGTTGGCCTTGGCTTGCTGCAATTCGGTCGCGACCTGGTCGCGGGTCTTGGCTTGTTCAACGCCGGCGGCTTGGGCGCCAACGCCAACCAAAGCCAGGGATAGCAGCAGGGTGGTGGTTAGGGTTTTCATGATTGAGACCTCCGTGTCATCTTGGATGGGAGCGAATCCGGCATTACCGTCGTGGTTCGTTTTTTGTTCCCGATGACCGAATTCTGCGCGCTATCTCACCTGGGATAAACCCTTAATACTTGAAAACATCTTTCCAAATAGTCGAGTAATACGTTCGATTTTGGAAAATCTCCCCGTTTTTCGTAGGGTTATGCATGCCGGGCAAGCTGATGGATAGCCCTGTGCATATCCGCTGATGCAAAAAAACCCCTGCACATGGCAGGGGTTTGTGGGGTGCCTATTGTTCAGGGCGTGGCTTTCTTCGTGAAGTCGCCCGCAACCGCGGTGCTGAACCCGTCGGCGCGCAGGTACTTGCGTAACGCCGCGTTGACCACATCGGGCGTCAAGGCGGAGATCTTCTTGTCCATCTCGGCTGACCACTCAAACGTGCGGCCGCGTTGCAGGTAGTCAAGCCAGGTGCTGGCCAGGATGTCGTCTTGTGCGCGGGCCAGATTGCGGTAGTTCAGCAGCGCGTTGATGCCGTCCTGCACTTCCTTGTCGGAAAAGCCGTCCTTCAGCACACGCGCCAGTTCCTCGTTGATAGCCTTTTCCAGGCGTTCGCGATTCTGGGGGGCGTAAATGGCGTACATGGTCCAGCTGGCGCTGGGTTCGAACGACGACACCGACAGCGAGCTGCGCACGTTGTAGGACAGGCCCTCGGTTTCGCGCACGCGGTTCCACAAGCGTGACGTTTCCGACGCACCGAACAGATAATTGGCCAGATACAGGGCCGCGTAATCCGCATCCGTGTCTTGCAGCTTCAACGGCATGCGCGACACGTAGAAGGCGTTGGCCTTGTCGGGCGTATTGATGTCGAACTGCTTGGCGGGAATGTCGCGATACGGGTTGGGCACGCGGGTGTAGGCGGGCGCCTTCTTCCAACCGGCCAGGCCTGTGGTGATGGCCTTTTCAACAGCCGCGGGCTCGAAGTCGCCCACGGCGGAATACTCGATCTTGCCGGCGCCGTAGAACTTGGCGTGGAACTTGGCGAGCGCGTCGCGGTTCAGGCCGCGCACGCTGGCCAAGGATTCTTCAAACGTCGGCACATAGCGCAAGTCGTCAGCGGGCCACGGGTTGTCCTGGCGGGCCAGGGCGCGTCCGGCCAAGGCCGTGGGCTCGGTCATGGCGTTCTGGATCGAGGTTTCAAGCTGGCGCTGGTATTCGTCCAGCTGTTCCTTGGGGAAGTTGGCGTTGCGCACGATTTCCAGAGCCAGCGCGGTCAGCTCGGGCAGGTTCTCGCCCTTGGTCGACATGGCGATTTTCAGGGTCGTGCCGCCGCCGCTGAAGCCCAGCTCGGCTTGCAGCTTGTCCAGGCGGTCCTGGATTTCCTGGCGCGACAGCTTGGCCGTGCCTCGGATCAACAGATCCGCCGCGGCGCTCGAGTTCACGCGCTGGCCAAGCAGGTCTTTTTCATTGCCGAACTGAATCAGCATCTGCGCCTGCACGCGGCTGCCACGCGTGGCCTTGGGCAACAGCGCCAATTGAACCGGCCCGTTGGCGAGCTCCAGTGTCTTTCTTTGCGTCAGCTTGTCGATGTTTTCGGGCGTGGGATCAAAGGCGGATGCCGCCTTGAAGTCCGGATCACCCTTGTAGTCCTTGAACACGGAAGTCAGGTCCACACGTTGCGTTTGCGGCGCGCGCAGCGGCTTTTCCGTGGGGATGTAGCGGCCTTCGATGCGGTTGCTTTGCAGCAGATAGGTGGTGGCGACTTGTTGGACTTCAGTCAGCGTGGCCTTGCGGGCGCGGTCGCGTTGCAGGAAGAACAAGCGCCAGTCGCCGGCGGCGATGGCTTCGGACAGCGCCACGCCAACTTGCTCGGGATCGCTGTAGGTTTGTTCCCAGGCGGTCAGCCATTTGCTGCGCGCGCGGTCCAGTTCCTGTTGCGTGAAAGGCGTTTTACCCAGCGATTCCAGCGTGCTGGTCAGCGTCTTCATGGCGGCGTCCAGGTCTTTGCCGGGCGGCAACTGCGCGCCGAACATCGCCAGGCCGGGATCGCGGTTTTCCATGGTGAAGCCGAACACGCCCGAGGCCATCTTCGTGGCGACCAGTGCGTGGTAAAGGCGGCCCGACGGGGTATCCGACAGGATGACGGTGGCCAGGTCCAGCGGCACGAAATCGGGGCTGCCGGCGGCGGGGATGTGGTACATGGCGGCTACCAGAGGCGTGCCGCCGGTACGGCGCAAGGTGACCGAACGTTCGCCGTCCTGCACCGGTTCAACGGTGTACTCGGGCGGCAATTTGCGGTCGGGCTTGGGCAGCTTGCCCAGCGTTTGTTCGATGTCCGCCAGGGTGGCCTGGGGGTCGAACTTGCCGGCCACGATCAGCACGGCGTTATCGGGCTGGTAGTACTCGTGATAGAAGGCGCGAAGCTGGCCGATGTCCACGTTTTCAACGTCGGAGCGGGCGCCGATGGTGTTCTTGCCGTAGCTGTGCCACTGGTAGGCAGCCGCCTGCATTTTTTGCATCAGGATGCGCGACGGGCTGTTTTCGCCGCTTTCCATTTCATTACGGACCACGGTCATTTCCGAATCCAGGTCTTCCTTGGCGATCAGGGAATTGACCATGGCGTCGGCTTGCCAGCCCAGGTACCACTTGAGGGTGTCGGGGTTGGCGGCGAAACTGGCGAAGTAGTTGGTGCGGTCGCTGGAGGTGGACCCGTTGGCCTGCAGGCCACGGCGGGAAAACTCGCCCATGGCGTTGCGCGTGGTGGACGTCCCCTTGAACAGCATGTGTTCCAACAGGTGCGCCATGCCGGTCTGGCCGTAGTTCTCGTTGCGCGAGCCCACCAGGTAGGTCATGTTGACGGTGGTCGACGGCTTGGACTCGTCGGGTACCAGCAGCACCCTGAGGCCATTGGCCAAGCGATATTCAGTGATGCCTTCAACCGAGGCGGCCTCCGAGACGCCCGCCGGAAGATCGGCGGCGCCGGCCTGAAAGGCCAGGAAGGAGGAGAACAGCAGCGCACCCAATGGGCGCGGCAGCTTCGACAGGGACAGGCGCATGGCAAACAATTCCTTTCGCATGGCAGAATCCGTTGGAGTGTATACGTTGGCAATGGTTCAGGCGCTGCAAGCCTGAGACGCAATACAAGGAAGTGCGACATGTCGTTATCGCTGGAAGTAGAAACGTCGCGTCTGGTGCTGCGGCAATGGCGCGCGGATGACCGCCAGCCGTTCGCGGAAATGAACGCGGATCCGCGCGTGACCGAGTTCCTGCTGCCGCTGTCGGCACAGGAAAGCGATGCGCTGGCCGGACGGCTGGCGGCGGGCATTGACGAGCATGGCTGGGGGTTTTGGGCCGTTGAAGCGCCCGGTGTGGCGCCTTTCGTCGGCTTTGTCGGTATCAAGCCCATGCCGGCGATGCTGCCGTTCGCGCCGGGGGTCGAAGTGGGCTGGCGTCTGGCGCAGCCGTTTTGGGGGCGTGGCTATGCCAGCGAAGCCGCTGAAGCGGCATTGCGCGTCGGGTTCGAACAGATCAGGCTGGATGAAATCGTGGCGTTCACGGCGGTGGGCAATCAGCGCTCGCGCGCGGTGATGGCGCGGCTTGGCATGCAGGCCGATGCCGGCACGTTTGATCATCCGGCGTTGTCCCCGGGCCATCCGCTGCGTGAGCATGTGCTTTATCGCCTGCGCCGCGAGCATTGGATGGGTCGGAATAACGGTGACGCAGAGCCAGGCGGCATGCCGGTTGCGGCGGCATAAGGCGCGGAAAGCAGCGCCACCAGAGGGTGCTGCACTGCAATATCCTTCGTGCGCAAGGCAAATTTGAGGTCGTCCGGCTTGCGGGTGTAAGCTTTTCCAGACGTAGTAGCTGTTGCCGACGGGATGCGCGACAGCCGTCTACCCGGCTTCCCGTCCAACGCCAGACGCCGCCGCAAGCGCGGCGCCGGTGCTTGTCGTTCGCGCCTTCGCTGCCGGCATCCTGCCGGCGCATTTTTCGGAGGAACGACCCATGCTGACCGAAATCGTCACGCGTGCTCTGTCCCAATTGACCGGTAGCGCCTTGAGCGGCGACGGAATCAAAGGGCAGTTTCAGTACGCCTATGCCAGTGATGACGGCCAATTCGTGGCCATACTGACCCATGATATGACCACCTATGTGGTGGACTTGAACGCACAACGATACTTCGCGGAATGCGGCGGTTCGCCCCGTGGGTTTGCCGGACATGTGCTTGAGATGGAAGGCGCGGCCGTGCGCAGCCATCCGTGGCCGGCCGCCAATGATCTGTTTGACCTGGACATGGATGCGGACGAGCTTTCATGGCGCAAGTGCCCCGGCCCGCGGCACGCGTCCGCCACCAACCGATCTGTGGAGAGCCGCGCCGCCTGAGAGTGGCCAGAAGCGGCAACACCTTACTGAACCGCCGGATCGGCGGTTTTTTTTGTGCCCAGGCCCGTTGCCAGCGGCTACAAATGCGGGCCGTGACAGTACAATTTTTCGCCATGAACTCGCCCGCTGACACCCACGCGCCCGACGGCGCAACCCTTGTTGATTGCACGTACGAACGCCACGCGGATCAGATACTGGCCATTTTCAACGACGCCATCGTCAACTCCACCGCGCTGTACGACTACAAGCCCCGCCCGCGCGAAGCGATGCAGGGATGGTTCCAGACCAAGCAGCAGGGCGGCTTTCCGGTGGTCGGGTTTGAAAACGCGGCCGGCGAGCTGATGGCGTTTGCCAGCTATGGCACCTTCCGCGCCTGGCCCGCGTTCAAGTATTCCGTCGAGCATTCCGTCTACGTGGACGGGCGTTTTCGCGGCCGGGGCCTGGGCGAAGCGATGATGCGCGTGCTGATCGAGCGGGCACGCATCAATCAGGTGCACGTGCTGGTCGGCGGCATTGATGCCTCGAACGACGGCAGCATCCGCCTGCACGAGAAGCTGGGGTTCAAACACGCCGGCACAATCCGCGAAGCGGGCTTCAAGTTCGGCCGCTGGCTGGACCTGGCTTTTTATCAGTTGACGCTGGATACGCCTGAGCAGCCGGTGGACGGGTAAGGCTTATTTGGAGAGGACCCGCATCGCTTGTTCCAGACCCGCGACGGTGACCGGATACATGCGGTCCTGCATGATGTCGCGCATCAGCGCGATGGACTGACGGTATTGCCACGACGCGGTGGGTTCGGGGTTGAGCCACACCGATTTCGGCCAGGCATCCAGCAGCCGCCGCATCCATTGCGCGCCCGGTTCCTTGTTGTAGTGCTCGACGGACCCGCCGGGTTGCAGGATTTCGTACGGGCTCATGGTGGCGTCGCCGACGATGATCAGCCGCCAATCCGGGTTGTACTTGCGCAGCACGTCCCAGGTGTCGAAACGTTCATTCTGGCGGCGGCGGTTGCTTTGCCACAGGCTTTCGTACGGGCAGTTGTGGAAGTAATAGACTTCCAGATTGCGGAATTCGCTGCGCGCCGCTGAAAACAATTCTTCCACCCGGCCGATGTGGTCGTCCATGCTGCCGCCCACGTCCAGCAGCATCAACACCTTTACGGTGTTGTGGCGCTCGGGCACCATGCGCAGGTCCAGATGGCCGGCGTTGCGCGCGGTGCTGGCGATGGTGTCGTCCAGGTCCAGCTCCATGTCGGCGCCTTGGCGCGCAAAGCGGCGCAAGCGCCGCAGCGCCACCTTGAAGTTGCGCGTGCCTAGTTCGACCTGGTCGTCGTAGTCCTTGAACTGGCGCATGTCCCAGACTTTGACCGCCGAGCGGTTGCCCGCCGACGCGCCGCCCACGCGGATGCCTTCAGGGTGATAACCGCCGTTGCCGAACGGCGAGGTGCCGCCGGTGCCGATCCATTTGCTGCCGCCCGCGTGGCGCTCTTTCTGCTCTTCCATGCGTTCCTTGAAGAGCTCCATCAGCTTGTCCCAGCCGTGCTTTTCAATGGCGGCTTTTTCTTCGGGCGACAGGTTCTTCTCGAACTCCTTGATCAGCCAGTCCAGCGGAATTTCCTTGTCCGCCGGCAGGGCTGCCTGGATGCCCTTGTAGTAGGCGCCAAAGGCCTTGTCGTAGCGGTCGTAGAGCGATTCGTCCTTGACCAGCGTGGCGCGCGCCAGGAAGTAGAACTCGTCCAGCGTGGGCGCCATCAGGTCGTGGCGCAGGGCGTCCACCAGGGTCAGGTATTCCTTGACCGAGACGGGCAGCTTGTGTGCCCGAAGGTGGTAGAAGAAGTCGATCAGCATGGGCAGGCGGCCGGTGGCGTGGGGATCAGCGGCGCTGGCCGCCGCGGGTCATGGCCGCCAGGCGTTCCAGCAGGTGCACGTCTTGCTCGTTCTTCAGCAGCGCGCCGGCCATCAGCGGCACGGCGGTGGCCGTGTGGGCGTCGATCTCGGCCGCCGTGGCGTTTTCGGCCAGCAGCAGGCGCAGCCAGTCCAGCAGTTCAGAGGTGGACGGCTTTTTCTTCAGGCCGGGCGCATCGCGCAGCGCAAAGAAGGTGTCCAGCGCCGCGCGCAGCACGTCCTGCTTCAGGTGCGGGTAGTGCACGGCGACGATGTCGCGCATGGTGTCGCGGTCGGGGAAGCGAATGTAGTGGAAGAAGCAGCGGCGCAGGAATGCGTCGGGCAGGTCCTTCTCGTTGTTGGACGTGATGATGACCAGCGGGCGATGGCGCGCGGAGATGGTCTCGCGCGTTTCATACACATGGAATTCCATGCGGTCCAGTTCGCGCAGCAGGTCGTTGGGGAATTCGATGTCGGCCTTGTCGATCTCGTCGATCAGCAGCACCACCGGTTCGTCCGCCTGGAACGCTTGCCACAAGGTGCCTTGCACGATGTAGTTGCGGATGTCGCGCACTTTCTCGTCACCCAATTGCGAGTCGCGCAGGCGCGAAACGGCGTCGTATTCGTACAGGCCCTGATGCGCCTTGGTAGTGGACTTGATGTGCCATTGCAGCAGCGGCCGGCCCAACGCGCGCGCCACCTCTTCGGCCAGCATGGTTTTGCCGGTGCCCGGCTCGCCCTTGATCAGCAGCGGACGCTGCAAAGTCAGGGCGGCGTTGACGGCCAGTTTCAGGTCGTCGGTGGCGACGTAAGAGTCGGTCCCGTTGAAGCGGGCAGGCGTGGCGGAGTGTGCGGACTGGGCTGCGGACATAGGCTGATGGCTTCCGAGGATTGACGGTGATCAATACCCAACGCAAGGTATTAATCCTGAGCAATTATCGTACAATCAGGCGGTTTTGCAGTTGGGTTCGACCCGCAACGTGTTTGCAGGGGGCCGACGTGTGAGCAGGCCCTAGTCCTTAAGCCATACCAAGAAGAGCCATTCCAATGAAGTTGCGAACCTCTCTGAAGTGCACGGTTTCCGTGTTGGCCGCGATAGCATCCTGTGCGATCGCCGGCCAGGCTGTTGCTGCTGACGCAGCGCCTGTCGGTAACATCCAAAACGCCCGCGACAAGGTTTCCATGTGCATCGGTTGCCACGGCATCGAAGGCTACAAGGCGACGTTCCCCGAGCTCTATCACGTGCCGATGATTGCTGGCCAAAACGCCAAGTACATCGAAACCGCCCTCAACGAGTACAAGAAAGGCGCGCGCAGCCATCCCACGATGGACGCCATTGCCGGCAGCCTGTCCGACCAGGACATCGCCGATCTGGCCGCGTACTACGCGAATCTCAAATAAGGGGCAAACAATGAATCGCACGATGCTTGCCCTTCTGGGCGCGACTTTCGCCATGGCGGGCGCTACCGTCCAGGCGCAGGACCTGGCCGCCGGCAAGGCCGTTTTCGATAAATTCAATTGCGCGTCGTGCCACGGCGCCGACGCCAAGACCGCGGTGGACCCGTCCTACCCCACGCTGGCCGGCCAGCACGCTGATTACCTGGTCCACGCGCTGAAGGCCTACAAGCGCGGAGCCTCCGGCAGCGCCGCCACCGCCAACGTGCGCAAGAACCCCATCATGGGCGCTTTCGCCACGCAATTGTCCGACCAGGATATTTCCAACGTGTCGGCATGGCTGGCGTCCCTGCCCAGCGACCTGGGCGTGCGCAAGTAATTACGCCTTACAGGCTGGCGCGGCGGCGGATCAGGTCGATATAGCTGTCGCTGTCCAGCGGCGTGCCCAGCCGCTGCGCTTCCCACACCACTTGCCCCAGGCATTCCATGATTTCGTGGGCTGCGTGGTGGGCGTCCGAGCGTGCGGTCAACTGCTGGTAAGCCAGACGGATGCCGGGCGGATGGTCGATGGACAATTGTTCCGCGATGGCCAGGTGCATGGACAGGTGCAGGAACGGATTGGTGCGCCCCTTTTCCACCGCGTATTCCATGGTCATGGCCTCAGGGCTTTCAAGGTCGCCGTGGTATTCGGGATGCTCGATGATCCAGTCCAGCGCGATGGCCTCGAGCGGAGTCAGCACCTCGTTGGCGCGGTGCTTGCGCCAGGTGTCGATAAAGAATTCGCGGACTTGGTCGCGTGAGGGATTGAACATCGGTGGGGACGGAATGCGGTGTAGGACGCATTATTTTACCGCGCGCCCGATGGCGGCCGCTTGCCCCGGGGCCTTTGCGATATAGAATTGGTTGCTATCCGCCATCCGGTGTGCGGTTCGCGAGGGCGATTTTCCCTGCGGAATCGGACGCTTTCCGATGCGGCGCGTGCAGAAAAACCACCCGGAGCAAATGGAGCATTCATGTCCTACCAACATATCAAGGTTCCCGCTGGCGGCCAGAAAATCACGGTCAACGCTGATTTCTCGCTGAATGTGCCTGAACAACCCATCGTTCCCTTCATTGAAGGCGACGGCACGGGCGCTGACATCACCCCGGTGATGATCAAGGTTGTCGACGCCGCGGTGCAAAAAGCCTATGGCGGCAAGCGCAAGATCCACTGGATGGAAGTCTATGCCGGCGAGAAGGCCACCAAGGTCTACGGCCCGGACGTCTGGCTGCCCGACGAGACCCTGGAAGTCGTCAAGGACTACGTGGTGTCCATCAAGGGCCCGCTGACCACCCCGGTTGGCGGCGGCATCCGCTCGCTGAACGTGGCGCTGCGCCAGCAACTGGACCTGTACGTCTGCCTGCGTCCGGTGGCGTACTTCAAGGGCGTGCCCTCGCCGGTGCGTGAACCCGAAAAGACCAACATGGTGATCTTCCGCGAAAACTCGGAAGACATTTATGCGGGCATCGAATACATGGCCGAAAGCGAGCAGGCCAAGGAACTGATCCAGTTCCTGCAGACCAAGCTGGGCGTGAAGAAGATCCGCTTCCCGAACACCTCGTCCATCGGCATCAAGCCTGTGTCGCGCGAAGGCACCGAGCGCCTGGTGCGCAAGGCCGCGCAGTACGTCATCGACAACGACCGCACGTCGCTGACGCTGGTGCACAAGGGCAACATCATGAAGTTCACGGAAGGCGGCTTCCGGGACTGGGGCTACGAGCTGCTGCAGAAGGAATTCGGTGCGCAACTGATCGACGGCGGCCCGTGGTGCAAGTTCAAGAACCCCAGGACGGGCCGCGAGATCATCGTCAAGGACGTGATTGCCGACGCCTTCTTGCAACAGATCCTGCTGCGCCCGGCCGAATACGACGTGATCGCCACGCTGAACCTGAACGGCGACTACATCTCGGACGCGCTGGCCGCGCAAGTGGGCGGCATTGGCATCGCGCCGGGGGCCAACCTGTCGGACTCGGTCGCCATGTTCGAAGCCACCCACGGCACGGCGCCCAAGTACGCGGGCAAGGACTACGTGAACCCCGGTTCCGAAATCCTGTCGGCCGAAATGATGCTGCGCCACATGGGCTGGACCGAAGCCGCCGACCTGATCATCTCCAGCATGGAAAAGTCCATCCTGTCCAAGAAGGTCACGTATGACTTCGCCCGCCTGCTGGAAGGCGCGACCCAGGTGTCGTGCTCGGGCTTTGGCCAGGTCATGATCGAAAACATGTAAACACGCGGACCCTCCCGCGATGTTCCGCTGAACCCGTCCGCCGTCATGGCGGGCGGGTTTTGTCTACCTAATCCGCATGAAGCGCGCTGTCGCTTGCGCTGTTCTTTCCAGGCTGATCGCTGTGCCCCGAATGTATGTTTCCTTAGCCACCTGGCTGGTGTTGCTGGTTCCCGCGCTGGCCCTGACCAGCCCTGTGGGCGGACCCGCCGTGCTTTATCTAAGCGCCCCGATCGCGTTGGCCGCGTTGGTGATGAACGCCATCAAGCGGTACGAGCCCATGAATTTCGGCGCTTTATGGCCGATGTCATTGGTGCTGCTGCTGCCACTGGCCTGTATGTTCACCACGTCCGCGGTGCGAGGCGTGTGGAGTAATTCCGAACTTGAAAAGCTGCTGCGCTTTGCGTTGGCGCTGCCGGTGCTATGGCTGTTGCTGCGCGCGCCGCAGCGGTGGCTCAAGCTGGTGCAGTGGAGCATTCTGGCGGGCGCGCTTGCCGGGTCGGTGCTGCTGATCGTCACCATGCAGACCGAGGGCCGCGCCGCCATGGTCGACGTGGGCGGGCGCTATAACGCCGTGGCCTTCGCGAACATGACGCTGTTGTTCGGCGCCATGACGCTCTTGTCCCTGGGCTTCGGTCCCGCCACGCGCTGGCCACGCCTGGAGACGGCGGTGAAGCTGCTGGTGGTGGTGTTGTCCGTCATCGCCACCTGGATGTCTGAAACGCGTAGCAGTTGGATGCTGCTGCCCATCTTGGGGCTGGTGTTCCTGCTGGGCCTGCGCAACTGGAAGCGCCGCCACAAGGTGTACTGTGCCTTGGCCGTCTGTGTGGCGCTGGTGGCCAGCGCCGCCGCCATCTGGACATTCAGCAGCCGGATGCACGAGATCTCGAAAGACGTCCAGGGTTTTGCCACGTCGGCCAACCGCGATACGTCCTTCGGCATCCGCTTGCAGTTGTGGCATGCGTCGATCCTCATGTTCGAAAAGAGCCCCATCGTGGGCGTGGGCCCCAGCAAATTCCGCGATGAACTGCGCACGTTGCAAACCCAGGGCATCGTCACGCAGGAAGTGGTCGAGGGCTTTGGCGAGCCCCACAACGACATGCTCGGGGCCTTGTCTGGGTATGGCGTGCTGGGCCTGCTCACGATTCTTATCCTGTACCTGGTGCCGGCGGCCGTATTCTTCCACCGGCTGGCTAGCGATGACCGGGTGATTCGCGTTGGCGCGCAGTTGGGGTTGCTGTTCTGCCTGGGTTTTTGCGCCTTCAGCTTGACCGAGATGATGTTCCGCAACATGCGCAGCGTGCCCAACTATTCGCTGATCGTGGTGACGCTGATTGCGTTGACGACGCCGCGCGCCGCGCAGGCGGCCCAAAGCGCATTGCGGCGTTGACGAGAAGCGGAGAAATCTCCGCAATGCAAGCACTACCGAACGCAAGGCCCACGGGCCTTGCGTTTTTCTTATGGGCCTTGCGTTAGATCAATGGCCCTACGTCTTACTAGTGAAAACCCTGCTGTGTCCCCGTATCCTGACGGATCGCAATACATAAACCGTCACATTCTGCCGTCAAAAGTTTCATTCGGCAGATTGGAAAATAACGAGGAGAGGCTATGAAAAATTCCAGTCTGCGCAGGGAGCTGTTGTGGTTCGTATTCGCCATTGGCGCGGTGGTTCTGATGCTGGGTGCCTGGGATGCCTGGCAGCGCCGCGCCGAGATGGTGGCCGAGCGCAAGACCGAATTGCGTCATGTGCTGGACCTGTCGGCAGGCATCCTGCGCAATGGCAAGCAAAGCGTCAGCGAAGGCATGCCGCTGGCGCAGGCCAAGCAGAATGTGGCGCGGCGCCTGGCGCAACTGCGCTACGGTGACGACGGTTACGTGGGCGTGTTCGGTGATGACTATGCGCTGCTGGTGCACCCGGACGCCAAGCTGGTGGGCACGAACGTACGCGCCATCAAGGATGTGGACGGCCTGCCGATCTTCGAAAACCTCTATGCCGAAGGCAAGGCGGGCGGCGGCTATGTGGACTACCGCTTTCCGCGACCGGGCGCCGACGAGGCCTTGCCGAAGATCAGCTATGCGGCCTATGACGCGGAGTGGGGCTGGCTGATCTTTACCGGGCTCTATGTGGATGATGTCGACGCCGCGTTCACCGGCACCTTGTGGCGCCAGGGGGGCGTGACGCTGGGCCTGCTGGCTTTGCTGCTGATCGGGGCGTTGCGCTTCTTCCGCACGCATGTGATCGGCCCCTTGGATGAGGCCGTGGCGCTGTGCGAGCGCGTGGCCAATGGCGACTTGTCGGGCAGCGTGTCGCACCACCATCGCGGCGAGATAGGCCGCCTGTTCGAAGGAATGGGGCGCATGCAGGACCG
Organism: Achromobacter sp. JUb104; assembly: GCF_024806975.1. Taxonomy (NCBI): domain Bacteria; kingdom Pseudomonadati; phylum Pseudomonadota; class Betaproteobacteria; order Burkholderiales; family Alcaligenaceae; genus Achromobacter; species Achromobacter sp. JUb104. Next base: position 699,872 of record NZ_JANUEY010000003.1, on the reverse strand, counting down.
CCTGCAAGCCGCCTTGCGCACGATCGTGCAGTCCACGGGATCCATCGCGGCGGCCTCGCGCCAGATCGCGGCCGGCAGCATGGATCTGTCCGACCGTACCGAGAAGCAGGCCGCGGCGCTTGAGCAAACCGCCGCCAGCGTGGAAGAGATTACGGCCACCGCCAAGCAAAGCGCGGAACACGTGCGCGAAGTCAGTTCCCTGGCCGGCCAGTCGGCGCAACTGGCCCGCCAGGGCAGCGAAGAAACACAGCACGCCATCGACGCCATGCGCGAGATCTCACACAGTTCGCAACGCATCGGCGAGATCATCAGCGTGATCGACGGGATTGCCTTTCAAACCAATATCCTGGCCTTGAATGCGGCGGTCGAGGCAGCCCGGGCGGGCGAGCAGGGACGCGGCTTTGCGGTGGTGGCGGGCGAAGTTCGGGCATTGGCCCAGCGTTCCGCCACGGCCGCCAAAGAGATCAAGGGCTTGATCGAGACCTCGTCGGACTCCGTTGCGCGCGGTAGCGAACGGGTGGGCCAGGCCAGCGCAACCATGGGCAGCGTGCTGGAATCGGCGGCCACCAGCGCGCCGCTGATGGGCGAGATTGCCACCGCGTCGGCCGAGCAAAGCGTGGGTATCGAACAGATCAACCAAGCTGTCACGCACCTGGACAGCGTCACGCAGCAGAACGCGGCGCTGGTCCAGGAGTTTGCCGCGTCAGCGGCCACGCTGCACGAGCAGGCCGATGGCCTGGCGCGCGCGGTGTCGGTATTCAAGCTGTCTGCAGCCGGCTAGGCAAGTCTTGCAGGGCGTTCATTGCGCGTTGCAGGCGCGGGGTGAGGTCACGGCTGGCGGGCATCATGGGCATGCGTAGTTCGTCGGCGATCAGCCCCTGCATGGCAAGTGCACGCTTGATCGGCGCGGGATTCGGCTCGGCGAACAGTAGCCGGATCAGCGCGCGCAGCGGCTCGAAAAGCTCGCGCGCGGCTTGCGCCTGGCCTGCGTGCGCCAGGCGCATGATTTCCACATAGCGCTCGGGAAACAGGTGTGCGGCGGCCGGGATGGCGCTGCGCCCGCCGGCCAGCCAATGGTCCAGCAAGGACAGGTCGTCGCCGCACAGCGCGTCCAGTTTGCCGCGCGCGTTCAGGGCGGCGAGCACTGCCGGGTTGCATTCCTTGACGGCGGAAAAGTTGGGCAGCAAGGCCAGCGATTCCATGGTCTCGACCGTCATGGTCACGCCCGTGCGCTTGGGGATGTTGTAGAGAATGATGGGGCGTTCGGTGGCCCAGGCGATCTGCCGGTAATGCCACAGGATGCCGGCTTGCGAGGGGCCCAGATAATAAGGCGGCGGCACCAGATAGCCCGCCGGGCCGTGCTTGTCCAGACGCCGGATGGCCGTGGCCACGCCTCGTGTGTCCACGCCGCCCGCGCCGAATATCAGCGGCAGCGCATGCGGGTCGCTGGCAATGGCCTGGGCCATCTCGATTTTCTCGGACAGGCTGAGCAGATTGCCTTCGCCGGTGGAACCGAACAGCACCAGGCCGGCGATGCCCGCGTTGCGGTAGTAGCGGGCCAGCGCCTGCGCGGCGTCCATGTCCACGTAGCCGCCGCGCAGCGGCGTGACCATGGGCAGCCAGATGCCTTCAAAACGCGAAGGCAGTGGCATGCGAGTCGGCGGCATGTCAGTCAGCGGTACGTGAGCCAGCGGATTGTGAGTCAGCGGATTGTGAGTCAGCGGCATGTCCATGGCCTAGCGTCTCGTGATGGTGGTGGCCGCGCGCACCGGTCCGAATTCTGCCTGGGGCAGCCCACGCATGACGGCATGCATCATGTCGTCCAGTTCGTCGCGGGCGCATTGCAGTTGCAGCGTGCTTTGCGCGTGCGCGTGGTCCACCGACAGCAGGTAGATGCCGATGCGATTACCCAGTGCCTGGTGCAGCGCAAGGCGCACCTTCAACGCATCCAGCGTATCGATCCTGACCGTCAACGCTACCTGCTGGCTATGCGCCAGTGGCAAGCTTGCGGTGAGATTGCGCGAAGCAGGGCGGCTCGTATGCAGTCGGGGAATCATGGCGGGGGTCGGAGCGGAGGCGCCGCTTGCGGCGATCCGCGTTTCCTGTTGGTTGATGACGATTCCACTATAGGAATCGCGCCGTAAATCCTGCCGAAAAAGGCGGGCGCGGCGCGTAAAAATCGCGTCAACGCCCCGGACGTTCAGAAGGTCTTGGTCAGCGACAGCAAGCCGGTCGCGCGGCCCATGTCGCGGCCGTGCGTGTTGGTGTAGACGGCACGGTCCGCGTTGGTGTCCAGGTAGGCCAGCGACACGGACAGGCCCTGTCCAAAGTCCTTGGTCAGCCCAAGCTTCCAGTCGGTGTAGGAACCGTTGTCCACGTTCTTCACGAGCTGGCGTCCCACATGGGCGTTGAGCGTCAGCCCCCATACGCCGGTATCAACGTTGGCGGCCACATCGAAGTACTGGCTGTATTTGCTGTCGGCGAAGCCGAACAGGTTGGTCAGGGCGATGGAGTACTTGAACATGACCGGGCCGTAGCCGATGCCGGCGTACAGCTCGGTGGTGTCGGGGCTGGTGTAGCCCGAGGGAAAGTCGCCCGGGTAGTAGTACTGCAAGATGCCCAGATCCACCGGCACGCCTTCGGCCAGATTGCCCTTGTAGCCGCCGTAGAAATCCATTTCGACGGGGGCGGACACGTCGGGGTTGCTGTCGCCCAGCCAACTGATGCTGGAGTTCCAATTGCCCAGATAGAAGCCGCTGGCGTGGGCCAGGTCAAAGCCGCCTTGGATGGCGGGCTTGTTGTTCGTCTGCATCAGGCCGCGATAGCGGTATTGGCTGGCCAGCGTAAGGTTGGCCGACAGCGTGAAGTCGCTGACGGCGGGGGCGGCAGCGGGGGCGGGCATGTCGCTGGCCTGCGCGGTGGCGGCCAGGCTCAGCAGCGCGAGCGCGGCGACGGAATTGCGGAACATGGAGTACTCCTGGTGTTGAACGGGATCGCAACAATAGGAGGATCGGCATAAACCGCGAGACAAGACTCGCGCTGCCCGCGTAAAGGCGGGATAAAGGCCTAAGAAAAAAAGATCAATGCCGCGCGATCAGCCCGCGAAGCGGTAGCCCACGCCGATCTCGGTCATCAGGAAGACGGGTTGCGCCGGGTCCGCTTCCAACTTCTGACGCAGATGCCCCATGTAGATACGCAGGTAGTGGTTGCTTTCGATGTGCGAGGGGCCCCAGACCTCGCGCAGCAACTCGCGGTGCGTCATGACTTTGCCGCGATGTGCAAGCAGCGCGGCCAGCAGGCGGTATTCCATGGCGGTCAGGTGCACGTGCTGGCCGGCGCGTTCGACGACGCGCTTGGCGAAGTCGATGCGGACGTCGCCGAACGTGATCTCGGCCGCGTTGCCGGCGCCCGCCCGCGCATGGCGGCGCAACAGCACGCGCAGCCGGGCCAGCAGTTCGCTGACGCCGAAGGGCTTGGTCAGGTAGTCGTCTGCGCCCGCGTCCAGCGCGGCCACCTTGTCAGGCTCGGCGCTGCGGGCGGACAGGACCAGCACGGGCACTTGCGTCCAGCCGCGCAGTTCGCGGATCAGCGTCATGCCGTCTTCGTCGGGCAGCCCCAGGTCCAGCACGATGGCGTCGGGCTGGCGCGTGCCGGCCTCGATCAGGCCGCGCTTGACGGTGTCGGCCTCGTGCACGACGCAGCCCTCGCTTTCCAGGGCCTGGCGCACAAAGCGCCGGATGTTGGCGTCGTCTTCGATGATCAGAACGATAGGCTGGTAGTCGAACATGCTGCGCGTGTCTTCAAGGAATGTCGGATTGAATTTCGGGTTGAACGTCGGGGGGCGTTCCCAGCGGCAGGCTGAAGACGAATTGCGCGCCCGAGGCTTGGCCGGGTGCGTGCTCGACCCAGATGCGGCCGTGGTGGGCCTGGATGATGGCCTCGCACACGGCCAGGCCCAGGCCCACGCCGGGCGTTGCGGACTCGCGGTCGCCACGCGTGAATTTTTCGAAGATGCGGCGTTCGGCGCCCGGCGCGACGCCAGGGCCGTTGTCGCACACGGCCACGCGCATCATGCCATCGAGAACCGTTGCGTGGATGTGCACGGTGCTGCCGGGCGGCGTGTACTTGGCCGCGTTTTCAAGCAGGTTGCACAGCACGCGTTCGATCAGCACGCCATCGCACTCCACCAGCGGCAGGTTCGACAGCGGGGCCACGGTCACGCGGTGCGCGGCCAGGGGTTCGCGCATGGCGGCCAGCGACGCGCCTACCAGCTCTTCGATGGATTGCCATTCCAGACGCAGCGGCGTGTCGTGGCTTTGCAGCCGCGCCATATCCAGCAGATTGACGACCAGCGCATGCATGCGCTGGGCTTGGTCGCGCATGGCGCGGATGGTTTCCTGTACATCGTCGGGCAGCGTGCCCGGCCGGCGCGTCAGCGTGTCGGTCATGCCGACCAGGCTGGTGAGCGGTGTGCGCAGGTCATGCGACACCGCCGCCAGCAGCGAGTTGCGCAGCCGTTCCGATTCCATGCTGACCAGCGCCTGCTGCGCCACCTCGACGTAGTGCAGCCGTTCCAGGGCAATGGCGATAAGCGTGGCGTAGGCTTCGATCTGGCGGCGCGAATCGGGATGCGTGAACAGGCTGCGGCGGGGCGCGGCCAGGGCCAGCACGCCGCGTGTGCGCATCGGCGCCTTCAAGGGCAGATACAGCAGTTCGCTGTTGGACAGCGTGGTGGTGCCCGCGCCGGCGGGCTGGCCGTGGTCATACACCCATTGGGCCAGCGCCGATTCCAGGGCAGGCATGTCGGCGGCGGCGGGCGAGGCCAGCTTCAAGCGGTCGTCCAGTCCCAGGATATACAGCGCGCAACGCGAGCCGAAGGTGGCGTGTACGAATGCCCCGGCCAGGGCCACGATCTGCTCGGGCAACAGCGCCGACGACAATTCGCGCGCGAACTCATACAGGCTGCGCGCGTCGGCTTCGCGCTTGACCGACACCTGCGCCTGTAGCCGCAGCCCCGCGGTCAGTTGCCCGATCAACAGGCCCACGGCCAGCAGCACGGCGAAAGTCAGCAGGTATTGCACGTCCGACACGGCAAACGAGGCCAGCGGCTGCACAAAGAAAAAGTCGAACAACCCGACGCTGACGACCGACGCCAGCGCGGCAGGGCCGCGCCCATGCCGCAGCGCCACCGCCACCACCGCCAGCAGGAACAGCATGACGATGTTGGTCTGGTGCAGCGCGGGAAACGCCAGCATCGACAAGCCGGTGGCCACCGCGCAATAGCACAGCGCCCAGGCATAGCCCAGCCAGGGGCTGGCGCCACGGTCGTCGGCGTTGATGCGCGCGCCACGCCCCAGTGTCAGCGGGTCGCGCCCTGGCGGGGCGCTGGCGGGCAGCGGGGGGGCGCCCAACCGGATGATGTCGATTTCAGGGCAGCCCGCGGCCAGCATGTCGGCAAAGCTGTGCCGGCGCCATAGCCATCCCGGCGCGAGGGCGGCGGACAGTAATGCGGACAGGGATACGCGCAGGCGCTGCAGGCCGCTGGCGCGCGTACGGCCCACGACGGCCTTGGTGATGTTGTGCCGGCGCACGTAGCGCACCACCGCGTCGACCATGTCGCCACCCGCCAGCGTTTCCGTGCGCGCGCCCAGGCTGTCCGCCAGCGCCAGGCTGCGTTGCATGCGGTCTTGCTCGGCTTGAGGCGTGGGCGCCGCGCGCGGCGTGTCGATGGTGACCACGTGCAGGTCGCATTCCAGTTGCTGGCTCAGGCGGTGGGCGCTGCGGATGACATATTCGGCGTCAGCGTCCGGGCCGATGCAGGCCACCACGGCTTCGCGCGTGCGCCATACCGGTTCGATGGCGCGGTCGCGCCGATACGCCTGCACGTCGTCGTCCACGTGGTCGGCGGTGCGGCGCAGCGCCAGCTCGCGCAAGGCGATCAGGTTGCCTTTGCGAAAGAAATTGCGCGTGGCGTGGCGAGCTTGTTCGGGCAGATAGACCTTGCCTTCTTTCAGCCGCCTTAGCAGTTCATCGGCCGACAGGTCCACCAGGATGACTTCGTCGGCGGTGTCGAAGACCTCGTCGGGCACGGTTTCCCAGACGCGCACGCCCGTGATGCTGCCGACCGCTTCGTTCAGGCTGTCCAGATGCTGCACGTTCAGCGTGGTCCAGACGTCAATGCCGGCGGCCAGCAGTTCGTGAATGTCTTGCCAGCGCTTGGCGTGGCGGGAACCGGGCGCGTTGGAATGCGCCAGTTCGTCCACCAGCACCAGGCCGGGGCGCGCGGCCAACGCGCCGTCCAGGTCGAACTCTTTCAGTACGTGGCCCCGGTACGCCACGTCTTTCAGCGGCAGGGCTGCGATGCCTTCCAGCAAGCTGGCCGTTTCGCGACGGCCGTGGGTTTCGACGATGCCGGCCAGCACGTTCACGCCCTGGGCCGCTTGAGCGCGGGCGGCCACCAGCATGGCGTAGGTCTTGCCTACGCCGGCCGACGCGCCAAAGTACACGCGCAGCTTGCCGCGCGCTGCCTCGCGCGCGGCGTCGTCCAGCGTTTTCAAAAGCGCGTCCGGATCGGGACGCTCGCCAGCAATGTCAGCCATGAACGCGCAAGAGTGGGGTGGGAAAGGCTGGCGATACTATACGCCGCGCCATCATTGTGCCGGGTGCAATTTGTCCAGCGCCAGGTTCAGCGTCAACACATTGACGACCGGTTCCCCCAATACGCCCAGCCAGGGCTTTTCCGTGTGGGCCTGGATCAACGCATCCACCTGCGCGCGCGGCACATGGCGGGCCCGCGCCACCCGTGCAGCTTGATAGTTGGCGGCGGCGGGGCTGATGCTGGGGTCCAGGCCACTGCCGGACGCGGTGACCAAGTCCACCGGCACCGGCGTGGGGTTGTCGGGATCGGCCGCTTTCAACGCCGCGATGCGGGCCTGGATGGCCTCGGCCAACGCGGGGTTGCGCGGACCCAGGTTTGAACCACCCGAGGCCGTGCCGTTGTAAGGCATGGGCGCGGTGGCGGACGGCCGGCCCCAGAAGTACTGCGGCGCGGTGAACGACTGGCCGATCAGTTCCGACCCGACCACCTTGTCGCCTTGCGTGATCAGCGAACCTGCGGCCTCGTGTGGGAACACCACGGCGGCCACGCCGCGCGTCAGGAAGGGGTAGGCCAGGCCCGTCACCAATGACAGCGCGGCGAAAACGACCAGCGCGGGACGCAGCACGCCGCCTTGGCGCGCTTGGGCGGGGGTTGGGGTAGTGATGGATTTCATGATGGATTCCTTGTTTGTGGGGGAGGCGGCGGCCAGGCCAGGCCTGGCCGGCTCAGGCCTAGGCCCAGCCCAGCGCGGCCAGCACCATGTCGACCAGCTTGATGCCAACGAAGGGCACCAGCAGCCCGCCCAGCCCGTAGATCAGCAGGTTGCGGCGCAGCAGCACCGATGCGCCCAGGGGCCGGTAGCGCACACCCTTGAGCGCCAGCGGAATCAGCACCACGATGATCAGCGCGTTGAAGATCACGGCCGACAGGATGGCCGAGGCGGGCGTCGTCAGGTGCATGATGTTCAGCACGTTCAACTGCGGGAAGACGGTGGCGAAGGCGGCGGGGATGATGGCGAAGTACTTGGCCACGTCATTGGCCACGCTGAACGTGGTCAGCGCGCCGCGCGTCATCAGCATCTGCTTGCCGATCTCGACAATCTCGATCAGCTTGGTGGGGTTGGAGTCCAGGTCCACCATGTTGCCGGCTTCCTTGGCGGCCTGGGTGCCCGAGTTCATCGCCACGGCCACGTCCGCCTGCGCCAGCGCGGGGGCGTCGTTGGTGCCGTCGCCCGTCATCGCCACCAGGCGGCCTTCGGCCTGATAGGCGCGAATCAGTTGCAGCTTGGCCTCGGGCGTGGCCTCGGCCAGGAAGTCGTCGACGCCGGCTTCGGCCGCGATGGAAGCGGCGGTCAGCTTGTTGTCGCCGGTGATCATCACGGTCTTGATGCCCATGCGGCGCAGCTCGGCAAAGCGCGCCTGGATGCCGGGCTTGACGATGTCTTTCAGTTCCACCACGCCCAGCGCGCGGTTGCCGTCGCTGACCAGCAGCGGCGTGCTGCCGCGTCGAGCCACGTCTTCGGCCTGATGCAACACGGCGTCGGGCACGCTGGCGTCCAGCGCCTTGAGCCAGGACTGCACGGCGTCGACCGCGCCTTTGCGGATCATGCGTTCGCCCAGGTTCACGCCGCTCATGCGGGATTGCGCGGTGAAGGGAACGAACTCGGCGTCTGCAACACGCGCGGCGGGGGCGTGGGTGGTCTTGTCGGCCAGCGCCACGATGCTGCGACCTTCCGGCGTTTCGTCGGCCATGGAGGCCAGGCGGGCGGCGTCGGCCAATTCCCGGGCGGACACGCCCGGCGCGGGCAGGAATGTGGATGCCTGGCGGTTGCCGAAAGTGATGGTGCCGGTCTTGTCCAACAGCAGCACGTCCACGTCGCCCGCCGCTTCGACCGCGCGGCCGGACGTGGCAATGACGTTGGCGCTCATCATGCGGCTCATGCCCGCCACGCCGATGGCCGACAGCAGGCCGCCGATGGTGGTCGGAATCAGGCAGACCAGCAGCGCCACCAATACCGTCACCGTGACCACCGCGCCGCCACCGGCCGCGTTGACCGCGTAGATGGAGAACGGCATCAGCGTCACGACCACCAGCAGGAACACCACGGTCAGCCCGACCAGCAAAATGGTCAGCGCCAGTTCGTTGGGCGTCTTCTGGCGCTTGGCGCCTTCCACCATGGAGATCATGCGGTCCAGGAAGCTCTCGCCGGGGTCGGCCGCGATACGGACGAAGATCCAGTCGGACAGCACCCGGGTGCCCCCCGTGACGGACGAGAAGTCGCCGCCCGACTCACGGATGACGGGCGCGGATTCCCCGGTGATGGCGCTTTCGTCCACGGAAGCAACACCGGCGATGACCTGGCCGTCGCCGGGGATGGTATCCCCCGCTTCGGCCAGCACCACGTCATTGCGACGCAGCAGTCCCGAGGCCTGGCTCGTGGCCTGGCTGCGCCATTGGGCCGGGTTCGCGTCGCGGACATCCCCGTCGCGAAAACCCTTGAGCAAGCGCGCGTTGATGGTGGTGCGCAAACCGCGCAGGGTCGCGGCCTGCTGCTTGCCCCGGCCTTCGGCCAGCGCTTCGGCGAAGTTGGCGAACAGCACCGTGAACCACAGCCATACGGCGATGGCCAGGATGAAGCCCGCCGGGGCTTCTGCCTGGCCGCGCAGGGCCATGACCCACAGCACGGTGGTCAGGATGCTGCCCACGTACACGACGAACATGACGGGGTTCTTCAACTGCGCGGCGGGCGAGAGCTTGCGCAGGCTGTCCAGCAGGGCGGGGGCGACCAGCGAGCGGGACCACATGCCGAATGGGCGCTCTTCCGGGGTGACCGCGGGGGCGTGGGCGGCGGCGCCGCCAGCGCTTGAGGTTGGCATTTCAATCTTGGCCATGTTGTTTCCTAGCCTGTTGCATTCAGGGTTGCAGGTGTTCGGCGACGGGCCCCAAGGCCAGCGCCGGCACATACGTCAGCGCGCCTACCAGCAGCACCGCGCCGATCAGCAGCACCACAAAGAGGGGGCCGGTGGTGGGCATGCTGCCGGGGCCGGCGGGCAAGCGCCGTTTGGCCGCCAGCGAGCCGGCCATGGCCAGCACCGCGACGATCACGGCGAAGCGGCCGAACCACATGGCGATGCCCAGCAGCACGTTGTAGAAGGGCGTATTCGCGGACAGCCCGGCAAAGGCGCTGCCGTTGTTGTTGGCCGCCGAGGACAGCGCATACAGAATTTCCGAGAAGCCGTGGATGCCCGGGTTCAGCACACCGGCCTGTCCCGCCGAGACGGAGACGGCCAGGGCGGTTCCGCCCAGCACCAGCAAGGGCGTGGCGAGGATGATGATGGACACCATCTTCATGTCGTAGGCTTCGATCTTCTTGCCCAGGTATTCCGGGGTGCGCCCGATCATCAGGCCCGCAATGAAGACCGCCAGCACCGCGAAGGCCAGCATGCCGTACAGCCCCGAGCCCACACCGCCATAGACCACTTCACCCAACTGCATTTGCAGCATCGGCGGCAGCCCGCCCATGGCGCTGAATGAGTCGTGCATGCCGTTCACGGCGCCGCAGGACGCGGCCGTGGTGATGATGGCAAAGAGTGAGGTGGCCGCGATGCCGAAGCGCGATTCCTTGCCTTCCATGTTGCCGCCGGGTGTCAACGCGGACAGCGCGCTGTCGGCGCCTGCCTGCGCGGCCATGGGGTTGGGCTGCTGTTCGAAATAGGCGGTGGTCAGCGCGAAGACGGCGAACAGCACCGTCATGGCCGCCAGGATGGCGATGCCCTGGCGGCGGCTGCCGACCATTTCGCCGAACGCGAAGCAGAGCGCGGCGGGAATCGCCAGAATGGCCAGCATCTCCAGGAAATTAGACAGCGGCGAGGGGTTCTCGAACGGATGCGCCGAATTCGCATTGAAGAAGCCGCCGCCGTTGGTGCCCAGCAGCTTGATGGCTTCCTGCGAGGCCACGGGCCCCATCGCGAGCGTCTGCGTCGAGGTCGTCACGGGATCCATAACGGGCTGGCCCGCGGCATCAAGCACGGGCTGGCCGTCGGCGTTCATGCGCGGCTGCTCGTAATGCAGGGCTTCAACGGTCTGTACGTCTTGGTAAGGGCTGAAGTTCTGGATGACGCCCTGGCTCACCAGGGCAAGCGCCAGCACGAAGGACAGCGGCAGCAGCACATACATCGTGCAGCGGACCATATCCGCCCAGAAGTTGCCGATCGTGGCCGAGCTGTGGCGCGACAAGCCGCGTATCAGCGCGAACAGCACGGCGATGCCGGTGGCGGCGGACACGAAGTTCTGCACCGTCAGCGCCAGCATCTGCGTCAGGTAGCTCATCGTGGCTTCGCCGCCGTAGCCTTGCCAGTTGGTGTTGGTGACAAAGCTGATGGCGGTGTTGAGCGCCGAATCCGGGGTGACGGCGCCCATGGCGGCGGGATTCAGCGGCAGCATGCCCTGCAAGCGTTGCAGGCCATAGACCATCGCGACGCCGATCAGGTTGAAGGCCAGCACTGCCACGGCATAGCGCTTCCAGCCCATTTCAGCCTGCGGGTCGATGCCCGCAAGCCGGTAAATGCCGCGTTCCAGGGGGCGGCCCCAGGCGGTCAGCCTGGATTGGCCGTTTTCCATGGCGATGCGGATGTAGCGCCCCAGCAGCGGCGCGATCGCAAGCAGGACTGCCAGGTACAAGACCAGCAGCCCGATGAATTCGGCGGTCATCAGAATTTCTCCGGTTTGAACAGCGCCACCAGCAGGTAGACGAACAGCGCCGCGGCCGTCAGGCCGCTGAATGCATAGAGCCAGTTCATGACGGCTCTCCCGACGACAAGCCGGCGCAGAACTGCAGCAGGCCGAATGTCAGCCCAGCCATGACGGCGAAGGCGGTGATATAGATGGCATCCACGTTTTTCCTCCCGGGAGCGGCGCTCCCTTCGAACGACGGGCCTGCGCGGCAAAAGCGGATGCGCGCCGGGCAGGCCAGGTGACCAAAGCAGGACACCGGCAGGTTACGGAGCGGGGGGTAAAAACGGGATATAGCTTCGGGGGCGGGGCGTAAACAAGAAATAAACGCCGCCGTGGCGGGCTGAAATGCAGCGGGGGGGCAGATGGATGCGGCGCGCCCGATTCCGGGCATGGCGCGGTGGCAAGCGTCATATTCCGGGACGGGCGAGATTCCTGAATTCAGCTCAATTCCGGGATTTCAGCCAGAAAATCCCAATATTTAGAACTTTGTGGTCATTTCGCACCACGATGGGGCATGGAATATGTAAATGAATGCTCCGTCTTAGGGCATTCCCCTAGTGTGACATTCCCGCACATGGTGCAGAATCTCTTCCCATGCAGGCGAGGAGACAAAGCCCTGCATGGGCAAATACCGGCGGCACCGGTAAAAAAAAAAAGTAAAGCAGTACTCAAAAAAAGCAAAACGCACAACGGCTGGCACCAGGCAGTGCCAGCCGTTGTCGCATAAAAAGCCTGAATTTTTGCCGCATGGGCTTTTCAGACGCAGCGTTTCGCGCTATCCAGGTAGGGTCTGAAAACATCCTAGCCATGCCGAAATCCCGCGCACCTCTTCCTGTTTCCACCCCGACTCCCTATTGGCGCCGCAATTTGCGGCTGATTCTGTTGCTGCTTGTCGTCTGGGCGGCGCTGACGTTCGTGCCTACCTTCTTCGCGCGCAGGCTCAGCTTTGATTTCATCGGCTGGCCGTTCGCCTTCTGGATGGCGGCTTATGGGGCACCCCTGGCTTATCTGATCATCATTGGTATCTACGCCCGGGTCATGAACAGCGCTGATGAGTTGGCTGAAGAAGATGCCGACGCCGCCAGGGGAGACCGCTGATGCCGTTTTTCAGCGGAGACACACCCCAGGAATTCAAGATCCGGCTGCGGCGTATCTACGTGCTGTACACGGCGGGCTTTGCGCTGATGATTCTGATGCTGGCGCTGGCCGAAGTGCTGGGCATGCCGCGCAACTGGATCGGCTATGTGTTCCTGCTGGTCACGGTGAGCCTGTACGCCGGCATCGGCATCGTCTGCCGCACGTCTGATCAGGTGGAATACTACGTGGCCGGGCGGCGTGTGCCCGCCATCTACAACGGCATGGCCACGGCGGCCGACTGGATGTCCGTGGCCTCCTTCATCGGCGTGGCGGGCACGTTGTACCTGACGGGTTACGGCGGCCTGGCCTACATCCTGGGCTGGACGGGCGGCTATGTGCTGGTCGCCATGCTGCTGGCGCCGTACCTGCGGCGTTTTGGTCAGTACACCATCCCCGATTTCATGGGCGCGCGCTACGGCGGCAACTTGCCGCGCCTGGCCGGTGTGGCCTGCGCCATCCTGTGCTCGTTCACCTATCTGGTCGCGCAGATCTACGGCGTGGGCATCATCACCACGCGCATGACCGGCATTTCGTTCGAATTGGGTATCTTCGTTGCGCTGGGCGGCATGCTGGTGTGTTCGTTCCTGGGCGGCATGCGCGCCGTTACGTGGACGCAGGTGGGCCAGTACATCATCCTGGTCATCGCCTATCTGGTGCCGGTGGTGTGGCTGTCGGTCAAGCATACGAACATGCCCGTGCCGCAGTTGTCCGCGGGCGTGGTGCTGCAGCAGGTGACCGAAAAAGAGATCTATCTGCAGAATGATCCGTCCGAGATCGAGGTGCGCCGGCTGTGGCAGCAGCATGCGGATGAAATGGCCAAGCGTGTGCAGACGTTGCCGGAATCCTGGACGCTGGAAAAAGACAAGCTGCGCAGCCGCCTGGCGCAATTGAGCGCCACCGAGGCGCCCATGGTCGACATCCGCTCGGTCGAGCGCGAACTGGCCGCCTACCCCGCCAGCGTGGAAGATGCGCGGGTGGCCTGGTCGCAGGCGCGCGCCACCTTCGAGGCGCGGGCGGCGCCCGCCACGCCGCACGCCGAACCATTCCCCGCCAAGGATCCCGAGGAACAGCGCAACATGCGCATCAACTTCCTGGCGCTGGTGCTGTGCCTGATGTTGGGCACGGCGGGCATGCCGCACATATTGATGCGCTCATACACCACGCCCTCGGTGATCGAGGCGCGCAAGTCGGTGTGCTGGTCGCTGCTGTTCATCCTGTTGCTGTATTTCATGGCGCCCGCGCTGGCGCTCTTGGTCAAGTACGAGGTCTACACGCAAGTGGTCGGCTCCAACTTTCTTAGCCTGCCCAACTGGGTGCATGCCTGGAGCGCGGTCGACAGCAACCTGCTGGATGTCACCGACATCAACCGCGACGGCGTCGTGCAATTAAGCGAAATCAGCATGGGGGCGGACGTCGTGGTGCTGGCCATGCCGGAAATCGGCGGCCTGCCTTATGTGATTTCGGGGCTGGTCGCGGCGGGCGGCTTGGCCGCGGCCCTGTCCACGGCCGACGGCCTGCTGCTGACCTTGTCCAATTCCCTGTCGCATGACATGTGGTACCGGATGGTGTCACCGCGCATGTCGGCCGCGCGCCGTGTGATGGTGTCGAAGATTCTGCTGCTGGTGGTGGCATTCGGCGCGGCCTGGGTGGCGGCGCGCAAACCCGCCGACATTCTTTTCATGGTGTCGGCGGCGTTCTCGTTCGCGGCCTCGTCGTTCTTTCCCGCGCTGGTGATGGGCGTGTTCTGGCGGCGCGCCAACAAATGGGGCGCCACCTTGGGCATGGCGGCGGGCTTGTTGGTGACCTTCGCCTATATGACCTACACGCATCCGTGGCTGCGCGAATCGGTGCTGGGCATCTCGCGCATACAACCGGTGGATTTGTGGTGGGGCATACAGCCGATCGCGGCGGGCGTGTTCGGCGCGCCGGTGGCTTTCCTGACGATCATCGTGGTGTCTTTGCTGACCCCGCCACCCGACAGCGCGACGGTGGCGCTGGTGGATTATCTGCGCCGCCCCGGTGCGACCCGGCCGCCGGCCGAAAGTACCTAGGAAGCACCTGGGACGCGGCTAAGGAAATCCTAGGGCGCCTGGCAGGCGTTCGCCTGCCGGTTCTCGGGGTCGATGCAAGCCTGCCAGACCTTGTCGGGCAGGGCTTGCAACAGGGTATGGATCTGTCCGGGCGCCCATAGCCATTGCACGCCGCCAGGGTGCTGGCCCGCCGCCTCCCAAACCTTCCGGCGCTGCGCGTTGCTTAGCGTGAAGCGGCCGTTCGGGCCGCTGTTGCCCTGCGCAAGCACGGCGGTGGGATCCCGGCGGGCGGCGTAGACCTCGCGGCCATCGCCCTTGGGCTGCACGATGGCCCAGTCATAGTGATACGACTCCAGCGCCGGCGCCGCCCAGTTCGGGCCGGGCAGCACCAGGATGGAATATTCCGATGCGCGCTCGGGGTAGGGCAAGCCCAGCACCACCTTATCGTTGTCCCAATCCAGCCGTTGGCGCAGAGTGCGCTGGCCCGGCTTGCCTTGCGTGTCGAACTCCCTGACCTCGATCACGTCGCCTTGTCTTTCCAAGTAGGAAATCGTGCGCAGCAGGCGGCCTGCCGAATCGTGCACGTAGCGCATCAGCGGCTGCGAGGGCTTGTCGCAGGCGTTGGCCCCCTGTTCGGCCAGCCAGCCGTGGCGGTCATAGCGCAGGCAGAAATGCTGCGTGGGGTTGGCTCGGCCCGCTGCATTGCGTGACCGCAGTTCATAGCCGGCAAGCCGCCCCGCGTCGTCGTAAAGAAAGCGGGTTTCGTTGTCCGGCATGGGCAGCGAGGACTGCCCGGATTCCGTCACCTCGTGCACGGCGCGGGCGCTGTATTCGGCGATGCCGCAGACGTGCCTGACGCCATCCGGGCCGCGCTCGAACCGCAGCAGGGTAGGGCCGATGGTGGCGCCCGGTTCGGCGGCGTACACGGACCAGTCCACCGCTTCGGCCCAGGCGTAGGGCGTGGCGCGTTGGCCGGTTCGTACGTTAACGGGGGGCTCCCACGTCTTGATGCGCGAGCCATCCAGCGCCAGCAGCGTGTTGGTGTCGTCCAGACGCACGTCGGCGACCACGGTTTCCCGTTGGCCGGATGCCGCCATGGGCTGGCATAGCGCATGCGCCCAGGTGGAGACAAGCGGTAGCGTGGCCACGGCCAGCAGGCGCAGGGCGGACTTAATACGCGGCATTGTGCAAATAGACGATCAGGCCCCAGAGTTCACTGCTGACGCCGCCCAGGCGCAAGGCGCCGTGATCGGCCTGCATCAACAGGAAGGGGTAAGCCTTGCGTTCCAGCTTGCCGGGCGGGGGCAGCCGGTAGGGTGTGAAATGTTCGCCCGATAGCAGGTACGTACTGGTCATGTCGCCCACGTCCACGTGCAGGTACCAGACGGTCAGGTCGGTGACATCCAGGGCTGGATCCGTCTCGGGGTAACGCCCGCCCTGGCCCGCTGGAATGCCGCTGTTCAAGACGCCCAGGAGCACGCGGCGCGGCCCGGTTTGGGCAGTGTAGGTGCCGTCCGTGCCGCGCCGCGCGAAGGTCTGGCGGATGAAACCGGCAGCCCGGGAACCCGGCACGACCGTGCGCGCGAACATCTCGTCCAACTGGGCGTCGCTAAGCGGGCGGCGCGTGGCGGACAGCGTGTCGAGATCCTGCGTGAAGTCCTTCAGCCACGAGCGGTAGCGGGCCAGCTCGGCGGCGCGGTTGAAGTCCTGTGCGGCAGCGTTGGCGTTGGCGTTGGCGTTGGTGGCGTCGGCGTTGGCGGCCGGCAGGTAGCCCAGGCAAGCCAGCCCGGCCAGGCAAGCCAGGCAAAGCCAGGCCGCCTGCCTGCGCCACGACGCGGGCCACCCAAACCGCCCGGTGCGCGCCGTCAATGCGAGACCGATTTCGAAAACACGTTCATCACCACCACGCCGGCGATGATGAGGCCGATGCCGATCAGCGCGGGCGTGTCCAGATGCTGCTTGAACAACACGGCGCCCACGATGGAGATCAGCACGATGCCCACGCCCGACCAGATGGCGTAGGCAATGCCGACCGGAATTTCGCGCAGCGTCAGCGACAGGAAGTAGAACGAGATCAGGTAGCCGAACACGGTGATGATGGACGGCATCAGGCGGGTGAAGCCTTCCGAGCCCTTCAGGGCGCTGGTGGCGAAGATCTCGGCGATGATCGCCACACCCAGGTATAGCCATTTCATTTGCGCGATCCTTCGGATTGCCGCAGCAGCACCAGCAGCGCACCGGCGCCGCCTTCGCGTTCGGGCGCTTCGGAAAACGCCAGCACCTCGTTCTTCTGCACCAGCCAGGTGCGCGCCTTGTCTTTCAGCACGGGTTCCAGGCCTTCAGAGCCATAGCCCTTGCCATGCACGATACGCACGCAGCGGATGCCGTGGTCCTGGCATTCATCCAGGAACGACAGCAGCGCATGGCGCGCCTGCTCCACGCGCAAGCCGTGCAGGTCCAGTTCGGCGCCCGCGCGCCATTGACCGCGCCGCAGATTGCGGGCGGTGTCGGGCGCGGCGTCGCTGCGCACGAAAGCGGTGCCGCCTTCGGAAAGCAGATGGGTGATTTCGCCGCCGTCGGACACTCCGATATCGGCGCGTGACGGCGTTTCGCCCAGCGCGTTGGCCCGACGCAGCGCAGGCGCGGGTTCCGCGACGGGCTTGTGTTCCACCCGGGCGGCCTGCTTGATCGGCGTGACGGACTTCATGGTGCGCTGAAACGCCGCCATGTCGTCCATGGGGGCGGTTTCAGGCTTCTTCAGTACGGCAACCCGCTTGGCGAGCGCTTCGCGTTCGCGCTCGGCTTGCAGGTCTTTCTTCAGGCGTTTCAGGTCGGCCAGGCCGACCTTACTGCCCCGCATTCTCCAACCACCGTTGCGCGTCCAGGGCGGCCATGCAGCCCGTGCCGGCGCTGGTGATGGCTTGGCGGTAGACGTGGTCTTGCACGTCGCCGGCGGCAAACACGCCCGGAACGGAGGTCATCGTGGCCATGCCGGACAAGCCGCTCTTGGTGACGATGTAGCCGTCTTTCATTTCCAGTTGGCCCTGGAAGATTTCCGTGTTCGGCTGATGGCCGATGGCGATGAAGGCGCCCGTGACGGGCATGTCTTCGGTAGCGCCAGTGTCCACGTGGCGTACGCGCACGCCGGTTACACCGCTGTTGTCGCCCAGCACTTCTTCCAGGGTGTGGAAGAGCTTGAGTTCCATGTTGCCGTTCTCGACCTTGGACATCAGCTTGTCGACCAGGATGGGTTCGGCGCGGAACTTGTCGCGGCGGTGGATCAGGGTGACCTTGCGGCAGATGTTCGACAGGTACAGGGCTTCTTCGACGGCGGTGTTGCCGCCGCCCACCACGACCACGTCCTGGTTGCGGTAGAAGAAACCGTCGCAGGTGGCGCAGCCCGACACGCCGCGGCCCATGAAGGCCTCTTCGGAGGGCAGGCCCAGGTACTTGGCCGATGCGCCGGTGGCGATGATGAGGGCGTCGCAGGTGTAGATCTTGCCCGTGTCGCCGGTCAGCGTGAAGGGGCGCTTGGACAGATCAACCTTGGCGATGTGGTCGAACAGCATTTCGGTGTTGAAGCGTTCGGCATGCTTCTGGAAACGCTGCATCAGGTCGGGGCCCTGGACGCCATCCGCGTCGGCGGGCCAGTTATCGACGTCCGTGGTGGTCATCAACTGGCCGCCTTGGGCCAGGCCGGTCACCAGGACGGGGCTCAGGTTGGCGCGTGCCGCATAGACGGCCGCCGTGTAACCGGCGGGGCCGGAACCGAGTATCAAAACTTTAGCGTGGGTGGGCGTGGACATGGGCGGGTATCTTTAGGTTAACGCCCAATTATAATGAGCCGCATGCCGCGTATCTCGACTGCTTCCCCGCGCGCCTCGCGCAACACCCGCAACGGTCCTTCGCCGCTACAAACGCGTATCTCCGCGTTGCTGCGCGAAGCCCGCTGGATCCTATTTGCCGCCCTGGCGGCCTGGCTCACCCTGGTGCTGGCCACCTGGAGCGCGTCCGACCCTGGCTGGTCGCACTCCGTGCCCGGCGACGTCGTGCGCAACCATGGCGGCCGGCTGGGCGCCTACTTAGCGGACATCCTGCTCTATCTCTTCGGTTTTTCGGCCTGGTGGTGGGTCATCCTGCTGCTGCACCGGGTTCGGGCAGGCTACCGGCGCTTGGCCAGCCAGCTTAAAGTAACTAATGGTAAACAGCCGGAAGTGCTGCCGCGTGTCCATTGGGAAGAGGGCATCGGCTTTTTCCTGCTGCTGGTAGGGTCGCTGGGCATGGAAGCCCTGCGCCTGGCCAGCCACGGCACGCATCTGCCCGGCGCGTCCGAGACCGCCAGCGGCGCGGGCGGCGTCATCGGCCACATGTTGGCCGATCTGATCAGCCGCAGCATCGGCTTCACCGGCAGCACGCTGGCCTTTCTGGTGATGTTGGCCATCGGCCTTAGCCTGTTCTTCTCGTTTTCGTGGCTGGCCGTGGCCGAGCGCGTGGGCGCATGGCTGGAAGGCCTGGTGCGCCGCGTTCGCGATTCCTACGCCGCGCGCGAAGACCGCAAGGTGGGCCAGGTGGCGAAGGCCGTGCGCACCGAACAGGTGGTGGCCAAGCAGGAAAAGCTGGTGCACGAGCAGCCGGTGCGGATCGAACCCGCCATTACCGTCGTGCCGAAGTCCGAACGGGTGGAAAAGGAAAAGCAGCAGTCGCTGTTCTTTGCGCCTTCCGGTGGGGCCGAGGGCGACCTTCCCGCCATCAGCCTGCTGGATCCGCCGCTTACCAACCAGGAAACCGTCTCCGCCGAGACCATCGAATTCACGTCGCGCCTGATTGAAAAGAAGCTGGCCGACTTTGGCGTGTCCGTCACCGTGGTGGCGGCCCAGGCGGGCCCCGTCATCACGCGCTATGAAATCGAACCGGCCACCGGGGTCAAGGGCAGCCAGATCGTGAACCTGGCCAAGGACCTGGCGCGCGCGCTAAGCCTGGTCAGCATCCGGGTGGTGGAAACCATTCCGGGCAAGAACCTGATGGGCCTTGAACTGCCCAACCCGCGCCGCCAGATGGTGCGTTTGTCCGAAATTCTGGGGTCGCAGACCTATCACGCCAGCCATTCGGTGGTGACCATGGCGCTGGGCAAGGACATCGCCGGCAACCCCGTGGTGGCTGACCTGGCCAAGATGCCCCACCTGCTGGTGGCCGGTACCACCGGTTCCGGTAAGTCGGTGGGGATCAACGCCATGATCCTGTCGCTGCTCTACAAGGCCGATGCTTCGCACACCCGCCTGATCCTGATTGACCCGAAGATGCTGGAAATGAGCGTCTACGAAGGGATTCCGCACCTGCTGGCGCCGGTTGTCACCGACATGCGTCAGGCGTCCAACGCGCTGAACTGGTGCGTGGGCGAAATGGAAAAGCGCTATCGCCTGATGAGCAAGATGGGCGTGCGCAACCTGGCGGGCTACAACACCAAGATCCGCGACGCCATCAAGCGCGAGGAACCCATCCCCAATCCGTTTTCTCTGACGCCCGACCAGCCCGAGCCGCTGGCGCCGTTGCCCACCATCGTGGTGGTGATCGACGAGTTGGCTGACCTGATGATGGTGGTGGGCAAGAAGATCGAAGAATTGATCGCCCGCCTGGCGCAGAAGGCGCGCGCCGCCGGCATTCACTTGATCTTGGCCACCCAACGCCCCAGCGTGGACGTCATTACCGGCCTGATCAAGGCCAACATCCCGACGCGCATCGCGTTCCAGGTGTCGTCCAAGATTGATTCCCGCACCATTCTTGACCAGATGGGCGCCGAAACCCTGCTGGGCCAGGGCGACATGCTCTACATGCCGCCGGGCACCGGGCTGCCGGTGCGGGTGCACGGTGCGTTCTGCAGCGACGACGAAGTGCACCGCGTGGTGGAAAACCTGAAGGCGCAGGGCGAGCCGAACTATATCGAAGGGCTGCTGGAAGGCGGCGTCGAAGGCGACAACGGCGAAGGCGCCAGCAGCGTCACCGGCATCGGTGGCGACGCGGAGTCCGACCCGATGTACGACCAGGCCTGCGAAGTGGTGCTCAAGCACCGCCGCGCGTCGATTTCGCTGGTGCAGCGCCACCTGCGCATTGGTTACAACCGCGCGGCCCGGTTACTCGAGCAGATGGAGCAATCAGGTATGGTGTCGGCGATGCAGTCCAATGGCAATCGCGAGATCCTGGTCCCCGCTGCCGCTGCCCGAGAGGAAGCATGATGAAGACGTTTCGCCGCCTGGCCGTTGTAGCCGCCCTGAGCCTGGCGCCCGCGCTGTCGTTCGCCGCCAGCGCGCAAGAGCAGTTGAAGTCGTTTGTGGCCACGGTCACGTCGGCCACCGGTTCGTTCTCGCAGTACACGGTGAACAACCAGGGCCGCACGCAGCCCGCGCAAACCGGCGTGTTCTCGTTTCAGCGTCCGGGAAAATTCAAGTGGGCGGTGCAGAAGCCCTATGAGCAACTGGTGGTGTCCGACGGGCGCGTGCTGTTCCAGTTTGACCCCGACCTGGCGCAAGTCACCGAACGCAAGGTCGACGCCGCCATCGGCACGTCGCCCGCCGCGATCCTGTTCGGTTCGGGCTCGCTTGAGCAGTCGTTCGATGTGTCGGCCTTGCCGTCCAAGGACGGCGTAGACTGGCTGCGCGCTAAGCCGCGCACGGCAGACGCCGGCTTTTCGCGCGTGGATATCGGCATGAAGGACAACTTGCCGGTGCGCGTAGAATTGTTGGATTCGTTCGGCCAGACCACGCGCGTGGACCTATCGGCGATTAACGCCAACCCCACGCTACCCGCCAAGGAATTCCAATTCACGGCCCCCCAAGGCGTAGATGTCGTGAAAATGTAGGATGGGTGAAGCGCGGGAGATTGGTCGCAAGAACCCCGGGGTCGAACGCGCGTAACCCATCAGGCGATGGTGGAGGTATGGTGGGACCGCAGAAGAATTTTGGGGCGTTGTTTGATGGGTTACGCGCGTTGGACGCTTGCGTTCTTGCCCCCGCCCTCCCGCGCTTCACCCATCCTACGACAAGCTGGCGTTAGCCGCTTACGGCCGCTTATACGCCACGCAATCAATCTCCACCTTGGCGTCCACCATCAGGCTGGACTGCACGCAGGCGCGGGCGGGTGGGTTTTCGCCGAAGTATTCCTTGAACACCTTGTTGAACGACGGGAAATCGCGAGCGTCGTCCAGCCAGACGCCGCAACGCACCACGTGTTCCGGGCCGTAGCCGGCTTCCTTCAGAATGGCCAGCAGTTGCTGGATCGCCTTGTGGCACTGCGCGACGGTGCCGCCTTCAATCACTTCCCCGTTTTCCATCGGCACCTGGCCGGACACATGCAGCCAGCCGTCGGCGGCGACCGCGCGCGCAAATGGCATGTGCAAACCGCCTTGGCCGGTGCCGCCGGCGACGCCGTAGCGGGTGATGCCGTTGTTGTCGGGGGTGGGGGCGTTGCTCATGAGTGCACTCCTTAAATTTGGGTGGATGCGGAAGAATAGGGCGATGCGGCGGCAAAACTGGCGCGCAGGTCGCCGTTGCGTGGCAGCCAGCGGCCGGCGCGCTCGCCGGTGGATTGCCCGTGCCGATAGGACAGCGCGCCGTTGACCCACACGGCTTCGATGCCGGCTGCGGTTTGCACGGGGGCGGCGAAGGTGGCGCGGTCAATGACGGTGTCCGGGTTGAACAGCACCAAATCGGCGTGATAGCCCTCGCGCACCAGGCCGCGCTCGGCCAGGCCGAAGCGGGCGGCGGACAGGCCCGTCATCTTGTGCACGGCCTGGATCAGCGGCAGCAAGCCCACGTCGCGGCTGTAGTGGCCCAACACACGCGGGAACGCGCCCCACAGGCGCGGATGCGGCATCGGGTCGTTGGGCAGGCCGTCGGAGCCCACCATCGTCAGCGGATGCGACAGCACGCGGCGCACGTCGTCCTCGTGCATGTTGTGATAGACGGCGCCGGCCGGTTGCAGCCGGCGCGCGGCGTCCATCAAGGACACGCCCCAGTCGGCCGCGATGTCGGCCAGCTTGCGGCGGGCTTGTTCGGGATGCGGCACCGACCACGTGATGTCGATATCGAATTCGTCGGTGACCTGCTTCAAGTCCAGCGTGGACGAGCTGGCGGAATAGGGATAGCAGTCGCAGCCCACGTGCTGCATGCGGCCGGCGTTCTCCAGCGTGAACAGCACTTCCTTCGTGCGGCCCCAGTTGCCCGCGCCCGCGCATTTCAGGTGCGACACCACCACCGGCACGCGGGCGTGCTGGGCAATGTCGAAGGCTTCCTGCATGGCATCTAGAATGGCCGCGAATTCCGAGCGCAGATGCGTCGTGTACAGCGCGCCGAATTCGTCCAGCGCCTCGGCCAGCAGCTTGACCTCGTCCGTGTCCGCCTCGATGGCGGAGGCGTAGGCCAAGCCCGTGCTCAGGCCGATGGCGCCATGCGCCAGCGCCTCGCGCAGTTGCTCGCGCATGGCCAGGACTTCGTCGCGGGTGGCGACGCGGTCCAGGCGGTCCATGTGGTTGCTGCGCAGCGCGGTATGGCCCACCAACGCGGCCACGTTGACCGCGGGCTGGGCCGCTTCGATCGCGCGCGTGTAGTCGCTAAAGCTGGGGTAGGCGAAGTCGTCGCGGCTACCCAGCAGGTTCATCGGGTCGGGCGGTTCGGCGCGCAGCGACACGGGCGACGCGCTGATGCCGCAGTTGCCCACCACCACGGTCGTCACGCCCTGCGACAGCTTGGGCAGCATGCCTGGTGTGCGGATGACGTTGGTGTCGTCGTGCGTATGCACGTCGATAAAGCCGGGGGCCAGGGCAAGGTCGGTGCCGTCGATGATCTGGCGGGCTTGCGCGCCGGGCAGCGCGCCGATGGCGGCAATGCGGCCGTCGGCCAGCGCCACGCTGGCGCGGTATTCGGGGCCGCCCGTGCCGTCCAGGACACGGACGTTGCCGATAAGGGTGTCGTACATCTTGGGTTCCAGGTTCAGTCGCCCAGCGGTAAACGGTTGGGGCCGCCGCGATGCTCGTCCAGCGCCAGCTTGATGCGGCGCAGCCGTTCGCGGTTTTCCTCTTGGTTCAGCATGGCCAGTTCGGTTGATAGCAAATCAATGGCCAGCATCATCGCGTAGCGCGATGCCGAGGGTTTGTAGATGAAGTCGGTTTCGTCCGTGCGGATGGGCAGCACCACGTCGGCCAGCTTGGCCAGCTCGGACGTGGCGTCGGTGATGGCGACGATGCGGGCGCGATATTGCTTCACAATGCGCGCCGCCCCGATGATCTCCGGCGTCAGGCCCGACGCCGACAGCACCAGCACGACATCGCGCTCGTCCAGCGTGGCGGCGACCATGCGCAGCAGCACGGCATCGCTGTACACGGCGATGGGGTAGCCCAGCCGCACCAGCCGCGATTGCACTTCCTGCGCCAGCACGGCGGACGCGCCGCCCATGCCGAACACGTAGATCATCCGCGCGCCATCCACGATGGAGGCCGCCTGTTCGAAAAGCTGTTCGGTAAACGTGGGCAGGTGCGCGCGCAGCGTGCTTTCGATGTCAGCGTAAATGCGCGCGTAGAAGGTGCTTTCCTCGGCCGGTGCGCTGGGGTCCAGAAAGCGGCTGCCCACCGTGCTGGCCTGCGCCAGTTTCATTTTCAGGTCGCGGGTGTCATCGCAGCCCACCGTGCGCGCAAAGCGGGAAATCGTGGCGATGCTGACGCCGGCCTTCGTGGCCAGTTGGTCCACGGTGGCGCTGGCGCCCCAGATGATGTCGTCCAGGATGGCGTCGGCCACCTTGCGTTCGGTCACGCTCAATGCGTCCCGCCGACTGCGTATCTGGAAGACGATGTCGCGGATGATGTTCATGTGGGATTCCTGGGTCGGATCGGGTCGGGGCAGTGGCGCTAGGCCGCCAGCTCGGGGGCGTCAAGGCGCGTACAGGCCACAAAGTGGCCCGGACCCACTTCCACCGCTTGCGCCTCGATGGTGGCGCAGGCGTCGGTGGCGTGGGGGCAGCGTGTGCGGAACACGCAGCCGGACGGCGGATTGATCGGGCTGGGGATGTCGCCCTTGAGCAGAATACGCGAACGCGGCGCACGCGGATCCGGCACGGGCGCGGCCGACAGCAGTGCGCGAGTATAGGGGTGGCGCGGGCGTGCGTAGACTTCGCTGGTGGGCCCGCGCTCCATGACGCGGCCCAGATACATCACAACCACTTCATCGCACAGGTAGTCCACCACGGCCAGGTCGTGAGCCACGAACAGCATCGTCAGGCCCAGGTCGCGTTGCAGGTCTTGCAGCAGGTTCAGCACCTGCGCCTGCACCGACACATCCAGCGCCGACACGGGTTCGTCCGCCACGATGAAATCGGGCTCCACCGCCAGGGCGCGCGCAATGCCGATGCGCTGGCGCTGCCCGCCCGAGAATTCATGCGGATAGCGCCGGCTGTGGTCCGCGTTCAGGCCCACGCGCTCCAGCAGTTCGCCGATGCGGGCCGAACGGCGGTGCTGCGCCAGCTTGTGCGTGTCCAGCGCTTCGCCCAGGATCTCGGCCACCGTCATGCGGGGGTTGAGGCTGGCGTAGGGGTCCTGGAACACAATCTGCATGCGGCGGCGCCACGGCAGCATCTGCTTTTCGTTCAGGTGCGTGATGTCCTGGCCGTCGAACAACAGGCGGCCGGCGGTGGGCTTGAACAGGCGCAACAAGGCGCGGCCCGTCGTGGTCTTGCCGGAGCCTGATTCACCGACCAGGCCGACGATGGTATTGCGGGGCACGTCGAAGCTGACGCCGTCGACTGCGCGCACGACGGGCGCATGACGCGCTTGCGACGTGGGGAAGTGGACTTTCAGATCTTCAATGCGGACCAGCGGGTCTTCGGCCCGCACGGTGGCTTGGGGGCTAGTCATATCGGGTTCACCTTGATGCAGCGCGCGCGGTGTTCGGCCTGCACGGCCACCAATTCGGGCACGGCGGCGCGGCAATCGTCGGCCGCCATGTCGCAGCGCGGCGCGAATGTGCAGCCGGCCGGTAGCGACAGCACGCTGGGCACGTTGCCCGGAATGGCGCGCAGGCGCTCACCGGAAGCCAGCAGCGCCGCCGTGGGCAGACAGGACAAGAGGCCGCGGGTATACGGATGCGTGGGCTTTTCAAACAGGTCGTACACGCCCGCATCTTCCACCACGCGCCCGGCGTACATGACCGCGACGCGATGCGCAATCTCGGCCACCACGCCCAGGTTGTGCGTGATGAACAGAATGCTCATGTTCATCTCTTTTTGCAGCCGGCGCAGCAGGTCCAGGATTTGCGCCTGCACGGTGACGTCCAGCGCGGTGGTGGGTTCGTCGGCGATCAGCACCGCCGGGTTGCAGGCCAGGGCCAGCGCAATCATCACGCGCTGGCGCATGCCGCCCGACATCTGGTGCGGGTATTCATTGACGCGCCGATCGGCGGCGGGAATCTCCACGCGCTCAAGCATTTCGCGGGCACGCTTGATGGCCGCCGCGTACGACCCGCCCTCATGCTGCAACACGGCTTCGGCGATCTGGTCGCCCACGGTGTACAGCGGGTTCAGGCTGGTCATGGGCTCCTGGAAGATCATGGCGATTTCGGCGCCGCGTATCTTCTGCAGGGTGGCGGACGACGCATGGGCCAGATCGTGCTGCACGCCCTGGCGGTCGCGGAACAGGATCTTGCCCGCTTCGATGCGGCCCGCCGGCTTGGGCAACAGGCCCATGATGGACAGGCTGGTCACGGATTTGCCGGAGCCGGATTCGCCCACGATGGCCAGCGTTTCACCGCGGGCCAGGTCGAAGGTGACGCCGTCCACGGACTTGGCGATGCCGTCGCGGCTGTGGAACCAGGTCTTGAGACCTTCCACGGACAGCACGACGTCTCGGGTGCTTGCCGTCATGATTACAGCTCCTTGCGCAGGCGCGGGTCGAGTACGTCGCGTAGTCCGTCGCCCACCAATTGCAGCGACAGCACGGACAGCACAATGGCAATGCCGGGAAAAACCATGATCCAGTCGGCCGAGCCCATGTACTGCTGGCCGGCGTTGATCATGGTGCCCCAGGTAGGAATGTCGGGCGAAACGCCCACGCCCAGGAACGACAGGCCGGCTTCGGCCAGGATCGCGTAGGCGAAGATGAACGTGCCTTGCACCAGAATGGGCGACACCAGGTTGCGCAACACGTGCACGGTAACGATGCGCCAGGTGGGCACGCCCAGCGCGCGGGCGGCTTCCACGAAAGGCAGTTCGCGGATCACGAGCGTCGAGGCGCGCACGATGCGGGCCAGGCGCGGCGTGTAGACGATGCCCAGCGCGATCACCACGTTGATCAGCGACGGCCCCAGCGCCGCCACCAGCGAGATCGCCAGCAGGATGTCGGGAAAGGCCATCATGGCGTCGATCAGGCGCGACACGAACTTGTCGGCCGATCGGAAGAAGCCCGCGATGAGGCCCAGTGCAATGCCCAGCACGCTGGAGACGATCACCACGGAAAAGCCCACCATCAGCGACAGGCGGCCGCCGTAGATGACGCGGCTGAAAACGTCGCGGCCGAAGTCGTCGGTGCCGAACCAGTGGGCGGCGCCCGGCGCTTTCAGCCGGTTCATGATGGACAGCTTGAAGGGGTCGTACGGGCTGACCCACGGCGCCAGCAGCGCGGCGGCCACCAGCACGATGATCACGATCAGGCTCAACAGCACGGTCTTGCGCGACACCAGCAGGCGCAGCACCTGCCAGCGGTCGCCGCTGCCCGAGGATTGGGGAGAAGTTGCAATAGCCATATCAGTAGCGCACCCGGGGGTCGACCAGCAGGTAGAGCAGGTCGATGATCAGATTGATCAGGACGTAGATGGCCGCGATGATCAGCAGCGCGCCCTGGATGACGGGATAGTCGCGGCGCAGCACGGCGGACACCACCAGGCTGCCCACGCCGGGCAGGCCGAACACGGTTTCGGTCACGACGGCGCCGCTGATCAAGAGCGCGGTGGTCAGGCCAAGCACGGTCAGGATGGGGATCAGCGCGTTGCGCACGGCGTGCTTCAAGATGACCTTGCTTTCCGGCAGGCCCTTGGCCCGCGCGGTGCGCACGTAATCGTCGCGCAGCACGTCCAGCATGCTGGCGCGGATGAAGCGGGTGATCAGCGCGGAATTCACCAGCCCCAGCACCACGGCGGGCAGGATCAGGTGCGACAGGCGCGTGGCCAGCGATGCGTCCGGGCCGCCATAGCCCGACACCGGCAGCCAGCCCAGCTTCACCGAGAAAATCTGCATCAGCAGCAGGCCGAGCCAGAAGCTGGGCACGCTGGAGGTAAACATCGAAAACGACAGCACCGACTGGTCCAGCGTGGTGCCGCGCTTGACCGCGGACAGAATGCCCACGGGCAGCGCGATGGCGCTGGCGATCAGCAGCGACATCAAGGTCAGCAGTATCGTGGGTTCGGCGCGATCGGCCAGCGCCGACAGCACGGGCTTGTTCATGAAGATGGACTGGCCCAGGTCACCCTGCACCAGCTTGCCCAGCCACGACACATACTGCAGCGCCATGGGCTGGTCCAGCCCCAACTGCGCGCGCAGCGCGGCGATGTCCTGCTGGCTGGCCTGCGGCCCCAGCATCACCGCGGCCGGGTCACCGGGCGTGACGCGAATAATGACGAACACAATGGTCGCGACGATAAACATCACAGCCACCAGCCCGACCAAGCGGTTTAAAAGATAACGCAACACGATAAAGTCCTAAAAAGCGTCATTCGGCACGGCGACTCGTTCGGCACGGCGGCTCGTTCGGCACGTCGATTCGTTCGGCACGTCGGCTCGTAGGATGGGTGGAGCGCGGCAGGCCAAGGGCAAGAACTCCATCGCCTGCCGCGCGTAACCCATCAAGCGGTCGTCAACGCCAAACGGTTCGGCCACACGGTCAACGAATCGGCCCTTTCGAACCGGTCCGGTACAGCATCACGTTCCAATGATGGGCTGCGCGCGGCAGGCAATCGGGTTCTTGCCCAAGGCATGCCGCGCTTCACCCATCCTACTTGGGGCTTTTCCAGGCGTTCCAGAAGAACGGCCAGGGGGCGGGCTTGGTGCCTTGCAGCGACGGCGAGCGGGCGGATTGGGAGTTGAAGTCACCGACCTTCACGAACGGCACCTCGTCATACACGGCTTGCTGCACGTCGGCCCAGCGCTTGATCCGTTCTTCCTGCGTGCGGGCCTGGTTGAAGGCGTCCATGACTTGAGCGCGACGTGGCGTATCCCACCAGCCCGGTGCATCTTTCGACGGGAAGTCGATCAGCGCGGGTTCCGGCAGGAACACACTGTGGGTGATGAAGATGTCCCACACGGCGGGGTCCTGGCGGCGTTGCGTCAGCGTGGCCCAGTCCACCACCTGCATGTCCACCGTGAAGCCGGCGGCCTTCAGGTATTCGGCGGCCACCAGCGCCATCTTGTAATGGAACTCGTACTGCTGGCTGGTCAGGATGCGGATCTTCTTGTCGGCCACGTTGGCGCCGTCCAGCAGCTTCTTGGCGGCGGCGGAGTCGGCCTTGTTGTAGACCTTGCCGCCCAGCGACGTGGCCCACGGGTAGCCTTCCGGATACAGGTCGCCGTTCAGCTTGTAGAAGTCCTTGTTGCCGAAGGCGGCGAACAGCATGTCTTCTTCGTTCAGCGCCAACTGCACGGCCTGGCGCACGGCCAGGTTGGACATGATGCCTTGCTTGGTGTTGAGCACCAGGCGCGGCCAGCCGAAGGGCTTCAGCATCACCGGGTCGGAACGGCCACCCTTGAGCTTGTCCAGCGCTTCCACGGGCAGCGAGTCGACGTAGTCGAACTGGCCGGCGGCGGCGGCTTCGGAACGGGTGTTGGCGTTGCTGACCGGCACGAAGCGGATTTCGTCCAGGTATTGCTTGCGCGCGCCGCCATAACCGTCGGGCTCGCCCTCGCGTTGCTTGTAGCCCTCGAAGCGCACCAGTTGGATGTACTGGTCGGGCATGCGGGCCTTCAACTGGTACGGGCCCGTGCCGACGAATTCGCTCAGTACCGGCGCGATCTTGCTCTTGGGCATGATGACGGCCGCGGCGTTGTTCATGGCCAGCAGCGCGGTCAGCGGCGCATAGGGTTGCTTCAGCGTGATGCGGATGGTGTTGGCGTCAGGCGCTTCGATGCTGCTGATGACCTTGGCCGCGCCCTTGCCGCGCGTGGCGGTTTCGGTCCAGCGCTTCAGGGACGCCAGCACGTCCGACGAATCCATCTTCGACCCATCATGGAAGGTGATGCCCTGGCGCAGCGCGATCGTGTAGACCAGGCCATCGGGGGTGACTTCCGGCATCTTCTCGGCCAGCAGCGGCGTCAGGTTCCACTTGGCGTCGAACGTGTAGAGCGTTTCAAAGAAATGCTGCGTCAGAATGCCCACCAGGTCGGCGGTGCTGCTCATCGGGTCCAACGTCGGGGGTTCACCGATGGTGGCGACGGATATCGTGCCCCCCTTGACCGGCGTGGCACTCAGGGCGGGGGACGTCAATGCGGTCAAGCCAATAGCGCCGGCCGCGAGCAGGCTGGTCAGCCCACTGCCTCGCCGGGAGGGTCGGAAGTTCATGATTCTCTCTCCAGAGGGTCAAAAACAGGTTGTCGCGTGATTGGGTATGCGCCGGGATCCCGGTTTTTTGCAGCAGCCCCCTCGGGCCTGGCGCGATGCGGCGGGCGGGGGGCGGTCAGAAAAAGGTTTCGGCCACGTCGGTGACGCGGTACTGCTCGTCCACCAGCAGCACCTGGCGCCACTTGTCGAATGTCAGGCAGGGGTGGGAAATGTCGAAGGCGATCATGTCGCCGACCTGGATGTCGTCGCCGTCGGCGATCTGCATGAAGGCATGCTGGTCCATCATGGCGGTCAGCTTCCAGGTTTGCGGCGCTGCGGCCGGCGTGTCTTGGTCGGGCCGCGTCAGGCCGGGCCGCGTCAGGCCCGGCCTGAAGTGCAGGGCGGGCGTGGGCAGGCCGGCGTCGAACGCGGCGTCGCGCTTGCCCAGCGCAATGATTGCGCGGCCGGGTTCGGGCAGCGATTGCACATAGGCCCAGACCTGCAAGGCGGGCAAGAGGCCCGGTTCCATCTTTTGCGCTACGGGGTTGTGGGCGTTGATGCGTTCAGCGGCCGAACGGTAGACGCCGACGTCGTGCGACAGGTAGCAACCGGGGCGCAGCACCACTTCCAGCGGCGTGCCGATGTCCAGTTGCGAGAATTCCTCGGCCACCACGTCAAACCAGGCCGAACCCGCGCCAGAGATGACGGCGGGGCCGTTCTTGCGCAGGCGACCCGAGGTGGCCAGACCGCGCAGAGCGTCGGTGGCGCGGCGCAGGAAGGCGCGGATGGCGCTTTCTTCCTGCAACACGCCTTCGTAGACTTCAATGCCGGCCAGCGCCAGGCTAGGCCAGCGGCCGATCTCGTCGACCACGGCCTGCAACTGCGCGTCGTCGCGTACGCCCGTGCGTCCGCCCGTGGGACCCAGCTCGATCAGCACGGGCAGGGTCAGGCCTTGCTCGCCGAAGAACTGGCCCAACTGGGCGGCGTTGGTGGGCGAATCGACAATGCAGAAGAACGTGAATGCGGGGTCTTGCAGCAGGCGCGCAATGATGGCCATGTTGGCGCGGCCCACCAATTGGTTGGCCATCAGCACGCGGCGGATGCCGTGTTGATACGCGGCCAGCACTTGCGGCGCGGTGGCCAGCGTGATGCCCCACGCGCCGTTGTCGATCTGGCGCTTGAACAGGGCGGGGCTCATCGTGGTCTTGCCGTGCGGCGCCAGCTTGACGTGGTACGCCTCCATGAACTGCTGCATCCATTGCAGGTTGTGGCGCACGCGGGCTTCGTACAGCACCGCTACGGGCAGGCTGACATCTTCGTTCAGCAGATTCCAGTTCAGCGCGGCCACACCGGCCGTCGTACAGGACTCGGGGAACGCGCCCAGGCCTTTGCCGTTCACATCCAACAAGGCGGCGGGGGAAGAGGAATTGGTCATGGCGGGCGCTCGAGTCTGGAAAATATTTACGTGAAAGTTTGTTTTTTTCATTATCGTGAAAGAAATTTACAAGCGGCAGCTAGGGCTTACCCGTAGGCTGTGTCAGGGGCAGGTTGGCGCGACAATAGGAAATCCGCGAAACACCGCGCGCCATGAAGGAAAAGCCATGTTGAAAGTCGCTTTGGGCCAGTTCGCCGTCAGCCGAGTCTGGGAAGAAAACGCGCAGGTCTGCATTGACCTGATGGAGCGCGCCAGCGCTGGCGGGGCGGGGCTTTTGGTCTTGCCTGAAGGCATCCTTGCCCGCGACATTACCGACCCGCAAATCGTGCTGAAATCGGCCCAGCCGCTGGACGGCCCGTTCATGACCCGGCTGCTTGAAGCCAGCCGCGGATCGTCGCTTGCCACCATGATGTGCGTGCACGTTCCGACGGGCGAAGGGCGGGTCTGGAATACTTTGGTTACCGTGCAAGACGGCCAGATCGTGTCGCAATACCGCAAGTTGCACCTGTATGACGCCTTCACGATGAAGGAATCCACCAACGTCACGGCCGGCACCGAACTTCCGCCGCTGCTGGACATTGGCGGCCTGCGCGTGGGGCTCATGACCTGCTACGACGTGCGTTTTCCTGAACTGGCGCGCCGCCTGGCGCTGGATGGCGCTGACCTGCTGGTACTGCCGGCGGCCTGGGTGCGCGGCCCGCTGAAGGAAATGCACTGGGAAGTGCTGGTGACGGCACGCGCGCTGGAAAACACCTGCTACGTGGCCGCCACCGGGGAATGCGGTGAACGCAATATCGGTTGCAGCATGGTCGTGGACCCGCTGGGCGTGGTGACGGCGCGCGCGGGCGAGGGGCCGGCGCTGGTGTTTGCCGATATCGACCCGGAACGCCTGGCGCATGCACGCAAGGTGCTGCCGGTGCTGGCCAACCGCCGCTTCGCGCCGCCCGAACTGGCCTAGGCGACGCCGCCCGCTCCCCGGGGCAAAGGCGGCGGTCATGGTGTAATGCTGACTTGTATTTCTTGCCGTCTTCCCCCATCTGCTGCCAATGAGCAACGATCTCTTCGCGGCCGATCCTGCGCATCGGCCCTATGTGCCCCTGGCCGAGCGCCTGCGCCCGCGTTCCTTGTCCGACGTGGTCGGGCAGTCGCACCTGCTGGGCCCTGACAAGCCGCTGCGCGTGGCGTTTGAGTCGGGCCGTCCGCATTCCATGATCTTCTGGGGGCCGCCCGGCGTGGGCAAGACCACGCTGGCGCGCCTGATGGCTGATGGCTTTGATGCGCAGTTCATCGCCATTTCGGCGGTGCTGGGCGGCGTCAAGGACATTCGCGAAGCGGTCACGGTGGCGCAGGTGGCGCAAGGCCAAGGCCGCCGCACCATTCTTTTCGTGGACGAGGTGCATCGCTTCAACAAGGCGCAGCAGGATGCTTTTCTGCCCTACGTCGAAAGCGGGCTGTTCACGTTCATCGGCGCCACTACCGAAAACCCGTCCTTCGAAGTCAATTCGGCGCTGTTGTCGCGGGCGCGCGTGTACGTGTTGCAATCGCTGTCGCCCGAGGAATTGCAGCAACTGGTCGACCGCGCGGTACACGCACTGAACGAAGGGCTGGATGACGGCGAAGCCATTCGCATCGAGCCCGACGCGCGCGAGCAATTGGCCGCCTGGGCCGACGGCGATGCGCGGCGCTTGATCAGCGCGGTGGAAGTCGTGGCGGAATCCGCGCAGTCGGCGGGCCGCGATACCGTGGATGCGGCCTGGCTGGAAATATCGCTGTCGCAGAACCTGCGCCGTTTCGACAAGGGCGGCGACGCGTTCTACGACCAGATCAGCGCGCTGCATAAATCGGTGCGCGGCTCCAATCCCGACGCCGCGCTGTATTGGTTCTGCCGCATGATCGACGGCGGCGCCGATCCCAAATACCTGTCGCGTCGCCTGGTCCGCATGGCGGTGGAAGACATCGGCCTGGCCGACCCGCGCGCGACCGACCTGGCCGTGAACGGCGCCGATATCTACGAGCGCCTGGGCTCGCCCGAAGGCGAGCTCGCGCTGGCGCAAGCGGTGGTCTACATGGCATGTGCCGCCAAGTCCAACGCCGTCTACAACGCCTACAACCAGGCGCGCCAGTTCGCGGCCGAACATGGCAGCGCGCCGGTGCCCATCCACCTGCGCAACGCTCCCACCAAACTGATGAAGCAGTTGGGCCACGGCAAGGCCTACCGCTATGCTCACGACGAGCCGCACGGCTACGCCGCCGGCGAACAATATTTCCCTGATGGACTCAAGCCTTCCTTCTATCGGCCGACCGATCGCGGCCTGGAGGCTAAAATCCAGCAAAAGTTGGCATTCCTGCGCGAGCTGGACGCACTGGAACGCGCCAAGAACCGGTAACGGGCCACGCCCATTGCCTTCACTAGAACCTCAACCGACATCAACATGCTAGACCCGATACTGCTGCGCAAAGACCTGCAAACCGTCGTCGACCGCCTCAAGAGCCGTGGCGTGTCCTTCGACACGGAACGGTTCAACGACCTGGAGTCTCGCCGCAAGGCCGTCCAGACCGAAACCGAGTCCCTGCAAGCCCGCCGCAACGCGCTGGCCAAGCAGATCGGTCAGTTGAAGGCCAAGGGCGAAGACGCCAGCGCCGTCATGGCGGAATCGCAGGCGGTGCCTGTCCGCCTGAAGCAGTTGGAAGAAGAGCTGGCCGCCTTGCAGGCGCCGCTTAACGACCTGCTGATGTCGGTGCCGAACTTGCCGCACGCCAGTGTGCCCTTGGGCGAATCCGCCGACGACAACGTCGAAGTCCGTCGCTGGTTGCCGGGCGAAGCGGGTGCTGACGGCAACCCGCCGGCGCTTGCGTTCGAGGCGCGCGACCACGTCGCCATCGGCGAACCGCTGGGCCTGGATTTCGACATGGCCGCCAAGCTGTCGGGCGCGCGCTTCTCGTTCATGCGCGGCCCCATTGCCCGCCTGCACCGCGCGCTGTCGCAGTTCATGCTGGACTTGCAAACGGGCACGCACGGCTATACCGAGTGCTATACGCCTTACATCGTCAACGCGTCCACCTTGTACGGCACGGGCCAGTTGCCCAAGTTCAAGGACGACATGTTCGCCGTGTCCAAGGGCGGCGGCGATGACGATCCCAAGGTTGATGCCGCGGGCAACCCTTACGTGCGTGAAGACCAATACCTGATCTCCACGTCGGAAATCACGCTGACCAGCGTGGCGCGCGACACCATCCAGGCCGCCGCAGACCTGCCGCTCAAGCTCACCGCGCATACGCCGTGCTTCCGTTCCGAAGCCGGCAGCGGTGGCCGCGACACCCGCGGCATGATCCGCCAGCATCAGTTCGACAAGGTCGAAATGGTGCAGATCACGCAGCCGGACCAGTCTTACGAAGCCCTTGAAGACATGGTCGGCCACGCCGAGCGCGTCCTGCAATTGTTGGGCCTGCCGTACCGCGTCATGCTGCTGTGCACCGGCGACATGGGTTTTGGTTCTGCCAAGACCTATGACCTGGAAGTGTGGCTGCCGGCGCAAAATACCTGGCGCGAAATTTCCTCGGTGTCCAATTGCGAAACCTTCCAGGCCCGCCGCATGCAGGCGCGTTTCCGCAATGCCCAGGGCAAACCGGAATTCGTGCACACGTTGAATGGTTCGGGTTTGGCAGTGGGCCGCGCGTTGGTCGCCGTGCTGGAAAATCATCAGCAGCCTGAC
The DNA here is from genome assembly GCF_024806975.1 of Achromobacter sp. JUb104. Classification (NCBI taxonomy): domain Bacteria; kingdom Pseudomonadati; phylum Pseudomonadota; class Betaproteobacteria; order Burkholderiales; family Alcaligenaceae; genus Achromobacter; species Achromobacter sp. JUb104. Next base: position 664,666 of record NZ_JANUEY010000003.1, on the reverse strand, counting down.
GGCAGCGTATTGATTCCCGAGGCGTTGCAGCCGTATATGGGTGGTTTGACGGTGCTGAAACCCTGAAGCACGCCGCGCGTCCATCGGCCAAATGGCTGATAAGAAAACGGAGCCTTTGGGCTCCGTTTTTTTTTATCATGTCGACATATTGCTGTCGTTTTTGCTCATTATCCTACGCGGGTGAGTGCATGATTTTGATGTGAGCAATTGTGTATTTTTAATAAAAGGGCCGGATAGATGCGGCACAATACACCCGCGTTCTACACGCTTCATTCACTTATATAACAAGGAGTTGTCCATGACTTCAAGAATGATTGGAGATTTTCGTGTGAGATGCTCTGTCGCTCGTGAAGATGAACAGGGCTACCGCGTGCAGATATGGACCCGCCGAGTTGGCGGAACCGCGCCGGAAAAATGCTGGACAGTGCCGGGACAGGCACCGTTCTCAGACTTGCACGAAGCAGAACAGGAAAGCCGTCAATTGTTCCAAGAAATCAATGGTGTGCGTTTTAACGGTGAGCCGGAGTTTGCCCATGCGTCCGCATAATGGTTGGTGGAGGGCGTCCAGTGCGCCCCGCAGATGGATTGATCTTGTTCAGGAATCCCCGCGTTGGGCAGATGGCAAGCCCGCGCAGGTATCCCAAAAATCCGCCGTGGTGGCGGAAAAGCCGGTACGGGTCCCCGCGGCCTGATCGTCATTCCAATGGGGCACCGGACAATGTCCCAACGGAAAAAAAAGGCCACTCGTCAGAGTGGCCTTTGCTTTTAACGATGCCAATCGCCGCGGCCCTTGCCGTGGCCGTGGCCTCGATAATGACCGGGGCCCGGACCGTAATAACGCGGAGGCGGACCGCCGCGCCAGTGCGGGCCGCCACGGTAATAGACCGGAGCGGGGTAGACCACCGGGGGCGCCACATACACGGGCGCCGGGCGGTAATACACGGGCGGTGGCGGCGCCACATAGACAGGGGCGGGCGCCACGTATACCGGGGCTGGATAAACCACGCCGGGCAAGCCGATTGAGATACCCACGTCCACCCGGGCGAGGGCCACGCTGGAAATCAGCAGACCCGCGGCACCGACACCAGCAATTAGCCATTTTTTCATGTTGCACCTGCCTGCTGCGCGACACAGCAAAGTTGAGTATTCGACGCCCCTATTTTCGGGCTTTTCGGTCGCGGATTCGTAAGCGCGGCTCGCTCAATAGCGACAATCCGCAACCGTCCCCGGGCTGGGCAACGCGCGCGTGCTGCGGCGCGGGATAGTACTTGCGCCCTGGTAAACGTAGACCTGAAATCGATTGAAATGAAGTGGAATCAGATGAAGTCAGACCGGTGCGTTACAGACGGTCACCATCATCGCGGCCTGCGCGGCCCGGATTGGATCAGATCGATTGTGCGCCTCGGAATTCCACCACCCATACCCAAGGGTTGGCCGCCCAGGCGTGCGAGCCATAGCGTTCGCACCACGTTAATGCAAACGCTGTTTGAAGTGGAACGCCAGGCAAGAGCGCGGAAGATTGGTACAAGGCTTCGGTGCCTTCGGCACGCGCATCGGCTTCGGTCAGACTTTGCAGCCGTTGGATGCGCACACCCACGATAAGCGCGGTGGCGAATGCGTTGCCCGCTTCGTCGGTCAGGGTGATGCTTTCGCCGGTTTTGCCATAGGGGCATCTGACCCAACTGGATGTACGCCGCAATTCTGAAGGGTTATCGCGAACGGGACCCATTGCCACCCAGCGTCCGGAATCGGCGGCGTCCGCATACCAAACCGTCGTGGGCTTGCTGGGTTGCGGCTTCAGAATGCGGCGACTCTGCACTTTCAAGCCCGCCAGGACGGCTTGCTTGAGCGGCTCGCTGAATTGAAGTGACTGCCGTTTCATGCGCTCGCTGTTCTCCTCTCGGCAGAAGTCCGCGTATTACGTCCGCGTACTGCGTTTCGCTTCCAAACCGATGTGTGTCAAATGCACCAGCTAATTCAGATCAGGAGCAGGCAGTATGACGTGTCGTGTTCCCGCTGTCAGGCAGGCTTTGTATTTGTGTTGTCTTTTTGTACAGGCGGTGTTGTTTGTATACTCAAGCAATGACTACTGACCTGCATAATCTCAAGCCCGGGTACTACTGGTACACCATGGCCAATGACCCGCTGGCCGTTATCCACATCCATGAAGACGGCGGTGCATCGCTGATGGGTTCGGACTACCGCATCGGCGCCGAAGGCGTCGCCGACATGGTCCGCCAAGGCGAACGCTTCTTCTGGATCGAACCGCCGCAAGTCTGAACTTTTGGGCTGATACGTGGCCGGCCTTTCGGGCCGGCCGCTTTCGTTCGCCCGGGGAAAATCCATGACCGACCTGCTGTTGAAAAACGTCCGCGTAGCGGCGAACGACGCCGCCGACGCTGTCGACGTATTGGTGCGGGGTGGGCGCATCCTGCAAATACAAGCGGGTATCCAGGCGCCGGCCGACGTCCCTGTTGAGGATGGCGGCGGCGCCTTGTTGTTGCCGGGGCTGGTTGAAGGCCATACTCACCTGGACAAGACCAACTGGGATTCACCTTGGTATGTGAATACGGTTGGCCCCGCCCTGACCGACCGCATTGAAAACGAACGCACCTGGCGCGCCAATACGGGCCACGATGCGGCCAGCCATGCGCGCGCGTTGGCGCTGGCCTTCCTGCGCGAAGGCGCTACCCGCATCCGCAGCCATGTCGATGTGGACACCGACGCGGGCCTGCGTCACCTGGATGGCGTGCATGCCACGCGCGAAGCCTTGGCCGGCCGCGTGGAAATTCAAACCGTGGCCTTTCCGCAGTCGGGGTTGTTGGTGCGACCTGGCACGGCCGACCTGTTGGACCAGGCGTTGGCGCAAGGCGCTGATGTGTTGGGTGGGCTGGACCCGTCCGCCATCGACCGCGATCCCGCCCAATCACTGGGTGTGCTGTTCGGTCTTGCCGAGAAGCATGGCAAGCCGGTCGACATCCATCTGCACGAGCCCGGCGAACTGGGCGCGTTCACGCTGGACCTGATCCTGGACCGCGTCCAGGCGCTGGGCATGCAAGGCAAGGTGGTCATCAGCCACGCCTTCTGCCTGGGCGGCGTTGACGCCAAGCGCCTGGACGGGCTGCTCAAACGCCTGGCGACGCTGGACGTGGCTGTATTGACCACGGCGCCGCCCTCGCGGCCGGTGCCCGGCGTGCGTGCTTGCCGCGAGGCGGGCGTGACGATCTTCGGCGGCAACGACGGCATCCGTGACACCTGGACGCCGTATGGCAGCCCCGACATGCTGGCGCGCGCCATGATGATCGGCCTGCGCAACGACCTGCGCCGCGACGACGAAGTGGAATGGGCGTTTGATTGCGTCACCGGCGCCGCCGCGCGCGCCTGTGGCTTTGCGGACTACGGCCTGACGCCGGGCGCGCGGGCCGACCTGGTGCTGGTCGACGCCAGTTGCGTGGCCGAGGCCGTGGTGACGCGCAAGCCGCGCCGTCTGGTCGTGACCCATGGCGTGGTCGTTGCCCGCAATGGCCAGGACGCCATCGCCTAAGCCTGATCGCGCGTCAAACCCAGCTGCGATTCGGTCAGCGCGACGAACGCCCGCATCAGTTCCGAACGCACACCGGCGCGCTGCCAGATCGCGCCCACTGTGCGCACCGGGCAGGGCGCCGGCAAGGGCCAGCGCGTCACCCGCGCGGCCGGTTCGCCGGTGACGGCCCAGTCCGGCAACACCGCCACCCCCAGTCCCTCGGCCACCAGCTTCGCAATGGAATCGATGCCGTCCAACTCAAAGCGCACGTGTGGCCGCAGGTTGTGCATGCGCAGGTAGTCGTCGGCCATCTTGCCGCCCACCACGCTGCGGTCATAGCGGATGTAGGGCTCGCGCGCGAGGACGGCCAACGGGTCGCGCACCTTCATGTCGGCCGGCGTCACCAACACCAGCGGTTCGTGGCGCAGGTCGCGCCAGTCGCACGTCTTGGGTAATGCAAACAGCGGGTGCACCAGCAACGCGCCATCCAGCTCGCCGGACAGCACCTTGCTGTAGAGCAGGGTGGTGGGCGCGGGCTCGATGTAGATCTCGATATGGGGATGGCGAGCCACCCAGGTGCGCAGCACCGGCGGCATGATGCCGGTCAGCGCCGTGGGCGTGGCGCCCAGGCGCAAGGGGCCGGCCGGAAGCTCCGTGTCGCTGGCCGCCGAGCGCAGGTCGCGCACGTCGCGCAGGATATGTCGGGCGCGTTCAAGAATGCGGATGCCGGCAGGCGTGGGTTTGACCGTGCGGCCAGACCGGGCGATCAGGGCGCTGCCCACGTCGCCCTCCAGCGCGCGCAGTCGCTGCTGCACGGTGGCTGGCGTCAAGCCTTGGTGGCGCGCGGCCTGGGCAATGGAGCCCAGCTCCACCACATGCACATAGGTTTGAAGAAAGCGGGAGTCCACGGCGCTTGCCCCTGGTGAAGATGGATTTTCCGTATTCTAAAGATGGGTGAAGATAATTGTTGTTTTCTTTGGTGGCGGGAAGAATACGTCCAGAGCGATCCGCCCGCGCACAAGGCGCCGGCGTCGCCCGTTGGAACCCCGCCATCAAGGAGCTTGCCGTGCCCATTATTGAATCCATCGACGTTTGCGCCGCTGCGGTGCCCCTGGATAAAGTCACATCGTTTTCGAACCGCAGCGTATCCACTCGCCACTACGGCCTGGTCAAGGTCCGTTCAAGCGACGGCGTGGAAGGCATCGGCTTTTGCTATGTGGGCAGCGCCGGCGGCGCCATCTTCGAAGCAGCCGTGCAAAGCCTGTTGGCGCCGGTGCTGCTGGGCCGCGATTCACACGCCGTTGAAGGCTTGTGGCAAGCCATGTACCAAGAGGCGCTGCTGCAAGGTCGGCAGGGCACGGTGATGCGCGCGCTGAGTGCGCTGGACATCGCACTGTGGGACCTGAACGCCAAGACGGCCGGCCTGCCGCTGCACAAGTTCCTGGGTGCGATGGAACTCGAAACCGTGCCTGCCTACGCCAGCGGCGGCTACTACCTGGACGGCAAGACGCCCCAGCACCTGGGCGAGGAAATGGCCAGCTATGTGGACAAGGGCTTTCGCGCCGTCAAGATGAAGACCGGCCGCCTGTCCCCGCGCGAGGAAGAGGCGCGCTTGAAAGCGGCGCGCGAAGCCGTGGGCCCGGATGTCGAGCTGATGATGGACTGCAACAACGCCTGGCAGGACGTGACCCAGGCCATGCAGTACATCCGCCGCTTCGAACAGTACGAGCCGTATTTCATCGAAGAGCCCTTTGGGCCGGACGATATCGACAGCCACGCCAAGCTGGCGCGGTTGACGCATCTGCCGATCGCCACGGCCGAAATCGGCTATGGCCGCTGGTATCACAAGGAACTGCTCGACAAGGGCGCGGCCGGCATCCTGCAGACCGACGCGGCGGTGTGCGGCGGCATCACCGAGTGGAAGCGCATTGCGGCCACGGCCGCCAGCTACGGCGTGGTGGTTTGCCCGCATTGGTTCCACGACGTGCATGCGCCGCTGGTTGCGGCGACGCCGAACGCGCGCTACGTCGAATTTTTCTGGGATGACCAGGTGTTGAATTTCCGCAAGCTGATCGATCGGCAACTGACTCACAAGCTGGGCCGCGTGGTCTTGCATCAAGAGCCAGGGCTGGGCTTCGGCTTCGAAGAGCGCATGGTCGAAAAGTTTGGCAAGTGGGTCCGCATCAGTCGTTGAACGCCACCCGCAACAGGCGGCGCCTTTTCAAAACAAGCAGCCGGCCCTCGAGGCCGGCGCGAGGAGACAAGCATGCAACGCAGGCAATTCATGACCGGCGCCGCGGCGCTGGGGGCGGCGCTTGTGCTGCCCAACGCGGCGCGGGCGCAGCAGGACATGCCGTCGGGTCCGGTGAAAATCGTGGTGGGCTTTCCGGCGGGCGGCGGCACCGACGTGCTGGCGCGCCTGTTGGGGCAAAAGCTGGGCGTGATGTGGAATATTCCCGTCATCGTGGAGAACCGCGCCGGGGCAGCCGGCGTCATCGCGGCCGAGCAGGTGGCGCGCCAGCCCAACGATGGCAACACGCTGCTGATGGCGCATGTGAACAGCCACGGCATTGCGCCAGGCTTGCAGCCCAAGCTGGCCTATTCCGTGGACCGCGATTTCTCGCCCATCGCGTTGGTGGGCAAGACGCCCACCATCCTGATCGGCGGCGCGTCGCAGCCCGCCAAGACGCTGCCTGACTTGGTCAAGCTGTGCCGCGCGCAGCCAGGAAAGATCGTGTTCGGGTCGGCGGGAGCGGGCTCGGCCCAGCACCTGGCGTTGGAAATTTTCAAGGCGCGCGCCGGCATCGACGTGCTGCATGTGCCGTACAAGGGGTCGGCGCCGCTGATGAACGATCTGTTGGGCGGCCATGTGCAGTACTGCTTCGAAGGCATGACGACGGCCACGCCACTGGTGCAGTCCGGCAAGGTGATCGCGTTGGCGCAGACCTTGCAGCAGCGCTCGAAAAGCCACCCCAATGTGCCGACGGTGGCGGAACAAGGCTATCCGGGCTTCGAGGCCAGCATCTGGTTCGGCATGGTGGGCCCCGGCAAGATGCCCGACTCCATGGTCCAGCGCATGAACCGCGATATCGATCAGGTCTTGGCGATGGCGGACGTGCAGGAAAAGCTGGCGCAGGTGGGCGCGGAAGACGGCGGCGGCAGTGTGCAGCGCTTTGCCGACTTCATGGTCCAGGAACAGCGCAAATACGCCAAGACCATCAAAGACGCGAAGATCATCGTGGAAAGCTGATGCGTGCGGCGCGCGCGGTCGTCGTCCGGCAGCCCAGCAGCGCCGAGCACGGGCGGCCCGAACCGCCATTGCTCGCCGGACGCGACGCGTTTTAGCCTGCGGCCGGGGCCGTGTTCGGCTCCGACCCTTCCCACCCCGCCATCGCCGAGATCGACCGCGCCTTTTCACGCAGCAGACGCGCGGTGTCGGAATCCAGGTCGTCGTCGATGGCGCCCACCGGCCCCATCAGGGTGATGGCCGCTGTCATCTCGCCCAGCATGTCGAAGATGGGCGCGGACAGCGACGTGAAGTGCGGCAGCAGCGCATGGCGGCAGCGGCTGATGTGGTGCTTCTGCACCTCGTCGCGGATGGCCTGCACGTCTTTCGCCGTATAGGAATTGCCGGGGGCGCCGCCCTGGCTTTCGGGAATGGATGACGCCATCTCGCGGTCCAGCAGGTCGCGGGTCAGCGCGTCCGGCAAATGCGCCAGGAAGTTGCGGCCCAGCGCCGACGACAGCAGTGGCATCACCGTGCCCACGCGCAATTCCAGCAAGGGCCGGCTGCGGCTGCCTTCCACCCGATACACGATGGTCGGCCCCTTGTTGCCCCACACCCCCAGGAACACGGTGTGCCCGGTTACCGCCGCCACCTCCGCCATGATGGGCCGCGCCGTGGTGAACACATCGAACTGCTCCAGCGCCGCCAGCCCCAGCCGCAGTGCGTACGGACCCAAGCCGTAGTGGCCCGTGTCGGCATGCTGCTGCACCACGCCCACCTTCTGAAAACTGACCAGGTAGTAGTGCACGTTGGGCACGGTCAGCTCACAGGCGTCGGCAATTTCCTTCAGCGGTAACGGCCGGCCCGTCTTGCGGATCAGGTCCAGGATCCGGAAGCCCACTTCAATGGATTGAATCCCCCTGCGCGCTGCGGTCGGCGTCTTTTCCGTGTTCTTTTCTACCTTGCCGGCGGGCCTTGCCATTGCTGCCTCCAGTGTGTGTTTGGCGGCAGTGTAGCAGCGGCCAACAGGGGCTTGCGGCCGCTTGCCGGACCCGGTTTCGGGTTTCCCCCAGCTTTGTCCGGGCCGGTTTTAAGTTTGATAATAGTTAATGCATACAGCAGTATCAATCTAAAAACACAGGGGAAAGCAAGCATGGAAGCAAACGTGGCAGCAGTGGGGCGGATCGGCGACGCGCCGACGCTAAGCAGGAAAGAGGAACGTCAGGTGGTCGTGGCGTCCACCTTGGGCACCTTGTTCGAGTGGTACGACTTCTTCATCTACGGGACCCTGGCGGTGTTCATGAGCCAGGTGCTGTTCCCGCAGGACAACCCCACCGTGGCACTGCTGGCCGCCTTGGGCGCACTGGCGGTGGGCTTCATCATTCGCCCCTTGGGTGCCGTGATGTTCGGCTACCTGGGTGACAAGTGGGGCCGCAAGTACACCTTCCTGATCACGGTCGTGATGATGGGCGGGGCCACCGTGCTGATCGGCTGCCTGCCCACCTATGAATCGGCCGGCCATTTGTCGTGGATCCTGCTGCTGACGCTGCGCGTGGTGCAGGGTCTTGCCGTGGGCGGCGAGTACGGCGGCGCGGTGATCTATGTGGCCGAGCATTGCGAGCCCAAGCGCCGTGGCTTGCTGACCGGGTGGATCCAGATCACCTCGTCGGCCGGCCTGATCCTGTCGCTGGTTGTCATCCTGTGCACCCAGGCAGCGATGAGCGCTGAGGACTTCCGCCAATGGGGATGGCGCCTGCCGTTCATCCTGTCGATCGTGATGCTGGCGATTTCGATTTACGTGCGCGCCAAGCTGCATGAATCGCCCGTCTTCACGCGCATGAAGCAGCAGAACCGCCTGTCGAAGAATCCCATCAAGGAAACGTTCGGCCAATGGTCCAGCCTGCGCCTGGTGGTGCTGGCGCTGATCGGCGTCACCGCCGGCCAGGGCGCCACCTACTTCACGGGCCAGTTCTACGTCATGATCTTCCTGCAGCAAGCCGTGCAGTTGGATCAGACCAGCGTCTACACGCTGATCCTGATCGGCTTCATCATCGGCGCGCCCACGTTCGTGCTGTTCGGCTGGCTGTCCGACCGTATCGGCCGCAAATGGATCATGATGGCGGGCCTGTTCATTGCCGCCATCGGCTATCACTCGATGTTCGAGGTGCTGCTGAAAGCCGGCAACCCGGCGCTGGCCCAAGCCATGCAGAGCACGCCGGTCCGCGTGCATGCCGATACCAGCGGCGGCGCGTGCGACTTCGGCTTGCAGGCCGCGATGGTCGGCAGCCATGCCGACCACAAGAAGGTGTGCGTGCAGGCCAAGAAATTCCTGGTCGGCAAGGGCATCAACTTTGAATACGCCGCGCCGCTGCCGGGCCAGACCATTGCCATGAGCGTGGGCGGCGTCACCGTCAACGGCTTTGACCGCGCGGGCTATGCGAAGGCCTTGAGCGCGGCCGGCTACCCGGACCGCGCCGACCCAGTCCGCGTCGACCGCGCCACCATCATCCTGATCCTGGTGCTGATGACCGCCGTGGTCGCGATGGTCTATGGCCCGGTGGCGTCCTACCTGGTTGAACTGTTCCCGGCCCGCATCCGCTACACCGCGCTATCCTTCCCGTACCACATCGGCGCGGGTATCTTCGGCGGTATCGTGCCCTTTACCGCCACCTACCTGGCGCAGGCCAGCGGCAATATCTTTGGCGGTTTGATGTATCCGGTCGTCGTGATGGTGGTGGTGGGCATCATCGGCAGCTTGTTCCTGCCGAACACCCGCGCCAAGGCCATCGACGAAGACCCCATCCACTAAAAAAGCGAGGAGAAACATGTCCGTGCAAGCGAGTTTCAAGGCCGCCGTCATCCAGGCGGCGTCCATCCCGACCGACAGCGTCGCCTGCGCCAACAAGGCCGCGTCGCTGATCCGGCAGGCCGCCGAGCAGGGCGCCCGGGTGCTGGTGTTTCCCGAGGCCTTCCTGGGTGGCTACCCCAAGGGCAATTCCTTTGGCGCGCCCATCGGCGTGCGCAAGCCCGAAGGCCGCGACGCCTTCGCCAGCTATCACCGGCAGGCCGTGCGGCTGGATGGCGAAGAGGTCGGCATCGTGGCGCAGGCGGCCGCCGATACCGACAGCTTCGTCGTCATGGGCTGCATCGAAGCCGACGGCGGCACGCTGTACTGCACCGTGCTGTACTTCAATGGCCGGGAAGGCCTGGTCGGCAAGCACCGCAAGCTGATGCCCACGGCGGGCGAACGGCTGATCTGGGGCTTTGGCGACGGCTCCACCATGCCCGTCTTCGATACGCCCTACGGCAAGATCGGCGCGGTCATCTGCTGGGAAAACTACATGCCCATGTTGCGCATGTACATGTACAGCCAGGGCGTGGCGCTGTACTGCGCGCCCACGGCCGACGACCGCGATAGCTGGATTCCCAGCATGCGCCACATTGCGCTGGAAGGCCGCTGCTATGTGCTGACCGCCTGCCAGCACCTGCGTCGCGATGCGTATCCGGAAGACTTCGAATGCTCGCTGGGCAACGCACCCGACACGGTGTTGATGCGCGGCGGCAGCGCCATCATCGACCCCTTGGGCGAAGTGCTGGCCGGCCCGGATTTTTCCGACGAAACCATTCTGTACGCCGACATCAACCCCAACCAGATCCTGCGCGGCAAGTACGACTTTGACGTGTCTGGCCACTACGCGCGCCCGGACGTGTTCCAGCTTCAGGTCGACACCCGCGAAAAGCGGGCGGTTTCCGCCGTGTCCGCCGTGTCCGCCGTGTCCAGCGCCCAGGCGGGCGGCGCGCAGGAGCCTTGAAACATGCATTTTGACTTCAGCGCCTTGCCTTCGCAGACGGTCTACAAGCTGCTGACCTCGACCGTCACCCCCCGCCCGATCGCGTGGGTCACCACGATATCGGGCGACGGGTGCGTCAACGCGGCGCCGTTCAGCTTTTTCAACGTCATGGGGCACCAGCCGCCCACCGTCGCCATCGGCCTGATGCGCCGCGCCAACGGTGAATTGAAAGACACCAGCGCCAACATCATCGAAAACGGCGAGTTCGTGGTGAACCTGGTGCCCGAAGCCCTGATGCAGCAAATGAACCAGACCTGCGCGGACTATCCGCCCGGGGTGGATGAGCTGAGCAAGGCGGGCCTGACGGCGCTGCCCGCCGCGCATGTGCGCCCGCCCTTGATCCAGGGCAGCCCGGTGTCGCTGGAATGCGTCAGCCAGGCCACCATCGTGACCGGCCCGCACCAGGTCGTCGTGATTGGCCGGGTGCTGGGCGCGCACGTGGCCGATGCCTATGTGCAGGACGCCGAGCGCGGCTATGTGAACACCGCCGAGATGGGGCTGGTGGCGCGCATGCACGGCAGCGGGTGGTACGCTCGCAGCACGGATTTGTTCCAGTTGGCGAGGCCCACCGACCCTTAGCCAGTCACTGAAAGGAGAAAAGATGGTTGCTCGTTGGCGCTGGGCGCTTAAGCAATTGACCAAGCGCCTGTGGTTCAGGGCCAGTCTTTTCTCGCTGCTGGGCGTGGCAACCGCCTTGCTTGCCGTCATATTCAAGGGCGCCATTCCCGAAACCCTGCCCGCCCGCATCGGTGCGGACGCGGTGGACAAGATCCTGGGCATCATCGCGTCCAGCATGCTGGCGGTGACCACCTTTTCGCTCAGCACCATGGTGGCGGCCTACGGCGCGGCAAGCAGCGGCGTGACCCCGCGCGCAACCACCCTTGTGATGCAGGACACCACCACGCAGAACGCCTTGGCGACCTTCATCGGCTCGTTTCTGTTCAGCCTGGTGGGCATCATCGCGCTGAGCACGGGCGCCTATGGCGCGCAAGGGCGGGTCTTGCTGTTCGCGGTGACGATCGTGGTGGTGATCCTGATCGTCTACACGCTGCTGCGCTGGATTGATCATCTGTCAAAGCTCGGCCGGGTCGGCGAAACCATCGACCGCGTTGAAACCGCCACCATCGACGCTATCCGGCACCGCGTTCAGTGGCCTTGTCTGGGCGGCACTCCTTATCCGGCATCCGGCGTGCCCCCCGCGTCGGCGCTGGCCGTGGCAAGTGACCAGACGGGCTACGTCCAGCACGTCGACGTGCAGGCCTTGGGCCAGATCGCGCGCGAACATCAGGCCTTGATTTATCTGGATGTGCTGCCCGGCGCCTTTGCCCATGTCGGCATGGTGCTGGCGTGGATCGTGCCCGAATCAAGCAGCGCACCGGCCACGCGCCAGGCTCCCACCGAGGCGATCCTGGGCGCCATCACGATGGGCACCCATCGCACGTTCGAGCACGACCCCCGCTTTGGTTTGTCGGTGCTTTCCGAAATTGCGTCCCGCGCCTTGTCGCCTGCCGTCAATGACCCCGGAACGGCCATTGACGTCATCGGCAGGGGCGTAAGAAGCCTGACCTGCTGGGGGCAGCCCCCTTCGTCGCAACCCGATGCCGAACCCGACTGCCGGCGGGTCTACGTGCAATGCCTGGACGTGGACGATTTGTTCGACGACTTTTTCGGCCCTATCGCCCGAGATGGCGCGGGCTTGCTGGAAGTGGACATGCGCATGACCAAGGCGCTGTTGAGCCTGGCGGAGATCAACCCGACGCTATTCAAGCCGGCCGCTTCCCGGCATGCCGCGCGCTTGCTCGGATACGCAGAGAATGCGCTGGGCCTGGATGAAGACAAGCGCCGGCTTCGCGAGCTGGCTCAGCCCCTGCTGCGCTGAGGACGGGCGTGCCCGAGAGGGGCGCGGCTGTTGGTGTGGCGGACGCGCCCAAAGCGGCGGTCCGGACCCGATTTTGCAAAGTGACGAGCTTGCGCCAATTCGTTCTCCAGTTCCTTGGATGCGGCGTAAATCGCCGCTGCTAGCATCTGCCCGACCACTGCGAGAACCCTCGGTTCACGACTTCTCCGCTGGCACTTTCATCATCTTTGAACACCATATTGGGGGCAGATCCATCCAGGGGCTGGCGGGCGTCTGGCTTGCGTGGGCGGCGGTTTGCGCGGCCGCACGCAACTGCCGAATCCGCATTCGCGCGCCTGTCTGGATGGCTGGACGCGGCATGAATAATCTGAAACTTGGAACCCGCCTGGCGGGGGGATTCGGCATTTTGCTGGCCATGATCATCATCATGTGCCTGGTTGGGCTGGTCAGCCTGGCCAACATCAATGAATCGGTTGAAACCGTGACCCAGCGTTCGCTGATCAAGGAACGCTGGATCAGCGATTGGGCCCGCAATATCCAGGCCGGCGTCACCCGCACCACCGCCATTGCAAAAAGCACCGACGCCAGCCTGGCGGCGTTCTTCACGGAAGAGGCCGCCGCGTCCACGCGGAATTCTTCCGCCTTGCAAAAGCAGATCGAGCCGCTGATACAGACGCCCGAGGAAACGACGTTGTGGCAAGGCATCGGCAAGTCCCGAGGCGATTACCTGCGCACGCGCGACGCCATCTTCAAGGCCAAGCAGAGCGGCGACGTGGACACGGCCAACCGCGTCTTCACCCAGGAATTCCTGCCGGCCACGCGCCAGTTCATTGATCAGATCACCAAGCTGTCCGCCTTGCAGCGCGCCGAGATTGATGCGCGCGCGGCCGACATTCAAAGCGCTTATCGCACGGCCAATTTCTGGATGATCGTCATCGGCTCGGTGGCGCTGATCAGCGGCTTGCTGCTGGCCGTGTTGCTGACGCGCGGCATTACCCGCCCGCTGTCGGCCGCCGTGCGCGTGGCGCGCACCGTGGCCGCCAATGACCTGACCAGCACCGTTACCGTGACATCGCGCGACGAGATCGGCCAGTTGATGCAGGCCCTGGCGTCCATGAACGCCAACCTGGCGGGCACCATCGCCCACATCCGGACCGGTGTGGACAGCATGGCGTCCGCGTCGGGCGAGATCGCGGCGGGCAACACTGACCTGTCCTCGCGCACCGAGAAGCAGGCCGCATCCCTGGAAGAAACCGCGGCATCCATGGAGCAGCTCTCGTCCACGGTGAAGCAGAATGCCGACAGCGCGCGCCAGGCCAACCAGTTGGCCGCCACCGCCTCCGACACCGCGGCCCGTGGCGGCGCGACCGTGTCCGAGGTGGTCAGCACCATGAGCGCGATTTCGTCGAGCTCGGTGAAGATCGCCGACATCGTGTCGGTGATCGATGGCATTGCCTTCCAGACCAACATCCTGGCGCTGAACGCCGCGGTGGAAGCCGCGCGGGCAGGCGAGCAGGGCAAGGGTTTTGCGGTGGTGGCGGCCGAAGTCCGCACACTGGCGCAACGCAGCGCGCAGGCCGCCAAGGAAATCAAGACACTGATCGAAGACACGGTGCAAAAGATCAGCCAGGGTTCCATCAGCGCCGAGCGCGCCGGCACGACGATGCAGGAAATCGTCAGTTCAGTGCAGCGCGTGACCGACATCATGGGCGAAATCGCGGCGGCATCCGCCGAGCAGGCCGACGGCATCGAACAGGTCAACCGGGCGGTGTCGCAAATGGACGAGGTAACGCAGCAGAACGCGGCGCTGGTAGAAGAGGCCGCCGCCGCGGCCGGCTCAATGCAGGATCAGGCCGCCGACCTGACGCGCGCGGTCAGTGCGTTCAAGCTGCTGGGGGGAGGAAGTGTGGGGCGGGCTCCAGAACGGATCGCGATCGGCCACGCGCTTGCTACCGTGGGGCAGTAGGACAGCGGAGGGGAAGTAGTCCAGGCGCAATCTGGGCTACGGCCATGAGCCCATGGCCGGGGTCATAGTCATGGGTCATGGCTTGGCCCATGCCCACCCCGCGCCACAAAGAAAAAAGCCCCTGATTTCTCAGGGGCTTCGTTCTTGAATACTTGGCGGAGAGGGTGGGATTCGAACCCACGGTACGGGGATACCGTACGCCTGATTTCGAGTCAGGTACATTCGACCACTCTGCCACCTCTCCGTGGCTGGGTTCCAAAACGGTGATCACTTATTTGAAGGGTTCCTTTTTGAGGATTTCCCTTCACGTTTCGTTTTCACTTCAAGATCCCTGGTCGGAAGGATCTTCGTTGTTGGAGCAGCGAAGCCCGCAATTCTACAGGAATTTTTTCCTGTGTGTAAAGGGGGTCGAAAAAAATCCTTGAAAGGGTGCATCGCGCACTTCCGGCGGCGCCGATCTTTGTCCAGAATTCGCCCATCCGGGCATCGCGCGCCCAGGCCTACACCCCTACCCAAGGCGGCATCCCGTTTCATGGACCTGATTCTTATCCTCTTGCTTGCCGCCGTGCTGTGCGTGCCCATCACGCAGCGGCTTGGGCTGGGCGCCATTCCGGGTTATCTGATTGCGGGCGTGCTGATCGGGCCATCTTGCTTGAAGCTGGTGACCAATGTCGACACCATGATCAACGTGTCGCAATGGGGCGTGGTGATGATGCTGTTCATCATCGGGCTTGAGCTGTCGCCCAGGCGCCTATGGGCGATGCGCAGCGAGGTCTTCCTGTTGGGAAGCTTGCAGATGCTGGTCTGCGGGTTGCTGCTGGGGCTGGTGTTCGGCGCGGCGCTCAGGCATTTGGCCGGGATGGAGTGGCAGGCGGCGGTGTTGTGCGGGCTGTCGCTTGCCTTGTCGTCGACGGCGGTGGCGCTGCGGCTGTTGGATGAGCGCAGCTTGACCCGCACGCCGCTGGGCCGTTCGGCATTGGGCGTGTTGCTGTTTCAGGACATGGCGGCCATTCCGATGCTGGTGGCGGCGGGCTTGCTGGGGTCTGACGGTACGTCGGCCCCGTCGTTCAAGGAAGCGCTGATCGCCGTGGCGGTGGTGGCGTTGGCCTACCGGCTGCGGCTGCTGGGCTGGGCCGCCAAGGCGCAATTGAATGAACTCTTCACGGCGGCGGCATTGCTGATGGTGGTGGGCGCCGCGCAATTGTTCGATTATGCGGGCCTGTCGGCGGGCTTGGGCGGCTTTCTGGTTGGGGTGTTGATGGCGGAATCCCGCTACCGGCACGATCTGGAAAAGGCCATCGACCCGTTCAAGGGCTTATTGCTGGGCCTGTTCTTCCTGGCGATCGGCATGTCCGTGAACCTGAAGGTGGTGGCTGATCACTGGACGTTCATCATCGGCTGCGTTGCCGCCTTGCTGGCGATCAAAGCCCTGGTCCTCTATGGCTTCGCGCGGTTCATGGGCCTGCCGCGCTACCACCGGCTGCTGTTCGCCATGGTGCTGGCCCAAGGCGGGGAATTCAGCTTCGCCATCTTCAATGAAGCCTGGGACAACCACTTGATCAGCCTGGAGCATCGCGATGTGCTGTCCGTGGTGGTCGCCATATCCATGGGCGTGGTGCCGGTGCTGATCAAGCTGCTGGAACGCGTACCGGAAAACCGTGGCGGCATGGCGGATCTGCCTTCGGCCGCCGATGCGGGGCTGGGGTCGGACTCGTCCGACAAGCCTCCATCCGCTTGACCCCGCCGGACGTGGGGTCATGGCATGATTGCCGTCGGCGCGGGCGGCTACACTTGTCTTCGTTTCGCTTTTCATCCCTATGCCAGACCACAGGAGAATGCTCATGCTCAAAGGAAAAGTTGCCCTTGTCACCGGTTCCACCAGCGGTATCGGCCTGGGGATCGCCACCGCCTTCGCCCAGCAAGGCGCTGATATCGTCCTGAATGGTTTTGGCGATGCCGCCGCGATCGAAAAAGAACGCGCCGGTTTGGCCGAGAAGTACGGCGTGAAAGTGATCTACGACGGCGCCGACCTGTCCAAGGGCGATGCCGTGCGTGGCCTGGTCGACAACGCGGTGCGCCAGTTGGGCAGCATCGACATTCTGGTCAATAACGCCGGCATCCAGCACACCGCGCTGATCGAAGACTTTCCGGTTGAAAAGTGGGACGCGATTCTGGCGCTGAACCTGTCGGCCGTGTTCCATGGCACGGCGGCCGCGCTGCCGCACATGAAGAAGCAGGGCTTTGGCCGCATCATCAACATTGCGTCGGCGCATGGCCTGGTGGCCTCGGCCAACAAGTCGGCCTATGTGGCGGCCAAGCATGGCGTGGTGGGTTTCACCAAGGTCACGGCGCTGGAAACGGCCGGGCAGGGCATCACCGCCAACGCCATCTGCCCGGGCTGGGTCCGCACGCCGCTGGTGGAAAAACAGATCACCGCGCTGGCTGAAAAGAACGGCGTTGACCAGGAAACCGCCGCGCGCGAACTGCTCAGCGAAAAGCAGCCGTCGCTGCAATTCGTGACCCCGGAACAACTCGGCGGCACCGCCGTGTTCCTGGCATCCGACGCCGCGGCGCAAATTACCGGCACGTCGGTTTCGGTCGATGGCGGCTGGACGGCGCGTTAATAGAGGAACTCTGGAATGTTGTTTTTGCTTTCCCCCGCCAAGAAGCTGGACTACGACTCGCCCCTGCATATCGAGACGCACACCCAGCCGCTGTTCGTGGATCAGGCCGCCGGCCTGATCAAGGTGTTGAAGACGAAGTCGGCAGAAGACATCGCTGACTTGATGAGCCTGAGCCCGGCGCTGTCTGAGCTGAATGCGCAGCGTTACGCGCATTGGAAGCGCAGCTTCACCCAGGCGAATTCACGCCAGGCCGTGTTGGCGTTCAATGGCGATGTGTACGAAGGGCTGGATGCGTCCAGCCTGTCGGCCAAGCAACTGGATTGGGCGCAAGAGCACGTGGCCATCCTCAGTGGTTTGTACGGCGTGCTGCGCCCGCTGGATCTGATGCAGCCGTATCGCCTGGAAATGGGCACACGCCTGGAAACGTCCAAGGGCAAGAACCTGTATGAGTATTGGGGGTCGACGATTGCCGATTACCTGAATGAGCGTCAGGAAGGCAAGAAGTCGCCGGTGATCGTCAACCTGGCGTCCGAGGAATATTTCAAGTCGGTTGATTTGAAAACGCTGAAGGCGCGCGTGGTGCAATGCGTGTTCCAGGACTGGAAGAACGGCGCCTGGAAAATCATCAGCTTCCACGCCAAGCGGGCGCGCGGGCTGATGGCGCGCTACGCGATCCAGCATAAGGTTGCCAAGCCGGAAGGCTTGCAGGGCTTTGACCTGGAAGGCTACGCCTACGACGCATCGGTTTCAACGGAAGACAAACTGGTGTTTCGTCGCAAGGTGGGGTGATTGTGATGGGTTCCGCGCGATCGGCTGTGTTTTTGCCGGAGCCGATTCGCGCTGCACCCATCCTGCGTTCGTGGCGAATTGGCACGATCGTGATGGGTTCCGCGCGGTCGGCGGTGTGTTCTTGCCGGGGCCGATTCGCGCTGCACCCATCCTACGTTCGTGGCGAATTGGCACGATCGTGATGGGTTTCGCGCGATCGGCGTTGTGTTTCTTGGCCGGGGCCAACGCGCGCTGCACCCATCCTACCTATCCGTCCGCATCATTTACGCCGCCGCCGCCACGGGCGGGGCATGCGTGGGGTCGGCCAGCGCTTGCAGTTCCTGGCGGATCATGTGCGATGCCTTCAGCATCTGCTTCAACGGATACGCCAATGCCGCCTGTTCGCCGGCCGTGTCGAACTGCGTGGGCAGGGTCGTGGCGATCTGGGGGCGCTTCTCGTCCAGCAGGTCGACCATGCCGTTCAGCGCTAACTGTACGGCTTCAGGCGTTCTAGGTAGCGCCGCCAGAATGGGTATCGCCGCTGTGATCTGCGAGGCCAGCACATGGTTCTGGATCAGCAGGTTGTTCAATTCCGGCACGCTGAGCTGGTGCGATTTGGGTTCGCTCATCATGCGGTAGAACGCTTCGGCGAAATTGCTGAATGCAATGTGCACGTTCTTGCGCGCCAGGCGCCAGGCCAGGTCGGCATCGATGACGGCGGGGGTGTCCGCGGCGGTGGTGGCGTTCGTTGTAGCGTTCGCGGCTGTCGTCGTGGCTGTATTCGTACCCGCAGTCGTACCCGCATTTGCGCCCGTATTGGTGGCGGACCCCGCGTGTGTTTGCATGGCTTCCACGTAGCGCAGCCCGGCCAGCAAATATTCCCGGTTGGCGCGGGTGGCGGCGGCGGCCAGCGGTTTCAGATAGCGCGCTTCCCACCACGGCAGGATGTAGCTGCAGATTAGCGCCAGCGCGCAGCCCAGCAATGTGTCGATGGCGCGTTCGCCAATCACCGCCATCGACACCGTGCCCGGCGACACGAAGTGGAACACCAGCACCACGAAGAGCGTGTTGAAAATGGCGCTGGCCATGTAGTTCAGTTGCACCAGGCTGTTGCCCATGATGCAGGCGCCCAGCAGCACGGCGAACAGGATCTCGGGGCTGTCGGTCAGGTTGAACAGCAGCAGCGCGCAAATGCAGCCGATCAAAGTACCGCCCAACCGCCAGCCATTGCGCTGCCGCGTCAGCGCGAAGCCGGGCTTCATGATGATGACGATGGTCAGCATGATCCAGTAGTTGTGCGCGGAAAATTCCGGCGACAGCCAGCGGCTGGCCAGCGTCATGGCAATGGCGGCGGCCGCCGTCACGCGCAGCGCATAGCGGAAGTGTGGGGAATCCAGCCGCAGGTTGCTGGTCAACAGCCCAAAGCGGAATTCCTGGCGCGAGATAAAGCGCGTCAACGACTTGTTGATGCGCAGCACGTCGGTGGGCTTGGCGTCCGGTGATGCCGCCGTGTGGTCGGCCAGGCGGTCGACGATGCGGGCCGAATTGCGCAGGCGGCGCAGCACCTGGATGATCAGCGCCAGCATCTCGGGTTCGCGCTCGCCCAGGCCTTGCTGCTTGAGCTGTTCAATTTCGTATTCGATGGCGCGCAGTTCCGCCTTGGCGCTGCTGCGGTACTGCACCTGACGGCCACGCGACACGTCCAGCGCGATGCGGTTGAGTTCCAGCGACATCTTCACCAGCGCGTCGCGCATGAACATCAGGCAGTCATTGCCCGCCAGCGTGCGGCGCAGCGCGGCGTAGTCGGTGTGGGTGGCGACCAGCGTGTCCAGCAGTTGCAGCATGTCGACGAACATGTTCCAGATCATCACGCGCTGGCGGTCGCCCACGCCCTTGCCGCGCGGCAGGGCACGCAGCACCATGTCGCGCGCCGCCTGGTGTTTTTCCGTCATGACGGACTGGCGTTGGATCAGGGTGCGATAGGCCTCGTCCAGATCGGCCGTCTCGTCGTAGAAGGCGGCGCGGGCGGCTACGTAGTCTGCGGTGGCGAACAGCGCCACCGACATGGCCTGCTGTTCCTCGCGCAGCCAGAACAAGCGCGAAAATCCCAGGCTGAACACTACATAGAAAAGCGCTCCGCCCAAGGTGGCGACCGCGTGCGCGAATACTTCGTGCGGCTGTAGCGGTGAATGCATCGTCAAGGTCATCAGCAGCAGGCCGGCAAAGCCGATCAGCCCGCCGCGCTTGCCGAACACGGTGAACATCGAATAGACGAAGCACTGCGCAATCACCACCAGCCAGATCAGGATGGGATTGGTGGACGCCAGCCCCGTGATGATGACGGTCACGGTGCCCAGCGCGGCCCCGCCCAGCATTTCATTGGTGCGATGACGCTGCGGCCCGCCCGGTTGGTCGATGATGGCCAGGCACTGCGCACCGAAGGTCGCGACCAGCCCGGTGGTGTAGTTGCCGAACAGCCCGCCCAGCACCAGCACGGGCAACAGCATGCCAACACCCTGGCGCACCCCTCCGAAGAAGTAGTGGCTGTAGAGGAAACGGCGAATGCTGGCAATGCGCAAATCCATGGGGGCGGGTCTGGGTTCGAGGCGACGCAACAAGTATAGAGAGACCGAAGGATTTTTAGGGGTCAGATGGTTACCGGACTTTCCCGCAATTCGCACTGCATCGCGCGCGCAACGGTCGTTTCACGTCGATTTGCTACCTTTGACGCAACGCGGTAAATTCCACCTCTTGCGCCGGTCTGCCTATCCGATACCGGCGCGTTGAGGCGGATGGTACGGGTCACCTCCCCAGCCATCCTGCCGCAGTGATACTTGCTGTTGGCCGCGCCACAAGCGTGTGTTGCCAAAGCTTCCATTTCGACCTCCAGCGTCCCCAAGGGGCGTTTGCACTGCGTTCTGTCGAGCGTGTGCCGGGTCGGCAGGGTGTCCGGGTGGCGTGGCTCCGTGAGCCGCTAAGCGCCGGATCATGTTGTCGTAGCCGGTATGGGTTCCGTTGCCGCCGTATCCGGGCGAGCAGCAGTCAGGGTTGCAGGGCCGGTACTGAAAGGAAATAAACATGGAAATGAATGGCGCCGATATCGTCGTGCGCTGCCTGGCCGATGAGGGCGTGGAACACGTTTTCGGCTACCCCGGCGGCGCAGTGCTTTACATCTACGACGCGATCTTCAAGCAAGACAAATTTCAGCATATCCTGGTTCGTCACGAGCAAGCCGCCGTGCACGCCGCCGATGCCTATTCGCGCTCGTCGCAAAAGGTTGGCGTCTGCCTCGTGACCAGCGGCCCGGGCGTGACCAATGCCGTCACCGGCATCGCCACCGCCTATATGGATTCCATCCCCATGGTCATCATCAGCGGGCAAGTGCCCACTGCGGCCATCGGCGAAGATGCATTCCAGGAATGCGACACCGTCGGCATCACGCGCCCCT
This sequence comes from Achromobacter sp. JUb104, assembly GCF_024806975.1. Taxonomy (NCBI): domain Bacteria; kingdom Pseudomonadati; phylum Pseudomonadota; class Betaproteobacteria; order Burkholderiales; family Alcaligenaceae; genus Achromobacter; species Achromobacter sp. JUb104. Next base: position 643,402 of record NZ_JANUEY010000003.1, on the reverse strand, counting down.
GCGTCAAGCACAACTTCCTGGTGCGTGACGTCAAGGACCTGGCCGAAACCATGCGCCGCGCGTTCTACATCGCGCGCACGGGCCGCCCCGGCCCGGTGCTGGTCGATATCCCCAAGGACATCACCGTCGCGCAGTGCAAGTACACGCCGCCCAAGGGCGAGATCTCGATGCGTTCCTATGCGCCCGTCAACAAGGGCCATCAGGGGCAAATCAAGAAAGCCGTGCAGATGCTGCTGGCCGCCGAGCGGCCAATGATCTACACCGGCGGCGGGGTCATCCTGTCGAACGCCGCGCCCGAACTCAACAAGCTGGTGTCGCAACTGGGCGCGCCGTGCACCAGCACCCTGATGGGTCTGGGCGGCTACCCGGCCAGCAGCGGCCAGTTCGTGGGCATGCCCGGCATGCACGGCACCTACGAAGCCAATATGGCGATGCAGCACTGTGACGTGCTGCTGGCCATTGGCGCTCGTTTCGATGACCGCGTGATCGGCAACCCGAAGCACTTCGCGCAGAACGCCCGCAAGATCATCCATATCGATATCGATCCGTCGTCGATCTCCAAGCGCGTGCGCGTGGACGTCCCGATCGTCGGCAACGTCAAGGATGTGCTGGCCGACCTGTCCGCCCAATTCGAAGTGGCGGCCGCCGAGCACAAGCCCGCGTCCATCACCAAGTGGTGGGACCAGGTCGAGACCTGGCGCGGCAAGGAATGCCTGAAGTTCGCCAACTCGGACGAAGTCATCAAGCCGCAGTACGTGGTGGAAAAGCTCTGGGAAGTGACGGGCGGCGACGCCTTCGTCACGTCCGACGTGGGCCAGCACCAGATGTGGGCGGCCCAGTACTACAAGTTCGACAAGCCGCGCCGCTGGATCAACTCCGGCGGCCTGGGCACCATGGGTGTGGGGCTGCCGTACGCCATGGGCGTGCAGATGGCCAACCCTGGGCACGACGTCGCCGTTATCACCGGCGAAGCGTCGATCCAGATGAACATCCAGGAACTGTCGACCTGCCATCAATACCGCCTGACGCCCAAGATCGTCTGCCTGAACAACCGTTTCCTGGGCATGGTCCGGCAATGGCAGCAGATCGATTACGGCTCGCGCTATTCCGAGTCCTACATGGATTCGCTGCCCGACTTCGTCAAGGTGGCCGAGGCCTATGGCCACGTGGGTCTGCGCATCGAGCGTCCGGCGGATGTCGAACCTGCGCTGCGCGAAGCCTTTGGCAAGCACAAGGAACGCCTGGTCTTTCTGGACTTCATCACCGACCGCACCGAAAACGTGTGGCCGATGGTCAAGGCCGGCCGTGGGCTGACCGAAATGCTGCTTGGCTCTGAAGACCTGTAAGGAGGCCACCATGAAGCACGTGATTTCCGTCCTCCTCGAAAACGAACCCGGCGCGCTGTCGCGCGTGGTGGGTCTGTTTTCCGCGCGGGGCTACAACATTGAAACCCTGACCGTGGCGCCCACCGAGGATTCCACGCTGTCGCGCATGACCATCGTGACGACGGGTTCCGATGAAGTCATCGAACAGATCACCAAGCACCTGAACCGCCTGGTGGATGTCGTTAAAGTGGTGGACCTGACCGAAGGCGCCCACATCGAGCGCGAGCTGATGCTCGTGAAGGTGCGCGCAGTTGGCAAGGAACGCGAAGAGATGAAGCGCATGGCGGATATTTTCCGCGGCCGCATCATCGACGTGACCGACAAGTCCTACACCATCGAATTGACCGGGGTGCAGGAAAAAGTACAGGCCTTCCTGGAAGCCCTGGACCGCAGTGCCATCCTTGAAACCGTACGCACCGGCGTGTCCGGCATCGGACGCGGTGAACGGATTTTGAAGATTTGACCGGCCTTCCAGGCCACGCCACACCCTACATCTGAACTAATCGAATATCCAAAATACTGGAATCTGGAGCACAACCATGAAAGTTTTCTACGACAAAGACTGCGATCTGTCCCTCATCAAAGGCAAGACCGTTGCCATCATCGGCTACGGTTCGCAAGGCCACGCGCACGCGCAGAATCTGCATGAATCGGGCGTGAAGGTCATCGTCGGCCTGCGCAAGGACGGCGCTTCGTGGAACAAGGCCGCCAACGCCGGCCTGGAAGTCAAGGAAGTGGCTGATGCCGTGAAGGCCGCCGACATCGTCATGATGTTGCTGCCCGACGAGAACATCGCCTCGGTCTACAACAAGGAAGTGCACGGCAACATCAAGGCCGGCGCTGCCCTGGCTTTCGCCCACGGCTTCAACGTCCACTACGGCCAGGTCGTGCCGCGTGAAGACATCGACGTCATCATGATCGCCCCGAAGGCCCCCGGCCACACGGTGCGCAACACGTACAAGCAAGGTGGCGGCGTGCCCCACCTGGTGGCCGTGTACCAGGACAAGTCGGGCGCCGCGCGTGACGTGGCCCTGTCGTACGCCAGCGCCAACGGCGGTGGCCGTGCCGGCATCATCGAAACCAACTTCCGCGAAGAAACCGAAACCGACCTGTTCGGCGAACAAGCCGTGCTGTGCGGCGGTACCGTCGAACTGATCAAGGCCGGTTTCGACACGCTGGTGGAAGCCGGCTACGCGCCCGAAATGGCGTACTTCGAATGCCTGCACGAACTGAAGCTGATCGTCGACCTGATCTATGAAGGCGGCATCGCCAACATGAACTACTCGATTTCGAACAACGCCGAATTCGGCGAGTACGAAACGGGCCCGAAGATCGTCACCGACGAAACCCGCAAGGCCATGCGCCAGTGCCTGACGGACATCCAGACCGGCGAATACGCCAAGAAGTTCATCCTGGAAAACACCGCCGGCGCCCCGACGCTGACCTCGCGCCGCCGCATCAACGCGGAATCGCAGATCGAGCAAGTGGGTGGCAAGCTGCGCGCCATGATGCCCTGGATCGCCGCCAACAAGCTGGTGGACAAGTCCAAGAACTGATCGACGCCCGGCGCGGGCTGGCCCCGCGCCCCGTCCGACAAGACGGCATGCCTCCAAAGGGCATGCCGTTTTTTATTGCCTTTTCCTCAGGCATGGCACTTGCTGTGTCCCGCAAGCGGGGCCATATGAGTTAACCTTTCACAGTCCGTTGTAAGTTATTGAGACTATGCCCAATTTTTCCATGCGCGATTCCGAGAACCGCCACCGAAGCATCTACTTGCTGCCCAACGCATTCACCACCGCTGCGCTGTTCGCGGGGTTCTATGCCGTTGTGCAGGCAATGAATGATCGCTTCGAAGTTGCCGCCATCGCCATTTTCGTGGCCATGGTGCTGGATGGCATGGATGGCCGGGTGGCTCGCCTGACCAACACGCAGTCGGCATTCGGTGAGCAATATGACTCTTTGTCCGACATGACGTCGTTCGGCGTGGCGCCCGCGCTGGTCATGTACGAATGGATCTTGAACGATTTGGGCCGCTGGGGTTGGCTGGCCGCCTTTGTCTATGTGGCAGGCGCCGCGTTGCGGCTGGCGCGGTTCAATACCAATATCGCTGTCGTCGACAAACGTTATTTCCAGGGCTTGCCCAGCCCGGCCGCCGCCGCGCTGGTGGCGGGTTTTGTCTGGCTGGCGGTGGACAACAAGCTTCCCATCCACGACAGCTTGATGGCTTGGGTGGCGTTCACGCTGACCATGTACGCGGGCATCACCATGGTGTCCAACGCCCCGTTCTTCAGCGGCAAGAGTTTTGCGCTGGGCCGTAGCGTGCCGTTCTGGGGCATCTTGCTGGTGGTGGCCGTATTCGTATTCGTGTCCAGCGACCCCCCGGTCGTGCTGTTCGGGCTGTTCGTGCTGTATGGCTTGTCGGGTTGGGTCATGTGGGGCTGGCGCTGGAACAAGGCGCGCCGCCTGACGCAAGAGCGCCGCAGCCACTCGTCCTGATCCGCTGATCGCTGCTTTTCAACGCGCAGCCATTAAAAAACCCGCCAAGCGATTGCTGGCGGGTTTTTTGTTGATGGCGGGTTCAGCGCCACATGAATCTGTCGTCGTCGTACATGGGGTCGGGGCCGGGGTGGAAGTGCGTCACCTTGCTGCCGTCGCGGCTCATGTAGACGTACATCAGGGAATTCCACACGCCGTTTTCCTTGTACCGGTACGACCACACGACTTCGCGCTTTTCGCCCAGGCCCGTTTGATCGATTTGGGCGGGCGGCCCGAATTCGCAGCGTACGCGCTCCGGTCCCCAGTCGCCGGTTTCCAGCACTTTGAAGTGCGCGTCCGTCAGCAGGGGCAGCACCTGGCCCACGCGGCCGTCGGTGCCGACGTTGGTGCCCCAGGCGTATTGGCCCATGGGCTGTTGCGTCCAGATGACGCGGCGCCCGCCACCGGCTTGCGGGCATTCGAAGTTGGGCTGGCCGAATTGGGTAAGCACTTCCCCGTAGGGAGTACCGGGCGGGATCTGAGTCATGTTGGCGCAAGCCGCCAAGCTGGCGATCGTCAGGGTCGCCAGGGCCGCGCGCGCGGGCCTGAAATATTTAGACATGTGTTTGCTCCTCAAGGGCGCCGGTCGGGCGCTGCAGGCCGGTACCGGCCCCCAAAACCACCTGTGGGGTAATTCTAGCGAATCAGCTATAATCGCCGAGCTTTATCAAGTGTATTGATTTTGCAAGATGCTTTGCGCCGGCAGTCCGGCTGCAGGGTGACCCCCAACCCAGAGCAATCCGTGTGTGGTGGGCCATTCTGGCAGCTATTGAAGCAGCAGTGAGAAAGCAAAAACGCTTATCGCCGGAATTCACGCAAATTTTTTCCCAACCACGTCAGGGCACCTCGGCCCTGTCGCATGTCCGAAGAGGTCATCAATGTCTGTAGCTGACATCAAGAAATCCGATATCGTTGCGCAATTCCAACGCGCTCAAGGCGATACCGGCTCCCCCGAAGTTCAGGTGGCTCTGCTCACCGCCCGTATCAACGAACTGACCGGTCACTTCAAAGAACACATGAAGGACCATCACTCGCGCCGCGGTCTGCTGCGTATGGTCAGCCGTCGCCGCAAGCTGCTCGACTATCTCAAGGGCCGCAATCCCGATTCGTACCGCGCTCTGATCGAAAAACTCGGTCTGCGCAAGTGATCGACGGGGCTGGCTCCCCATGACGCAATAACCGTGGTCGGTGCGACGTATTGTCGCAGCGGCCACGGTTTTTCATTTGTAAGGAATAATCGTCATGTTCAACAAAGTGACAAAATCGTTCCAGTACGGCCAGCACACGGTCGTCCTGGAAACTGGCGAGATCGCTCGCCAGGCCTCCGGCGCCGTTGTGGTGTCGATCGAGGACACCGTTGTCCTGGCCACCGTTGTGGCTTCCAAGAAGGCCAAGCCGGGTCAGACGTTTTTCCCGCTGACCGTCGACTACATCGAGAAGACCTACGCCGCCGGCCGTATTCCGGGTGGGTTCTTCAAGCGTGAAGGCAAGCCCTCCGAAAAGGAAACGCTGACCTCGCGCCTGATCGATCGTCCGCTGCGTCCGCTGTTCCCGGAAGACTTCTACAACGAAGTCCAGGTCGTCATCCACACGCTGTCGGTCAATCCCGAGATTGATCCGGACATGGCCGCCATGATCGGCGCCTCGGCCGCGCTGGCCATTTCGGGCATCCCGTTCAACGGCCCGATCGGCGCTGCGCGCGTGGGCTACATCGACGGCCAATACGTCCTGAACCCGACCGCATCGCAACTGAAGTCGTCCAAGCTGGACCTGGTGGTTGCCGGTACGGAAAACGCCGTGCTGATGGTGGAATCGGAAGCCCAACAGCTTTCCGAAGAAATCATGCTGGGCGGTGTGGTTTACGGCCACGAGCAGATGCAGGCCGTCATCAACACCATTCACGAATTGGTCAAGGACGCTGGCAAGCCCGAATGGGACTGGCAAGCTCCGGCCAAGGACGAAGCCCTGATCGCCGCCGTGACCGCGGCTGCCCAGGAAGGCCTGAACGCCGCCTACCAGATCCGCGACAAGCAAGCCCGCACCGCCAAGCTGCGCGAAGTGTCGGCCGACGTGTCGGCCAAGCTGGCTGCCGCCGCTGCTGAAAAGGGCGAGTCCGCGCCTGATGCCGTGACCGTCGACAACATCATGTTCTCGCTGGAATCGGCCATCGTTCGCGGTCAGATCCTGAACGGCGAACCGCGTATCGACGGTCGCGACACCCGCACCGTTCGTCCCATCAGCGTGCGTCTGGGCGTGCTGCCCCGCGCACACGGCAGCGCGCTGTTCACCCGTGGTGAAACGCAAGCGCTGGTCGTGGCCACGCTGGGCACCAAGCAAGACGAGCAGATCATCGACGCGCTCATGGGTGAATACCGCGACCGCTTCATGATGCACTACAACATGCCTCCGTTCGCCACCGGCGAAACGGGCCGCATTGGTGTGCCCAAGCGCCGCGAAATCGGCCACGGCCGTCTGGCCAAGCGCTCGCTGATTCCGCTGCTGCCGGCGCCGGAAGACTTCCAGTACACGATCCGTATCGTGTCGGAAATCACCGAGTCCAATGGCTCGTCGTCGATGGCTTCGGTCTGCGGCGGCTCGCTGGCCATGATGGACGCCGGCGTGCCGGTCAAGGATCACGTGGCCGGTGTGGCCATGGGCCTGATCCTGGACGGCGGCAAGTTCGCCGTGCTGACCGACATTCTGGGTGACGAAGACCACCTGGGCGATATGGACTTCAAGGTTGCGGGCACCGAAAACGGCGTCACCGCACTGCAGATGGACATCAAGATCCAGGGCATCACCAAGGAAATCATGCAAGTGGCGCTGGCTCAAGCCCGCGAAGGCCGCCTGCACATCCTGACCAAGATGAAGGAAGCGCTGGACGGTTCGCGTGGCGAGCTCTCGGCTTTCGCCCCGCGCATGCTGACCATCAAGATCAACCCCGAGAAGATCCGCGACGTGATCGGCAAGGGCGGCGCCACCATCCGCGCGCTGACCGAAGAAACCGGCACGCAGATCGACATCTCCGACGACGGCACGATCGTGATCGCCAGCGTCGACGAAGCGCAGGCCAAAGAAGCCCAGCGCCGCATCGTCGAACTGACGGCCGATGTCGAAGTGGGTCAGATGTACGAAGGTTCGGTCCTGCGTCTGCTGGACTTCGGCGCCATCGTGCAAGTGCTGCCGGGCCGCGACGGCCTGCTGCACATCTCGGAAATCGCCAACTACCGCATCGCGAACATCAACGATGTGCTGAAGGTCGGCCAGCAAGTCCGCGTCAAGGTCATCGAGGCCGACGACAAGGGCCGCCTGCGCCTGTCCATCAAGGCAATCGGTGGCATCGAAGCGCAGCAACCCGCTGCCGCTCCCGACGCTACCCCCCAATCGGAACCGCAAGCTGAATAAGCTTGCTGCCTGATTGAACGAAGAACGGCGCCGCAAGGCGCCGTTTTTTTTGGGGGCCAAGCCGCCTTTCCTGTAAAGTCTTGCGCCAGACGGAGGGAAAATCGGATGATCCAAGCATGACGGGCCGGGCGGCGGGCGCCACCGCCGTGGCGCTGCTTGCCGCGCTGCTGACTGGCTGCATGAGCAGCCCCGGTCCGGGCCAGCGCGGCCCCAAAGGCGAAGCCATGTCCGCCGACCAGTTCGGCCAGACCGATTTCAACCGCACGGTCACGCTTGAAGTGCGCGACAACCTGGACAGCCTGTATTCGTTGCTGGACAAGCTCTACCGACGCAACCCCCGTGAATGGCGCAAGACCGGCGCGGCGGACCACAAGGCGGCCGTCAACCGCGTCAAGCACGCCATCGAAGTCCGCGTCCCTCCCGGCGACCTGACCGGCCTGCGAGACATCCAGATCCTGGCCGTGTCGCTGGACCCGAACTACTCCGGCGACCGCGTCGGCGCCTTTATCTACGGCATGGCCGACACCATCATCGCGGCGCACAACGGCAAGACCCGCCTGTACGCCACCGACGCGCTGGATGGTCAGCGGGTCTACAATGCCGCACGGAATGTCGAGGCCGCCGCCTGGCTGCTGGCGTCGCGCCGCAACAATCAGGGCGAACTGCTTTTGCTGGCCAATGAAATGTCTCCCACCGCCACGAATCTGAGCTTCGAGCGCGAGTTCGGCGCCATCATCGGCCGACTGGACCTGATCGCCAACCTGCTTGGCGAAAATTCGCGCCGCATCGGCATCAACTATGCGCAGGGTCTCCTGCTATTCAATTTTCTGCCTGTGCGCTAACAGGATCTTCCCATCGTGATCGATATCGTTTCCATCCAGACCGCCCGCGACAACCTGCGCGGCCAGGTGCTGAAGACCCCCTTTACCCTGTCGCGCACGCTGTCCGACATCTTCGGCGCCGAGATCTGGCTGAAGTTCGAGAACCTGCAGTTCACGGCGTCCTTCAAGGAACGCGGCGCCCTGAACCGCATGTTGACCCTGACGGCCGACGAGCGGGCCAAGGGCGTGATCGCGGTGTCGGCCGGCAATCACGCGCAGGGCGTGGCCTACCATGCCCAGCGCATGGGCGTGCCCGCAGTGATCGTGATGCCGCGCTTCACACCCACGGTCAAGGTGGCCAACACCCGCCGCTTCGGCGCCGAAGTGGTGCTGGCCGGTGATTCCTTTGACGACGCCAAGGCGCACGGCTACGAACTTGCCCAGGCGCGCGGCCTGATCATGATCCATCCCTACGATGACGAAGCCGTCATTTCGGGGCAGGGCACCGTGGCGCTGGAAATGCTGGAAGACCAGCCGCAGTTGGACACGCTGGTGATCGCCATTGGTGGCGGCGGCTTGATTTCCGGGATGGCCACCGCGGCCAAGGCCTTGAAGCCCGGCATCGAGATCGTGGGCGTGCAGACGGAACGCTTTCCGTCCATGTACGCGGCCGTCAAGGGCGTGGCCATGCCGCAGGGGCAATACACCATCGCGGAAGGTATTGCGGTGAAGTCGCCCGGCACGCTCACCCAGCCCATCGTCACCAAGCTGGTCGATCACATTGAGTTGGTCAGCGAAAGCGACATCGAGCACGCCATTGTCGTGTTGCTGGAAATTGAGAAGACCGTGGTCGAAGGCGCCGGCGCCGCCGGGCTGGCGGCCTTGCTGCGCGCGCAGGAAGCGGGCAGCGACCGGTTCAAGGGCAAGCGCATCGGCCTGGTGCTGACCGGCGGCAACATCGACCCGCTGATGCTGGGCGAACTGATCGAACGCGGCATGGTGCGCGCCGGCCGTCTGGCCCGCATCCGCGTGGACCTGCGCGACCTGCCCGGCGCCCTGGCGCATGCCACCAAGCTCATCGCCGACGCCCAGGCCAACATCACCGAAGTGCATCACCAGCGCGCCTTTACGTCGCTGCCGGTGCGCAACGTTGAAGTGGACTTTGTGCTGCAAACGCGCGGGCCGGAACACATTCTTGAAGTGATCGATGTGCTGAACGCCGCGGGCTTCGCGGCCAGCAATCACGACCATTGACCTGGGCGGCTCAAGGCCGCACTGCTGCTGACCACATGGACCCCGGACGCCCGCACTTTGCGGGCGTTTTTGCTTGCGTCCGCCCCGTTCAGACGGAAGCCGTTGCAAAAAAAATGCGTGGCGTCGACAAGGCTAAAAATTTTTATTTGCCACCCACGGAACTTTTTTCAAGATCGAAAACACCCCCGTGCCGCCTGGCTTGAAAGCGAATTGAAGGTATTCCGAAAGCCGTCCTTCCCGTCAACGGCGAAAAATCTGTCCAATATCTGGACTAGGGATATCCCCGAAAAAGTTATGGTTCATACGGATATTCGATATGTCGTCATGCGATTTAGCATCTCCAACTTCGCTTTTTTGCCAACGGCTTGCCAAGGGTGGGAAGGCGTAGAGATAAGGGCGCGCCACTTTTTCCAGCGATGTTCCGGCGCGTCAGACTAGGGAGACTGCAGCTTGATAAGAAACAGACAGGACTTTTGGTCCGGAGCCATGTTTATTGCTTTAGGGGGGGCCTTCTCGGTACAGGCCACCGAATATTCCATGGGAAGCGCCGCCCGCATGGGACCGGGATATTTCCCGTTCTGGCTGGGCATCGTGCTGGCGCTGATGGGCGCGGTCGTGCTGATCAGCGCACTGGCCAAGAAGGCCGACACCACCACCATCAGCCGCTACGATTTCCGCATCCTCTTCCTGGTGGTCGGATCCGTGGTGTTCTACGGGTTCGCGCTGCGGTACCTGGGGCTGTACATCTCGGTATTCCTGCTGGTTCTCATCAGCAGCCTCGCCAGCCATGAATTCAATTGGAAAGTCGCCGTCGCCAACGGCCTGTTCCTCGTGGCGTTCTCCTACCTTGCGTTCATACGGGGCCTGGGTTTGATCTTCCCGCTGTGGCCCAGCGCATTCGGCAACTAGGAGACAACAATGGAACTTCTACAAAACCTGATGCTGGGTTTCTCGGTGGCGTTCACGCCGGAAAACCTCAGCTATGCATTCCTGGGCTGCCTGCTGGGCACGCTGGTCGGCGTCTTGCCGGGGTTGGGGCCCGTCCCCACCATTGCCATGCTGCTTCCCATCACGTATGTGTTGCCGCCCACGGCCGGCCTGATCATGCTGGCCGGCATTTACTACGGCACTCAGTACGGCGGTTCCACTACGGCCATTCTGGTGAATTTGCCGGGTGAGACGTCCGCGGTGGTGACCGTGCTGGACGGCCACCAGATGGCGCGTAACGGCAGAGCGGGCGCCGCGCTGTCCCTTGCCGCCATTGGGTCATTTTTCGCGGGTAGCGTCGCCACCGTGCTGATCGCGGCGTTTGCGCCGCCCCTGGCGGAAGTGGCGTTCGCATTCGGCCCGGCCGAGTACTTTTCACTGATGGCACTGGGCTTGATCGGCGCGGTCGTGCTGGCGTCGGGCTCGTTGCCCAAGGCCATCTGCATGATCTTGCTGGGCCTGCTCTTGGGCATGGTGGGCACCGACGTCAATTCCGGGGTCGCCCGCTACGACTTCAGCATTCCGGAATTGCAGGACGGTATCGATTTCGCGATTGTGGCGATGGGTGTGTTCGGCCTGTCGGAAATCATGGCCAACCTGGAGCAGAAAGAGAACCGCGTCGAAATCACCGACAAGGTGGGCTCGCTGTATCCCAGCCGCCAGGAATTCCGCGAAGCGGCGCCCGCCATCGTGCGGGGCACCGCCCTGGGTTCGGCGCTGGGCATCTTGCCGGGCGGCGGTTCGGTGTTGTCGGCGTTTGCCTCGTACACGCTTGAGAAAAAGCTGTCGAAAGAGCCCGAACGTTTCGGCAAGGGCCACCCCGCCGGTCTGGCGGGGCCGGAGTCGGCCAACAATGCCGGCGCACAAACCTCGTTCATTCCCTTGTTGACGCTGGGTATTCCTGGCAACGCGGTGATGGCGCTGATGGTCGGGGCAATGACCATCCACAACATCCAGCCCGGTCCGCAAGTGATGACCAGCCACCCCGAACTCTTCTGGGGCCTGATCGCCTCGATGTGGATCGGCAACCTGATGCTGGTGATCCTGAACCTGCCGCTGATCGGCATCTGGGTGAAATTGCTGCGCGTACCCTACCGCATGCTGTTCCCGGCCATTCTCGTGTTCTGCACGATCGGGGTGTATTCACTGAACTACAACGTGTTCGACATCTTCATGTTCGCCATCTTCGGCATCATCGGGTATGTCTGGAGCAAGTTGGGTTGCGAGGGCGCGCCGCTGTTGCTGGGCCTGGTGCTGGGTCCGATGATGGAAGAGAACTTCCGTCGGGCGCTATTGCTGTCGCGCGGTGAATTCAGCACGTTCGTCACGCGCCCGCTGTCGGCGACGCTGTTGGCCCTGGCCGCCATCCTGCTGGTGCTGGTGATGCTGCCGGCCCTGCGCAAGAAACGTGAGGAAACGTTCGTCGAGGTCGACTGACCTCGGGGAACAAGATTGGCTCCGGGCCTGGTGCGGCGCAAGCTGCCCGGGCCCGCTTTTTTTGAGTCTGCCTTGCTGACACGTCCCGAATTTTCGTCCGGCGAACTCGACTCTCAGGATGCTGTCAGATTGCTTTCAGCTTTCTTTCAGGCTGTCTCGCGCGCCACCAGGCTCTTCAAGCCATACAAGCGTTCACGATGCAAGATCGTGGACAACGGCAGCGGCTCGCGGTCCAACGCGACGTAGTCGGCCGGAATCTGCGCCACCGCCTCGCGCATGCGTGCCGGGTCGGCCTGCCACCATTGCACCAGCATGCGGTCCGGGTTGTAGACGTCCAGCCCCTGGCGGCGCAATTCCGAACGGTTGAAATCCTTCAGGTTCCAGGTCAGCACCTGCACCACGGGCGGCTGCTGCAAGCCACAGCGCGCACGCCGCGCCAACCCGGCCGCAATCACGTGGAAGTCCTTCGGGTCGCTATAGCGCAACGACGCTTCGTACACCTGCGTGTCGACCTCGTTGGCCTGGGGAAAGCTTGCGTTCATCTCGGCCCAGAAATCGGCCAACACCTCGGGCGGAATATCCCAGATTCGCGCCGCGTTGCGCCGCCATTCCTCACCGATGCGTTCGGTCCAGACGGGCGTGAATACGCCAGCCTCGGCCAGGCGCAACAACAGCCGGCGCAGGATGCCGGACATCAGGACGCAGGCGTCCAGGACGATGAAGGGGGCGGGGGCGGAAGGAGCGTTCAAGTGTGGTCGTCCGGCCAAGCGCAATCGCCTGGCCTGTGCAAGCTGCGGGCGCAGCAGGTGGTGCCCGAGACCGGAATCGAACCGGTACGGCCTTGCGGCCGAGGGATTTTCTTACCACTTCGGCTTTCGCCGCCAGCGCGGGTGCGCTGTTCGTGGTCTGGAGCACGCCTTCACCATAGCCTTGCGGCCGTAGGTGCCCGCCGTCTGCTCTCTACACCTTCCCCGGCTTTTCAGTCGGGGCTTGGCTCGGCGTTGGCTCGGAACAGGTCCAGGGCGTTCGCCGAGTTTGACGGGCTACACCTTTGGAGTTTCCCCCAAAGGGCTCAAATTTTTTAAGTCCCTTGTGTCTACCAATTTCACCACTCGGGCAATGCGCGACGCTTTGCAGGGGTCGGCAGCGGGCGTGACTATAACATCCCGCTGCCCACGCCCCGGCTACTTGCGGCCGAACAGCCGGCCAAGAAAGCCGGCGGGTTTGGCGGCGGCCGCTTCCGCTTCCAGCGCGTTCTTCATCGACAGCTCTTGAAAATAGGGTTTGCCGTTTTGCTGGTAGGACGCGGACGCTTGGCGGTAGGCCACGGCCGATTCAGCGTGGCGCTTCATCTGGCCGAAGATCCTGCCACGCGCGAACAGCGCCCAACTGCGATAGTCCGGGTCCAGCGCAAGCAGGCGGTCGCAGGCTGCCAGCCCTTCGTCATGGCGCTTGGCGGCGATCAGTGCGTTGATGCGTTCGGCATGCAGGGGGCCGCTGTCTGACCAGCGTTCCAGGGTGGTGTCGGCATAGGCCACGGCCTCGTCGGCGCGGTCCAGGTGCGTCAGCGCTTCAATGCGCACGCGGCGCCATTTCAGCCAGTCGGGGTCCAGTGAAATCGCCACTTCCGCCAGGGGCAACGCTTCGTCGTGGCGTTCCAGGTAGTTCAGCATGTCGGCGGCGTTGCCGGGCAGGAAATCGTCGCCGGGCGCGAGTTCATAGCCTTTCAGGTAGTACGTCAGCGCGGCTTCCCAGTTGCGCTGGTCGCGCTGGGCGTTACCCGCCACGAACAGCAACTGGGCGTCGCCGCTATCAAGCGGATCCAGGCCTAGCAGCGCCTGTTCGGCCAGTTCGGGTTTGCCGCCGCGCACGTATTCGCGGGCTTGTTCCTTGCGGCCTTCCCAGCCGTTGTCGGACAGCGCGTCCAGATGGCGCCACAGGGGCACGGCTTCGTCCGCGCGGCCCAGTCGGTGTAGCGAGCGCGCCTTGCCCTCCAGCGGCCAGTCCCAGTCGGGTTCGCGCCGCAGCAGGCTGGTCCATTCTTCCACCGCGTCGGCGTCGCGGCCCATGGCTTGCAGGCAGGACGCGCGGTTGTGCTGGATGGCGTTCTCTTCGCCCAGGATGGCGCGGGCGCGGTCGAACATGGCGATGGCGTTGTTCAAATCACCCAGGCGGCGGTAATTGTTGCCGGCGTCGTACAGAAAGCCGCCATTGTTGGGGGCCAGGGCGACAGCGCGCTGGTGGTAGGGCAGGGCGTCCGCGTAGCGGCCGGCGTTGTGCAGGTTTGAGCCGATATAGCAATGGGGCGCCGCGGCGGCCGAGCGGATCTGAGAGGCTCGCGTCCAACTGGCGATGGCGTCTTCCAGGCGGCGATCGTTGATCAGCAGGTAGGCTTCAGCCATCAGCAAGCCGTAGTGGGAGGGGGCGCGTTGGCGGGCGTCGCGCACGGCTCGCCAAGCTTCCTGTTCGTCGCCTTCGTCGTAGCGCACCACGGCCTGCACGGCAATGGCGTCGCTGCATTGCGGGTCCAGCGCCAGGGCGCGGGCCACGTCGGCGTCACGCTGGGCGTAGGCCTTGCGCTGGGCGTGGCAGCGGGCACGCAAGCCCCAGACGGTGGCTGAACCAGGCTGTTCGCGTACGGCCTGTTCGCATAGCGACAGCATTTTTGGCAGGTCGCTGCCGTCTTCGGCGCGTTGGATGGCTTCGATCAAGGCGGACATGCGTAGGGTTCCGTCGTGGGGTTATTTCGCGGGGGTTCTGCCGCGGGGTTCTGTCGTTTTACAGGGCAGCTTGTGACCAAGGCCGGGCGGCTTAGCGCGCGAAGGCGCTGGCGTCGTGGCGGCAAGAGTAGGTGCGGTCGCTGGCGGGGATGTCGTCGCTGCCGCATTCCCACCGCCGCACGCCGCCGCCTTTGCGTTCGGCGCGCAGTTCCGGCACGTAGACCAGATGCTTGCCCGCCAGGCTGGGGATGCCGTCGGTGCTGGGCGTGCCGGCAATCGTGAAGCGCAAGACGCCGTTGACCGGATTCATCTCCACCTTGGAAAAACCGCTGCTTTCCAGCGACTGCGCGCTGATGCCCAGCTCGTCCAGGCTGGACGGAAATTTCTGCGTGCGCCGATAGTGGTTTTCCACCAAGCGGCGCACGGGATCGGAGACCAGGTCCAGACGGTTGATGTCGGCATGCAGCGGGTTGTCGCTGTTGCTATCGCCAGTGGCGTTGATGCCAATGACGATGCCCACCACGACCAGCGCCAGAATGCCGAACACGGCAAACAGGAACTTGCCCGCGCCGGTGACCGAGGGAGCCCGGGCGACGGCGGCCTGCATGGCGCGCGGGTTCGCATTGCGCGTGACCACGTGCGTGCCCGCCAAGGCGTTGTGCATGGCGCGTTCGCCAAAGATCATCTGCTGCAAATGGTGGAACAGGCCGGGCAGCAGCATGTTCACCGTGTACTTCATGGTATGGCGCCATAGCGAGCGAAGCAGGCCCGGAGCCTGGCCCTTGCGATTGACCACCCGCTGCTTCAAGACACGCTTGCCCGGCGAACCGTTACCCCACGCGTCCATGAAAGCGGGCAGGAACCAGCCGATCAAGCCGGCGGCAAAGGCGATCAAAAAGGGCGGCTTGTTGCCCGTCAGGCCTTCGTAGGTCAGTTGGGCGGCCATGATCAAGACGATCATCCCCACCGCCATGACGATGGCGTCGATGGCGCTTGCGCCCAGCCGGGCCCAGATGCTGGGAAACACCTGCGCATTGTTATGCGCGGACTGGGCAGGGGCCTTGGACGCGGGGGCTTTTGATGGTTTGGTTTTTTGTTTGCCGGGCGCAGGCGCGGCGGGGGCGGGCAAGGGCGCCTGGCAACTGAAGCATTGCGTATTGGAGGCGGGGTTTTGCCAATTGCAGCGGGGGCATTGCATGGAAACGGGAATCCTGGTGATGCCGGGGCCGTACAACCACGACCGGAGCGCGGATGATACTCAAGTCTTGCGCTAGGGAAAACCCGGGTCACCGCGCCCACGAACAACGCGGGA
The DNA here is from genome assembly GCF_024806975.1 of Achromobacter sp. JUb104. NCBI lineage: Bacteria > Pseudomonadati > Pseudomonadota > Betaproteobacteria > Burkholderiales > Alcaligenaceae > Achromobacter > Achromobacter sp. JUb104. Next base: position 627,546 of record NZ_JANUEY010000003.1, on the reverse strand, counting down.
CACTCTCGGCCATGAAGCCTGCCCAAGCCCCATCAAGCGCATCCAGTCCGCCAAGCGCCTCCGGCCCATCAAGCCACGTCCGCGACATTGATCCCATATCGCTGCGCTTGTTCTTATCCGCCCTGGAAGAAGGCAGCCTGGCGCGGGCCGCCGCGCGCGAGAACATCGTGCCGTCGGCGGTCAGCAAGCGCATGTCGGAAATGGAGGAAGCGTTTGGCGTGCCGCTGCTGGAGCGCGGCGTCAAGGGCGTGCAGGCCACCCCGGCCGGCAACGCGCTGGCCACGCATGTGCGGCGGCTGTTGCAGGACCTGGAACACATGCACCGCGAGATGGCGGGCTTTGCGACGGGCGTGCGGGGGCGCGTGCGCCTGGCGGTCAGCGTGGCGGCGTTGTCCGGCGACTTGCCCGCGCGGATTCAATCGTTTCGCCGGGCGCACCCCGAGATCGACATCCTGCTGCAGGAAGACACAACGCAAGCCGCCTTTCGCGCCGTGCTGGAAGGGCAGGCGGACGTGGCGGCGGGGTCGGACTTCGGGCATGACGGCTTGCAGGTGTTTCCGTACGGGCATTGCGAGCTGGCCGCCGTGGTGCCAGGCCAGCATGTGCTGGCCCAGCGCGAAACGCTGGACTACGCGCAACTGCTGCCTTTCGAGCAGATCGAACTGAACCGTGACAACGGCATCAGCAGCGTGTTCGAGCAAACCGCACAGGCGATAGGCGTGACGCGGCGCATCAGCGCGCGCGTCAGCGGGCACGAAACGATCTGCACGCTGGTTGCGCGCGGCATGGGCGTTGCGGTGGTGCCGCTGTATCTGAAGGCGCGGCAGGCCCACTTGGATATCCGCTTCATCCCGCTGACGGGGCCGTGGTCCAGCACGCCCTTGTGCATCGCCGTGCGGGACCCGGATGCACTGGCGCCCGCCGCGCGAACCTTGCTGGCGCATCTGGGCGTGCTGCCCTTGGGCTGAAGGCGAGCAGGTCCGGGCCTACCTGCTTAGGGGCTTACCCGGACGTTCCCAAACGAGAATGCCCCGGTGATGAAAGACCGCTACCCGTGATGCGCCGACGCCCGCGATCATGCTTGCATCTTCACCGGCCAACAAGGACATCCCGATGAGCGCAGCACCGCCTTCACCCTTCATGGACAACGCTGAACTGCCGTTGCGCGGCATCAAGGTGCTGGAACTGTCACACATGATCATGGGGCCGGCCGCGGGCTTGTCGCTGGCCGACTTGGGCGCCGACGTCATCAAGGTGGAACCGATAGACGGCGACCGCACGCGCCGGCTGAAAGGTTCGGGCAGCGGCTACTTTCCAGTGTTCAACCGCAATAAGCAAAGCCTGGCGATTGATCTGAAATCGACCCAAGGCCAGCAGTTGGTGCGCCAGTTGGCGCTGCAAACCGACATGGTGGTGGAGAACTTCCGCGACGGCAGCCTGGCGCAGTATGGGCTGGACTATGAATCGCTGTCGGCCGAAAACCCCAGGTTGATCTATGTGTCGCTCAAGGGTTTTTTGTCGGGGCCTTACAAGCACCGGACGGCGCTGGATGAAGTGGTGCAGATGATGGGCGGCCTGGCCTATATCAACGGCGGCGCCGATACGCCGCAGCGCGTGGCCGCGTCGGTCAACGACATCCTGGGCGGCACGTTTGGCGTGGTGGGCGCCTTGGCCGCGCTGCACGATCGCCACGCCACGGGGCGCGGCCGCCACGTGCGGTCCGGCCTGTTCGAAAACAACCTGTTGCTGGTCGCGCAGTTCATCGCGCAATTCCAGTTGACCGGCACCGCGCCCAAGCCCATGGGCGCCGAGCGCAAACCGCCATGGGGCGTGTACGACGTATTCGAAACCGCCGATGGCCGCGTGTTCGTGGCGGTGGTGGGCGACGCGCAATGGCGCAACTTCGCGCAAAAATTCCTGCCGCCCGAATGGGCCGCCGACCCGCGCCTGGCCACGGCGGTCGACCGCGAAGCCGCGCGCTCCTGGCTGGTGCCTGGCGTGGCCGAGATATTGAAATCCTGGAACACGGCCGACCTGTGCGCTGCGCTGGAGGCGGCCAACCTGTCTTACGGCCCGATTCGCCAGCCCCACGACTTGCTGGATGACGCCCATTTGAACGCCGGCGGCGCGTTGCTGAAGACGCGGCTGCCCGACGGCGGCGAGATCTCGGCCGCGGCGCTGCCGCTTGAATTCGACGGCCGCAAGGCCGGCAAGCGCATGGACCCGCCCGACCAAGGCGCCCACACGCACGCCATCTTGCAGGGGCTGGGGCTGGATGCCGCGCGCATCGACGCCCTGCGCGCCGCGGGAGTGATTGCATGACCGGGCCATAGCGCCCGGAACCTCTGTCGAGGCGGCGTCAGACCGCCAAGACATCCATCAAAGAAGGAGACAACATGATCCGCAAACTCGCCGCGCTGGCTGTACTGGCTGTCGCCTGCACCGCCCAGGCCCAGGACTATCCCAGCAAGCCAATCCGCATCATCATCCCGTCCACCCCGGGCGGGGGCACCGACTACATCGGCCGCCTGATGAGCACCAAGCTGCACGAACTGAACGGCTGGACGGTCGTGCCCGAAAACAAGCCCGGCGCGGGCACGGCACTAGGCCTGGCCGAGGCGGCGCGCGCGCCCGCACAGGGCTACGACCTGGTGATCGGCCAATCGGACAACGTCACGCTGATTCCGCTGCTGATGAAAGTGGCCTATGACCCTGTCCAGGACCTGACGCCGGTGGCGCTGGTGGCCACCACCCCGATGGTGCTGCTGGTGTCGGACGCGTCGCCCTACAAGACGCTGCCCGAAGTGATCGAAGCCGCCAAGAAAGCGCCGAACCAGATTTCCTACGGCACCTCGGGAACCGGAGGCGGCGTGCACATCGCCATGGAAATGCTGCAGCACGAAGCCGGCTTCAAGATGCAGCACGTACCCTACAAGGGCTCGGCGCCGGCGCTGGCGGATCTGATGGGCGGGCACTTGCAGTTTGCGGGATCGTCGATCTCGTCGGCGGCGGCATTGATCAAATCGGGCAAGGTGCGCGCGCTGGCGGTGACCTCGCTCAAGCGCAATGCCGCGTTGCCCGACGTGCCCACGGTTGCCGAGCTTGGCTACAAGGATTTCAGCGTGGTGACCTACTACGGTGTGCTGGCGCCCTCCAAGACGCCCAAGGACATCGTCCAGCGGCTGAACGCCGACTTCAACAAACTGCTGGCCAAGAAAGACGTGCGTGATGCGCTGGCCGCGCAAGGCCTGGAAGCGGATCCCGTTTCCAGCGCGCAATTCGCCTCGCTGATCCAGGCGGATATTGGCAAGGCCAAGCAGACGATCAAGAGCGCGGGCATTGCGGTCCAGCAATGATCGTGCAGCAGCATCGGCAGCGGCAGCGACAACGGAGCGCCATATGAACCAGAATTTGAACCAGCATATGAACCAGGAAGTCAGGATTTGCGAAGTGGGTCCGCGCGATGGGCTGCAGATGGCGCGGGGCATGATGCCCACCGCCGACAAATTGCGGTGGATCGGCCAACTGGCGGCGGCGGGCCTGCGTGAAATCGAAGTGGGCAGCTTCGTGTCGCCCCGGCTGGTGCCGCAGATGGCCGATACGGGCAGCGTGCTGCCCGAGGCGCTAGGAATCGACGGGCTGACCGTCTGCGCGCTGGCATGCAACCTGAAAGGCGCCATCGCCGCTTATGAAGCCGGCGCGCACGTCGTGGCGTTTCCCATTTCGGTCAGCGACACGCACAGCCGCGCCAACGTGGGCAAGGGCACGGATGCGCAGGTGGAGATGATGGCGTCCATCGTGGATTGGGTGCGCGCGCAGCCGCGTCCCATGCGGATCGACGCGGCGGTGGCCACGGCGTTTGGCTGCTCGCTGGAAGGCCCCGTGCCCGTTCACCGGGTGGCCGACGTGGCCGCCGCCGTGGCGCGCACGGGCGTCGATGAAATCGCGCTGGCCGACACGGTGGGCTACGCGCACCCCGAGCAAGTGCGCCAGGTCGTGCGCGCCACGCAGGACGCGGTGGGCGCTCGGCTGACCAAGCTGCACCTGCACGACACGATGGGGCTGGGGCTGGCCAATGCGCTGGCGGGGCTGGACGAAGGCATCCGCGCGTTCGACTCCTGCCTGGGCGGGCTGGGCGGTTGCCCGTTCGCGCCGGGGGCGTCCGGCAACATCGTCACGGAAGACCTGGTGTTCATGCTGGAAAGCATGGGCTACCGCACGGGCGTCGATTTACCCCGTCTCTTGTCCGCGCGCGCATTGCTGGCCGACGCCCTGCCGCAGGAAGCGCTGCGCAGCGGCGTGGCGGCAGCAGGCATTCCGAAGACATTTCGGGCCGGTCTGCGGGGGTAACGGGGGGGGTATGGAGGGACGCAGCCGCGCCGCCAGGGGCGTGTCGGCTGCCATCGAGGGTCTGGCGGAAGCGGTGAGATTCGAACTCACGAACGGTTGCCCGTTGCCGGTTTTCAAGACCGGTGCAATCGACCACTCTGCCACGCTTCCGGGTGTTGCTGTGCCGCGGGTCAGGCTGCGGCGTTACGGCGGTTGGGCGATTCGGCCGTCAGGCAAACATTCTGCCAAAACCAAAACGCGAGATGCCGTAAAGGGCGCAATAATAATCTATTTGCTGCAAAGGAGGCACGCGATGCATGCTGTAGAAATCTCCCGCCCCGGCGGCCCTGAGGTTCTGGTCCCCGTAGAACGTCCCACGCCCGAGCCCGGCGCGGGTGAAGTCCTGATCAAAGTCAGCGCCGCGGGCATCAACCGCCCCGACGTGTTCCAGCGCAAGGGCAACTACGCACCGCCGCGCGGCGTGTCCGATCTGCCGGGCCTTGAAGTGGCCGGCGAAATCGTCGGCGGTGACGTGGCTGACAGCGGCTTTGCCATCGGCGACAAGGTCTGCGCCCTGGTTGCGGGCGGCGGTTACGCCGAGTACTGCGTTGCTCCCGTCGCGCAATGCCTGCCCATCCCCAAAGGACTGTCCGACATTGAAGCGGCCGGTTTGCCCGAAACCTATTTCACGGTCTGGAGCAACGTGTTCGATCGCGGTCGCCTGTCCGAAGGCGAGATCCTGCTGGTGCACGGCGGCGCAAGCGGCATCGGCACCACGGCGATCCAACTGGCGCGCGCGATGGGCAACAAGGTCTATGCCACGGTCGGCAGCGACGACCGGGCCCGCGCCGTTGAAGCGTTGGGCGCGGAAAAGGGCATCAACTACAAGACCCAGGATTTCGTGAAGGAAGTCATGGAAGCGACCGACGGGCGCGGCGTGGACGTCATCCTGGACATGGTGGCCGGCGACTACATCGCGCGCGACATGCAATGCCTGGCCGATGACGGCCGCATCGTCATCATTGCCCAGTTGGGCGGTTCGCGTGCCGACGTGGACACTTCCCAGGTCATGCGCCGTCGCCTGACCATCACGGGATCCACCTTGCGTCCCCGTCCGGTCGCCTTCAAGGGCGCCATCGCCCGCGCGCTGCGCGAGCAAGCCTGGCCCTTGCTGGAAAAAGGGGCCATCAAGCCGATCGTGCACGCCACCTTCCCGCTGGCCGAGGCCTCCAAGGCCCACGCCATGATGGAAGGCGGTGAAAACATCGGCAAAATCATCCTGACGATGTAAGAATCGCGCGGCGTTCGGCGTATCGCCGCGCAACAGGATACAATCTCGGGTTTCGCCTGGAATTTTTTCCAGGCAGTCCCGTGCGCGGTTGCATCATCCCCCCGGGGCTCACCCACTCTGACACCTTGCCATGACTTCAGTCGAAAACCGCGCCCGCCTTGTGCTGGGCAACTGGAAGATGCACGGCAACCTGGCCGAGAACGCCGCGTTGCTGACCGAGCTGCGGGCCGCGGACGCCGCGAGCCACTGCGAGATCGGCATCTGTGTTCCGTTTCCCTACCTGGCGCAAGCCGGCTCGGCCCTGACCGGAAGCAGCGTGTCCTGGGGCGCGCAAGACGTCAGCGCGCACGAAAAGGGCGCCTACACGGGTGAAGTGTCCGGCGCCATGCTGAAAGAATTTGGTTGCCGCTGGGCATTGGCCGGCCACTCCGAGCGCCGCGTGCTGCACGGTGAAACCGACGAAATCGTTGCCGCCAAGGCGCAAGCCGCGCTGGCCGCCGGCCTGACCCCGGTGGTCTGCGTGGGCGAATCGCTGGCCGACCGCGAAGCCGGCAACACGTTGGCCGTCATCGAACGCCAGTTGAAGCCTGTGTTGGCACTGGGCGCCGATGCCGTGTCGCGCATGGTGCTGGCCTACGAGCCCGTCTGGGCCATCGGCACCGGCCGCACCGCCAGCCCCGAGCAGGCGCAAGAAGTTCATGCCGCCATCCGCGCCGCCTTGCGCGCGCTGGGCGCGGCGCAAGTACAGGTTTTGTACGGCGGCAGCGTAAAAGCTGCCAACGCCGCCAGTTTGTTCGCCATGACTGATATCGACGGGGCCCTGGTCGGCGGCGCGTCGCTAGTGGCTGAAGAATTTTTGCGTATTGCCGCCATCTAAGTTTCCGTTCCGGAGTCTGTAATGCCCTTGATGCTTAAACTTTTGCTGGCCGTCCAAGTTATATCGGCGCTGGCTATCATCGTTCTGGTCCTGCTGCAGCAGGGCAAGGGCGCCGACATGGGGTCCGCTTTCGGTAGCGGCTCGTCCGGCAGCCTGTTCGGTGCCACCGGCGCCGCCAACTTCCTGTCGCGCGCCACCAAGTGGGCCGCCGTGGTCTTCTTCGCGTCCACCGCCGGCCTGGCCTACGTCAGCCACAAGGGCACCAGCGGCCCCGCCGTTGATTCGGGCGTGATGCAGAACTTCCCGGCCGACCGTTCCGTGCCGCAAGTGCCGGGCGCCGCGCCCGCCGCACCGGCAACCGGTGGTGCTTCGGTCCCGGGCGCTGCATCGGTTCCGGCTGCTCCTGCCGCTCCCGCCGCGCCGGCCAAGCCCGACGCCTCGGTGCCGTCCGCACCGGCTCCCGCCACGACGGAAAAGCCGGCGGAAACTCCCGCCAAGTAAGTTCAGGCATGCTCAAAAAGGCCGGCGCGCAAACGCCGGCTTTTTTTCGCGCGGGCCGGATCGCCTTGCCTTGCAGGTGGGCTTCCGGCGTCAGCAAATTCCGTGCTAGAATGCTCGACTTTCTGGCCTTGCCTACGGGAAAGCCTAGAAAACTGGTGAAAGCCGACGTGGTGAAATTGGTAGACACGCTATCTTGAGGGGGTAGTGGCGAAAGCTGTGCGAGTTCGAGTCTCGCCGTCGGCACCAAGAATTCCTCGCAAAATGTTCGCTTAGGACAAGCCCGCTGAAAACGCAAAGTTTCAGCGGGCTTTTTGCTTTTGGCTTTTTGCTTTTGGCTTTTAACCCAGCGTTTGGCTCAATGAAGATTGCCCCCAAACGCCAGCACCCCCACCACAAACGTTATCCCTCCCACCGCCGCTAACCCATACGCGCGCTTCGCCGCCATCGCGTTGCCACGGCTTATGCCGATGACCAGCGTAATCAGCGACCATAGTCCCGTGAAGGATAGAAGCGCCAGCGTGTACACCCAGTCCGAAAGATCGTAGCCGCCGCCACCGATGGACGGGCTTGCGGAATGCTTGGGCCATAGCAAGGCCACGAGCGTGCCCGCAACCACGGCAAACACGGCGAGCCAGGCCAGGAAAGCGCGGTCTTTCAGCATGGTTTCGATCCTGATGTTTGAGTTAGGGGATGTAATGCACGCCTCTAAATGGGGACAAACGGCTGGTATAAAGACCGTTGTAGTTTCAACGTAGGCGAGCAAATGTCGATTCAATCATTGGTCCGTTGCGGGGCGGCGGTGGCGCTTCTTGCAATGGGTTCGGGGTGTTCTTTAGTTGGACTTGGAGATTCCCGCAGTAGCGAGTGTCAGTGGTACCGCAGCAGTTGCATGCACGAAGGGTCTTACGACCCGGGCGAAGAGGACTACGCGGAAGAGGAAGCGAAACGCCTGAACGAGGAATCGTCCGACCGCTTGCGCCGCAGTTCCGGCGATTGATCCGGCGGTTGATCCTGCGATTGATCCGGCGATGGACCCTGCCATCGGCCGCACCCCTCAGCGCTCCAGATAGTGGTCCCGCAAGACGTCCACGTCTATCTTCAACACATCCGTCAGATAGCGGTCCATGCCGCCATATTCCTGCTTGATGGCTTGCACCGAGGCATCCAGGTAGGCGGGCGACACTTCCAGCAGCGGCATCATCACGTCTTCCGTGACGCCGCGCTCGGAGGATTTGGCGAGGATGTCCTGGAAGAACTGGGCGTTGCAGTGATTCGATTCCAGATAGTTCGACACGATGTCGTCGTGCTTCACGCCTAGCGCCGACAACAGCAGCAGCGACGCGAAGCCGGTGCGGTCCTTGCCGGCGGTGCAGTGGAACAGCAGCGTCTTGCCGGTCATGGCCGTTTTCAGGAAGCCGCCGAACGGCGCTTGGTAGCGCGAGGGAAACTCGCGATAAATCTCCACCATCATCGTGGTGCTGAAGGCTTGCGTGGCCTCGCGCAGGCGCGGCAACAACACGGCCATGGCCATATTGCCGTCCAGCACCGGCGATGCAATCCAGTGAAAGCGTTTGCCGAAGTGCGCTTCGTCCTGGGCTTTTTCAGGTTCTGCGCGAAAGTCGATGACCGCTTCCAAGCCCAATGCGCCAAGCCGGTCCAGATCGGCGGCGCTGGCCCGGCCCGGGTTGCCACTGCGAAAGAGCTTGCCCGTGCGCAAGCGCCGCCCATCAATGCCGGTCAGCCCGCCAAGGTCGCGCGCGTTGTGGACCTTTTCAAGGGGCAGGCGGCGCTGGAGCGCTGCCTGGGTGGCGACGAAGCTATCCGTGTGCGGCATGGCGGTGGGCATGGGTACCTTGAAGGGCAAGAATGAGTCGGATGATCGTATCACCGCCATCGGACTCGCATCACCCGAAGCGCTATCCGCCCAACTTACCCAGCAAGCCGATCAATTGCCGCTTTTCCGCCGCGTCCAACTGGTGGCTGATCCGGGCGTCGTGTGCCTCGACGGCCTGTGTGATGTCGGCCAGCACCTTGCTGCCAGCCGCCGTCATCGTCAATGAATACGCACGCTTGTCGTGCTCGACGTCCAGTTTTTCCACGTACCCCAAGCCTTGCAAGTGGTTCACGATCTGCACCGCGCCAGAGCGGGCGATGCCCAGGATGCGCGCCAGGTCGGTGAGCTTCAAGTTGGCATTGGCCGCGATCAGCGTCAGGGCGGAAAAGCGTTGCGGCGTGATGTCCCACGGCGCAAGAGCGGCCAGGAAGTCTTCGTAGATGACGATCTGCGCGCGCCGGATGGCATAGCCGACCAGGCCGTCCAGCGCGCCGTACTGGATGCCGGGAACGTGGGGCTGAAATTGCTCGCCGCGCGCGGCGGGGCGGCGGGGGCGTTGGGATGCGGCTCGGGACATGGCGCGGGGTGGGGGTTGGGGGCCTGGATGCCGGGGGCCTCAACACTAATGCAGTCGGGGCCGCCGCGCCATGGGGTTACGGGAAATCCCCGGGGTGCGAAGAGTATCGGATTTTTGTTATGTTGCATAACAAATAAAACCAGGAGTAGACATGCAAATCGTCATTGCCGGGGCCGGCATCGGCGGTCTGACGCTTGCGCTGATGTTGCATCGGCGCGGCATCGATTGCCGCGTGTATGAAAGCGCGCAGGAACTCAGGCCCTTGGGCGTCGGAATCAACCTGCTGCCGCACGCCGTCAGTGAACTGGAACAGCTAGGGCTGATGCCCGGCCTGGCCGAGCGCGCTATCGAAACGTCACAACTGCACTACTACAACAAGCTTGGCCAGCCGATCTGGCGCGAGCCGCGCGGGCTGCACGCGGGCTATCCCTTGCCGCAGTTTTCCGTGCATCGCGGAGAATTCCAGATGATGCTGGCGCAAGCCGTGCGCGAACGCCTGGGCCAGGGCGCCATCGTCACGGGCATGGTGCTGGAATCCGCCGAGCAGGACGCAAGCGGCGCCACCGCTGTATTCCGGCGGCGAGCGGACGGGACCACGCATCGCGTGCGCGGTGACATCCTGGTGGGGGCGGATGGCATTCATTCCGCGCTGCGCCGCCAATTGCATCCCGTGGGCGACGAACCGCGCTTTTCCGGGCGCATGTTATGGCGCGCGGTGACCGAGGCCCCGCCGTACCTGGACGGCCGCAGCATGTTCATGGCGGGGCACCAAGACCAGAAGTTCGTCTGCTATCCCATTTCGGAACCCTTGCGCCGCCAAGGGCGTTCGCTGATCAACTGGATCGCGGAACTCTCGGTGCCGGACGCCGAACTGCCCGCCACCGACTGGAACCGCCAGGTCGACAAATCCGTCTTCGCGGACCGCTTTTCCGATTGGCGCTGGGACTGGATCGACATTCCCGCAATCATCGACGGCGCAGAAGCCATCTACGAATTTCCGCTGGTGGACCGTGACCCCCTGCCGCGTTGGACGCGGGGCCGCGTTACGCTTCTGGGTGACGCCGCGCACCCCATGTACCCCATCGGTTCGAATGGTTCGGCCCAGGCCATCCTGGACGCGCGTTGCTTGTCGGACTGGTTGGCGCAAGCGGCCGGCGGCAGCGTACGCACGCTTGATATCGCGTTGCTGGAATATGAGGCCGAACGCCTGCCGCGCACGGCCGGCATCGTATTGCGCAACCGCTTGAATGGCCCCGAGCAGGTCATGCAGATGGCCGAAGAGCGCGCGCCGCAAGGCTTTACGGATATTAACGACGTGATCACGCAAGAAGAGCTGGCGGCGGTATCGCTGCGCTACAAACAACTGGCGGGGTTTGACCCCGCCGCCTTGAAGAAGAGCCGGGAGACAACACCATGAGCCATCCCGAGGCATCGGCCGACGCCCTGGCGCCGCGACTGGAACATGTGACGACGGTCATCGTCGAGGTCGGCCCGCCGCAAGAAGTGGGCGACACCCCGCAGGGCCGTCGCCGCGTCATCCCGATCACGGGCGGCACGGTGGATGGCCCGCGCTTGCGCGGCAAAGTGCTGCCGGGCGGGGCAGATTTTCAGATCATCCGTTCGGCCACGTACACCGACATCCATGCGCGCTATGTCATCGAAACCGCCGACGGCGAACGCATCTATGTTGAAAACACCGGCATACGCACGGGCCACGCGGACGACATTGCCCGCTTGGTGCGCGGTGAGCCCGTGGACCCCGCACGCATTTATTTCCGCAGTTACCCGCGCTTTGAAACCGCATCGCCGGCGTTGGGCTGGATGAACGAAAGCCTTTTCATCGGCACAGGCGCGCGCTATCCCGACCGGGTTGAGCTGCGCTTCTACCGCATTTGCTGAACCCTCGGCATCCGCCGTGGCATGAATATAAAAACGACTCGGAGACAACCATGACCTCAATGCTGCGCCGCCTGTTGGGCGGTTTCGTGCTGTGCCTGCCCATCGCCGCGATGGCGCAATTTCCCAATGGCCCCGTGCGCCTGAACGTGGGCTTTCCGCCAGGTACCGGACCCGACATCGTGGCCCGTACGCTGTCGCAACACATGGGCCCCTTGCTGGGCGAAAGCGTGGTGGTGGAAAACAAGGTGGGCGCGGGCGGGCAGATCGCCGCGCAGACCGTGGCGCGCAGCCCCGCCGATGGCCAAACGATCTTGCTGGGCGAGGTGGGCTCCATCAGCATTTCGCCCGCCACCTACCGCAACCTGAACTACGACCCGCCGCGCGATTTCGCGCCCATCTCCGAAGTGGTGCGCGCCGACTTCGTGCTGGTGGTGCCGGCCGACTCTCCGTACAAGGACCTGGCTGCGTTCGTTGCGGGTGGCAAGAAGGCGTCGGACCGAATCAACTTCGCCACCTTCGGCGCGGGCACGCCGGGCCACTTCGGCGCGGAGCTTTTTGCGCGCGAAGCGGGCATGAAGATCGAAGCCATTCATTACCGCTCAACGGGTGATGCCGTGTCGGGCCTGGTGTCGGGCGCGGTGCAGGCGGCGTTCGTCACCACCGCGTTGGCCGTGCCGCAGGTGCAGGGCGGCAAGATGCGCGCGCTTGCCATTACCGGCGCGCAACGTTCGCCCGCCTTGGCCACGGTGCCCACCTTCGCCGAAGGCGGCTTGCCGGACGTCAATTTCGGGGCGTGGTTCGCCTTGTTCGCGCCCGCCGGTACGCCGGACGCGGTGTTGAACCGTTTGCAGAAAGACAGCGCCGCCGCGCTGCGCCAGCCTGCCGCAGTGCGCACCTTGAGCGAAGCCGGCTTCGTCGTCGTCGGTTCCGACCGGAAGACGTTGCAAACCTTGTTGTCCGCCGAATCCAAGCGCTGGTCCGACGTGGTCAAGGCCACGGGCTTTCGGGCGGATTGATCGGGCGGGGGGGGGCCAAGATGGCGGAATAACTTCAGTCGCCCGCGCGTCGCCTTACAAATGACACAGCGCAACTCGTAGGATGGGTGAAGCGCGCGAAGCTCTGGGGCAAGAACACGGCTGCCCAACGCGCGAAACCCATCAAGCAACGCCGAATTTTTGAAAAGCTTAGCCACCATGCAAGCGCTGCCCGATGGGTTGCGCGCGGTCAGCGTAGTGTTCTTAGGAGCAGTCTCCCGCGCTCCACCCATCCTACGAGGTGATACGTCGGCGTGCGGGTCGCGCCCGAGTATGCCTACCACTTGGTGTACCCGGCAGGCAGCGATGCGGATCCACGGGTCTGTGCGTTGCGGGATTGGATGCTGGAAATGGTGCAGGCGGGGCAGACGGATATTGCGCTGTAGGCGGCACCATTCGCGTCATTGGTTCCATCAATAGAACAGTTTGTTCCGTCCAAAATCGGCCGTTTTGATCCCGGCGCTAGTGCAGCCGTCACGGTCCTGCCGTTAGAATTCCTTCCCATATCACCCCCTATCTACCAGTCGAAAGGTCAAAGTCACATGAGCAACGCTTATCTCGACGCACTGAAAAAGCGCCGTACGCAGTATTCGCTGGGCCGCAACGTGTCGGCCTCCAAGGAAGCCCTGACGACCCTGATCCAAGACGCGATCAAGCACACCCCGTCGTCGTTCAATTCGCAAAGCTCGCGCGCTGTCATTCTGTTTGGCGCCGAAAGCGTGAAGCTCTGGGACCTGACCATTGAAGAAGTGCGCAAGGTGGCGCCGGCTGAAGGGTTCGACAAGACCGAAGCCAAGCTCAAGAGCTTTGCCGCCGGCGTCGGCACCGTGCTGTTCTTCGAAGACCAGGACGTCGTGCGCAGCCTGCAAGAGAAGTTTGCCCTGTACGCCGACAACTTCCCGGTGTGGTCGGAACAGGCGGGCGGCATGGCCCAACTGTCGGTCTGGTCGGCCCTGGCCAACGCCGACGTCGGCGCCAGCCTGCAACACTACAACCCGCTGATCGACGGCGTGGTGGCGCGTGAGTGGAACGTGCCCGCGTCGTGGAAGCTGCGCGCGCAAATGCCTTTCGGCTCGAACGAAAACGGCTTTGGCGACAAGCCCTTCATGGACGACGCCGAGCGTTTCCGCGTGGCAGGCTGATCAGCCTGAATCGGGCGGTGCTAGCCGCCTGAGTGCTCCACTAACGAAAACCCGCACTTCCCCAACTTGGGGAGTGCGGGTTTTTGCATGATGCGCCGTCCGGGCGAGTCAGCCTGACCTCGCGTGCATAATGTTTGCTTGACCCGGACGGTCCGTATGCGCCGGGTTCGCCATACTGCGCGGCAGGCGTCGCGCGCTTCGAGGAGACGCAATATGGATCCGATACTTGCCGGACTGTCGAATTCATTGCCTCAAGCCAAGACGGTTGAGCAATTGACCCGCCCGCTGCTGGACATGTTGGGCAGCGTGACGGGGCTGGAATCCACCTACCTGACCGCCATCGACCTGAAAGCCGATCTGCAACACGTGCGCTTTGCCCGCAATGTGGGCAGCATGCAGATACCCGAAGGCTTGTCGGTGCCGTGGTCGGACACGCTGTGCAAGCGGGCGCTGGAAGAAGGGCGCATGTGCACAAGCGACGTCGCCGCCTGCTGGTCGGATTCCGAAGCCGCGCGCCAGTTGGGCATTCAGACCTACGTGAGCGCGCCGGTACGCACGGATGAAGGCACGCTGCTTGGCACGCTGTGCGCGGCCAGCGCGCAACAACATCAGATCCCGTCGCAGGCCGAGGCCGTGTTGAAACTGTTCTCCAACGTCATCGCCAATTTCCTGGAACGCGAAATCCTGATGGAGCAACTGCAGGCCGCGAATGTCCAGTTGCTGTCCTATGCGCTGACTGATCCCTTGACCGGCCTGCCCAATCGCCGCGCTTTGTACGAAGAGCTGGAACGGCTGGAAAAGCGGGCGCTGCGCGAAGGCGGCAGCGTGCTGGTCGGTGTGATCGACCTGGACGGCTTCAAGGGCATCAACGATACCTACGGCCACCAACAGGGCGATGTGTTCCTGCAAGAGATTTCCCGGCGGCTAGCCAGCACCTTGCGCACGTCCGACATGCTGGGCCGCATGGGCGGCGACGAGTTCGTGCTGATCGGCCCCGGCCCCGCCATCGAACGCGGCAATATCGGCCCGGGCGGCGAGGCGCAACGAGGCGAAGCCGAAGACGCCGCCCGCGCGCTGGAAGAACGCGCCACGGCCGCCACCATCGGCCGCTATCAACTGGGCGATGCGGTGGTGCCGTATGAAGGCGCCAGCGTCGGCGTGGTGGCCGTCGACCCGCGCGGCCTGGACGCCGAAGCCGCGGTCCGTTTGGCGGATGCACGCATGTATGAGATCAAGCGGGCGCGCAAAGGGGCGCGGACGATACATTGAGGGGTTCTTCTCGTCCATGCCTGTGCGCGGGACGCCATCCCCTCTAATTCGTAGGATGGGTGAAGCGCGAGAGACCAGCGACAAGAACGCCGCTGCATCAACGCGCGGAACCCATCATGCAGCGCCGCGGTTCTTTTAGCCTTCAGCCACAACGCAACGTCTGATTGATGGGTTGCGCGCGTTGAGGCGTTTGAATTTTTGCCATGAGTCTTTCGCGCTTCACCCATCCTACGCCGTCAAATTGGTGGAACGCCGTGCCCATCACCGATACCCGCGCTCCACCGCCGACCACTTCAACGTCTTGCGCCACTTGCCGCCTTGCTGGCGCAGTTGCAGGTCAAAGTACCCGTCTGTTTTCTCTGGCAGCACCACCAGGATGTTGCTGGCGTCGGACATGTCGTGGTCGCGTGTGCCGTCGGGGTGCCAGTCGCCGGCGATGGATTTGAAGAACGACATGGGCTGCGCGAACACCACGCGCAGCGTGGGGCCGTCGATGTGGAACAGGTACAGGGCCTCGAAGTTGGCGCCGCCGCCGGAGTAGCCTTCGCTCCACCCGGCGCGCACACCGAAGGCCACGGCGCCGGGGGCGATCTTGTACGCGGCCAGGTCGAAGTGCTTCCATTCGGTGGGCATCGATAGCAGCGGGGCGTTGGCGTCTTCCGTTGCCAGGTCCTGGGGCAGGTCGATGTTGGTATTGCGCCAGTCAGTGGGCGTCTTGACGGGGCCGTCAGTGCGGGCCAGCAGCGTGGGGGCCTTGCCCGGCGTCGTGCCGAACACGCCGAACCAGGCGCCGTTCTTGTCATCGTCGCTGGACAGGTCGGCGCATTCGCCGCCGCCGAATTTGATCAGTCGCGCCGCGCGTTCGGGCGTCGACGCCAGGCACACCATCGCGACAAACGTTCCTGGGCGCTGCCCCCACGGCTTGACACCTGCGACCAGCAGCCGTTTGGGGTCTAGCCCAGGGGCCAGTTGCTGCACCAGGAAGTCGCGCGTGAAGCCGTCGGGCAGGGCTACGCCAAGCCTGTCGGGTTGCGGCGCGCCGCTCATCTGGCTGTCGTACATTCTGCGGGCGTCTTCCGTCTGGATGGCGCCGCGGGCCTTGTCCAGCGAGGGCACGGTGGTGTCCGCCCATGCTGAGGGCACGTGCAGCCCGCAGGCCAACAGGGGGGACAACAGTAGCGAGGCGAGTCGGATGCGCATGGGTAGGGAGCGGTCTTGGTATAGAAAGCGGTAGGGGAAGCCGGCGCAGGATAGCCCGGGTACGCGTTTCAGAGCGTTGAACTCTGTTTCTATTTTGTAAGTGGTTTTCATGCAGAATGGCGCGCTGCGCTTGCGTCACTAGCCGCAAAGCCAAACCGGCAGCCCTTGCAAGAGAGAAGAACACAATGACATTGGCACGCTCCGCACGTTCCCCATATTCCGCAGGTTTCGCGGGTTTCGCAGTAAAGGGCCTGTTCCTGGCCGGCGTGTTCGCGCTGTCCGCGCCGGCGATGGCGATCAATTGCGCCAAGGCTGGCACCGCCGTCGAAAAGCTGATCTGCGCCGACAAGGCGACGGTGGCGGCCGATGCCGGACTCAACCGCGCTTACCAGGCGATCTTGAAGCAGGCGCCGGACGACAACATCCGCGAGATGCTGGTCGCCAGCCAAAAGCGCTGGCTTGAAGCGCGTGACCGCGCGCTGGACCGCCTGCTCACGGACCCGGACGCCGTGCCGGATGACAAGACCGCGGGCGAGATTGCGCGCGAGCTGATCGAGAACCGCAGCGCCCAGTTCAAGGAAGCCGGCAAAGGCTCCGCCACCCCCACCATGATTCGCCGGGCGCTTCAGCAGCAGCAGTTCCAGTCCCAATTCACGGGCGGCGCGTTCGCGGGCTATTGGACGTCTTGCGACGTGCTGCCGCATGATTACGTCGACTACGCCTGCTTCGCGATTCGCCACTACCAGAACAACGATCGCGTGTGCTCGGAGGACGAATCCTGGGCGTCGGGGGCGGTCTACACCAAGCGCTACGTCGCCAACGTGGTTGACGGCAAGCCGCGTGTGATCGCGTCCTGCTCGTTCAGTAGTGCCGACGAGGCCTGCGCCACCGTCGGCGATACGAAGGCGAATTGGAACCGGCAGCCCGAGGCGCCGAAGTATGTGTATGCCGACAAACCGCTGCCGAAGCTGGATGGTGAGATTGACGCGTCGGACGATGCCGAATGGGTGCAGGCCTGCCTGACGGACCCGGCGTATCCGCCAGGGCAATAACCCGGCGGCGGGGGGCGTGCAGGCGCATGCCGTCGATATTCACGCCGATACGCAAAACTTTCTATTTCCAGCGGGCGGCGGCGTCATCGCGTCTTAAAATCCGGCATTGCAGATTTTCGCTGCCGGCATAGGCCCGCGCGGAACCGAACCGAGAGATATCGATGGATAAGCGACAAGACCTGGAACCGGCGGTGATCCAGGAGGGCGCGGCGCAGACCGGCGCGGTGCAGGCCGACGTGGTGGTCGCCACGGGGCCGAACACGCTCGACGCCATCACCATCGATATCGAAGCCGATCCCACCCTGGGCTACGCCTCGATTCAGAACGCGGTTCCCATCGTTCGGACGTTGCGCGTGACGAATCGTTCGTCGCACACCTTCGAGAACATTGAAGTCCGCCTCCGCTGCAACCCCGCTTTTGCCCAACCGGTGACGTTGCGCTTTGACGTGCTGGTGCCCGGAGAAATCCGCCGGATTTCCCCGCTGGACCTGACGCCTGACCACAGCTACGTGGCTGACCTGCAAGAAGCCGTGCGCGCCAGCATCGATGTCGTGGTGCAGTCAGACACGCAGGAAATCGGTCGGGCTTCGCAAACGATCACCGTGTTGGCCTATGACCAATGGGCCGGCACGCGCGCCTTGCCGGAATTGCTGGCCGCGTTTTCCATGCCGAATAATCCGGCCGTGGATGGGCTGATTGGCAAGGCGTCCAAGCTGCTGCGCGCGCAGCATGCCGATCTGCAGATGAACGGCTACCAGTCCAAAAGCCGCGACGTGGTGTGGAAGCAAGTGTCCGCCATCTACAGCACGCTGGCCGCCGAGTCGTTGCATTACGCAGAGCCGCCCGCCTCGTTTGGCGTGGATGGTCAGAAAATTCGCACGCCGGATCGCATCATGGACGCTCGGGTCGCAACGTGTCTGGACCTGGCGATGCTGTTCTCGTCCTGCCTGGAGCAAGCCGGCTTGCGCCCGGTCATCCTGATGAAGGACGGGCACGCCTGGGTGGGAGTGTGGCTGCATCAGGCCTGCTTTGCCGACCCGTTGACGGATGACGTGCAGGCCGTAAGAAAGCGCGTGGACAGCGGCGAGTTCCTGGTCTTTGAAACGACCGGCATCGCGCAACATCCCAACTTTCGGCCGTCGTTGCGGCGCGCGTTGGAGCAGGGCGCGGCGCATTTGCGCGAAGAGAACACCTTTCGCTACGCCATCGACGTGCATCGCGCGCGTGAATTGCAGATCAAGCCCTTGCCGTCGCGTGGGGTGTCGGTTGCGCCGACGGATGCCGATGACGCAGAAATCCCCGCCGCCATCGAACCCACGCCCGACCTGCCGCCGCTGGACCCGGAATTCGTGATCAGCCTGGAGCCCGCCGACGACACACCGGAAGGCCGGCTGGCCAAGTGGAAATCGCGCTTGCTCGACCTGACGCTGCGCAATCGTCTACTGAACTTCAAGCTGACCAAGTCCACCTTGCCGCTCGTCGTGCCGGACCTGGCCCGACTGGAAGACGCCATTGTCGATGGCAGCGAATTCCGCATACGCCCGTTGCCCGCCGCGTTGATGGACGGCAGCGATCCGCGCGTGGCCGAAGTGCATGTGGGCCGGGGCGGCCGCGCGCCGCTGGACGACATGGCGCTGGACGCGTTGGGCAACAAGGAACTGATCGCGCGCGTCACGCAGGAAGCGCTGGACGCCAACCTGCTGACCATCTTTGGCGCGGCGCGTACCGGGCAGGAGGAGGGCGGCGCCAACACGCTGTACCTGGCGATGGGCATGCTGCGCTGGACCGAAAGCCCCGGCGCGGAAAGCGCGCATCTGGCGCCGCTGATCCTGGTGCCGGTGTCGTTGCAACGGCAGTCGGTGCGCAGCGGTTTCCGGCTGGTGCGCCACGACGACGAGACCATCATCAACCCCACGTTGCTGCAGATGCTGCGCAACAACTACGAGCTGCGCATTCCGGGTCTGGACGTCCTGCCCGCCGATGACAAGGGCGTGGACGTGGCGCGCGTGCTGCAGGCGTTCCGGCTGGCCGTGCGGGAAATCGCGGGCTGGGAGGTGCTGGAACAGGTGCATCTGGGGATCTTCTCGTTCACCAAGTACCTGATGTGGAAAGACCTGCAAGACCGCACCGAGCAGTTGAAAGCCAACCGCGTCGTCAGGCATTTGATCGATCACCCGGGGCAGGCGTTTGCAAAAGAACCTTTTGATCAGCGCTTTGATCGCCTGGACGAGAGCTACAAGCCCGAAGACCTGCTGACGCCGCTGCTGTCCGATTCGTCGCAGTTGAAGGCGATCTGCGCGGTGGACGCGGGCCGCGATCTGGTGCTGGAGGGGCCGCCGGGTACGGGCAAGAGCCAAACCATCACGAACCTGATCGCGCATCTGCTGGCGCGCGGCAAGACGGTGTTGTTCGTCTCGGAAAAAATGGCCGCGCTGGAAGTGGTGCATCGCCGTTTGGCCAACATCGGCCTGGGCCCGTTCTGCCTGGAATTGCATTCGTCCAAGGCGCGTAAATCCGAGGTGCTGCAACAGCTTGGAAAGGCGCTGGACCACAGCGGCCAGCGCACAAGCGATGACTGGGCGCGTGAGGCCGAGCGCCTGACCGTGCTGCGCCAGGACTTGAACGGCTTGGTCGATGCGCTGCATCACACGCATGCCAACGGCCTGACGGTGTATGACGCCATCGGCACTTGCATCCAGAACGCGGGCAAGGAGCCGTCGCCGATGTTCTGGGCCGACGCGCAGGCGCATCAAGTCAAAGACCTTGCGCAACTGCGCGAGACCGCGCGCCGCATGTCGACCTTGTCCAAGGAACTTGGCGTGTTGCATGGCCATCCGCTGGCGCATATCGGCATGGCGGAATGGAGCCCCAGTTGGCAAGACGCGTTGTTGGCCGAGGCGCAGGCGCTGGAGCAAGCGGTGGCAGGCTTCCAGGCGCAGGCGGTGGCGGCGGGCGAGGGCGTAGGCGTGCCGGCGCAGGGCTTGAGCCTGGATGCCTATGCGCATCTGGATCAGTTGTTCGACATGCTGCTCGCGGCGCCCCACGTGCCTGCGGGCCTGGCCACGCAAGCGCATGACCCCGCCGCCCGCTTTCAAGTTCAGGCGCTGGCTCGTCACGGCCTGGCGCGCAACGCGCATTGGGCGCAGGTGGGCGCGCAATGGAACGGGCAATTGGCCGAGCTTGATGCCAATACGCTGAAGGCCGAATGGCTGTCCGCATGTTCGGCATGGTGGCCGAAGTCCGTCTTCGCCAAGGGCGGCATCCGCAAGCGGCTGGCGAGGTATCGCACGGACGGCCAGCGGCCGGACGAGGCCGCGATTACGGCCATGCTGGCGCCCTTGGCGCTGGTGAACACCGAAGACCGCGCACTGGCGGTCTTGAAGGCGGATGCGCAGCGCCTGCTGCAAGACAGCTATACGGGTCTGTCCACGGATTGGGAGCAAGTCCAGCGCCATGAGCAATGGGCAGCGCGCTTTGCCGACGCGGTCACGCAGGTGGCGGGCGACCCCATTTCCGCTGCCGACTTGCGCACGCGCTTGCAAGCGCTGGTGGGTGAGAACCGCGCCTATCTGCAACCGGGTTCGCCGCTGGGCAAGTCGTTGTTAGCGTACCGGGATGCGTGGCGCGCCGTACAAGACCGGTTGGCGGAAGTCGATGCGTTGGCAAAACCTACCGAAGCGCTGGCGGGCGCATCGGATGCCAACGGCGCGCTGGAACGCATTCAGGGCGTGCTGGCGGGCTGGCGTCATAACAAGCAGTTCTTGATGCCGTGGTGCGTATGGCGTCAGGCGCGTGAGCAGGCCATTGCGTCGCAACTGCAAGGCCTGGTCGCTTCTCTTGAGCAGGGCCGCGTTCCGTTGGAGCAGATCGAAGCGCATTTTGAATTCAGCTACCGCAACTGGTGGGTGAAGAAGGTCATCGACCATACCCCCGTGTTGCGCGCGTTTTCCAGTGCGGACCACGAGCGCAAGATCCGCGAATTCCGCGATGCCGACGACCGCTTCCAGAAGCTGACGTCCGCCTACATTGCCGCCGTGTTGGCCGGCAAGGTGCCCGATGGCAACGGCGTGCTGGTCAGCCCAGATAGCGAGCTTGGCCTGCTGCGCCGCGAACTGCAAAAGAAGGCGCGCCACGTTCCCGTGCGCCAACTGATGCAGCGCTTGCCGTCGCTGCTGCCCAGGCTCAAGCCTTGCCTGCTGATGTCGCCCTTGTCGGTGGCGCAGTATCTGGACGCCGGCCATTCGCAGTTTGATGTCGTGGTGTTCGACGAAGCCTCGCAGATTCCGGTGTGGGATTCGGTGGGCGCCATTGCGCGCGGCCAGCAAGTGGTGGTGGTGGGCGATACCAAGCAGTTGCCGCCCACGAGCTTCTTCAGCAAGTCCACGCCGGAAGACGATGGCGCGGGGGATGATGGCCAGGTGGAAGACCTGGAGAGCATTCTGGATGAATGCCTGGGCGCCGACATGAACCGCCTGCGTTTGCAGTGGCATTACCGCAGCAAGCACGAAAGCCTGATCACGTTCAGCAACGTCACCTATTACGATTCGCAGCTGATCACCTTCCCGTCGCCCGTCACGGACGACGTGGCCGTGCGCCTGGAGAAAGTCGCGGGTATCTACGACCGGGGTGGCAGCCGCACCAACCGCCGCGAAGCCGAAGCCATCGTGCAAGGCATCGAACAGCACTATCTGGACAAGTCCCGCCGCCGCCAGACCTTGGGCGTGGTGACGTTCAACCAGCCGCAGCAATCCCTGATCGAAACCCTGCTGGACGCCCGCCGCCGCGCCAATGCGGAGCTCGACAAGGCGATCTCGGCGCAATCCCGTGAACCGCTGTTCATCAAGAACCTGGAGAACGTGCAGGGCGACGAGCGTGACGTGATCTATTTCTCGATCACGTTCGGGCCGGACGCCGCCGGAAAGATGACGATGAACTTCGGGCCGCTGAACGGCGAAGGCGGACACCGCCGCCTGAACGTGGCGATCTCCCGCGCGCGCGAAGGCGTGGTGATCTACAGCACGTTGATGCCGGAACAGATCGACCTGTCGCGCGTGCGCGCCCGGGGTGTGCGCGACTTGAAGCACTACCTGGAGTTTGCGCTGAAAGGGCCGCGCGCCTTGGTCGAGCAGTCGCTGCCGACCGGCCGCGAGCCGGACAGCCCGTTTGAAACCCAGGTCATCAAGGTGCTGCGCAATCATGGCTGGGTGGTGCACCCGCAAGTGGGCTGCTCCGGCTACCGCATCGACATGGGCGTGGTGGACCCGCGCGCGCCGGGGCGCTATCTGATGGGCATCGAGTGCGACGGCCGCGCGTATCACTCAGGCGCCACCGCGCGCGATCGCGATCGCTTGCGTCAGGTGGTGCTTGAAGGGCTGGGCTGGCGCTTGCATCGCGTTTGGTCCACCGACTGGTGGATCAACCCTGAACGAGAGGTGGAGAAGATCTTGGCCCGCTTGAATGCGGAGCTGGAACGCATGGTAGAGGACGAGCCCGAGGTGGAGGACGCAGAGGCTGAAGGCGAAGCCGAAGTTGAAGCCGAGGTCGAAAGCGAAGTTGACGCCGAAGCTGCTATTCAAGCGGAAGCCGCAATCGGAGCCGGAGCCGATGCCAGAGCCGATGCCAGAGCCGCTACCGAACCCGAAGGCGCCGTGGAGTTTGTGATCACGACCGAAGAGGGCGATATCGCGTGGGCGTCGGCGCACAGCGCGAAAGTCAGCGCATCCACGGGCGGCATCGCGACCTATCAACTGGCCGACCTGAGCGCTGCCGTGGGTGACCCAGACGCCTTCTACAGCCGCGCCAACAACGCGCAATTGGCGGAACAATTACGCCTGGTCATCGACACGGAAGGCCCCATTGCCGAGACCGTGCTGCACCGTAAAGTCGCCCGCGCCTGGGGCCTGGAACGCACAGGCGTCCGGATCGTTGAACGGTTGCGGACCTTGACCCCGATGGAAGTTAGCCAGACGGATGAAGGCGAGGCCACCTTCTATTGGCCTGCCGGCGTAGCGCCCGAAACCTGGACCGGCTTTCGCGGCGCAAGCGACGACGACGCCACGCGCCGCCGCGTGGACGATGTCTGCATCCAGGAACTGGCGAACGGCGTGCTGCACGTGCTGGCCATGACCGGCAACGCGCCAAAATCGGATGTGATCAAGTCAGTGTGCCGGCTGCTGGGCATGTCGCGTACGTTGGCGGATGCGGAAGCACGCATCGGACACGCGATAGCCGGCCTGGCGCAGCGAGGCGTGGTGCGTGAAGAGATGGGGATGTTGCGGCTGGGGTAGGGTGGTCGTGTGAGGGCGTTACGGCGCAGTGACAGGGTCACGCATAAAAATTCCGTAGCGCTCCTCCGATAATCAATGCCAAGACGATCGTAATAAGTCCTCCGTAGGCCAAGAAAAGGGGAATCTTGATGTCTCCGGGGATTTGCCTTGCATCGACAGGGTGGAACATTGCGTTGTTTTTGCTGATCGGCCACCGCTTGGCATGGGGGAACGCCAACCACACCGCCAATGACGTGCAAATGTTCATCTTTTCATGCAAAGACAACTCGGCGCGAGTTCTGCCTTTTGCCCAAGGGTGTCGCGTAAGCGCGATAGCGTGGTCAAGCTTGCGGTAATAGAAGTGCATGCCTGCGACGACGTAAACGACGAACGCCAAGAAAATAATCGTTCCGGTGACGGCGCTGATGTGTTGGCTGGTAAGTTGTGTCATTGCAAGATTGAGTGCCGGCATCATTGTCGGCGCGCTCATGCATATAGGCGTTTAAGGGCGCTTCCTATCAGTAATGCCAAGACCGAAACGGTCATTCCGCCGTAAGCGAGGAATAGCGGAATTTTTATATCGGAAGGTATGGTGCGAACATCGCTTTCAACAAAAATCTGATGAATATTGTTGAGTGGCCAAAAATTCGCTTTATGAAGGGATAGCCATATCAAGAGCGTCGTGGCAATGGCCAGATTTTCATAGAGCGTTAGCTGGGATCTGGTCTTGCCCTTCGCTATAGGGTGCTTCGTCAATCGGATGGCGTCGTCAAGTTTGAAGTAGTAGAAGTACGCCGCAGAAGAAATATAAACGACGAAGGCCAAGACAAAGACCAGTCCTGCAATGGCGCCGATATGTTGTCCGCTTAGTTCTGTCATTCAAATCAACTCGTATCCGTTTGTACTCAAGTCGGCGCCCAGCGACTTACCAAGAGCGGCCCATTTCATTGCTTTGGACTCCCGAAGAGCCGGCCCACCAACCGCGCCCTCCAGCAAGATTTTGAAACCCTCTGCCCCGCGCTTCGCCTGATCCGTCCATACCACGGACGTAGAATGCCGCTTTTGATCAGTGCCATACGGCTCATAGGAACGAACCATGAAAAAAATAATCCTACTTGCGTCCGCATGCGCCGCGCTGCTACAGGCTTGCGCTCCCGTTTCCTCTCCCAGCGAAGGATCGTCCTCCATGCCCACTTCTACCGCGACGTCGCCCTCCAGCCAACTGAGCTTGCCCGCGTATTACTGGCGTCTGGTCTCCGCTACCGATGCATCCGGCAAGTCGATTCCGACCTTGCAAGCGGGCGTTGAGCATCAGCTGCGCCTGGCCTTCACGAAGGATGCCTTGAATATTCGCGGGGGCTGCAATACGCAGTTTGGCGGTTATCGCTATCAGAATGGCGTGCTGCAAGTGGATAACCTGGCGTCCACGATGAAGGCTTGCGAGCAGAGTTTGATGCAACTGGATGCCGAGATCAACGAGCGCCTGAAAGGCGATCTGCGAGCCACGATGTCGGGCGATACGCATGAGCCCGCGCTGGAGCTCGTGGGCAAGGACGGCACCGTGCTGAAGTTCGTGGGTGAGCCCACGCCCGAGACGCTGTATGGCAGCGCGGGCCAGATCATGTTCCTGGAAGTGGCTGCCAAGAAGGCCGAGTGCAGCCATCCGATGATTCCCAACTACCAATGCCTGATGGTGCGCGAGCGCCGCTACAACGAAGCCGGTGTGCAGCAGCCGACGCAGGATAAATGGCAACCGCTGTATCAGTCCATCGAAGGGTTCGAGCACCAGGAAGGCGTGCGCACCGTGCTGCGCGTGAAGCGTTACGACTGGAAGAACCCGCCCGCTGATGCGCCGTCCAAGGTGTATGTGCTGGATATGGTGGTGGAGCAGGACGCGTCGAAAAAGTAAGCGCAAGGACGCCAATGAAAATGCCGGGCCGTTTTAAGCGGCCCGGCATTTTTTCTTGCGCCGCTGGTCAGTTGCCTGACGGCTTGAGTGTCAGCGTATCTGCCCGTTCGCTATCCACCTTGGCGCGGCTGAACGCCATGGGGAAGTACTCGCCCGTGGCCCAGCCCTTGAGCAGGTCCTGGTAATGCGGGCTGCGCGGGTCAGCCGATTGGCCCGGCACGTTCTGCACACGCGAGTTATCCCAGTTCGCCACATCGATCACCTGGCGATACGACGCCCCGCTGATCTGCCGGAAATCGCTTTTGCGGAACGTCGCGCGATGCACCGTGTCGTTGTCGCCGCCCACCGCATAGCGTGGCGTGCCCCAGGCCTTGGCGGTGTCTGGCGGCAGCAGGCTGGCCAGGCTGTGTTCAAACTGGATGTGATGCAGCTTGCCCCACTGCCACTGCGTGGAATCCGGCCCCAGCTTGGCGCGCAGTTTCTGCACCCCGTCATTCAGGGCTTGCAGCAACAGCGCGTCGCGGCCCCGGTCAGGCGGCGTGCCAAAGGCGGTGTCCGGCACGGCCAGCTTCTCCAGCGTCTTGCGGGTGGACAAGTCGCCGAACGCCGCACGGCCGTTCGCGGGCACGTACAGGTCCGACACCCGCTTGACGACCTCGGGCAGCCAGAAGGCGTAGATCGTGGCGGCACGCGAATCCGTTTCCATCCGGTAGTCCCAGTCCTTCAGCACGTTCAGCGCGTCGTTCACCGCCGGGTCGGCGGAGTTAAGCGACTTGGCGTAGCCGCCCAGCGTGCGCGCAGGTATCGACAGGTTGTCGTATTGCAGGTCCTGCGACTGTTGTACCGACAAGCGGCTGCCATCGGCCAGCACCTCGCGGATGCGCTGGACGCGATAGGGTTCTGCCCAGGTGCGCGCGGACATGTCCTTGTAGGCATAGTCGGCCGGCAGGTTGTATTCGTTGGCGGTGGCAACATAGCCTTCGGGCGGGTTGTACGCGCGGGGCAGGGCGTTGCCCGGCAAGACGCCGCGCCATTCGAAATCTCCGTTGCCCGGTACCGGCAACATGCCCGACCAGTCGTTACGCGGGCGTATCGGCGCGATGCTGCCGCCGAACCAGCCGATGTTGCCGTCCACGTCCGCGTACACCATGTTCTCGCTGGGCGTGTAGTGCTTTTCCATGCCCGCGACGAATTCATTCCAGTTCTGCGCCTGGTTCAAACGCAGGCTGGCCAGGTAGGCCGCGGTGCCCGGATATTCCAGATAGGCCGCGCGCAACGCATACGCCTTGCGCCGCACGGGGTCTTCGTGGATGACCGGGCCGTGGCGCGTGAACTTCAATTGACGCACCGCGGCCGCCTCACCCCGCACGGGAATGGTCTCGTCCATCTGCCGCATCTTTTCCCAGCCGCCTTGATAGCGGTATTCGTTGGGGTTTGCGGGGTTGGTGTCGTAGACGTACAGGTCTTCTTCGTCGCCGAACGCAAAGATCGTCAAGCCGAAGGCGATGCGGTCGTTGTGGCCCATCGATACGCCCGGCAGCGCCGGTTCGCCGGCGCCGATCACGTTCCAGCCCGGAGCGTTCAGGTGCACCATGTAGCGCAAGGACGGCATGGCGATCGACCGGTGCGGGTCGCCCGCCAGTATGGGTTTGCCGGTGTCGGTATGCTGGCCACCGATGGTCCAGTTATTGCTTTCATAGCGGGTGGCCAGCGGGTCGAAATTCGGATCCAGCGCCGCCAGCCTGCCTTCGGACAGCGCGCTGGCAAGCGCTTCACGCTTGTCGGCGGCAAGCGGGCTGCGCGGGAAATCCGCCGCGACGAATTTCTGGCCACCGCGCGCCAGGGTGTAGTTGGCCAGCACCGACTTGTCGATCTGGCGCACATCCAGGCCGGCGGGCACCTGCAACGCCAACGGCGGCTCGAACGTGCTCAAGCCCTGCACGGCGTTCAAGCCCAGGCTGGCGACCTGCTCTGCCATCTTCACTTCCGCAGTCAGGTTGCGCGTCAGCCCGTAGATTCGGATCAGCGAGGTCTCGGGGCGCCAATAGCCAGGCAGCGTGCCGGTCAGCTTGAACTCGGGCGGCAACTGGTCCGGGTTGGCCTTTACCCAATCCACATAGGCGTTGATGCCGGCGGCAAATGAGGTCAGGATGGCCTGGCCTTCGGGGTGATAGCTGGCGAATTCGGCCTGCATGTCGCCCCGGAACAGGAACAGGCGCGCGGCGCGGTCTTGTTCGATGAAGCGCGGGCCAAACTGCTCGGCCATCTTGCCTTCACCTTGCCGGCGCCACAGGTCCAACTGCCACAGGCGGTCGCGCGCGGCAGAGAAACCCTGCGCGAAGAACAGGTCATTCTGGTTTTGCGCATAGATATGCGAGACGCCGTGGCGGTCCCGCACAATCTCCACGGGCTGTGACAGCCCGGCCATGTTGATGGTGTCTTTCTTGCCGGGCGACGCACACCCCGCCGTCAAGGCAATCAGCCCACTCGCCAGCAATGCGGCGATCCTGCGATTAAACAAACGCATGGCTCCTCCTCCAGGGTTCTTGCTTTTTTATGCCTGTGGGCCCCGGGGCCTCCTGCCGCCGGGTCAACCGCGCAAGCTCAGCTAGATCTAAACCAGTTAGCGCGGCAAAGCTGTTTTATTTGTTGAGATTTGGGATGGCTTGTAACCGTGGCATGCGCCGGCCCGCCAGCCGAATCTGATGGATACATGTGTGGGCTGCAAAGCACAGTGCTAGCGGCCCCGGGAATGAGTCCGACATCCGGGGCAACAGGCTGGCAGGGGTCCAAACCGCTACCCATAATGGCCGCATCAAAACAGCCAGGCCGATGTGAGCCCGAGGCAAGGAGACCCGATGCAGCCCGATATGCAGTCCAACTCGCAGCCCAACTTGCAGCCCAACTTTCTGCTCTTCATCACGGATCAGCAGCGCGCGGATCACGTGGGTAGTTACGGCAACGCCCTGCTGCAAACCCCGGCGCTGGATGCCTTGGCCGACCAGGGGTGGTCCGCCGACCGCTTCTATGTCGCGTCCCCGATCTGCATGCCCAATCGCGCCACGTTGATGACGGGGCGCATGCCCTCGGCGCATGGGGTGCGCCACAACGGCATTGCGCTATCCCAGCGCGCAACAACGTTTGTTGAGCGGCTGCGTGACGCCGGTTACGCCACCGCGCTGGTCGGCAAATCGCACTTGCAGAACATGACGGGCATTGGCCCCGCCTGGCCGCCGGTAAGCGGCAAGCTTGCGCGGGGCGAAGCGTGGCGGCCCGAGCCTGGCGACTACGACCAAGAATGGGGACCAATGTGGCGCGATCACCCCGGCCATGATGTGAAGACGCCGTTCTACGGCTTCGACACCGTGCGCCTGGCGCTTGATCACGGCGATCAGGTCGGTGGCCATTACGCACGCTGGCTTGCCCGCGAACACCCGGAAGTACGGCGGCTGTGGGGGCCGGAGCACGCTTTCAGCACGCCCGACTTCGTGCTGACTCAACACCGGCAGGCCTGGCGCACGCGCGTTCCCGAGGAATGCTCCACCACCGCCTACATCGGTGACCAAACCATCGCTCAACTGCGCCGGCACGCTACCGGCCAAGCCCCGTTCTTCATCCAGTGTTCATTTCCTGATCCGCACCATCCCTACACGCCGCCTGGCAAGTACTGGGACCAGTATCGGCCTGACGACGTGAAGCTTCCTGAATCGTTTCACGCCAGCCAGGCCGCCCATCATCACCCACCCCCGCACGTGGCGTGGCTGTATAGGCAGCGTGACCTGAACATGGCGGTCAAGCACACGCCGGCCGTGTTCGCCTGCACCGAACGCGAAGCGCGGGAAGCGATTGCGCTGAACTACGGTTCCATCAGCCATATCGACGCCACCATCGGCCGCGTCATGCAGGCGCTGCGGGACACGGGCCTGGACGAGAACACCGTGGTCATTTTCACGAGCGACCACGGCGACTTCTTTGGCGACCACCAGTTGTTGTTCAAAGGCCCCATCCACTACCAAAGCCTGATCCGCACGCCGTTCATCTGGCGTGATCCGCAAGCCCTGCCAGCTGCCGCGCGCAGCCAGGCGCTGTGCTCCACGGCCGATATTGCCGCCACCGTGCTGGCGCGCGCGGGGGTACCTGCCTACAACGGCATGCAAGGCCAATCCTTGCTGCCGTTGATGTCGGGCGCCACTGAGACGGTGCGCGATGCACTGCTGATCGAAGAGGAGGGCCAGCGCACGATGTTCGGCTTTCCCGGGCGTGCTCGGATGCGAACGCTGCAAACAGCGCGCCACCGCTTGAGCGTGTACGCCGACGCGGATTGGGGCGAACTGTACGACCTGCACGAAGACCCCCACGAACTGCGCAACTTATGGCACGACCCCGCTGCCGAGGCTCGGCGCGGTGAACTGCTGATGGCGCTGTCGCAAACGATGATCCGTCACGCGGAAACCAGCCCGAACCCCACGGCAATTGCGTGACACGCCCGCCCACACAGCGATGGCGGACTCTCGCCACACAGGAGACATCCATGATCAAGTTCTCGTTGTTTTGCACGGCATTGCTGATGGCGGGGGCGTCGGTTGCGGCGCAGGCCGAGTATCCGACGCGCCCCATCCGGCTGATTGTCAATTCCGCACCAGCCGGCCCGGTGGATATCTGCGCACGCGCCATCGCGACATACGCCGGCAAGTTGTTGGGTCAGACAGTCATCGTTGAAAATCGTCCCGGTGCATCGGGACGCATCGGCGCCCAGGCAGTCGCCAAGGCGCCACCCGATGGCTATACCCTGCTCATGACCTTGGACACCTTGCTTACCGTCAATCCCCACGTCTTCAAGGGATTGGGTGACGACGTTATCTCGCATCTGGAACCGCTCAGTGTCGCCGGCAGCTTCGGCCTGGCACTGACCGTGCAACCGGACTTGGGCGTGACGACGGTCGAAGAGTTTCTGCGTTACGCCCGTTCAACGCCCCTTGCCTATTCCTCGGCCGGCTACGGCAGCCCAGGAAACCTGGCCTTCGAGAAGTTGAAACTGGCCACCGGCATTGAGGTCGCTCACGTCCCGTTTGGCGGGAGTCCTGGGGCCATCAATGCCTTGTTGGGGGATCAAATCCAGGTCGGCTTTTTGTCGGCCGCGGCGGTGCAACCGCACATCAAGGCCGGAAAAATGCGGGCGCTGGCGATATCGTCGCGAGAGTTGGATCCCGACCTTCCGGGCGTGCCCGTGATGGCGCAACTGGGGGTGGAATCACTGAAGGACTTTGAAGCGGAGTTTGCCTTTCTCGTCATGGCGCCACGTGGCATGCCCCCCGACGTTGCTGCGAAGTGGGACGATACCTTGGCGCAGGTGTACGCCGCGCCGGCGTTTCAGGCCAGCATTGCCAGCCTGGGCATGCGCGCGCCGTTCGGAAGTAGTGTCGAAGCCAAGAGCTGGGTAAATGCCCAGATTGGAAGTTGGGAAGAGGTCATTGAAAAAGCGGGGATAACGAGCCAGTAATTTCCATGGAACCATCGCTTTGTGCGTACCTTGGCCCATGGGGCCAGATGCCTGGCGTGATCAAGGTCAAAAGAACGTTTGCGACAGCCCGCTTGGAACGCCCGGTTGATGATGGCGGCAGACCGGAAAACTCCACTACCGGCCTTGACCGCCATGCTATCCGTCACGCTCACCATTTACCTTGATTCTGCGATGGCGTCTGCATCGTGGACGTGGCATTGCCGGGACGCACCGTGTCCACATACTTTCTATAGCTGGCGACATATGCCCCACTGTAGATGTCGGGCGTCTCGTCACCTTCCCATTTTTGCTCGACGCCGGCCTCCCGCCAGGCGGTCAGGTCGCGCATGACGTCGTCGTGGGTTTTCGGGACATCGGGCGTTTGCACGGCGGTCGTGGGGGCGACGGCCTGTTGCGCAAAAGTGGGGCCGGAGAGCAGGCCGGCGGCGGCCAGCACCACCGGGACGAACATACGGAACGAAAGGACAGTCTTCATGAACGACTCCTTGATCACGATAGCAATCCCTCTCCCTCATGGCTTCGGACTCATCGTAGGGCCGCATGGGTGCCCATCGCATACCCAAAATTGATTACGCCTGGCGTGGTCGCCCGGGACGGCTACCGGGGCGCATCCCGCGTTTGCGCTATAGCAGGGACGCCAGTCGCACCAATTCTGCCTGGCGGCTGCATTCCATCTTGCTCAGTAACGAGGCAACTTGCTTGCGCACCGTCAGCACGGACGACTGGCGTAGCGTGGCCACTTCTTCCACGCTGTGGCCCGCCGCCAGGCCCGCCAGCACGGCGGCTTCGGCATGGGTGATATCGAACACGGATTCCAGCTTGTCGATGTCGGGCTTGGCGAATGCGCTTTTGCGGCGCAGGCGCACCAGCAGCAAGCGGCCACCCAGCAGGCTTAGCGCATCGGGTGCGGCACTGAGGTCCATCCAGTCAAATTCACCCCAACCCGCGGCCGTGGCCAGCGATCGCGTCTGGCCATCGTGGAAGGTGGCGGCGCAATAAATGTCGAAAAGGCGCTGGCTTTTGGCGTCGACGTGGCGCAGCCTGCCGCCACGCACGAGCCAGCCGCGCGCCTCTTCCACATAGTGTCGAGCCAGTGTCGACATCTTGTTGACCATGGACTCCTGGTTGATCAGCAGCACCGCTTCGTTGACTTCCGAAAAGGCGCTTTCCACTGATTTCCAGCCTATGGTCAAGGCCTTCTGGCGCTGTGCAAGCTGGCTTTGCAACAGGCGGAAGTACCGGGCGAAGTCGCCTGTCTGCAGGCGCGCGCTGGCTTTGGCGTCGATGGTGGAGCGCTGGAAGCCGATGGTCGCATGCAGCACGGAGTTGGATTCGACGATCAGCGAAATGATCTGCGCCATGCGGTGCTTGACCATGAAGTCGGCGTAGAACTCCGTGCGATGCAGTTGGGCGCTGCTGTACATACGGGCGGTGTCCAGCCAGGTGCCGGCGGGCGCCGTGCGCGAGTCATGTTCCAGCACGTCGTGGCGGTAGTAGTGGCCTTGGTAGTCCGCGAAGCAGGCATCGGAAAAGCCGATGGCGGACAGGTTTGATAGCTTGTTGCGCGCGTCGAAGACGATAAGCGTGCCGCTGTCGGCGCCGACCAGATCACGCGCCGTGCGCAGGATGTCTTGCCAGGGCGGGTCGGGGTCGGTCAGATGGTGCACGGCCTCCATTGCGCGGGAGAAGACAATCTGATGCTTGAGCATGGTGTGTCCCCAACGTGGCCGTCGGCCCGAGCGGAAATTATGCCCGCGAATTTGCGATCATTGCGCAACATACATGCGTAATCCTGGCTGCGGAGCAGGATTAATGAACCGCTTGATGCGTGTGCACCGGGACGTTTCCATCAGGACGAGGCGGCTCGCCCGTTGGCAGGATCGCGGCCCGCCATAAATCCAGGAAATGCCGCTTCTTCAGCGCATCCAGATACACCAACAATCCCACGCCCAGCGCCATGGGGCGGATACCCGCGGCCGGAACGACCGAGGCATTGACGGGCCGCATGCCGGATTGCTTGGCCAGCATTTCCTGCCCTCGGGGCGAGAGCAGGTAGTCGAGCAATAGCGCGCCCAGATCGCCGCGTGACGCCTGCTTTGGAATGATGGCGGAGCGCGACAGCATCAGGGTGTAGTCCTGCGGATAGATGATGGCCAGCGGGGCGCCCTGGTCGATGCGGTGCCGGGTGTAGGACTCCAGCAGGTTGTACGCCAGCGTGATCTCACCGCGTTCCAGCTTGTCCAGCGCGTCTTCCGTGGACTCGTGAGTGGTGACGCCATTGCGGCCGAACGCGGCCAGCAAGGCGCCCGCCATGCTGTCCAGGCGCGTGTCCTGCGTAGCGGCCAGATAGCCGATGCCGCTGCCTTGCACGTCGTAGGTCGAAATGCTGTTGGCCAGCGGCCGGTCGGGCGCTTGCAGCAAGGAAAGCAGCGCGCGGCGCGTATGCGGCACGCGCGCGGCGGCGAGCTTTTTCGTGTTGTAGACCATGACGATGGGATCGGTGCCGATGCTGAACACCTCGTCGCGCCAATTCGCCCAGGCGGGCAGAGCGCGCGTTTCCGGCGATACGTGGCGTTGCGCATAGCCGTCGTTGACGAGCTTGGTCTGTAGATCCATGGCGCTGCTGATGATCAGGTCGGGGCCGCGCTTGGCCGTGGCGTCGTCCTGCGCGCGTGCGACCGTGTCCTGGTAGAGCTGCTGCGTGGACAGTTCGGTGTATTCCAGCCGCACGCCGGGGTTCAGCCGGCCGAAGTCTTCCAGCACACCCTTGAACACCTGCACGCTGTTGGACGCATGCAGGATCAGCACGTTCTTGCTGTCCGCGGGCCCAAGCGTCAGGCCGTCGCGGCTGACTTCGGCGGCTGTCGCGTTGCTCACGGTCGCCATGGCCGCCACGGTCGCGACCGACAGAAAGGCGGTGGCGCCAAGCAGCCTGCCCACCCATGCCAGCGCGCTATGCATCACGACGGCTCGCCGGTAAGGTGATGACCGCGTCCAGCCCGCCGCCCACGCGGTTGCTCAAGCTGAGTTTGCCTTGATGGATTTCGACAACGCGCTTGACGATGGACAGACCCAGCCCCGCGCCTGAGGTGCGCGGGTTGGGGCCGCGCGTGAAGCGTTCGAACGCGGCATTGGCCAGCGCGGGCGGGATGCCCGGCCCGGGGTCGGAGACGGTGATGCGCCAGCCGTTATCGTGGGCGTCGAGGGTGATGTCGATGTGGTCGTCGATGTGCCCGTCGTTGGGGCTGGAGATGGGGTTGGAAATTTGGGCGCCGTGTCGCAAGGCGTTGTCGATCAGGTTCTTGAAGGCTTCGCGCAGCATCAGGCTGTCGCCCAGAATGGTTGGCGTTTGGCGGCCAGATTCCTGGCCGGATGCGGCATCGGGCAGGTGCAGCCGCACGTCGGGCTGGGGGGCGGCTTGCGGCACGGTGTCATAGGCGGCTTGGCGCAGCAGTTCGGCCAGGTCGACCGCTTGAAACTGCTTGACGTTGCTGCGGTGGGTGACGCTGGCGTCGCTAAGCAGTTGGTTGACCAGCCGCGATAGTTTCTCGGCATTGCGCAAGACGGCCAGCAGGCTGCGGCGCTGTTCGGCGGGGTCGTCTTCATCCAGCGCCACTTCCATCTGCGCATGCAGCGCGGCCAGCGGCGTGCGCAACTGGTGGGCGGCTTCGGCGATGAACAGGCGCAAGGTGTCGAGGTTGTCGGATAGCCGGGCCATGAAGCCGTCCAGCGAATGCACCAGCGTATCCAGTTCCTGGGGCACGGGCGCGGCGATCGGATGCAGGTCGGACGCGCTGCGCGTGGCCAACTCGTGTTCGATGCGCTGGATAGGCGACAGGGAACGTTGCAGGCCCCAGTAGGCCAGCGCCAGCGCCGCGCCGGTGAAACCGATCAGCGCCAAAGTGCCTTGCCAGAGGATGCTGTCGGCCAGCGCATTGCGGGCTTCACGGGTTTGCGCAACCTGGATCACGGCAGCCTCGGCACTACGCGGCCCGGCAATCTTGCGTTCCATCCAGGCAACCCGCACGGGCTCGCCCTGATACCGGGTGGTGTACAGCTCAGGCGTATCGTCGGCGTCTTGGCGGTCCGGCGCCGCGGGCAGGTCGGCGTAACCGGAAATCAGCGATCCCGCCGTGGTCGCAACGCGATAGAACACGCGATCGCGCGGCGCCTGTTCCAGCAAGGCCAGCGCGGCGTAGGGCATGTCCATCTGCCATTCGCCTTGCACCAGTTGCAGGCTGTCGGCCATGGACAGGACCGACGCGCGCAGCAACTGATCGTAGGTAGTGTCCGCGGTTTGCTGGGCATAGCCGCGCACCAGCAGGTAGAGCGCAGCCAAGCCCACGGCGAACAGCGTCAGCAGCATCGCCAACAGGCGGCGTCGGATGGAAATGCGGCCAAGCTTCACGGGCTAGTCCTGCGGCGTGCCGGACGCGGGATTGTCCGGCGGGGCGGTGGACGTCAGCAGGTAACCGGTGCCGCGCTGCGTTTCGATGCGTAGCGGCGAGCCTTCCAGCTTGCGACGCAGCCGGGCGATGTAGACCTCGATGGCGTTGGGCGCGGCGTCGTCATCGAAGGCGAAGAGCTTGTTGGCAATCTCGGTCTTGCTGACGGCGCGGTTCATGCCGGCCAGCAGAATCTCAAGCAGGCTGTATTCGCGCTTGGGCAGGTCGATGCGCTGTCCGCCCAGCGACACGTGGCGCGCGGCGCTGTCGATGATCAGGTCGCCAAAGCGCAGGACGCCGGCGGCTTGCGCGCTGGGCCGGCGCAGCAAGGCGCGGCAGCGGGCTTCCAGTTCGCGGAAATCAAAGGGCTTGGCCAGATAATCGTCGGCGCCGGTATCCAGCGCGTGGACGCGGTCTTCGATGTCGATGCGGGCCGTCAGCGCCAGTACCGGCGTCTTGCTGCCCCGGTCGCGCAGGCGGTGCAGGATGTCAAAGCCCGACATGCGGGGCAGGCCGATATCCAGGATGACCAGGTCGAAG
Organism: Achromobacter sp. JUb104; assembly: GCF_024806975.1. Taxonomy (NCBI): domain Bacteria; kingdom Pseudomonadati; phylum Pseudomonadota; class Betaproteobacteria; order Burkholderiales; family Alcaligenaceae; genus Achromobacter; species Achromobacter sp. JUb104. The sequence continues at coordinate 591,860 of NZ_JANUEY010000003.1, read as the reverse complement.
GTTTCGTATTGCAGCACGCCGTCGGCGCTCAGGCCGTCGTTTTGAAGGTCCACGGCATGGCCGAGACGGCGCAGCCGGCGGACGAGGGCGTCGGCCAGATCCTCGTCGTCTTCGATCACCAGGATGCGCATCGGCTGATTGTAGCTGCGTCCAATCCGGCCATTTTTCCCCGGGGCGGCCGCCTGCGGAAAGGTGCAAAGCGCCGCTTGAGGTTTGAAAAAACGACAGGTTCCAGACAGCTTTTCTTCCTAGTCTTCTGCACCTGCCTCCCTTGCTGGAGGCGGCGCCACACATAACAACGACTAGTCGGAGATACCCCTCATGCTGTTGACCCTGCTTGGCTTTGGCATGGTGATCACGTTCATGACGTTGATCATGACCAAGCGCCTGTCGCCCTTGGTCGCCCTGATCCTTGTCCCCATTATTTTTGCGTTGCTGGGCGGCTTTGGCGCCGGCATCGACAAGATGATGCTGGACGGCATCCGCAAGATTGCGCCCACCGGCGTGATGCTGATGTTCGCCATCCTGTATTTCGGGGTGATGATCGACGCCGGACTGTTCGATCCCATCGTCGGCCGCATCCTGCGCGCCGTGAAGGGTGACCCGCTGAAAATCGTGGTGGGCACGACGGTGCTGGCGCTGGTGATCTCCTTGGATGGCGACGGCTCGACCACCTACATGATCGTGGTGGCCTCGATGCTGCCGCTGTACCGCCGCCTGAAGATGAACGCGCTGTCCATGACCTGCCTGGCGATGCTGGCCAGCGGCGTCATGAACCTGACGCCATGGGGCGGGCCGACCGCGCGTGCCGCCAGCGCCCTGCATGTGGACGCGGGAGACATCTTCATTCCGCTGGTGCCGGTGATGGGCGTGGCTATCGTGGCGCTGCTGATCCTGGCGTTCATGCTGGGCCTGAAAGAGCGCCGCCGCCTGGGCGTGCTGTCGCTGCCGGAGGGCGCGTCGCTGCATGCCGGCTACGACGAGGACGGCCCCAAGAACCTGCCTGAAATCGAAGTCGACCATGACCTGCGCCGCCCCAAGCTGCTGTGGGTGAACGCCGGCCTGACGCTGGCGCTGATGGTCAGCCTGGTGATGGGTGTCCTGCCGCTGCCGGTGCTGTTCATGATCGCGTTCGCGATCGCCCTGATCATCAACTATCCGAACCTGGCCGAACAACGCCGCCGCGTTGCGCAGCACGCGGGTAATGTGCTGTCGGTGGTGTCGCTGATTTTCGCGGCGGGCATCTTCACGGGCATTTTGTCCGGCACGGGCATGGTGGAAGCCATGTCGCGCAGCCTGCTTGCCGTGATTCCGGATGCGATGGGCCCGTACCTGGCGGTCATTACCGCGCTGGTCAGCCTGCCGTTCACGTTCTTCATGTCGAACGACGCTTTCTACTTCGGGGTGTTGCCCATTCTGAGCGAAGCGGCGCAGGGCTATGGCATTTCGGCCGTTGAAATGGCGCGCGCGTCGCTCATCGGGCAACCGGTGCACTTGCTGAGCCCGTTGGTGCCGTCCACCTACCTGCTGGTGGGCCTGGCCGGCGTGGAATTCGGCGACCACCAACGCTATTCGCTGAAGTGGGCCACGCTGGTCTGCATGGTGATGCTGGTAGCCGCCCTGGCGTTTGGCCTGTTCCCGCTTGTGGGCGCGGTCGCTTGATTCGCGGCGCTTGCCGCACATTGATTAAGGAGTGGTCATGGCTTTGCGTATCGCTTATGTCACCAGCGGAATGGGCCACACGGGCACCGCGATCTGCCAGGCGCTGCATCAGGCGGGGCACCGTGTGGTGGCCGGCTGCGGCCCGCGTTCGTCGCGCCGGGATAGCTGGTTGAAGGAACAGAAGTTCCTGGGCTACGACTTCGTCGCGTCGGAGGGCGACGCCACCGACTGGGCATCAACCGAGGCGGCGTTCGCGAAAGTACGCCGCGAGGTCGGCGAGATCGACGTGCTGGTCAACAACGCCGGGTCGATGCTGGACATGCGCTTTCGCCAAATGGGCTATGCCGACTGGGCCGCGGTGCTGCGCAGCAATCTGGACACGCTGTTCAACAGCACCAAGCAGGTGGTCGACAGCATGGCCGACCGGGGCTGGGGGCGCATCATCAACATTGGTTCGGTGGCGGCGGAAAAAGGCCAGATCGGCCAGATCAATTACGCCACGGCCAAGGGCGCGGTGATCGGCTTCACGCGGTCGCTGGCGCAGGAAGTGGCCGCGCGCGGCGTCACGGTGAACCTGGTGTCGCCAGGCTTCATCGCCGACGACACCGTGAAGGCGTTTCCGCCAGCGCTGCTGGATCGCATCATCGAAAGCGTGCCGGTCGGACGCCTGGGCACCGCCCACGACTTGGCCGGGCTGTGCGCCTGGCTAGCCTCCGACGAGGCCGCCTTCGTGACGGGCGCCAACTACGCGATCAACGGCGGCGTGTATATGAGCTGAAGGCGGGGGGCGGGTGTGGGCCTCTCTGCTAGTCGCTGAATCTAGTGCGTCAATGCCAGATGAGCGATGTAGCCAGATCGGCTTTCTCCCGCCGCACGCGCTTTGGCGTCGATCCTTGCAAGGATTCGGCGGGGCAGCGTGATGTTGATGCGTTCGATGGTGTCGTCCATGACGGCCGGATCGATTTCAACGATGGCCCAAACCCAGCCCGCGAATTCCGGATTCGCTTGGTGACCCGCAATGCTGGTGGCAACGGGTACGGGGGTGCCGCTATCCAACGCGGTTTCAATCCACAGCTCGATCGCTTCTTTTGCGTTCTCGATAGCTTCGTCTATGCCTGAGTCGGCGGCGGAAAAGCAGCCCGGCAGATCCGGCACGACGACGCCCCACGCTTGCGTCTCGCTGCCGGGTTCAATGGCGATTGGATATTTCATGAGTTTCCTTGGCAAGCCATGTGCGGACCGATGGTCCAGCGATACCGGGCTACTTCAGGCCGGCTTGCGTCAGCAGTTTCGTAACCAGTCCGATCCCCAAGTCCTTCTTGGGGTGAGGCACGCTGATATGCCCAGCTTTTTGCGGGTGGACGAAAATGTGATGCGAGCCTTTCGCATGTCGGAATACCCAGCCCGCTTGGCGAAGCTGTCTGATGATCTCGCGGCTGTTCATGATGTGTACCATACACACCAAACAATTGGGAAGGGGCCAAATGGGTCGTTTATCGGACCCAGTTACGCGAACCGGCGCTCACGTGGAGCGATCCTGGCCCGGATTGATTCGCGAGCAAGGTCCCTATGCAAAAATGCACCGTTTTGAATTTCAACAGGGAGCGGTTCGATGCAAGCTAAGTGGTTGGCGGTGGCAGGCGCGGCGGCTGTGTTGGCGCTGGCGGGATGCGGCAAGAAAAATGAATACCCCGAGAGTGTTCGCCGCGTGACCTATAGCGCCTGCGTGGAAGGCTTCAAGAAAAGCGCGGGCGCGTTGCCCGATGTCGATGCGCGCTCAGAGGCCTATTGCAATTGCGTGCTGGACGGTTTGCAAAAGTCCGTGCCGCTCAAGGACTACACCGCCTATGACCGCATGTTGATCACCAACGAAAAAGGCGCGGAACGCGATCGGGTCGAAGCCCTGGTCAATGGCGTCGTGAATATGTGCGTGGCAGAGCAGACGCAAAAGTAGTGCTGCTTGCCGGCCGCGTCTAGCGGCCCAGCTTCATCGACACATCCGTATGCGTGCCACGGTCCAGATCCGCGCCCAGGGGCTGATCCCACTCGGGTAGGTTCAGCAGTTCCTTGCTGACTTCGCCCGCTTCGATGCGGCGTGCGATGTCGTCCAGCAACTGCGTACGGGTAGCAAAGCCCTTGCCTTGCAGATCGCGGGCAAAGAGCCGGTACGTCAGGTTGGGTTCTTCGCCCTTCATGACGCCCAGGTCCAGGATGCGGCCTTGCTCATTGCGCATCAGCAAGTGCCCGGGCCGCGCATAGATACGGTAAATGCGCCATGGCGAAGCGATGGCGGCGTGGTCGCGCTGTGGCTCGCGCCTGGGCTCGCCACCCGGGGCAGGGCGCGGCGCTGAGGGCAGCAACTTGACGCAGGCGTTGGCGAATTTGGCGATTGACCTTCGGATCGCGCTCACGCTGGAACCGAGATCCGCGCGTGTGCGAGGAAAGACCGTTGTGTGCTGGGGCGGGCGCGCGCGTAGCGCTTGCGGTGGTGGTGCATGGCCATACTCCTGTATGGCGATACGGCGAGGTGACGCGCGTTCAAGCACCATTGCGCCAGCATACGCGCTTTATCGTTCGGGTATACGCTTATCCAGGCTTCGTTACTCAATAGGGCAACGCCAAGGGATCTTCCCAGACCCTTATTACGCAATGATTTCATTAATAAGCGTTTATTTTTCGCGTAACTGATGCTTGCGTGGTAATTGGAAACGCCAATTGACATTACCCACCCCTGCACCCATAGTGGATATGAAGCTTTTCGAGCATCGTGATTTTCGTCCGGTCTTGCTCCCCTTGGGGCGCTTCATTGTTCGCTGTCCTTTCCTTGATAGGCTCATCTTCGCGGGCAACGCCTGCATTTAAAAAGGAATGAGATTATGGAAACCGGAATCGTAAAGTGGTTTAACGATGCGAAAGGGTTTGGCTTCATCATGCCCGAAGACGGCGGCAAGGATTTATTCGCGCATTTCTCGGAAATTGTTAGCGAAGGACACAAAGTGCTGATGGAAAACCAACGCGTCAGCTACGTCACCGCACAGGGCGCCAAGGGGCCCCACGCCACGCAAATTCGCGCTTTGTAAATAAAGGCCCATTGGGCCTTTAACGTTTGGCCTTTAAATACTGAAGGGGCTTTTATGTTTCACAACAATATGGTTTACAAGGGCTATCGGCTTACCGCCAATGTTTCCCGGATAGCAGTCGGGGGCAGCGGCCGGCCCGCGTTTACCGCAACGGTAGCGGTTGAACTGGCGGCCGACCAAGACAAACTCAACGAGCATCATGCCGTGCCGCTGTTCGAATCAGGCGGATTTGTATCCAGCCCGGGCATGGCAGTGGATGCCGCGATCAATCATGGCCGGCTTGTGGTTGATTCACATGCCAGGCCGTCTTGATATGCCGCGGCATCGCGCTGCGTACCGGCCAGTCAGGGCCGCCCATTTGGGCGGCCTTTTTGTTGGCGCGCGTGGCCGCCTGTAAACTCTGAGCACCTTCATGGGCTCGGGAGATGCTTGATGGCCGGCAGCAGTTTCTTTGCATTGTTCGATGACATCGCGACCATTCTGGATGACGTTTCCGTCATGACCAAAGTCGCGGCCAAGAAGACGGCCGGCGTGCTGGGCGATGACCTGGCGCTGAACGCGCAGCAGGTCAGCGGGGTGCCGGTCAACCGGGAACTGCCCGTGGTGTGGGCGGTGGCCAAGGGGTCGTTCATCAACAAGCTGATCCTGGTGCCGTCGGCGCTACTGATCAGCGCGTTCGCGCCCTGGGCGGTGACGCCGTTGCTGATGCTGGGCGGCGCGTTCCTCTGCTACGAAGGCGTAGAGAAACTGGCGCACAAATTCCTGCCGCATGGCGACTCTGACGAGGGCAACCACGAGGCGCGCGCGCAAGCCCTGCAGGACACAGCGGTGGACATGGTTGCGTTTGAACGCAACAAGATCAAGGGCGCCATTCGGACCGACTTCATCCTGTCGGCCGAAATCATCGTCATCAGCCTCGGGGCGGTGGCGGGCGCGGATTTCACGCGCCAGGTGGCGGTGCTGTCCATCATTGCCATTGCGATGACGGTCGGCGTGTACGGCCTGGTGGCCGGTATCGTCAAGCTGGACGATCTGGGCTTGCACCTGAGCCAGAAGCGCACGCAGGCGGTGGCGTGGCTGGGCCGGGGCATCGTGGGCGCCGCGCCCTATCTGATGAAGACCTTGTCGGTGGTTGGCACCGCCGCGATGTTCATGGTGGGGGGCGCCATTCTTACGCACGGCATTGCGCCGGTGCACGCGGCCGTTGAACACGCCGCGGCCGCGGTGGGCGGCGGGGGCGTGGTGCAGGCGTTGACGTCCACCGTTCTCAACGCCCTGTTCGGCATCGTGGCCGGTGCGGTGGTGCTGGGCGTGGTCAGCGTCGTCAAGCGGCTGTTCAAGAAAAGCTGAAGCTAAGTTCAGTTCTAACAGGACAAGCAACCAAGGCCCCGCGCCTCAAGCGTTGGGGCCTGTGCGGTCAAGCCGCGCTGAAGACAGAAGCGCGCGTCGTCAGGGCGCTTGCGCCGCCACTTCCGGTGCACGTGCCGGAGAACCCATGGCCTGGAACAGCGCGGCCGTTTCCGTCAGCCGGGCATTTGCGTATTCCAATTCACGCAGCCGCGCCGCCACATAGTGTTCTTCCGCCGCGAACTCGGTATAAGGCGCCAGCGCGCCCAGGCGTACGCGGCTGGCCGTGTTGCGGTAGGACTGCTCGGCCGCGCGGCGCGAGGCCTCGGCCGAGGCCAGCGCTTGCCCGTCGGCGTCCAGCCGCGCCAAGGTATCGGCCACGTCCTGGAATGCGGTCAGCACGGTTTGCTTGTATTGCAGCACCGACGCCTCGTAGCGTTCCTTGGCCGCGCGACGCTCGGCCAACAAGGCACCGCCATGGAAAATGGGCTGAGTGAGCGATGCCCCGATGGCCCAGATGGAACCCGCGCCCGATAGGGCCGCCGGCCAACTGAAGCCGCCTTTGCCCATGGAGGCGGACAGCGACAGGCTGGGGAACAACTGCGCGGTGGCCACACCCACATCGGCGGCGGCGGCCTGTACCACCGCGTCGGCCACCAGAATGTCCGGGCGCGAGGCCAACAATTCCGAGGGCACGACCACCGGCACCTTGGCCGGCACCGCCAGCATGCTGAAGGCCAGGTCGTCCGGCGCCTGGTCGGGGCTGCGGCCCAGCAGCACCGCCAGCGCATGGCGCGTGGCCTGCCATTGCGCGCGCAGGCCGGGCAGCGAGGCCTCCAGCGTGGCGGCATCCTGGTCGGCATCCAAGGCGTCGTTCTGCGAGGCCGACCCCAGTTCGTAGCGTCGCTGCGTATCGCGCGCCACCTGGCGCAACAACACCACCTGCTTTTCGGTCAGCGCGACCCGTTCGGCCAGGGAGGCCGACCTGATGGCGCCGGTGACGATATTGCCGGCCAGTGAGCGCCGCGCGGATTCCAGCTGGAAGGCCTGTTGCTCGACTTGCGCCGCTAGCGAGGCATTGGCAAAGCGCGCCGCGCCAAACAGGTCCAGGTCATAGCTGGCCTGGACCTGGCCGGTGAAGACGTTATAGAGCGCCGTGGGCTGGGGCAGGTTGGGCATGGTCAGCGCGCGGTTGCGCGTGGCGCTGGCGCCGGCGTCCACCGACGGCAGCAGCGACGAATTCACCTGCGCGCGCAACTGTTCGCGCGCGCCAGCCAGGTTGCGTTCGGCTGCCGCCAAGTTGGGGCTGTTGGCCAAGCCTTCCTGCACCAGGGCGTTCAACGCATCGGAACCATAGCGCTTCCACCATTCGGGCACGGGCCGCGCACCCTGTTCAAAGCGCTGCGCCACGCCTTGCGCGGCGGCGCCCTGGGCGGGCGTGGGTTCCACACCGTACTGGGCAGGCGAGGCCACGGCGGGCGGCTTGCTGTCCGGCGCGAAGGCGCAAGCGCTCAATGCCAGCAGCAAGGGTAAAGCCAGGGGTAAAGCCAAGGGCCGGGCCAGCGGCCGCGCGCCAGGGAGGGCGGAAGGGATCGTCGGGGTCGGACGAGCGGGGTGGATCGGATGGTTCATCATCAGGCTCCTCGTTCCAGCGTGTCGGCGGCGTTGGCGCCGGGTGGCACGCCTTCGGGTTCGTCGCGTTCGTCGTGACGCACGCGGAACCAGGCCGCATACAGCGCGGGCAGGAAGAACAGCGTCAGCACTGTGGCGCTGGTGATGCCGCCCATCAACGCCGTGGCCATGGGGCCGAAGAAGTTGCTGCGCAAGAGCGGAATCAGCGCCAGCACGGCGGCGGCGGCCGTCAACACAATCGGACGGAAGCGCCGCGCGGTGGCGCCGACAATCGCGTCCACGCGTTTGTGGCCGTTCAGGATGTCCTGCTCGATCTGATCAACCAGAATCACTGAGTTGCGCATGATGATGCCGAACATGGCGATGACGCCCAGCATGGCCACGAAGCCGAAGGGTTTGCCGAACAGCAGCAGCGCCGCCACCACGCCGATCAAGCCCAGTGGCGCGGTCAGCACCACCATCAGCACGCGGGCGAAGCTTTGCAGTTGCACCATCAGCAGCGTCAGCACGGCCACCGCCATCAGCGGCATCTGCGCGTTGATGGACGACTGGCCCTTGGCGCTTTCCTCGACCGGCCCACCGACCTCGATCCGGTAGCCCACCGGCAGGTCGGCGCGGATGGCATCCAGCTTCTTGTTGATGGCACGGGTGACGTCGATGCCTTCCGCGCCGCTCACCACATCCGCCTGCACGGTGATGGTGGGCTGGCGGTCGCGTTCCCAGATCACGCCGTATTCCAGGTCGTAATGCACCTGGCCCAGGCTGCCCAGCGGCACGGGGCCATTGGGCGTGGGCATGGCCAGCGTGGCCAGGCGGGCGGGGTCGACCCGTTCTTCGCGCGGCGCGCGCAGGCTGACGTTGATCAGCTTGTCGCGTTCGCGGTACTGCGTCACGGTATAGCCCGACAGCGTCATGGCCAGGAAGTCCGAGATGTCGCTGGAACTGATGCCCAGTTCGCGCGCCTTCTGCTGGTCAATCTCGAAACGCACGGACCGTTCCGAGGGCTCGTCCCAGTCGAACTGTGTGTTGACCGAGCGGTTGTCGGCGCGGACTTCCGCGGCTACTTTTTCCGCCACCGCGCGCACTTCCGGAACCTTGTCGCCACTGACGCGGAACTGCACTTGGTACCCGACGGGTGGCCCGTTTTCAAGCCGCGACAGCCGGGTGCGGATGGCAGGGAAATGCTCGCGCAACATCGGCGCCAGCCAACTGGCCAGCTTTTCGCGGTCTTCCACGGAATGCGCGGTAATGACCAATTGGCCGAAGTTCGGCGTGGCCAGTTGCTGGTCCAGCGGCAGGTAGAAGCGCGGTGCGCCGGTGCCCACGAAGCTGACCGTGTGGTCGATCTCGGGTCGACCCTCCAGCGCCTTTTCCACGCGCTCGACCTGGCGCAGCGTGGCCGCGAACGACGCGCCTTCTTGCAGGCGCACGTCCACCAGCAGTTCGGTGCGGTCCGAGCTGGGAAAGAACTGTTGCGGCACGAACTTGAAGCCCGCCATCGCGATGACGAAGATCACCACGGTGCCCGCCAGCACCCAGAAGCGGCGGTCCACGCACCACGCGACCCAGCCGCGCAGGCGCTGGTAGAAGCGGGTGTTGTAGATGTCGTGTTCGTGGTCGTGCGGCAGATGCGCTTCGCGCTTGCGTTCAGGCAGCAGCCGGTAACCCAGCAGCGGAATCAGCACCACGGCGGCAAACCACGACGTGATCAGCGCAATGGCCGACACCTGGAAGATTGAACGGGTGTATTCGCCGGTGCTGGACTTGGCCAGCGCAATCGGCAGAAAGCCCGCCACGGTGACCAGCGTGCCGGTCAACATGGGAAACGCGGTGCTGGTGTAGGCAAAGGCGGCGGCGCGCGCGCGGCTCCAGCCTTGCTCCAGCTTTACCGCCATCATTTCCACGGCGATGATGGCATCGTCCACCAGCAGGCCTAGCGCCAGCACCAAGGTACCCAGCGACACCTTGTGCAGGCCGATGCCGAACATGTCCATGAACAGCGCGGTGATGGCCAGCACCACCGGTATCGAAATCACCACCACCATGCCGGTGCGCAAGCCCAAGGACACCAGGCTGACGATCAGCACGATGGCCACGGCCTCGGCCACCGAGCGCAGGAATTCATCCACCGAATCCGACACGGCGTCCGGCATGCTGGACACTTCGGTCAGCGTCAGGCCGGCAGGCAGTTGCGCTTTCAGCTTTTCAAAAGTCGTGTCCAGGGATTCGCCCAGTCGCACCACATCCTGGCCCGGCTGCATGGTGATGCCGATGCCCAACACGGGGGCGCCGCCGAATCGCATTTGTTCGATGGGCGGGTCGTCGTAGCCACGGTGGATGGTTGCGATGTCGCCCAGCCGGATCGACTTGCCGTTCACGCGGATCAGCGTATCCGCCAGCGCGCGGCTGTTGTCGAATTGGCCGGTGGGCCGCACGAAGATGCGGTCGTCGGCGGTGGTCAGGGTGCCGGCGCCGGCCACCGCGTTCTGCGTGTTGATGGCTTGCGCAATCTGTTGGGGTGACACGCCCAAGCGCGTCAGTTGCGTGTTGGAGATTTCGATGTAGACGTGTTCGGCCGGGTCGGCAAAGTAGTCAACCTTGGCCACGCCGGGCACGCGCAGCAGCACGGTGCGCAGGCGGTCGGCGTAGTCATGCAGCTGCGCGGGTGTAAAGCCGTCGCCGTGCAGCGTGTAGATGTTGGTGTAGACGTCGCCGAATTCGTCGTTGAAGAACGGGCCTTGCACGCCTTGCGGCAGCGTGGCCTGGATGTCGCCCACCTTCTTGCGGATCTGGTACCACTGGTCGGCCACCGTGTTGGCGGGCGCCGAGTCTTTCATGGTGTAGAAGATCAGCGATTCGCCGGGCCGCGAATAGCTGCGCAAGAAGTCCGTATTGGCGGTTTCCTGCAGCTTTTTGCCGATGCGGTCGGTTACCTGTTCCTGCACCTGCTGCGCGGTGGCGCCGGGCCACAGGGTCTTGATGACCATCACGCGGAACGTGAAGGGCGGGTCTTCGGACTGGGCCAGCTTGGAATACGACAGCACGCCAAAGAGCGTGACCAGGGTAATCAGGAAAATCACCAGCGGCTGGTGGCGCAATGCCCAGGCCGACAGGTTGAATTTGCCTTCCTTGTGCTCGTGGCCGGGGTCATTGCCAGGTTGGTTGCCAGGTTCGTGGCCAGCTTCCTTGCCAGGTTCTTGGGGGCCGGCGCTCATGATGCGAAGTCCTCGGGGTGCAAGGGCGCCACGGGGCGGACTTTTTCACCGGCGGTCACCGTATGTACCCCTTGCCAAACCACGCGCTCGCCAGCTTGCACGCCGTTGGACAGCGTGACCGTGCGTGCGTCATAGCGCAGCACCTTTACGCGGCGCAGTTCCAGCGTGTCTTCTTGCGGCTTCACGACCCACACGGCGGGTTCCTTGCCGTCATGGAACAGCGCCGTGGCGGGCACGGTGTAGGTAGCTTGGCTTGCGGCGCCGGGGTTGTCGAAGCTGATGTTGGCGGTCATGCCCAGCCGCACATCTGGCGAGGGCGATTCCAGCGTTAGCTTGACGCGGTAGGTGCGGCTTTGCGGGTCGGCGGCGGGCGCGATCTCGCGCAGGACGGCGGTAAAAGTCTGGCCGGGCAGGGGTCCCAAGGTGACGCTGGCGCGCTGCCCCACGGTCAGCCCCGCCAGCACGCTTTCCGGTACGTCGCAGATGGCGTCGATATCGCCGGCCCAGGCCAGTTGGTAGACGGGTGTGCCTGCGGCCACGTTCTGGCCCGTGTCGGCCTGTTCGGCGGTGATCACACCGGCCTGATCGGCTTTTAGCGTGGTGTATTCAAGCTGGTCGGCCGATAACGCGGCTTGCTGCGCGGCCTGGTCGCGTTGCGCCAATGCCGAGGCATAGGCGTTGCGGGTCTGTTCCAACTGGTTCGTCGCGATCAGGTTTTCGCGCGCCTGGGCGCGGTCGCGCTCCAACTGTTGGCGCGCGTACGTCAGTTGATGCTGCGCGGCCGACAATTGGGCCTTGGCGGCCGCGGCGTTCTTGGCGGCGTCGGCGGGGTCCAGCTTGGCCACGACCTGCCCCGGCACCACGCTGTCGCCCAGCCTGACCTTGCGTTCGATGATCTTGCCACCCACGCGGAAAGACAACGGTGTGCTGTAGCGCGCCTGGACTTCGCCCGGCAAGGTCCAGGCGGGCAGGCGCTCGTCGGCCTGGGTGGGCATGGCGACCACGGGGCGTGGGGCGGGCGCGGGCGCTTCCTTGCGGCCGCAGGCGGCTACGGCCAGGGTCAAGGCCAGCACGGCCGGCAGCGCCAGGCGGCGCGTCCAGATTCGGCGATGCGAAAAGGCAGGCGAAGACGCCGTGTCGTCGGCAGGGGCGCGCACCGGCGAATGTGGGCGGGAATCAGGGAAATTCACGAAACACCTCGCGGCGCGAAGATGGAAAAAGAAGAATCAAACTCAATACGGCCTGAATTCTAATGCGGTAATGTATTCAGATACAAGGGTGTATTTGAGATTGCGGCCAGTGCTAAACTCGCGCCATGTCAAAAGTCCGCCTTACCCGTGAGCAAAGCCGAGACCAGACCCGTCAGCGTCTGCTGGACGCTGCGCAATCGGTTTTTCTCAGCAAGGGTTTTGTGGCCGCCAGCGTTGAAGACATCGCCGAACTGGCGGGTTATACGCGCGGGGCCTTCTATTCCAATTTCGGCAGCAAGTCCGAACTTTTCCTGCACTTGCTCAGGCGCGATCACGACAAGGTAATGGCCGACATGCGCGCCATCTTCGAAGCAGGCGAATCGCGCCAGCAAATGGAGGCACGCGTGCTGGAGTACTACAGCACGCACCACCGCGAAAACGATTGCTTCCTGCTCTGGATGGAAGGCAAGCTGCAAGCGGCGCGCGACCCGGATTTTCGCGTGGGCTTCACCGACTGCCTGCGTGAATTGCGCGCGGCCACCACCGAATACGTGCGCCAGTTTTCCGCCCAGGTCGGCACGCCGCTGCCGCTGCCCGCCGAACAGTTGGCGGTGGGCTTGCTGGCCTTGTCGGACGGCATGCAGTTCAGCTATGCGTTCGACCCGCAAGGGGTCAGCCTGGAAATGACCGAAGCCGTGCTGGCGGGATTTTTCCGCCGCGTGGTGTTTGGCGATCCTACACCGGAGAAGGCGGCGGACGGTCCGTTGGACGGCAAGTAAGGCATTGTCATCCACACGCTGGCCGTGATAGTAATACCTGCGGCGCGCTGTCGGACTGAGGGGGGCCGCGCATCGGAAATCTCCACCCTCGGGCGAAAGGAGCTGCTGCATGACTTCAGAAACCCGACCATCCACCATCAATCGACCTGTATTTTTTCCAGCGGCCATCTTCACGCTGCTGCTGGTCGGGTTCGCGATTCTGGCGCCCAAGCAGGCGCAGACCGTGTTCGACGCGGTGCAAGGCTGGATCCTGGGCAACGCCAGTTGGTTCTACATCCTGGTCGTTGCGATCATCTTGCTGGCCGTGGTGTTTCTTGCGGTCAGCCGGTATGGCGACATCAAGCTGGGGCCTGACCACAGCGAACCTGACTACCGTAATTTCACCTGGTTCGCAATGCTGTTTTCCGCGGGCATGGGTATCGGCCTGATGTTCTTCGGCGTGGCCGAACCGGTGATGCACTTCATGTCGCCGCCCGTGGGTGAAGGCGGTACCGCCATCGCGGCGCGCGAGGCCATGAAGATCACCTTCTTCCACTGGGGCCTGCACGCCTGGGCGATCTATGCGGTGGTGGCGCTGGTGCTGGCCTTCTTCAGCTATCGGCATGGCTTGCCGCTGACGTTGCGTTCGGCCTTGTATCCGCTGATCGGCAACCGCATCCACGGGCCGATCGGGCACGCCGTCGACATCTTCGCCATTCTGGGCACGGTGTTGGGCGTGGCGACCTCGCTGGGGCTGGGCGTGGCGCAGATCAACAGCGGGCTGAATCACTTGTTCGGCATACCGGTAGGGGTGACGACGCAGATCATCCTGATCATCATCACCTGCGGATTGGCGACGATATCGGTGGCCAGCGGGCTGGACAAGGGCATTCGCATCCTGTCCGAAACCAACCTGGTGCTGGCCGCGGTGCTGTTGCTGTTCGTGCTGATCGTGGGCCCCACCGTGTTCCTGTTCCAGACCTTTGTTCAGAACACGGGCGCGTACCTGTCCGACATCGTCAACAAGACCTTCAACCTGTACGCCTACGAGCCCACCGACTGGATCGGCGGCTGGACGCTGTTCTATTGGGGCTGGTGGATTGCGTGGTCGCCCTTCGTGGGCATGTTCATCGCGCGCATCTCGCGCGGGCGCACGATCCGCGAGTTCGTCACCGGGGTGCTGCTGGTGCCGGCGGGTTTCACGCTGTTCTGGATGACCGTATTCGGCGACACCGCCATCCACATGATCCTGGTGGACAAGGTGCAGGGCTTGGCGGAAGTCGTGGACGCCGATTCGTCACTGGCCTTGTTCGCCTTTCTTGAGCAATTGCCCTGGAGCGGGGTGCTGTCGGTCATTGCCATCGCGATGGTGGCGGTGTTCTTCGTGACCTCGGCCGACTCGGGGGCGCTGGTGGTTGACTTGCTGGCATCGGGCGGATCAGACCGCACGCCGGTATGGCAACGCATCTTCTGGTCGCTGCTGATGGGCGCGGTGGCCATCGCCCTGTTGCTGGCTGATGGCCTGAAGGCGCTTCAGACCGCCACCATCGCCAGCGCGCTGCCGTTCTCCATCATCTTGCTGCTGTCCCTGTGGGGCTTGTTCAAGGCGCTGAAGCTGGACGCCACCAAGCGCGGCATCCGCTACCAGTCACTGACCTTGTCGCGCCCCGCGCGCGGCGGGCAGTCCTGGGAGCGCCGGCTGCGCAACATGGTGATGATGCCGCGCCGTTCGCACGTGCAACGCTTTATCAGCGACGTGGTGCGGCCTGCCTTGGAAGACGTGGCTGATGAACTGCGCAAGCAGGGCTACGCCGTTGAAGTGCGCGAAAACGAAAGCGACGGCAGCGCCGTGCTTGAGGTGTCCCACGGCGAGCATCTGGACTTTTCGTACGCCGTGCAGCCCGAGGCCTTTGTGCGCCCCAGCCTGACGCCGGAGGAGGCTGCCGACGAAGAAGAACGCAAGTATTTCCGGGCCGAAGTGCACTTGCGCGAAGGCGGGCAGGACTACGACATCATGGGCTGGAGCCGCGATGCCGTCATCGGCGACATCCTGGACCAGTACGAACGCCATCGCCATTACCTGCACATGGTTCGAACCTGAACCCCGGCCTTGCCGGAACCTTGCGCCTGACCCAAAACCGCCAGCATCGCCTGGCGGTTTTTTTTCGCCCGATAGCCGGACGCTATTTCCCACATTGCATCTGCCACTTTGACGAAGCACGCCGAATCATGGATTATCCAAGCTTATCCTTGGATAAATAAAAGAGAGAATCATGAAGGCGAAATCTGGGGCATGGGCGGCAAGCGCCGCCGTGCTGGCGTTGGTGGTGGCAGGTGGGCTGGCCTGGAAGTACAGCCAGGCGTCGCAGCAGGGTGAATGGGCAATGGCGCCTGCCAAGGTGGCCGTGGCGCCCGCGGTGCAGGCGGCTTTTCCAATGGCGTTGAGCGGGATCGGATCCTTGGAGGCAACGCGCCAGGTGCAGCTGCCGGCGGAAGTGGACGGCCGTGTCACGCAGATTCTTTTCACGGCGGGCCAGCAGGTCAAGGCCGGCCAATTGCTGGTGCAGATGAACGATGCGCCCGAGCAGGGCGAACTGGCGCGCCTGCAAGCGCAGGCCCGTAATGCGCGCGCCTTGCTGGAACGCACGCGGCGCCTGTTGCCGCAACAGGCGGCCACGCGTGAACAGTTGGAGCAGGCGCAGGCAGACCATGACCAGGCCGCCGCCGACATCAAGCGGGTGCAGGCGCTGATCGAGCAAAAGCGCGTCAAGGCCCCGTTTGACGGCGTGCTGGGTGTGCGCCGCGTCAACCTGGGCCAGTTCACCCGGGCGGGCGATGCGCTGGTGTCGCTGACGGACGCCTCCACCGTGTACGCCAATATCACCTTGCCCGAACAGGCGCTGGGCGCGGTGCGCGCCGGGCAGCCGGTGACGGTGACGGTGGACGCCCATGCCGGCCGCGAGTTCGCCGGCCAGGTGACAACGGTGGAACCACAGGTGGATGCCGGTTCGCGCACGGTGCGCGTGCAAGCCACCTTGGCGAACGCCGATGGGGCGCTTGCGGCCGGCATGTTCGCGCACGGCCGTATCGGCCTGCCCGACCGCCCCAACGTGATCACCGTGCCCGAAACCGCCGTCAGCTACAGCGCCTATGGCGATTCGGTGTTCGTGCTGGCGCGCGCCAAGTCCGGCCAGGACGGCGCCGCCGCCACGGTGCGGCAAGCCTATGTCAAGACCGCCGAGCGCCTGCGCGGCCGGGTGGTCGTGACCGAGGGCCTGCAAGCGGGCGACCAGGTGGTGACGTCGGGCCAGCTGCGCCTGCATAACGGCGCGGCGGTGGAAGTCATTCCGTCCGACACCGTTGCGCTGGGCGGGTCTGGGCAAGCCCCGGCGCAAACCGTGGCGCAAGCCCCGGCGCAAGCCGATTGACGCGGCGGAGACAAGCATGACTTTCACCGATCTCTTCGTGCGCCGGCCGGTGCTGGCCCTGGTGGTCAGCACGCTGATCCTGCTGCTGGGCATCAAGGCGCTAAGCGGCCTGCCGGTGCGGCAGTATCCGCTGACCGAAAGCACCACCATCACCATCACCACGCAATACCCCGGTGCATCGCCCGAGCTGATGCAGGGCTTTGTCACGCAACCCATCGCGCAATCCGTGGCCACGGTCGAGGGCATTGACTACCTGTCGTCGTCTTCCACCCAGGGCCGCAGCGTCATCACGGTACGGATGAAGCTGAACGCCGATTCCAACAAGGCCATGACCGAGGTCATGGCCAAGGTCAACGAGGTCAAGTACCGGCTGCCGCAAGATGTCTACGACCCGGTGCTGGTCAAGTCCGCGGGCGAGGCGACGGCCGTGGCCTATGTGGGTTTTTCCAGCAGCACGCTGTCATTGGCGGCGTTGACCGATTACCTGTCGCGCGTGGTGCAGCCGCAGTTGTCGTCGATAGACGGCGTGGCCAGCGTGGAACTCTACGGCGGGCAAAAGCTGGCGATGCGTGTATGGCTGGATCCCAACCGCATGGCGGCGCGCGGCATTTCGGCGGGCGAACTGGCCCAGGCGCTGCGCGACAACAACGTGCAGGCGGCGCCCGGCCAGGCCAAGGGCCTGTATGTGGTGTCCAACATCCAGGTCAACACCGACCTGGTGAATGTGGCGGAATTCCGCGATCTGGTCGTCAAGCGCGATGGCGACGCGCTGGTGCGGCTGGGCGATGTGGCCACGGTGGAACTGGGGGCGGCGTCCACCGATTCCAGTGGCCTGATGGACGGCGAACCGGCCGTCTACTTCGGTCTGAACGCCACGCCGGTGGGCAACCCGCTGGTCATCGTCAAGCGCCTGCAAGAACTGGTGCCCAACATCAAGCAGAACCTGCCGCCCGGCACCAGTGTGCAAGTGCCTTTCGAGCTGGCGCGCTTCATCAGCGCGTCCATCGACGGCGTGATGCAAACCTTGCTGGAAGCCATTGCCATCGTGGTGGTGGTGATCTTCCTGTGCCTGGGTTCGTTGCGCGCGGTGCTGATTCCGGTCGTCACCATTCCGCTGTCCATGCTGGGCGGGGCGGCCATCATGGCGCTGTTCGGTTTCAGCGTGAACCTGTTGACGTTGCTGGCGATGGTGCTGGCCATCGGCCTGGTGGTGGACGACGCCATCGTGGTGGTGGAAAACGTGCACCGGCATATCGAAGAGGGCAAGTCGCCCGTGCGGGCGGCGTTGATCGGCGCGCGTGAGGTCGCGGGGCCGGTGATCGCCATGACCATCACGCTGGCCGCGGTGTATGCGCCCATCGGCCTGATGGGCGGGCTGACCGGGTCGCTCTTCAAGGAATTCGCCTTTACGCTGGCGGGCGCGGTGGTGGTGTCGGGCGTCATTGCGCTGACCCTGTCGCCCGTGATGAGTTCGTTTCTGTTGAACAGCCGCGTGTCCGATGGTTGGATGGCGCGCCGCGCCGAGCACTTCTTTGGCCGACTGGGCAACGCCTATGGCAGCGTGCTGGACGTGTCGCTGCGGCATCGCTGGGTGACCGGGTTGATTGCGGTGGCGGTGCTGATCAGCCTGCCGTTCCTGTACAACGCCGCACAGCGCGAGCTGGCGCCGGTGGAAGACCAGTCCACCGTGCTGACCGCGATCAAGTCGCCGCAGCAGGCCAACATTGATTACGTGGAAAAGTTCGGCAAGAAGTGGGACGACGTCATGAAGACCGTGCCCGAGCAGAAGGGGCGCTGGCTGATCAACGGATCGGATGGCGTGTCCAACAGCATCGGCGGGGTCGACTTCGTGGACTGGCAAGACCGCAAGCGCAGCGCCGACGAGATCCAGGCCGACATGCAGTCGCTGGCCAATCAGGTGGAAGGCAGCAACATCTTTGCGTTCCAGTTGCCGTCGTTGCCGGGTTCCACCGGCGGCCTGCCGGTGCAGATGGTGCTGATGAGCGCGGCGGATTATCCGGTGGTCTACGAGGCCATGGAAGGCTTGAAGAAGGCCGCGCGCGAAAGCGGTTTGTTCATGGTGGTGGATAGCGACCTGGACTACAACAACCCGGTGGTGCAGTTGAAGGTGGACCGCGCCAAGGCCAACAGCCTGGGCGTCACCATGAAAGCCATCGGCGACACCTTGGCGGTGCTGGTGGGCGAAAACTACGTCAACCGCTTCGGCATGGACGGGCGTTCGTATGACGTCATTCCGCAGAGCCAGCGCGAACAACGTGTGTCGCCAGAAGCCTTGGCGCAATTCCACGTCAAGAGCGCCAGCGGCGCGCAGGTGCCGCTGGCCAACCTGGTAACGGTGTCCATGGGCGTGGAACCCAATTCGCTGACCCAGTTCAACCAGCTGAACGCCGCCACCTTCCAGGCCATCCCGATGCCCGGCGTCACCATGGGCGACGCGGTGAAGTTCCTGTCGGCACAGGCGCAGCGCTTGCCCGCCGGCTTCAGCTATGACTGGCAATCGGACGCGCGCCAGTTCAGCCAGGAAGGCTCGGCGCTGATGATCACTTTCCTCTTCGCCATCATCGTCATCTATCTGGTGCTGGCCGCGCAGTACGAGAGCTTGCGCGACCCGTTCATCATTCTGGTCAGCGTGCCCATGTCGATTTGCGGTGCCTTGATTCCGCTGGCGCTGGGCATGGCCACCATCAATATCTATACGCAGATCGGCCTGGTGACGTTGATCGGCCTGATCAGCAAGCACGGCATCCTGATGGTGGAGTTCGCCAACGAGATGCAGCTTAGCCACGGGCTGGATCGGCGCGCGGCGATGGAGCAGGCCGCCCGCATCCGGCTGCGTCCCATCTTGATGACGACGGCCGCGATGGTGATGGGGCTGATTCCCCTGCTGTTTGCCACGGGGGCGGGTGCGCACAGCCGCTACAGCCTGGGCCTGGTGATTGTGGTGGGGCTGTTGGTGGGCACGCTGTTCACGCTGTTTGTGCTGCCGACCGTGTACACCGTGTTCGCCCGAGACCATCGGGCCGCCCACGACACGCCGCGAGCGCGTGAACTGTTGGCGGCGCAGGCAGAAGACGCCCGCCCGGCGACCACGCATTAAGGATGCAACCATGACCCATATTCTTCGACCTTATCGCCTGCGCCGCGCGGCGGCCGTATCGCTGGCCGCGCTGGCGCTGGCGGGCTGCGCCGTCGGCCCGGACTACCAAACGCCGCAGGCCGCGCCCGTGGTGCTGGCCAGCCCAGAGCAAGCGCTGTTTTCCGCCGACCAGGTGCAACGGACCTGGTGGAAGCAATTGCAAGACCCCCAGTTGGACCGACTTGTGGACCTGGCGTTAAGCCGCAACCACGATATCCGCATCGCCCAGGCCCGCTTGGCGGAATCCCGCGCGGTGCTGGATGAAAAGGAACTGGACCGCTTGCCCGTGGTGACGCTGGACGGGCGCTACGAGCGCAGCCTGTCGCAAGCCAACGCCGGCGTGGCCGGCCAGCGCAATTTGGCCCAGAGTTACCGGGCGGGCTTTGACGCCACCTGGGAACTCGACCTGTTTGGCCGGCTGCGCTACGCGGCGCAGGGCGCGGCGGCGCGCAGCGAAGCGCAAGCGGCGGACCTGGCCCAGACGCGCATCGTGGTGGCGGCGGAGGTCGCCCGCAATTACTTCGAACTGCGTGGCGCCGAGCAGCGTCTGGCCGTGGCGCAGGCGAATCTGGACAGCCAGCGCGACAGCCTTCGCGTGACGCAGGCCCTGGTCGCGGCGGGCCGGGGTGACGAAGGCGACCTGGCCAGTGCGCGCGCCGAACTGGAAACCGTGCAAGCCAGCGTGCCGGTGCAGGTGACGGCCAAGCGCCTGGCGCGCTACCGGCTGGCGGTGCTGGCGGGGCTGCGGCCGGTGGAGCTGGCTGAGCTGGACGCGGGCACGCCGCTGGCGCCCTTGGCTGCGCGCCTGCCGATTGGCGACGTGGCGGCCTTGCTGTCGCGCCGGCCAGACGTGGCGGCGGCCGAGCGCAACATGGCGGCCGCCAACGCGGACGTGGGCGTAGCCACCGCCGAGCTCTACCCCCGTATCGACCTGGGCGGCTTCCTGGGCTTTGTCGCGTTGCGCGGGGCTGACTTCGGGTCGGCTTCCAGCCGGGCGTTCAGTGTGGCGTCCGGCGTCAACTGGCCTGCCTTGCATCTGCCGACGGCGCTGGCCCGCAAGCGCGCGGCGGTTGCGCGGTCGGAAGGCGTGGTGGCGCGCTACGAGCAGACGGTGTTGCAGGCAGTGGAAGAACTGGAATCGGCGCTGACTGAATTCGGCCAGACGCAGCAACGCCTGGGCAACCTGGCGCAGGCGGCTGCCTATAGCGGCCGCGCGGCCGAGCTTGCGCAACTGCGCTATCGCGAGGGCAGCGCGCCGTATTTGACGGTGCTGGACGCGCAGCGTACGCTTTTGCGCGCCCAGGACGCTGTGGCGGTGGCCGAAACCGAGTCCTATACGCGCCTGGTTGCCCTGTACAAAGCCGTGGGCGGAGGCTGGCAGGCGCCAGGCCAAGCGGAATCGGCAAAGATCATGGCACCATAGGAACCATCTCCCGGAGTATCGATCCCCTCATGTCCGACAGCCTGTCCCACCCCGTCACCTGGATGCCGCATCAGCCGGCGGACCGCGTGCTCATGACCTTGAAGACGCGCGGCCCGCAGTCCACCGCGGTCATCGCGAAGGCCATGGACGTGACGGCCGAGGCCGTGCGCCAGCAGATGACGCGCTTGCATGCGGACGGGCTGGTAGATTCCGAAAGCCACAGCGCGGGGCGTGGCCGGCCTACCCAGATCTGGTTCCTGACCGAGGCCGGCCATGGCCGCTTTCCCGACACGCACGCCGAAATGACGGTGCAGATGATCGGCGCGGTGAGGCAGGTGTTCGGCGACGAGGGGGTGGAAAAGCTGATCCAGGCGCGCGAGGCCGCGATGTTGGACGGCTACCAGAAGGCGATGGCGGGGGCGCAGGATTTGCAGGCCCGGTTGGAGCGCCTGGTGCAGGTGAGGTCAGCCGAAGGGTATATGGCTGAACTGCGTGCTGACGGTGACGGGTTTTTGTTTATCGAGAACCACTGCCCGATTTGCTCGGCGGCCAAGGCCTGTATGGGGTTTTGCCGCAGTGAATTGGAGCTGTTCCGCAAGGTGCTGGGGGCGGGGGTTCGGGTGGAGCGGGAAGAGCATATTCTTAGCGGGGCGCGGCGGTGTGCGTATCGGGTGGGGGTGGGTGGCGGCGCGGATTGATGGGTTGCGCGCGTTGGGGATCGGGGCTGTTGCGTCGAGGGTTGCGCGCTTCACCCATCCTACCGAGGTTGCGGCTAGGCAGGCGTTACCTATGTCTCCGAACAGGCGTTACCTATGTCTCCGAACAGGCGTTACCCATGTCCCTGAACAGGTGTTACCCGTATCCCCGATCATGTGTTGCCTAGGTCCCCGGTTCATGCTGGTCCGTACATCCCATTCGACGTTCGCGTATGACTCTCAAGCAACTTGAAGCGTTTTATTGGGCGGCGACCTGCGCCAGTTTTGCCGTGGCCGCTGAACGCCTGCACCTGTCGGTGTCGTCGCTATCGAAGCGCATCACCGAACTTGAGGACGCGCTGGGCCAGCCGCTGTTTGATCGCAGTGGGCACAAGGCCGCGCTGACCGACGCCGGGCAACGGCTGGTGCCGCAGGCGCGTGAGTTGCTGGCGGCGGCCGACCAGGTGCGCGCGTCCATGGCGGAAACCCCCGGCCTGCGCGGCCGCTGTCGCTTCGGCGTGGGCGAACTGACCGCCTTGACCTGGCTGCCGCGCCTGATCGGCGTGGTGCGCGCGGCGTATCCCGACCTGGTGCTGGAACCGTATGTGGACATCGGCCAGGTGCTGGAGCAGCGGGTGGCTGACGGCGAACTGGACTTCGCGGTCATCGCGGGCAGATCCTCGCGCGCGAACATCGCATCGACCCCGATCGGCGAGGCCCGTTTCGCCTGGGCGGCTGCGCCCGCCGTGTTGGGCGACGAAACCCGCATGACCCCGGCTTTGCTGGCCCGCCTGCCGCTGGTGATGCTGCCGGCCGGTGCTGGCACGACCCGGATCATTGACGATTGGCTGGCGGGGCGCGAGGCGGCGGGCGAACGCCTGTGCTGCAACAACTGGGGCGCCATCGTGGGCCTCTTGATCGAAGGCACGGGGGTCGGGTTGATACCGGAGCACTGGGCGCGCGCGCTGCAAGCCGAGGGCAGCCTGCGCATGCTGCAAGGCGACCCTGAACCCGCCGCCTTGCCCTATGCGTTCCAGCAGCGTCGCGACGACGCCCGCCCGCTGGTAGCCCGCCTGCGCGAGTCGGTAGCGGCGGCCGTGGATTTTTCGGCGCCTTGCCGCTTGCCCTGACCTATGCCTGGCTGACCGCTGCCGCTTGCCCTGATCCCCGCTTGTCCTGCCCCCCTGTTGTCTGGCCGTGGCTGCGGGCGTCCGCAAGGCGGCCGATCCTTGCCCGAGTGCTGGGGCCTACCCCGCGCCCCTCTATACAATCGCCGCGCGCCTGGCGCAGAATCCAACAAGATGCATCGACGGAGATCTTTCATGCGTAAACTTTGCCTCGCCATGGCCATGGCGGGAATGCTGGCTAGCGGCCTGGCGCAAGCCCAGTCCACCCTTCGTATCGGCTTGCAGGACGATCCGGACGTGCTGGACCCGGCGCGCGCGCGCACGTTCGTGGGCCGTATCGTGTTCGCTTCGCTATGCGACAAGCTGGTGGATATCTCGCCCGATCTGAAGTTCGTGCCGCAGTTGGCGCAGTCCTGGGCGGTCGGCCCCGACAATAAAACCCTGACGTTCAAGCTGCGCACCGACGCGGTCTTCCATGACGGCACGCCGGTCAACGCCGCCGCGGTCAAGGCCAACCTGGATCGCGCCCGCACGCTGCCCGACAGCAACCGCAAGAGCGAGCTTGCCACCGTGGCCAGCGTCGACGCGCCCGACGAGCACACCGTTGTGCTGAACCTGTCGCAACCCGACGCCTCGCTGCTGTCGCAGTTGTCGGACCGCGCCGGCATGATGATGTCGCCCGCCAGCTTCGACAAGGATCCGGGCGGCAAGCCGGTGTGTTCGGGCCCGTACCAATTCAAGGAGCGCGTGCAGAACGACCGCATCGTGCTCGAGAAATTTCCCAAGTATTGGGATGCCGCCAACTACCATTTCGACCGTCTGGTCTTCACGCCGATTCCCGACACCACCGTGCGCCTGAACAACTTGCGCGCGGGCGATCTGGACATCATCGAGCGTGTGGCGCCCAGCGACGCCAAGGCCGTGAAGGACGACGGCAACCTGCGCCTGGCGCCCGTGACCGGCCTGGGCTTCCAGTCCATCTCGATCAACCTGGGCAACGGCGCGCGCGCCGACAACCCGCTGGCCAAGGACAAACGCGTGCGTCAGGCGCTGGACCTGGCCATTGACCGCGATGTGCTGAACCAGGTGATCGGCGAAGGCATGTTCCAGCCTGCTTACCAGCCGTTCCCGCCCGCCAGCTTTGCCTACAACACCGCCTTCGAACACAAGGGCCGCGACCCGAAGAAGGCGCAGGCGCTGCTGAAAGAGGCCGGTTTTGACCGCGTGAAGTTCGAGATCACCTTCGGCAACAACACCACCATGCAGCAGGTGTTCGAGCTAGTGCAGGCGATGGGCTCCGAGGCCGGCTTTGACATCACCCTGCGTCCGGTGGAATTTGCGTCGCTGCAATCCTCGCTTGCGCGCGGCGATTTCCAAGTCGGCCAAAGCGGTTGGTCGGGCCGGGTTGATCCCAGCGGCAATATTCACCAGTACCTGAGCTGCAAGGGCAATCTGAATGACGGCAAGTTCTGCGATGCCGGCGTGGACAAGCTGCTGAACGACGCGCGCGCTGAAGCCGACACGGCCAAGCGCCGCGCCCTGTACGACCAGGTGCTGGCCAGCATGCAGGACCAGCGCCCCATCGTCTACCTGTTCTACCTGCCGTGGACGTTCGGCGTGCAGAAGAAGGTAGAGGGCTTCGTGCCGTACCCTGATGGCCTGATCCGCCTGAAGGGCGTAACCGTCGCCAAGAAGTAAGCTGGGCGGCCAACGACGGGATCCGGTTTCGGATCCCGTTTTTTATCGTTGTGGGCGGCGCGCGCCGCCACTACAGGATGCATCATGTTCACGACTCGCCCGGAAATCCTAGGCACCTTCGGTGTGGTGACCTCTACCCATTGGCTGGCCAGCGCGGCCGGCATGTCGCTGCTGGAACGCGGCGGCAATGCGTTCGACGCCTGCGCGGCGTCCGCCTTTGTGCTGCAAGTGGTGGAGCCCCATCTGGTCGGCCCGGCCGGCGAAGTGCCTGCGGTTTTTTATTCAGCTCGCACCGGCAAGCTGGAAGTGCTGTGCGGCCAAGGCACCACGCCCGCCGGCGCTACGCTGGAACGCTACCGCGCCGAAGGGCTGAAGCTGATTCCCGGCAACGGCCTGCTGGCCACGGTGATTCCCGGCGCCTTTGACGCCTGGATGCTGCTGTTGCGCGACCACGGCACGATGCGCGTGCGCGATGTGCTGGAACCCGCCATCTATTACGCCGAGCATGGCCATGCGCTGATGCCGCGCATCTCGAACACCATCGCGGGGCTGAAGGATTTCTTTGAAACCCATTGGCCCAGTACGGCCCAGGTCTATGTGCCGGGCGGCAAGGTCCCCGAAGCCCGCAAGCTGTTCCGCAACCCGGCGCTGGCGCGCACGTGGACGCGGGTGCTGAAAGAAGCCGAAAGCGTGGGCGCGGACCGCGAACGCCAGATCGAGGCCGCCCGCGACGCCTTCTACCGTGGCTTCATCGCTGAAGAGATCGACCGGTTCGCGCGCAACACGGACGTGATGGACGAAAGCGGCACGACGCACCGTGGCGTCATCACGGCCGATGACCTGGCCGGTTGGTCGGCCAGCTACGACACCCCGCTGACCTACGACTACCACGGCTACACCGTGGCCAAGGTGGGCGCCTGGAGCCAGGGCCCGGTGTTCCTGCAAACGCTGGCGCTGTTGAAAGACATGGACCTGGCGGGCGTGGGGCCGAACAGCGTTGAATTCATCCACCGCGTCACCGAGGCCATGAAGCTGGCGTTCGCCGATCGCGAAGCCTATTACGGCGACCCGGCCTTCATCGACGTGCCGTTGGCGCACCTGCTGTCGGACGCCTATAACGCCGAGCGCCGCGCGCTGATCGGCGAGACCGCGTCGCACGACCTGCTGCCTGGCACGGTGCCTGGCTTCGAGGCGCAGGTGGCGCGCGTGATGGACACGCTGCAACGCCTGTCCCCGGTGTCCGCGCCCGGCAGCGCCACCAATGAGCCGACGCTGGCGGATATGCGGGCTTCCGATATGCGGGCTTCCGACGCGCGCGCTTCCGACATGAGCGCTTCCGCCAAGCGCGGCGACACCACGCATGTGGATGTGATTGACCGCTGGGGCAACATGATTTCGGCCACGCCCTCGGGCGGCTGGTTCCAATCGTCGCCCGTCATTCCCGAACTGGGCTTTGGCCTGAATACCCGCGCCCAGATGTTCTGGCTGGAAGAGGGCTTGCCCGGCACGCTGGCGCCGGGCAAGCGTCCGCGCACCACGCTGACGCCGTCCTTGGCGCTGCGCGATGGCAAGCCGTATCTGGCCTTCGGCACGCCGGGTGGTGATCAGCAGGAACAATGGCAGTTGCTGTTCTTCCTGCGCCACGTGCACCATGGGCTCAACCTGCAGGAAGCGATTGACCTGCCGATGTCGCACACCATGCATTTCCCCACATCGTTCTACCCGCGCGACCGCAAGCCGGGCCACCTGGCGGTGGAAGCCAGCTTTGGCGCCGACGTAATCAACGGCCTGCGCCAGCGCGGGCACCAGATCGAAGAGGTGCCGGAATGGTCGGTCGGCCGCCTGACGGCTGCCTCGCGGGATGAAGACGGCCTCTTGCACGCGGCGGCCACGCCGCGCCTGATGCAGGCCTACGCCATCGGCCGCTGACGGTCGCCAAGCCGGGCGCCATGTGCGTGGCGCCCGGGGTTTTCGGCCCTCTCCGGGCTGTTCGGCCGGTAGTGCGCTAGCGCCTTGCGGCGTTTTGCCGGCATGGGCTATCTTTCTCCCATGACCTTATCCGATCAGCGCCCAGGCACCGGAGCGCGCTCCCTGACGGGACAAGAGCCGCTATTCATCGTCCTCAACACAGGATCGGGGCGCGGCGACGCGCAGGTCCTGCAAGACACCATCCGCGGCATCCTCGACGAGGCCGGCCGACGCTATACGCTGATGGCGGTGGACGACCCCAAACACTTGACCGAAACGGCGCAGGACGCCGTCAAGCGCGCCCAGGACGAGCAGGGCGTCGTCATCGCGGCGGGCGGAGACGGCACGCTTAACGCGGTCGCCGCCACCGTGCTGGGCAAGGGCGTGCCATTCGGCATCCTGCCGCAGGGCACGTTCAATTATTTCGGGCGCACCTACGGCATTTCGCAAGACACGGATGTCGCGCTGCGTGGCTTTCTTCAGGGGCACATTGAACCCGTGCGCGTCGGCCAGTTGAACGGCCGGCTATTCCTGGTCAATGCCAGCCTGGGGCTTTACCCCACCTTGCTGGAAGACCGCGAGGCCTACAAGCAGCGCTTCGGCCGCAGCCGGATGGTGGCGCTGTGGTCGGGGCTGGTCACCTTGCTGCGCGCGCCGCGCCAACTGCGGCTGCAACTGGAAGAAGAGGGCGGCGTCCGCGACTTGCGCACGCCGACGCTGGTGGTGGGCAACAACAAGCTGCAACTCGAACACGTCGGCATCGAGTCGGAAGATCTGGAACGCAACCGCCTCGTTGCCATGACGGTCAAGCCGGTCGGCACGCTTGCGCTGTATGGGCTGCTGGTGCGCGGCCTGTTCAGCCGCCTGGGCGAAGCCGAACATGTCATCAGCTTCGGCTTTGAGCGCATGCGGGTGCGGATACGCGGGCGCAACCGCGTGAAGGTGGCGATGGACGGCGAGATTTCCTGGATGAGTACGCCGCTTGAATTCAAGGTGGCCGACGAAAAGCTGCCGCTGGTGGTGCCTGCTGACTCGCAATACCTGGACCGCTCATGACGCGGATCCTGCAATTGTCCGACACCCATTTCGGTACCGAACGCAAACCCGTGGTGGAGGCGGCGCTGGATCTGGCGCGCTCGCTAAAGCCCGATCTGGTGGTGCTTAGCGGTGACATCACGCAGCGCGCACGGCGGGCGCAGTTCGCCGCGGCACGTCGGTTCATCGAGCGCCTGTCGCTGCCCGTGCTGGCCGTGCCGGGCAACCATGACATCCCGCTGTACAACGTATTCGCCCGCGCGCTGAACCCATACGGCAACTACCGGCGCGCGCTGGGCGCGGTGCTGGAGCCCGTGTTCGAAAACCCAGGGCTGCTGGCGGTAGGCGTGAACACCACGCGGCCGCGCCGCCATAAAGACGGCGAGATCTCGGACGCGCAGATCGCCCGGGTCGCGCAACGCCTGCGCCAGGCCCGGCCGGGCCAATTGCGCATCGTGGTCGCGCATCACCCCGTTCGCGCCAAGGTGGAGTCCGACTTGTCCAACTTGCTGAATGGGCGCGAACGCGCGCTGGCGGCGTGGGCGCAGGCGGGCATCGACCTAGTCTTGGGCGGGCACATTCATCTGCCCTATGTGCTGCCGCTGTCGTCGGCGAATGGTCCGGCGGGCTGGATCGTGCAGGCGGGCACGGCGTGCTCGCGCCGGGTTCGCGGCAGCGTGCCCAATTCGGTGAACGTGATCACGCACGAAGGCGAGGGCGGGCAGCAGCTTTGCCATGTCGAACGCTGGGATTACGCGGAAGCCACGCACGTGTTTGCACCCGTCGACAAGACATTGGTGACCCTTACATGACCGAGGTGTATGCGGCGTGGGTTGCGTCCCACGCCATGGAATTGTTTATTGCACTGCCGGTATTGACCGGGGCGGCGGCGCTGTTGGCCGTCCGTGCGTTTGCCGGCGGGTCCGCCGTGACGCGCCGCGTGATGTTCGGGGCAGGGGTGTCCGCCGCGCTGCTGACCTTTCTGGTGCTGGCCGCCGCGGTGCATACCCAAGGGCGGGTGGTGGCTTTCGACGGCGCTCTGGCCGACGCGCTGAGCATGTCGATGGACTCGTCGTTGCTGTGGCTGCTGTCCTGGTTCACGTATCTGGGTGACCGCAACTTTCTGACGGTGCTGGCCGTGGCGATGACGCTCTATCTGCTCTGGACGGGTTGGTGGCGGCTTGCGGCGTTCTGCGCCATCACCACGGGCCTGGGTGGGGCGCTTAACTGGCTGCTCAAGCACACGTTCGAGCGCGTCCGCCCCGAACATGATCACGGATTTGTCGCCGCCACGGGGTGGAGCTTTCCCAGCGGTCACGCCTCGGCGGCAATGGCCGTGTACGGCACGGCCTGCTATCTGGTCTGGCGTTTGGCGCCTGCGTCGTGGCGCCTGCCGTGTGTAGCGGTCGCGGCGGCGCTGATCATGGCGATCGGCCTTAGCCGCATCCTGCTGCAGGTGCATTTCGCCAGCGACGTGACGGCGGGGTTTGCCGTCACCCTGGCATGGCTGGCGGTCTGCGCGGCCGTGGCCGAACGCTATTGCGGTTCACGCCGGGCAGAGCAACAGCTTTAACAGCCGCTGCGGCATGCCGCTAGCCGCAACGGCGGCGGTCTGGCCCGGAAGGCTCGTGTAGCGTCCGCCCGCGCTGGCAATCGCACGATCCAGCCGCTGGGCGCGTTCCGCTGGCGGCGGGGCCAGGTCCACGATCAGCTTGCCCTGGATCGGCGCCGTTACCTCGCCGTCGCTGAACCGCTCCAGCGTGCGATCAATCTCGCGTTCCCGTGGCAAGGCAAGCACGATGGTGTCCGATTCCATCAGCGCTTCTCGCGCCGACGTCGCCAGCGTGGCCGAGCCGCGAAATTGTTCGCAGCGTTCCGGGTCGATGTCATACAGGGTCAACGCGATGTCCGGTTCGGCCTCCAGCAAGCGCCGGGCGGCCAAGGTGCCGGTGTCGCCCATGCCCACGATGCTGATGCGCGGGCTCATGGCTTGGGCACGGACCACGTGCTCACGATATGGGCAAGCGGCTCGTCCGAGCCGTCGCCGGTCAAGATGACTTCGCCTGCCGACAGCCTGCCCACCTTCAGCAGCCGAGCATCCGCATAGATGGCTCCAGCAGGGCTTTTGCGCAGGAAATTGATGGTCAGGCTGGCCGTGACGGCGTGGCTTTGGCCCGTGGCGCCGACCACGGCGGCATACATGGCCAAGTCCGCCAGGCCCATCAGCATCGGGCCGGCGACGATGCCGCCCAGGCGCTGGTGCGCGTCGCGGGCGGGCAGCACCGCGCGGGCGGTGCCTCGGCCGATGTGCAGCACGTCGATGCCCAGCAGGAGAGAGAAGGGGTGCTGGTCGGCCAGCAAAATGTGGAAATCGGCCAGGCTGATCAGGGGCGCGTCGGTGTCGGCGGCCAGTGCGGTTGCGGTCATCGTTGCTCCAGGGCGAGGCAATAATGGTCCAGCAGGGCGTCGGCCTGCTGACCCAGGGATTTCAGACGATGGGTATGCAGCAGCAGCAATAAGCCCATCAGATAGGTGAACAGGTTCATCTGCTCGACCGCCACGGTGTCCGCGTCCCAACCCTTGCTGCGCGCCAGCGCGCCGCCCAGCAGGTCCACGCATTGCCGCAGGCGAGCGTTCAGCTTTTCGTCCATGTCCCGCCCCAGGCCCCTGGGGCCCAGCCCCTGGAACAAATACATGCCCAAGGAAAAATCGGTGCGGCGCTGAGCGTAATAGCCGAAGAAGGCGTGGATGGCCTTGCGGGCGGCGCCGGATGCGGGCCCGGTGCTTGCCGCCTCGTCCAGGTGCGCATGCAGGCGCCCGAGCGATTCGTCCAGCAGTGCGCCGTACAGGGTTTCCTTGCCTGCGAACCAGGGGTAAATGGCGCCGGTGGTGCAGCCGGCTTCCTTGGCAATTGCCCGTATCGTCGTTTTCTCTAGCCCGTCGCGCTCAAACACGCGTTGCGCGGCGCCCAGAATCAACTGGCGCCGTAGCGCATTCAGCCGTTCATTTCTTTCGGTGCGTGCGGTGGGGGCGGCGGACATTTGGGCGGCTGGAAGTCGACGGAATGAGTGCTGATCATATCGACGATTTTTCCAAATAACAATGTTATTAACCGCCGCCGAATCGCCTCAGGAATGACGAGGCGTGCACAGACATTCAGACGGATTCCGGGGGGCAAACCGGCCAGTGCCAAGCGTGAAAGCGGGTTGAAAGAACGCCTCGGGAATGGCCTGAATAATTAGGGGCAGGGCTGAAAGTCGCGTGGATACGTGCTTGCCTGTTTTTGCTCGGGTAAGCCCTAACACCGTTGGCGCGCCGCCCGCGCGATGTTGCAAGATCCCAACAGGGGTGTCGCAAACGTGCACTTTTCTGATGCCGACCATAGCCAGTCCCCCCGATTTTTGATGCAATAGCGTCAACTTCCCTTCGCGGAGTTAGGGGGGCGGCAGGCTGGTTTGCTGGATTGCTGCTCTTGTCACTCAAATCAACGGAGATTTCTTAAATGAAAAAGACTCTGCTCGCTGCCGCCCTGCTCGCCGGTTTTGCCGGTGTCGCCCAGGCAGAAACGTCTGTCACCCTGTACGGTATCATCGACACGGGCCTCGGCTACAACAAGATCAGCGGTGGCACCGATGCCCAAAACGGCAGCCGTTTCGGCATGATCAACGGCGTCCAGAACGGTTCGCGCTGGGGTCTGCGTGGTTCGGAAGACCTGGGTGACGGCCTGCGCGCTGTTTTCCAACTGGAATCGGGCTTTGATTCGGGTAACGGCAAGTCGGCTCAAGGTGGCCGCCTGTTCGGTCGTCAAGCCACCGTCGGTCTGGCCAGCGACAGCTGGGGCCAACTGGACTTCGGTCGCCAAACCAACATCGCGTCGAAGTACTTCGGCTCGATCGACCCGTTCGGCGCTGGCTTCGGTCAAGCTAACATCGGCGTTTCGATGAGCGCTGCCAACACGCAACGCTACGACAACATGGTCATGTATCAGACCCCGTCGTACAGCGGCTTCCAGTTCGGCGTTGGCTACTCGTTCAATGCTGACGACAACAACGGCGACCAAACCGGCTGGCGCACTGCCGACAACACCCGCGCGATCACCACCGGTCTGCGCTACGTCAACGGCCCCCTGAACGTGGCCCTGACGTATGACCAGCTGAACGGCGCCAACAAGATGGTGCTGGGTGATTCCGAAGCTACCCCGCGTATGTACGCCATCGGCGCTTCGTACGACTTCGAAGTTGTGAAGCTGGCTTTGGCCTACGGCCGCACGACCGACGGCTGGTTCGCTGGTCAAGGCGTGAACACGGGCTCCGGCTCGCTGAGCCTCGGCAGCAACATCTTCGCTGACGGCTTCAAGGCCAACTCGTACATGGTCGGCCTGTCCGCCCCGATCGGCGGCGCAAGCAAGCTGTTCGGTTCGTGGCAAATGGTTGACCCCAGCAACGACCGTATCAACGGTGCTGAGACGATGAACGTCTTCTCGCTGGGCTACACCTACGACCTGTCCAAGCGCACCAACCTGTACGCTTACGGTTCGTACGCCAAGAACTACGCCTTCATCGAAGACGTCAAGTCGACCGCTGTCGGCGTCGGTGTCCGTCACCGCTTCTAATCCACTGCAGGGCGCAAGCCCTGTTTGGATTTGACACGCAAGCGAACGAACGGGCTGCGGCTCGTTCGTATGAAGCCACCCTTCGGGGTGGCTTTTTTTCGTGCTTTGGTCTGATTTTTGATGACGCGCAGGAGCTTGTCAGTTGAGTCCTGTATGCTTGCGGCTCTGTTCCAAAAACTGCGATTGTTCCATTTGAGGAATGCAGTCTTTCACCCGTTGTTCAAGCTACAGAGTTCAGCCGGAAGTAACCACGCGAATGCTACAATCCTAAGGTTTGCGCATTTGACGGACGCCTGAATGAACCTGCAACAGTATTTTCCCGTCCTGCTGTTTATCGTAGTGGCCACCCTTATCGGGTTCGCGCTTCTAACGGCCGGCTCCCTCCTTGGCCCGCGGCGTCCCTACGCTGAGAAGCTGTCGCCCTATGAGTGCGGCTTCGAAGCGTTCGAAGACGCCCGCATGAAGTTTGACGTGCGCTACTACCTGGTGGCGATTTTGTTCATTCTTTTCGACCTGGAAATCGCGTTCCTGTTCCCGTGGGCCATCGCCCAAGGCACAGTCGGACTCGTCGGTTTCTGGACGGTCATGGTTTTCCTAGCCGTGTTGACCGTCGGCTTCATCTACGAATGGAAAAAGGGCGCGCTGGACTGGGAATAAACCCCCTCGGGTGGTTCTTTTCACAGCACGCTATCAGAGACGAATATGGCTATAGACGGCATTCTCAAGCAAGGGTTCATCACAACCAGCGCCGACAAGTTCCTTAATTGGGCGAAGACCGGCTCCATGTGGCCCATGACCTTCGGTCTGGCCTGTTGCGCGGTTGAGATGATGCACGCGGGCGCGGCCCGCTATGACCTGGACCAGTTCGGCATCATCTTCCGACCCAGCCCGCGTCAGTCCGATCTGATGATCGTTGCTGGCACGCTGTGCAACAAGATGGCGCCGGCGCTGCGCAAGGTTTACGACCAGATGCCCGAGCCGCGTTGGGTCGTTTCCATGGGCTCCTGTGCCAATGGCGGTGGCTACTACCACTACTCGTATTCGGTGGTTCGTGGCTGCGACCGCATCGTACCGGTAGACGTCTATGTGCCGGGCTGCCCGCCCACGGCCGAGGCGCTGGTCTACGGCTTGCTGCAAATGCAGAACAAGATCCGTCTGACCAACACGATTGCGCGCTGATCTTTCGCCCCGTCCGCGGCAGCCCTTGCCGCCGGCGTTCTCGAAACCAGCGTATCGGTTCACCTAAGCGTACAAGATGATGACCAGGCTCGAAACCCTGAAAAACAATTTGCAGACCACCCTCGGCGCGGACATCGCGCTGACCGAGGCGTTGGGCGAGCTGACGCTCGAAGTGCCCGCGCAGCAGTGGTTCTCCGTCTGCAACAAGCTGCGCACCGAAGCCGGTCTGCGCTTTGAAACCTGTATCGACCTCTGTGGCGTCGACTACCTGACCTGGGGCAACGGCACGCGCCAACTGCCCGAGGAACCCACCGCCAAGGTGCATCGCGCGCGCTTCGCCGTGGTGATTCACCTGCTGTCCATCGAGAACAACTGGCGCCTGCGTGTCCGCACCTGGGCCGCCGACGACGAATTCCCGATCGTGGCGTCGCTGATGGAATGCTGGCCGGCCGTGGGTTGGTTCGAGCGCGAAGCGTTCGACCTGTACGGCATCGTCTTCGAAGGTCACCCCGACCTGCGCCGCATCCTGACCGACTACGGCTTCATCGGTCATCCGTTCCGCAAGGACTTCCCGCTGTCGGGCACCGTCGAAATGCGTTACGACCCCGAACAACGGCGCGTCATTTACCAGCCGGTCACGATCGATCCGCGCGAGATCACCCCGCGCGTGGTCCGCGAAGACTCCTACGGCTTGGGGCGTTAAATCATGGCAGAAATCAAGAACTACACGCTTAACTTCGGTCCTCAGCATCCGGCCGCGCACGGTGTGTTGCGCCTGGTGCTGGAACTGGACGGCGAAGTCATCCAGCGCGCCGACCCGCACATCGGCCTGCTGCATCGCGCCACCGAAAAGCTGGCCGAGCACAAGACCTACATCCAGGCGCTGCCCTACATGGACCGCCTGGACTACGTGTCCATGATGTGCA
The DNA here is from genome assembly GCF_024806975.1 of Achromobacter sp. JUb104. Lineage (NCBI taxonomy): Bacteria > Pseudomonadati > Pseudomonadota > Betaproteobacteria > Burkholderiales > Alcaligenaceae > Achromobacter > Achromobacter sp. JUb104. The sequence continues at coordinate 557,728 of NZ_JANUEY010000003.1, read as the reverse complement.
ACGAGCACGCCTACGTCATGGCCATCGAAAAGCTGCTGGGCGTTGAAGCCCCGCTGCGCGCGCAGTACATCCGCGTGATGTTCGACGAAATCACGCGCTTGCTGAACCACCTGATGTCGCTGGGTTCGCACGCACTCGACGTGGGCGCCATGGCCGTGTTCCTGTACGCCTTCCGTGAACGCGAAGACCTGATGGACTGCTACGAAGCGGTCTCGGGCGCGCGCATGCACGCGGCTTACTACCGCCCGGGTGGCGTCTACCGTGATTTGCCGGACACGATGCCGCAGTACGGCGACACCAGCAAATACCGCGGCGACAAAGAAATGCGCATCATGAATGACGCGCGTTCGGGCTCGCTGCTGGACTTCATCGAAGACTTCACCAACCGCTTCCCGGCCTGCGTCGACGAGTACGAAACGCTGCTGACCGACAACCGCATCTGGAAGCAGCGTCTGGTGGGCATCGGCGTGGTCGACCCCGATCGCGCCAAGGCGCTGGGCTTCACCGGCCCGATGCTGCGCGGCTCCGGCGTCGCCTGGGACTTGCGCAAGACGCAACCCTACGAAGTCTATGACCTGCTTGATTTCGACATCCCCGTGGGTGTCAACGGCGACTGCTACGACCGCTACCTGGTCCGCATCGCTGAAATGCGTGAAAGTAACCGCATCATCCGCCAGTGCGTGGAATGGCTGCGCAACAACCCGGGTCCGGTCATGATCGAGAATCACAAGATCGCCCCGCCCAAGCGCACCGCCATGAAGACCAACATGGAAGAGCTGATCCATCACTTCAAGCTCTTCACCGAAGGTTTCCACGTGCCCCCGGGCGAGGCTTATGCCTCGGTGGAGCACCCCAAGGGCGAGTTCGGCATCTATCTGGTGTCGGACGGCGCCAACAAGCCTTACCGCCTGAAGATTCGGGCCCCCGGCTTTGTCCACCTGCAATCGCTGGATGAGATGTCGCGCGGTCACATGATCGCCGACGCCGTCACCATCATTGGTACGCAGGACATCGTTTTCGGCGAGATCGATCGCTGATCCGCCCAGACAGTCACGAGCACGCCCGCATAACCCGGATTCAAACTATGCTGCTTTCCGAACAGGCCTACCAGAAAATCGACCGAGAACTCGCGAAGTTCCCGGCCGACCAGCGGCAGTCCGCCATCATGGCCTCGCTTGCCATCGCGCAAGAAGAGAAGGGCTGGTTGGCTACCGAAACCATTGAAGATGTGGCCAATTACATTGGCGTCCCGCCCATTGCGGTGCAGGAAGTCGCCACGTTCTACAACATGTTCGACGTCAAGCCCGTCGGCAAGAACAAGATCGCCGTCTGCACGAACCTGCCCTGTGCCTTGCGCGATGGCGACCGTGCCGGCGAATACCTCAAGCGCAAGCTGGGTGTCGACTACCGCCAAACCACCGCCGACGGCCAGTTCACGCTGGTTGAAGGCGAATGCATGGGCGCTTGCGGCGATTCCCCCGTGCTGATCGTGAACAACAAGCATATGTGCGTGCGCATGACCGACGAGAAGCTGGACGCGCTGGTCGCGGCCCTCAAGGTGCAAGGAGAGTCGGCATGAACGCGCCCGACCTGTACAAGCAGTTCGCGCAGGGGCTCGACCCCAACCCGCTGAACGACGTGTCCAATTCGATGTGCCTGCACGGCCGCCACATCCAGCCGCAGATCATGGCTGATGTCGACGGCGCCAACTGGCGCCTCGAAGACTACGTCAAGCGCGGCGGCTACGAAGCCCTGAAGAAGATCCTGACCACCGGCATGAAGCCGGAAGACGTGATCGCCGAAGTCAAGGCGTCGGGTCTGCGCGGCCGTGGCGGCGCGGGCTTCCCGACCGGCCTGAAGTGGAGCTTCATGCCGCGCGCGTTCCCCGGCCAGAAGTACCTCGTCTGCAACTCGGACGAAGGCGAGCCCGGCACATTCAAGGACCGCGATATCCTGCGCTTCAATCCGCACATCGTGATTGAAGGCATGGCGATCGCGGCCTACGCCATGGGCATCAGCGTCGGCTACAACTACATCCACGGCGAAATCTTCGAAGTGTATGAACGCTTCGAGGAAGCGCTGGAAGAGGCGCGCGCCGCCGGCTTCCTGGGCGACAAGATCCTGGGGTCGGACTACAGCTTCCAGCTGCACGCGTTCCACGGCTACGGCGCCTACATCTGCGGCGAAGAAACCGCGTTGCTGGAATCGCTGGAAGGCAAGAAGGGCCAACCGCGCTTCAAGCCGCCGTTCCCGGCCAGCTTCGGCCTGTACGGCAAGCCCACCACGATCAACAACACGGAAACGTTCGCGGCCGTGCCGTGGATCATCCGCAACAGCGGCCAGGCTTACCTGGAAGTCGGCAAGCCGAACAACGGCGGCACCAAGCTGTTCTCGATCACCGGCGACGTTGAATGCCCCGGCAACTACGAGATTCCGCTGGGCACCCCGTTCTCGACCCTGCTGGAACTGGCGGGCGGCATGCGCGGCGGCAAGAAACTGAAGGCGGTGATCCCTGGCGGATCCAGCGCCCCGGTGCTGCCGGCCGACATCATCATGGAATGCACGATGGACTATGACTCCATCGCCAAGGCCGGCTCGATGCTCGGTTCTGGCGCGGTGATCGTCATGGACGAAACGCGCTGCATGGTGAAGTCGCTGCTGCGTCTGTCGTACTTCTATTTCGAGGAAAGCTGCGGCCAGTGCACGCCGTGCCGCGAAGGCACCGGCTGGCTCTACCGCATGGTGCATCGCATCGAAAACGGTCACGGCCGTCCGGAAGATCTGGACTTGCTGGACAACGTGGCAGGCAACATCATGGGCCGCACCATCTGCGCCCTGGGTGACGCCGCCGCCATGCCCGTCCGTGGCTTCCTCAAGCATTTTCGCGACGAATTCGCGCACCACATCGAGCATAAGTCTTGTGTGGTCCCGCAATATCTGTAGGTCTCAGGAACAGCAATGGTTGAACTAACCGTCGACGGCAATCAGGTCGAAGTGCCCGAAGGCAGCATGGTCATGCATGCCGCTCAGAAAGTCGGGCTTTACGTGCCGCATTTCTGCTACCACAAGAAACTGTCCATCGCGGCCAACTGCCGGATGTGCCTGGTTGAAGTGGAAAAAGCGCCCAAGGCGCTGCCCGCCTGCGCCACGCCCGTGACCAACGGCATGGTCGTCCACACCTGCTCTGAAAAGGCTCGCGCCGCTCAGAAGTCGGTGATGGAATTCTTGCTCATCAATCACCCCCTCGACTGCCCGATCTGCGATCAGGGCGGCGAATGCCAGTTGCAGGATCTGGCCGTGGGTTACGGTGGCTCTTCCTCGCGTTACCAAGAGGAAAAGCGCGTCGTCTTCCACAAGGATCTGGGCCCGCTGGTTTCCGCCGAGGAAATGAGCCGCTGCATCCACTGCACCCGCTGCGTGCGCTTCGGCCAGGAAATCGCCGGCGTCATGGAATTGGGCATGCTGGGCCGTGGCGAACACTCCGAGATCACGACGTTTGTCGGCCGCTCGATCGAGTCCGAACTGTCGGGCAACATGATCGACATCTGTCCGGTGGGCGCGCTGACCTCCAAGCCCTTCCGCTACAGCGCCCGCACCTGGGAACTGGCTCGCCGCCGCTCGGTCAGCCCGCACGACAGCCTGGGCGCCAACCTGGTGGTCCAGGTCAAGGGCGACCGCGTCATGCGCGTGGTGCCGTTCGAAGACGAAGCCGTCAACGAATGCTGGATCAGCGACCGCGACCGCTTCTCGTACGAAGGCCTGAACAGCGACGACCGCCTGACCGCCCCGATGATCAAGGGCACCGACGGCAAGTGGCAGGAAGCCTCGTGGGCTGACGCACTGCAAGCCGTGGCTCAAGGCCTGTCGCGCGTTCGCGACAGCTTCGGCGCCGGCCAGATCGGCGCGCTGGCGTCGGAATACGCCACCACCGAAGAATATGCGCTGCTGGGCCGCCTGGTCCGCGCGCTGGGTTCCGAGAACATCGACTTCCGCCTGCGCCAGACCGACCCGGCCTTCGACGCCGCGTTGACCGGTGCACCGTGGCTGGGCATGCCCATCGCTGAACTCGACAACCTGGACCGCGTCCTGGTCGTCGGCTCGTTCCTGCGCAAGGATCACCCGCTGATGGCGCAACGCCTGCGTCAAGCCGCCAAGCGCGGCACGCAGATCCTGATGGTCGACAGCGCCGCTGACGATCCTCTGATGCCCATCGCCGCCCGCATCACCGTGGCCCCGTCCGAGCTGCCGCGCGCGCTGGCTGAAGTGGCCGTCGCCCTGGCGCAAGCCAAGGAACAGGCCGTGCCGGCCGAATTCGCCTCGGTCACCCCGGGCGAAAACGCCAAGATCATCGCCGCCAGCCTGGCTTCCGGCGCCAACACCGCCGTGCTGCTGGGCAACCTGGCCGTGGCCAGCGCCCAAGCCTCGACGCTGGCCGCCAACGGCCGCGCCGTGGCGAACCTGGCCGGTGGCAAGTTCGGCTTCCTGACTTCCGGCGGCAACACCGTCGGCGGTTACCTGGCCGGCGCCGTTCCGGGCAAGGGCGGCAAGACCGCCGCCGCCATGCTGGCCGAGCCGCTCAAGGCCTACATCGTGCTGCACGCCGAGCCGCTGCTGGATGCCGACAATGGCCAGCAAGCCATCGCCGCGCTGCGTGGCGCGCAATTCGCCGTGGCCCTGACGCCTTACCGCTCGGCCGCCGCCGAATGGGCCGACGTCATGCTGCCGGTGTCGCCGTTCACCGAAACCTCGGGCACCTTCGTCAACGCGCAAGGCCTGGCCCAGAGCTTCAAGGGCACGGTCACGCCGTTGGGCCAGACCCGTCCGGGCTGGAAGGTCCTGCGTGTATTGGGCAACGTGCTGCATTTGGCCGGCTTTGACGATGAAACGTCGGAATCGGTGCGCGACGCCGCGCTGGCCGGTGGCATCGAAGGCCGCCTGTCCAACGACGTCAAGGCGCCGCTGGGCCTGGGGCAGGCACTGACCGGCCTGGAGCGCGTGGCCGATGTGCCGATCTACCGCACCGACGCCATGGTTCGCCGTTCGGAGCCGCTGCAAGCGTCCCCGGCCTCGAAGAAGCCGGCTGCCGCCATGAACGGCCGCACGCTCACCAGCCTGGGCCTGACGGCCGGGGTCAAGGTGCGCGTGGCGGGTGCGCAAGGCGCCGTCGAACTCGAAACCGTGCAGGATGATGCCGTGGCCGACCGCGCCGTGCGCATTTCCGCAGCCTTTGATAACACCGCAGCCCTGGGTGGCGCATTCGGTCAACTCAGCGTGGAGCGTGCCTGATGGAATGGCTTAATGTTCTTGAGAGCCACGGGCAGGAGCTGCTGGGCCCGACGGTCTGGATGGTCCTCTGGACCCTCATCAAGATTGTGATCATCGCCGTGCCGATCATTCTGTGCGTTGCGTACCTGACGTACTGGGAACGCAAGATGATCGGCGCCATGCACGTGCGCATGGGTCCGAACCGCGTCGGTTTCAAGGGGCTGTTGCAGCCGTTTGCCGACGTGTTCAAGCTGCTGACCAAGGAAGTCGTGGTTCCCAGCCAGGCCAACAAGGTGCTGTTCATCGTGGCCCCCGTGGTCACGCTGATGCCCGCGCTGGCTGCCTGGGCGGTGATTCCCTTCGGTCCTGATGTCGTGCTGGCCAACGTCAACGCTGGTCTGCTTTACATCATGGCCATCACGTCCATCGGCGTGTACGGCGTGATCGTGGCGGGCTGGGCGTCGAACTCCAAGTACGCGTTCCTGGGCGCGCTGCGCGCTTCGGCACAGATGCTGTCCTACGAACTGGCTATCGGCTTCGTGCTCGTCACGGTGCTGCTGGTGTCGGGCAGCCTGAACATGTCCGAGATCGTCAACGTTCAGAACCGCGGCTGGTTTGCCGACAAGGGCCTGACGTTCATGTCCTGGAACTGGCTGCCGCTGTTGCCGCTGTTCGTGATCTACGTCGTGGCTATCGTGGCCGAAACCAACCGCCACCCGTTCGACGTTGTCGAAGGCGAATCGGAAATCGTGGCCGGCCACATGGTCGAGTACTCGGGTATGGCTTTCGCCCTGTTCTTCCTGGGTGAATACGCCAACATGATCCTGCTGTCCTGCATGGCATCGATCATGTTCCTGGGCGGCTGGGCTTCCCCGATCGACATCGCGCCGCTGACCTGGATTCCTGGCTGGATCTGGCTGGGTCTGAAGACGTTCGTTGTGGTCTCGTTGTTTGTGTGGTTCCGCGCTTCGTTCCCGCGCTACCGCTATGACCAGATCATGCGTTTGGGTTGGAAAATCTTCATCCCGCTGACCGGCGTTTGGCTGGTCGTGGTGGCGATCTGGATGCAGACGCCCTGGAACATTTGGCGCTAAGCCGCCAGGCAGAGGCAGGATATGGAAGCGATCAAAGATTTCTTCGGCAGCCTGATGCTGACCGAGTTGCTCAAGGGCATGCGCCTGACGGGCAAGTACTTTTTCAAGCGCAAGGTCACCTTGCGTTATCCGCAGGAAAAGACGCCCACGTCGGCGCGATTCCGCGGCCTGCACGCGTTGCGCCGCTACCCCAACGGGGAAGAGCGTTGCATCGCGTGCAAGCTGTGTGAAGCCGTGTGCCCGGCCTTGGCGATCACCATCGAATCGGACCAACGCGAGGACGGCACCCGCCGCACCACGCGCTACGACATCGATCTGACCAAGTGCATTTTCTGCGGCTTCTGTGAGGAAAGCTGCCCCGTGGACTCGATCGTGGAAACCCATATCCACGAATACCACGGTGAAAAGCGCGGCGACCTGTATTTCACCAAAGACATGCTGCTCGCCGTGGGCGACCGCTACGAAGCCGACATCGCCCGCCGCCGGGCCGACGACGCTCCTTACCGTTGAAGCCCAGGGTCTGATCCATGACTTTTACCACTGTCCTTTTCTACATACTGGCCGCCGTGCTGGTGATCGCGGCGTTCCGCGTGATCACCGCGCGCAGTCCGGTCACCGCGGTATTGCACCTGATCCTGGCATTCTCCAACGCAGCCATGCTGTGGATGCTGCTGGGCGCTGAATTCCTGGCCTTGCTGCTGGTGCTGGTGTACGTGGGCGCCGTGATGGTGCTCTTCCTCTTCGTCGTGATGATGCTGGACATCCGCATGGACACCATGCGCCAGGGCATGAAGACCTACCTGCCGCTTGGCCTGGTGATCGGTCTGGTGCTGGTGCTGGAAATGTCCTTCGTGCTGGGTTCCACCTGGTACGGCTCGGGCCCGCAAGCCCCGGTCGCCGGCGACTACAACAATGCTCGCGCGCTGGGCGAAGTGATGTACACGCAGTACGTCTACGCCATTGAAGTCGGCGCCGCGCTGCTGCTGGTGGGCATGGTCGCCGCAATTGCGCTGACGCTGCGCCGCCGCCGCGACGTGAAGTACAACGACCCGGTTGCCGCCGTGCGCGTCCGCTCGAAGGACCGCTTCCGCATGGTCAACATGCCCGCCCAGAGCGAGCGTGCCCAAGCCAAGCGTGATGCCTCGTCCGGCGCCGCCGCCGCGCCCCAAGGAGAAAAACAATGACGCTGACGCTGGCCCACTATCTGATCCTTGGGGCGATCCTGTTCGCCATCGGGATCTTCGGCATCTTCCTGAACCGCCGCAACCTGATCATTCTCTTGATGTCCATCGAGCTCGTGCTCCTGGCCGTCAACATGAACTTCGTGGCGTTCTCCAGCTGGTTCGGCGACACCGCCGGCCAGGTGTTCGTGTTCTTCATCCTGACCGTGGCCGCCGCTGAAGCGGCAATCGGCCTGGCCATTTTGGTGCTGCTGTTCCGCAACCTGAACACGATCAACGTTGACGAACTCGATCGCCTGAAGGGCTGACGGGGTATTGGAAGAAAATGTCTAGCTCACCCAATCTCTACTTGCTCATCGCGCTGGCACCGCTGGCCGGAGCAATTCTCGCGGGCCTTTTCGGCACCGGCTTCCTGGGCCGTCCCATCGGCCGCCGCGCGTCCCACGTCATCACCATTCTTGGCGTGCTCATCTCGGCCATCGGTTCGGTGGTGGTGTTGGGCGACGTGCTGAACGGCCTGCGCTTTGACGGCGCGGTCTACACCTGGAGCCTGATCGGCCAGACCAAGCTGGAAATCGGCTTCCTGATCGATCCCCTGTCGGCCATGATGATGGTCGTGGTGACGTCCGTGTCGCTGATGGTGCACATCTACACCATCGGCTACATGGCTGACGACCCCGGCTACCAGCGCTTCTTCTCGTACATCTCGCTGTTCACGTTCTCCATGCTGATGCTGGTGATGTCGAACAACATGGTGCAGCTGTTCTTCGGCTGGGAAGCAGTGGGCCTGGTGTCGTACCTGCTGATCGGTTTCTGGTACACCCGCCCGACGGCCATCTTCGCCAACATGAAGGCATTCCTGATCAACCGCGTCGGGGACTTCGGCTTCGTGCTGGGTATCGGCCTGTTGTTCGCGTACGCCGGCACGATGCACTACGGCGAAGTCTTCGCCCAAGCCGACAAGCTGGCCGCGATGACCCTGCCGGGTTCTGACTGGATGCTGCTGACGGTGGCGTGTATCTGCCTGTTCATCGGCGCCATGGGCAAATCGGCCCAGGTTCCGCTGCACGCTTGGCTGCCTGACTCGATGGAAGGCCCGACCCCGATCTCCGCGCTGATCCACGCCGCCACCATGGTGACGGCCGGTATCTTCATGGTTGCGCGCTTCTCGCCGCTGTTCGAACTGTCGGACGTGGCGCTGTCGTTCATCATCGTGATCGGCGCCATCGGCGCGCTGTTCCTGGGCATCCTGGGCATCATCCAGACCGACATCAAGCGCGTTGTTGCGTACTCCACGCTGTCGCAGCTGGGTTACATGACCGTCGCGCTGGGCGCCTCGGCCTACTCGGTGGCCATTTTCCACCTGATGACCCACGCCTTCTTCAAGGCGCTGCTGTTCCTGGGCGCGGGTTCGGTCATCATTGGCATGCACCACGACCAGGACATCCGCAACATGGGCGGCCTGCGCAAGTACATGCCCATCACCTGGATCACTTTCTTGCTGGGCACGCTGGCACTGGTTGGCACGCCGTTCTTCTCGGGTTTCTACTCGAAGGAAAACATCATCGAAGCGGCCGGCCACGCCAACGTCTGGGGCGCAAGCTTCGCGTACTACGCCGTGCTGATCGGTGTGTTCGTGACCTCGCTGTACTCGTTCCGCGTTTACTTCCTGGTCTTCCACGGCAAGGAACGCTTTGACACCAGCGACCACGGTCACGGCCATGGCCACGACGCGCATGGGCATGACGACCACGGTCACGGTCACGATGACCACGGCCACGGCCACGGCCATCATGGCGGCAAGCCGCATGAGTCGCCCTGGGTGGTGACGCTGCCGCTGATCCTGCTGGCGATTCCGTCGGTGCTGGTTGGCGCCTGGGCGGTTGACCCGATGCTGTTCGGCAAGTTCTTCAACGGCGTGATCACGGTGCTGCCGCAGCATCCGGCCATGCACGAACTGCAAGAAGAATGGCACGGCTGGGTTGCCTACGGCCTGCATGCCTTCCAGACCCTGCCGTTCTGGCTGGTCGTGGCTGGTTTCGTCATTGCCTGGTACTGCTACCTGATCAATCCCAAGGTTCCGGCCGCCATCAAGGCCAACCTGTCCGGCGTGAACAAGGTGCTTGAAAACAAGTACTACGTGGACTGGGTCAACGAGCAGATCATCGCTCGCGGCATGCGCGCCCTGGGCCGTGGTCTGTGGCAGACCGGCGACCGCGGCATCATCGATGGCCTGTTGGTCAACGGTAGCGCCCGCGTCGTGGGTTGGGTGGCAGCGGTCAGCCGCCACCTGCAGTCCGGCTTCATCTATCACTACGCGTTCGCGATGATCATCGGCATCATGGCGCTGGTGACTTTCTTTGTGCTGATTCCCCAATGATGGCAAGCGAGATGGCATCCAACACTTTCCCCTGGCTCACGCTTGCGATCTTTGTCCCGATCGTATTCGGCCTGCTGGTGCTGGCGGTGGGTCGTGACGACCGTCCCGGTCTGGCGCGCGGCTTGTCGCTGGCTGGCGCCGTTGCCGGTTTCCTCGTCACGATTCCGCTGTACACCGGTTTTGACAACACCACGGCCGCCATGCAGTTCGTGGAAAAGGCCTCGTGGATCGAAGCCTTCAACGTCAATTACCACCTGGGCATCGACGGCATTTCGCTGTGGTTCGTCCTCCTGACCGCGTTCATCACCGTCATCGTGGTGCTGGCCGGCTGGGAAGTCATCACCAGCCGCGTGGCGCAGTACATGGCCGCCTTCCTGATCCTGTCGGGTCTGATGGTGGGCGTGTTCGCCGCGCTGGACGGCATGCTGTTCTACGTGTTCTTCGAAGCCACGCTGATCCCGATGTACATCATCATCGGGGCGTGGGGCGGCGATAACCGTATCTACGCGGCATTCAAGTTCTTCCTGTACACGCTGATGGGTTCTCTGTTGACCCTGATCGCCTTCATCTACCTGTGGCACGCATCGGGTGGTTCGTTCGACATCCTGACCTGGCACCAGGTCAAGCTGGGCCAGACCGAACAGATCCTGATCTTCGTGGCGCTGTTGGCGGCGTTCGCGGTGAAGGTGCCGATGTGGCCGGTTCACACGTGGTTGCCGGACGTGCACGTGGAAGCGCCCACGGGCGGCTCCATCGTGCTGGCCGCGATCATGCTGAAGCTGGGCGCCTATGGCTTCCTGCGCTTCTCGCTGCCGATCACGCCCGACGCCTCGCACAGCCTGGCCGGCCTGATGATCACGCTGTCGCTGATCGCGGTGATCTACATCGGCCTGGTGGCGATCATCCAGGAAGACATGAAGAAGCTGGTGGCTTACTCGTCGGTTGCCCACATGGGTTTCGTGACGCTGGGCTTTTTCATCTTCAACACGGCCGGCGTCGAAGGCGCCATTGTGCAGATGATTTCCCACGGCTTCGTGTCGGGCGCCATGTTCATGTGTATCGGCGTGCTGTACGACCGCATGCACTCGCGCCAGATCGCCGATTACGGTGGTGTGGTCAACGTGATGCCGCGCTTCGCCACGTTCTTCATCCTGTTCTCGATGGCCAATAGCGGCCTGCCGGCCACCAGCGGTTTCGTCGGCGAGTTCATGGTGATCATGGGCGCGGTCGAGCACAACTTCTGGATCGGCCTGTTGGCGGCTACCGCCCTGATCATGGGGGCTGCGTATTCGCTGTGGATGGTCAAGCGTGTGGTCCTGGGCGACATCGCCAATGACCACGTCCGCGAGCTGACCGATATCAACCGCCGCGAATTTGTGATTCTTGGCGTGATGGCGATCGCCGTGTTGTACATGGGGATCTATCCCAAGCCCTTTACCGACGTCATGCACGTCTCGGTCGAGGCCCTGCTGCAACACGTTGCCGTCTCGAAACTGTAAGACAAGACAATGATGCAATCCCAAATCGATTTCGCCCTGGCGGCGCCGGAAATCCTTCTGCTGGTTTCCGGCCTGGCTATCCTGCTCGTCGACGCGGTCAGCAATCACCCCGAGCGCAAGCCGACGTTTCTGCTGACCCTGCTGGTATTGGGCGCGCTGACCGTCGTGTCGGCCGTGCAATGGATGAACGGCGTTAAGGGCGCGACCTTCCATGGTCTGTACGTCACCGACGAACTGTCGCACCTGCTGAAAATCGCGTCCTACATCGCCGTGGGCGCCACGCTGGTCTACGGCCGTGTCTACGCGCAAGTGCGTGACATGCTCAAGGGCGGCGAGCTCTACGTCCTGACGCTGTTCGCGCTGCTGGGCCAGATGGTCATGATTTCCTCCGGGAACCTGATCTCCATCTACCTGGGCCTGGAACTGATGTCGTTGGCGCTGTACGCGCTGATCGCGCTGCGCCGCGATGACGTCGTCGCCACCGAAGCCGCCATGAAGTACTTCGTGCTGGGCGCGTTGGCCTCGGGCTTCCTGCTGTACGGCATGTCGATGGTCTACGGCGCCACGGGTCACCTTGACCTGGCCGAAGTGTCCAAGGTCATCGCCGCCGGCAAGGCCGAGAAGATGGCGCTGGTGTTCGGCATCGTGTTCCTGGTGTCGGGCCTGGCGTTCAAGCTGGGCGCCGTGCCGTTCCACATGTGGGTGCCGGACGTCTATCAAGGTTCGCCGACCGCCGTCACGCTGATCCTGGGCGGCGCGCCCAAGCTGGCCGCCTTCGCCATCACGCTGCGCCTGCTGGTGGACGGCCTGCATGGCCTGGCCGCCGACTGGCAGCCGATGCTGATGATCCTGGCCGTGCTGTCGCTGGCGATCGGTAACCTGACCGCCATCGCGCAGACCAACTTCAAGCGCATGCTGGCTTACTCGACCATCTCGCACATGGGCTTCGTGCTCCTGGGCCTGATGTCGGGCGCGGTCGAGGGCAAGCCGGAACTGTCGTCGGCCGCCTATGGCGCGTCGCTGTTCTACATGCTGACCTACGTGCTGACCACGCTGGCCAGCTTCGGCATCGTGCTGCTGCTGTCGCGCCAGGGTTTCGAGTGCGAGCACATCGACGACCTGAAGGGCCTGAACCGCCGCAGCCCGTGGCATGCCCTCATCGTGCTGCTGCTGATGTTCTCGCTGGCCGGCATTCCGCCGCTGGTGGGCTTCTACGCCAAGCTGGCCGTGCTGCAAGCGCTGATCAGCGCGGGCCACGTGACGCTGGCCGTGATCGCGGTGCTGTTCTCGCTGATCGGTGCGTTCTATTACCTGCGTGTCGTCAAGGTTGTTTACTTCGACGAGCCGGTGGCCGATGCCGCCCCGATCGTCGCCACCTGCGGCCAACGCGGCCTGCTGTCGATCAACGGCGCCATGATGCTGGTGCTGGGCCTGTTGCCCGGTGGCCTGATGGCGCTGTGCGTACAGGCGATTCGTTCGTCGCTGAGCCTGTAAGCGGAACACAGCCATGAACCAGACGCTGGCGGTATGGCTGTTGATCGCGCTGGCGCTGGTCAGCGCCAACCTGCCGTTCCTGACCGAACGTGTATTCGCCGTCTTGCCCTGGAAGCAGGGTGGGGCGGTGGCGGTCAAGCCGTTCTGGATGCGCCTGGTTGAAGTGCTGGTGTTTTACGCCCTGGTTGGCGCGTTGGGTTTTGCATTCGAATCCACCCTGGGCAACCGCTTTGCCCAGACGTGGGAGTTCTACGCCATTACCCTCAGCCTGTATCTGGTGCTGGCCTATCCCGGCTTCGTCTACCGCTATCTGTTCAAGCGGCACCCGCGGTTGCGGGTCTGACCGCCCGCCAAAGCCACTAACGCCCCGTCTGGGGCGTTTTTCTTTTGGGGATGTGAATTGCGCCACGCTTGTGGCCGCGCCTCATGGCGGCCGTTGTGGTGGCTGGGGGACGTGTCCCTGTTAGCAACTGGCAACTGTTGTTTTTTCATCTTTTAGCGACGGGCACGGCCAGCGTTCAGGCAGCTTTCAGCGTTCAGGATCAAAATCGCAACCGGTAAAAAAATAAGAATCGTTGCTATTCACATTCTGGAGAAGCTGGTTTGAAGCCCCAAGATTCGTATTCGCTGAATACGCTCGCTACCTCGCTTGCCGCGGCCATAGCGGCGCCCGCCCTGTTCATCAGCCCCTATGCCGCCGCGCAGTCCGCGGATTCGGGTGTCACGCAGCTTGCGCCGGTGCGGGTGGAGGGGGAGGGCTCTTCCTACCAGACCACAACGGTGCCGTCGCCCAAGATGACCGCGCCGTTGCTGGACACGCCGCGCACGGTGCAGGTGGTGCCGAAACAGGTGATCCAGGATCAGGCCGCGTCGACCTTGCAGGACGTGCTGCGCAACTCGCCGGGTATTACGTTCGGCGCCGGTGAAGGCGGCCGCCCGGGCGGCGATCTGCCGATCATCCGTGGGCAGAACTCCGCAAGCAGCCTGTTCCTGGACGGTATCCGCGATTCCAGCACGCAGGTGCGCGACACCTTCAACCTGGAGCAGGTGGAAGTGATCAAGGGCCCGGACTCGGTGTATTCCGGCCGGGGCGGCGCGGGCGGCAGTATCAACATGGTCAGTAAGGCGCCCAAGACGACCGACTTCACCGAAGCCACCGCGCAGATCGGCACCGACAACAATTACCGTGGCACCATCGACAGCAACTGGCGCCTGGCCGACAAGGCCGCCTTCCGCCTGAACGTGATGGGCGACAAGGGCGATGTGGCCGGCCGCGACAACGCCGTGGACTTCGAGCGCTGGGGCGTGGCGCCGTCGCTGATGCTGGGCGTGGGCACGCCGACGCGCATCACGCTCAGCTATTACCACTATCAAGACGACAGCATGCCGGACTACTCCATTCCGTATGACCCGAAGACGGGTCAGCCGGTCACGGAGACGATGGGCGTCAGCCGCAAGTCGTTCTACGGCCTGACCGATCGCGATTTCATGAAGACCCGTGACGATGTCGCCACGGTGGACTTCCAGCACGATTTCTCGGACAAGCTGCAACTGCGCAACGTGACCCGCTACGGCCGTGGCACCACGGACTTTGCCGCGACGAACCCGGACGACAGCAAGGGCAACGTGGCCAACGGCCTGGTGTACCGCGCGCTGAAGTCGGGCTACTACGTCACCAAGACCTTCGCCAACCAGACCGACCTGACCGGCGAATTCGACACGGGCAGCTTGAAGCACACCTTCGACCTGGGCTTTGAATACAGCAACATCAAGCAGGACAAGGACGGCTACAAGGAATCGGGCGTTCCCTCGGGCGGCAGCAACTGCGTGACCGCGACGAGCGCCGCGGGCGTCAACACCTACGCCAACCCGGCACTGTGCGCGTCCTTGTGGAACCCGGACCCCGGCACCGACTACCCGGGCACGCTCACCCGCAACAACAACCCCGCGCGCTACAACACGGACACCTTGGCGGTCTACGGGTTTGACACCATCAAGTTCAACGAGCAGTGGCAGGCCAGCCTGGGCGCGCGCTGGGACAACTACCGCACCAGCGGCAGCAACATCGCCGCCGGCCGCAACGACCCAGCAGGCACGCCGTCGTTCTACAGCACCAGCCGCGACGACAACCTGTTCAACTACCAGGTCGGCCTGGCGTACAAGCCCTTGCCCAACGGCACCATCTACGCCACCTACGGCACCTCGTCCACGCCCTCGGCTATTGCGGCCAGTGCCACCAGCGACGCCACGTCGCTGAGCACGTCGTCGCTGGCGCCCGAGAAAAGCCGCACGGTGGAAGTAGGCACCAAATGGCAGGTGTTCGACGATCGCCTGACGCTGTCGGCGGCGGCATTCCACGATATCCGCAAGAACACCAGCGTGGCCGTTTCCGCCACCGAAGTGGCGCAGGTGGGCGAGGCCAAGGTGCGCGGCATTGAACTGGGCTTCTCGGGCAACATCACGCCCAAGTGGAACGTGTTCGGCGGCTACACCTTCATGGACAGCGAAATGACCAAGGGCGCCTACAACAGCGGCGCCGTCGGCCAGGACCTGCCCAACACCCCGCGCAACGCCTTCAGCCTGTGGACCACCTACAAGGTGCTGCCCAAGCTGACGGTGGGCGGCGGCGCGTATTACGTGGACAAGGTCTACGGCAATTCAGACGCCACCCGCAATGCCAACGGCACGCCCAAGGCACGCTGGGTGCCGTCGTACTGGCGTTTCGACGCTATGGCGGCCTACGAATTCAACGAACACTACTCGGCGCAGTTGAACGTGCTGAACCTGTTCGACGAAACGTATTACACCAAGGCCTACGCGGCGCACTATGCGGCGCTGGGTACCGGGCGCGCGGCGTTGTTGACGCTGAAGATGCGCTACTGAGCGGGCGCGGGGAATGAAAATAGCCACCTTGATCGGTGGCTATTTTTTTGCGTGTTGAAACCCCAAGCGAAATCAGCTTTCAAACCAGTTCAGCACGCCGTCCAGCCCGGTGACGTTCAAGGCGAAGCGCGTTTGCTCGCGCACCACGGGCTTGGCGTGATAAGCCACCGGGAAGCCCGCGGCGCCCAACATCAGCAAGTCGTTGGCGCCGTCGCCCATGGCGATGATCTGGTCTCTGGTGGCGCCGTGGGTGCGCGCGAACTCCCGCAGGTAGACGGCCTTGGCCTGCGCGTCCAGGATGTCGCCCAGCACGTGACCGGTCAGCACGCCGTTGTCGATTTCCAGCGTGTTGGCGTGGGCGCTGTCCAGCTTCAGGCGTTCGCGCAGGCGGTCGGTAAAGAAGGTGAAGCCGCCCGATACCAGCAGCACTTTGATGCCGGCTGCCTGCGCCGTGGAGATGAGCCGTTCGGCGCCGGGGTTCAGGCGCAGCTTTTCCACATAGACCTGTTCCAGTGCCTCGGCCGGCACGCCCTTGAGCAGCGCGACGCGGCGGCGCAGGCTTTCAGCGAAGTCCTTGATTTCGCCGCGCATTGCGGCTTCGGTGATTTCGGACACCTTGTCCTTCACACCCACCACGCCCGCGATCTCGTCGATGCACTCGATGTTGATCAGCGTGGAATCCATGTCCATCGCAAGCACTTTGCAGCCAGACAGCTTCAGCCCGGCCGGCACGAACGCCACATCGACACCGTGCTGTTCGGCCCAGGCCACCACTTCGGCGCGGGTCAGGGCGTCGTGCTGAACGTCCAGCAAGCGGGCGGCGGTGTTGCTGATGCGCGCCACGCCCTGGGCCTGGGCCATGGCGGCCAGTTGCTCGGCCTGTTCGATGCGAAGGCCGGGGGATTGGACGACAAGGTGATGGGTGGTCATAAGAAAGTGAGAAGGTCGTGGATTTACTTCAAGGCACGCAGCACGGCGCGAATGGCGTCTGAGCGGGCGGGGATCTGCGCGGCCTTGATCTCAACGCGCAATTTATCCTGTCCGGCCAGTTTGATGTTGCGTTGGCGTTGCACCAGTTCAATGATGCGGGCCGGGTCGACGCTGGTCTTGGGCCCGAACTGGATCAGCGCCTGGGCTTCGCTGGCGTCGATCTTGACGATGCCCAACGGCTGCGCGGCCAGGCGCAGGCGATGCGAGGTCAAGAGCGTTTGCGCGGCTTCGGGCAGCTTGCCGAAGCGGTCGATCAGTTCTTCCTGGATGCGGATCAGGTCGTCTTCGTCGGCGGCGTGCGCCAGGCGCTTGTAGATGCCCAGGCGCGCATGCACGTCGGCGCAGTAGTCGGACGGCAGCAGGGCCGGCGCATGCAGATTGACTTCGCAGGCCAGGTTGAAGGGCGCGTCCAGGTCGGGCTCTTCGCCCGCGCGCAGCGCGCGCACGGCTTCGTTGAGCATCTCGTTGTACATCGAGAAGCCCACTTCCTGGATGTTGCCCGACTGCGAGTCGCCCAGCACTTCGCCGGTGCCGCGGATTTCCAGGTCGTGCATGGCCAGGTAGAAGCCGGACCCCAGTTCCTCCATGGCCTGGATCGCTTCCAGGCGCTTTTTGGCATTGGTGGTGATGGCGTCTTCGCCCGGCGTCAGCAGGTAGGCGTAGGCCTGGTGGTGTGAACGGCCCACGCGGCCGCGCAACTGGTGCAACTGCGCCAGCCCGAAGCGGTCGGCGCGGTGGATCACGATGGTGTTGGCGGTGGGCACGTCGATGCCGGTCTCGATGATGGTGGTACACAGCAGCACGTTGTAGCGCTGCTGGTAGAAGCCCTTCATTACCTGTTCCAGCTCGCGCTCGGGCATCTGCCCGTGCGCGACCGCAATGCGCGCTTCCGGCACCAGTTCTTCCAGGCGGGCGCGGCGGTTGTGGATGGTTTCCACCTCGTTGTGCAGAAAGTAGCACTGGCCGCCGCGCTTGAGTTCGCGCAAGAGCGCTTCGCGCAGCGTGCTGCCGTCTTCGCGGCGTACGAAGGTCTTGATGGCCAGGCGCTTTTGCGGCGCGGTGGCGATGACGGAGAAATCCCGGATGCCTTCCAGCGACATGCCCAGCGTGCGCGGAATGGGGGTGGCCGTCAGCGTCAGCACGTCGACCTCGGCGCGCAGCGCTTTCAGCGCTTCTTTCTGGCGCACGCCAAAGCGGTGTTCCTCGTCGATGATGACCAGTCCCAGGCGTTTGAATTTCACGTCTTTGGACAGGATCTTGTGCGTGCCGATCACGATGTCGACCCGGCCGTCGTTGATGCCCTCGACGGCGGCGGCCACTTCCTTGGCGGAGCGGAAACGCGACAGTTCCACCACGCGCACCGGCCAGTCGGCAAAGCGGTCAGAAAACGTTTGCGCGTGCTGTTCGGCCAGCAGCGTGGTCGGGCAGAGCAGGGCCACCTGCTTGCCGTTGGCCACGGCCAGGAAGGCGGCGCGCAAGGCCACTTCGGTCTTGCCGAAGCCCACGTCGCCGCAGACCAAGCGGTCCATCGGACGGCCGGACGTCATATCGGCGATCACGGCTTCGATGGCGGCGCGCTGGTCGACGGTTTCCTCGAAGCCGAAGCCCTCGGCGAACGCCTGGTAATCGTTCAGCGGCAGGTTGAAAGCGAAGCCTTCGCGCGCCGCGCGCTGCGCATACAGCGCCAGCAGTTCGGCGGCGGTGTCGCGCACTTGCTTGGCGGCCTTGCGGCGGGCCTTGTCCCACTGGCCGGAACCCAGTTGGTGCAGCGGCGCCGCGTCGGGGTCGGCGCCGCTGTAGCGTGCGATCACGTGCAGTTGCGACACCGGCACGTAGAGCGTGCTGCCGTTGGCGTATTCAAGATGGAGGAATTCCATCTCGCCTTCGCCCATGTCCATGTTGACCAGGCCGTGGTAGCGGCCGATGCCGTGCTGCGCGTGGACGACGGGGTCGCCGGCGCGCAGTTCGGACAGGTCGCGCACCATGGCTTCGACGTTGCTGGCGCGTTCCTGGTCGCGCTTGCCACGCCGGCCCGTATTGGCATGGCCGGGGTAGAGGTCGTTTTCGGTCAGGAAGGCCAGGTTGGCCTGGGGCAGGCCGAAGCCCGTGGCCAGCGGCGCGGCTACGATGCCGAAGTTGGCGTCCGACGCCAGGAAGGCTTCGATCGTGTCGGGCTGCGCGTCCGGCGTGACGCCGAATTCGTTCAGCATCTGCACCAGGGTCTCGCGCCGGCCTGCGGAGTCGGCGCATAGCAGTACCCGGGTCTCGCGCGTTTGGACCAAGGCGCGCAGCTTGGCGATGGGGTCGTCGGAACGGCGCGCCACGCTGACGTCGGGCACGGCGCGGAAATCGGGATGCGGGTCGCCGGCGGTCAAGGACAGGCGGCGAAATTCCTTTAACCGCGTGTACAGCGTTTCGTTATCCAGGAACAACGCCGAGGGCGGCAGCACGGGGCGCTCGCGGTCGCTCTTGAGGAAGTTGTAGCGGCTGGAGGTGTCCTGATTGAAGCGCAGGATGGCGTCGTCGATATCGCCGACGGTGACGGTGACCGTGCCCGTGGTCAGGTAATCGAATAGCGTGGCGGTTTCTTCGAAGAACAGCGGCAGGTAGTACTCGACGCCGGCGAACGGAATGCCGTTGCCGATATCTTTATAGGGCAGGGCGCGGGACGGATCGCCTTCGAATATTTCGCGAAAGCGCGCGCGGAAACGGGTGCGCGAGTCTTCGTCCATGGGGAACTCGCGGCCGGGCAGCAACTGGACTTCGCGTACGGGGTACAGGCTGCGCTGGGTGTCTACGTCGAAGCTGCGGATGGTTTCGATTTCGTCGTCGAACAGGTCCAGCCGGTAAGGCACGACCGAACCCATGGGAAACAGGTCGATCAGGCCGCCCCGCAGGCAGAATTCGCCCGGCGCGGTGACCTGGGTCACGTGGTTGTAGTTGGCCAGCGTCAATTGCGCGCGCAGGGCCGCTTCGTTCAGCTTGTCTTTCTGCTTGAACGAAAACGTGTAGGCGGCCAGGAATGACGGCGGCGCCAGGCGGTACAACGCGGTGGTGATGGGCACCGTCAGCACGTCCACCGTCTTCATCATCAGCGAATGCAGCGTGTGCAGGCGCTGGGAAATCAGATCCTGGTGCGGGGAAAAGGCGTCGTAGGGCAGCGTTTCCCAGTCCGGCAACTGGCTGACGCGCAGGTCAGGCGCGAATAGCTGGATCTCTTCGGCCAGCCGCTGGGCCTCCACCGGCTCGGCGGTCAGGATGACCACGGGCGCGGAGGCCTGACGGGCCAAGTCCGCCAGCAGCCAGGCGTCTCCCGAACCGGGCGGCCGGGGCTGCGCATAGCGCGCGCCGGGTTTCAGCGCGGACAAAGTTGAGGCGGTCGCGGGGACGGGCGGCGCGGCGGTGGCGGGGGAAGTGGGGGTGGGCATCAGGCTGGAAGCAGGCATCAAGCGGAAGATTATAAAATCACCGCACCATGTCTGACTCAATCATTGCAATCGTTCCCGCCGCGGGCGTCGGCGTCCGTGCCAGCCAGCCCGGCGCCGAGCCCGTGCCCAAGCAATATCGTCCATTGGCCGGACAGCCCATGCTGCGCCATGCGGTGCGCGCGCTGCTGGCCGATGAGCGCGTGTCGCAGGTGCGGGTGGCGGTGACGCCGGGCGATGGCTGGGTGGACGCGGCGCTGGCGGGCTTGCCGCGCACCGTTTGGCGCGCGTGCGGCGGCGCGACGCGGGCCGATACTGTGGCCGGCGCGCTGGCCGATAGCGGCGTGGCCGACGATACCTGGGTGCTGGTGCACGATGCCGCCCGCCCCGGATTGCCAGAAGGCGCGTTGCGCCGCTTGATCGACGCCTGCCTGGCTGACCCGGTGGGCGGCCTGCTGGCGTTGCCGGTGGCCGATACCGTCAAGGGCGGGCGCGATCGCGTCGAACGCACGTTGGATCGCAATGGGCTGTGGCTGGCGCAGACGCCGCAAATGTTTCGGGCCGGCGTGCTGCGCGATGCGCTGACGGCGGCCTCCGTGAATGGCGTGACCGTTACTGACGAAGCCTCCGCGCTAGAGGCGGCGGGCTACGCGCCATTGCTGGTCCCCGGCGCCTTGCGCAATTTCAAGGTGACGTGGCCGGATGATTTCGAACTGATGGAAAAATGGCTATGAGCATTCCTTTTCGCGTTGGGCAGGGCTTTGACGTGCATGCCTTGGTCGAAGGCCGGCCGCTGATCATCGGCGGTGTCACGATCCCGCACACGCATGGTTTGCTGGGCCATTCCGATGCCGACGTGCTGCTGCACGCCGTTACCGATGCGCTGCTGGGCGCGGCAGGGCTGGGCGACATCGGGCGGCATTTTCCGGATACCGATCCCGCATTCAAGGGTGCGGACAGCCGTGTGCTGTTGCGCGAAGCCATGGCGCGGGTGCGCGCCGCGGGCTGGACGCCGGTCAACATCGACGCGACGCTGCATGCGCAAGCTCCCAAGATTGGCCCGCACGCGCCCGCCATGGTGAAGAACATCGCCGCCGATACCGGGCTGGCCGAGGCCGACGTGAACATCAAGGCCAAGACCAACGAGGGCCTGGGTTACCTGGGTCGGAAAGAGGGGATTGCGGCCACGGTCGTCACGCTGCTGGCCCGGGGGAACGCGTGATCAGGCCTGCCATTTACGTTGGCATACATCTTTAACAAATGCATAAGCGGGTCCATATGATTCGGAATATTCTGCGCGCTATCTAAATCTGATCACATGAGATATTCGGATGCATTTACGTGGCGCAGCCCTGCTTTTCGTCCTTGGTGCAGTGTGCGCTCCGGCGCACGCCGAATTTGAACAACAGCTTGGGCCCCTGGCGGGCACGGTCAGACAGCAGTTGTTGCAGGGTTGGACGGCAGGGGTGCAGGATGGCTGGTTCTCCTTGCAGAACAAGGGCACGCCCGGCAGCGAGCAAACGCTGTACGTGAATGTCGGCCCCGCGCCGGATGCCGGCCGCATCACTGACGTCAATGTCGTCGTCAGTTCACAAAACCCCAAGGCTTCCATCGGCGTTGTGCTGAACAACCGCCCGCGCAAAAGCCTGTGCCTGCTTGAAATTTCGGCGGACAAGAATACGCAGCTCTTCTGTCTGGAAGGCCAGAACCGCCGCGATTTCGGCTCGGTGCCCAATGTGGCCAAGCTGGACGGGTCGGACCGCATCAAAGTGGTTGAAGTGCCGGGCGCCGCGCGCTTCATCGTGAATGGCCAGAAGATCGGCGACGTTGCCGATGTGCCGGCGCTGGGCGGCGACATCGGCATCATGGCGTATGACGTTGGCACGTTCGGCATTGCGGACTTCGCCATCACCACCAATAAGGGCACCCCGCAAGCCGCGACAAATCCGCCGCCTGCCGGACTGCCGCCTCGGGCCGGGCTGCCTCCTCGTGGTGGCGGCGCGGGCGCCAGTCCGCAGAACACGGCACCGCCCGCTGCGCCGCCGCAGTCGGCACCGGCGCAAGGCAGCAATAATTCCGGCTTGCAAGGCGCGGGTCCGTACCCCCGTTTTGGCGGCGACACCGAGCGTATCGTCGCGGTCTACATCGGCCTGATGAAGAGCATTTTCATGCACGAATTCGGCCATGCCCTGATCGGCGAACTGGAATTGCCGTCGACCGGCGCGGAAGAAGACGCCGTGGATATCTACGCGGCGCTGCAGATCGTGGAACCCACGATGTACCCGTCGGGCAACAAGGACGTGGACCGCATGGCCCGCGAAGCCGCCACCTACGCCTCCTTGCAGTGGTACTACAGCGGCAAGCTTTCCGAGGGCAAGGGCCAGGCCCCCTCGGCATGGCAGGACGAGCACACCGGCGACCTGAAGCGCTTTCGCAACATGCTGTGCATCATGTACGGCGGCAACCCCGAAGTGTTTGAATCCGTCGTGCGCCAGACCGGCTTTGAAGACCGCACCAAGGCGCGTTGCACCGACGAATTCAACAAGCAGAATCGCGCCTGGCGCAAGATCCTGGCGCCTCATACCCGCGTGGGAACCTGGACGCCGGATGGCTTGCAGCCCGCCAACGCGCCTGGGGCGCCGGTGAATGTGGTGTTTGAACCGTCCACGCGCAAGATCGGCAACTTGTTCGCCAAGCATCTGTCGGACGCCATCAGCGAGAACATCAAGCTCTTGGGCAAGACGTATGTGCTGCCGCGCCCCGTGAACGTGGTCTTCAAGGACTGCGGCAAGCTGAACGCCTGGTACAGCCCGCGCGAAGGCTCGATCACTATGTGCTATGAGCTGATCGAGAACATCGCCGTGATGATTTCGGACATTGAAATGGGCACGGTGGGCGGCGAAGTGGTCGCCAAGGATGGTTCGGCGCCACCGCCCCGCCAGCAAGCGCCCGCGGGACAAGGTCAAGGTCAAGGCCAAGGGCTGGGACAGGGACAGGGACAAGGGCAGGGTGCCGCCGCGCCGACGGGCGCCTTTGATGAACTGAAGGACAGCGGCGTACCGGCCACCACCTTGCTGTTCACGGCGCCTTATAAAGGCCCGACGCCGATTCAGCATTACCGCGCCAAGGTCATCACGACCAAGGACCTGGTGCCGCTGATCACGAACAACAAGAATATCGTCATCGTCGACACCAGCGGGCTGCGCGATACGCTGCCCATCGCCTATCCGCTGGCCGACGCGGGTTCGGACGGCAGCGTCAAGGACCACCTGCAAGGGGCGCTGGATGACTGGCTGTTGAAAAAGGCGGGCGGCAATCGCGGCGTGCCCATTGTGCTGATGGGCGCCAGCATGAATGATCGATCGTCGTATAACGCGGCCTTGCGCGTCGGCACGCTGGGTTGGGACGCGTACTGGTACCGGGGCGGCATGGAAGCCTGGGTGGCCAATGGGCTGCCGACGGCACCGGTGAAGCCGGCGCAGAATTAAACGTCGTGCCTGGCAAATAAGGCCAAGCGACAAAAAGCCCGCCTGTTTTTACACAGGCGGGCTTTGTCGTTTTCAGCCCGGGCTTTCACACCGGGCTTTCAGAGCGATCCTTCGGACTGGCTTACTTGCCTTGGGCGGCCAGCGCCAGGGCGGCGGCGTTGACGACCGCGGCAATCCGGCCGGCGTCGCGCAGTTGTTCCGTCGACAGGCCGTCGTTCTTCAGGTTTTCATAGTGCGATGCCACGCAGAAATGGCACTTGCCAATGATCGAAGCAACCAGCGCGAACAGTTCGAAGCGCTTTTTCTCGACGCCGCCATGGGTGGCGTAGGCGTTCATGCGCAACTGGGCGGGCAGGCTCTTCAGGTTGGCGTCACCGGTCATTTCCACATAGGGATACCAGGTGTTGTTCATGCCCATCAGCGCGGACGCGGTCAGCGCGGCGTTGGCGTCGCCTTCCGACAGCCCGCTTTTGAAGGCTTCGACCAGCACCGGGCTGCGGGCGGCATACGCGGCCGATAGGGCGGCGCCCACGGCGTCTTCCGGCGCCAGGGTCGAACGGGCAATCACGGCGTCCAGATTCAGGCGGATATCCTTGGCCCAATCCGGGAGCTGTTCCTTAATGGTGGTAAGAAATTCCATAGTTTTTACCTATAATCTAGCGCAATGAAAGCCCAGCGAGGAGCCTGCAAGCAGACTCCGGGCCGGGCTGGAAATTACAGCGTGGCGCCGCCAACCGTACGGTTGCACGGGCACAGTTCGTCGGTTTGCAGACCGTCGAGCAGACGCAGAACTTCTTCCGGGTTACGGCCGACGTTCAGGTTGTTCACCGAAACGTGCTGGATCGTGTTGTCCGGATCAACGATGAACGTGGCGCGCAGGGCAACGCCAGCACCCTTTTCGCGGACGCCCAGTTGGTCGATCAGGGCACCGGTGGTGTCGCCGAATTGGTAGTGGCCCAGCTTGTTCAGGTCCGGATGCTCACGGCGCCATGCCAGCTTGACGAATTCGTTGTCGGTGGAGCCGCCCAGCAGGACGGCGTCGCGGTCTTCGAAATCCTTGGCCAGCTTGTTGAAGCCGACGATTTCGGTCGGGCACACAAACGTGAAGTCTTTCGGGTAGAAGTAGATCACCTTCCACTTGCCGGGGAACGAGCTTTCGGTGATGTCTTCAAACGCCGACACGCCATTTTCTTCGTGCTGGTTGAAGCCGGGCTTGACGCCGGTGACCTTGAAGGGCTCGAGTTTGTCGCCAACAGTTTTCATGTTTACTCCCAGTAGTTGTTGGTGGAGATAAGGCAGTGCCTCAAACCATAAATTCTACGCTATGGATTATCGTTGTCTAATTGATAATTCCTAAACTTGGCTTTGGGCAACTCTATCCGCGCGGTCAGTCCGCCACCCTCGCGCGGCAGCATCCGCAGCGAGCCGCCAACGTGCTTGAGCAGGCGTTCGACAATGGCCAGACCCAGCCCCGCGCCGCTTACGCCGGTGCGAGCCGCCTCGCCGCGCGAGAAGGGCCGCAGCAGGCGGTCGACATCTTCGGGCGCGATGCCCGGGCCACGGTCGCAGACTTCGATCACGATCATGCCGCCTTCGGCTTGCAGCGTCATGACAAGATGGGCCATGCCGTCGCTGGACCGACCATAGCGGCGGGCGTTTTCGATCAAGTTGCTGACCACGCGCTTCAAATCCAGCGCCGTGATCCGGGCGCGCAGCCCGGGTTCCAGCGACGCCTCGAGGTCGCCGCCTAGCGACGCGGTGTGGCTGCGCTCGCGTTCGTACAGTTCAGCCAGCACGGCCGAAATGTCCGTTGCCAATTGCGGCAGCGAGCCCGCCGGCCGCGCGTATTCCATCAGTTGCCCGATGCTGTGGTCGATCTGGCCCAGGTCTTCGTCAATGGCCTGGCGCGCGTCTTCCGACACGCCGCTAAGTTCGATTTCCAGCCGCATGCGCGCAAGCGGGGTCCGCAGGTCGTGTGAGATCCCCGCCAGCATCAGCTCGCGATCGGCCTCGGCTTGCCGCAAGTCCTTGGCCATCCGGTTGAACGAGGCGTTCAAGTCGCGGATTTCCAGCGGACCTTGCTCCGGCAAGGCGGCGGGCGTTTCCCCGCGCGACAGCACCTGGGCCGCGCGCGCGAGCCGCGACAGGGGCCGGTTCACGAACCCCACGCTGACCGCCGCGCCGACAAGGGAAAGCAGCAACGCCGTGGCGCCCCATCCCAGCCATTCGATCCCGCCGGTCAGCCCGATCTGCTCTCGCTCGAACACCAACCAGTACAGGTCTTTTTCAATCTGGAAACTGACCCAGAAACCGGGTACCTGGTTCACCCCCCAGGCGATCTGGGTTTCCGGGCCGAAGCGCGTGCGGATGTGCTGGGCCACCCGTTGCCAGTAGTCGTCGTCGGGAAGGGCTTCGGCAAAGTCGGTGACTTCGCGCGGATAGACCTGAATGCCTTCGTTGGTGGCCAGGTCAAGCAGGAGCTTGCTGCGTTCGCCGTTCTGAGAATAGATCAGCGCCGTGCGCGTGATATTGACGGCCGTGATCACCCGCTGCGCCATTTGATTGGCGCGCGGTCCCAGCTCCATGCTGAAAAATACTTGTAGCCACGCGCCCAGGCTGACCAGCATCAGCGCGGCAAGCAGCAGGAACGTGCGGCCGAACAAGCCGAGCCGCAAACGTGAAGTCAGGTTCCTGAAGGTTCTGCGCAAGCGGGGCACGAGGCTGCGCTCCTGCCCAGGGCGGGCGACTCGGTCAGCTACCACCGTCCGGCACAAACACGTATCCGAGACCCCAAACGGTCTGGATGAACACGGGCTTGGACGGATTGGGTTCGATCAGCTTGCGCAGGCGCGAGATCTGAACGTCAAGGCTGCGATCGAAAGCTTCGTATTCGCGGCCGCGCGCCAGTTCCATGAGCTTGTCGCGGGACAGGGGAATCTTCGGATGGCGCGCAAACACCTTGAGCACCGAGAATTCACCCGTGGTGATGGGCACTTGTTCTCCGTTGCGCGTGAGCGTGCGGGTGGACAAGTTCAGCACGTAGGGGCCGAAGGCGATGGATTCGTTCTCCTGGCTGGGGGCGCCAGGATGCTCCTCGGTGCCGCGGCGGCGCAGGATCGCGTTGATCCGTGCCAGCAGTTCCCGGGGGTTGAACGGTTTGGACAGGTAGTCGTCCGCGCCCATTTCCAGGCCCACGATGCGGTCGATTTCTTCCGCCTTGGCCGTGAGCATGATGATGGGCGTATTGTCGTGGCCACCGCGCAGCCGGCGACAGATGGACAAGCCATCTTCGCCGGGCAGCATCAGATCCAGCACAAGCAAATCAAAGTGCTCGCGTTGCCAGAGTTTGCCCATCTCTTTGGCGTCTTCGGCAACGAAAACGTTGAATCCCTGCTCGGACAAATACCGGCGCAGCAAATCGCGCAAGCGCGGATCATCGTCGACGACGAGGATTTTTCGGGTGGGGGTGGTGTTTTGCGTATTCATGGCCGGAAATGTAACAGTGACAAGAACCAGCGGCTAGTGGGCGTTCACAAGATATTACACATTGCGAACCATGGTTGAAATCCCCCTTACAACCGGGGGCGAAGCCGCCGTATTTCGTACAATCTGCATCTATGGAACTAAACCTGCTGGCTTTGGAAACGTCTTCGTCCCGTTGTGGGGTGGCCCTTTTGCGCGCGGTCGATGGCCGCCTGGAGGTCACGACGCGCGAGCACGAAGGGTCTCAAGAGCACGCGGAACGGCTCTTGCCGATGGCGGGCGAGCTGCTGGCCGAGTCGGGTTTGGCCCCCGGCGCGCTGCACGCCGTGGCGTTTGGGCAGGGTCCGGGCGGCTTTACCGGCTTGCGCGTGGCTTGCGGGGTGGCGCAAGGAATGGGGTTGGGGCTGGGTATTCCCGTGGTGCCCGTGGTGTCCCATCAGGCCGTCGCCGCCCAGGTGTCCCAGGCGACGCCGGCAGACGCCATCATTGTCGCGCTGGATGCCCGCATGAACGAGGTTTATCTTGCCGTCTACCGCCGCCAGGAGGCCGCAGCGCCTGAAGACGCCGGCTGGGACGTGCTGCAAGCCCCCTTGCTGATCGCGGCGGCCGAGGTCGTTGCCTGGACGGCGCACTATCTGAGCCAGTGGTCGGCCCAGGTGGGCCAGCCGCTGCAGCCGCTGCTGGCGGGCGATGCCTGGGATGCCTACGCCGCCGACATGAATCCGCCCGCCGCGTGGCGCCGTGCCCCGGATGCGTTGCGCCCGGAGGCTGCCAGCGTGGCCCGTTTGGCGCGCCAGGGCTGGCTGCGCGGCGAAGCGCTGCCGCCCGAAGCCGCCGCGCCGCTGTATGTACGCGACAAGGTTGCGTTTACCACCGCCGAGCGCATGCGCGGCGAGGGCGGCAACCCCAAGGCTCAGCCCACGCTGGCGCCCCAGGCCCCCCTGGCTCCCGAAACCCCGCAGCCGCTGACGCAAGCCGATCTGGACGAGGTCGTGGCCCTGGAAGCGCAGGTACAGGCGTTTCCCTGGACGCGTGGCAATTTCGCGGACGCGCTGGCCTCGGGCTACGGCGCCTGGGTGCTGCGGCGCGAGGGCAAGGTAGCGGCTTTCTGCATTTTGATGTTCGCGCCCGACGTGGCGCATCTGCTGGTGATCGCCGTGTCCAGGCATCTGCATCGCCAAGGTTTGGGCGGCATCTTGCTGGACTGGTGCGAACAGCAAGCGCGTGAGCGCGGGCTGGAAGGCGTGTTGCTGGAGGTGCGCCCGTCCAATACGTCGGCGGTCAGTTTCTACCAGCACCATGGCTATCTGCAGATTGGCGTGCGTCGGGGTTATTACCCGGCCGAGCAGGGCGCGCGTGAAGATGCGCTGGTGATGCAGAAGCGCTTCGCCGCGGTGACTGAGGTAGCGGCATGAGCCTGCACACCCCCGCAACGGCGCCGCGCGTCAATCCGCTGCAACGGATCTGGCTGCGCGAAATCGGCATGGAGCGCCTGTGGTTAAGGCCGGCGCCTGTCGTCACGGCTCCGCCTGCCGCGATTCCGGTTGCCTCTGCTTCGGCTGATATTGCTTCCGCCGCCACGCCGCAAGCCCCTGTTTCAGCAGCAGTTTTGCCTGCTCAACCGTCTGCGCCGGTGGTTGTGGCGAAAGCGACCGCGCCTGCGGGCGCCGCGGCGGCCGCTGCCGCGCCGGCCGCTGCCGCGCCGGCCGCTGCCGCAGCCGGGGTTGAGCCAACTGCGCAGGTCATCGTTCCCACGGGGCGGGCCACCGGGCGTCCGACCATCCCGGCATCCATCCTGAACCGCAGCGGGCCGCCACCGCGCCCGGTTCCCAAGACGGTAGAAGACGAAGCCGTCGAAGCACCGCGTGTTCCGGTGGCCGAGGCCGTCAAGAACGCCACCCTGGACGAATTGCGCGAGCAGGTCGTCGCATGCACGGCGTGTGGCCTGTGCCAGGGGCGCCGCCACGCGGTCTTTGGTCAGGGGGCAACGCCTACCCGCTGGCTGGTCGTGGGCGAAGCGCCAGGCGAGCAAGAGGACCGTCAGGGCCACCCCTTTGTGGGTCGCTCCGGGCAGTTGCTGGACGCCATGCTGGCCGCCGTGGGCATGAGCCGCGACACCGATGTCTTCATCACCAACGTGATCAAGTGTCGTCCGCCGGGCAACCGCAATCCCAAGCCCGAGGAAATTGCGTCGTGCAGCCCCTATCTGATGCGGCAAATTGCCTTGCTCAAACCCGAACGCATCCTGGTGCTGGGCCGTTTCGCGGCGCAGACGCTACTGGGCACGGATGCCACGATCGGCAGCCTGCGCGGCCGCGTGCATCAGTTGAAGACGGACGACGGCGAGATCCCGCTTATCGTCAGCTATCACCCGGCCTACCTGTTGCGCAGCCCCTCTGAAAAGGCGCGTGCCTGGCAAGACCTGAAGCTGGCGTCCCAAATGGTCTGATACCGGGTCGGTGTCAGGACGAAAAAAAACCGGGGGTTGGTTAACATCCCCCGGTTTTTTCTTTCAGATCAACCGCTTAGTGCGTGGAGTCCAGCGCGCGCCCGTGGCCTTCCTGACCAATCTGATCATGCAGCTCGGGGTCGGCCTGCAAGTTGCGCTTGCTCCAGCGCATGAACACCACCATCAGGACCGCGACGACGGTGCCGAAGATGACGATGATGATGTTGATGGGCAATTGCAGCCACAGCAGCAGCGTGTACATCGCCACCATCAACAGGATGTTGAGCTGTTCGTTGAAATTCTGCACGGCGATGGAATGGCCCGCCGACAGCAGCACGTGGCCGCGATGCTGCAGCAGGGCGTTCATCGGCACCACGAAGAAGCCGGCCAGCCCCCCGGTGAGGAGCAGCAGCAGGTAGACGCTCCAGGGCGAATAGACCAGCGGCATCAGCAGCACGACCAGCCCCATGGCGGCGCCCACCGGCAATACGCTCAGCGCGCGGCGCAACGGGATTCGACCGGCCAGGATGGAACCCACCACCGTGCCCAGCGCGGCCACGCCCATCAGCATCGACGCCTTGTCCAACTGATAGCCCAGGTGGCTGCGGCCCCATTCGATGACGATGAGCTGCAGCGTTGCGCCCGCGCCCCAGAACAGCGTGGTGACAGCCAGCGAGATCTGCCCAAGCTTGTCTTTCCAGAGCACGCGGACGTAGCCCCAGAAGGTGCGCATCAGCCGAACGGGGTTTTTTTGCTGCGGCGGATAGCGCACATGCGTGCGCGGAATCAACAGATTGCAAAGCGCTGCCAGCAGATACACAAAGGCGATCACCAGGATGGCGGCTTCGGCCGGCGTGTGTACCAGGCTGCCGATGAACGAATGGCTGAGCAGTGCGGTGGATACCGAGGACGAGATGAGCAAGCCACCCAGCACCGTGCCCAGGATGATGGAGAAGACGGTCAGGCCCTCGATCCAGCTATTGCCCTTGACCAGCATGTGCGGGGGCAGCATTTCGGTGACGATGCCGTACTTGGCGGGGGAATACGCGGCGGCCCCGATACCCACGACCGCGTAGGCGGCGCACACCAGATAGGTTTGGTATTCGGGGGCGACGCCGATGCTGGCGTACGAGAACATCAGCAGGCAGCCGGCCACTTTCAGGGCGTTCGTGGAGAACATGACGCGGCCCTTGGGGAAGGAGTCCGCCAGGGCGCCGACAAAGGCCGCCAGGACCACGTAGGCCAGCGCGAACGACCATTTCATCATGGGCGCCAACCAGTCGGGGCCGTGCAGCTCCTGTATCAAGGCGATGGCTGCGATGAACAGCGCATTGTCCGCCAATGACGAGAAGGCCTGCGCGGCCATGACCAGATAGAAACCACGTTTCAAGAATGTCCCCGTTCTTTGGCCAGCGCCCGGCCAGTCCGCGTGAAAATTATGTGTCGTGCCAAAAAGTGTCAGGGAGTATAGCCGGTGCCATGCCGCCAGCCATTGAGCGTTTGCCCGCGAGTTGACCGTTGCTGACGTTTGGCCGGGACTGCCTGCGGTATCATACGACCCATATGTGAGCCGGCCCTTCTTGGGCCGGTTTGCAATCTGTGCGGCAGGTCCGTTAACGCCTTTCGTCAACCCACCCCGTCGTCATCGTACTGTGCGTCTTACTCAGCTAAAACTCGCCGGCTTCAAGTCCTTCGTCGATCCCACCGTGATTCCCGTGCCCAGCCAATTGGTAGGCGTGGTGGGTCCGAACGGCTGCGGAAAGTCGAACATCATCGACGCCGTCCGCTGGGTGCTGGGCGAGGCCAAGGCCTCGGAACTGCGCGGCGAGTCCATGCAGGACGTCATTTTCAACGGCTCGGGCAATCGCAAGCCCGCCGCCCGGGCCTCGGTGGAAATGGTGTTCGACAATAGCGAAGGGCGTGCCGCCGGCCAGTGGAGCACCTACGCCGAAATCGCCGTGCGCCGGGTCTTGACCCGGGACGGCACCAGCAGCTATTTCGTCAATAACCAGCAGGTTCGGCGCCGCGACATCCACGACATTTTCCTGGGCACCGGCCTGGGCGCGCGCGGCTACGCCATCATCGGGCAGGGCATGATCAACCGCCTGATCGAGGCGCGCCCTGAAGAACTGCGGGTGTTCCTGGAAGAAGCGGCCGGCGTGTCGCGCTACAAGGAACGCCGCCGCGAGACCGAAAACCGCCTGTCCGACACGCGCGAAAACCTGACCCGTGTCGAAGACATCCTGCGTGAACTCAACAGCCAGCTTGAAAAGCTGGAGGCCCAGGCCGAAGTCGCCACGCGTTACCGCGAGCTTCAGGCCGACGGCGAAAAGAAGCAGCATTCCCTGTGGTTCCTGAAGGAAACCGGGGCGCGCGAAGAGCGCGCCAAGAAGGCCCAGGAAATGGCCCAGGCCCAGAACGAGCTCGAAGCCGCCATTGCCGGCTTGCGGGCGGGCGAAGCCGCGCTGGAATCCCGCCGCCAGGCCCACTATGCGGCCAGCGACGCGGTGCATACCGCGCAGGGCGCGCTGTACGAAGCGAACGCCCAGGTCAGCCGCCTGGAAGCCGAAATCCGCCATGTGGTGGATTCCCGCAACCGCTTGCAGTCACGCCGCGACCAGCTTCAACAGCAGATCGCGGAATGGACCAGCCAGCGCGAGCACTGCACTGAACAAATCGCCCAGGCCGAAGACGACCTGGCCGCCGCCGCCGCCCGCACCGAAGAGGCGCGCGCCGCCGCTGAAGACGCCCAGGCGGGCTTGCCCTCGGTTGAGCAGCGCGTGCGCGAAGCCGCGTCCGGCCGCGACGAGATGCGCGCCGCCCTGGCCCGCGTGGAACAGAACCTGGCGCTGGTCGCCCAGACCCAGCGCGACGCCGATCGCCAGATGCAGGTGCTGGAGCAGCGCCGCGAACGCTTGCAGCAGGAACTGCGTGAGCTGCACGCCCCGGATCCCATCCGCCTGGAACAACTGGCGGGCGACCGCCTGGCGGGCGAGGACCAACTGCAAGAGGCCCAGGAAGAACTGGCCATGCTGGAAGGCCGCGTGCCGGAAGCGGATGCCGAGCGCAGCCGCGCCCAGGCCGCCGCGCAGACCGACGCGCAGAATCTGGCTCGCCTTGAGGCCCGCCTGTCGGCCTTGGTGAAGTTGCAGGAAGATGTACAGAAGCAGGGTGCCCTGGAGCCCTGGCTGGCCAAGCACGAGCTTGCCGGGCTGTCGCGCCTGTGGCAGAAGCTGCATGTGGAGCCGGGTTGGGAAACCGCCCTGGAATCCGCGCTGCGCGAGCGCATGGCCTCGATGGAGGTGCGCAACCTGGATTGGGCGCGCGCCTTCGCCGAAGACGCGCCGCCCGCCCGGCTGGCCTTTTACCAATTGCCTGTCGCGGCGCCCGTGCCGCCCGCGCCCGCCGGTCTTACCTCGTTGGCCAGCCTGCTGCGCATCACGGACCCCGACCTGCGCACGCTGCTCAACGAGTGGCTGGCCGGCGTCTACACCGCTACCGACGTCACGCAAGCCTTGGCCATGCGGGCGACCTTGCCCGCCGGCAGCGCCTGCGTGGTCAAGGCCGGCCATCTGATCGACGCGCACAGCGTCCGCTTTTACGCGCCCGATTCCGAACAGGCCGGCCTGTTGGCCCGCCAGCAGGAAATCGAAAACCTGCAACGCGAGATCAAGGCCCAGCAGTTGATCGCGGACCAAGCGCGCGCGGCAGTCGCCCGCGCCGAAGCGGGCTGGCAGCAGGTCTCGCAAGCCATCGCCCCGGCGCGCACGCGCGTGGCCGAGGTCACGCGCCGCGTACACGACATCCAGTTGGAACATTCGCGGTTGCAGCAGCAGGCGGAGCAATCCGGCGAACGCGCGTCGCGTCTGCGCCAGGACCTGGAAGAAATCAAGGTCCAGGAAGAAGATTTGCGCGCCACCCGCGAAGAAGCCGAAGCCCGCTTCGAGACGCTGGACGAAGAGCTCGCCGAGCACCAGTCGCGTTTTGCCGATGCCGAAATCGATGGCGAAACTCTTGCCGCCCAGGCGGAAGCCGCCCGCACGCGCCTGCGCGAGCTGGAGCGGGCTGCCCAGGAAGCCGAATTCGCCGAGCGCGGCATCCAGGTCCGCATCACCGACCTGCAACGCAATCAGCAGTTGGCCGCCGATCAAAGCCAGCGTGGCGCGGTGGAGCTGGAACAACTGATGGGCGATCTGGTCGAGCTGGACGCCTCTGCCTCGCAGGCCGGTTTGCAGGACGCCCTGGAAGCCCGCGCCGAACGCGAGGAAGCGCTGTCGCGCGCGCGCCAGGAAATGGAAAACCTGGCCGCCTTGCTGCGCGGCGCCGACGAAGACCGCCAGCAGCAGGAACAGACGCTGGAACCGCGCCGCGCGCGCATCATGGAACTGCAGTTGCAGGAACAGGCTGCCCGCTTGGCCGAAGAACAGTTCACCGAACAATTGAACGCGCGCGAAGTCGACCGCGAGGCGCTGGCGCAAGACCTGGCCAATCAGCCCGACGAATGGCGTCGCGCCAGTTGGCTGCAACAGGAAGTGGGGCGGATCTCGCGTCAGATCGAATCGTTGGGTTCCGTCAACCTGGCGGCCTTGGACGAACTGAATACCTCGCGCGAACGCAAGGGCTTCCTGGATTCTCAACACCAGGACTTGATGACCGCCATCGAGACCCTGGAAGACGCCATCCGCAAGATCGACCGCGAAACGCGCGAGTTGCTGCAAGAGACGTTCAACATCGTGAACGGCCACTTCGGCGAACTCTTCCCCAAGCTCTTCGGCGGGGGCGAGGCCAAGCTCAGCATGACCGGCGAAGAAATTCTTGACGCGGGCGTGCAGGTGATGGCCCAGCCGCCCGGCAAGCGCAACAGCACGATCCACCTGCTTTCCGGCGGCGAAAAAGCGCTGACCGCGACCGCGCTGGTGTTCGCGCTGTTCAAGCTGAACCCGGCGCCGTTCTGCCTGCTGGACGAGGTGGACGCGCCGTTGGACGACGCCAATACCGAACGCTATGCGAACCTGGTCGCCAACATGAGCGAACAAACCCAATTCCTTTTCATTTCGCACAACAAGATCGCCATGCAGATGGCCAAGCAACTGATCGGCGTAACCATGCAAGAGCAAGGGGTTTCGCGTATCGTTGCGGTAGACATAGATTCGGCCGTGCAAATGATGGCCTCCGAAGCGGCATAAACCCTCTATTTAGAATGGCGCCGCATCGTGGCGCGGGATGTACACATGAGTGATTTGCAGATCGGGCTGATAGCCCTTGGCGTCTTGCTGATACTGCTGGTGTTGGGATTCAACTGGTGGCAGGACCGGCGCGTCCGGCGCAAGATGCAAAGCCATTTCCCCACGTCTGAACAGGATCCGCTGCTGGGCGCGGGCGCCGCTGCCGGCGCCTCCTCGGCCACGGCGGCTGGCGTCAGCCGCCGCGAACCCGGCATGGGCGGGGACGCCCCGCGCGCGCAACCGGGCCAACCCGCTCCGGTGGACCCGGGCAGCGACGCCGACGACGCCGAAGAACCCGATCCCGCCTGCGAAGTGGTCATTGAAATCAACTTCGCCGAGCCTGTGCGCGGCGCCGACCTGCTTCCCTATATGCAAAGCCTGCGTCACGTGGGCCGCAAGCCGATGCGCGTGTTTGCCGAAACCGACCAGCGGCGCCACCGTGCTCGCGTGCATGCGGGTGAGTCCTACGCATCGATGCAATTAGCCGTATTGCTGGCCAACCGCAGCGGCCCGCTGACCGCCATCGAATGGTCGCAGGCTTGGGCGCGTGCGCAGGACATGGCCGAACGATTCGACGCCACCATCGAAGGGCCGGACCAGCAAGCCGTGCTGGAGCAGGGGGCGCGCCTTGACGACACCTGCGCCGCGCTGGACACCCAAGTGGGTTTGACCTTGTTGCTGGGCACGGCCCAGCCGGCGGCGGAAGTGCTTGCCGTTGCCCGCGACACCGGTTTCCTGGCCGACGGCAACCGTCTTGCCTGGCCCGCTGAAAACGGTGTCACCCGCTTCACCTTGTCGCGCGCCGACGGCGCCGCCTTCGATGCGGGCATGGGGGGCGTGGAACGCCTCTACCTGTTGCTGGACGTGCCCTGCGCACCGGCCGACGCGCGCGCCTTTGGCCGCATGGTGGACGTGGGCCGCGACCTGGCCGCCCGCTTGCGCGCGGAACTGGTGGATGACCAGGGCAAGCCGTTGGCCGAGGGGTCGGAAACCGTTATCGACGAACGCCTGCAAGTGCTGTTCGAACAGCTTGAACAAGCGGGCCTGCCCGCCGGAAGCGAGCGTGCTCAACGGGTGTTTGCGTAAATGAGCGGCGTGTCTGGTGAGGTCAACCCCGCGGAAACCGCGGCACGGCTGCGCGCCGAGCTTGAACAGCACAACGTCCGCTATTACGTCTATGACGAGCCCTCGATTTCGGATGCCGAATACGACGGGCTGATGCGGCAGCTTGAAGCCCTTGAGGCTCAGCACCCTGAACTTGTCACGCCGGAATCGCCCACGCAGCGCGTGGGTGCCGCGCCCGTCTCTGCCTTTGGCAGCGTGCGCCATGCCGTGCCGATGTTGTCGCTGAATAACGCATTCGACGAAGAAGAAGTCGTGGCGTTCGACCGCCGCGTGACGGATACCTTGCGCGGGGCGGGCCTGCTGGGCCCGGCGCAGCAGGCCGATTATTTCTGTGAACTGAAGCTGGACGGGCTGGCGATCAGCCTGCGCTACGAAGACGGCCGGCTGGTTCAGGCGGCCACGCGCGGCGACGGCCAGACCGGTGAAGACGTCACCTCCAACATCCGCACGATCAAGGCGATTCCGTTGCAGCTACAGGGCGCGGCCCCGAAGGTGCTGGAAGTGCGCGGCGAAGTGCTGATGAATCGCGCCGACTTCGAAAAATTGAACGTGGCCCAGGCCAAGCGTGACGAAAAAGTCTTCGTCAATCCGCGCAATGCCGCGGCCGGCAGCCTGCGCCAGCTGGACCCTCGCATCACCGCCAAGCGCCCGCTGCGCTTTTTCGCCTATGGATGGGGCGAGGTGCAGGGCCTGCCCGGCAAGCAAAGCGGCTTGTTCGACGAGGCAACAGCGGGCGTCGGCCAGGCGTCGCAACTGCCTGAAGATTCGCATGGCGCCATGCTGGCCTGGCTGCACTCCTTGGGCCTGCCCGTCAACCTGAAGCACAACCACCGTGCCACGGGCGCCGAAGGCTTGATGGCGTTCTACGCACAGGTGGGTGCTATGCGCGCCAGCTTGCCTTACGACATCGACGGCGTGGTCTACAAGGTGGATTCGCTGCCGGCGCAGAAGGTGCTGGGTTTTGTGGCGCGCGCGCCGCGCTTCGCCCTGGCCCATAAGTTCGCCGCCGAGGAAGCCACCACGACGCTGCTGGATATCGAAGTCCAGGTAGGCCGCACCGGTGCCATCACCCCGGTGGCGCGCTTGAAGCCCGTCTTCGTGGGCGGCGTGACCGTCACCAACGCCACGCTGCATAACGAAGACGAAATTCGCCGCAAAGACGTGCGCAAGGGCGACACGGTCATCGTGCGTCGCGCTGGTGACGTCATTCCGGAAGTGCTGGGCCCCGTGCTTGAAAAGCGCCCCGACGACGCGCAGGAATTCGTTATGCCCACGGCCTGCCCGGTGTGTGGCTCGGCCATTGAGCGGCTTGAAGACGAAACCATTGCGCGCTGCACGGGCGGCCTGTTCTGCGGCGCCCAGCGCAAGCAGACCTTGTGGCACGCGGCCAGCCGCAAGGCGCTGGACATCGAAGGCCTGGGCGAGAAACTGGTGGACCAATTGGTGGACAGCGGCCGGGTCAAAACCTTGGCCGACTTGTACAGCCTGCGCCCGCTGGAGCTCGTAGGCCTGGACCGCATGGGCCAGAAGTCCGCCGACAACCTGGTGGCTGCCATCGACAAGGCGCGCGAACCCGGCCTGAACCGCCTGCTGTTCGCGCTGGGCATCCGTCACGTTGGAGAAACCACCGCGCGTGACGTCGCCCGGCATTTCGGCAGCATCGACGCCATCATGGACGCCGATGAAGACGCGCTGTCGTCCGTGCCGGACGTGGGCCCGGTGGTGGCGGCATCCATCCGCCGCTTCTTCGCCGAGCAGCACAACCGTGACGTGATCGAGCAATTGAAGGCGCAGGGGGTCAACCCCGTGGCCGAAGCCGTGCCGCAAAGCACGACGCTGGCGGGCAAAACCTTTGTGCTGACCGGCACCTTGCCCAACTGGACGCGCGAAGAAGCGTCGATGCACATTCAGGCCGCGGGCGGCAAGGTCAGCGGCTCGGTGTCCAAGAAGACGGCCTATCTGGTGGCGGGTGTTGAGGCGGGCAGCAAGCTCACCAAGGCGCAGGAACTGGGCGTTACCGTGCTGGACGAAGATGCGCTGAAAGAGTTGCTGGGCATGTCGTAGCAAGGCGTGATCAAAAGACGGTAGATCAACGGTAGTAGACCAACGCGCAAATCAAAAAGCTGCACGCCCCAAGGCGTGCAGCTTTTTTTTAGGCTCTAACGCACGATCCGCACGGGCGAAAAAAAACTGCCCGCATCGGCGGGCAGTTTCGGGTCTGACCCAGGCTTACTGGATCTTGGCCTTGTCGCGCAGTTGCTTCTGGTAGTCGGCCAGGGTTTGCTGGCGCAGCATTTCTTCCAGTTGCGGACGCACTTGGTCCAGCGGCGGGAATTCCACCGGGCGGGTGTCGTCAACCTTGATGATGTGCCAGCCGAATTGGGTCTGAATCGGCTTGTCGACCATTTCGCCCTTCTTCAGTTGGGTCACGGCTTGCGCGAACGGCTGGACGTAGTTGGTCGGGGGAGCCCAACCCAGATCGCCACCCTTTTCGGCGCTGCCGGGGTCCTTCGAGTTCTTCTTGGCCAGGTCGTCGAACTTGTTCTTGTTGCTCTTGATCTGGGCCAGCAGGTCATTGGCCGTCTTCTCGTCTTCAACGAGGATGTGGCGGACCTTGTATTCCATCTTGCCGGCTTGTTCCTGCTTGATCTTGTCGTATTCAGCAGTGACCTTGGCGTCCGACACCGGGTGCTTGGCCAGGTAGTCGGCCATCAGGGCGCGAACCAGGATGCCTTGGCGGGCCAGTTCGATTTCGGTTTGAACGTCGGCTTGCTTGGCGATGCCGCTGGATTCGGCGGCTTGCACGAAGATCTGGCGGTTGATCATTTCTTGCTTGACCTGTTCGCGCAGTTGCGGCGAATCGGTCGCGCCCTGGCTGACCAGCAGCTTGACGAATTGATCCAAATTCTTCTGCGGAATGGCCTTGCCGTTAACGGTGGCCACGTTCTGCGCGAAAGCAGGCACGGCGATGACGCAGGCCGCAGCCAGCATGACGATGCGTTTCATGAATATCCTTTTACTTTCTATTTGGGAGCCTGGGCATCTAGCGCAAGCGCATGAATCGGATAGGGGATCAAATCTTGCAAATGATGATACACCAGCCTATGTCGCGCTACGGCGGAGAGCCCCGTGAAGCAAGGCGCTACGATGTGCACGCGATAGTGCCCGGCGCCGTTTTTACTGCCTTCGTGGCCGGCATGCAAATGCGAGTCGTCCAGGATGTCCAGTGTGACGGGGTCCAGGGCGGCCAGGCGCTCCCGGATCAGGGTGATGCGGTCGGTGGTTTCTGACATGGCGGCAATATGAAAGTTCCGGCGCGCGCGCTTGGCGTGCGCGCCGATTATTGGACCGGCTGATACCGTCTGTTGCGGATCAGGGCTTGCTCGGCGGGGTGTCCGAGCTGGCGTTTTCGTCGGTCTGGATGTGCTTGCCCAGCCAGACCGATTGCCCGATCACGAAGACGATCATCAGGCCCATCAGGCCGAAGGCCTTGAAGCTGACCCATTGCGACTCGGTGAAATGACCCGAGAACGCCACGTACAGGTTCAGCGCGCCAGCCACCAGGAAGAATGCTGCCCAGACCAGGTTGAGCTTGTCCCATGCCGCATCGGGCAGTTGAATCTGCTTTTCCATCAGGCGGCGGATCAGGTTGCGGCCGAAAAACAGGCGGGAAATCACCAGCGCGCCGCCGAACAGCCAGTACAGCACCGTGGGCTTCCACTTGATGAACACATCGCTGTGCAGCCAGATGGTGGCGCCGCCGAAGACCAGGATGACGGTCAGGTTCACCCAGTGCATGGCCTCGGTGGGGCGGCCCGTCACCTTCAACCAGACAATCTGCAACACGGCGGCCGCCATGGCGACGGCCGTGGCGGTGAAGATGTCCGTGTACCGATAGGCAATGAAGAACAGGAACAGCGGGAACAGGTCGAACAGAAACTTCTTCATTCAGTCTTCTATGGGTTCAAACGTCATCGACAGGGAATTGATGCAATAGCGCAGCCCGGTGGGCGGCGGGCCGTCGGGGAAGACGTGGCCCAGATGCGAATCGCAGACGTTGCACAGCACTTCGGTGCGGACCATGCCGTGGGTGGTGTCGCGCTCTTCGCGCACCAGTTCGGGATCCAGCGCCTGGAAGTAGCTGGGCCAGCCACAGCCGGCGTCGAATTTGGTGTCGGATGCGAACAGGGCCGTGCCACAGCCCACGCAGCGGTAGATGCCCGGCGTGGTCGTATCCCAGTAACGCCCGGTGAATGCGCGTTCGGTACCTTTTTGACGGGTGACCACGTATTCTTCGGGGGAAAGTTGTGCGCGCCATTCGGCGTCGGATTTGCGTACTTTTTCCATATCAGCTCTTGGAGTCCCGATGCCCGAAATGGTTCGGGCATAATCCCGCCCCATGTTAATCGAGTTTGACCAGGCGGTAGTGACGACGCCCCAGGCGGAAGTGTTGCGCGGGGTGAGCGTAACCCTGGCCGAACGTCGCATCGGTATCGTCGGGCCCAACGGCGCGGGCAAGAGCACGCTGGCGCGCCTGGTCAATGGCCTGGTGGTGCCTTCGGCGGGCAGCGTGCGGGTGGACGGCCTGGATACCCGGCACGACTTGAAAGACGTGCGCCGCCGAGTGGGCTTTGTATTCCAGAACCCGGAAAACCAGATCGTGTTTCCGATCGTGCGCGAAGATCTGG
The DNA here is from genome assembly GCF_024806975.1 of Achromobacter sp. JUb104. Taxonomy (NCBI): domain Bacteria; kingdom Pseudomonadati; phylum Pseudomonadota; class Betaproteobacteria; order Burkholderiales; family Alcaligenaceae; genus Achromobacter; species Achromobacter sp. JUb104. The sequence goes on along the minus strand of NZ_JANUEY010000003.1, from coordinate 517,059 downwards.
CGTTTGGCCTGAAGCGCCTGGAACCGGACAAGGCGCGGCGCGAATCACGCATCGACAGCCAATTGAACGCGCTGGGCGTGGGCCATCTGGCCGACCGCAGCAGCCACACGCTGTCGGGCGGCGAACGTCAACTGGTGGCGCTGGCGGCGGTGCTGGTCATGGAGCCGGCGCTAATTGTCTTTGACGAACCGACCACGCAATTGGACCTGCGCAACCGCAACCGGGTCCGCCATGCCATAGCCGAGCTGCCTCACGACGCGATTGTCGTCAGCCACGATCTGGAATTACTGGAAGATTTTGACCGCGTGCTGGTGGTGCGCGACGGCACGATCGCTGCCGACGACACCCCCGCCGCGGCACTGCGCTGGTACCGGGAGCACTGCGCATGATCGAACCGCTTTACGTTGCCGGCCGCTCGGCGCTGCACCGCCTGCCCGCCTGGCTGAAGCTTGCCGCGTTGGTGGCGGCGGGGGCGGGGCTGTTCGTGCTGCGCGACCCCCGCTGGCTGGGCGTGGCGTTCGCGGCGGCGGCCCTGCTGGTGTGGTCGACCGGTGTCTCGGCGGCTGCCGTCTGGCGCCAGGTGCGCGGGCTGTTGTGGGTGTTGCTGGCGGTGGGCGTGTTCACGGGCCTGTTCCAAGGCTGGATGGAAGCCTTGGCGGTGGTGCTGCGTGTGGGCGCGATGGTGGGCTTGGCGCTGGCGGTAACGTTGGCGACCCGCACATCGGACCTGATTGCTGTCTGCGAACGCGCCTTGATGCCGCTGGAGCGCATCGGACTGGTTGACGCCGGCAAGGTGGCGCTGGCCCTGGCGCTGGCCTTGCGTTTCGTCCCGGAAATCTGGCGCAACTTTCACGAGATCCGCGAAGCCCAGGCCGCGCGCGGCCTGGGCGCCCACCCGGTGGCATTGATTGTGCCGCTGATCGTGCTGACCTTGAAGCGCGCCCAGGAAGTGGCGGAGGCCATCGATGCGCGTAGTCTCTGAGCTGCCCGCACGCCGTAGCGATTCCACGCCGTATTGATTCCATAAAGGTGAGCCCATGAAATCCCACAACACCGTGCTGATCGCGCTGTTCGCGGCGCTGATCGTCGTCCTGAGCCTGATTCCGCCCATACCCTTGCCGGGCATTCCGGTGCCGATCACCTTGCAGACGCTGGGCGCCATGCTGGCCGGCGCCATGCTGGGCCCGGTGCGTGGGGCGCTGGCTTGCCTGCTCTATCTGGGTTTGGCGGCAATCGGGCTGCCTGTGCTGCCCGGCGGGCGCGGTGGACTGGGCGCGTTCCTTGGGCCGACGGGCGGTTTCCTGGTGGGCATGGTGGTGGGCGCATTGGTGATCGGCTGGCTGGCGCGCATGTTGGCGGCGCGCGCAACCCAGGATTGGGCGAAGCTGGGCGGCTACGTGGTCGCTTGCGTGGTGGGCGGCATCTTGGTCGTGTATGCCGTCGGGGTGCCGTGGCTGGCGTCCGTCACCAAGATGGGTTTGTCCAAGGCGGCGGTGGCGGTGGCGGTGTTCGTGCCGGGTGATCTCATCAAAGCCGTCATTGCAGCGTGGGTGGCGTCACGGGTGGAGCGCGTCTGGCCGATGTTGGGTCGCTAGTCGTCAGCCGTTGGCGGTTAGCGGTTAGGCGTTGGTTCTTGGCCGCCGCTCGGGGGTGACAGCACCGTAACCCGGCGCCCGCGCGCTTTGGGGCATGCTGCGATTTCCAAGGGAATCCCCCAACTGACGCGCCGAAAGTTTTTCTAGTACAAGTTCGCCATTAACGAATGCGTTTGCTGAATCGATGTTTCCGCAGCACATCAGGGATTTACCGTAGTTGCGTGGCGTCATCTGATACTGTTTTAACCCTATAATATTTTTTTCTGTATAACTTTAACTAGGCTCGCTTCGCCTCAATCGAGGCACATAAGAGCCACCACAGGAGACAAAAATATGCGCAAGCACTTCGGCTTGTCCGCGGCGGCTGCCGCTTTCGCCTTGGCCGTGCCGCTCCTGGCGAGCGCGCAGATCAAGGTAGGCGTAACGGTGTCCAGCACCGGTCCGGCCGCCTCGCTGGGTATCCCCGAACGCAACACGGTGGCGCTGCTGCCCAAGGAAGTGGCAGGCCAGAAGATCGAATGGATCGTCCTGGACGACGCTACCGATACCACCCAAGCCGTCAAGAACTCGCGCAAGCTGGCCACCGACGACAAGGTCGATGTGCTGATCGGCACGTCCGTGACGCCGGGCTCGCTGGCCATGGTTGACGTGGCCGCCGAAGCCAAGGTGCCGATGATCAGTGTGGCCGCCAGCGCCAAGATCGTCGAACCCGTGGACGACAAGCGCCGCTGGGTCTTCAAGACCCCGCAGAACGACGCGCTGATGGCCGGCGCCCTGGCCGACGCCATGGCCAAGTCCAAGGTCAAGACGCTGGGCTTCATCGGTTTTGCCGACGCCTACGGCGACGGCTGGCTGGACGTGATGCAAAAGGCCGCCAAGGCCAAGGGCATTGAAATCGTCGCCATCGAAAAATACAGCCGTACCGACACCAGCGTGACGGGCCAGGTGCTCAAGCTGGTCGGCGCAAAGCCGGACGCCATCCTGATCGCCGGCGCCGGCACCCCGTCGGCGCTGCCGCAAAAGGAATTGAAGGCCCGCAACTACGGCGGCACCATCTACCAAACGCACGGCGCCGCCAACAACGACGTGCTGCGCGTCTGCGGCAAGGACTGCAACGGCATGTACCTGCCGGCCGGTCCGCTGCTGGTTGCTGCCCAATTGCCCGATTCGAACCCGGTCAAGAAGTCGGCCCTGGCTTACGTCGAGACCTACGAAAAGGCCAACGGCGCCAACTCCACCAACACGTTCGGCGGCCACATGTGGGATGCCGGCCAATTGGTCGTGGCCGCGGTGCCGGTCGCGCTGAAGACGGGCGCCAAGCCCGGCACGCCGGAATTCCGCGCCGCCATGCGCGACGCGCTGGAAGGCGTGAAGAACCTGGCTGCGTCGCAGGGCGTGTTCAATATGTCGCCCACCGACCACGCCGGCTTCGACGAGCGTTCACGCGTTATCGTCAAGGTCGAAAACGGCAAGTGGGTCTATCAGCCCGACCTGTAATTTCCCCAGGATTGCCCGATCCACGGATGTGCAACGCGAAGGGGGCGCCAGTGGCTGGCGCTTACCTTGCGGCGCCTGAGCAATGCTTCGCACCGGCCTTTCCGGCCGGTGTGTCGTATCAGTGTTCCGGGCGGGGCCGGAACACCAAGAATCAATAAGGTTGTTAGATGGATTCCTCAATTGCGCTGATCCTGCTGCAAGACGGTGTCGTCAACGGCGCTATCTATGCCCTCCTGGGCATGGCTCTAGTGCTGGTTTTCGCCGTCACGCGCGTCATTTTCATTCCCCAGGGTGAGTTCGTGGCGTTCGGCGCCCTGACCCTGGCCATGCTGGTCGACGGCAAAATGCCGGGCACCGCCTACCTGCTGCCGCTGCTGGGCGCCTTGTGCCTGGCGATGGAGCTGGTGCGCGCGCTGCGTACCCGCAACTTCGCCGGCCTGCCCAAGACCTTCCTCATCAGCCTCGTCCTGCCCTTGGCCCTGTTCTGGCTGACCAAGACCTACACCGCGCCCGACAACTCGTTGTGGCTGAACATGCTGCTGACGCTGTTGCTGGTGATCCCGATGGGGCCGATGGTCTATCGCATCGTCTATCAACCCCTGGCCGAAGCCACGGTGCTGGTGCTGCTGATCGTCTCGGTCGCGGTGCACTTCGCGCTGACCGGCCTGGCGCTGGTGTTCTTCGGCGCGGAAGGCTGGCGCACGCCGCCGTTCGTCAGCGGGCAAGTGGACCTGGGCTTCATGACCTGGTCCGCGCAAAGCCTGTTCGTGGTGGCCACTTGCGGGCTGCTCATCACCGCGCTGTGGCTGTTCTTCGGCAAGACGCTGTATGGCCGCGCGCTGCGCGCCACCGCCGTCAACCGTCGCGGTGCACGCCTGGTGGGCATCAGCACCACCATGTCCGGCAGCCTGACGTTCACGTTGGCGACCGCCATCGGCGCCATGTCCGGCATGTTGATCGCGCCCATCACGACCGTGTATTACGACACCGGTTTCCTGATCGGCCTGAAGGGCTTCGTGGGCGCCATCATCGGCGGCCTGGCCAGCTACCCCGTGGCCGCCGCCGGCTCGCTGTTGGTGGGCGTGCTGGAATCGTTCTCGTCCTTCTGGGCCAGCGCCTATAAGGAAGTGATCGTCTTTACCTTGATTATCCCGGTTCTGGTCTGGCGTTCGTTCAGCACCCATCACGTGGACGAAGAGGAATAAACGCCATGAATCGCATTCTGCTTGCTGTATTCATCGTCGTCCTGGCGGGCCTGCCGTTGCTGCCGGTCACGCCCGAATTCTGGGTGACGCAACTCAATTACATCGGCTTGGCCAGCCTGATCGTGCTGGGCCTGGTGCTGCTGACCGGCGTGGGCGGCTTGACGTCGTTCGGCCAGGCCGCGTTCGTGGGCCTGGGCGCCTACACCACGGCTTTCCTGACCACGCAGTACGACGTGTCGCCCTGGCTGGCCCTGCCGGTCGGTCTGGTGCTGACCGCCGCCGTCGCCTACCTGCTGGGCGCGATTACCCTGCGCCTGTCCGGCCACTACCTGCCGTTGGGCACCATTGCATGGGGCCTGTCGCTGTACTTCCTGTTCGGCAATATCGACTGGTTGGGCAAGCACGACGGGATTGCCGGCATTGAACCCATCAGCATCTTCGGCCTGTCCCTGGCCAGCGGCCGCAATATTTATTACCTGATCTGGGTCTTCGTGTTGTTGGCGCTGTGGGCCACGCGCAACCTGCTCAATTCGCGTCCGGGCCGGGCCATCCGCGCCTTGAAGAGCGGTGCGGGCATGGCTGAATCCATGGGCGTGAACACCGCTGCCTACAAGGTTGTGATCTTCGTCTGGGCGGCCTTGCTGGCCTGCATTTCGGGCTGGCTCTACGCGCACATGCAGCGCGCCGTCAGCCCCAGCCCGTTCGGCATCAACTACGGCATCGAATACCTGTTCATGGCGGTGGTGGGCGGCGCGGGCTACGTCTGGGGCGCCTTGCTGGGTTCCGGCGTCATCCTGGTGCTGAAAGACCAGTTGCAGAATTGGCTGCCCAAGCTGCTGGACACCAACGCCAACTTCGAGATGATCGTCTTCGGCGTGCTGCTGATCCTGATGCTGCAATACGCACGCAATGGCCTGTGGCCCATTCTGGCAGGGTGGTGGGGCAGCATTACCGGCGCTGACGGTTCGCGCCGCAACCTTGCGCCGCCTGCTGCCGCGCCGGCTTTGCCGACGCGTGCGCGGCCCCAAGCCGGGCAGGTGGTGTTGGAAGTGGACGCCATCCGCAAGGAATTCGGCGGGCTGGTCGCCGTCAACGACATCACGTTCAAAGTCAGCTCGGGCGAAATCATGGGCCTGATCGGCCCCAATGGAGCCGGCAAGAGCACGACGTTCAACCTGATCAGCGGCGTGTTGCCGGTGACGCGTGGCAAGGTCACGTTCATGGGGCAGCGCATCGACAACCGCTCGGCGCGTGAGATCGCCAAGCTGGGTGTTGGCCGTACGTTCCAACACGTGCAGTTGCTGCCGGGCATGACCGTGCTGGAAAACGTGGCGTTGGGCGCGCACTTGCGTTCCGACGTGGGCGTGCTGGCGGGTGCCTTGCATTCGGATCGCGCCCGTGAAGCGCAACTGCTGCATGAGGCCGCCGAGCAGATCAAGCGCGTGGGCCTGGGCGAATACCTGTACGAACAGGCGGGCAACCTGGCGCTGGGCCAGCAACGCATCCTGGAAATCGCGCGCGCCCTGGCGTCTGATCCGGTGCTGCTGTTGCTGGACGAGCCGGCCGCCGGCCTGCGCTACAAAGAAAAGCAAGACCTGGCTCGCGTGCTGGAGCAACTGCGCGCGGAAGGCATGAGCATCTTGCTGGTCGAACACGATATGGATTTTGTCATGCGCCTGACCAACCACCTGGTGGTGATGGACTTCGGCACCAAGCTGGCCGAAGGCGTGCCCGCCGACGTGCAAAAGAACCCGGCGGTGCTGGAAGCCTATTTGGGCGGCATCGACGACGACCTGCCCGAAGCGGATCAGGCCAAGCCCGTGTCCGCAGGAGGTGTGCAATGAGCGCAACGCAATCGCCCGTGCTGGAAGTCAGCAACCTGTCGGCGCGTTACGGCAAGGTTGGCGCGCTGGTCGGCGCGTCGTTGACCGTGCCGGCCGGCAGCATCGTTACCGTGATCGGCGCCAACGGCGCCGGCAAATCCACCATGCTGAACGCAATGATGGGTTCCTTGCCGCAAACCGGCCATGCAGCCGGCAGCGTGCAATACGCGGGCACCGACGTGTCCGGCTGGCAGGTCGAGCGCCGCGTGGCGGCCGGCATGTCGCTGGTGCCCGAGCGCCGCGAATTGTTCGGCACCATGTCCGTCGAAGACAACCTGCTGCTGGGCGGATTTCGCCGCTACCGCGCCCGCGAGGCCGGCTGGCGCGACACGCTCAATGAAGTGTTCGATCTGTTTCCGCGCCTGCGCGAGCGTCGTGGGCAACAGGCCGGCACCTTGTCGGGTGGCGAACGCCAGATGCTGGCCGTGGGCCGCGCGCTGATGGCCAAGCCCACCTTGCTGATGCTGGACGAACCCAGTCTTGGCCTGGCGCCGCGCATCGTGCGCGAGATCTTCCACATCATTGCGCGCCTGCGCGAAACCGGCGTGGCCATCTTGCTGGTCGAGCAAAACGCCCGCGCTGCGCTGCAAGTGGCGGACTACGGCTATGTGCTGGAAACCGGTGAAGTCATCCTGCATGGCCCGGCGCGCGAACTGGCCGGCGACCCGAAGGTGATCGAAAGCTATCTGGGCTTGGGCAAGGGCGCCGACAAGGACTGAACCAAACCCTGAGCCAACTTTCTGGCTAGTTCGATGGCCAACAAAAATGCCGCGACCCGGATTCGGATCGCGGCATTTTTTCACCCCGCGAGTGTTGCGGGCGAGGCCTATGCTTGCTTGCGGCCGGTGCTTTCCGCGTAGTCCATATACAGCTTGTGCGCGCGGCGTGCGATGGGGCCGTACTCCAGCGCGCGGTCTTCCACGCGGTTCACGTGGACCACCTTGCCGTAGTTGCCGGACGAGAACACTTCGTCCGCGGCTTCGATGTCGGCGCGGGTCAGGCTGCGTTCCTGAACCTCGACGCCATCGGCTTGCAGCAGGGCCAGCACGCGGCGGCGCGTGATGCCGTTCAGGAACGTGCCGTTGTCCACGGGCGTGGAAACCACGCCGTCCTTGGCGATCCACAGGTTGCTGGTGGCGAACTCGGCAATATTGCCCGCGCCGTCCAGCATGATGGCGTTGTCGAAACCCTTCTCGGCGGCTTCGCGGATGGCGCGTTGGCCGTTGGGATACAGGCACGAGGCCTTGGCGTCGGTAGGCGCCATGTTCGGCCACGAACGGGCATAGCTGGAAAAGCAGGCCGAAAAGCCAAGCTCGCCCGGCATCGGCACCTTGAACACGTGCAGCACGAATTGCGTCTTGTCGGCATCCGGCAGCAGGAAGCCGTCGGCGCAATAGAACATCGGCTTGATGTAGAGCTCGGTGCCGGCCGGGAATTTGGCTACGGCTTCCAGGCACAGCTTCTGGATGTCTTCCCAGCCGATCTGCGGCTTCATCAGCATTTTTTCGGCCGAACGCACGACACGCTGGCAGTGCAGGTCCAGGTCGGGCGTAAGGCCACGGAAGGCTCGCGCACCGTCAAAAACCATGCTGGCCATCCAGAAGGCGTGGTCGGCCGGGCCGAGCAATTTGGGGTTTTCAGTGGTCCAGTGACCGTCGTGCCAAAACAGGGCGTCCATGTTGGAATCTTCCTTCGCTTGAATCGGGGGGCGCCGCCTTGGCGCCGAAACGTCAGGATACAGGAGGCGGCCGGTGCTGGCGGCCGGCCGCCTCTGGAAAATCTACTCCTTTTGCAGTGCCGCCTGCACGCGGTCCGCGACGTCCGCGGGCATCCATTGCCGCCAGACAGGGCCGTACTGCTTCAGGAAATAGCGCGCGGCGTCCTCGGGTTCCTTGCCCTCGTTTTCCAGCCAGCCCAGCGTGGCGTCGATGGCGTCATCGGGCACCGTCAGCTTGGTCAGGAATTCGGTGATCTTCGGCGCTTGCTTGGCAAACGCCGCATTGACACCGGTGACCACGGGGTTGGGCTTGAATTCCGTGGCGACGGGGTTGGCGCACTTGGGGTCGGTCATGCAGGTGTAGGCAGCCTGGTCGAAGGCGGGCAGTTCCAGCTTCACCAGGTCCAGCGCGCCGACCAGCGAGGTGGGCGTCCAGTAGTAGAAGACGATGTCGCGCTTGCGCTTGTAGGCTGACACGATGGCGGCCTTCTGCGCGGCGCCGGAGCCCGGTGCGAATAGCGAATAGTCCTTGTCGAGCTTCAGCGCGCGCAGCAGGTTGTCGTTCAGCGTGCCGCAGGCCCAGCCGGCAGGGCAGCCGTAAATGCGGCCACGCCCCGGGTCTTCGGGGTCGATGAACACCTCTTTGAAGCGAGTCAGGTCGGATGCCGACTTCAAGTCGGGATGGCGCTCGGCCGTGTAGCGCGGGATATACCAGCCTTCGCCTGCGTCGTACACATGGCCCACGCCCAGCACTTTGCCGCTGGCCAGCGCCTTCTTCCAGGCGCCCTCGATCTGGCCCGGCCAGACTTCCGGCGTCACGTCCACGTCGCCGCGTTGCAACGCCGCCAGCATCGGCAGCGTTTCGCCGATTTCAACGCTGGTCTTGCAGCCGTAGCCGTGTTCCAGCACATAGCGCTCAATGCCGGCCAGCACCAGGTTGGACTCCCAGTTCAGGCCGCTGAAGCGGACTGGGCGGTCGACTTCGCAAGTGGGGGCGGGGGATGGGGCGGCGGCTGCGTTGGGGGCGATGAACGCCAAGGCCAGCGCGAATGCGCCAAGAACGGGGGCGAGCGGATGCGGGTTGCGCATGGTCAGGCACCTGTGGAGTTGGGTGCGTTTTATTGTACGGGCGGAAGCCGGCGTCCAATGCAAACGGGGCCGCGTGATGCGGCCCCGTCGGGATAGCGCGTCGCGCCTCAGGCGCGGGCGGCGCGGCGCCTGTCGATGAACGCGCCAACTTCGCCCACGATGCCGCGCCGGAACGCCAGCACGCAGATCACGAAGATCAGGCCGATCACGATGGTGACGGATTCACCCAGCCGCAGGAACCATTCCACGCCGGTCAGGCTGGCCATCATCTGGCCGAAGTCGCCCACCTTGTTTTCCAGCAGCACCACGATGAAGGCGCCCAGGATGGGGCCCGTCAAGGTGCCCAGCCCGCCGATCAGCGTCATCAGGATGACCAGCCCGGACATCTGCCAGGTGGCGTCCGACAGGGTGGCCGACACGAACACCAGCGTCTTGGTGGCGCCCGCCAGCCCGGCCAGCGCGGCCGACAGCACGAAGGCCAGCAGCTTGAAGCGATCGACGTCATAGCCCAGCGACACGGCACGCGGCTCGTTCTCGCGCAGCGCTTGCAGCACTTGTCCAAAAGGCGAATGCACCGTGCGCCAGATGATGAAATAGCTGATGACGAAGATGGCCATCACCAGGTAGTACAGGTTGATGTCCTTGGACAGGTCGATCAGCCCGAACAGGGTGCCGCGGGGCACGCTTTGCAGACCGTCTTCGCCGCCCGTGAACTTGGCCTGCAGGAAGAAGAAGAACACCATTTGCGCCAGCGCCAGCGTGATCATGGCGAAGTAGATGCCGCTGCGCCGGATGGCGATCGCGCCCATCGCCAGCCCCAGCAGCGCCGCCACGCCCACGCCGAACAGCAGGCCGATTTCGGTGGGAAAGCCCCAGACCTTCATCGCATGCCCGGCCGCGTAGGCCGCGCTGCCCAGGAAGGCCGCATGCCCGAACGACAGCAGGCCGGTAAACCCCAGCAGCAAGTTGAATGCGCACGCGAACAGCGCGTAGCACATGATCTTCATGACGAAGATCGGGTACACCCCCAGAAAGGGAAGAGCGGCCACCACGACGGCCAGTACCGCATAGCCCAGGAATTGACGATTCATTTTTCTTTTCCGAACAGCCCGGCCGGGCGGATCAACAGAACGATGGCCATGATGATGAACACGACGGTGCTGGAGGCTTCGGGCCAGAACACCTTCGTCAGTCCTTCAATCACGCCCAGGCCCAGACCGGTGACGATGGCGCCCATGATGGACCCCATGCCGCCAATCACGACCACGGCGAACACGACGATGATGAGGTTGGACCCCATCAGCGGGGAAATCTGTAGAACAGGCGCCGCCAGCACGCCGGCAAAGCCCGCCAGCGCCACGCCGAAGCCATAGGTCAGCGTGATCATGCGGGGCACGTTCACGCCGAAGGCCTCGACCAGGCGTGGGTTTTCAGTACCGGCGCGCAACAGGGCGCCCAGGCGGGTGCGTTCGATCACGTACCAGGTCGCCATGCAGACCACCACCGACGCCACCACGACCCAGCCACGGTAGTTCGGCAGGATCATGAAGCCCAGGTTGGTCGCGCCGCGCAGCGCGTCGGGCGTGGGGTAGGGTTGGCCCGACACGCCGTAGAAGCTGCGGAACAGCCCCTCGATCAGCAAGGTCAGCCCGAAGGTCATCAGCAGCCCGTAAAGATGGTCCAGCTTGTACAGGTGCTTGAGCAATAGTTTTTCAATGAGTATGCCGAACAGCCCGACGACCAGCGGGGCCAGAACCAGCATCACCCAGTAGTTCAACCCCAGGTACGACAGCCCCATCCAGGCGACGAACGCACCCAGCATGTAGAGCGCGCCGTGCGCGAAGTTGATGACGTTCAGCAGCCCGAAGATCACGGCAAGCCCGAGCGACAGCATGGCATAGAAGGAACCGTTGACCAGGCCCAGTAATAGCTGGCCAAGCAAGGCCTGTATAGGGATGCCAAAAAGGTCAGTCATCTTTTGAAAATCCTGCGCGTACGGATGGAAGCGAGCAAATTCAAGGTGCGGCCACGGCCAGGGCCAAGCCGCACCTTGGGGTCACATGAGCCGAAAATTACTTCTTGACCAGCTTGCAAGTGGATTCGGACAACTTGGTATAGACCTCGTCGCCGGGCAGCGTCGCCACGACCTTGTAGTAGTCCCACGGCGCCTTGGATTCAGCCGGCGTCTTGACCTGCATCAGGTACATGTCGTGGATCATGCGGCCGTCTTCGCGCACATAGCCGCCTTGTGCGAAGAAGTCGTTGACCTTGTTCGACTTCATCCATTTCATGATGGTGTCGCCGTCGTCCGAGCCCGAGGCCTTGACGCCGTTCAGGTAGAACATGGCCGCGGAGTAGTCACCGGCCTGCAGCATCGACGGCTTGCGGCCGACCTTGCTTTCAAACTTCTTGCTCCAGGCGCGCGAAGCGTCGTTCAGGTCCCAGTACCAGCCCGTGGTCAGGTACATGTTCTGGGTGGTCTTCAGGCCCAGCGCGTGGATGTCGTTGATGAACACGAGCAAGCCGGCCATTTTCATGGTCTGCGTGACGCCGAATTCGTTCGCGGCCTTGACGGAATTGCTGAAGTCGCCGCCCGCGTTGGCCAAGCCAAGGATCTGTGCCTTGGAGGCCTGGGCCTGCAGCAGGAACGAGGAGAAGTCGGCAGTGCCCAGCGGCGCGCGCACTTGGCCCTTGATGTCGCCGCCGGCGTCTTTGACGACCTTCATGGTGTCGCGCTCAAGCGCGTGGCCGAAGGCGTAGTCGGCGGTCAGGAAGAACCAGCTCTTGCCGCCGTCTTTCACCACGGCGGAACCCGTGCCCCGCGCCAGCGCCACGGTGTCGTAGGCATAGTGCACGGTGTAGGGCGAACATTGGGCGTTGGTCAGGTCGGAAGCGCCGGCGCCGATGGCGATGAACGGCTTTTTCTTCTCGGCGGCCACGGCCGCCATGGCCAGGCTGGTGGCCGAGTTCGTGCCGGCGATGATGACATCGACCTTCTGCTGGTCGAACCATTCGCGAGCGCGCGAGGACGCGATGTCCGCCTTGTTCTGGTGGTCGGCGGAGACGACTTCGATCTTCTTGCCGTTGATGGACCCGCCCATCTCGTCGATCGCCATGCGGATCGCGTCCAGACCGGCCTTGCCGTCGATGTCGGAATAGACACCAGACATGTCGGTGATGAAGCCGATGCGGATGACATCGTCGGAGATACCTTGCGCGTGGGCGGTTGCCCCTGCAAATCCCAGGCCCGCCATGGCCAGTGCAGCAGTGATGGTGTGCAGCTTCATGGGATGACTCCTCTTCCCTACGGTGTAGTGTTGCCGGGGTTCCGGCGGATGACAGGTTGTTTTAGACGCCCAGCAATTCGTTGAGCGTGTCCTGTTTTTCTGAAAGTTCGGCGGCTTCGAAATGTTCGACGATCTGCCCGTGCTCCATGACATAGAAGCGATCGGCCAGCGGCGCCGCGAAGCGGAAATTCTGCTCAACCATGACGATGGTGTAGCCACGCTGCTTGAGGGTCGTGATCATGCGGGCCAGCGCCTGCACGATGACGGGCGCGAGGCCTTCCGAGATTTCGTCCAGCAGCAGCAGGTTGGCGCCGGTGCGCAAGATGCGCGCCACCGCCAGCATTTGTTGTTCGCCGCCTGACAAGCGCGTGCCCGGAGAATTCCGGCGCTCTTGCAGGTTGGGGAACATGTCATATATTTCGGCCAGCGACATGCCGCCGCCCAGCGAACCGACCACAGGCGGCAGCAGCAGGTTTTCTTCGCAAGACAGGCTGGCGAAGATGCCGCGTTCTTCGGGGCAATAACCCACGCCCAGGTGTGCAATCTTGTAGGTCGGCAGGTCGATGGCTTCGGTGCCATGGATGCGCACCGAACCCTTGCGGGACCCGGTCAGCCCCAGGATGGCTCGCAGCGTCGTGGTGCGGCCGGCGCCATTGCGCCCCAGCAGCGTGACGACTTCGCCTTGCCCCACGCGCATATCCACGCCGTGCAGGATATGGGATTCCCCGTACCAGGCTTGCAAGCCCGAAATTTCGAGTGCCGGGGTGCTCATGCGTGCGCTCCTTGAAGTTCGCCGTCGGTGGTGCCCATGTAGGCCTGCATCACGGCGGGATGGCGCGAGACTTCTGCGTACGAACCTTCGGCCAGCACCGAGCCGCGCGCCAGCACGGTGATGGTGTTGGCGATGGAGGACACAACGCTCATGTTGTGCTCCACCATCAGGATCGTGCGCCCGGCGCTGACGCGCTTGATCAGTTGCGTGACGCGGTGCACGTCTTCGTGCCCCATGCCCTGCGTGGGCTCGTCAAGCAGCATCAGTTCCGGTTCCATCGCCAGCGTCGTGGCGATTTCCAGCGCGCGCTTGCGGCCGTAAGGCAGGTTCACCGTGGTCTCGTCCGCGAAGGCGCCCAGGTCCACCTGCTCAAGCAGCGCTCGGGCCGGCTCGTTCAAGCTGGCCAGGCGCTTGTCGCTTTGCCAGAAATGGAACGACAGCCCCGTCTTGCGCTGCAGGCCGATGCGCACGTTCTCAAGCACGGTCAGGTGAGGGAACACCGCCGAGATCTGAAACGAACGGATAATGCCGCGCCGCGCGATCTGCGCGGGACGTTCGCCGGTAATGTCGACGCCGTTGAACTTGATGGTTCCCGACGTAGGCGATAAAAACTTGGTAAGCAGGTTGAAGCATGTCGTCTTGCCCGCGCCGTTCGGCCCGATCAAGGCATGAATCTCGCCCCGCTTGATACGCAAATCGACCCCATTGACCGCGACGAATCCGCGGAATTCCTTGGTGAGGCCTTTTGTCTCCAGGATTGTGTCATCCATGTCCGCTGCACCAGCGTTGTATTTATATGGTCTCTGCCTGCCGTCATTGCGACAAGCCCCCGAAGGGCGGAAATCCTAATAATCTCTAGTAGTTTTCCGATGAGTTGCCGGCGAGTATGCGGACGTCCTTATCAAAATTCCATGAGGGTTTTACATAGGTTTTGCAGTGCGGAAAGGGCAATTGTCGGCAGGCCGACAATACGTGCGCCGCAAGGCGGGGAAAACCCTTTTTGACAAGCAATGCGTTGCAGCAAAAGCGCCGTGAGCGCGATCAATGCGCCGTGCACGTAGGATGGGTGAAGCGCGCAGAGCCCTATGCAAGAACCCTGATATATAGCGCGCGAAACCCATCAAGCAGCGGTGGAATATCAATAAAATTCAGCCACGGCACAACGGCCAAGTGATGGGTTTCGCGCGAACGGCGTCACTGTTCTTGGTGCAGGTCGTGGCGCGCTACACCCATCCTACGATTCACCACGGACCCATCACGAGCCCGCCACGATACGAGCACGATTCACCACGGACCCATCACGAATCCGCCACGATTCACCAAAAACCCAACCCACCCCCAGATCAAGCCGCCGTCTTCTGCTTGAATTCGCACAAATCAGAAATCCCGCATTGTGGGCACTTGGGCGTACGTGCCACGCAGATGTAGCGGCCGTGCAAAATCAGCCAGTGATGCGCGTCCTGGATGTATTCGCGGGGTACGAACTTGACGAGCTTGTCTTCAACTTCCAGCACGTTCTTTCCCGGTGCAATACCGGTACGGTTCGACACGCGGAAAATGTGCGTGTCCACCGCCATTGTGGGTTGGCCGAAGGCGGTGTTGAGCACGACGTTGGCTGTCTTGCGGCCCACGCCGGGCAGCGATTCCAGCGCCTCGCGGGTTTGCGGGACTTCGCCGCCATGATGCTCAAGCAAGATCCGACAGGTGGCGATCGTGTTCTTGGCCTTGGTGCGGTACAGCCCGATGGTCTTGATGAAATCGGACAGGCCTTCTTCGCCTAGCGTTAGCAAGGCTTCAGGCGTGCCGTATTGCGGGAAGAACTTGCGCGTGGCGATGTTGACCGATTTGTCGGTGGCTTGCGCCGACAGCAGCACCGCGATCAGCAACTGGAACGGCGTGTCGTATTCCAGTTCAGTGGTGGGGTGCGGATTGGCCGCTTGCAGGCGGGCGAAAATTTCACGGCGTTTGGCTGCGTTCATGACTGCGTGGGATTGCGGCGAGCCCGGGCGCGGGCCAGAGCGGATTCAATGGCGGAGCGCTTGCGGTCTTCGCTTTGCGCGTCGTCGGAAATGGGCGCGCTGGGGGCGGCGGGCGCTTCTGGCGCCATCAAGCGCGCATTGTCGGCCGCCAGGCGTTCAACGCGGGCCAGATGGTTGCGATGGCGCTGGCGGCTGATGGTGGCGTCCTGCGCGGTCCACGCGCGTCCGGCGGGCACCATTTGAATACAGTCCACGGGACAGGGCGCCACGCACAGGTCGCAGCCGGTGCACCAATCGGCAAGCACGGTGTGCATGTGTTTGTTGGCGCCCACGATGGCATCGACGGGACAGGCCTGGATGCACAGCGTACAGCCGATGCAATGCGATTCATCGATGCGGGCGACCAGCAGCGGACCCGGTTCGCCGCGCTCAAGATCCAGCGGCAGGGCAGGGGTTTGCAACAGCGCGGACAGCGCGGCAATGCCCTCATCCCCGCCGGGCGGGCAGCGGTTGATGGGCGCCGAGCCTTCCGCGATGGCCTCGGCATAAGGCCGACAACCGTCATAGCCGCACTTGGTACATTGCGTCTGAGGCAGCAAAGCGTCAACACGGTCCGCAAGCAAACGAGAATTCATTAATCTGCAATAAAAAAACGTACGATGGCTGCAACGCGGCACCGTATAGGTGAAGCGCGGCACCGGTGGGATAGGTGAAGCGTGGCACCCGTGGGATAGGTGAAGCGTGGCACCCGTGGGATAGGTGAAGCGCGGCACCCGTAGGATGGGTGGAGCGCGGCACCACCAAGGCAAGAACCCAATCCCCCAACGCGCGCAACCCATCAAGCAGCGCCGGCACCAAGGCAACACTAGCCCCAGCACCAACACACCCAACAAATAGCCCAACGCGCGCAACCCATCAAACCGCGCAGGCACCGTGGCGACTTCCGCCACAGCACCCACCCCTCTGATGAATTACGCGCGCTTGAGGCCCAAGATCAGGATCAGGGACAGGCTTCGAGCTTGGCTAAGCCTACGCCGACTGCCGGATGAATTCGGCAATTTTAGGACAGATCATTTCGCGCCAGCGGCGGCCCGAGAAAATCCCGTAATGGCCGCAGTTCGGCGCGGTGTAGTGCGACTTGCGCTCGGCCGGAATGTTCTTGCACAGCTTGATGGCCGCGCGCGTCTGGCCCTGGCCCGAAATATCGTCCAGCTCGCCTTCAATGGTGAAGAGAGCCACCTGCTTGATATCCGCCGGTCGCACGGTCTGGCCATCGACTTCCCACGTGCCGCTGGGCAGCGCGAAGTCCTGGAACACCATGCGGATCGTGTCCAGATAGAACTCGGCCGGCATGTCCAGCACGGCGTTGTATTCGTCGTAGAAGCGGCGGTGCGCTTCGGCGTCGCTGTCGTCGCCACGCAGCAGGTCCAGGTAGAACTCGTAATGCGACTTCATGTGGCGGTCCGGGTTCATGGCCATGAACCCGGCGTGCTGCAGAAAGCCCGGATACACCTTGCGGCCGGCGCCCGGATAGCGCGGCGGCACGGGGTGGATCACCTGGCTTTCAAACCACGAATACGGCTTGGTCGTGGCCAGGCGATTCACCTGCGTGGGTGACTGGCGCGGATCGATGGGGCCACCCATCATCACCATGCTGCGCGGCTGGCAGGGGTCGTTGGCGGTCGCCATCAGCGACACGGCGGCCAGCACCGGCACGGTGGGCTGGCAAACCGAAATTACGTGAACGTCAGGACCCAGGTGACGAATGAAATCCTGCACGTAGCGGACGTAGTCGTTCAGGTGGAATGGTCCGGCGGACAGGGGCACCATGCGGGCGTCGACCCAATCCGTTACGTAGACGTCATGAGCGGGCAGCAGGGCGCGCACGGTGTCGCGCAGCAAGGTGGCGTGGTGGCCGGAAAGCGGCGCAACCAGCAGTACCTTCGGGTCATCCTTGTTGGCGCCGCGCACGTCGCGGTGGAAGTGCACCAGGCGGCAGAAGGGTTTGTCCAGCGCAACGGCTTCGGTCACGCGGACCGATTTGCCATTGATGTCGGTGGCGGGCAGATTCCAGGCGGGCTTCTGGTATTCCTTGCCGATACGGGTCATCAACTCATACCCGGCGGCCATTTGGCGGGAAATCGGGGTGTAAGCGAGGGGGCTGTAGGGGCTGGAGAACAGCTGAGAACCGGCATCCGTGAATGCAGCGAACGGAGTCAGGAAGGCGCGCTGCATTTCGTGCAATTGGTACAGCATTTGGGAAATGTCCTTCTGGGTCGTGCGTGTGACCCGATTATTGCGCCGCGGATTAAAGATATATCCAATCAGCCTAAAGAAACTGCCACAACAACCGGGAATATGTTGCTAAAAAGAGACCCGTCATCCCATTACGCACCAGTTTAGGGCGTTTTCAGACCCTGCATAGAGACTAAACGGAGGATTTATGCACTACGCCGGGCGGTGTGGGATCACCAGTAATTTTCCACCGCCAAGTTGCCGGGAATGCCCCGGCGGCCGGGCTTGAAACCGCGTTCGCCGAGCAGCTTGCGGGCGTCTGCCAGCATATCGGGGTTGCCGCACAGCATGACCTTCGCCTGCTCGGGATCCAGCGGCAGCCCGGCCAATTGCTCGAGCCGGCCATCGGCGATCAGGGTAGTCAGGCGTTCTTGCGGTATGCCCGGCAGCGCTTCGCGGGTGGCGATGGGCAGGTACACCAGCTTGTGCGGATCAGCCGCGAACAGCGGTGCCAGGTCCGGCTGCTTGCCCCAGGATTCGATTTCTTCGCGGTAGGCCAATTCCGCCTTGGTGCGCACGCCATGCACCAGGATGATGCGGCGATAGGCGCGCCAGGTTGCGGGGTCGCGCAGGATGGAAAGATAGGCCGACAGCCCCGTGCCGGAGGCCAGCAGCCACAGGTCGCCGCCCGGCGCGAAGCGCTCAAGGGTCAGGAAACCGTAGGGGGCTTTCTCGACGTATAGCGCATCGCCAGGTTGCAACTGCGCCATGCGCGGGCTGAACAGGCCGTCGGGGACGACGATGGAATAGAACTCCAGCCCGGACTCGTGCGGGGCGGAAACCATCGAATACGCGCGCCAGAGCGTGGGCGGGCCGTCGGGATCATCGGCACTTGGCAAACCGACCCGGGCAAACTGGCCCGGCAGGAACGTATACCCGTCGTCGCGCGTCACGCGCAAAGAGAACAGCTTGTCGGGCACCCAGGTATGTACGTGGGTTACGGTCTGGCGCGTGTATTTGGAGTCGTCGGTCATCGGGGCATCGCGCGAGGCCGGCCGCCAAATGGATGCCGGCGCTCGTGGATTATTTTTCCAGGTATTGCAGCTTGTCCTGCTTGCCGTTCCATTCGTCGGCGTCCGGCAGGGGCTTCTTGGCGCGGCTGATGCTGGCGAACTCGGGCGAGAGCTCAGCGTTCAGGGCGATGAAATTCATCTGGTCCTGCGGCACATCTTCTTCGGCGTAGATGGCATTGGCCGGGCATTCCGGGATGCAGACCGCGCAGTCGATGCACTCGTCAGGGTCGATCACGAGGAAATTCGGACCCTCACGAAAACAGTCCACCGGGCACACATCAACGCAATCGGTGTACTTGCACTTAATACAGTTTTCGGTGACAACGTGGGTCATTCAGGAACTCCGGGATCGGCGGCTTTTGTGTCTTGTTGGGCGGATTTTACCCAATGCGCGGCCGATGTGCCGGTAATACCCGTATTGACATCGTGGCCCATGGCCCTGAACCCCGCGCGCTCTATGCTATGGTGTCGCGAAACGATACGCGCAACCATGATAATCACCTCGCTGCTCGACACCGATCTGTATAAATTCAGCATGATGCAGGTGGTACTGCATCAGTTTCCCGCTGCACAGGTCGAGTACCGTTACAAGTGCCGCACCGCTGGGGCCGACCTGCGCCCCTATCTGGATGAAATCCGCGAAGAGGTGCACCAGCTTTGCCAGTTGCGCTTCACCCAGGACGAACTTGATTACCTGGGCGGCTTGCGCTTCATCAAAAGCGACTTCGTCGACTTCCTCGGCTTGTTCCACCTGCCCGAGCGCTGCATCCACATCAGCGAAGGCGATGCGCCCGGTGAGATCTCGATTGAAGTGAAAGGCCCGTGGCTGCACACGATTCTGTTCGAGATCCCGGTGTTGGCCATCGTCAACGAGGTCTACTTCCGCAACACCCGCAAGAACCCCGATTGGGAAGAAGGCCGCCAACGCCTGCAGTCCAAGATGCACCTGGTGCTGGACGACCCCGCGCTGGCCGATTTCCGCGTGGCCGAATACGGCACGCGCCGCCGCTTCTCGAAGGTCTGGCACCAGGAAGTGGTGTCTACCATGAAGGCCCAGATGGGCGAGCACTTCGCCGGCACCAGCAACGTACTGCTGGCCAAGCAGCACGAAGTGCTGCCGTTGGGCACGATGGGCCACGAATACCTGCAAGCCTGCCAGGCGCTGGGCCCGCGCCTGCGCGATTCGCAGGTGTTCGCGTTGGAAGTCTGGGCCAAGGAGTACCGTGGCGACCTGGGCATTGCCCTGTCGGACGTGTATGGCATGGACGCCTTCCTGCGCGACTTCGACATGTATTTCTGCAAGCTGTTCGACGGCGCGCGCCATGATTCCGGCGACCCCTTCGTCTGGGGCGAACGCCTGCTTGAGCACTACCGCAAGAACCGCGTGGATCCGCGCGCCAAGACGCTGGTGTTCTCGGATTCGTTGACGTTCCCGCGCGCCATCGAGCTGGCGCGCCAGTTCGCCGGACGCTGCAAGGTGTCGTTCGGCATCGGCACCAACCTGACCAACGACCTGGGCCACGAGCCGCTGCAGATCGTCATGAAGATGGTCCGCTGCAATGGTCAGCCGGTGGCCAAGGTGTCCGACGCGCCGGAAAAGACGATGTGCGACGATCCCGCCTACCTGGCGTACTTGCGCCAGGTGTTCCAGCTACCCCCCGCCTGAGGGCGGCTCGGGGTACATTGCTGGCTTCCTTGTTTTGATCCAACCCACCACTTGACTCTAGGGGAATATTCATGAGCAGCATCAAGCGCTTCCACGTCGCCAAGCGCCTGTCGGACATGGCCGTGTACAACGGTGTCGCGTATCTGGCAGGCCAAGTGCCGGACGATGCCAAGCTGGACATCACCGGCCAGACCGAGCAAGTGCTCGCCACGATCGACCGCCTGCTGGCCGAAGCCGGCACCGACAAGACCAAGATCCTGATGGCCCAGATCTACGTGGCCAACATCAAGGAATTTGACGGCATGAACAAGGCCTGGGACGCCTGGGTCGCTGACGGCAATTCGCCCCCGCGCGCCACCGTCGAAGCCCGTTTGGCCAATCCCGACTTCAAGGTCGAGATCATCGTGACGGCCGCGATCTAAGCGATCCTCGCTTGCTTGCGAAAAGCCCTTCGGCATGCCGAAGGGCTTTTTCTTGCGCGCTCATCAACGGTGACCCTGGTCTGGCGCGTCGTCAGTTCGCCGTGTCAGCCTCCCGGTGTCAGCCCCCCATCAACACCGTCGCCGCCAACAGCCCGCCCAGTTCCTCGCATCGATCCAGGTCCGCCTGGGGCACCACCTTCTCGGCCCAGATCTGCTCGCCCGTCTGCGCGCCCAGGTTGACGATCAAGGCGGGCGCTACCGCCTTCAGTCGCCAGCCGGTGCAGATCCGCTCAAGCTGCCGCGCCGCGCCCGTGCCGTCGCTGCCGGCGCTGATGGCGCAGGCGTAAGGCAGCCCCTGGATGCGATCCAGCACGGCGTAGTAATTACGGTCGAAAAACTCTTTCATCTCCCCGCTCAGGCTGGCCAGGTTTTCTGGTGCGCAGAACAGATAGCCCTGGCTGGCCAGCAGGGCGTCGGCCTCGACGTCGGCCGCGCGGTGCAGCACGACGCGCAATTCGTCGGCCTGTTCCAGTTGCGCCGCGGCCGCTGACGCGCCCCGGGCGGCGGCTTCGGCCATCTGCCGCGCGGCGCCCGTACGCGAATGCCAGACGATCAGCAGTTGCTTCATGCGTAGCGTTCCAGGGTGTCTTGCCGGTAGTACGCCCGCAGCAGTGCGTGCCATTCGGGCAAGGCTTGTTGCATGGGGGCCGGGTCCACAAAAAAGTGCTCGGAGCTGACGGCGAAGAATTCCGCTTCGTCCGTGGCGGCATACGGGTCCAGCGGCAGTTGGCCGTACCAGGCGTCCGCGTCTTCGCTTTCGGGGTCCACGTCGTGCGGGATGGCGGCTTCGACGGCATCCAGGGCGGCAATGAAGCGGTCCAGGCTGTCGTCCAATACGCGGCGCCACACCTGCGGCTTCAGGTCGGGGTGGGCCGCCAGCGACGGCATGCCGTCCGCCATGCCCGAACGCAGGTCCAGCTTGTGGGCGAATTCATGGATGATCACGTTGAAGCCGCCTTCGGACAACTGCGTGTCTTCCCAGGACAGCACCAGAGGGCCACCTTCCCAGGCTTCACCCGCCGCGTCCTCGATGAATTCGTGGACCACGCCGTCGTCGTCCTGGCGTGTGCGCGGAATGCGAAAGCTGGCGGGGTACACGATGATCTCGTCCCAGCCTTCGTACAGCTCGGGAGACAGGTTCAGGATGGGCAGGCTGGCCTGGGCCGCGATCGACAAACGCATGAAGTCCGAGACCTCAAGGCCCTGCGCGCCGTTGATGGTTTTGCTGGCCAGCAGCCAGGCCGACCGCGCCAGCAATTGCGCGGTTTCGTCGGCGTTCAGCGCCGCCAGGAAAGGATGGGCATCCAGCACCTGCCGCCAGAGTTGCGGCGAGATGCGGGCTTGCATCTCGGCCACTGCCGACGGGCGGGCGCCCCGGCCCTTGAGCCAGCGCAACATAAGCTTTGGTTCCTTCTATATGCCGGATTTGGCGGGGGATTCAGCGTAACCAAACGCTAGTGTAGAGTGTCGGGATATCAACCTACCCACGCACGCCGCCTGTGATGTCCGTCCCGCCTGTTATCGACGCGCCTTCGCCTTTCGACGCTTCCTGGCGGCAGGAGGTTGGCGCGGGTCTGGACGCTGCCGGCGTTGCCTTGATCGACCAGGCCGTTACCTGGGCCATCCCGCGTTTTGAAGGGCAGCACGCCCTGACCGGCGAGCCCTTGGCAAGCCACGGCGCCGGCGTCGTCCGCATCTTGGCGGCCTTGCATACCGACGCCGCTACACGCGCCGCTGCGTTGCTGGCGGCCTTGCCCACTGACCTGATGGCGCCCGCGCCGGCCTTGCGCAACGATCCGATCGCGGCGGCGTTCGGCGCTGAAGTCGCGCGGCTGGTGCAGGGCACCCGCGCCTTGCTGCGCTTGGGCGTGGTCGCCCGGCAGGCCAGCGACGCCGAAGCCGAAACCGGTTCGCAAAAGGAAATGCAGCGCAAGATGCTGCTTGCCATGGCGGCCGACCTGCGCATCGTGCTGATGCGGTTGGCGTCCCGCCTGCGCACCTTGCGCTGGCACGCGGAAAGCAAGGCGCCGTGCTCGACTGACTTCGCCCGCGAAACGCTGGACCTGTATGCGCCGCTGGCCAACCGCCTGGGTATCTGGCAAATCAAATGGGAAATGGAAGACCTGTCTTTCCGCTTCCTGGAGCCCGACCGCTACAAGCAGATCGCCCGTTTGCTGGAAGAAAAGCGGGTCGAGCGCGAGGCGTTTATCGCCGGCGCCATCGACCGCCTGCAAACGGCGCTGACCAAGGCCGGCATCGATGCCGAAGTCAGCGGCCGGCCCAAGCACATCTACAGCATCTGGAACAAAATGCGCGTCAAGCGCCTGGACTTTTCCCAGATGTATGACCTGCGCGCCCTGCGCATCATCGTCGACGATGTGCGCGCCTGCTACACGGCGCTGGGGCTGGTGCACGAAATGTGGACGCCGCTGTCCGACGAGTTCGACGATTACATTTCCCGGCCCAAGCCTAACGGCTACCGTTCGCTGCATACGGTGGTGACGGACGATGACGGCCGCCCGTTCGAAGTGCAGATCCGCACGCGCGAGATGCACCAGTTCGCCGAGTACGGCATGGCGGCGCATTGGCGCTACAAGGAAGCGGGCGCCAAGGGCGGCCAGGTTGCGGCGTCCAGCGAATACGACCGCCAGTTGGCGTGGATGCGGCAGTTGCTGGCCTGGAACAGCGATGTCGAAGGCGGCGGCGAGCCAGGGCAAGATGCCGGCAAACTCGACGCTGGTAAATCCGAATCCGGCAAATCCGACTCCGGCAAGACTGCTTCCGGCAAGCCGCCGTCCAGCAAGAACCGCAACGCGGTCAAGCCGCCGCCGCACACGGATGAACGCATCTATGTGCTGACGCCGCAGGCGCGCGTGATCGAGCTTCCCGCCGGCGCCACGCCGGTGGACTTCGCTTACCACCTGCATACCGACCTGGGGCACCGCTGCCGGGGCGCCCGTGTCGATGGGCAGATGGTGCCGCTGCAAACGCATCTGTCCACGGGGCAGACCGTGGAAATCATCTCGGCCAAGTCGGGCGGGCCGTCGCGTGATTGGCTGAATCCCCAACTGGGGTTCCTGGCCAGCCCGCGCGCGCGCGCCAAGGTGCGGATGTGGTTCAACGCCATTGAATTGCAGCAACGCATCACGCAAGGCCAGGCGCTGGTGGAAAAAGAACTGCAACGCCTGGGCAAGACCGCGATCAACCTTGAGCAGTTGGCGCAGAACCTGGGCTTTGCGCGCGCCGATGACTTATACGTGGCGGCGGCCAAGGAAGAATTCAGCCTGCGCCAGATCGACAGCGTGTTTCAGCAGCCGGCGCCGGCCACTGAACCGCAACCCGCGGCGCTGCGCCATGCCAGCGCCGGCAGCGCCGAGAAAAGCGGCAAGAGCGGTGTGCTGGTGGTGGGCGTGGGGTCTTTGCTGACGCAGTTGGCGCGTTGCTGCCGCCCCGCGCCGCCCGATGCCATCGCCGGCTTTGTCACCCGTGGCCGTGGCGTGTCCATCCACCGTAGCGACTGCCACAGCTATCTGGCGCTGGCCGCGCGCGAGCCCGAACGGGTCATCGACGTGGCGTGGGGGGAAACCTCAGACACCTTCTATCCAGTGGACATCAGCGTGCGCGCGCACGACCGTCCCGGCCTGTTGCGCGACCTGTCCGAAGTGTTTGCGCGTTTGCGCCTGAACGTGGTGGGCGTGAACACGCAAAGCAAGCAGTCGCTGGCCCATATG
Organism: Achromobacter sp. JUb104; assembly: GCF_024806975.1. NCBI lineage: Bacteria > Pseudomonadati > Pseudomonadota > Betaproteobacteria > Burkholderiales > Alcaligenaceae > Achromobacter > Achromobacter sp. JUb104. The sequence goes on along the minus strand of NZ_JANUEY010000003.1, from coordinate 492,848 downwards.
GTGTTCACGGTGGAAGTGCGCGGGGGCGAATCGCTGACCCGGGCGCTGGATGCCCTGGCCGAAGTGGCGGGCGTGTCCTCGGCATCGCGCCGATAGGGCTTGCTGATTAAACCTTCCCCCTGGGCCGGGCGGCCGCAGGGGGCAAGGTTTGGTGCTCTGGTTTTAGTGGTCCAGATTGTCGTGCGCGCGATCGCGCATGAAGAACGACGCAATCAGGCCCAGCGTCACACCGAACATCACGTAGTAGGCGGGCGCCATCGGCGAGCCGGTGGTCTTGATCAGCCACGTCACGATGAACTGCGCGAAGCCGCCGAAGATCATCACGGCCACGTTATAGGCCAGGGACAGGCCGACGGACCGCACGCGCGCCGGGAACAATTCCGCCATCACCGTGCTGAACACGCCGAAGAAGGCCGACACGAAGAAGCAGACCACGATCTGCACCGTCAGCAGGCGGCCGATCGACGGCGCGTCCGACAGCCAGTAGTACAGCGGGTACAGCACGATCAGATAGCCGATCAGCGAACTGATCACCAATGGACGGCGGCCGATACGGTCGGACCACGCGCCCATGAACGGCGTCATCAGCACCATCAGCGCCGCGCCCGCCATCTGCACCATGAAGGTTTCCTTCATCGGCAGCTTCAAGATCTGCGTGGAATACGTCACCAGGTACGTGAACGTGATGTAGATGGACACCGTGGCGGTCACGACCAGGCCCACGCCAATCATCGTTTCGCGGGTGTGGGTCTTGATCATCTGAACGAGGCTCAGGCGCTTCACTTCACCGCGCGCGGCTGCCTGGCGGTCTTCTTCCTGCATCTGCTTGAAGACTTCGGTTTCGTCGATGTTCCGGCGGATATAGATCGCGATGGGAACAATCACCAGGCCCAGGGCGAACGGCAGGCGCCAGGCCCAGTCGGCAATCTGTTGCTGCGTGAAGAACTCGGTGATCAGCGTGCCGCAGGCCGCGCCGATCAGCAGGGCCAGCATCTGGCCGGCCATCTGCCACGACCCGTAGAAGCCGCGCTTGCCGTTGGGCGCCATTTCAATCAACAGCGCCGTGGACGTGCCGAATTCCCCGCCCGCCGAAAAGCCCTGCAACAGGCGCGCGATCAAGATGAAGATGGGGGCCAGGATGCCGGCTGCGTGGTAGGTGGGGGCCACCGTGATCAGCGCAATGGACACGGCCATCAGCGACGTCACCATCACCATGGCGGCTTTACGGCCCTTCTTGTCGCCGTACAGGCCCAGGATGATGCCGCCCACCGGGCGCATGAAAAAGCCGACGCCGAAGATGGCCGTCGTCATCAGGATGGCATTGAGCTCGCTGCCGGGCAGGTTGGGGTCGGTGGGGAAAAAGAGCTTCGCGATGATCGGCGTCATGAACGCGAACACCAGGAAGTCATACCATTCGAGGGCGTTGCCTATGACTGCGGCCACGATGTTGCGTGTGGGGACTGCTTTGTGCTGCACGGTTTCTCCTTGGGGGGCTGACTTCAATCCGGGCGACATTCTAGGCGCTTAACCCGTGAACGGTGTCAGGCGCCGTCCGAGACATGGGCGCTTCCGGGCTTTACACTTCTGTTTTTCCCAAAAAGAGAAGTGACATGAACGCGCGCACCTGGCTGGAAACGCTGGTCGGTTTCGATACCACCAGCCGCAATTCCAATCTTGCCCTGATCGAAACCGTTCGCGATTGGCTCAAGGGCCAGGGCGTCGATGCATGGCTGTCGCATAACCCCGAGCGCACCAAGGCCAACCTGTTTGCCACGCTACCGGGGCAAGACGGCGGCCAACAGGGCGGCATCGTCCTGTCGGGCCATACCGACGTGGTGCCGGTGGATGGCCAGGACTGGAGCACGGACCCGTTCAAGCTCGTTGAAAAAGACGGGCTTCTCTATGGGCGCGGCGCCTGCGACATGAAGGGCTTCATCGCCGGTTCGCTGGCGCTGGTGCCGGAATTCCTGGCCATGCCGCGCAAGAAGCCGATCCACCTGGCCTTCTCGTACGACGAAGAAGTGGGCTGCGCCGGGGCGCCGTACATGCTGGCCGACCTGCTGGAACGCGGCATCCGCCCCGACGGCTGCGTGGTGGGTGAACCCACCGGCATGCAGGTGGTGGTGGCGCACAAGGGCATCAACCTGTTCCGCTGCAAGGTGCATGGCAAGGCGGCGCACTCGTCGCTGACCCCGCGCGGCTGCAACGCCATTGAATACGCCGCCCGCCTGATCTGCCGCATTCGCGACTTGGCCGACAGCTTCAAGGCCAATGGCCCGTACGACCAGTTCTACGACGTGCCGTTCTCCACGATGACCACCAACCAGATCCGTGGCGGCATTGCGGTCAATACCATCCCCGAGCTCTGCGAATTCACCTATGAATTCCGTAACCTGCCGGGCATGCAACCCGACCAGATCCAGGCAGAAGTCGAAAAATACGTGCGTGATGAGCTGTTGCCGCGCATGAAGGCCGAATTCGACGGCGCCACCATCGAAATCGAAACGGGCGCCGCGGCCCCGGCGTTGGAAGCCTCGGAAGAAGCCGCCATTACCCAGTTGGTGCGCGCGCTGACCGAAGACCGCAGCACCCGCAAGGTGGCTTACGGCACGGAAGCCGGTTTGTTCCAGGGCATCGGCATTCCCACTGTGGTCTGCGGCCCCGGCCATATCGAGCAGGCCCACAAGCCCGATGAATTTGTGGCGATGGATCAAATGGCGTCGTGCGAGACCTTCCTGCGCCGCCTGGGCCAGTCGCTCTAAGTGTTTGTCGAGCCAGGCCGGGGACGGGTTCTCCGGCCCCGGCTTGGCTCGGGTCAGGTAAAATGACGGGTTGCAAACCGGATTTGCGGCCGGCAGTGGCTTGCCGTGATACCGGGGGAGATGCTTGGTGAAACCTTACGACTTTCCGGATGCCAAGGGCCACTTCGGTCCCTATGGCGGTGTTTTCGTGGCGGAAACGCTGATGCACGCGCTCGACGAGCTGCGGGCTGCCTATGACCATTACCGTGTCGATCCCGCCTTCCTGGAAGAGTTCAACTACGAACTCAAGCACTTTGTTGGCCGGCCCAGCCCGGTCTACCACGCCCGCCGCTGGTCGGAAATGCTGGGCGGCGCACAGATCTGGTTCAAGCGCGAAGACCTGAACCACACCGGCGCGCACAAGGTCAACAACTGCATCGGCCAGGCGCTGCTGGCCAAGCGCATGGGCAAGCCCCGCGTCATCGCCGAAACCGGCGCCGGTCAGCACGGCGTGGCCACGGCCACGGTGGCGGCCCGCTACGGCATGGAATGCGTCGTCTACATGGGCAGCGAAGACATCCGCCGCCAGGCGTCCAACGTCTATCGCATGAAGCTGCTGGGCGCCACGGTCGTACCCGTCACGTCCGGTTCGCGCACCCTGAAAGACGCGCTGAACGAAGCCATGCGCGACTGGGTCACCAACATCGAAAACACGTTCTACATCATCGGCACGGTAGCGGGTCCTGACCCCTATCCCCGCATGGTGCGCGACTTCCAAACCGTCATCGGCAACGAATGCCTGACGCAAATGCCCGAAGTCATCGGCCGCCAGCCCGACTATGTCGTGGCGGCGGTGGGCGGCGGTTCCAACGCCATGGGCATCTTCCATCCCTATATTCCCTACGAAAACGTGCGCCTGATCGGCGTCGAAGCCGCGGGCGAGGGCATGGAAAGCGGCAAGCACGCCGCATCGCTGGCGGCTGGCCAAGTGGGCGTGCTGCACGGCAATCGCACCTATGTCATGCAGAACGCCGACGGCCAGGTGCAAGAAACCCATTCCGTCTCGGCAGGCCTGGACTATCCCGGCGTCGGCCCCGAACACGCCTGGCTGAAGGATTCCGGCCGCGCGGAATACGCGGGGATCACCGACGATGAAGCCCTGAAGGCCTTCCACGACTGCTGCCGCATCGAAGGCATCATGCCCGCGCTGGAGTCGTCGCACGCCATCGCTCAAGCCGTGAAGATGGCCACCACGCTGCCGCGTGACGCCGTCATCCTGGTCAATTTGTCGGGCCGCGGCGACAAAGACATGCATACCGTCGCCGAACGTGCCGGTATCGAGCTCTAACAACATGACAACTCGCATTGATCGTATCGCTGCGGCCTTCGCTCGCACCGCCGAATCCGGCCGTGCCGCGGCGCTGATTCCCTACATCGCGGCTGGCGACCCTTCGCCCGCGGCCACGGTGGCCCTGATGCACGCGCTGGTCGAGGCCGGTGCCGACGTCCTCGAACTGGGGGTGCCGTTCTCTGACCCCATGGCCGATGGCCCCGTGATTCAACGCGCGGCCGATCGCGCCATTGCCCAAGGTGTGGGCCTGGCCCGCGTGTTGGAATTGGTGGCCGAATTCCGTCAGCGCGATACCCAAACGCCGGTGGTGTTGATGGGCTATGCCAATCCCATCGAACGCATGGGCCAGTCCGAATTCGCCGCAAACGCCGAACGCGCGGGCGTGGATGGCGTGCTGGTCGTGGACTATCCGCCGGAAGAAGTCATTGAATTCGCGTCGACGCTGGGCGCGCACGGCATTGCCCCCATTTTTCTCTTGGCCCCCACCTCGACCGAGGCGCGCATCAAGGCCGTGGCGCAAGTGGCGCGCGGCTATGTGTATTACGTGTCGCTCAAGGGCGTCACGGGCGCGGGCTCCTTGAATACCGATGACGTCGCTGAGCGCGTGGCGGTCATTCGCCGCCACATGGGCAGCATTCCGGTGGGCGTGGGCTTCGGCATCCGCGACGCCGAAAGCGCCCAGCGCGTGGCGCGCGTGGCCGACGCGGTGGTCATCGGCAGCAAACTGATTGAAACGATGGAGCAGGCGGTGGCGGACGCCCCGGCTGCCCAGCAAACCAACGCCGCAGTCACCGCCGCCAGCGGCTGGCTGCGCACCATCCGGCAAGCGCTGGATCAAGTAAAACGAGACGGCGCGTCGGCCTGAGCGGCCGTGCGCGACCTCTAACGGGATGAAAAATCAATGAGCTGGATCGAAAAACTCCTGCCTCCTCGCATCAATAAAAACAGCGACAGCGGCGCCCGCCGCGTCCCGGAAGGCCTGTGGGTGAAATGCCCGTCGTGCGAATCGGTGCTGTACAGCGAAGACCTGGCCGCCAACCTGCACGTGTGCCCCAAGTGCGATCACCACATGCGTATTGGCGCCCGCGCCCGCATCGATTCGCTGCTGGATATGGAAGGCCGGGTTGAAATTGGCCAGAACACGCGGTCCGTGGATTCGCTGAAGTTCAAGGACACCCGCAAGTATCCCGAGCGCCTGCAAGAGGCCGTCAAGCAAACCGGTGAGTCCGACGCGCTGGTGGTCATGAGCGGTTCCATTCGCGGCGTGCCGGCCACCCTGGCCTGCTTCGAATTCGAGTTCATGGGCGGGTCGATGGGTTCGGTCGTGGGCGAACGTTTCGCGCGTGGCGCCCAGGCTGCCCTGGACAACAAAACGTCGTTCATCTGCGTGGCCGCTTCGGGTGGCGCGCGCATGCAGGAGAGCCTGCTGTCGCTGATGCAGATGGCCAAGACGAATGCCATGCTGACCCGCCTGTCGGCGGCCGGCTTGCCGTTCATCAGCGTGCTGACCGACCCCACCATGGGCGGCGTATCGGCCAGCTTCGCCTTCATGGGCGATGTCGTGATTGCCGAGCCCAAGGCGCTGATCGGCTTTGCCGGCCCGCGCGTGATCGAGCAGACGGTGCGCGAGAAACTGCCCGAAGGCTTCCAGCGTTCGGAGTTCCTGCTGCAAAAGGGCGCGATCGATATGGTGATTGATCGCCGCCAACTGCGCGAGGAAATCGCGCGCTTGCTGGCCTTGCTGACCAATCAGCCGGCGGACGTCGTGACAGCCTGACCCACCGCGCACGGGCCGTTGGCAAGCTTGCCAGCCCCAAGCGCAATAGAAAAAATGCCGTCGTCAGCGTAGCTTGCGACGGCATTTTCATTCAGGGGAGTGTGGGGTTTGTGACGCTGCTTACCGGATCTCGTTTCGATTGTGACTGCGCTTTTCGGAACAGTGTTTTCCAGCACGATTGTGTTGCCTTATTGCGACAAGGCGCAAGCCATCCGGCCCGTATTTTGCTATGTTGCCGGTTAGTCCCAGATATACACGGAGTTAGCTTCATGCTGTCGACCAAAAAGAAACTGCTCACACGCCTTGTCGGTTTGGCATTGGCTGGCGCGGCCACGATGGCCAGCGCCCAATCCTCGGAAGGCACCCAGGGTGGCGTGAGCCTGCATTACGGCATCGGTGACCATTACAAGCGCCTGACGTTGAACTACGAGACCCCGTCGGTCTGGACGTACCATTTTGGCGGCAATTGGGGGCGCCTGGATCTCACGCCCGAGATCGGCGCGTCGTACTGGCAGGCGGATGGCTCGCGTTCGCCGGGCCACGTCTGGCAACTGAACGCGATCCCCATGTTCCGTTGGTGGACGGGCGAGCGTTTCTACCTTGAAGCCGGTATCGGCGCCACCTTGTTCTCCAGCACGCGCTTTGCCGACGAGAACATCAGCACTGCCTTCCAGTTTGGCGACCACGTCGGCTTGGGCTTTTTGGTGACCCCGAACAACCGGATCGGCCTTCGTTACTCGCACTTCTCCAACGCCAGCATCAAGCGGCCCAACCCCGGCCTGGACGTGGTGCAGTTGACCTACACGTATCAGTTCTGACAGTTCTGCTTCCCCGCTGGGCAGAATGTGAAAAACCCTCGTCGCCGAGGGTTTTTTTTCGTCCTGCGTTTGCCGACAGGCTTCGGTCGGCTACGACCGGCAAAAAAAAAGACCGCCCGGTGTTAACGGGCGGTCTCTTGTCGCTTAGCGCCTAGCGCTTCGTGGCTTAGTGGCGCAAGGCGTGGTGGCGCACGGCTTAGTGGCGCGTTTCGACTTGAACCAGGGGTTCGTTCGACACGGCAGCAACCGGCTTGCGCTCACGGCCCAGACGGGTCGGCGTGTGCGCCGCGGCGATGCGCAGCTGGGTTTGGGCGTGGCGGTCCGGATCGGTTTCCACCCACTTCAAACCAGCGGCGTTGACCACTTCGTGCAGGGCTTGCGCCTTGGCCGACGGAGTCGTTGCCGGCATCACGATGGCTTGAGCATCGGACGCTGCGGGGGCAACCGGAGCTGCCGCCGTCACAACGGGTTCTACTGCTGCGGCGGCTTGCACAGGCTGTTCAGCGGGCGCTTGGACCGGCGCGGCAGGTTCCACGGCGACCGGCTGGGTCACTTGAGGAGCTGCTTGCACAGGCTGGGCCACCGGTTCGACGGCGGTTTGCACCGGCTCGGCCTTGGCGGCTTCGGCGGGCGTTTCAGCCGGGCTGGTAACTACCGCAGCCGAGGTTTCGGCCTGGGTTTGTGCGGGGGCTTCAACCTGGGCTTGAGTCGGGACCTGAATCGGGGCCTGGGCCGGCGCTTCAACCTTCACGGTTTCAACCGGTTTGGACTCGACGACTTGGGCTTCCGTCACCTTGGTTTCGACGACCTGCGTCGGTGCTGCCGGGGCAGCGGGGGCGGTTTCCACGCCAGCGACCGGGGCGGATTCCACCGGGGCTGCCGACGCTGCGGGAACCGCGGCGTTGTCGGCTTGGTCGGCGGATTCATCATCCGAACCATCATCCAGTTGCTCGTCGCTACCGGCCAGGCCGGCTTCGTCCTGACTGCGGCGGCCACGACGGCTGCGGCGGCGGCGGCGCTTGCGTTCCGGATCGGCAGCGCCTTCGGCGCCTTCACCCATGGGCATGCCGTCGGCGGTTTGCTCGGCGGGGTCAGCGACTTCGGCCGAGGCGTCGGCGGCGGGCTTGGTGTCGGGCAGGGCGGTCGCTACGGACTGCGCCAGCGCGGCCACCATGCTTTCCTGTTCGCTCATCGGCGCGTCGGACTGGCCTTCTTCGCGGCGGTTGCGGCCACGGCCACGGCGGCGGTTGCGGCCGGCGCCGGCGTCGTCGCCATTGGCTTGGTCAGCCTGATCGGGGCGGTTCGACGCCAGGGCGGCTTGCGCTACCTGGCCGTCACGGTCGCCACGGGCCTCATTGCGGTTGCCGCGGTCGCCACGCTCACCTTCGCCGCGACGGTTGCCGCGAGCGTGATGACGGCCGCCTTCGCTGCCTTCGGCGCCTTCGCCGCGCGATTCGCCACGGCGGTTGTTGCGGTTGCGGTCCGAACCATGGCGTTCGCCACGGCGTTCCTGGCCGTCATGGCCAGTGCGACCCTTGCCACGGCCGGAGGCGTTGCGCTTGGCGCTGTCTTCGGTGGTGGTGGCGGGGGCCGGTTTGGCGGCTTCGGAGCCACCGGTCAGCCATCCAACCAGGCGCTTGAACAAGCCACCCAGGCCACCGGCGGCGGCCGGAGCAGCAGGGGCGGCGACGGGAGCGGCGGGCGTCGAAACCGGGGCGGGCTGCGAGGGCGTAATGCCCTTGACCAGTGCTTCCGGGCGAGCCTTGATTTCGCTTTCGCGCGGCTGCCAGGGAGCATCCGTGGCGGGCGCTTCAACCAGTTCGAAGCTGGTCTTCAGCTCTTCCAGGCGCGGATCGTCGTGGCGCAGGCGCTCAATGTGGTGATGCGGCGTTTCCAGATGCTTGTTCGGGATCAGCATCAGGTTGACCTTCAGGCGGGCTTCCATCTTGGTGATGTCGGCGCGCTTTTCGTTCAGAAGGTAGGTGGCGACATCCACCGGCACCTGGGCATGAACTGCCGCGGTGTTTTCCTTCATGGCCTCTTCTTGCAGCAGGCGCAACACGTGCAGGGCGCTGGATTCGGCATCGCGGATCACGCCGGTGCCGTTGCAACGCGGGCAGGTGATGTGCGAGCCTTCGTTCAGGGCCGGGCGCAGGCGCTGACGCGACAGTTCCATCAGGCCAAAGCGCGAAATCTTGCCCATTTGTACGCGGGCACGGTCGAAATGGAGGGCGTCACGCAGGCGCTGTTCAACGGCGCGCTGGTTCTTGCTGTCTTCCATGTCGATGAAGTCGATGACGATCAGGCCGCCCAAGTCGCGCAAGCGCAACTGGCGGGCCACTTCGTCGGCCGCTTCGGAGTTGGTGCGCAGCGCGGTTTCCTCGATGTCTGCGCCGCGCGTGGAGCGGGCGGAGTTCACGTCGACGGAAACCAGGGCTTCGGTGTGGTCGATCACGATGGCGCCGCCCGAGGGCAGTTGCACCGTGCGCGAATACGCCGTTTCAATCTGGTGTTCGATCTGGAAACGCGAGAACAGCGGGATGTCGTCACGATAGCGTTTGACGCGCTGGACGTTGTCCGGCATCACCACGCTCATGAAGGCGGTGGCCTGGTCGGCGATCTCGTCGGTATCGATCAGGATCTCGCCGATTTCGGGCGAGAAATAATCGCGGATGGCCCGGATGACCAGGCTGGATTCGAGATAGATGAGGATCGGCGCGGAGTTGTCGCGGGCAGCGCCGTCGATGGCGGTCCACAGCTGCATCAGGTAGGACAAGTCCCACTGGAGCTCTTCGACGTTGCGGCCGATGCCGGCGGTGCGAGCAATGATGCTCATACCTTGGGGCAGATCAAGCTGCTCCATGGTGTCGCGCAGTTCCTGGCGGTCTTCACCCTCGACGCGGCGCGAAACACCGCCGCCACGGGGGTTGTTGGGCATCAGGACCAGATAGCGGCCAGCCAGCGAGATGAACGTGGTCAGGGCTGCACCCTTGTTGCCGCGTTCTTCCTTTTCGACCTGAACGATCAGTTCCTGGCCTTCGCGCAGCGCATCCTGGATGCGGGCGCTACGGACATCGACGCCTTCCTTGAAGAAGCTGCGAGCAACTTCCTTGAAGGGCAGAAAGCCGTGACGGTCTTCACCGTAGTTGACGAAGCAAGCTTCCAGGCCGGGTTCGATCCGGGTAATGACACCTTTGTAGATGTTGCCTTTGCGTTGTTCGCGGCCGGCGGTCTCGATGTCGAGGTCGATGAGTTTTTGCCCATCAACGATAGCGACGCGTAATTCTTCCTGATGCGTCGCATTGAACAGCATGCGCTTCATGAGAGGGTTTCTCCGTTGTCATGACGCGCCGATATCGGCGCGTGACCTCGGGTCACTCGGGCTGCGGCTGAAGCGGGCAAGAAATGCGGACCGTACCTGGGCGGCGCCCAGGCGTATCCGCCGCGGGTCAGGCGGGCACGTCGTGCCGTGGGGCACGGGGTTCTGTCAGCAGGAGGGTCAGCTTCACTGAATGTGGTTTGACGGAAAAATTGCTGTGAACGGCAGTTGCGGTCGGATTGGTTGCCTACACGCAGCTGGTGCTTTAAATATGCGACGATTCTTGCAGTGCTTCAGAGCCGCTTGCGGCATGCAACGGACCTGCTGGGACAGCGGGCAAAGTGAATGCCACACCACTATCCGGCAGGGCGCGGTTGCGCCGGCGACCAAGAGACCCAGGGGTTGAATCAGCAGGCAGTACAATGGCGGCCCGCGCGCTCGACGGAGTTGCGTACTTGTTTGCATCTCTACGCCAGGCGGCTAGTTCAGCCCCTTAAGGCTGTCCCGATTATATGTCGCTTTCCGCAATGCGCAAAGAAACTTCCTCCCCCATATCCCCCTCTAAAGCCGCCCCCGCCGTCCGTATGGTGGAGGTCGATGGCGAACACGCCGGCCAGCGTCTGGACAACTTCCTGATGCGCTTGTGCAAGGGCGTTCCAAAAACGCATATCTACAAAGCCATCCGTGGCGGCGAAGTGCGCGTAAACAAGGGACGCATCTCGGTCGACTATCGCATCGTTGAAGGCGACATCGTCCGCATTCCGCCCTTGCGTTTGCCTGATCCGGGCAAGCCCCGCCCCGTGCCCGGCGCGGAATTTCCGATCGTGTTCGAAGACGATGCGCTGCTGGTCGTGGACAAGCCGGCCGGGGTCGCGGTGCACGGCGGCAGCGGCGTGTCGTTCGGGGTGATCGAGCAACTGCGCGCGGCGCGGCCGGACGCCAAGTTTCTTGAACTGGTGCATCGCCTGGACCGGGAAACGTCCGGGCTGCTCATGGTGGCCAAGAAGCGCAGCGCCTTGCTGGCCCTGCACGCCATGCTGCGCGAAGGCAAGGGCGACAAGCATTACCTGGCCCTGGTTGAAGGCGACTGGGTGAACGACCGCCAGCACATCAAGCTGGGCTTGTCCAAATGGACCACCCAGTCCGGTGAGCGCCGCGTCAAGGTGGACCCCGATGGTCAGACCGCGCACACCATCATCACGCTCAAGCAGCGTTACGGCAGTTACAGTCTGGTCGACGCGGAACTGCGCACGGGTCGGACCCATCAAATCCGGGTGCACTTGGCGGCCAGCGGCTTTCCCATCGTGGGCGACGATAAATACGGCCACGATGATGTGCGCGCCGAATTCTCGCGCATGGGCTTTGGCAGGATGTTCCTGCACGCCCACCAACTGACCTTGGCCCATCCGGTAACCGGCGAGCCCATGACGCTTACCGCCGAGCTGCCCCCTGCCTGCCAAAAACTACTGAAACAACTGGAGTCGGTCTGATTATGTCGTCGTATTCGCTGGTCGTTTTTGACTGGGATGGCACCCTGATGGACTCCACGCACAGCATCGTGGCCGCCATTCAGGGCGCGTGCCGCGACCTGGAACTGGCGGTGCCCTCAACGTCCGAGGCAAGCTGGGTGATTGGTCTGTCCCTGGAAAGCGCATTGCGTCGCGCCGTGCCGGAACTGACGCAGGCCATGATGCCGCGCTTCCTGGAACGCTATCGCACGCACTATCTGCTGCGCGATCCCGAGCTGCGCCTGTTTGACGGCATCCCTGAGTTGCTGACCGAACTGGCCGGCCAGAACGTGCGCTTGGCCGTGGCTACCGGCAAAAGCCGGGTGGGCTTGACCCGCGCGCTGGCCGCGACCGGTCTGGGGCCCTTGTTTGACGCCACCCGCACGGCCGATGAAACCTTCAGCAAGCCGCATCCCGCCATGCTGCATGAGCTGATGCAGGAATTGGACGTGGAACCTGACCGCGTGGTGATGGTGGGCGACACCTCGCACGACCTGCAGATGGCGGTCAACGCGGGCGTGCATGGCTTGGGGGTGACGTATGGCGCCCATACCGTGAAGGAACTTGAGGGTTGCGCGCCCCAGGCCGTATTGGATAGCGTGCCGCTCGTGCGCGATTGGCTGTTGCCCCGCGTGTCGGCAAGCGCCTGATTGGTAAATGGTCGCGTTTGGCCAGATACATGGCCAGCCCCGGCCGGGAACGTCTGGCGTCGCGACCAGTCAATCTGAACATGCCCACCCGCTGGCGTGCCGCCGCGGAATATCATGGGGCGGCGCAACGTCTATGCGTTGCGCAGGGTGCTGCCATGGCTGGCCTGCGCCGAACCGGAGACCACGATGTTGATACGCAAGCCCGACGATATTCTTCCGTCCGAAATCACCGACGAGGCGGTCTGGCGCTCGCGCCGCGAATTGATGCTGCGTGCCGGGGTGACGGCAGCAGCCGTGGGCCTGTCCGGCTGGGCCTCCCGCAGCGCCTTCGCGCAGGACGCCGGGGCCTTGCCTGGCAAGTCCAACGCCGCGCTGAGCGTGATGGACAAGCAAACCTCGCTGGCCGACATCACGTCCTACAACAACTACTACGAATTCGGGCTCGACAAGGGCGATCCCGCCGCCCGCGCAGGCAAGTTGCAGACCCGCCCCTGGAGCGTCAGCGTCGAGGGCGAAGTCGGCAAGCCGCGCACATTCACCATTGAAGAACTGCTCAAGCTGGCGCCGATGGAAGATCGCGTCTATCGCCTGCGCTGTGTCGAGGGCTGGTCCATGGTGATCCCGTGGGTGGGGTATTCGGTGTCGGAACTGCTCAAGCAGGTCGAACCCGCGGGCAATGCCAAGTACGTGGAGTTCGTGACCGCGGTGCAGCGCGAGAACATGCCCGGCGTGCGCGCCGGCGTCCTGGACTGGCCGTACGTGGAAGCGTTGCGCATCGATGAGGCCATGAATCCGCTGGCCATGCTGGTATTCGGCCTGTACGGCAAGGTCTTGCCCAACCAGAACGGCGCGCCCCTGCGGCTGGCCGTGCCATGGAAGTATGGCTTCAAGTCGGCCAAGTCCCTGGTGAAGATCCGCTTGGTGGAAAAAATGCCGACATCGTCCTGGGTCAAGGCGGCGCCCCAGGAATACGGCTTTTACGCCAACGTGAACCCCAACGTGCCCCATCCCCGCTGGAGCCAGGCCACCGAGCGCCGCATTGGCGAAGACGGGCTCTTCACGCCCAAGCGCAAAACCCTGATGTTCAACGGCTACGGCGAGCAGGTGGCCTCGCTCTACCAGGGCATGGACCTGAAAGCGAATTACTGACATCGACATGTCCGAGGCCTCTACCCAGCCTGCGGGCGCGCCGCCGCGCAAGGCGCAGCTTTCCGCCAAGACCGTGGGCCGCTTCAAGCCCTTATTGTTCCTGCTGGGCCTGGCGCCGTTCGCGCGCTGGATCTGGCTGGGTCTGGACAATGGCTTGACGGCGAACCCGGTTGAGTTCCTGACCCGCTCGTCCGGCACGTGGACCCTTGTATGCCTGCTGGTCACCCTGGCGATCACGCCCTTGCGCCGCTTGACGGGGCAGCCCGCGCTGGTGCGCGTGCGGCGCATGTGCGGCCTGTTCGCCTTCTTCTACGGCGCCATGCATTTCATGGCATGGGTGTGGTGGGACCGGGGCCTGGATCCCCAAGCCATGTTGCAGGATATAGCCGAACGTCCTTTCATTACGGTGGGGTTCGCCGCCTTCGTGCTGATGACGGCGCTGGCCGCCACGTCCACCCAATGGGCCATGCGCCGGCTCGGCAAGCGCTGGCAGCAGTTGCATCGAGCCATCTATGCCATCGGCCTGCTTGCGGTGCTGCACTTCTGGTGGCACAAGGCCGGCAAGAACGACTTCACCGAGCCTGTCTTGTATGCGGCCGTGCTGGCCTTGCTGCTGGGCTGGCGCATCGTGGCGTGGTGGCGCCGCAAGGGCTAGCGTAGCCAGCGCCATCGGTGGTTCCGGCTACCTGTTACCGCTACAGCATGGCCAGCATGATGGCGGCGGTTTCCGCATCCGGCTGGCCGTCGTGCAGGGCAGGCCGGTAGTGCATCTGAAACGCCGCCAGCGTGTTGATGGTGGCCCGATCCAGCACGCCGTCCTGCGGGCAGGCATACCCTAGGCGCTGCAATTGCTTCTGAAACCAGGCCACATCGGGCATGCCTTGCATTTGCAGGCGTGCCAGGTGCTCGGCTGCTCCGGTCTCGTCGTACCAGCGCCCGATGCCCGCAGTGGCCAGTGCCTTCCAGGGAAACAGCGGCCCAGGATCCACCTTGCGCTGCGGCGCGATGTCGCTATGGCCCACCACGTTTTCGCGGGCGATGCCGTGGCGTTGAATAAGATCGCGCAGCAGAATGGTCAGCGCGCGCACCTGGCGGTCGTTGTAGGCATGCCAGGCGGGCTTGCCGTCAGCCCCTTCGGTCCAGCCCGGGTTGACGATTTCGATGCCGATCGACGTGCTGTTCATGGCGATGTTGCCGTACCAGGAACTGGCGCCGGCATGCCATGCGGCACGATTTTCATCCACCAGGCGGTAGGCGCGGCCAGAGTCTGCAATCAGGTAGTGCGAGCTGACCTTGCCGCGCGACAGCAGCTTGATCGATGTCGGGTCGTCGACGCTGGTGTAGTGCAGGACGATGCTGCGCACGCGGCTCGCCTGGCTGACGGCTGTGATTGAGGTGTCCAGATCCAGCCCGGCCGGTCCGCGCGTGGCGCAGCCGGCCAGCACTGCCGTGGCCAGCAGGGTAGTGATAAGGCGTAGCATCGATCAGCGGGCCAAGTAGAGGAACAGCGTGGGCAGCTTGTCCAGTTGGGGTGCGGGCAGTTTTTTCCAGTCGGCGATGGTATGCGTGACCACCCATTCGTCCGCGGTGGTGACCGAGCGCGCCACGCACAGCTTGGTGTCGCCTTTCAGGCTGGCCAGCAGCGTGGCGAACATGGCGGCGTTGCGATAGGGAGTTTCGATCAGCAACTGGGTCTGATTGTGCTTGGCGGAATGCTGCTCCCAGGCCTTCAGTTGCTTGGCGCGCTCGGCGGCATCCACCGGCGCGTAGCCATGGAAGGCGAAGCGCTGCCCGTCCAGCCCACTGGCCATGAGGCCCAGCAAGATGGACGAGGGGCCGACCCAAGGCCGGACCGGTATTCCCAGGCGATGGGCGGCGTCGACGACCTTGGCGCCCGGGTCAGCGACGGCCGGGCAACCGGCCTCGGAAACCAGGCCGATCTCGGCCCCTTGCTTCACCGGAGCCAGCCAGGCATTGATCTGGCCGGCGTCGATCTTGTCGGTCAGGGTGTGTATGGTGATTTCTTGCAGCGGGCGCGTAGTGCCGATCAGCTTGAGAAAAGCGCGCGCGGTCTTGGCGTTTTCGGCGATGTAGGTGTCCAGTCGACCGGCCAATGCGCGCACGTCGGCCGGCAGCCAGCGCTCGGGCGGGGCGTCGCCCAGGCCGACGGGAATCAGGTGCAGGGCGCCGTTCATGCTGGTGCGCCCGGGGCGTCCAGCGGGTCTAGCCCAAACTGCGCCAGCATGCGCGTCAGCGCGATCAACGGCAGCCCGATAATGGCGGTCGGGTCATCGCTCTGGATGCTTTCCATCAGGGCGATGCCCAGGCTTTCCGCCTTGGCGCTGCCTGCGGTATCGTAAGGTTCTTCGGCGCGCAGGTAGGCGTCGATGGCGGAGTCCGACAACTGGCGGAAGCGGCAGAGCGTAACGATGTCGGCTTTTTCCACCCGTTGGCCGTCCGTGACCGCCAGAGCGCTGTGAAATGCCACGGTTTGCCCTGACAACGTGCGTAATTGCGCTTGGGCGCCGGGAAAATCTCCCGGTTTGCCGATAGGCTGGCCATCAATGGTGGCCACCTGATCCGACCCGATCACGATGCTGCCCGGGTGCTTGGCCGCCACGGCCATGGCCTTGGCAACCGATAACCGCAGGGCCAGCGCTTCAGGCGTTTCCCCGGGGTGTGGCGTTTCGTCTACATCGGGGGAAATAGCGGTAAAGGGCAGGCGCAGGCGTGACAGCAATTCCTTGCGGTAACGCGAGCTGGACGCGAGGATCAGGCTAGGCTTTGAAGGCATTCGGTATTTGACGTGTAAGCGTAAGTCGCAGTATTATCTAACGTTTTGCGGGATTTTTGCAGCCGGAAGTAGAAGGTAAGACGGAAGGCAAAGCAAACGGCTAAGGCAAAAAGCTAAAGCAAAAAGCTAAAGCAAAGTCCCGCGAATGCAAAGGATTGATCATCAAGCGCATCGATGCATTCGCATTTGCCCATAGTGGCAGGGAAGCGCAAGGCACCATACCTCTTGTGCGGTTTACGCGCGCGGTTGAAGGGTTACCTGAACAACCGCTGGGCGATGCCGGGCTTGTGACATGGTCCGTGCGCGGCGAGATTGGTAAGTCGGGGCTGTTGCTTGGCCGGCCGCTTCTGCATGTTCATGTGCAAGCGAATCCGGTGCTGGTGTGCCAGCGGTGCAATGTACCGTTTGTCTATCCGGTCGATAGCGAAGTCCTCTTGCAGCTGGTTAAGTCTGAATCCGATCTTGATGATGGTTTTACCAACGGTGATGTCACCGACGGTTCTGCCGGCAGCGACGACGAAGACGAAGAAGGAAATGGTTTTGTGTCCAACCAACCTGAAAAGGTGGTGGGTTCGCATCACTTTGATCTGCTGGCCCAGATCGAAGATGAGCTCATTCTGAGCGTTCCGTATGTGCCCAAGCATGATGTATGCCCGGGCGCGCAGGCCAACGTCAGCGAAGTTCCTGAAGAACCCGCTGTCAAGCGTCCGTCGCCGTTTGCGGTGCTGGAACAACTGAAGCACAAAGATTGAGATCAACATCGGGCCGCATCGCGTACAATGCGCCCCGTTTCTAGGAGTCATCATGGCCGTTCAACAAAACAAGAAGTCCCCCTCCAAGCGCGGTATGCACCGTTCGCACGATTTTCTGGTTGCTCCGTCGACCGCCATCGAGCCGAACACCGGTGAAACCCACCTGCGTCACCACATCAGCCCCAATGGCTTCTACCGTGGCCGCAAGGTCCTGAAGACCAAGGCCGACGAATAAGGCCCCCGGGCCGAACTCGTACTCGGACCAATTCGGCTGAGCGCTGATACCTGGCACCCGTGATACGCATCGCCATAGACTGTATGGGCGGAGACTTCGGTCTGCCCGTCACGATTCCGGCTGCGATCGAGTTCGCCCGGCAATTTCCGGATACCCGGCTATTGCTGGTCGGGCTTCCCGACGCGATCGAAGCGGCGCTCTCCGAGCACCGCGACGTTGCGCGCGATCGTATGGAAATCGTGGCGGCTTCTGAAGTCGTCACCATGGACGACCCTGTCGAGGTCGCCCTGCGCCGCAAAAAAGACTCCTCCATGCGCCTGGCCGCCCAGTCCGTCAAGGATGGGCGCGCCGACGCCTGCGTTTCCGCGGGCAATACCGGCGCGTGGATGGCCATTTCACGCTACGTGCTCAAGACGCTGGACGGCATTGACCGCCCCGCGATCGCCACGTCCATTCCGAACCAGACGGGCCGCGCCACCACGGTGCTGGACCTGGGCGCGAATGTGGACTGCACAGCCGAGCACCTTCTGCAATTCGCCATCATGGGCGCCGCGCTGTCGCAGGCGGTGGACCATCGTGAGAACCCCACCGTGGGCTTGCTCAACATCGGCGAAGAAGTCATCAAGGGCAACGAAGTCGTCAAGGAGGCCGCCGAGCTTCTGCGCGGCAGCCCCTTGAATTTCTACGGCAACGTGGAAGGCAACGACATCTTCAAGGGCACGGTCGACGTCGTCGTTTGCGACGGCTTTGTCGGCAACGTCGTGCTCAAGTCCGTTGAAGGGCTGGCGAAGATGCTGTCCAGCATCATCCACGAAGAGTTCAAACGCAATATTTTCACGTTGCTGGCCGGGGCTATCGCCAAGCCCGTGCTGAACCGCCTGCGCAACCGCGTCGATAATCGCCGCTACAACGGCGCGGCGTTGTTGGGCCTGCGCGGCGTGGTCATCAAGAGCCACGGTTCCGCGGATGTCTACGCCTACGGTTTTGCATTGCAGCGCGCCCGTGAAGCCGTAGTGAGTAAACTGCTGGAGCGCACCGCTCAGACGGTCGCTCAGATTACCAAGCGCGTTCAGTCGGAAGAGGGCGCCGCAACGCCTCCCGCGAACGTGGCTGGGGACACCGCTTGATGGATACCGCAATGAAATATTCCGCAATCGCGGGCACCGGCAGTTTCTTGCCGGAACGCGTGGTTTCGAATGACGAACTGGCTGCGGAACTGGCGACGCGCGATATCGCCACGTCCGATGAATGGATCGTCGAGCGCACGGGCATCCGTCAGCGCCACCTTGCCGAGCGTGGCGTCACGACCAGCCAGCTTGCCACCGAGGCGTCGCGTCGTGCGCTGGCCGACGCGGGCGTTGAAGCGTCCGACGTGGACCTGATCATCGTCGCGACCTCCACCCCCGATTTCGTATTCCCCAGCACCGCCTGCCTGGTGCAGGCCAATCTGGGCGCCAAGGGTTCTGCCGCGTTCGACGTGCAGGCCGTGTGCAGCGGCTTCGTCTATGCGCTCACCACCGCCGACAGCTTCATTCGCGCGGGCCGCGCCCGTTGCGCGCTGGTGATCGGCGCTGAAGTGTTTTCCCGCATCCTGGACTGGAACGACCGCAGCACTTGCGTGCTGTTCGGCGACGGCGCGGGCGCTGTCGTGCTGAAGGCTTCCGACGAGCCGGGCATCATGGCCGCGCAGTTGCATGCCGACGGCAGCCAGATGAAGATCCTGAGCGCCGCGGGCAACGTGGCCTATGGCGACGTTACTGGCGACCCCTTCCTGCGCATGGATGGTCAGGCCGTCTTCAAGCAGGCCGTCACGGTGCTGGACCGTTCGGCGCGCGACACGTGTGCGGAAGCCGGAATTGAACTCGCGGATGTCGACTGGCTGATTCCGCACCAGGCCAATGTGCGTATCCTGAATTTCCTGGCGCGCAAACTGGCCGTGCCGGTCGAGAAAGTCGTCATCACTGTTGATAGTCACGCCAACACGTCGGCCGCCAGCGTTCCGCTGGCGCTGGATGCCGCGCGCCGCGATGGCCGCGTCAAGCCCGGCCAGCTCATTCTGATGCAAGGCGTGGGTGGCGGATTCACCTGGGGCTCGGTACTGGCCCGCATGTAAGCGCGCGCCCAGGCGGGTGGCGCGACATGCGCCGCCGCCGAACGCGCGCCCGACATTCCAAACAGACACTGAATCAATTCAACCGGTTAATCATGAAAATTGCTTTTGTCTTTCCCGGCCAAGGGTCGCAGGCTGTCGGTATGCTGGATGCCTGGTCGGGCGTCGCTGCCGTCACGGACACCGTGGCGCGCGCCTCCGAGGCCTTGGGCCAGGACCTGGGCGCCCTAATCGCGCAAGGTCCGGCGGACCAGCTCAATCTGACCACGAACACGCAACCCGCCATGTTGACGGCCGGTGTGGCGTTCTATGCTGCCTGGACGGCCGCTGGCGGCCGCAAGCCCGACGTCGTCGCGGGCCACAGCCTGGGTGAATACGCGGCGTTGACCGCGGCAGGTTCGCTGACGCTGGAAGACGCTGTGCGCCTGGTGCGCGTGCGCGCTGACGCCATGCAGGCCGCCGTGCCTGTGGGTACGGGCGCCATGGCTGCCATCCTGGGCCTGGACGACGATGCCGTGCGCGCCGCGTGTGCCGCCGCCGCCCAAGGTGAAGTCGTCGAAGCCGTCAACTTCAATGCGCCTGCGCAGGTTGTGATCGCCGGCCACAAGGCCGCTGTCGAACGCGCCTGCGAACTGGCCAAGGCCGCGGGCGCCAAGCGCGCACTGTTGCTGCCCGTGTCCGCACCGTTCCACTCCAGCCTGCTCAAGCCCGCCGCCGACGTGCTCGCTGGCGCGCTGGCGAACGCGACCGTGTCCGCGCCGCAAATCCAGGTCATCAACAACGTCGACGTGGCCTCGCCCACGGAACCCGGTGCAATCCGGGATGCGCTGGTGCGTCAGGCATGGCATCCTGTGCGCTGGGTTGAAACCCTGCGCGCCATGAAGGCGCAAGGCGTCACGCACGTTATCGAATGCGGTCCCGGCAAAGTGCTGGCCGGCTTGACCAAGCGCATTGATCCCGAACTTACTGGCCTGGCCATTACCGATCCCGCTTCGCTTGAAGCCGCGTTGGCCGTCGTTAACGGAAATTAAAGACATGGACAACTCGATCGAACTGCAAGGCAAGATCGCGCTGGTGACCGGCGCCACGCGCGGCATCGGCCGTGCCATTGCCCAGGAACTGGCTGCGCGCGGCGCGACCGTGGTCGGCACCGCCACCACGGAATCCGGCGCGGCCGCCATCACCGAAGCCCTGGCGCCGTTTGGCGGCCGTGGCGTGGTGCTGAACGTGACGGACGCTGAAGCCTGCGACGCGCTGATCGACGCGCTGGCCAAAGACGGCGGCGGCCCCCACATCCTGGTCAATAATGCGGGCATCACGCGCGATACGCTCGCGATGCGCATGAAAGACGACGATTGGTCCGCCGTGCTGGATACCAACCTGACGTCCGTGTTTCGCCTGTCGCGCGCGGTGATGCGCAGCATGATGAAGGCCCGTTGGGGCCGCATCATCAATGTGACCTCGGTGGTCGGCTCCAGCGGCAACGCGGGCCAGGCCAACTACGCCGCCGCGAAGGCGGGCGTGTCGGGCATGTCACGTGCGCTGGCCCGTGAGTTGGGTAGCCGCAACATCACCGTGAACTGCGTCGCGCCCGGCTTCATCGACACCGACATGACGCGCGCGCTGGCTGAAAGCCAGACCACGGCGCTGCTGCAACAGATTCCGCTGGGCCGTTTGGGCTCGCCTGAAGACATCGCCCATGCGGTGGCCTTTTTGTCCGGGCCGCAAGCGGGTTACATTACCGGCACCACCCTGCACGTAAACGGCGGGATGTACATGCAATAAATCACGAATTGCGCGCCAGGCGGCTCAGGTCGCCGCGCCTTGCCGGGCAACCGGTCTGGGCGCCGCGCAGTTCAACCGGAAACGCCGCATACTGGTATTCCTGTGCCCTCAACGGGCGACAGAACAAGTGCGCGGTGTTATTTTTGTCACGGCCAGGCGTTGCTTTCCTCTACGCTTGGCTATAATTCGCGGGATTTTTCCCAATTGGAGATCTGCATGGAAAGCATCGAACAGCGCGTCAAGAAGATCGTCGCTGAACAACTTGGCGTCAACGAAGCCGAGATCAAGAACGAATCCTCCTTCCTTGACGACCTCGGTGCCGATTCGCTCGACATGGTCGAACTGGTCATGGCGCTCGAAGACGAATTCGAGACCGAGATCCCCGACGAAGAGGCCGAAAAGATCACGACCGTGCAACAAGCGATTGACTACATCAATTCGCACGGTAAGCAGTAAGCTCGATTTATATCCTTCCGGTTGCCCGACTTTCGGGGCCAACCGGGAAACGGGGCGGTTTCAGGAATTTGCCGTGTGGTCCGCGTGCGGGAAGGGCGTTGTAAAGCCCGACCCGCTTTCGCGTGGGCCACACGTGCAGCGCATCCCGAAAACCGCCTTTCTTTTGTCTGTTTGAGGAGTCATCCGTGAAGCGACGTGTCGTCATCACCGGCCTGGGTATCGTTTCTCCCGTTGGAAACGACCTGACCACCGCTTGGGACAATATCGTCAACGGACGTTCTGGCATCAGCCGCATCACCCGTTTCGATCCCTCGGCCATCACCACGCACATTGCTGGCGAAGTCAAAGACTTCGACATCAGCACCTATATCTCGAGCAAAGAAGCCCGCCAGATGGATACCTTCATCCATTACGGCCTGGCCGCCGGGATGCAGGCATGGCGTGACTGCGGCCTGGAAGTCACCGAAGCCAATGCCGAGCGCATTGGCGTGATCGTGGGCTCCGGCATCGGCGGTTTGCCGCGCATCGAAGAAACCCAGGTCGAATACATGGCCAAGGGTCCGCGACGTATTTCGCCGTTCTTCGTGCCGGGTTCGCTGATCAACCTGATCTCCGGTCATTTGTCGATTGCCTATGGCATGAAGGGCCCCAGCTACGCCGTTGTCTCGGCTTGCACGACTGGCCTGCATTGCATCGGCGACGCCGCGCGCCTGATCGAATACGGCGACGCAGACGTCATGGTGGCGGGCGGTGCTGAATCGACCGTGTCGCCGCTGGGCATCGGCGGTTTTGCCGCCATGCGCGCCTTGTCGACCCGCAACGATGATCCTCAGACGGCTTCGCGCCCCTGGGATCGTGACCGCGACGGTTTCGTCCTGGGCGAAGGCGCTGGCGTCCTGGTGCTGGAAGAGTACGAGCACGCCAAGAAGCGCGGCGCGCGCATCTATGGCGAACTGGCCGGTTACGGCATGAGCTCGGACGCGCACCACATCACGGCTCCGGACAAGGACGGCCCGCGCCGAGGCGTCATCAACGCGCTGCGCAATGGCGGCCTGAACGTGGACGACATCCAGTATGTCAACGCGCACGGCACGTCCACCCCCCTGGGCGACAAGAACGAAACCGAGGCGCTGAAGCTGGCGTTCGGCGATCACGCCAAGAAGCTGGTGGTCAATTCGACCAAGTCCATGACCGGGCACTTGCTCGGCGCGGCCGGCGGCATCGAGGCAGTGTTCACGACCTTGGCCGTGTACAACCAGGTTTCGCCGCCTACCATCAACATCTTCAATCAAGATCCTGAATGCGATCTCGACTACTGCGCGAACGAAGCGCGGCAGATGAAGATTGAAGTCGGCCTGTCCAACTCGTTCGGCTTCGGCGGCACCAACGGCTCGATGGCCGTGCGCCGGGTTTGATTTGGAAGGCTCCGACGCAGGGCGCTGGTCGCTGCATATGCCCATCGGGCGGCCGGCCGGCGTCCATGCGCTCTACGGTCTGGCCGTCGTAGTCGCGGCCGGCAGCGCCTTGATGGCGCTGTCCTGGCACGGCATGGCGGCAGAGGCCGCGGTAGTGGCGATTGCGCTGCTGCTGGTGCCGGCCTGGCTGTTACACTCGGCACGGAGCGGACCGTCCCCAGTATCGGCTTTGCGCACGGCGGCCGGGGCGGGGCGCTGGCAGGTTCGCCAGCCGCAAGGCTGGCAAGACGCGCGCTTGTTGGATCACCAGCGCGGCCCTCGCTGGCTTACGCTCATTTTGCAGCCCTTGCCCACCGGGAGTACCGTCTTTACAAATAGCACAATCACCCTCACCGTCTGGCAGCGGACGTTGCACCCCCAGTCTTGGCGGCGCCTTTGCCTGCTGACGGGTACAACGCAGCAGGCTCGCCCGGCGGCACGTAGGCGGGAGACGTCATGAGCGAGCGCGAAGTCGACGCGGAGTTGGTCGCGCGCGTTCAACGGGGCGACAAGAAGGCCTTTGATCTGCTGGTGCTCAAGTACCAGCGCAAGATCCTGCGCCTGCTGGCCCGGATGATCCGCGACCCCTCGGAAATCGAGGATGTAGCCCAGGAAGCGTTCATCAAGGCTTATCGGGCCTTGCCCCAATTCCGGGGCGACAGCGCTTTTTACACCTGGTTGTATCGTATCGCCATCAATACGGCGCGCAATTGGCTGGCCTCGCAAGGCCGGCGTCCCAGCGCGCCCAATGCGATAGAAACGGAAGACGGTGAAACTTTTAACGAAACCGACAACCTAACCGACATAAGCACGCCGGAATCCATGGTTGCCAGCCGCGAAATCGCCGAGACGGTGAACGCGGCCATCGAGGAATTGCCCGAAGAGTTGCGCACCGCAATTGTCCTGCGTGAAATCGAAGGTATGAGTTACGAAGACATCGCCCAAAGCATGGATTGCCCCATTGGTACGGTGCGCTCCCGCATTTTTCGTGCGCGTGAGGCCATCGCGACCAAATTGCGTCCATTGCTTGGCACCGATGCCGAGCGTCGCTGGTAAGGAGTGGCAGTCATGCAAACAGCAGCCAAGTCCGTTGAAATCGCCGAGGCCTCCTGGGAGGAATCGGTTTCCGCCTGGATGGACGGAGAAGATTCCGACGATATTCTTTCCAGTCTGTTGTCCAAGGAAGGACGTCAGACCTGGGACACCTATCATTTGATCGGTGATTCTCTACGCAATGCTGATCTGGCATTGACGCCCAGCGCCGCGTTCCAGTCGCGGCTGGCGCGTGCGCTTGACGCGGAACTGCCTATCGTGGCCGCGCCGCGGCGACGTTCGCCGTTGCGGGTCGGCCTGTCCGGCCTGGCCGTGGCGGCTGCGGTGGCTACGGTCGCCTGGGTGGCGCAGCCTTACCTGACCGGCACGCCGGCCACGGAAGTGCGCGTGCTGGCCGATGCCAGCGGCACGCCCACAGCGGTCTCCGCCGCTGATGACGCCGGCCTGCGCGACTACCTCGAGGCCCATCGCCAGATGGCCGGCCCCAGCGCGGTCCGACAAGTCTCGTTCGACGCCGGAGCCGGACGTTGATGGCGCTGGCGTTACCGACACGTTGGCCGCGCGCAGCCTCCTGGAACGCACATCGCGCCGGATGGTTTGCCGCTACGCTTCTGACCGCTTTTCTGTCTGCCCATGAGCCGGCGCGCGCCGCCGATGCGGCCCCGGCCACGGATGACGTCGTCCAACTGCTGACGCGCATCCAGCAAGCCGCGCGCAAGCAGGACTATGCGGGCGTCTTCATGTATCAGCAGGGCGAAATGATCCAGTCCTCGCGCTTGGTGCACATGTTGGACGGCACCGGCGAGCGCGAGCGCCTCGAGATCCTGGACGGCCAGCCGCGTGAATACCTGCGTCACAACGACGACGTACAGTGCCTGATTCCCGAGCGCAAGACCGTGCTGATCGAACGCCGGCGCGGCGACCGCTTTCCCGGCTTGTTGCTGGGTGATCCGGCCAATCTTGCCGAGCACTACAAAATCCGCACCGAGGCCAAGCTGCACCGGGTGGCGGGCCGCGAATGCCGCCTGATCACGATCGAACCGCTGGACAAGCTGCGCTACGGCTATCGCCTTTGCGCCGACGTTGAAACCAATCTGTTGCTCAAGGCGCAAACGCTGAATGCGGCCCGAGGCGTGGTTGAGCAAGTGTCGTTCACGTCGCTGCGCCTGGGCTCGGAAGTCGATCCGCAACAACTGAGTTCGCGCTGGAGCACGCGCGACTGGAAGGTGCTGGAATCGACCATGACGCCGGTCGACCTGACGGCCCAGGGCTGGCGCATTCCTGCCCCCAAGGGCTTCAAGGTGGTCATGCAGGTGTCGCGGTCGATGGGGCGCGGCGCGGCGGTCAGCCAGATGGTGTTGTCCGACGGCTTGGCGGCCATCTCGGTTTTCATCGAGCCCTATGACAGCGAGCGCGGACATCATCCGCCGCCCGGGGCCGCGCAGCGCGGGGCCATCACGGTGTATGGCACGCGCATTGCTGATTACTGGTTGACGGCCGTGGGCGAGGTGCCCGTGGCAACGCTGGAACAACTTGCGCAAGCGACAGAATACGTGCCGGCCGCTGGGTCCAAGTGATTCAGGCCCGGGCCACAGGCAGCAAGCAGCAACTTCGGAGTAACTTATGAAAGCAATGACGGTGTCGAACGCTTTTTTCCGGCGCTTTCTGGTGGCCGTGGCAGCAGGGGTTTTCATGTCTGCCGCCTATGTGCCCGCTTCTGTCGCGCAAACGCCCTTGGTGGCGTTGCCCGACTTCACGGGGATTGTCGAAAAAGCTGACCCGGCAGTGGTCAACATCCGTACGACGGCCACCGTGCCGGTCCGTGGGCCTGGCCCCGGCGGCGGTAGCGACCCCTACGAACTCTTTCGCTGGTTCTTCGGCCCCGACATTCAACCCCCTGGCGGCGGCGGGCAAGTGCCTGCGCCGCGCCAGCGGCCCCAGCCTGAAGAACGTACCGTGCCGCGCGGCGTGGGATCGGGCTTTTTTGTGTCTGACGACGGCTACATCCTGACCAACAACCACGTGGTGGTTGACGCAACGGATATCTACGTCACCTTGACCGACGGACGTGAGTTCAAAGCCAAGGTCATCGGCACCGACGAACGTACCGACGTGGCGCTGATCAAGATCGAAGCCAAGGACATGGTTCCGCTGGTGATTGGCGACCCCAAGAAGCTGAAGAAGGGCCAATGGGTGCTGGCGATCGGTTCGCCGTTTGGCCTGGATTCCACCGTGACCTCGGGCATTGTCAGCGCGATCGGTCGTGACACCGGTGAATACCTGCCTTTCATCCAGACGGACGTTGCCGTCAACCCGGGTAATTCGGGCGGGCCCTTGATCAACCTGGATGGCGAGGTTGTGGGTATCAACTCCCAGATCATTTCGCGCAGCGGCGGCTTCATGGGTATTTCTCTGGCCATCCCCATCGACGAAGCAATGCGCGTCGTGGACCAATTGCGCACCACCGGCAAGGTGACTCGCGGCCGGGTTGGCGTGCAGATCGGTGAAGTGGGCAAGGACGTGGCCGAAGCCATCGGGCTGCCCAGGGCGGAAGGCGCGCTGGTCAGCAGCGTTGAAGTCGATGGCCCCGCCGAACAAGCGGGCGTGCAGCCGGGCGACGTGATCTTGAAGTTCAACAACGAACCGATCAAGCGCTGGTCCGACCTGCCGCGCATCGTGGGTGAAACCAAGCCTGGCACGCGCGCCGACATGCAAGTGTGGCGCAAGGGCAAGAGCCTGACGTTGGCGGTCAAGGTGGGTGAGATCCCGACCGAAAAGGCGGCTGCGGCCGAAAAGAAAGCGGCGCCCGTGCCGGAGGTGACCAATGCGCTGGGCCTGGGCGTGGTGGATGTGCCGGCCGACGTGCAGAAGAAGCTGCGCATCAAGGGCGGCGTCCAGGTGAAGGCCGCCGAGGGCGCGGCCGGCAAGGCCGGCCTGCAGGAAGGCGACATCGTGTTGGCTTTGAACGACACCGACGTGACGGGTGCCAAGCAATTCGGCGAACTCGTGGCCAAGCTCGACAAGAGCCGCACTGTGGGTCTGCTGGTGCGCCGTGGGGACCAGACCCAATGGGTCGCGGTGCCTGCATCGAAGTAGGGCAGGTTTGCCCCGGTGGGGCGCCTTTTTGCCAGGCTGCGGGCAGCCGGCAGAAAAAATTGCCCAAGACCGGCTAAAATGGCTGGTTGCCGCAAGAGGGGGCGCTTGGCGCCCCCTCGTTTTGCCCGGGTTTTGCCCCGTCAGCGCCCCTCTCGTCAGCCGTGTGTTCTCCGGCGGCGGCGTCTTCCGGCCTGGTGCCGAGTGTTCCGTCCCTTATAATTTCAAGCATGCAGCATATTCGCAACTTCTCCATCATTGCCCACATCGATCATGGCAAATCGACCTTGGCCGATCGCTTGATCCAGCGCTGCGGCGGATTGGCGGATCGCGAAATGTCGGCGCAGGTGCTCGATTCCATGGAAATCGAGCGCGAACGCGGCATCACCATCAAGGCCCAGACCGCTTCCCTGCAATACAAGGCGAATGACGGCAAGGTCTACAACCTGAACCTGATCGACACCCCGGGGCACGTGGACTTCTCGTACGAAGTCAGCCGCTCGCTGTCGGCCTGCGAAGGCGCGCTGCTGGTGGTGGACGCGTCGCAGGGCGTGGAAGCACAGACGGTCGCCAACTGCTACACCGCCATCGAGCTGGGCGTGGAAGTGGTGCCGGTGCTGAACAAGATGGACCTGCCGCAGGCGGATCCCGAAGGCGCGCGCCAGGAAGTGGAAGACGTCATCGGCATCGATGCCTCCGAAGCGGTGCTGGCCAGCGCCAAGACGGGCATGGGCATCGACGAAATCCTGGAAACCATCGTGGCGCGCGTGCCCGCGCCCAAGGGCGACCCCGAGGCGCCGCTGCAAGCCCTGATCATCGACTCGTGGTTCGACAACTACGTGGGCGTGGTCATGCTGGTGCGCATCATCAACGGCGTGCTCAAGCCCAAGGACAAGATCCTGCTGATGGCCTCCGGCGCCACCCACCTGTGCGAGCAGACCGGTGTGTTCACGCCGAAGTCGCAACAGCGTCCGCACCTGTCGGCGGGCGAAGTGGGCTTCATCATCGCCGGCATCAAGCAGTTGGAAGACGCCAAGGTGGGCGATACGGTCACGCTGGCCAACAAGCCCGCGCCGTCCGCGCTGCCCGGCTTCAAGGAAGTGAAGCCGCAGGTGTTCGCCGGCCTGTATCCGGTGGAAAGCTCTGAATACGACCAACTGCGCGATTCGCTCGACAAGCTCAAGCTGAACGACGCCGCGCTGATGTTCGAACCGGAAGTGTCGCAAGCGCTGGGTTTTGGCTTCCGCTGCGGCTTCCTGGGCTTGTTGCATATGGAAATCGTGCAAGAACGCCTGGAGCGCGAATTCGACATGGACATCATCACCACCGCGCCGTCGGTGGTGTATGAAGTCGAGCAGCGCGATGGCTCCGTGATTACCGTGGAAAGCCCGTCGCGCATGCCCGAAGTGGGCAAGATCCAGGACATTCGCGAACCCATCGTGAAAGTCACGCTGTTCATGCCGCAGGACTACGTCGGCCCGGTCATGACCCTGTGCAACAACAAGCGGGGTTCGCAGATCAACATGAGCTATCACGGCCGCCAGGTGCACCTGGTGTACGAGATTCCGCTGGCCGAAATCGTGCTCGACTTCTTCGACAAGCTGAAGTCGGTATCGCGCGGCTACGCCTCGATGGACTACGAATTCCTGGAATACCGCTCGGCCGACGTGGTGCGTGTTGACCTCCTTATCAACAACGACCGTGTCGACGCGCTGGCCGTGATCGTTCACCGCAGCAACGCACGCCATCGCGCCCGTGACGTTGTCACGCGCATGCGTGGGCTGATTCCCCGCCAGATGTTCGACGTGGTCATCCAGGCCGCCATCGGCGCCGAAATCATCGCGCGTGAAAACGTGAAGGCCCTGCGCAAGAACGTGCTGGCCAAGTGCTACGGCGGCGATATCTCGCGCAAGAAGAAGCTGCTTGAAAAGCAGAAGGCCGGCAAGAAGCGCATGAAGCAGGTGGGTAGCGTTGAGATTCCGCAGGAGGCGTTCTTGGCCATCCTGCAAGTGGAAGACAAGTAGAACCAAAAGAAGGCGGTTAGCTGATGAGTTGGAACTTTGCCCTGATCCTGTTTGTTCTGCTGGTCTTGACCGGCATTATCTGGGTGCTTGATCTGGCGGTGCTGCGGCGTGGCCGCGAAGCGCGGGCGCAAGCGGCAATGGCGCAGTACGATGCGGCCCTGGTCGGAGACGCCCAGGAAGCCGAACGCCTGCGCCGCGAAGCCGGCGACATCGCGCGGCGCGTGCCCTGGTGGATCGAATATGCCGTCAGCTTCTTTCCCGTCATTCTGTTCGTGTTCATGCTGCGCTCGTTCGTGGTGGAGCCGTTCCGGATTCCGTCGGGTTCCATGTTGCCGACGCTGCAGTCGGGTGACTTGATCCTGGTGAACAAGTTCAGCTATGGCTTGCGCTTGCCCGTGATCGACAAGAAGGTGATCGACATTGGTGAACCCAAGCGCGGCGATGTGTTCGTGTTCCGCTATCCCGTTGATCCGGACGTGGACTACATCAAGCGTGTGGTGGGCCTGCCCGGCGATGAAATCGCCTACCTGGACAAAAAACTGTACGTCAACGGTGAACTCGTGCCCCATGTGCGCGACGGCGACTACTTCGAACCGGACCGAGTTTCGTATATTGCGCAATATAAAGAGAAGTTGGGCGACGTTGAGCACAAAATACTGCTAGATGAGAACAAGCCGCAGGATTATTCTCCGATGTGGCAATTTCCTCACCGCCAGAACTGCCAATACAGCCGCAATGGGGTACGCTGCAAAGTACCTGAAGGCAGTTATTTCGCCATGGGTGATAATCGGGACAACAGCGCGGACAGCCGGTACTGGGGCTTCGTACCTGAAGCCAATATCGTCGGACGCGCGTTCTTCATCTGGATGAATTTCAGCGATCTCAGCCGCATCGGCCGGTTCAACTGATTATGTCGCTAGCCACGCTAGAAAACCGCCTGGATCACCACTTCGGTGATCCGGCTTTGCTTGAACAGGCACTGACGCATCGCAGTCATGGTGCGCGCCACAACGAGCGCTTGGAATTCCTTGGGGATTCCGTGCTGAACTTCGTCGTGGCGGCCATGCTGTTCGAGCGCTACTCGAAAATTGACGAAGGCGATCTGTCGCGGCTGCGGGCCAATCTGGTCAAGCAGGCCTCGCTGGCGGATATCGCCCAGCGCCTGGAGCTCTCGCAGTATCTGCGCCTGGGCGAAGGCGAATTGAAAAGCGGCGGGTTCCGCCGGCCATCGATTCTTGCCGACACGGTCGAGGCGCTGTTTGGAGCCGTCTTTCTGGACGCGGGCTTTGAGGCCGCGCGCCGCGTGATCGTGCGCCAGTACCTGCCGGTGCTGGCCTCGGTTGACCCCAAAACGCTGGGCAAGGACGCCAAGACCTTGCTGCAGGAATTCCTGCAAGGCCGCAAGTTGGCGCTGCCGCTGTATACGGTGGTGGCCACGCATGGCGCGGCCCACAGCCAGCAGTTCGAAGTCGAGTGCGCCATCCCGGCGCTCGAGATCAAGGTTACGGCGCCCGGCGCCAGCCGCCGCGCCGCCGAGCAATCGGCGGCCAAGCTGGCTTTGGAGGCGGCGCTGGCTATCAGCCCGGCTACCAAGGCTGCCCGCAAGTCGGGCAAGGCGCGCAAAACCGCGCAATTGTCGCTGCCCGTGGCAGTGGCTCAAGAGACTAAATGAGCGATACCCCTTTTCGTACCGGCTTTGTTGCCATTGTTGGCCGCCCCAATGTGGGCAAGTCCACGCTGACCAACGCCCTGATCGGTTCCAAGATCTCCA
Source organism: Achromobacter sp. JUb104 (assembly GCF_024806975.1). NCBI lineage: Bacteria > Pseudomonadati > Pseudomonadota > Betaproteobacteria > Burkholderiales > Alcaligenaceae > Achromobacter > Achromobacter sp. JUb104. The sequence goes on along the minus strand of NZ_JANUEY010000003.1, from coordinate 462,008 downwards.
TCGTGTCGCGCAAGGCGCAGACCACGCGCCATCGCATCCATGGCGTGTTGACGCGCGAACACGAGCAGTTCGTCTTCGTTGATACCCCCGGTTTCCAGACGCGCCATGGCGGCGCCATGAACCGCATGATGAACCGCGTCGTAACGCAGGCCCTGGCCGACGTTGACGTGGTGGTGCATGTGGTCGAGGCCGGCAAGTGGTCGGAAGGCGACGCCAAGTTGCTGCCGCTGTTGCCCAACCCGGAACGCACGATTCTGGTCGTCTCGAAGATCGACCAAATGAAGAATCGTGATGATCTCTTCGCCTTCGTTTCCAAGATCGTGGCGCTGCATCCGTTCGGCGCCGTGGTGCCGATTAGCGCCACGAAGAACCAGCAACTGGATCAGTTGCTGGAAGAAATTGCCACGCGCCTGCCCGAAGGCGAGGCGATGTTCGAAGAAGACACCCTGACTGACCGCCCCATGCGCTTCATTGCCGCCGAACTGGTGCGCGAGAAGATCTTCCGCCTGGTCGGCGACGAGCTGCCCTACGGCTGTACCGTCGTCATCGAGCAATGGGAAGAGACCCCCAAGGGCGCCAGCATCAACGCCTGCGTGGTGGTCGAGCGCGACAGCCACAAGCCCATTCTCTTGGGCACGGGCGGCATGCACATGAAGCGTATCGCCACGGAGGCGCGGCAGGACATCGCCAAGCTGCTGGACAAGCCCGTGCACCTTGAGGTCTACATCAAGGTGCGCAAGGGGTGGTCCGACCGCGAGGGTGCGCTCCGCGATCTGGGCTATGAGTAGACGGGCGCCTCGCGTCCAGGATCGCCCGGGCTTTATGCTGCACGCCACCGCGTGGCGTGAGACCTCCCTTATTGTTCAGACTTTTTCCCGCGATCATGGCTGTGTGGCCATGGTCGCCAAGGGCGCCAAGCGCCCTTACTCGGTGCTGCGGCCCGTGTTGTCGGCCTTTCAGCCCTTGTTGCTGTCCTGGACCGGCAATGGCGAAGTCAAGACGCTGACGCGCGCCGAAATCGCGGGCATCCGCCCGTTGACCGGCACCGCACTGATGTCCGCCTGGTACATGAACGAGCTTTTGCTGCGTCTGCTGCCACGTGAGGACGCCCACCCCTTGTTATTCGATGCCTACGACATGGCGTTGCAGCAGTTGTCCAATGGCACGCGCGCCGCGGGCGCGTTGCGCCGCTTTGAATGGACCTTGCTGCGCGAGACCGGCTATGGCGTGGACGAAGCCGCGCCCGATTTCGAAGACACCGCCATCGAACCCGCGCTGCGCCGCGACTTGCGCGAGCGCCTGGCCGAAATTCTTGCCGGCCGCCCCTTGTCCACCCGCCGCGTCCTGATGGACTTGCAGCGCGTCTGAGCGTGCCGCAAGCAGCCTATGACCTTCACGCTGAAACAGGTCGAGACGTTCCGCACCGTGTACGAAACGGAAAGCGTGACGGCCGCGGCCCGGCGGCTGGATGTGTCGCCCGCGACAGTCAGCGCGACCTTGGCCGCGCTGGAAGCCAGCATTGAGTTGCGCTTGTTCGAGCGCGTGCGCCAGCGGATGCAGCGCACGCCCGAGGCCACCTTGCTGTACGAGGAAATTCGCCGCTTGAACGTGGGGCTGGAAAGCCTGGGGCGCAAGATCCGCGCGATACGTGGCGCCGCGCAGCCGCGCCTGCGCATTGGTTGTATCCATGCGTACGGCGGCACCATCGTCAGCGATGCGATCTCGCGGTTTCGCACGCGCTATCCCGACACGCCCCTGTATTTGCAGATTCGGGACTCCAACACCTTGCGTGACATGGTGGTGTCGGGTGAGCTCGACCTGGCGGTGGTGGCCGACGAATCTGAACTGGAAGGGCTGCTCGGCCACCGGCTGGCCAGCTTGCGTGCCGTGGCGGTGTTTCCCGCCGGCCATGCGCTGGCGCGCGTGGAACGCGTGGAATTCGCCCATCTTGCAGACGCCGAGATCATCGCCCTGAATGCGGAGGACGGCTCGCGCAAGCGCCTGGATTCGCTATTGCTGCAGGCGGGGCTAAGCCTGAACGTGGCCATCGAAACCCCGTATTCCAGCACCGTGTGTCAACTGGCGCTGGCGGGGCATGGGGTAGGCATCGCCAACCCGGCCACCGCGGTGGGGATGGAGGCCGCGGGCCTGTGCTACCGCCCGCTGAATGCGCCGGTGCATTTTGAATGCCACATGATCCTGCACGGCAGCCGGCCCCTGTCCGAGGCCGGCAAATTCTGGGCCACCTGCCTGCGCGGCGCGCTGGCCCCGCTGGTGGAGCGCTTCGGCGTCTAGGGCAGCAAGGCTCGTTCAGCCGCGGCGTCCGTCCGAGGTCAGCATCAGCACCACCGACGATTCGGCATCCAATACGCCTGAGCGCCGCAGCCGAGCCACTGCCGCCAGCGCGGCCGCCGAAGACAGCTCGGTGCTGATCCCCCTGCGTTCCAGCCGTTGCTGCGCCTGGGCGGCCGCCGAATCGGATACTTCCACCGGCATGCCACTTGAGCGCGACAAGGCCTCCAGGGACTGTAGCGTGCAGGTGCCGCCGGCAATGGAGTACTGGTCCGTTGCCGCGTCCCACAAGCCGCGCGCGTCCCCGGTGGCTTGAGCTTGCGACAGGCGCGCATAGGGCTCGACGGCGTGCAGGCGGGGCAGGTGTTGGATACGGCCGCTATGCAACAGGTGCTGCCAGCCCAGGAAGATTCCCCAAAGCAGATCGCCGCGCGCGGTGGGCACGATGATGTCGGTGGGCAGGCCGCAGCGGTCCAGGATTTCGGCGGCGATGGGCTTGTAGCCCTCGACGCCGTAAGGGTGTGTGCCGACGGGCGGATTCAAATAATTGGTGCCCGCGAATGCGCCGTGGTTGCGGCATAGGTCTTCCACGTACGGCCAACGGGCCAGGCTGTCTTCGAAGGCGCTGAGCTTGGCGCCGAAGCGTTCCATGGCTTCGCGCTGCAGGGGAGGGCAGTTGCGGGTGATGGCGATATCGGCCTGCAAGCCGGCGGCGGCGCAATAGGCGGCGATCGAGACGCCGGCATTGCCGCTGGAAGCCGCCGCTACGCGGGTGGCGCCGGCCAGCCTTGCCCGCGATACCAATTGGGCCGCCATGCGGTCCTTGTGGCTACCGGTGGGGTTGGCGCCTTCACATTTAAGCCAAAGCTGGCCGATGCCTTCGGCCTGGGCCAGGTCCAGCGCTTCCAGGCAGGGCGTGTCGCCTTCACCCAGCGTGATGGGGGCCAGGATCGGCAAGGGCATGGCGGGGTTGTCGCTGGGCGAGTGGTAGCAGCATTCCAGCGTGGCGGGGTGGCCGACCGCCAGGCAATGGGGGCAGCCTTCGGGATAGTCGCCGGGCGGCCACAGGCTTGCACAGCGAATACAACGCAGGCCGGACAATCTTGGGTTCATCTGCATGGGTCAGTATTTCGACACGAGAGTTTCAAGGGGAAGGGCGGGCGCCACTTGCAGCAGGCAGTCGCCGTCGTCGCTGCGGGCAATGGCGCGCAGGCACACGACCGTGCCTGCTTGGGGGCTGTGCACAGGGCGCATGGGAGTGTCGGGGCGGGCGGGCTCGATCAAGCGGCCAATCTGCTGGCCCGCCGTGACTGACTGCCCCAGTTCAACGCCGGGCACGAACACGCCGGGTTCGCTTGCCCGCAGTGTGGCGGCGGGGGCGTCCAGGTCGTAAAGCTGGATGTTCGGGTTGCTGGGGCTTGGGTGGCCGGGCAGCAGGCCCAGTTCGCCCAGACAACCGAGCAGCCCATCACGGCAGCGCTCGATCAGGGCAGCGTGGGTTTCTCTGCCGCCGCCGATCTCGGCGCTCAGGCGCAATACGCCGTGGCGGCTGGCCGAGGCCGGCATGGAGCCCGCTTCATTGCCGCGAAAGAACACGCAATGCGGCAGGCCGAACGCGCGCGCCAGGGCGGGCAGGCGCTCGTCGTAGGCGTCGTTGCCGTAGCGCGTGATCACGGATGACGGCAGATAGCGCAGGGACGCGCCACCGCTGTGCACGTCGACCATGGCCTGCACGCGCGGCAGCAGACGCGCTTCCAACGCGGCCGCGACGCTTTCGGTGTAGCCGCGCGCCGGGGCGCCCAGGAAGGCGCGGTTCAGGTTGCCGCCATCGGCGGGAGACAACCTTGTACCGGCCAGCGAGGCCTCCGCGTTGACGGCGGGCAGCAGATAGACCGTGCCGCGTTGCAGAACGTGGGGCAGGTGATGCCACAGATCCAGGATGGCCGCCTGGCCTTCCCATTCGTCGCCATGCACGCCGGCAATCAGGGCAACGGCGGGGCCGGGGCCGGCGTCGATCCGCAACACGGGGATGGTGATGCGCCGATAGGCCGATTCGTTGGTCGCGGCGGCGACGGAGAAGTCTTCCCGGCTTAGCTGAACCATGTGGCGCCTCCCGCCGAGGTGTCTGCGGAAGGGCCGCCTGCCGCAGGTTCGCCTGCCGCAGGATTCCCCATGGGCCTTAATCCAGCGTGGCGGCCTTGATGATGTTTTCCCATTTGGGCAGTTCCTTGCGAATTTGGGTTTGTACGTCTTGCGGAGTGCCGCCCAGCGGCGCCTGGGAACGGCTGCGCAGTTCCTTTGCGACATTTTCCGATCGCAGCGCTTGGTTCATCGCGGCATTCAGGCGGTCGATGACGGCAGGCGGCGTACCGGCCGGGGCGATCAGTGCACTCCAGGCGGACTGCTCATAGTTGGGGTAGCCCTGTTCGGCCACCGTCGGCACATCGGGGTTGGACGCGGCGCGGGACGTCGTCGTGACGGCCAGCGCGCGCAGGCGGCCGTCCTTCAAATTTCCGATCAGCGGTGGCAGGTTTTCCATCATGGCGTCCACGTGGCCGCCAAGCAGGTCGGAAAGCTGCGCGGCCGTTGCCTTGTAGGGAATCTGGCGCACGGCCGCGCCGGTCTGGGCGATGAAGAGCTTCACCCCCACCTCGCTGGTCGTGCCCGGGTCCGCCGACGTCATCGTCAGGCGGTCGGGCTGGGCGCGGCTGGCCTCGATGAAACTCTTCAGGTCGCGATAGGGCGAGGCCGCGTTCACCACGATGACGTTCGGGGTTTCGGCCACCAGACCGATCGGCGTCAGGTCACGGTCCAGATCGTAGAGTTGTTGTTTGAACAGAAACCGGTGCAGCACCAGCGTGCCAACGTGGGCATAGCCGATGGTGTAGCCATCGGCCGGGGCACGAACCACTGCCTGGGTGCCGATGCGGCCACCGGCCCCCACGCGGTTTTCCACCACGACGGGTTGACCCAGCTGACGGCTCATCTCCTGGCCGATCAGGCGCGCGGTGATGTCCGCGTTGCCGCCCGCGGCGGCAGGCACGATCAAGGTGATGGCCCTTTCGGGATAAGCGGCGTGCGCGGACGTGGCGCTAAGGCAAAGCAGTAGGGCAGCAAGGCAGGCAGAGCGTTTCATGACGATTCCCCAGGCGTTGAGAGCTGCGCCATTGTGCGGCGGCCGCCCGCGAGATCCGTTTGGTTTACTAAGATGCTTGTTTGGAAAAAGCTAATGGTTGTCGGGCTTTCTGGCGTCGGCCTGCCTTCCCAATGCGTAGCCCACGGCGGCGGCGCCCAGCGCCACGGCCGCGCCCAACAGCGCGATCAGCGCCACGCCATGGCCCAGCATGTCCACCCCCGCCTTGACCCAGCCGCTGGCCGCGTCTCCGCCACGGTAGACCACGGTGTCGATGACGCTCTTGGTTTTGTACTTGTCTTCGGGCGGAACCGCAGTGAACAGCATTTCACGACCCGGCCTGATCAGGGCGTATTCGCCGGCGCGGCGCAGGATCATCGCGGCCGCCAACACGCCAAAGACCGGAAACGCGGCCAGGGCCAGGAACGATACTCCTACGGCCAGCGGCACCGCGGTCAACAGGAAGCGCAGCCCCAGGCGCGCGGCCACGCGGCCCGTAATGAACACTTGCGACAACAGCGCCAGCGTCTGCACGGTGAAGTCCAGCGCGCTGAAGACGCGAATGCGCTGCGCCGTGTCGGGGAACGTATCGGCGACGAGTCGCGCCTGTTCCATGTACAGAAAGGTGTTGAGCGTGGCCAGCAGTACCACCAGCAGCGAAATGCCCAGCAGGTAGCGTGATCGGAAAATTCGCGAAATGCCGGCCAGGACGCTGCCTTCAATGGGGTGCTTGATGTCTTCCAGACTGACGTCCGTGCGCGTGGCCGCGCGCCATCGCAACAGCCATTGTTTGAGCGGCAAGGTTGCCGTGAGCAGCAGCGCGGACAATAGCAACAGGCCCGCCGGGCCAAGCGCGCCGGCCAGCAACGCGCCCAACAGCGGACCGCACAGCCCGCCCGCGCTGGCGCCGGCGGCAATCAAGGCGAACAGGCGCTTGGCTGATTCCATGCGGAACACGTCGGCCATCAGGCTCCAGGCGATGGAAACCACGAACAAATTGAAGACCGACAGCCACACATAGAACGCGCGCGCGGCCCAGATGCTGCCCGGTTGCAGGTACAGCAGGACAGCGAAGCCCGCCATGGTCAGCGCAAATAGACCGTAGACCCAGGTCAGCAGCGTTGAACGCGGCACGCGCGAGGACAAGACGCCAAACAGGGGCACCACGGCCAAGGTGGCGACGAAGGTGGCGGTGAACAGCCATTGCAGTTGGTTCACGCCCGCCTGGATGCCCATGGTTTCGCGGATGGGGCGCAGCATGAAATAGCCGCAGAACAGGAAGAAAAAAAACGCGAAGCCGCAGGCGGCAGGCGCTATTTCTTCTTCGTGTATGCCCAATGCCCGCGCCGCGCGGCCACGCAGGGAGCCAAGGCCGACTGAGGCCATGGCTTATGCCAGCAGGGCGGCGATGCGGTCGCGCAGTGCCGCGTCGGGTTGCGGTCCGAACCCGGCCAATGCGTTGTCCGCCATGTTCGCGGGTTTGGAGGTGGCGGGAATGACGGCGGTGACGGCCGGGTGTCCAATGATGAATTTCAGGAAAATCTGCGCCCAGGAGGTGCAGCCGATGTCGGCAGCCAGACCGGGCAGGGCGCGGCCCTTGACCTGGCGGAACAGCGCGCCGTCCTGGAAGGGGCGGTTGATCAGCACCGCGACGCCGTTGGCCTGGCAAGCCGGCAGCAGGCGCTTTTCGGCGTTGCGCGCGCCCACTGACAGATTGATCTGAAGAAAATCGGGCTTTTCGCGTTCGACCAGTTCAGTCAGTTCGTCGTGGGCATGGTCCAGGTAATGCGTGATGCCGACGTAGCGGATCACGCCTTGCTGCTTCAGGTCGCGCAACAAGCTCAGCTGATTGCGGGTGTCGATCAGGTTGTGGATCTGGATCAGGTCCAGTTTGTCGCGGCCCAGGTACTTCTGTGATTCGCGGATTTGCTCCATGGCGGCGTCGTGGCCGCGCGCGCCGATTTTGGTCGCCAGGAAGTACGGATTGCCCTTGCCGCTTTGGCGCGCCAGCAGCGCTCCCACGACAGCCTCGGCCTGGCCGTAGCTGGGGGCGGTGTCGATCAGGGTACCGCCGGCTTTGGTGAAGGCGTCCAGCACCTGCGCCAAGGGCTGCATGGCTGCTGCGTCATCGGGCGAGGCGTTGAAGGTGTCGGCGGTACCCAGGCCGATGACGGGTATCTGTTCCTTGGTGGACGGAATGGCGCGCTTCAGCATGGCTTGCTTGGCGCTCAGGGCCTGGGCGGCGCCAGCGGGTCCCAGCAGGGCGGCGCAGGCGGCGGTCTGGAGGAAGCGGCGGCGATCGTGCATGGGAACGCTCCAAAGAAAAAGGCCTACATGCGAATGTAGGCCTTCAGTACTGAACTTACGGCGTGCGATTACTCGCGGTTGCCGCCGAAGATGCCCAGCAGCATCAGCAGGTTCGAGAAGACGTTGTAGACGTCCAGGTAGATGGCCAGGGTGGCGGACACGTAGTTGGTTTCACCACCATTGACCACGCGCTGCAGGTCAACCAGCATGAACGCCGAGAACACCAGGATGGCCATGACCGAGATGGTCAGCATCAGTGCGGGCATTTGCAGGAAGATGTTGGCCAGCGCCGCAACCAGGATCACGACCGCGCCGATGAACAGGAATTTCTGCATCCCGGACAAGTCGCGCTTGATGGTGGTGGCCAGCGTGGCCATCGTGCCGAACACGATCGCCGTGCCGCCGAACGCCGTCATGACAAGCTGCGAACCGTTGCTGAAGCCCATCACGAAGCCCAGCAGGCGCGACAACATGATGCCCATGAAGAACGTGAAGGCAAGCAGCAGCACCACGCCCATCGAGTTGTTCTTGTTTTTCTCGATGGCGAACATCATGCCGAACGCGCCCACCAGGAACACGATGGCCGACAGGCCGGGGCTTGCGCCCATGACACGGTTGATGCCGGTGTAGAGGCCGACCGCCGCGCCCAGCACCGTGGGAATCAGCGAGAGGGCCAAGAGCCAGTACGTGTTGCGCAGCACCTGATTGCGCGCGACCTCGCCCGGCGCGCCAGCGACCGAGCCGGAACGGTTAAAAGGGGACGGACGATATTCGTTCATGGAGAACTCCTGTATGCGCCAAAAATAATTGCCTAGAAGGCTTAGAGGGGAAGGATACCTTACAGTTCCCTGAAGAATCCAGTTTTTGGAAGATTTAGACCCGCTGCCGGACGCCCTGTTTACCCAGGGCGGACCTCGTTCAATACCCGGGAAACGATACTCGGTAATTCGGCGTCCATGCGCGTCTGAATCTGCTCGATTGCGTCCGCCAGCGCCCGCCGCATCAATTGTTCGACCTCGGCTTGCAGTCGGGCGGTCAACACCGACGCGTCGGGCAGCGCGGCGGCGGCGTGCGTGGCGTTGGCGTGAACCGCCGGGGCTTCGTCCACATCCCAGTCCTGGCCGCGTCCATCGGCAATGTCGGTCAGCAAGGGGAACGCATCGTCGGCATCGGTGACAGGGGCGTCATCGGCCCGATCGGTCAGTACGGGGGGGCCGGAATCTTCAGGCTCTGCTGGCGCGCGCGGCGCGTAGAGCGTCGGTTCGGCCCGCTGGGTCAGGGTGGGGATGCCGGTATCGTTGGAGCGAGAGGGCATGGGGGCTCCCAAATATCAAAAGATCGCGGCGGGCACGGTGCCCGCCGGGATGGATGGGGCAGGTCAGCCCCCGGGGGGCTGGCGGCTGAGGTCGTGGCTTACCGGGGTGTGGCCCGCATTCTGGTAGATGCGCCAGCGCTGGCGAGCGGCTTGCTTGTCGTCCGGGTCATCCGACACGATTTCAAGCAGGCGCTCGAAGGTGTCGAAGCCGGGCGGGCAATCGTTGTCCAGATTCAGCAGCCACAGCGGGGCGGCATCCGCGCCCGCTTCGGGTTGAGCGGCCTGGGCCGCTTGCTGGGGGTCTCCCGCTGTCAGGACCACCGGCGTTTCGGGCGCCAGCGGGTCGTTGGCCAGCACGTGCGGCACGAACGAGGTGTCGTCAAAGGCCCAGAGCATGCGGTCAAACGCGGCCAGCCGCGAACCGTCTTTACAGTACACCACCAGCCGCTGCCCTGCCAGAACGCGCTTGCGCACGACCTGGCAGGCCATGCGCAAGCGGTCGGGCGCGCCGAAGGCGAAGTCGATCCGCGTCATGCCCGGTTCCGTTGCAGTGGCTTCAAGCCTGGTCCAGCAGATATTGCATCAGCAGGGGCACGGGGCGGCCGGTGGCGCCCTTGTCCTTGCCGCCGCGCCAGGCGGTGCCGGCGATGTCCAGGTGAGCCCACGGGTAGGCCTTGGCGAAGCGCGACAGGAAGCACGCCGCGGTCACCGCGCCGGCCGGGGGGCCGCCGATGTTGGCCAGGTCGGCGAAGTTGGACTTCAGTTGTTCCTGGTAGGCGTCGTCCATCGGCATGCGCCACGCGGTGTCCAGCGACTTGCGGCCAGCCGTGGCCAAGGCCTCGGCCAGCGCGTCGTCTTTCGAGAACAAGCCGCTGTTGACGTGGCCCAGGGCCACGACGCAAGCACCGGTCAGCGTGGCGATGTCGATCACGGCCGACGGCTTGAAGCGTTCGGCGTAGGTCAGGGCATCGCACAGGACCAGGCGGCCCTCGGCGTCGGTGTTCAGGATTTCGATGGTCAGGCCGGCCATGCTGGTGACGACGTCGCCGGGCTTGTTGGCGGTGCCGCTCGGCAGGTTCTCGCACGCGGGGATCAGGCCGACCACGTCCAGCGGCAGCTCAAGTTCGGCCAGGGCGCGGAACGAGCCCAGCACGCTGGCGGCGCCGCACATGTCGTACTTCATTTCGTCCATGGTGGCGGCGGGCTTGAGCGAGATGCCGCCGGCGTCGAAGGTGATGCCCTTGCCGACCAGCACGATCGGGCCCTGGGCGCTCTTCGCGCCTTTCTTGGCGGCCTTGGCGCCGGCGTGGCGCAGCACGATGAAGCGCAGCGCTTCGGCGGAACCGCGCGCGACCGACAGGAAGGAACCCATGCCCAGCGCCTCGACCTGCTTGCGGTCCAGCACTTCAACCTTCAGCGATTTGAATTCGCGGGCCAGGCGCTTGGCGGTGTCGCCCAGGTAGGTGGGCGTGCAGATATTGCCGGGCAGATTGCCCAGCGTGCGCGTCAGTTCCATGCCGTTGGCAATGGCGGCGCCTTCGCGCAGGCCTTTCTGGGCCTGGGCCGCGTCGGCGCGCTCGACCACCTGGACGATCTTCTTGAGCTTGGGGCGGGCGTCGCGGTCGGGTTTGCCGAAGCTGGCGTCGTAGTGATAGGTGGCGGCGCCGGCCGCAATGGCGGCGCTGCGCGCGCGGGCAATGATGGCGATGTCGGCGATGGGGTTGGCGGCCAGCGTGGACACGCCTTCCGTCAGTTGGGCAGCCACGCAGACCGAGGCGAAGGCTTGTTCGGCCGAGGCGTGGACGCGGGCCGAATATTCTTCCTGCTTGCCCAGACCCACCAGCACCACGCGCTGGGCGGTGACGCCGGGCAGCGTGCGCAGCGTCAACGTGGAGCCGGCGCGGCCGCGGAACTCGGTCTTGACCACGGCGCGCACGGCGCCGTTGGAAGCGCGGTCGATGATGTCCGCGGCGGGGCTCAACACGCCATCCGCGTACACCCCGACAGCCAGGGCGGCGGTTTTAACCTGGTGCAGGGAAGCAGTGGTCTGTGTGCTAAATTCCATGAGGGTTTCCCGTGTACGTCTGTGTATGATGCGGTCGATTATCCCGCATATTCTCCCATGTCTCTATTTAAACGCTCTGTCGTCAGCGAGATCACCAGTCACGCTGGCGTTGTCTTTTCCACGTTGCTCGTCGTGTGGCTCAGCGTGCTTCTCGTGCGCCTGCTCGGTGAAGCCGCGGGGGGCAACATCGGAGCCGACGTCGTCGTGGTGCTGGCTGCGCTGTCCACCATCACTGCCTTGCCGACCATTCTGGCCGTGTCCATCTTCATCGCGGTGCTGACGACCGTCACGCGCAATTACCGCGAATCCGAAATGGTGGTGTGGTTTGCCAGCGGCCTGTCGCTGGCCGACTGGCTAAGGCCCGTGCTGCGGGTGGCCATTCCGGTGGCCCTGGCAGTGGCCGGCTTGACGCTGGTGGCCGCGCCTTGGGCCTACCGGCAGATCGGCGAATATCACGAACGGTTCGAGCAGCGTTCCGACCTGTCCAAAGTGACGGCCGGGCAGTTCGCGGAATCGTCTGGCGGCAGCCGCGTGTTCTTCTCGGAAGACCCGGTCAAGCCCACCGACGAATTGGGCAACGTGTTCGCGCGCGAAACCGGGCCTGAATGGTTGAGCGTGCTGACGGCAAGCAGCGCGCACAGCGAAACCCTGCCCAATGGCGACCGTTTTCTGGTGCTGGGCGAAGGCCATCGCTACGACCTCAAGCCGGGTACGCCCGAGATCCGCCTGGTGCACTTCGACAAATACGGGTTGCGCCTGGAAAGCAAGGCGGGCGAAGACCCCATTGGCGAAGCCCGCGCCGCGGCCGAGCGTTCGTCGAAGGCGCGCGCCACCATGCAACTGATTGCCGACAACACTGACAGCAGTTGGTCGCAGGTCATGTGGCGCATTTCCTTGCCGCTGGCCGCGCTCAACCTGGCGCTGCTGGCCATTCCCTTGGGGGCGGTGAACCCGCGCCTGGGGCGTTCGGGCGATTTGCTGATTGCAGGCCTGGTGGGCTTGCTCTACATGAACATGATCAACTTGTCGCGCGCCTGGATATCCAACGGCAAGCTCAGCTTCGGCGTGGGGGTGTGGGCGATTCATGGCGCGGTTGCCTTGTTGACCATGTTCCTGCTGATGCGCCGTCTGCGGGTCAAAGCCCCCAAGAGCGCGACTCCGGCTTAAAGCCGGGCAAGACGCGTACCAGGCAAGACGCAAAGAGGGGCCGGTTTCCGGCCCCTTTGCTTTACGGCAGGTACTCCATCACCGCAGGTATTCCATCACGGCAGGTACTTCATCGTGCCGCGCTTGCCCGCCAGCAGGTCGGCGTTCTTCAGCACCGACTTGCGGATGAATTCCCACAGCACCGTCACGCGCTTGAGCTTGCGCAGGTCTTCATGGCAGTACATCCAGAACGAGCGCGTGATCTCCACTTCCTTTTCCAGCACCGGCTTCAAGCGCGGGTCCTGCGCGGCGATGAAGCAGGGCAGGATCGCCAACGACTGACCTTGCAGCGCCGCATGGTATTGCGCCACCACGCTGGTACTGCGCAAGACCACATTGCTGGCGGGCAGCAGGTCTTCCAGGTAGCGCAGCCGTTCGCTGAACAGCAGTTCATCCACATAGCCGATGAAGGTGTGCTGGGCCAGGTCCGCGCGCGTGGCAATCGGCGGGTGGCGCGCCAGATATCCCGGCGTTCCGTATAGCCGCAAGGTGTAGTCGCACAGCTTGCTGCACACATAGGGGCCGCGCTGCGGGCGTTCGATGGTGATGGCCAGGTCGGCCTCGCGCTTTGACAGGCTGACAAAGCGCGGCACGGGCAGGATGTCTAGCGTGATGTGCGGGTAGCGGCGCTGGAAGTCGGCGGCCAGCGGCGTCAGCACATAGCTGCCGAACCCCTCGGTGGCGCCGATGCGCACGTGCCCCGACAAGGCCTGGCCGATACCCGACAGGTTTTCGCGGGCGGTGTGCACCGTGCTTTCCATCTGCTCGGCGTGTACGAACAGGCGCTGGCCATCGTCCGTCAGCATGAATCCCGCGCTGCGGGACTTTTCAAACAGCAGGGTGTCCAGCTCGGTTTCCAGCGCACGAATGCGGCGCGACACTGTGGTGTGTTCCACCCCCAGCTTGCGTGCGGCGGCGCTGACCCGCTGGGTACGGGCGACTTCCAGGAAGTACCGCAGGCTATCCCAATCCAACACGATTTCGCTCTCCGCAGGCCTTGCGCCGCGAGGGGCGCGGGGCAGTTTTTTGATTGTGCATGAATGCACAAGGAATGTGCATTTCTAGTGTTGCTTGTTGATTTTCACACATCTACACTGGGTCGGCAGGCCTTGGGGAATGCCCCCGGGAGCCGCAGGCCGCAAAGACGGCATATCGCTACGACTCAGCGCATAACACTCAGGAGACAAATCCATGAAATTGCACGCACGCGGGCTGGCCGCAGGCTTGTGTCTGGGCGCTTTATTGGTAAGCCAGGCGCAGGCGGCCGACAAGCCGCCAGTGAAGATCGGCATTCTGACGGATATGTCCGGCACCTATGCCGGGATGGGCGGGCCGGGTTCGGTGGCGGCGGCGCAATTGGCCATCGACGACTGCCTGGCCGCGGAATGCAAGGGCATGAAGATCGAGCTGGTGTCCGCCGACAACCAGAACAAGGCGGATGTGGGCGCCGCGAAAGCGCGCGAATGGTTTGACCGCGATGGCGTGACGGCCATTGCCGACCTGACCAACTCGGCGGTGGCGCTGGCGGTGCAAGGTATCGCGCGCGAGAAAAACAAGGTGGTGATGTTCTCCGGCCCGGCTACCACCGCGCTGACGAACAAGGAATGCTCGCCCGTCGGGTTCCATTGGATGTTCGACACGTATTCGCAGTCCGCGGGCGGCGCCAAGGCGACCGTGCGGGCGGGCGGCAAGTCCTGGTACTTCATCACCGTGGACTATGCGTTTGGGCATTCGCTGGAAGCAGACACGGCCAAGGCAGTGAAGGCGCTGGGCGGCACGGTTGCCGGCAACGTGCGCCATCCCTTGAACGCCCCGGATTTTGCGTCTTACCTGCTGCAGGCGCAAAGCTCAAAGGCGCAGGTCGTGGCGCTGGCCAATGGCGGCCAGGACACCGTCAACGCGGTCAAGCAGGCGCGTGAATTCGGCATCGTGGACGGTGGGCAGCGTTTGGTGTCGCTGTTGATCTTCCTGTCGGATCTGCGTGCGCTGGGCCTGGAAAATGCCCAAGGCCTGTCATACGTGGACGGCTTTTATTGGGACTACGACGATGCATCCCGGCAATGGGCCGCGCGCTTTGAAAAGGCCTTCCGTGGCCTGAAGCCCACGATGACGCAGGCGGGCGTGTATTCCAGCGTGCTGCATTACCTGCGCGCGACCGCCGCCGCCGGCAGTACCGACGGCAAGGTTGTGGCCGACAAGATGCGTGAATTGCCCATCAAGGACCCGATCATGCGCAATGCATCGATCCGCCCCGATGGCCGCGTGATCCACGATATGTACCTGTACGAAGTGAAGAAGCCCGCGGAATCCAAGGGCGGCTGGGACTATTCCAAGCTGGTGGCCACCATTCCGGCGGCCGAAGCCTTCCAGCCCCTGGCCGATTCAAGTTGCCCGCTGGTGAAGAAATAAGCCTGGCGCGCCGGCTTGGGCCCCCGTCCTGCCGGCGCGCTGCAAGATCCAAGAACGCGGATTCCATCCGCATCGACTACGCAGTGTGAGGAGCATGAAATGAGTGAAGTCCCCCGCGTTCCGCTATTGATCGGCGGCAAGCTCGTGCAGTCCAAATCCACCGAATGGCGCGACGTGATCAACCCCGCCACCCAGGAGGTCGTTGCCAAGGTGCCCTTCGCCACGCGCGAAGAGCTGGACCTGGCCGTCTCCAACGCCAAGGAGGCCTTCAAGACCTGGCGCAACAGCGGGCAGGGCACGCGGATGCGCGTCATGCTGAAGTTCCAGGAACTGCTGCGCGCCAACACCGGCAAGCTGGCCGAGATGATTACGCGCGAACATGGCAAGACGCTGCCCGACGCCGAAGGCGAAATCGGGCGCGGCCTGGAAGTGGTTGAGCACGCCTGCTCGATCGCCAATCTGCAACTGGGCGAGTACGCCGAAAACGCCGCGTCCGGCATCGACGTCTACACCCTGATCCAGCCGCTGGGTGTTTGCGCGGGTATCACCGCGTTCAACTTCCCGGTCATGCTGCCTTGCTTCATGTTCCCGATCGCCGTGGCCTGCGGCAACAGCTTCGTGCTCAAGCCGTCTGAACAGGATCCGACCGCGTCGCTGTTCCTGGCCCAATTGGCGCTGGAAGCCGGCCTGCCCCCGGGCGTGCTGAACGTGGTGCATGGCGGCCCCGACACGGCCAACGGCCTGTGCGAACACCCCGACATCAAGGCGGTGTCGTTCATTGGTTCGACCCGCGTGGGCACCGAGATCTACAACCGCGCATCGGCCGCGGGCAAGCGTTGCCAGTCGATGATGGGCGCCAAGAACCATTGCGTGATCCTGCCGGACGCAGATCCCGAAGTGGCGCTGAACCAACTGGTGGGCGCGGCTTTCGGCGCCGCCGGCCAGCGCTGCATGGCCTCGTCGGTGGCCGTGCTGGTGGGCGATGCCCGCAACTGGCTGCCCGATTTCGTCGAGCGCTCCAAGAAGCTCAAGGTCAATTCCGGCACCGACCGCGAAGCCGACCTGGGCCCGCTGGTGTCGCCCAATGCCAAGAAGCGCGTGGAAAGCCTGATCCAGAAGGGCGTGGACGAAGGCGCCAAGCTGCTGCTGGATGGCCGCAACCTGAAGGTATCCGGCTTTGAGCAAGGCAACTTCGTGGGCCCGACGATTTTTGACGGCGTCAACGAAGACATGACCATCTACACCGAAGAAATTTTCGGACCGGTCCTGTGCTGCGTCGGTGTGGAAACGCTGGAAGACGCGGTAGCCTTCATCAACCGCAATCCCAACGGCAACGGTGTTGCGCTGTTCACGCAGGATGGCGGCGCGGCGCGCTACTTCCAGAACAACATCGATGTGGGCCAAGTTGGCATCAACGTGCCGATTCCCGTGCCGGTGGCGTGGTTCAGCTTCACGGGTTCGCGCGGCTCCAAGCTGGGCGACCTGGGTCCCAATGGCAAGCAGGCCGTGCAATTCTGGACGCAGACCAAGACGGTAACCGCCCGCTGGTCGGCTCACGCCAAGACGGTGAATACCACCATCTCGATGCGCTGAAAGGAGGGACGCCTTGCTCCTAAGCTTATATAAATAAGTTATATAGCGAGGCGTCCTTATTACTTATAATTGGCCGATCTATCAGGGGCCAATTCAATGAACCTCCAGCAATTTCGTTTTGTGCGTGAAACCATCCGGCGCGACTTCAACCTGACCGAAGCCGCCCGGATGCTCTATACCTCGCAGCCTGGAGTCTCCAAGGCCATCATCGAATTCGAAGACGAGCTGGGCATCAAGATCTTCGAACGCCATGGCAAGCGCATCAAAGGTCTGACCAAGCCCGGCTTGGCCGTATCGCAAGTGATCGACCGCATCATGCGCGAGGTCGACAACCTGAAAAAAGTCAGCGATGAATTCGCCCGGCGTGACGAGGGTGGCCTGGTCATCGCCTGCACCCACACTCAAGCACGCTACCTGTTGCCCCGCGTGATCCCCGCGTTCCGCAAGCAATTTCCCAAAGTGCATTTGTCGCTGGCCGAAGGCAGCCCGGCGCAATTGGCGGAAATGGTCCTGCATGAGCAGGCCGATCTGGCGCTGGCAACCGAGTCCCTGGCGCTGACGCCGGGCCTTGCCACCTTGCCCGTTTACGCGTGGGAGCACACCGTGGTGGTGCGCCCGGACCATCCGCTGGCTGAATTGACGTCCAGCGCCGCCAAGCGCTTGTCGCTGGCGCAACTGGCGGAACACCCCATCGTGACCTACGACCGCGCGTTCACGGGCCGCAGCACGATCGACGAGGTATTCGCCAACCAGGGCATCCACCCCGACATCGTGCTGGAAGCCATTGACGCCGACGTGATCAAGACCTACGTGGACGTGGGGCTGGGTATCGGCATCATCGCCGGCGTGGCCTATGACCCGCGCCGCGACTCGAACCTGGTGGGCCTGCCGGTGGGGCATCTCTTCGGCACGCACACGACGCGCGTGGGTGTGAAATCGGGTGTGTTCCTGCGCGACTACGTCTACACGTTCCTGGAAATGCTGGCGCCCTCGCTGACGCGGGCGGTCGTGTCCGCGGCAGTGCAGGGCACGCCGAAATAGGCGGAAGTCCTTTTCGCTATCAAACCAGCGCGGCGTCCTCGGACGGCGCGCTTTTTTTTGGGCAACCGCAGCGTGCCGGTAGTGGCGCGACCGGCCGGACAGCCGCGAGTTCCCTGGCTGATAGCAAATCTCGCTATCCCTTTTCACTAGCTCATATAAATAATTAAATAAGAACCGATCTCATTTAAGTTGACTAAAAAATAGGAATCATTATCATTACATCCAGGCTCAACGACCAGTGAGGTTCATCATGACGGCAGGACTCAGTGCAGTAGTGGTTGGGGCAGATCGACTGGGTAATATTCCGGATCTGCTCAAAGGACACAACATTTCGATCACGCATCACATCAGCGGCCGTGATCCCTCGCATCAGAAGAAGACGCTACAACTGCCTTCGGGCACCCAACTGGTTATTTTGCTGACCGACTTCCTCGGCCACAACGTCATGAAGACCTTCCGCAACGCGGCGCAGCGTGGCGGCATCCGGGTCGTGGCTTGTCGCCGTTCGGTATGCAGCATGCAGCAAGCCCTGCAGCAATGCGGCCTGTGCTCGCGTGCAGGCACCGTGCACTGAATTCACTGCTTGTCGCTGGACCATAAAAACTGGGGAGGCCGAAACGGCCTGCGGCCCCCGGGCCGCGAAGAGCAATGAAAAACGCCGTCAGACCAAAGTCTGACGGCGTTTTGCTTTTGGGGTATGGCGTTTCGGCAAGCGCTTGTGCGAGCATGCCGGAAGCAGGGAATCAGTTGGCGGCGCGGGCCGAAGCCATCAAGCTGTTGTCCAGCCGGCGGGCGCCGTTGTAGCGCTTGGTCCAGTAGGCCATGGTCATGCTTTCCACGCGCACGACGCCACCGGCGCTGGGCGAATGCACGAAGCGGTCGTCGCCCAGGTAGATGCCCACGTGTGAATAGCGGCGTCCCATGGTATTGAAGAAGACCAGGTCGCCGGCTTTCAATTCGTTTTTGGCGACCGAGACACCTTGCTGGGCCATTTCGGCGGCATTGCGCGGCAGTTTCAGGCCCAAGGAGCGTTCAGCGGAGTACGAGACCAAGCCGCTGCAATCAAAACCGGTTTCGGGGGTGCTTCCGCCGAAGCGGTAGCGGATGCCCAGGTAGTTCAGGGCTTCGCTGACCATGGCGTTGTCGCCGCCATTCGCCCCGGCGTTGCCGGCATTGCGGCCCTGGCGATCGCGCTTGAACTTTTGCGTTACCAGCATGCCGATAGGGTCATCGGCGGTGGCGACCCATTCCATTTCGTACGGGTCAATCTCGGACGTATGGGCGGTTGACTTTTGCCCGGTGCCTGCACAACCTGCCAGACTCGCAACACATGCCATCAGCGCGAGCGTACGCAGACCGCGCTTTGCCTGGCCAGTGGATGAATAGAATCGCGCGAGTATGGAGTGTCGATGCATTCGCCTGGGATGACCTGCTTTTTCACAGCAAAAACCACGGAATTAGCCGTGGATTGGGCCGAAATGTCAGCAGAATCAACAATTATCTACAACTTCGCGGGCATTCTACCAAACTTTTATTACTAATCAGTGCCAGATCAGTAACGGTTCCGTGCCGCGTGGACGTTTGGAAGAATATTTTTGACTTGTGGCAAGCCTCGTGCAAGGTTTGCCTACCAAAATGACCGAAAGATTCGCAAGAAATCAATCCGCCTTAAGGCGTACGAACAATACCAGGAGACACAAATGCAAAAAACTCGGGATTTCCATTACAGATCATTGCATGACCGGGATGGCTTCTGGCGCGAGGAGGCGGGACGCATCCACTGGGATACGCCTTTTCAGTCTGTCCTGGATTTCTCTCGGCCGCCATTCGCCAAGTGGTTCGTGGGCGGAACGACCAATCTTTGCTACAACGCGGTCGACCGATGGTTGCCGACTCAGGCTGACCACCCCGCGCTGATCTGGGTGTCCACCGAGGTGGAGCAAGAGCGAACGTACACCCGGCAAGACGTGTACGAAGAGGTCAACGCGGCCGCCGCCATGCTCAAGGAGCTGGGCGTGGGGCGGGGCGATCGCGTGTTGCTGTACATGCCGATGGTGCCCGAAGCCGTGTTCACCATGCTGGCCTGCGCTCGGATCGGCGCGGTGCATTCGGTGGTGTTCGGCGGGTTTGCTTCCGTCAACCTGGCCCAGCGCATCGACGACGCCGCGCCCAAGGTCGTGGTGTGCACCGATGGCGGGTCGCGCGGCGGCAAGGTGGTGCCGTACAAGCCCTTGTTGGACAAGGCCTTGGGCCTGGCGAAGTCGCCGCCCGCGTCGGTAGTGGTGTTTGACCGGGGCCTGGCGCCCTTCGAACCCGTGGCCGGACGCGACCTGGATTACGCGACCTTGCGCGCGCGCCACCGTGGCGCCCGGGTGCCGGTGCAATGGTTGGAATCGTCCGAGCCCAGCTACATCCTTTACACGTCCGGCACCACCGGCAAGCCCAAGGGCGTGCAGCGCGACACGGGCGGCTATGCGGTAGCGCTGGCGTCGTCCATGGAATACCTGTTCAACGGCCGCGCGGGCGATACGTTTTTCTGCACCAGCGACATCGGCTGGGTGGTCGGCCATTCCTATATTGTCTACGGCCCCTTGATCGGCGGGCAGGCCACGGTGCTGTATGAAGGCACGCCGGTGCGCCCCGATGGCGCCATCCTGTGGAAACTGGTGGAGCAGTTCGGCGTGAACACCTTGTTTTCCGCGCCCACCGCGGTGCGGGTGCTCAAGCGGCAGGACCCCGCGCTGCTCAAGCGCCATGACCTGTCCAGCCTGCGCGCGGCGTATCTGGCGGGC
The DNA here is from genome assembly GCF_024806975.1 of Achromobacter sp. JUb104. Taxonomy (NCBI): domain Bacteria; kingdom Pseudomonadati; phylum Pseudomonadota; class Betaproteobacteria; order Burkholderiales; family Alcaligenaceae; genus Achromobacter; species Achromobacter sp. JUb104. Next base: position 441,855 of record NZ_JANUEY010000003.1, on the reverse strand, counting down.
GAGCCGCTGGACGAGCCGACCGCCACCTGGATTTCGCAAGGGCTGGGCAAACCCATCATCGACAACTACTGGCAGACCGAGTCCGGCTGGCCGATCCTGTCCGCGCAGCCTGGTGTTGAAAACGTGCCGACCCGCTTCGGCAGCCCATCATTTCCTGTCTACGGCTTTGATGCGCGCATCGTCAGCGAGGCCACGGGCGAAGACCTGGGGCCGGACGAAAAAGGCGTGGTGGCAATCGTGCCGCCGCTGCCGCCCGGCGCCATGTCCACGATCTGGGGCGACGACGCGCGTTTCGTGCAGACGTATTTCACGTCGATTCCCGGGCGGCAGGTGTATTCCACGTTTGATTGGGGGCGGGTGGACGCGGACGGTTACTGGTTCATCCTGGGCCGTACCGACGACGTGATCAACGTGGCAGGTCACCGTCTTGGTACGCGAGAAATCGAGGAATCCGTCAACAGCCACAGCGGAATTGCCGAATGCGCGGTGGTGGGCGTGGCGGATGCGTTGAAGGGCCAGGTCGCGATGGCGTTCGCCGTGTTGAAGAATCCCGCCGGGGCCGAGACGCCCGACGGGGCAAAGCAGCTGGAAGGCGATATCATGCGGCTGGTGGAAGATCAGCTGGGAGCGGTGGCAAGACCCGCCAGGATCCGGTTCGTGGGCGCATTGCCCAAGACCCGTTCGGGCAAGGTGTTGCGCCGTGCGATCGTCGCAGTATGCGAAGGCCGCGATCCCGGAGACCTGACGACCATTGAAGACCCATCCGCCCTGGAACAGATCAAGGAGTCGTTGCAATGAATACCAAACCCGTGCTGAGCGCCGAAGACGTCAAGAAGATCCTCGCCGCGGCCGAAGCACACGCCGTGCAGAACAAGTGGGCCGTGACCATCTCGGTGGTCGATGATGGTGGCCACCTGCTTGGCATGCTGCGTCTGGATGACGCGGCCCCCATCTCGGCGCACATTGCGCCCGCCAAGGCCAAGACCGCCGCGCTGGGCCGCCGCGAATCGCGCATCTACGAAGAGATGATCAACAACGGCCGCGTGTCGTTCCTGTCGGCTCCGCTGATCGAAGGCATGCTGGAAGGCGGCGTGCCGGTCACCGTCAACGGCCATGTGGTGGGCGCCGTCGGCGTGTCGGGCGTGAAGTCGACCGAAGACGTGCTGATCGCGCAAGCAGGCATTGCCGCGCTGGGCCTGTGAGCCAGACGCAATTGCCGGAACCGCCCACGGGCGGTTCCACGCCTGAAGTCGGGGCAGGGGGCGCCAGCGCCTTGAACCCCGGCGTGGCTAAACGCGAAGTCTGGGCCTGGGCCATGTACGACTTCGCGAATTCCGGCTACACCACCGTCATCCTCACGGCGGTGTTCAGCACCTATTTTGTTGGCGTGGTCGGCGGGCGAGCCCCATGGGCCACGCTGGCCTGGACGGCGGCGCTGTCGCTGTCCTACCTGCTCATCATGTTGACGATGCCCACGCTGGGCGCGCGCGCCGACGCCAGCGGCAGCAAGCGTCGTCTGCTGTATTCCAGCACCATCGGCTGCGTGGCCGCCACGCTGGTCCTGACGCAAGCCGGCCCCGGCGACGTATGGCTGGCGCTGGCCGCCATCGTGGTGTCCAACTATTGCTACTGCGTGGGAGAGTCCGTGGTGGCGGCGTTCCTGCCCGAACTTGCCCGCCCGGCCGCGCTGGGCCGCGTATCGGGCTGGGGCTGGAGCTTCGGTTATTGCGGCGGCATGCTGACGCTGGGCTTGTCGCTGGTGGTGGTGACATCGGCCGAAGCCCGTGGCATGACAGCGGAACATTTCGTGCCCTGGGTCATCGTGGTGACGTGCTCGGTATTCGCGTTGGCGGCGCTGCCGTCATTCTTTTTGCTGAAAGAGCGTGCGCGGCCGCAGGCGGTCAAGCCGCAAGCGCTGCACATGCTGAAGCGCCTGGCCTATGCCTGGCGCGAAACCGGCCAGCACTTTCCCGAGTTCCGTCGCCTGCTGATGTGCATTGCCTGCTATCAGGCGGGGATCTCGGTCGTCATCACGCTGGCCGCCGTTTACGCATCCGAAGTCATGGGGTTCACCACGCCGCAGATCATGCTGCTGGTGTTCACCGTGAATATCGGCGCTGCCGTAGGGGCGTTCTCGTTCGGTTATGTGCAAGACCGCATCGGCCACAAGCCGGCGCTGGCCATCACCTTGTGCGGCTGGATCGTGATGGTGCTGGTGGCATATTCGGCTGTGACGGCGCCGGTGTTCTGGGTCGCCGCCACGTTGGCGGGGCTATGCATGGGCACGACCCAAAGCGCCGGCCGCGCCATGACCGGCGCGCTGGCGCCTGCCGGCCGCCTGGCCGAGTTCTATTCGCTGTGGACCTTTGCCGTGCAGTTGGCCGCGGTGATTGGGCCGTTGACCTACGGCATCGTCACCTGGGCTACGGATGGCAACCATCGCCTGGCCATCCTGGTGACCGGTGTGTTCTTCGTGGGCGGCCTCATCCTGTTGTCGCGCGTCGATATGAAACGCGGCCTGGCGCGGCGTCCCGCCGTCTGAATCAACGCCTGCGGCAGCCTGCCGTGGTGTTGATCAGGCTGCTATCCTTATGCACTGCCTTCAAGGCATCACGTGTGTTGCGTGATGCCTTGCGTTGATTGCTCGGGCTCCGGCCCGGTTTTTGCGTAAGGTGCCCGTAAGAGCGTGGCGATACGGTGGTGGGTGGATAAGAAATGTCCCTGCGCCGCACGCCCTCACGAAGCTTGCGGTTCGGCGGCCAAGGCAAAACAGCGGCATCAACAACAAAATCACCGTTTGGAGACAAGATCATGTCGAATGCAATTGAGTCCGTCTTGGTAGAAACCCGCGTCTTTCCGCCGCCCGAGCGCGCGGCCCAGGGCGCGGCGATTCCCAGCATGGACGCCTACAACGCGCTGTGTGCCCAAGTGGAAAACGACTTCGACGGCTTCTGGGCCGGCCAGGCCCGCGACAATCTGCAATGGACCAAGCCCTTCACGCAAGTGCTGGATGAATCCGACGCGCCGTTCTACCGCTGGTTCGGCGATGGTGAACTGAACGTGTCGGCCAACTGCCTGGACGTGCACCTGACCAACGGCAACGCCGACAAGACCGCCATCATCTTTGAAGGCGACGACGGCACGGTGAACAAGGTCAGCTACCGCGAACTGCTGGCGCGCGTGTGCCGCTTCGCCAATGGCCTGAAGGACCTGGGCTACAAGAAGGGCGACCGCGCCATCATCTACATGCCCATGTCGATCGAAGCCGTGGTGGCCATGCAGGCTTGCGCGCGCCTGGGCGTGACGCACTCGGTGGTGTTCGGCGGCTTTTCGGCCAAGAGCCTGCAAGAGCGCATCGTGGACGTGGGCGCATCGCTGGTCATCACCGCCGACGAACAAGTGCGCGGCGGCAAGACCATTCCGCTCAAGCCCGCCGTGGAAGACGCCATCGCCATGGGCGGCTGCGAAGCCGTCGGCAAAGTGATCGTGTACCGCCGCACCGGCGGCAAGGTGCAGTGGAACGAAGGCCGCGACCTCTGGATGCACGAGGTCGAAGCCGGCCAGCCCGACACCTGCGAACCCGTGCCGGTCAACGCCGAACACCCGCTCTTCATTCTTTACACGTCCGGTTCCACCGGCAAGCCCAAGGGCGTGCAGCACTCGTCGGCGGGCTACCTGCTGTGGGCGCTGCTGACCGTGAAGTGGACCTTCGACGCCCGCAAGGACGACGTCTACTGGTGCACGGCCGATGTGGGCTGGGTCACTGGCCACACCTACATCACCTACGGCCCGCTGGCCGCCGGATTGACGCAGGTGGTGTTCGAGGGCGTGCCCACGTACCCCAATGCCGGCCGCTTCTGGGACATGATCGCGCGCCACAAGGTCACCACGTTCTACACGGCGCCCACGGCCATCCGTTCGCTGATCAAGGCGTCGGAAACGACGCCGGACGCGCACCCGAAAAATTACGATCTGGACAGCCTGCGCATCATCGGCACGGTGGGCGAGCCCATCAACCCCGAAGCCTGGATGTGGTATCACAAGCATGTCGGCCGCGAACGCTGCCCCATCGTCGACACCTGGTGGCAGACCGAAACCGGCGGCCACATGATTACCCCCTTGCCGGGCGCCACGCCGACCAAGCCGGGCTCGTGCACGCTGCCGCTGCCGGGTATCGCCGCCGCCATCGTTGATGAAACCGGCGGCGACGTCGAAAAAGGCAATGGCGGGTTCCTGGTCATCAAGCGCCCGTGGCCCGCGATGATCCGCAACATCTGGGGCGACCCGGAGCGCTTCAAGAAAAGCTACTTCCCGTCGGAGCTGCGCGGCTATTACCTGGCCGGCGACGGCGCGCAGCGCGATGCGGACGGCTACTTCTGGATCATGGGCCGCATCGACGACGTGCTGAACGTGTCGGGCCACCGCCTGGGCACGATGGAAGTCGAGTCGGCCTTGGTGGCGCACGAACTGGTGGCGGAAGCCGCCGTGGTCGGCCGTCCGGACGACACCACCGGCGAAGCCGTGGTGGCTTTCGTGGTGCTCAAGCAGGCGCGTCCCGAAGGCGAAGCCGCACAAGCCATCGCCAAGCAGTTGCGCGACTGGGTCGCCAAGGAAATCGGCCCCATCGCGAAGCCCAAGGACATCCGCTTTGGCGACAACCTGCCGAAGACCCGTTCGGGCAAGATCATGCGCCGTCTGCTGCGCGTGGTAGCCAAGGGCGAGGAAGTCACGCAGGACGTGTCCACGCTTGAAAATCCCGCCATTCTTGAGCAATTGGCCAAGCCGCTGTAAGTGCGATCGGCCATAAACGGCCGATCGACCACCTGGCGACAGGAGCATAATGTCAGACGCCCGCACCGGTAATCGCCGGTCCGGGCGTCTTTTCATTTTGTGCCCTTGCATTTCTCACCCACACAAGACGGAGCCAACCACGTGAGCCGCAGCAGTTTCGATCGCGCAGGACTTGCCCTGATGTTCAGCACCATCGTGGTCTGGGCGGGTAGCTGGATCGCGATGAAACTGATCGTGCCTTATATCGGCCCCTTCGACTTCGTGGCGCTGCGCTATGTGGTGGGCAGCCTGGTGCTGTTCGCGCTGGCCATCGCGACCCGTCGGCCGCTGGGCATGCCCCCGTGGAAACTGACTCTGTTGATCGGCCTGACCCAGACGGCGGGATTCCAGGGCTTCGTGCAGACGGCGCTGGTGTCGGGCGGCGTGGGCAAGGTCTCGCTGATGGCCTACACCATGCCGTTCTGGGTGGTGCTGTTTGCGTGGTGGCTGCTGGGCGAGCGCCCGTCGGCCAAGCATGGCGTGGGCATCGGCCTGGCGGCAATCGGCCTGGTCTGTTTCGTGGAACCTTGGAACGGCCTGGGCGATATGCGCCCCGTGTTGCTGGGCCTGGGCAGCGGCCTGTGCTGGGGCGTGGGCACGGTGCTGTCCAAGCGCATGTTTGAACGCCACGCGCCCGACGTCATGACGTTTACCGCGTGGCAGATGCTGTTCGGCGGCCTGGTCATGGTGCCGGTGGCGTACCTGGTGCCGCAGATGACGGCGCAATGGGACTGGCCGCTATGGACGGGCATGACCTACATCATCTTGATTGCCACGGCGGCGGGCTGGCTGCTGTGGTTGCAGGTGGTGCGCCGCGTGCCCGCATCGATTGCCGGCCTGTCCAGCCTGGGTGTGCCGGTGGTGGCCATGCTGCTGGCCTGGGCGATTCTGTCCGAGCGCCCCTCGCTGGTCGAACTGGGCGGCATGGCGCTGATCCTGGCTGGCATTTTTGTGGTGAGCCGGGCCGCGCCCGCCGCCCCGGCCTCCCGCAGCACCTGACTCCGCATTTACCTTCCCGATCCTCCTACTCCCCCATCAAGGATTCCCCAATGATCGATCTGCGTAGCGACACCGTCACACGGCCCACGCCCGCCATGTTGCAGGCCATGGTTTCCGCCCCCTTGGGTGACGACGTGATGGGCGACGACCCCACCGTGATTCAGCTTCAAGCGGCCGTGGCCGAGCGCGCCGGCAAGGCGGCGGGGCTGTTCTTTCCGTCGGGCACGCAAAGCAACCTGGCCGCGTTGATGGCCCATTGCGATCGCGGCGATGAATACCTGGTGGGGCAACTGGCGCACACCTACAAGTACGAAGGCGGTGGCGCGGCCGTGCTGGGCAGCATCCAGCCCCAGCCCATCGAACACGCCGAAGACGGCTCGCTGCCGCTGGAGAAGCTGGCGGCGGCGGTCAAGCCCCAGGGTGATCCCCACTTTGCCCGCACCCGTTTGCTGGCCTTGGAAAACACCTTTCACGGCAAGCTGATTCCGGCCGGCTACATCCAGGCCGCCACGGATTGGGCGCGCAAGGAAGGCTTGGCGACCCACCTGGATGGCGCGCGCGTGTTCAACGCGGCGGTGGCCAGTGGCAAGCCGCTGGTCGACATGTGCCAGCCCTTCGATTCGGTATCCATCTGCTTTTCAAAGGGCTTGGGCGCGCCGGTGGGATCGGTGCTGGTAGGCAGCAAGGAACTGATCGCCCGCGCGTACCGCTGGCGCAAGGTGCTGGGCGGCGGATTGCGTCAGTCCGGCGTGCTGGCCGCTGCCTGCCTGTATGCGCTGGAACATCACGTGGCGCGCCTGGCCGACGATCATGAAAACGCCCGAGCGCTGGCCGAAGGCCTGCGGGCGATTCCGGGCGTGAAGGTACTTAGCCAGGATACGAACATGTTGTTCGTGGAGTTCGAGCCGGCGCGATGCGAGTCGTTGACCGAAGCGCTGGGCAAGGAAGGCATCCAGATGCGCGCCGTGTACGGCGGCCCCACGCGCCTGGTTACGCACCTGGACGTGTCGGCCGACGACGTCCAGCGCGTGGTTCAGGCGGTGGCGCGCCACCTGGCCTGAACGGCGCAGGCGGCGTCAGCCATGCCGCGTGCGGCTGTCGGTGGGCGCTTCGTCGCGCTCGTCCATGCCGTAGTCGCGCAGCACCTGCGCCACGCGCAGGCGATAGTTCTGGAACACGCCGCCGCGTCCCGCTTCTTGGGCGCGGCGGTGCGACTCCAGTGAACGCCAGCGCTTGACGGCGTCTTCATCGCGCCAGAAGGACAGCGACAGCAACTTGCCCGGCGTGCTCAGGCTTTGAAAGCGTTCGACGGATATGAAGCCGTCGATGGTCTTGAGTTCGTCGATCAGGCTGGCGGCAATGTCGAGATAGCGGGCGGGGTCGCCGTTGGCGGGTTCAACTTCGAATATCACGGCGATCATGGCGGTGGCTCCTTGGCGGTTTCACGTTGCGCGGCGCGTGTGGAATGCGGCGGCCGGCAGGGTCTGCCGCCAGTATCGGCGGTGGTGGCCGACGATGATTCGATGTGAGGCGAACTATGCCTGCATTGCGCAGTACACCGCGCGGCGCGTCACGCGACACATCACGCCGAGAGGGTCACACGACACATCACGCCGAGCGTCTCGCTGCGCATCAGCTTGCAGCCAACCCTGCGTCTGCCAGCAGCGCCGCGTAGCCCTGGCGCGAATCCGGCCATTGCAACGTAAATCCGCTGGCGCGCAGGCGTGCGTTGCTGAGTTTTTTGCTGCCGACATTCGCAGGCGCGGGCGCCTCGCGCGGCGCGGGGGCGCCGATCATCGCGGCCAGCTCGGTGTACAGCACGTGCAGCGGCAACGGCGTGTCGTCGCAGCCGATGTAGACCGGAGCCACGTCCGGCAACAGCGCCAGATGGAACACCGCCCCGGCGGCGTCGTCGATGTGGATGCGATTGGCCCAGTGCTCGGGCTCGCGCGGCGCGCCCGCCGCGCCGCTACGCAAGCGTTCAATCAATTGCAGCCGGCCCGGCCCGTACAGCCCGGCGAAACGAATCGACGTGGATGAAAATCCACGCGCCGCCAGCGCCGCTTCGGCCTCAAGCAGCACCTGGCCATTGAAGCCCTGCGGCGCGGGCGGCGTGTCTTCGTCAACCCAGCCGCCATGATGTTCGCCATACACCGCGCTGGACGACACGAACACCACGCGCTTGAGTTGCGAGGTGTCCAGCGCATCCAGCACATGCCGCAGCCCGTCAACGAATACGCCCTGGTAGACGGCGGCATCGCGCGCGCCGGGGGCGGGCACGTGGATCAGCCGCGTAACGCCTTCGGGCAGCGCGGGCAGGGTGTCCGCGCGTGTGATGTCGCCTTGCAGCCATTGGATGCCGCTGTCGTCGGCGGGCGGGTGGCGGCGCAGCGCGGTCACCTGGTCGCCACGCGCCAGGAAGCGCCGGGCCACGCGTTGGCCGAGGTCGCCACAGCCGATGAGAAGTACCCGTTCAGTCATGATGCCGCCTTGGTTCGTGAAAAAGGCGCCTCGGAAGGCGCCTTGAGGCAGGGTATCCAACAACCCTGGCCGGGGTTTACATGCCGCTGTAGACGGGCCCTTCGCCGCCTTGCGGGGCCACCCAGACGATGTTCTGGGTAGGGTCTTTAATGTCGCAGGTCTTGCAGTGCACGCAGTTTTGCGCGTTGATCTGCAAGCGGTCTTCGCCGTGATCGTCCTTGATGAACTCGTACACGCCGGCCGGGCAGTAACGCGATTCCGGGCCGCCGTACTTGGCCAGGTTCACCTGCACCGGCACCGACGGGTCCTTCAAGGTCAGGTGGACGGGCTCGTTCTCTTCGTGGTTGGTGTTTGAAATGAACACCGAGCTGAGCTTGTCGAAGGTGAGCTTGCCATCGGGCTTCGGGTAGTCGATGCGCGCGCATTCCGACGCCGGTTGCAGACAGGCGTGGTCGGGCTTGTTGTGGCGCAGGGTCCAGGGCATCTTGCCCTTCAGCAGCAGTTGCTCCACGCCCGTCATCAACGTGGCGATGGTGCGGCCCTTCTTGAACCACTGCTTGAAGTTGCGCGCCTTGTTCAATTCCGCGTGCAGCCACGAACTTTCGAAAGCCTTCGGATACGCGGCCAGTTCGTCCTGGCGGCGGTCGGCCAGCAGGGCGTCAAACGCGGCTTCGGCGGCCATCTTGCCCGACTTGATGGCGGCATGGCTGCCCTTGATGCGGGACGCATTCAGGAAGCCGGCCTCGCAGCCGACCAGCACGCCGCCCGGGAACGTCAGCTTGGGCAAGGACATCAAACCGCCCGCCGTGATGGCGCGCGCGCCGTAGGCAATGCGCTTGCCGCCTTCGAACGTGCCGCGGATGGCGGGGTGCGTCTTGTAGCGTTGGAATTCGTCGAACGGCGACAGCCAGGGGTTGGCGTAATCCAGGCCGACGATCATGCCCACGGCCACCAGGTTGTTGTCCAGGTGGTACAGGAACGAACCGCCGTAGGTGTCGGAATCCAGCGGCCAGCCGGCCGTGTGGATGACGAGACCGGGCTTGGATTGCGCCGGGTCGACTTCCCACATTTCCTTGATGCCGATGCCGTAGGACTGCGGGTTGCGGCCGTCGTCCAGCTTGAAGCGTTCGATCAGTTGACGGCCCAGTTGGCCGCGCGAGCCTTCGCCGAACACGGTGTAACGGGCATGCAGTTCCATGCCGGGCTGGTAGTGGTCGGTGTGGGAACCGTCGCGGGCCACGCCCATGTCGCCGGTGGCCACGCCGCGCACGGCGCCGTTTTCGTCGTACAGCACTTCAACCGCGGCAAAGCCGGGGAAGATGTCCACGCCCAGCGCCTCGGCCTGCTCGCCCATCCATTTGACGACGTCGCCCAGGCGAACGATGTAGTTGCCCTCGTTGTGGAAACAGGGCGGCAGCATCCAATTTGGCGTGGTGCGCGCGCCGGTCTGGGACAGGAACATGAACTTGTCCTGCGTGACCGGCACGGTAAGCGGTGCGCCTTTTTCTTTCCAATCGGGGATAAGTTCGGTCAGCGCCAGCGGGTCCATGACGGCGCCGGACAGGATGTGTGCACCCAGTTCCGCGCCTTTCTCCAGGACGCATACGCCGATTTCCTGATTCTTTTCAGCGGCCAGCTGCTTTAGACGGATTGCGGTGGCCAAGCCGGCGGGTCCACCGCCAACCACGACCACGTCATATTCCATCGACTCGCGTTCAGACATTTGCAAAGCTCCCCGTATGTATTCCATATTTGGCTGGAAGTATTATCGGCGATTGTATTGCAGGCGGAGGCCGTGTACGCCTTCGTATTTCTTTTAGCCTTCAGGAGTAATTGGTGAACCCGGACAATCTGTCTGCGCGGATTCTGGCGGTGGGCGATACCCATCAGGTGGAATTGCCTTTGCGTTGGGGCGACTCAGACGCCTTGAATCATCTGAACAACACGCTGTATTTCCGCCTCATGGAAGAGGCTCGCATGCAGATCCTGTATGACGCGGGCTTCGAGCTGCCCGCTGACAACGGCGCCATCCTGGCCCACGCCTCGTGCGATTTCCTGCGCCCGTTGACGTACCCGGCCACGGTCCGGGTCATCCACAAGGTCACGCGCATCGGCCGTTCCAGCGCCGAATTTGAGCTCTTGCTGGAGAAGGTCGGCGACGACGCCGGCCCCTATGCGCGCGGACGCAACGTGCTAGTCTGGATGGACTACGTGGCCAATACGTCCGCACCGTGGCCGCCCGAAGTGCTGGCGCAGATGGCCACGCAATTTCAGGCGGCCGCTTGAGATTAGGGGCGCGGAATCGCCCGTCATGCCGTTAAAATCAAGCGCAAAATCACAATAGAAATAAAGGGGCGCGCCACCCTCGGCGCCGCGACCCAGAGACATCGGGCAGTGTAGCGATGCCGTCTGGGGCCGACGCCGGCAGCCGCGCTCCAAGGAAAAACAGGGCTCACCCCGATTTTCTTGTTCCCCCATGGGACACACCGCGCAAGCGGCGGGGCGGGCTCTCTTCGGTTAGACCTTAACTAGGAGTTGGAGCGATGGACAAGGTTTTTGCAAGCGCCCAGGAGGCGCTGGCAGGCATCGTCAAGGACGGTCAGATGATCGCCGTGGGCGGTTTCGGCCTTTGCGGTATTCCCGAAGCCCTGATCGCCGCGCTGCGCGATTCAGGCGTGAAGGACCTGACCTGCGTCAGCAACAATGCGGGCGTTGACGGCTTTGGCTTGGGCCAACTGCTGAACACGCGCCAGGTGCGCAAGATGATCGCGTCCTACGTGGGCGAAAACAAGGAATTCGAACGCCAGTACCTGTCGGGCGAACTCGAGCTTGAGTTCACCCCGCAGGGCACGCTGGCCGAGAAGCTGCGTGCCGGCGGCGCGGGCATTCCCGCCTTTTTCACCCGCACCGGCGTGGGCACCATCGTGGCCGACGGCAAGGAAATCCGCGAGTTCGACGGCCAGCAATACGTGATGGAACGTTCGCTGACGCCGGACGTGTCGCTGGTCAAGGCGCACATCGCCGACCGCAGCGGCAACCTAGTGTTCCGCAAGACGGCCCGCAACTTCAACCCGAACGTCGCCATGGCCGGCAAGTTCACGGTGGTTGAAGTCGAAGAAATCGTTGACACCGGCAGCCTGGATCCCGATCAGATCCACCTGCCCGGCATCTATGTGCAACGGATCGTGCTGAACACGACGCCGGAAAAGCGCATCGAACAACGCACCACTCGCCCGGCCTAAGGAGAAGACGACATGGCATGGTCCCGCGATGAAATGGCGGCGCGCGCCGCGCGCGAGCTGCAAGACGGTTTTTATGTGAACCTGGGTATCGGCCTGCCGACCCTGGTGGCCAACCACGTGCCCAAGGGTGTTGAGGTGTGGCTGCAATCCGAGAACGGCCTGCTGGGCATCGGCCCGTTTCCCACCGACGCCGAAGTCGACGCTGACCTGATCAACGCCGGCAAGCAGACGGTGACAACGCTGCCGGGCTCGTCGATCTTCTCGTCCGCCGATTCGTTTGCAATGATCCGCGGCGGCAAAATCAACCTGGCCATCCTGGGCGCGATGCAGGTGTCCGAAAAGGGCGACCTGGCCAACTGGATGATCCCCGGCAAAATGGTCAAGGGCATGGGCGGCGCAATGGACCTGGTGGCCGGCGTTGGCCGCGTCGTGGTCCTGATGGAACACGTGGCCAAGAAGAAGGACGGCACCGAAGACATCAAGCTGCTGCCCGAATGCAACCTGCCGCTGACCGGCGTGGGGGTGGTCGACCTGATCATCACCGACCTGGGTGTGATGGAAGTCACCGAAAATGGCCTGAAACTGCTGGAAACGGCACCGGGCGTGACAGTGGACGAAATCCAGTCCAAAACCCTGGCCAAGCTAGACGTCTCGGCCCTGTAACGACAACGCCCCGCAAGGGGCGTTTTTTTTCATGCGTGCGTGTGCGCTCCTGGCCTACCCCAGCCGCATCCCCACGTGCGGAATCCCGTCCTCGATATATTCCTCGGTCACTTCCACAAACCCGTGCCCGCCGTAGTAAGCCCGCAGCCGGGCCTGCGCCCCCAGATACATCGCACGCCCCGGCCAGCGCCGGCGCACCTCCGCCATTGCATGGCGGATCAACTCATGTCCCAGCCCCTGGCCGCGCGTCCAGGGCGCGCTGATGACCCGGCCGATCTCGATATCGCCGTTCTTGTTCAGCGACGGATCCAGAATGCGGCAATACGCGGCCAACTGATCTCCCTGCCAAGCCATCAAGTGCGAGGTCTGCCCGACCAGATCCTTCCCGTCGAGGTCCTGAAAGACGCAATTCTGCTCAACGACAAACACTTCCGTGCGTAGCTGGAGAATCGCGTAGATCTCGGCAACGGTCAGTTCCTGGTGGGGCTTGCAGATCCAATCGGGCATTGCGGCATTCCAAGGGAAGAAAAAGAGGCGCCGATAGCGTACCTCAAACCGGCCCCGTTTCTTTTCGTCCACCGTTACATAAATTCACGGGTATACCCTGAGTATGAAAAGGAATTTTCTTATTTAAAATTTGTGTGTAAACAGATTTACACAAACACCCGCTAAGACGCACCCCAAAAAGATGAACAAGGCCGTACTGTCGATCGCTGATCGGATCGCCCGGGCTCAGCCCGCGCTGAGCCGGACTCAGCACAAGATGGCCGAGTACGTGCTGGCACATCAGTTCCGCGTGGCCACCATGACCATCGACGAATTCGCCGTGGCGGTCGGGGTGTCGGTGGCAACGGCGAACCGCTTTGCGCGCGCCCTGGACTTGCCGGGCTACCCGCAGTTTCGCGCCGAGCTGGCGCGCGGCTTCGAAGCCGCGCTGGAACCCGTGGAAAAGCTGCGCACCGAATTGGCGCATTCCGCCAGCGCCGTGCAGATCTTTGCCGCCACGCTTGAAGAAGACATCCGCAACGCCCAGCGCAATTTGCAGGCGCTGGACTCGGGCGCCTGTGAACAGGCGGTGCAATCCATCCTGGCGGCCGACCGCGTCTTCATCATCGGCTTCGGCGCCAGCGGTTTCCTGGCCGGCCTGCTGCAGCGCGGCCTGTGCATGCACCTGCGTTCCGTTGAATCGCTGGCCGGGCCGGGCGGCGTGTCGCACGCGGCGCGGCAGATGTCGCGCATGACCGCCAAGGACCTGGTCATTGCCATTGGTTTCCCCCGCTATCTGGCCGACACCGTGACGCTGGCCGCCGCCGCCAAGCAGGCCGGCGTGCCGGTGCTGGTGCTGACCGACAAGCCCACCTCGCCCCTGGCGCCCACGGCCTCTGTCGTGCTGTATGCGTACTCGGCGCGCCAGTTGATCCCCAATTCCGAAACCGCCGCGCTGGGCTTGATCGAAGCCCTGTCCGCCGCGGTGGCCTATCGGGCCGAGAATTCCGTTGCGGCAGCCGCTGGGGTGACCCAGTCCGTGATGCCGTGGCTTATCCATGGAGTAGGTAAACGATGATTCAACCCGTGATTGCCATTCACGGTGGCGCCGGCGCGATGTCCCGCGCGGCCATGTCGCCCGAGAAAGAACAGGAATACCTGGCCGCCCTGGAGTCCATCCTGACGGCCGGCCAGGCCGTGCTGGCCCGTGGCGGCAGCGCCCTGGACGCCGTGACCGAAGCCGTGCGCCTGCTGGAAGACTGCCCCTTGTTCAACGCCGGCCACGGCGCCGTGTTCACCAGCGCGGCCACGCACGAATTGGACGCGTCCATCATGGACGGCGCCACGCTGCGTTCGGGCGCCATCGCCAACGTGAACTGCGTGCGCAACCCGGTGTTCCTGGCGCGCCGTGTCATGGAAAACAGCAAGCACGTGTTCTTCGTGGGCGAGGGCGCCGAAGCCTTCGCCAAGGCGGAAGGCCTGGAAATCGTTGACCCGTCGTACTTCTCGACCGAGGCTCGCCGCGAACAATTGCTGCGTGTGCAGCGCGAAACGCCGGACGCCGCCGTGCTGGACCACGATGGTCAAGCCATGGTTGCGCGCGGCCAGCCCGCGCCGGCCGACCCGCTGGACGCCGACAAGAAGTTCGGCACGGTGGGCGCGGTGGCCGTGGATGCAGAGGGCAATCTGGCCGCTGCCACGTCAACCGGCGGCATCACCAACAAGCAGGTCGGCCGCGTCGGCGATGCGCCCATGATCGGTGCGGGCACTTACGCCAGCAACAAGACTTGCGCCGTATCCACCACGGGTACCGGCGAGATGTTCATCCGCATGGTTGCCGCTTATGACGTCGCGGCCCAGATGGAGTATTGCGGGGCGTCGCTGCAAGAAGCCGCGGACCGCGTCGTAATGGAAAAACTGCCCACCATCGGCGGCAAGGGCGGCCTGGTGGCCGTTGACGCCCAGGGCAATGTGGCCTTGCCGTTCAACACGGAAGGCATGTATCGGGGTTACGCCCGCGTTGGCGAAAAGCCGGTCACTGCTATCTACCGATAAGCGTGGCGGGTTCTGTTTTGATTTTGGGGATTAATAAAGATGGTTGATCGCGCAAACAGCCTGGCGCTGCCGGAAAACCGCGTGGTCCAGGTCGACGACCTGACGGTGCGCTTCGTGGGTTCGGAGCGCACGGTCGAAGCCGTGCGCAACTTGTCGTTCCATGTGGACCGGGGTGAAACCCTGGCCATCGTGGGCGAATCGGGTTCGGGCAAGTCGGTAACGTCCCTGGCTCTCATGCGTCTGGTGGAACATGGCGGTGGCCGCATCGCCCAGGGCCGCATGGCGCTGCGTCGGCGTAACGGCTCGGTGGTCGATCTGGCCGGATCCAGCCAGCGCGTCATGCGCAATGTGCGCGGCGCCGACATGGCCATGATCTTCCAGGAGCCGATGACGTCCTTGAACCCGGTGTTCACCGCCGGTGACCAGATTGCCGAATCGATCCGCCAGCACCAGGGCAAGGACGCCGCCGCCGCGCGCGCCGAAGCGCTGCGCATGCTGGAGCAGGTGCGCATCCCGGAAGCCAAGTCGGTGCTTGACCGCTACCCGCATCAACTGTCGGGCGGCATGCGCCAGCGCGTGATGATCGCCATGGCGCTGGCCTGCAAGCCCGCGCTGCTGATTGCCGACGAACCCACCACCGCGCTGGACGTCACTATTCAGGCGCAGATCCTGCAACTGATCCGTCAGTTGCAGGAAGAAATGCACATGGGCGTGGTGTTCATCACCCACGACATGGGCGTGGTGGCCGAAGTGGCCGACCGTGTGCTGGTGATGTATCGCGGCGACAAGGTCGAGGAAGGCCCGTCGGAACAGGTGTTCGCCGAGCCGCGCCACAGCTACACCAAGGCGCTGCTGTCCGCCGTGCCGAAGCTGGGCGCGATGGAAGGCACCGACTTGCCCGCGCGTTTCCCCTTGCTGCAAGTGGAAGGCCAGGTCCAGCCCGTGGCGGAACCCGGCATCACCAGCACGCAGGAAGTGCCGGCCGCAAAGCGCGAGCCGATTCTTTCCGTGCGCAACCTGGTGACCCGCTTCGACTTGCGCGGCGGTATCCTGAGCCGCGTGCAACGCCGCGTGCATGCGGTGGAGAAGGTCAGCTTCGATCTGTACCCCGGCGAAACGCTGTCGCTGGTGGGGGAATCGGGCTGCGGTAAATCCACTACCGGCCGCTCGCTGCTGCGCCTGGTGGAAAGCCAGGGCGGCGAGATCAAGTTCGGCGGCCGCGACATCGTCAGCCTGAAGAACAACGAATTGCAATCCCTGCGCCGCGACATCCAGTTCGTGTTCCAGGACCCGTTTGCCTCGCTGGACCCGCGTGTGACCGTCGGCTTTTCCATCATGGAACCGCTGCTGGTGCACGGCGTGGCCAAGGGCAAGGAAGCCGAGCGCCGCGTGGCTGAGCTGCTTGAGCGAGTGGGCATGCCGCCTGAAATGGCGCAGCGCTACCCGCACGAATTCTCGGGCGGCCAGCGTCAGCGCATCTGCATCGCGCGCGCGCTGGCCCTGAATCCCAAGGTGGTGATCGCGGACGAATCCGTGTCGGCGCTGGACGTCTCCATCCAGGCGCAGATCGTGAACCTGCTGATCGATCTGCAGCGCGACATGGGCATTTCGTTCCTGTTCATTTCGCACGACATGGCCGTGGTCGAACGCGTCAGCCACCGCGTGGCGGTGATGTACCTGGGCCAGATCGTTGAAATCGGCCCGCGCCGCGCCATTTTCGAGAACCCGCAGCACCCGTACACCAAGAAGCTGATGTCGGCCGTGCCGATCGCCGATCCGGCGCGCCGTCACCTGAAGCGCACCTTGTTGTCCGATGAAATTCCCAGCCCGATCCGCAAGCTCGGCGACGAGCCCGTGGTGCAGCCGCTGGTGCAGGTTGGAACCGATCACTTCGTTGCCCGCCATGCGGTCGGCGGCGCGTATTGATTCCGTTGTCGTACTCGTTTTTCTTCCACCAAACCCCCTAATTCCAATTTGGAACCAGGAGTTGCAATGATGAAAGTTTTGCGCCCCACCAAGCTGATGGCCGCCGCCGCGGTGGCCTTCGGCGTGCTCACTTCGCCGTTGGCGCATGCGTCCAAGGACGTGACGTTTGCCGTCTCCATCGCACTGGAAACGCTTGATCCGTACAACACCAACAGCACCCTGAACCAGGCGGCCGGCAAGGCCTACTACGAAGGCCTGTTCGAATTCGACAAAGACCTGAAGATCCAGAAGGTGCTGGCCACCGACTACAGCGTCAGCGAAGACGGCCTGGTCTACACGTTCAAGCTGCGTCCCGGCGTGAAGTTCCACGACGGCACCGACTTCAACGCCGAAGCGGTCAAGATCAACTTCGATCGTCCGGCCAACCCGGACAACCGCCTGTCGCGCTACATCCAGTTCAGCGTCATCGACAAGACCGAAGTGGTTGACCCGATGACCATCAAGATCACGTTGAAGAAGCCGTTCTCGGCCTTCATCAACGCGCTGGCCCACCCGGCCGCCATGATGATCTCGCCGGCTGCCCTGGCCAAGTACGGCAAGGAAATCGGTTTCCACCCGGTGGGCACCGGCCCGTTCGAATTCGTCGAATGGAAGCCGGCTGAATACCTGAAGGTCAAGAAGTTCGACGGCTACTGGAAGAAGGGCTACCCCAAGGTCGACACGCTGACCTTCCGTACCGTGACCGACAACAACACCCGCGCCGCCGTGGTGCAGACGGGCGAAGCGCAGTTCGCTTTCCCGGTGCCGTTCGAACAAGCCGCCGTGCTGAAGAAGAACGACAAGCTGGATGTGGTCGATCACCAGAACTCGATCATGGCCCGCTACCTGTCGATGAACACGCAGCAAAAGCCGTTCGACAACGTCAAGGTGCGCGAAGCCATCAACTACGCCATCAACAAGGAAGCCCTGGCCAAGGTCGCTTTCTCGGGCTATGCCACCGTCGTCGACGGCGTGGTGCCCAAGGGCGTGGACTTTGCCCACAAGACCGGCCCGTGGCCGTATGACCTGAAGAAGGCCAAGGCCCTGCTGGCCGAAGCCGGCTACCCCAATGGCTTCGAAAGCACGCTGTGGTCCGCCTATAACGACGGCACCTCGGTGAAGGTGGTTCAGTTCCTGCAACAGCAACTGGCGCAAGTCGGCATCAAGGTGCAGGTTGAAGTGCTGGAATCGGGTCAGCGCGTGCAGCGTGTGCAGCAAGTGCAAAAGCCGGAAGACGCCAAGGTTCGCATGTACTACGCCGGCTGGTCGTCCTCGACCGGTGAAGCCGACTGGGGCCTGCGTCCGTTGCTGACCACCGCCGCTTTCCCGCCGGTGCTGAACAACGTGTCGTACTACTCGAACAAGACGGTTGACGCCGGCGTTCAAGAAGCCCTGGCCACGACCGATCGCGCGAAGAAGACGGAAATCTACAAGAACGTTCAGGAAACCATCTGGAAGGACGCCCCGTGGGCCTTCCTGGTGACCCAGAACAACCTGTATGTGAAGTCGAAGAACCTGTCGGGCGTGTACGTGGAACCGGACACCTCGTTCTGGTTCGGCGACATCGACCTGAAGCAGTAAACCTAGCAGTCACTCTCGGGGCCTTCGGGCCCTTGTAAGGCCACATTCGGCGGGGGCGCGGTGTCCCCGCCGATGTTGCAGGAATTTCAATGCTGACCTACATCGTCAAACGTCTTCTGGGCATGATCCCCACGCTGCTGCTGGTAGCCGTGGTCGTGTTCCTGTTTGTGCACATGCTTCCGGGCGACCCGGCGCGACTGGCCGCGGGCCAGGAGGCCGACCAGCAAACCGTTGAGCTGGTGCGCAAGGAACTTGGGCTGGATCTGCCTCTGCCGCAGCAGTTCGTGCGCTACTTCAGCAACATGCTGCAAGGCGACCTGGGTACCTCGCTGCGTACCAAGCGCCCCGTCTCGACCGAAATTTCCGACCGCTTCATGCCCACGCTGTGGCTGACGCTCGCCAGCATGGCGTGGTCAGTGACCTTCGGCATGATCATCGGCATTGTCTCGGCGGTCTGGCGCAATCGCTGGCCCGACCGTCTTGGCATGACACTGGCGGTGTCAGGCATTTCTTTCCCCGCGTTCGCGCTGGGCATGATGCTGATGCAGGTGTTTTCCGTGAATCTGGGTTGGCTGCCGACCGTGGGCGCCTCGACCTGGCAACACTACATCTTGCCGTCCATCACGCTGGGCGCGGCGGTAGCCGCCGTCATGGCGCGCTTTACCCGGGCGTCGTTCGTGGAAGTCATCCAGGAAGACTTCGTGCGCACCGCCCGTGCCAAGGGGCTGACCGAGCGCCGCGTCATCATCAAGCATGCGCTGCGCAACGCGCTGATTCCGGTCGTCACCATGATGGGCCTGCAATTCGGCTTCTTGCTGGGCGGCTCGATCGTGGTGGAAACCGTCTTCAACTGGCCCGGCCTTGGCCGCCTGCTGGTTGACGCCGTGACCCAACGCGACTATCCGGTGATTCAGGGCCTGGTGCTGCTGTTCTCGCTGGAATTCATTTTGATCAACCTGATTGTCGACGTGCTCTATGGCGTCATCAATCCCAGCATCCGTTACAAGTGAGGCGGCCATGAGCAATACGACACCCGCCACGACCATTGCCGCCGTTCCGAAGAACGACGTGCGCACGCCCGCCACCGAGTTCTGGCGCAAATTCAAGAAGCAGAAGCTGGGCGTGGGCGCCGGCATCTTCGTGCTGTTGTTGGTCGTGGTTGCGGCCTTCGCGCCGTGGATCGTGCCCTTCGACGCCGAGAACTTCTTCGACTACGACGCGCTGAACGCCGGCCCGTCGCTGACCCACTGGCTGGGCGTGGATTCGCTGGGCCGCGACATCTTCAGCCGCATCGTCATGGGCGCGCGGATCTCGCTGGCAGCGGGCTTCCTGTCGGTGGCCATGGGTGCCATCGTGGGCACCTTCATGGGCTTGATGGCCGGCTACTACGAAGGCTGGTGGGAACGCATCACAATGCGTATCTCGGACGTGCTGCTGGCATTCCCGGGCATGCTGCTGGCCATCGGCGTGGTGGCCGTGCTGGGTTCCAGCATGATCAACGTGATCGTGGCCGTGGCCGTGTTCAGCGTGCCGGCGTTTGCCCGCCTGGTGCGCGGCAACACGCTGTCGATCAAGCAGATGACCTATGTCGAAGCGGTCAAGAGCGTGGGCGCATCCGACTGGACGATCATCATGCGCCACATCCTGCCCGGCACGATCTCGCCGATCGTGGTGTACGGCACGATGCGTATCGGCACGTCGATCATCACCGCCGCCAGCTTGTCGTTCCTGGGCATGGGCGCATCGCCTCCCACGCCGGAGTGGGGCGCCATGCTGAACGAAGCGCGCGCCGACATGGTCATTGCCCCGCACGTGGCCATCTTCCCCGCGCTGGCGATCTTCCTGACGGTGCTGGCCTTCAACCTGCTGGGCGACGGCTTGCGCGACGCGCTCGATCCGAAGATCGATCGCAAGTGATAAGCACAAGTAAATAGGAAAAGGCCCCGCCGCCGGGCAGCCCCCTCGGGGGGCAGCTAGCCCCGAAGCGGCGCGGCGTGGGGGCTCTACATCTCGCCGTCGCTCCTGAACGAAGGGCGGCGGCGTTTTGCATTAAGGACCTTGGCGAACACCATGGACAAACAAGCGCTGGACCTTCCCCGCATCGGCGTGCTGCCGTCGGGACCGTTGGATTCGATTTGCGACGTCGGTGACGTCACCGTCGGGCACTGCACGTTGGCAGACGGTGCGCAACAGACCGGCGTCACCGTCGTGCGCCCGCATGGCGGCGACTCCTACCTGGATAAGGTGCCCGCCGCCGCGACGGTGCTGAACGGCTTCGGCAAAAGTACCGGCCTGATCCAGGTGCAAGAGCTGGGTGTGCTGGAAACGCCCATCGCGCTGACCAACACCTTTGGCGTGGGCACCGTCGCCAATGCGCAGATCCGACAAGCCATCGCGGCCAACCCCGAGATCGGGCGCGGCATGGCCACCGTGAACCCGCTGGTCTTCGAGTGCAATGACGGTTACTTGAACGACATCCAGGCGCTGGCCGTGCAGGAAGCGCATTACGCCGACGCCTATGCCAGCGCCGCCAAATCGTTTGCGCAAGGGGCAGTAGGCGCGGGGCGCGGCATGTCGTGCTTTTCGTTCAAGGGCGGCATCGGTTCAGCATCCCGCGTGGCGTCCATCCAGCCCGGCTTGCGTTACACCGTCGGCGCGCTGGTGCTGGCCAACTTCGGCCGCCTGCCCAATCTGACCGTGGCGGGCCGCCCGTTCGGCCGTCGGCTGGCGGATCAGTTGGACCGTGGGCTGGCGCAGCAAGGCGAGAATGCCGCGATCGTGCCGGAGAAGGGTTCGATCATCCTGTTGCTGGCCACCGACGCGCCGCTGGATGCGCGTCAACTACGCCGTTTGTCGCTGCGCACGGGCGCGGGCCTGGCGCGCACGGGCTCGGTGTTCGGCCATGGCAGCGGCGACATCGCGCTGGCTTTTTCCACCGCCTACACCGTGCCGCAACTAGCCGAGCAGCCCATGCCGGCCGTGGCGATGCTGCATGAAACCCGTATCGACCCGCTGTTCGAAGCGGCGGCCGAGGCCTGCGAGCAAGCCATCATTGCCGCGCTGTGGCATGCCGATGCCGTTACCGGGCGCGACGGCCATCACCGCGCGGCCATCCGTGAGGCCGTGCCGCAATGGCGTCAATGGCTGTCCGACACCGCATTCTGAATTCCTTGAAGGCTGATTCCATGAAGATCCTGATTTCCACCGATATCGAAGGCGTCGCCGGCGTCTTCCACCCCGAACAGGTCCGCGCCGGCAATGGCGAGTACGAGCGCGCCCGCGCCTGGATGACCGCCGAGGCCAACGCCGCCGTGCAAGGTGCTTTCGCGGGCGGCGCCGACGAGATCCTGGTCAATGACTCGCATGGCGGCTTTCGCAACCTGCTGCCCGACGGTCTGGACGAACGTGCCCGCCTGGTGCTGGGCAAGCCGCGCTACCTGGGCATGATGGGCGGGCTGGAAGAGGGCTGCGACGCCGTCTTCATGATCGGCTACCACTCGCGCTCGCAAGGCCGAGGCATCCTGGCGCACACCATCAACAGCTTCGCGTTCGCGCGTGTGTTCATCAACGGCATGGAGCTGGGTGAAGCGGGCCTGTATGGCGCGCTGGCCGGCGAAATGGGCGTGCCGGTGATTTTGGCGACGGGCGACGACGTGTTCATCTCGGAAACGCGCGACACCTTCCCCGGCGCCGAATGGGTGCAGACCAAAGTGGCCCATGGCCAGGGCAGTGGGGTGACCCTGTCGCCGACGGCATCGCGCCGCGCCATTGCCGCCGCCGCCGAAACCGCCGTGCGCAAGCTGAAGCAAGGCGCCCCCGCTTCCGGCGAGGTGAAATCCGTTCCTTTCCGTATTGCCGCCCCTATAGAATGCCGGTTGCAGACGCAGAGCGCGGCATTGGCCGACCTGTTCTGCATGTGGCCCACGCTGGAACGCGTGGACGGCGTCACCTTGCGATTCACCGTGGATAGCATGCAGTCGGCCGTCCGCACGCTGAACAGTCTGGCCGCCATGTCTTTCATGTTGCGCTAAGGATTCCATCCCCCATGTCTAGCACCGACGCCCGTATCGCCCAATTGCGGCAGGCCATGAGCCGCCGCGGCCTGTCCGCCTATATCGTTCCGTCTTCGGACCCGCACCTGTCCGAGTACCTGCCGGCGCGCTGGCAGGGGCGGCGCTGGCTGTCGGGCTTCACGGGGTCGGTCGGCACGCTGGTCGTCACGGCTGACTTCGCGGGCTTGTGGGTGGACAGCCGCTATTGGGTGCAGGCCGAGGCGCAACTGGCCGGCACCGGCGTGCAACTGATGAAGATCGCGCTGGCGTCCACGCCGGGCCATGTCGACTGGCTGGCCGCCAATACCCGCGCGGGCGACGTCATCGGCGTCGATGGTCAGGTGCTGGGCCTGGGGGCGTTCCGCGCCTTGTCGGCCGCTGCCGCCACGTCCGGCGCCACGCTGGAAATCCGCGCGGACCTGCTGGACGACATCTGGACCGACCGCGCCGGCCTGCCCGACGCGAAGATCTATGAACACGTCGCGCCCGAGGCCTGCGTGGCCCGCGCCGACAAGCTGGCGCAAGTGCGAGACGCCATGCGCGCGCACGGTGCCGACGTGCATTTCATTTGCACGGTGGACGACATTGCGTGGCTGCTGAACCTGCGCGGCGCGGACGTGGATTACAACCCGGTGTTCGTTGGCCATGCGCTGATCGGCCTGGACCACGCCACGCTGTTCGTGGCGGACGGCAAGATCGACGACGCACTGCGCGCCACGCTGGCCGCCGATGGCGTCGAAGTGGCCGCGTATGCGCAGGCCGCGGACGCCCTGGCTTCGCTGGAACTGGACCAAAAGCTGCTGATTGATCCGGCGCGCGTGACCTGCGGTGTGTTTCACGCCATGGACCCGGCGGTGCCGCGCATTGAAGCGATCAACCCGTCCACCTTGCTGAAGTCGCGCAAGACCGATGCCGAATTGGCCCATGTGCGGCAGGCAATGGCGCAGGACGGCGCGGCGCTCTGTGAATTCTTCTCGTGGTTCGAAGGCGCGCAGGGCAAGGAAACGATTACCGAACTGACGATAGATGAGCAGATCACCGCCGCCCGCGCACGCCGCCCGGCCTACGTCTGCCCCAGCTTCGCCACCATCGCCGGTTTCAATGCCAATGGCGCCATGCCGCATTACCGCGCCACGCCGGAATCGCACGCCACTATCGAAGGCGATGGCCTGCTGCTGATCGATTCGGGCGGCCAGTACCTGGGCGGCACCACGGACATCACGCGCGTGGTTGCGGTGGGCACGCCCAGCGCCGACCAGAAAGTGGATTTCACGCTGGTGCTCAAGGGCATGATCGCGCTGTCGCGCGCGTCCTTCCCGCGCGGCACGCCGTCGCCCATGCTGGATGCGATTGCGCGTGCCCCCATCTGGGAAGGCGGTGCGGAATACGGCCATGGCACCGGCCACGGCGTGGGCTACTTCCTGAACGTGCACGAAGGCCCGCAGGTGATTTCCTACCGCGCCATGCCGGGCCCGCACACCGCGATGGAGCCGGGCATGATCACGTCGAACGAACCAGGCATCTACCGCCCGGGCCGCTGGGGCGTGCGCATCGAAAACCTGGTCGCCAACCGCAGTTGGCTGACGTCCGAGCTGGGCGAATTCCTGTGCTTTGAAACCTTGACGTTGTGCCCGATCGACACGCGCTGCATCGAAGTATCGCTGCTGCGCACCGACGAAATCGCATGGCTGAACGACTATCACAAGACGGTCTTCGACCGCCTGTCACCTTTGGTGGAAGGCGAAGCCCTGGCCTGGCTGGAACGCAGCACGGCGCTGTTAAACGCATAGCCACGACCCACGTAGGATGGGTGAAGCGCGGCAGGAACGCCAGAAACAAACAGGCGTGAACCGCGCGCAACCCATCAAGCAACGGGTCGCGCGTCAACGGCCCATTGCAAGAACGTCGCACCGCCCGATGGGTTGCGCGCGGCATGCGGCAATTCACTGGTCCCCAGCCGCGCGCGCTTCACCCATCCTACGAGCCTACGTGGCGTGGGCGCGGCGGTACAGCGCCAGCTTGCCGAGGATGCATCCCAATGCCAGCAGCGCGGCATAGATCGCCAGGGCCGCCACGGCGGCGCCAATGGATTCAGCCGCGCGTATCAGTTGGCTCCAGCTCATCGACTTGATGGCCAGGTAGGCGATGCCGATGCCTGCCGCCTGCGCCAGCCAGAACACAATCGTGCCGTGGACCACAGCCCGCCCCGGCCCCACTGCGCCCAGCTGGCGCGGCAGGATGTTCAGGCAAACCAGCGTGCACAGCACCAGCAGCAGCGCGGGCAGGATCAGGTATCCCAACACAAAAGACGGCCAGTCGGCATTCAGAAACATCATTTGCAGGTAGCCGCCCAAGGCGATCGATACGGTCAATTGCCAGGCCAGCACAGTAAAGCCGGTGTTCCAGGCCGCGTGACGCCGATCGTAGGCGGGCGCGCCCGCAGGCCCCATGCGTTGCACTGTCCAGGCGGCGATGCGCACCGCCAGGAACATGCCAAGGATTTCCAACACGATGGCCACGATGCGGAAGAGCACGCCCATGGCCAGGAACTGCCCGGTCAGGTCGATGCCGAACCGCTCGGTCAGCATGTCGCGTTGCGCCATGATGAACTGCATGCCGACGTTGTGCAGGTAGGCGGTGGCGGCCGAGACCATCAAGGTGTAGATCAACTGCAACGCGATGAAGGTGCCGAACAGCTTGCGCGGTTCGTCCACCGCGGTGGTGTCGTGGCGGCGCAGCCAGCCGTGCATCGTGCCCCACACCGTCAGCCCGACCATGACGGCGGACGCCACGATGTTGGTCAGCAGGGGCATCAGATACTGCGGCTGGCTATACATTTCGCGCATCTGCTCGGACTGGGGCAGGCCCAGCATCGTGGTGCCTTGCAGCAGCGCGGCGTAGACCAGGCGCACGATGACGGCGACAAGCGCCAGGCGCCAGGCAAGCGAGGTGGGGGATCGGGCGGAAGGGATCATCGGCGAGGGGCGAGTGTTGAGAAAAAACAGCAGCTGAAAATTAGGGATCGAACATATCACGGCGCTGTCAGCCCACGTGCAAGCGCCGCGCCGCGGGGACTGTTTGAGTGCTGCCAAATGTTACTCGTCATCGCTAGGGGAAAACCCAAATAACTTCCGCCTCCCGGCTATAATCCAAATTTCCCGCACGCGCCCGCTCGTCCCGGGTGCTCATTACGATGACCAAATACGTATTTGTCACCGGCGGAGTGGTGTCTTCCCTGGGCAAGGGCATCGCCGCTGCGTCGCTCGCCGCCATCCTCGAGTCGCGTGGTTTGCAGGTCACCATGCTGAAGCTCGACCCGTACATCAACGTCGATCCGGGCACGATGAGCCCCTTCCAGCACGGTGAAGTGTTCGTCACCGAAGACGGCGCCGAAACCGATCTGGACCTGGGCCACTACGAGCGCTTCATTTCCGCTCGCATGCACAAGGTGAACAACTTCACCACCGGCCAGATCTACGAATCGGTGCTGCGCAAGGAACGGCGTGGCGACTACCTGGGCAAGACTGTCCAGGTCATTCCGCACATCACCAACGAAATCCAGGACTTCATCGCTCGTGGCGCTGAAGCGGGCTGGAACGGCAACACGGACGTCGCCATCGTCGAAATCGGCGGCACCGTGGGCGACATCGAGTCCCTGCCTTTCCTGGAAGCCGCGCGTCAGATGAGCCTGCGCATGGGCCGCAACAACGCGGCCTTCGTGCATCTGACCCTGGTGCCGTTCATCGCCTCCGCCGGCGAACTGAAAACCAAGCCCACGCAGCATTCGGTCCAGAAGCTGCGCGAAATCGGTATCTATCCGAACGCGCTCTTGTGCCGCGCCGACCGTCCCATTCCGGACGACGAGCGCGCCAAGATCTCGATGTTCTCGAACGTGCCGCTGGACGCCGTCATTTCCGTGTGGGATGCCGACTCCATCTACAAGATTCCCGCCATGCTGCACAAGCAAGGCGTGGACAACATCGTCTGCGAAGCGCTGGGCCTGACCCCGCCGCCGGCCGATCTGTCCATGTGGGACAACCTGGTCGAAGCCCTGGAGCACCCGCAGCACCAGTTGACGATCGGCATGGTCGGCAAGTACGTCGACCTGACCGAATCGTACAAGTCGCTGACGGAAGCCCTGGTCCACGCCGGCATCCACACGCGCTCGAAGATCAACATCGAGTACATCGATTCGGAAGACATCGAAACCCGCGGTACCGACCAACTGAAGCATCTGGACGCCATTCTGGTTCCGGGCGGCTTCGGCAAGCGCGGCACCGAGGGCAAGATCGCCGCCATTCGCTTTGCCCGTGAAAACGGCGTGCCCTACCTGGGCATCTGCCTGGGCATGCAGTTGGCCGTCATCGAGTTCGCGCGCCATGTCGCCGGCCTGGGCGGCGCCAACAGCACGGAATTCGATCCGTCGGCGCCCCACCCGGTGGTGGCATTGATCACCGAATGGATGGACCGCGAAGGCAAGGTCGAAAAGCGCGACAACTCGTCCGACCTGGGCGGCACCATGCGCAAGGGCGCGCAGCGCGTGCCGATCAAGCCGGGCACCCGTGCGCAGACCATCTATGGCGATGAAGTGAACGAGCGTCACCGTCACCGCTACGAGGTCAACAACGTCTACGTGCCGCGCCTGGAAGAGGCCGGCATGGTGATCAGCGCCCGCACGCCGACCGAGAACTTGCCGGAAATGATGGAATTGCCCGATCACCCGTGGTTCGTGGGTGTGCAGTTCCACCCGGAGTTCACGTCCACGCCGCGTGATGGCCACCCGTTGTTCTCCAGCTATATCCGCGCCGCCATCGAGCAGAAGTCTCGTCGCGGTCAGGGGGCGTAATGCGGGTTCGCGGTCTCGAGTTCCGTAAGCGGATCCTCGGGGCCGCGGCCCTGTCCCCCAGCGCCGCACTATGCGGCGGCGCTGCTTTCGGATACAACCAATTAGCATCGGATATGCGTCGCCAGACCGCCTTGGGCGACACTGGCGGCTTTGCCGTATCCGGCGTCCCCCTTTCAACGCCACTGCTCTGAAGGAACCCCATGAGTGCTTACATCATCGCCGAAGTCACGGTGACCAAGCCCGCGCAATACGAGGATTACAAGCGTCTGTCCACGCTCGCCATGCGCGCGTACGATGCCAAGGTCCTGGTGCGAGGCGGCGAGACCAAGCACCTTGAGGGCCGTAAGCCTGGCCGCACCGTCGTGATGGAATTTCCGTCCATGACCGCCGCCCAGGCCTTCTACGACTCCTGGCAGTACCGCCGTGCCCGCAACGCCCGTGAGGGCGCGGCTGTCATGAATATGTTTATCGTTCAGGGAATGTAAAGTCATGAGTGCAATCGTCGATATCATCGGCCGCGAGATTCTGGATTCGCGCGGCAACCCCACCGTGGAATGCGATGTGCTGCTGGAGTCCGGCGCCATGGGCCGTGCGGCCGTGCCGTCCGGCGCCTCCACCGGCGCCCGCGAAGCCATCGAACTGCGTGACGGCGACAAGGGCCGTTATCTGGGCAAGGGCGTGCTGCGCGCCGTTGAAAATCTGAACACCGAGATCTCCGAAGCGCTGATGGGCCTGGACGCCCAGGAACAGACCTTCGTTGATCGCACCTTGATCGAACTGGACGGCACGGAATCCAAGGAACGCCTGGGCGCCAACGCCATCCTGGCCGCCAGCATGGCCGTGGCCCGTGCCGCCGCCGACGAATCCGGCCTGTCGCTGTATCGCTACTTCGGCGGCAGCGGCCCCATGAGCATGCCCGTGCCGATGATGAACGTCATCAACGGCGGCGCGCACGCCAACAACACGCTCGATCTGCAAGAACTGATGATCCTGCCGGTGGGCGCGGGCAGCTTCCGCGAAGCCCTGCGCTGGGGTGCTGAAGTCTTCCACATGCTGAAGAAGCTGATCCACGGCCAGGGCATGTCCACGGCTGTGGGCGACGAGGGCGGTTTCGCCCCCAACGTGCCCAGCCATGAAGCCGCCATCCAACTGATCCTGAAGGCCATCACCGAAGCCGGCTACGAGCCGGGCACGCAGATCGCCCTGGGCCTGGATTGCGCCAGCTCGGAGTTCTACCGCGACGGCAAGTACACGCTGGCCGGCGAAGGCGGCATCTCGCTGTCCTCGCAGGAATTCACCAACCTGCTGGCCACCTGGTGCGACAAGTACCCGATCATCTCCATCGAAGACGGCATGGCCGAAAACGATTGGGACGGCTGGAAGCTCTTGACGGACCAGTTGGGCAAGAAGGTGCAATTGGTGGGCGACGACCTGTTCGTTACCAACACCAAGATCCTGCGTGAAGGCATCCAGAAGGGCGTCGCCAACTCGATCCTGATCAAGATCAACCAGATCGGCACGCTGACCGAAACCTTCGCCGCCATCGAAATGGCCAAGCGCGCCGGCTACACCGCCGTTGTGTCGCACCGCTCGGGCGAAACCGAAGACTCCACCATTGCCGACATCGCCGTGGCAACCAACGCCATGCAGATCAAGACGGGTTCGCTGTCCCGTTCGGATCGTATGGCCAAGTACAACCAGCTCTTGCGCATTGAAGAAGAGCTGGCTGAAGTGGCCTCGTATCCTGGCCTGGAAGCTTTCTACAACCTGCGTTGATGGGAAGCGCGGTGGCAGCGCCTGGCGCCGCCACCGCATCCACGCCACGACTGCTCTGAGGGTTCTCGCGTATGCGCCTGTTGTTCCTGGTGCTGTTCGTGCTGGTCGGCTTGATCCAATATCCGCTGTGGCTGGGTAAGGGAGGCTGGTTCAAGGTCTGGGATCTGCAACGCCAAGTGGCCGAGCAGCGCGAGACCAATGAAGGCCTGCGCGCGCGCAATTCGGCGCTGGAAGCTGAAGTGCGCGATCTTGAAGGGGGCACCGGGGCCATCGAAGAGCGTGCGCGCGGTGAACTGGGCATGATGCGCGAAGGCGAAGTGTTCGTTCATGTTCTGCCGCAGAATGTGCAGCCGCCCGCCGTTGGCGCCTCGGTGGCAACCGGCGGAGCCGCCAAGCCTGCGACGCCCGCGCGCGGCAGCGCGGCGGCCGCCAAACCTCCTGCCAACGCCGCAGGCACCCCCCCACGACACTGACGCCATGTCAGTGGCAGCGGGCGTTGCGGCATGCGCCCGCCACGACCTCCGCAGGGTATCGCCCGCTTCCCGTCCAATCCACGGGGTGCGAGTGCATTTCTATTTCCAATTCAATCTGAATCGGCAGCAAGCCATGCTGGCGGGCCAGGCCCGCATAGCTGGCATCGTTGCGGCCCAGCGTTGCCAATACGGCGCGCACGGGCGCAATCCAGGGCTTGTGCAGATAGGTCAGGCGCAGCGCCAGGGTGTTGGCGTCAAAGATGGTGGGGCCTCCGGGGCGTGGGGGCCTGCGCGCGTGTTGCAGATCCTGGTAATCATTGTCGATAGCGCGCCGGCCAAGCGCCGCGGGCACATCCAGCCCGGCACGGCCATGCTCGCGAAAGGCGCGGGCGTCGGGCCGCAGCACTTCGATGCGCCATGGTGTCAGGCCGGTGGACGCCGTGTGCTGGGCATGCATGCGCGTAAGTTGCCGCCAGGCGCCCGCTTCGCCCTGGGCGCTGGCATGCAGGGGCAGCAAGCCCTGAAGAAAGGCGTCGCGAATTCGGATGGGTTCGCCGTGGGCGGTCGCGCCCGCGCGCGCCGCCTCCATCAGCGCCACGTGCGCCATGTGGCGCACGGCCTGCCAGCGCGCGGCTTCCACGCCCAGCAGGCCCAGCAGTAACACCATGGCGCCAGCCACGGCGAATTCGATGGCGGCGGCGCCCCGCTGACGCGGCGCGACAAAGAAAAAGGCGGTCATGGCTGCGCAGTGTGGCGCGGGCATGACCGCCTGTCGATACGGACAATCCGGCGTGATGGAAACGTCCCGCATGGGGGGGACGCGGCACTATCAGTGGACGGTGGGAGGGGCGTCGTCGGCCGGAGGTTGGTTGGGCGAGAACAGCGTGGCGCAGTCGACGGCGTCGAACTTGTATGGCTTGCCGCAGAAGTCGCAGGACACATCCACCTGGCCGCGCTCGGCCAGGACGCTGTTGACTTCCTCTTCGCCTAGCGAACGCAGCATGCTGGCCACGCGCTCGCGCGTGCAAGGGCAATGCCAGCGCACGGCCACCGGGTCGAATGCCAGCAGGGTGTCTTCCCAGAACAGGCGATGGATCAACGTGTCGATGTCGGCTTCCAGCACTTCGTCGCGCTTGAGCGTGCTGGCCAATGCCACGACGCGATCCCAGGTGTCGGCCGCCGCTTGCTCGGTCAACAGCGGTGCATCGGTACCGCCGTGGAAAGGCAGGCGCTGCACGAGCATGCCCGCGGCATGGTCGGCGTCGGCGGCCAGCCACAAGCGCGTGTCGAGCTGTTCGGATGCCTTCATGTAGTGCTGCAGCGCCTGCGCCACCGTCTCGCCTTCCAGCGGGACGATGCCCTGGTAGGTCTGCTGGCCGGGCAGCTTGCGCTGCGGGTCCAGCACCACGATGAAGCGGCCGTTGCCGCCCGGGTTAAGCAGGCTTTGCATGGTGCCGTCGGCAGGCACTTCGTGGCCTTCGCGCACCTTGACGGTGGCGCGCAGGCTCAAGTCGGAACGGCATTCCACCACCAGCAAGGCGATGGGGCCGTCGCCCTGGATCTGTAGCACCAGCGAGCCATCGAATTTGATGTTGGCGGCAAGCAGGGTGGACGCGGCGACCAGTTCGCCCAGCAGGTGGGTAATGGCGGGCGGATAGTCATGGTTGGCCTGGACGGCCTTCCAGGTCGCGTCCAGGCGCACGGCCTGGATGCGGACGCTGCGGTCTTCGGTAAGGTATTTTTTCAGCTGATCGGTCATGGGGGGAATCTTAGCCGATCAGGCGGCCCAATTCCCGTGTCGCCAGCAGGGCTTCGGGCCGCGCCCGTGGGGCTCAGGCCAAGCGTTTGAGCGCCGTCTTGTAGTGTTGGCCGCGCGCCACGTAATGGGCCGTGTTCTTGTGCAAATTGTCGATTTCTTCTTCCGACAGTTCGCGCACCACTTTGCCGATTCCGATCACCAGCGAGTTGTCTGGAATGATTCGGCCTTCGGGGATGATCGCGCCCGCGCCGATCAGGCAATTCCGGCCGATCACGGCGTTGTTCAGCACGATGGCCTGCATGCCCACCAGCGCGCCTTCGTGGATGGTGCAGCCATGCAGCATGGCTTGATGGCCCACGGTGACGTTCGGGCCGATCGTCATGGGACAGCCGCTGTCCACGTGCAGGACGCTGGATTCCTGGATATTGGTGCCACGGCGGATCAGGATGGCGTCGTTGTCGCCCCGGATCGATACGTGCGACCAGATGCTGACGCCGGCTTCCAACGTGACGTTGCCGATGATGTCGGCGCTGTCGGCGACATAGGCGGCAGGGTCAATGTGGGGAATCAGGTCGTCAAGCTGGTAAATGGGCATTGCCTAGGTCTCCGGTAGCTTTTCTGGATCCGGCGGGGAAGATGGGGCCGATTGCGCCGAGGAGGCCGGCTGGGCGGGTGCCACGTCCGTGGCCCCGGGTTGCTCTGCGGCCGTAGCCAGGGAGGGTGCAGTTGGGGCAGCCGCAGCCGGGGAGGCAGACGCAACCGAGGCAGGCGCAACCGAGGCAGGCGCAACCGAGGCAGGCGCAACCGAGGCAGGCGCGGGCATGGCACGCGCGCGTTCTTCTTCGCGCAGGCGCAGGATGCGGCGTTGGATCTTACCGGTGGTGGTCATCGGCAATTCGTCGACGAACTCGATCTCCTTCGGATATTCGTAGGGCGCCAGGCGCTCACGCACATGTTCCTGCAGGTTTTCGATGACGTCGGCGCGGTCGCGCTGGGCGAACTCGGGCGTCAGCACGACATAGGCCTTGACCAGCGCACCGCGCTCGGCATCCGGCTTGGGCACCACGGCAGCGTTGGCCACGGCTGGATGGCCGATCAGGCAGCTTTCGATTTCTCCTGGGCCGATGC
Source organism: Achromobacter sp. JUb104 (assembly GCF_024806975.1). Taxonomy (NCBI): domain Bacteria; kingdom Pseudomonadati; phylum Pseudomonadota; class Betaproteobacteria; order Burkholderiales; family Alcaligenaceae; genus Achromobacter; species Achromobacter sp. JUb104. Next base: position 409,519 of record NZ_JANUEY010000003.1, on the reverse strand, counting down.
GATAACCGGCCGACTTGAACACGTCGTCGGCGCGGCCGGCATACCAAAGGTAGCCGTCCGCATCAACGGTGGCCAAGTCGCCCGTCAGGCACCAGTCGCCCTTGAATTTGGCCTGGGTGGCGGCTTCATTGCGCCAGTAGCCCAGGAACATCACCGGGTCCGGATAGCCATGGATATCCAGCCGGTTGACTGCGATTTCGCCGGTTTCGCCCGGCGCCACCGCTTGCCCGGCATCGTTCAGCACTGCCACCTGGTGGCCAGGATACGGGCGGCCCATGCTGCCCGCGCGGGCGGGCCAGCGCTTCTGGCTATTGCCCACCACGTAGTTCATTTCGGTCTGGCCGAACATCTCGTTGGGCGTCACGCCCAATGCCGACTGGCACCAGCCAAAAACAGTCTCGCCCACGCTTTCGCCCGCGCTCATGATGGAGCGCAGCGCCAGCTTGTAGTGGTTGCGGGGTTCCGGCACCGCCTTCATCATCATCTTCAGGGCGGTGGGAAAGAGGAAGGTGTTGGTGACCTGGTAGCGCTCCATGAGCTCGAACGCGCGCTCGGGCGAAAAGCGGCCGCGCGTGCCCACGATGGGATGGCCGAAATACAGAGTCGGCAACAACGCGTCCATCATGCCGCCGGTCCAGGCCCAGTCGGCGGGCGACCAGAACACGTCAGCGGGCTTGGGAAACCAGTCTTGCGAGGCCACGAAGCCCGGCAGGTTGCCGATCAGCACGCTATGCGGCAGCAGGGCGCCCTTGGGCGCGCCGGTGGTGCCAGATGTGTACAGCAGGATGGCGGGGTCCGACGAGCGGGTCGCAATAGCCTTGAATTCGTTGGGCTGGCGGGCCAGCAGGCTGCGCCAGGGCAGCACGCGCTCATCCGCGAATCCGATTCCGATGATCTGCTGCAGGTGGGGGCAGTTGTCGCTTACCGCCAGAAGGTTGGCGCTGGAGGCGTGGTCCACGATGGCGACTCGCGTTTCGGAGTCGCGCAGGCGGCTTTCCAGCGCCTCGGGGCCGAACAATGCCGACAAGGGCAGCACAACGCCGCCAACCGTGTAGATGGCCATGTGGGCCACAACCGTTTCCGGCCGTTGCCCCAGCACCACACCGACGCGGTCGCCCCGGCCCACGCCCATCTTCACCAGGCCGTTGGCCAGTTGATTGACGGCTTCGGCCAGGCGGGCATAGGTCCAGACCTCGCGGTTGCCGGATTCGTCTTCGTAGTAGATGGCGATGCGCCGCGCATCCGGACTACTGGATGCCCAGCGGTGGCAGCACGCTTCCGCGATGTTGAACTGGGTGGGAACCAGCCAGCGGAATGATTGGTAGAGCGCCTGATATTGGTCGTTCATGGCCCTATGTTGTAAGCATGTTGCAGCTGCGTGAACGGACCGGCTCGCCCGTTGGCTCAGATGCAAGCATGACCTAGAGGGCCGTGAACTGCAATATCCCCGTTGCGTAATGGGGACGCATTCGGGTTATCACGGGTGTTTGCCTTGGCGGCGCAGGGCAGACGGCAGGGCAGGAAGCGACAGCGAACGCGGGGGGCGGGCAGCGGGGTCGGTCTGCCGTTCGGCCTGGATGGCGGCCCAGTCCAGCAGTTGCAATTGGCCCTCGTGGGTTTCCGCCAGGGCCGACAGGCTTTCCACCCAGTCACCATCATTGCAATACAGAATGCCGTTGACATCGCGCAGTTCGGCCTTGTGGATGTGGCCGCACACGACACCGTCCAGCCCGCGCCGGCGCGCCTCACCCGCCAGTGCCTCTTCAAAATCCGTGATGAAGGACACCGCGTTCTTGACCTTGTGCTTCAGATACTGCGACAGCGACCAGTAGTGCAGGCCCAACCGGTGGCGCAGCCGATTGAAATGGTGGTTGATCCACAAGGCCAGTTGGTAGAGACCGTCGCCCAGATGCGCCAGCCAGCGGCTGTGCTGGATCACGCCGTCGAACTGGTCGCCGTGCAGCACCAGCAGGCGCAATCCCTTGGCCGTGACGTGTACGTCTTCGTCCAGGATTTCAATGTCGCCAAATGCGTAGCCCGCGAATTCACGCGCGAACTCGTCATGGTTGCCGGGGATGAACACCACCCGCGTGCCGTTGCGGGCCTTGCGCAAGATGCGCTGGATGACGTCGTTATGCGCGCGTGGCCAATGCCAGTGCTTGCGCAGTTGCCAGCCGTCCACAATGTCGCCCACCAGATACAGGGTGTCCGAGTCGTTGTGGTCCAGGAAATCGAGCAGGAATTCCGCCTTGCACCCGGCAGTGCCCAGGTGTATGTCGGAAATCCAGAGGGCACGCCAGTGTGCGGGGCGGATCTCGTTCACGGTCGCTTCCATGTGGGCTGTCGTCATGCCTAGGAATGAGACCAGCCGGCCATGACGGCCGTGTGAAGCATTCGTGACGCTGTTGTGACGGTCGGTCGACGCCGCCGTCGCGCTGCGGCGTCTATTACGCCTTCTGGCGTCCAGGCGCGTTGCGCAACCGGGTACCGAGCAGCCGGTCATGCAGGAACTGGCCGTCAGGGTCGAACCAGGACCAGATGAAGATCGTGAAGGGGGCGGCAACGATGAACATGTCCACCGACGGCCAGCCGGTCAGGCTGGCGGCACCCCACACCACGGCCGCGCCGGCCAGCACCAGCGGCCAGACCAAGACGTAGCGCAGGATCAGGCGGGGCATTTTCGGGGTGTTGCCGTCGCGGTCCACCAGTCTGATGTTCCAGGTTTTCATGGGCAGCGTCTGCCCACGGCGGCGCCAGCACAGCACGAAGTAGGCGCCAATGGCGACGAACAACCACGCTTGCCGGGCCGGACGCAGCTCCAGCGCGTTCTTGCTTTGGGTCAGCGTGTCCAGCAGGTAGCCGGCCAGGAACACGACGCCGAACAGCAGCACGGCTTCATACATCATGCAGGCGAATCGGCGCAGCCGATTGGGAGTCTGGTCGAGGTAGGCGTCGGTTGTCATGGGTCGCCATTATCCGACAAAAAAAAACCCGCCGGTAAGGGCGGGTCTATAAAAGGGGCTATGCAGCCCCCAAGGGGAAAATCATTCGGGCCGCAGACTCAGGCCCAGGTGAAGCTTCAGGCGGCGGAGTGCGCGTTCTTGGCGCTCGTCTTGCCAGCCAGGGCCTTCACGCCGTGGGCCAGCTTACGCAGGCCGGCGGCCAATGCCCGCATCGGGTGCGGACGGAACTGTTCTTCAATTGCCTGGAGCATCAGTTGGCGCTCGAGTTCGTCGGTCAGGCGGATGGTGTTGTTCGGGTTGATCACAATAGCCTCCACGGGCTTGCTCAGTTGTTTAGCTACTAGGGATAACCCGAATTATAGGGGTTAACCCTGGGCTTGTGCAAGTGGCAGATGCAAGCTGGTGCAATGTGGCAACACCTTGGTGCTGATAATGCCCCAAATCCGAGCGTCGGGGCACCATAAGCAAAGATACGGGCGCCATGTTGCGGCGCTTTTACAACGTGGTGGCAAGCCCGAAAGAATGGGGAAGCCCGGGCGAGAAACGCCCGGGCCGAGTGCGTTCAGGCGTCGCGGTAGCCGGCGGCAACCAGCTCGAAGCCGAAGAGGCGGCAGTCCAGGGCACCGTTGTACAACGGTACGCGGCGCTTGGGCTTCAAGCGCATCTGGTTGGGCAATGTCATGTCGCTGGTGATGACGTGCAACTGCCAGCCCGCGAAATTGCGTTTCAGGCAGGAGGCCCAGTCGCGCCACAAGTCGGCGTCCTGTTCGGTCAGCATGCGCTCGCCATAGGGCGGGTTGGTGACGATCCAGCCGTGGTCGGCGGGCGCCGTTATCTGGCGGGCGTCGCCGACTTCAAAGCGGATCGAATCGGCCGTCAGCCAGGCGCGCTCGGCGTTGTTCTGAGCGAATTCAATGGCTTGCGGATCCAGGTCGTAGCCCACGAGCGGCGCGTCCAACTGCGGCAGGATGCGCGAACGGGCGTCGTCCTTCAGGTCGCGCCAGCGGTAGGCGTCGTGGTCGCGCAGCCGTTCGAAGCCGAACGGGCGCGAAATGCCGGGAGGCACGCCAAGCGCAATCCAGGCCGCTTCGATCAGGATGGTGCCCGACCCGCAGAACGGGTCCAGCAGTGGCGCGGCGGGGTCCCAGCCGGCCAGGGCCAGCATGCCGGCCGCCAGGTTTTCGCGCAGCGGCGCTTCGCCCTTGTCCAGGCGCCAGCCGCGCTTGAACAGCGATTCGCCCGACGTGTCCAGGTACAGCGTGGCCGTATGGCCGGTCAGGAACAGGTGGACGCGCGCGTCCGGGCGCACCGTGTCGATGCTGGGGCGTTCGCCTTCCAGCTCGCGCAGGCGGTCGCAGATGCCATCCTTGGCGCGCAGGTTGCAGTACTGCAAGCTCTGCACCGGGCTCTTGATGGCCGAAGTGTCCACGCGCAGCGTCTGTTCTGCGCCGAACCAGCGTTCCCAGGGGGTGTCGCGGGCCAGGTCCAGAATATCGTCTTCATGCGAGATTTCGGCGTGCGCCACCTGCACCAGAATGCGGGTGGCCAAGCGCGAGTACAAGTTGGCGCGCTGCACGCCTGCCCAGTCGGCCGTGAACGAGCAACCGGCCCGACCGGCCTGGGCGTCGTCGTAGCCCAGCGCCTGCATTTCGGCCGTCAGGGCTTCTTCCAGGCCTTGCGGGCAGGGGGCGAACACCGTGAACACTTCCGCCTGGCGGGTTTCGCGCGGGCGGCGGCTGCGGGTTTCGACACGCGGGGCGCGGTCTTGATAGTCATCGCGCGGTGCGTCGGCGTAATCGTCGCGCGCTTCGGTGAATTCCGGTTCCGGGGTGTGCTCGGGCGGTTCGGCCTGGAAGTCGGGAGCGGGGCCGTCATCTTCGAACGGGTCGTAGAAGCGGCCTGCCGGCGTGGCTGGCGCAATGTACTGGTCATCGAGGCGCGGCGCGCGTTGTGGCGGACGGCCTGAACGGGCGCTGGGGGCGGCGTCGCGGCGCGAGTCGTCGGAACGCCCACGGGCGGGCTGCCCGCGATCGAACCGGCCACGTTCGGCATTGCCACGATCAGAGCTGCTACGTTCGGAGCCCCCCCGTGCAGATCCCCCGCGTTCGGACGAGACCCGTTCCGCCGAGCCTCGGCCGGCAGCGCCACGACCTTCGCCACGGCTCGGTTGCCCGCGCTCGTACTGGCCGCGCGCGCCAGCGCCCGGTTTGCGGCGCGCCTCTTCTTCCTGGCGGCGTTGGTAGCCTTCAGGATCCTTTTGGCGTTCTACGTTTTCTTTGGTGCGCGAGATCTGCGCGACCAGCCTGGCGCGGGCGCCGGTGCGGGTGCGTTTGGGCGCTTCTTCGGCATGGGCGTCGCGCGCCGTTTTTTTGATCGTCAGCGTCTTGCGCGGGCGGTCCTTGTCATCAGAGGACATACGAATCCTGGCGAATGTGCAAAGGTAGGGGGAATCAGAAGGGTTTGACGACGACCAGCGCCACCACCACCAAGAGCAGCAAGACGGGAACTTCGTTGAACCAGCGATAGAACTTGTGCGAACGGGTGTTTTTGCCCTGTTCGAACTTACGCAGCATCAAGCCACAGGCGTGATGGTAGCCGATGACGAGCAAGACGAAAAAGAGTTTGGCATGCATCCAGCCGTTGCCCGGACCCACGCCGATGCGGTAGCCCAGGTACAGCCACATGCCGAACACAACGGCGACCACGGCCAGAATGGTGGTGAAGCGGTACAGCCGGCGCGCCATGCCCAGCAGGGTTGCCTGGACGGAAGCGTCCGATTGCTGCGCCAGGTTCACGAAAATGCGCGGCAGATAGAACAATCCGGCAAACCAGGAAGCGATAAAAACAATGTGAAAGGTCTTGACCCAAAGCATGCCCATGGCAAGCCTCCGTCGAGGAAAGCCGCATTGTAAGGCCGCCGATGTGGGTGGGATGTAGGATGGGTGAAGCGCGACACGCCCGCCCCAAGGTCGCTGACATCAAACGCGCGTAACCCATCAAACAACGCTGAACGACAAGCCGACCACCGCAATCCCCCCGACGCGCTCCGCCCGGGCAGCGTACGTTCCGTTCCCGTTCCGCATGGGTTGCGCGCGTTCGGCACTTGCGCCATTGCAAGCGGTCACGCGCGCTTCACCCATCCTACGTGTACAAGTCGACGTATTCGTGGACCGGCATGGCTTCCAGCGCTTTTTGATCCAGCGACACCTCAAGGATGCGGCGTTGCTGCTTGGCTGCGAACATGCGGGCCAGATTGGTGCGGAACTTGGCTTCCAGTAAGGGGATGCCATCGGCGCGGCGGCGCTTGTGGCCGATGGGGTATTCGCAGACGATTTCATCCAGCCTGGATCCGTCGTTGAATTCCACCGTCAGCGCGTTGGCGATCGAGCGCTTGTCCGGGTCGTGGTAGTCGCGGGTGTAGGCGGGGTCTTCCACGCAGACGATCTTGTCGCGCAGGATGTCGATGCGCGGATCGCGCGCGACCTCGTCTTCGTAGTCGCCGGCGGTCAAGCGGCCGAACAGCACCGGCACCGCCACCATGTACTGGATGCAGTGGTCGCGGTCGGCGGGGTTGTTCAGCGGGCCCTTCTTGTCGATGATGCGGATGCACGCTTCATGCGTGCGGATCGTGATGGCCTTGATGTCGTCCGCGCTTTTGCCCAGCGCCTTGAGCTTTGCGTGGATGTCCATGGCGCATTCCACGGCGGTCTGCGAATGGAATTCCGCCGGGAACGAAATCTTGAACAGCACGTTCTCCATCACGTAGCTGCCATACGGCCGCTGGAACTTGAACGGCTGTCCCTTGAAGAGCACGTCGTAAAAGCCCCAGGTCTTGGCGCTAAGCACCGACGGGTAGCCCATCTCGCCGGTTTTCGCGATCAGCGCCAGGCGCACGGCGCGGCTGGTGGCGTCGCCCGCGGCCCAGCTTTTGCGGCTGCCGGTGTTCGGCGCGTGGCGATACGTGCGCAGGCTTTGGCCGTCGACCCAGGCCAGTGACACGGCGTTGATGACTTCGTCGCGGTCCAGGCCCAGCATCTGCGCCACCACGGCGGTGGACGCCACCTTGACCAGCACCACGTGGTCCAGGCCGACCTTGTTGAAGGAATTTTCCAGCGCGATGCAACCCTGGATTTCATGCGCCTTGATCATGCCGGTCAGCACGTCACGCATGGTCAGCGGGGGCTTGCCGGCAGCGACAGCCGTGCGCGACAGCCAATCGGCCGTGGCCAGGATGCCGCCGAGATTGTCGGACGGATGGCCCCATTCGGCGGCCAGCCAGGTGTCGTTGAAATCCAGCCAGCGGATCATCGTGCCGATGTTGAACGCGGCCTGGACGGGGTCAAGCTGGAACGGCGTGCCGGGCACCTTGGCGCCGTTGGGCACTACGGTGCCAGGCACGATCGGCCCCAGCAGCTTCTTGCACGCCGGGTATTCCAGCGCTTCCAGGCCGCAGCCCAGCGTGTCGATCAGGCAGTTGCGTGCAGTCTCGTACGCCAGGCTGCTCTTGATCTCGTAGTTGAGAACGTAGTCCGCGATATCGACCAGGACCTGATCGGGATCGGGACGTACGTTTGAGATTGGGGCGGACATTGCGAACCCTCCTTAGCGAAGAAGTGAATACAGGTGGCCATGCCGCGCCTTGTTCTCGTTCTGGTTGCGGGCCGCCTTACTTGCGCTTGTCCAGCGGCACGAACTTCTGATCTTCCGGACCGACGTAGTTGGCGGTGGGGCGGATGATCTTGTTGTCGATGCGCTGCTCAATGATGTGGGCCGACCAGCCTGCCGTGCGCGCGATGACGAACAGCGGGGTGAACATGGCGGTGGGCACGCCCATCATGTGGTAGCTGACGGCCGAGAACCAGTCCAGGTTGGGGAACATCTTCTTGATGTCCCACATGACCGTTTCCAGGCGTTCGGCGATGTCGAACATCTTGGTGCTGCCGGCCTTCTTGGACAGCTTCTTGGCCACGTCCTTGATGACCTTGTTGCGCGGGTCGGACACGGTGTAGACGGGGTGGCCAAAGCCGATGATGACTTCCTTGGCCTCGACGCGGCGGCGGATGTCGGCTTCGGCTTCGTCCGGCGTGTCATAGCGCTTTTGCACGTCGAACGCCACTTCGTTGGCGCCGCCGTGCTTGGGGCCGCGCAGCGCGCCGATGGCGCCGGCAATCGACGAGAACATGTCCGAACCCGTGCCGGCGATGACGCGCGCGGTGAAGGTCGATGCATTGAATTCGTGTTCGGCGTACAGGTTCAAGGAGATGTGCATCGCCTTGACCCATTCGTCGCTGGGCTTTTCGCCGTGCAGCAAGTGCAGGAAGTGGCCGCCGATGCTGTCGTCGTCGGTTTGCACGTCGATCATGTGGCCGTTGTGGCTGTAGTGATACCAGTACAGCAGGGCCGAACCCAGGTTGGCCATCAGGCGGTCGGCGATGTCGCGCGCGCCCGGAGTGTTGTGGTCGTCTTTTTCAGGCAGCACGCAGCCCAGCACCGACACGGCGGTGCGCATCACGTCCATGGGGTGGCTGGATGCCGGCAGCGCTTCCAGCGCCACTTGCAATTGGGCGGGCAGGCCGCGCAGGCTCTTCAGCTTTTGCTTGTACGCGGTCAGTTCGGCCTTGTTGGGCAGCTTGCCGTGGACCAGCAGGTGGGCAATTTCCTCGAACTCGCTGGTGTGGGCGATGTCCAGGATGTCGTAGCCACGGTAGTGCAGGTCGTTGCCGCTGCGGCCGACGGTGCACAGCGCGGTGTTGCCCGCAACCACGCCCGACAGGGCAACGGACTTCTTGGGTTTAAAACCGGCTTTCTCTTCCGGCTTGGCGTCCGGCTTGGCTTCTTGCTTTTTGGGAGCCGTGCTCATGTCTCTACTCCTTCACTTTCGCTGTGGTCGATGCAATGGGGAACTAGCATGGCGCCGCGAGGGTATCGCGGCGCCGGATACCGAAGGCGCGGCGGTTTACGCTTTGCCCTTCTGGAAGAGCGCATCCAGTTTGGATTCGAATTCGTGATAGCCGATGCGGTCGTACAGCTCGTCGCGCGTCTGCATCAGGTCCACCACGTTTTTCTGGTGGCCGTCGCGGCGGATGGCGGTGTAGACGGCCTCGGCGGCCTTGTTCATGGCGCGGAAGGCCGACAGCGGGTACAGCACCATGCCCACGCCTACGCTCTTGAGCTCTTCGACCGTAAATAGCGGCGTCTTGCCGAACTCGGTGATGTTGGCCAGCACCGGCACCTTCACGGCTTTGACAAAACGGTCATAGGTGGGCAAGTCGTAGGCGGCTTCGGCGAAGATGGCGTCGGCGCCGGCTTCCACGCAGGCCAGCGCGCGTTCGATCGCGGCGTCCACGCCGTGCGACGCAATGGCGTCGGTGCGGGCGATCAGGTAGAAGTCGCTGTCGGTGCGCGCATCGGCCGCGGCCTTGACGCGGTCGGCCATTTCTTCGGTAGTGACAATTTCCTTGCCCGGACGATGGCCGCAGCGCTTGGCGCCGACCTGGTCTTCGATGTGGCAGGCGGCCGCGCCGAACTTGATCAGGCTCTTGACGGTGCGGGCGATGTTGAACGCCGACGGGCCGAAGCCGGTATCGATGTCCACCACCAGCGGCACGTCGCACACGTCGGTGATGCGGCGCACGTCAGTCAGCACGTCGTCCATGGTGTTGATGCCCAGATCGGGCAGGCCCAGCGAACCGGCCGCGACACCGCCGCCCGACAGGTAGATGGCGCGGTAGCCGGCGCGCTTGGCCAGCAGCGCGTGGTTGGCGTTGATGGCGCCGATGATCTGCAGCGGGCTTTCTTCGGCAAGGGCGCGGCGGAAGAGGGCGCCGGGCGATTCGGGTCTGGACATGGAGGTCTCCGTTCTTATGGCTAGCCCACGACCTTATCGCGGGTCCGGAATATAAATCTGTCCCCTACGCGACAATCCCGGCGCGGCCGGGCCAAGAGACAGGTGTATGTTTCGGCATGATCGCTACACAGAAGAATTGGGCCCGCATCAACGGGCCCAATCCTGATTCAAGCGCTGCTTACTTCAGCAGGTCCTTGACGCCGTCGCGCTCTTCCAGCAGCTCTTTCAGCGTGAAGTCCAGGCGCTCGCGCGAGAAGGCATCGATTTCCAGGCCTTCGACACGCTTGTATTCGCCGTTTTCGGTCGTGACCGGCACGCCGTAGATGATGCCTTCCGGAATGCCATACGAGCCATCCGACGGAACGCCCATCGTGACCCACTTGCCGTTGCTGCCCAGGACCCAGTCACGGACGTGGTCGATGGCGGCGTTGGCGGCCGAAGCGGCCGAGGACAGGCCACGGGCTTCGATGATGGCGGCGCCGCGCTTGCCGACGGTGGGGATGAACGTGTCGCGGTTCCAGGCGTCATCGTTGATGAGCTTGGTGAGCGACTCGCCGCCGACGGTGGCGAAGCGGAAATCCGGGTACATCGTGGGCGAGTGGTTGCCCCAGACGATCAGGTTTTCGATGTCGGCAACCGGCTTGCCCGACTTGGCCGACAACTGCGACAGGGCGCGGTTGTGGTCCAGGCGCAGCATGGCGGTGAAGTTCTTTGCCGGCAGGTCCGGCGCCGACTTCATGGCGATGTAGGCGTTGGTGTTGGCGGGGTTGCCCACGACCAGGACCTTGACGTTGCGGCTGGCCACGTCGTTCAGGGCCTTGCCTTGCGCCGTGAAGATCTGGGCGTTGACCGACAGCAGGTCCTTGCGTTCCATGCCGGGGCCGCGCGGACGGGCGCCAACCAGCAGGGCCACGTCGGCGTCCTTGAAGGCGGTGCGGGGATCGCTGTGAGCGGTCACTTCCTGCAGCAGCGGGAAGGCGCAGTCATCCAATTCCATGATGACGCCCTTCAGGGCCTTTTGCGCTTTCTCGTCGGGGATTTCCAGCAGTTGCAGGATGACGGGTTGATCTTTACCCAGCATTTCGCCGGAGGCGATGCGGAATAGCAGTGCGTAACCGATTTGGCCGGCGGCGCCGGTGACGGCGACACGCAAGGCAGGCTTGGACATGGACGTTCTCCGTAATGGTTTGGCGAGAAAAAATCTCACCAATCAGTGTAATCGTTGGGGCATCAAAAACAGCGCGCACAAGCAAGCCGGCGCGGGGCCCTGACAGCCGTGAATCCTAGAACGATTTCCAGGGGGCGTCAAACGCTCTTCTATCTTATATAAGACATAAGACGTTGGACAGCGTCTGGCCCGATATGCCACAATAGAGCGTTTATTCGAATGCGTTGCAGCCCGGTCTCTTGTGCCCCCTGACAGCGCATTTTGGATGTGGGTTTGCATCCCGTTTGCATCTTGTTTGCGCCGCCCTCCCATCATCCGGATGAACATGACACTTTCAAGAAGATCCATGGCAGAGCCTCGGCCCGAAACCTCCTTACGCACACGCGCCGCCCGTTCAACGGGCGAGGGGGCCGCTTTCAGTCCGCTCTATCGCCAGATCAAGGATCTGCTCGTTCAAAGTCTTGAGCGCGGCGAATGGAAGCCCGGTGAACTCATCCCCAGCGAAATCGATCTGGCTGCCCGTTTTCAGGTCAGCCAGGGTACGGTGCGCAAGGCGGTTGATGAGTTGGCCGCCGAGCACATGCTGCTGCGTCGCCAAGGCAAGGGCACCTTTGTCGCCACCCACCACGAAGCCCGCGTGCGCTACCGTTTTCTGCGCCTGGCCGCCGATGAAGAAGGCGAGGCCGGCCGCGCCGAAAGCCGCATCCTGGAATGCCGGCGCCTGCGCGCGCCCGCCGAGATCGCCCGCGCCCTGGACCTTCGGGCCGGCGAAACAGTCGTGATGATCCGCCGCCTGCTGTCCATGGGGCAGACACCCACCGTGGTGGACGACATCTGGCTGCCTGGTTCCATTTTCCGTGGTCTCACCCTCGAGCTGCTGACCGCCAACAAGGCGCCGCTCTATGGTTTGTTTGAATCCGAGTTCGGCGTGAGCATGGTGCGCGCGGACGAGAAGCTGCGCGCGGTGATCGCGCCGGCCGAAGTCTGTCCGCTGCTTAATGTTTCCGCCGGCACGCCGTTGTTGCAGGTAGATCGGGTGTCTTACACCTATGGTGACCGCCCCATGGAAATCCGCCGGGGTTTGTACTTGACCGATCGATACCACTACCGCAATAGTCTGAATTGATGAGCTTTTACACTACGATTTGATACCAACCCAATCTCTGGGCGAAAATAGCGTGTTTGCCCGAAAGGGCCACGGCACTTTCGCCGTCACGATTCCCTAGTTCAGAAACACCGAGGCCGTCATGTCCGACACCGCTGCCAAGCCACGTCCGCAGTTTCGCAATATTGGGCTTGCCCAAGTTGCGTTCTCCTATCGCCTGCCCCTGGCCGGCAAGCTGTCCATCCTGCACCGCATCAGCGGCATTTTGCTGTTCCTCTGTTTGCCCTTGGTCATCGTGCCGCTGTTCGCAGCAAGCGTGGCCGCTCCGCAAACGTTCGCCTGGATCGCCTCCATCGCGGCCAACCCGATCGTCAAGCTTGTCTTCCTGGTCCTCGTCTGGGGCTACCTGCATCACTTCTGTGCCGGCATCCGCTACCTGCTGCTTGACCTGCACATCGGTATCGACAAGCTGTCGGCCAAGAAAAGCGCCGGCGTGGTCTTCGGTGTCAGCCTGGCGCTGACGCTGGTGTTCGCCCTCAAACTGTTCGGAGTGCTGTAAATGGCCGCCGCTAAAAACTACGGACCCAAGCGCTTGGTCGTCGGCGCGCACTATGGCGTCATGGATTTCATCATTCAGCGCATCACCGCCGTCATCATGGCCGTGTATACGCTGGTGCTGCTCGTTGGCATCTTGATGATGCCTGCCTTCACGTATGAACACTGGGTCAAGCTGTTCAATTTCTACGTGGGCTTCATTCCGGTTGGCCAGATCCTGGCCTCCCTTGCATTCATTGCGTTGGCCTGGCATGCCTGGATTGGCGTGCGCGACATCTGGATGGACTACGTCAAGCCGGTAGGCCTGCGCCTGCTGTTGCAAGTGCTGACGATCCTCTGGCTGATCGGTACGGTCGTTTACTTCGCGCAAATCCTCTGGAGCATTTAAGCCGTGGTCTCTGTCATGAAATCCTTGCCGCGCCGCCAGTTTGATGTGGTGGTCGTTGGCGCCGGTGGAGCCGGCATGCGTTGTTCGCTGCAACTGTCCCAAGCGGGGCTGTCCGTTGCCGTGCTGTCCAAAGTGTTCCCCACGCGTTCGCACACCGTTGCCGCACAGGGCGGCGTGAGCGCCTCGCTGGGCAACATGAGCGAAGACAACTGGTACTGGCACATGTACGACACCGTCAAGGGGTCGGATTGGCTGGGCGACCAGGACGCCATCGAATTCATGTGCCGTGAAGCGCCGAACGCCGTGTACGAGCTCGAGCACTTCGGCATGCCGTTCGACCGCAACCCCGACGGCACGATCTACCAGCGTCCGTTCGGCGGCCACACTGCCAACTTCGGTGAAAAGCCGGTGCAGCGCGCCTGTGCCGCCGCCGACCGCACCGGCCACGCGCTGTTGCACACGCTCTACCAGCGCAACGTTGCCGCGCGCACCCAGTTCTTCGTCGAATGGATGGCGCTGGACCTGCTGCGCAACGAAGCCGGCGACGTTGTCGGCGTGACCGCCCTGGAAATGGAAACGGGCGAAATCTACATCCTGGAAGCCAAGACCACGGTGCTGGCCACCGGTGGCGCCGGCCGTATCTGGGCCGCTTCCACCAACGCCTTCATCAACACCGGTGACGGCCTGGGCATGGCGGCGCGCGCGGGCATCCCGCTGCAAGACATGGAATTCTGGCAGTTCCACCCGACCGGCGTGGCCGGCGCGGGCGTGCTGATCACCGAAGGCGTGCGTGGCGAAGGCGGCATCCTGTTGAACAAGGATGGCGAACGCTTCATGGAGCGCTATGCGCCCACGCTGAAAGACTTGGCCCCGCGTGACTTCGTGTCGCGTTCGATGGACCAGGAAATCAAGGAAGGCCGCGGTTGCGGTCCGGATGGCAGCTACGTCGTCCTGAAGCTGGATCACCTGGGCGCCGACGTCATCAACAAGCGTCTGCCCTCGATCCGCGAAATCGCCATCAAGTTCGGTAACGTCGACCCGATCAAGGAACCGATCCCCGTCGTCCCGACCATTCACTACCAGATGGGCGGCATTCCGGCCAACTATCACGGCCAGGTGCTCTCGCGCGAAAATGGCGAGAACAAGGTCGTCAACGGCCTGTACGCCATCGGCGAATGCGCCGCGGTGTCGGTGCACGGCGCCAACCGCCTGGGCACGAACTCGCTGCTGGACCTGATCGTGTTCGGTCGCGCCACCGGCAACCACATCGTGAATTCGCACCCGGAGCGCCAGCGCGCGCACCAGGAACTGCCGAAGCAAGCCGTGGAATTCTCGCTGGACCGCGTGAACAAGCTGGAATCGCGTACTTCGGGCGAAAAGACGCAAGACATCGGCAACGCCATCCGCTTCTCGATGCAGCGCCACTGCGGCGTGTTCCGCACGCTGGAACTGCTGAACGAAGGCGTGGCCCAGATCGAAGATCTGGCCAAAACCGCCGACAACATCTACTTCAAGGACAAGTCCAAGGTGTTCAACACCGCGCGCGTCGAAGCGCTGGAACTGGCCAACATGACCGAAGTGGCCCGCGCCACGATCAAGTCGGCCGCTGCCCGTACGGAAAGCCGCGGCGCTCACGCGCTGGACGACCACCCGACGCGCGACGACGAGAACTGGCTGAAGCACACGCTGTGGTATTCCGAAGGCAGCCGCCTGGATTACAAGCCTGTGCAGATGAAGCCGCTCACCGTTGAGTCCTTCCCGCCCAAGGCGCGTACCTTCTAAGTCCGGATAGAGCCCATTATGAGCACCAAGAGAATCGTCAAGTTCGAAATCTACCGCTACGATCCGGACAAGGACGAGCGCCCGTACATGCAGAAGCTGGACGTTGAACTCCAGCCCACCGACAAGATGCTGCTTGATGCGCTGGTGCGCATCAAGAACGACGTCGATGACAGCCTGGCCCTGCGCCGTTCGTGCCGTGAAGGCGTGTGCGGTTCGGACGCCATGAACATCAACGGCAAGAACGGCCTGGCCTGCACGACTAACCTGCGCGAATTGAAGGAACCCATCGTTCTGCGTCCGCTGCCGGGCCTGCCCGTCATCCGCGACCTGATCGTGGACATGACGCACTTCTTCAACCAGTACCACTCGATTCGTCCGTACCTCATCAACGACGCGCCGCCGCCCGAAAAAGAGCGCCTGCAGTCGCCCGAGGCACGCGAAGAATTGGACGGCCTGTACGAGTGCATCCTGTGCGCGTGCTGTTCCACTTCCTGCCCGTCTTTCTGGTGGAACCCGGACAAGTTCGTCGGCCCGGCCGGCCTGCTGCAAGCCTACCGTTTCATCGCGGACAGCCGCGACGAAGCCACCGGCGAGCGTCTGGACAACCTGGAAGATCCGTACCGCTTGTTCCGTTGCCACACCATCATGAACTGCGTCGACGTCTGTCCCAAGGGGCTGAACCCGACCAAGGCAATCGGCAAGATCAAGGAACTGATGGTTCGCCGCACGGTCTAGTTTCTAGTGTGAAGACTTTTGTTTTTATGGTGTAACGATGAGCAGGCTAACTGAACTGGAGCGGGCGCGTCTGCGTTGGCGGGCGCGCCGCGGCCTGCTCGAAAACGACTTGATCATCACTCGGTATCTTGACGCTTACGAGGCCGAACTTACCGATGATGATGTGGCCGCATTGACCCAGCTTTTCGAGATGGGAGACAACGATCTTCTCGACCTGCTGCTGGCCCGCAAGGAACTCGAAGGCGACCTGGACACCCCCAGGCTTCGGGGCATTATTGGCCAGATGCGCGCACTCTGATTAATGTGAGAGGAATAAACATGAACCTGTCTGACAAAAAAGCCACTCTATCCTTCTCGGATGGCAGCGCACCCATTGAGTTCCCTGTCTACAAGGGCACGGTCGGTCCGGATGTGATCGACATCCGCAAGCTGTATGGCCAGACGGGCATGTTTACGTTTGACCCCGGCTTCATGTCCACCGCGGCTTGCGAGTCGGGCATCACGTACATCGACGGCGACAAGGGCGAACTGCTGTACCGCGGCTTCCCCATCGAGCAATTGGCCGTCAACTGCGACTTCATGGACATCTGCTACCTGATCCTGAACGGCGATCTGCCGAACCAGGAACAGAAGGCCGACTTCGACTCGCAAGTGACCCATCACACGATGGTCAACGAGCAGCTGCACTTCTTCCTGCGTGGCTTCCGCCGCGACGCGCACCCGATGGCCGTGCTGACGGGTCTGGTTGGCGCGCTGTCCGCGTTCTACCACGACTCCACCGACATCACGAACCCGCAGCATCGCCACATCTCGGCCATCCGCTTGATCGCCAAGATGCCGACGCTGGTTGCGATGGCGTACAAGTACTCGCAAGGCCAACCGTTCATCTACCCGCAGAACGACCTGTCCTACACGGGCAACTTCCTGCGCATGATGTTCGCCACGCCGTGCGAAGACTACAAGGTCAACGAAGTCGTTGAACGCGCGCTGGACCGCATCTTCATCCTGCACGCCGACCACGAGCAAAACGCGTCGACCTCCACCGTGCGCCTGTGCGGTTCGTCGGGCACCAACCCGTTCGCCGCCATCTCGGCCGGCGTGGCTTGCCTGTGGGGCCCGGCTCACGGCGGCGCCAACGAAGCTTGCCTGCAAATGCTGGAAGAGCTGCAAGCCAATGGCGGCATCGACAAGGTCGGTGAGTTCATGGAGAAGGTCAAGGACAAGAACTCGGGCGTGCGCCTGATGGGCTTTGGCCACCGCGTCTACAAGAACTACGACCCGCGCGCCAAGCTGATGCAGGAAACCTGCAAGGAAGTGCTCTCTGCCCTGGGCCTGGAAAACGACCCGCTGTTCAAGCTGGCCATGGAATTGGAACGCATCGCCCTGTCGGATCCGTACTTCGTCCAGCGCAAGCTGTACCCGAACGTGGACTTCTACTCGGGTATCGTCCAGCGCGCCATCGGCATCCCGACCTCGCTGTTCACGGCCATCTTCGCGCTGGCCCGCACGGTGGGCTGGATTGCCCAGTGGAACGAAATGCTGTCGGATCCCGACTACAAGATCGGCCGTCCGCGCCAGCTCTTCACGGGTTCGGTCACCCGCGACGTGCCCCCGATGGACAAGCGTTAATCCGCTTTTCCTTTCGGCAAGTGAATGACAAGAAACCGCCTTCGGGCGGTTTTTTGTTGCCTGCGCAAGGGCAGCCATGAGTCGGCGGCAATGCGGATATCATGCTGGCCATGATTCCCGTCTCACTGCCATCAGCCAATTTCTACCTGTTGCTTTCGCTGGGCTTGCTTGCCGGCGTCGTGCTGGCCGCCTGGGGCCTGGTGCTGGCCGTCAGCGCCGGCCATCGCCGCACGGTCCGCAAGTATTGGAAGACGTCGGCCGCGCTGTTCGTGGTGTTGGCGGCGCCCTTTGCCTTCTTCGTGTGGGTGCACACCATCGTCTGGCAGGTTGAGCGCGAGAGCGAGCGGGCCGAGGCGGCGCGCAACGTGACGCTGGAACAAGCAAGCACCGTGGGCGGAGTGGCCTTGCCCGCCGGCACACGGTTGAAGTTGCAAGACGAAGGGCAGTTGGAAACGTATGTTGAGGCCGAATTTCCGGCGCCCGTTCCCGTTTTCGGCGTGCAGGCCATGCGGGTACGCCGCTATCTGGACACCGAATACGAAAAGGACACGTACGCGCTCATTGGCCGGTATCCGCGTAGCGTCATCCTGACAGGGCAGGGCGACCAGGCGGTGCAGGGGTGGCGCTGCGACAGCGCGCATGACATCGAATTCGATACCGAACCCGACGGCGCGATGAAGGCCTTGAGCCAGTGTCGGCTGGGTAGCGGCAACGAGATCGACGGCGTTGCGATCCATGCGGGCTCGGTGCTGTACGGCTCGAACGGCACGGTCTATGTGGACGGCTCGACCGACCCGGACCGCTGGCGCGTCGACGTCAAGGATCCCGTGGCGGTGCCGGTGTTCGGGCTGATGTTGAGCGAGCCCCGGCTATACCTGGATGCCGAACGGCGCTTGCTGCGAGTCAGCGACGCCGAGCTTGCCTGCCGCGTGCGGCGGGGCGGCTTTGACTATGCCGAGGGCACGCAGGTCAAGACCATCAGGCGCGTGATCGATGGGCAACGCGAACCCTTTCCCGGCGTGCTGGTGTTCAGCCCGGCGGCGGGGCAGGTGGCCAGGCATGAAGGCCATGCCGACGTGCCAGAGGGTATGTCGGTCATGCAGGCATTCGATGGCACGCTGGCCGGCATCGTGACGAACGAGGAAGTCGGCGTCTTTAAATTTGCGACCTTCTCCGTCGGCGACGAGGAGTCCAAGCCGCCCACGCGGGCGCGCTGTCCGTAGCGGCATGATGCCCTTGCGTATGCATGTGCGCTTGCGGCGCGCGTTAAGAAATTCTTAAAAGTCTGTTCCGACAATGCGGGGTGCCGGAGGCGGTGTTGCGCCGGTCAAGCCGTTAACGGAGTGACGCCGGATGAGAGTGTCGTGAGAAGCCTGCACAGCATGGAGCTGTTTGCAGAAGTAGCCAAGGCCCGCAGCTTCAGTCGCGCGGCGGCCGTGCTGGGGTTGCCGAAATCAACGCTGTCGCGCCGCGTAGCGCAATTGGAGCGTTCGGTAGGCCTGAGCCTGCTGAACCGCAGCACCCGCAAGGTTGAACTGACTGGCGCGGGCGAACTGTATCTGGAGCGCTGCCTGCGCATCGTGCAAGAGGCCGAGGTGGCGCATGAAGAACTGCAAGCCTTGACCGCGACGCCGTCCGGGCTGCTGCGCGTGAACATGCCGGCCGCCTTTGCCACCGATGTCATGGCGGATATTTTCCTGAGGTTCTCGCGTCGATATCCGGATGTGGCTTTCCACGTGAACCTGGCGAGCCTCGAACATGTGGATCGCGTGGCGGACCCGTGCGACCTGACGATCAAGATTGGTGAACTGCCGGATTCGTCGCGCATCGCGCGTTGCCTGGGCGCCCTGAACGTTCATCTATACGCGTCCGAGGCCTATCTGGCGGCGCATGGCACGCCCGAGCATCCCGTGGAATTGTCGGCGCACGAGTGCATCGGGTTTCGCGCCCAGGCAACTGGCGCGCCCACCCGTTGGCCGCTGGCTCGCGGGAGCGAGCAGATCAGCGTCGTGCCCGCTAGCCGGTTTTCCGTCAACGAAGCCGGCATGGCGCGTCGCTTGGCGATGTTGGGCGCGGGCATTGCCGCGCTGGGCGGAGACCAGGCCGAGCTGCTGCAATCAGGCGCTTTGCGCCGCGTGTTGCCCGATTGGACGGTAGGACCGTTTCCCGTGCATGTCGTGACCGAAACGCGCTTGCTGCCGGCCAGGGCCAGGGCATTCGTCGATTATCTGATTGAATGCCTGGCGCAAGGCTGGCAGGCGCCCGTGTTGAACGGTGGCTAGCACCGTTGAACGGTGCGCCGGCGCTACACGCGGATGTGGCGCGCCATCAGCACGGCGAAGAGCGGCAGGAAAATGAACAGGTGCGCTTCGATCATCACCCAGCGGCGCACGCGCTTGATCTCGGGCAACGTGGGCACGAAGCCGGCTTGCTGACGCGCCTGCTTTGCCCAGCGGAAGACGGCCAGCGTGGGCGGGATCGAACAGAGCGCGATGATGACGAACAGCGTGATCTTGGCGTGAAACCACGGGCTGCTCATGTAAAAGGCCGCGCCCTTCGCGCCCTGCGTCAGCCGCAGTAATCCGGTGATCAGCACCAGCACGGCGCTGACGCCATACAGGCGGTCGTAGATCACCAGGCGCTTCACGCCACTGGCGCTCAGGTCGGGGCGCAGCAGCACGGCTTCGGCGGTCAGCACCACCACCATTACAAAGATCGCCAGGTAGTGAAACCAGGCATATAGCGCATCGGCCAACATGTCGTCTCCAGGGAAAAGGTCAAGCATGGTTTTACCACCGGCCCGAGGCGCGGCGTCGATCAGGCAGCATGAAAATGCGGCTTCGGCGATAAAAAATGCGCCATGAAAAAAGGCGCCCCGAAGGGCGACTTTGGCGTCAAGACTAGCGCGTGATCAACGGCGCTTCTTGGCGGCGTCGGCGGCTTCCTGCTGCGCGTCCACCACGGCCAGGGCCGTCATGTTGATGATGCGGCGCACGGTGGCGCTGGTCGTCAGGATGTGCACGGGGCGCGCGGCGCCCAGCAGGATGGGACCCATCGCGACGCCATTGCTGCCCGTCATCTTCAGCATGTTGTACGTGATGTTGCCGGTGTCCAGGTTCGGCATGACCAGCAGGTTGGCGCGACCCTTGAGCGTGCTGTCCGGGTAGGCCAGCACACGGATCTTTTCCGACAAGGCGGCGTCGGCGTGCATTTCGCCGTCCACTTCCAGGTCGGGCGCGCGTTCCTGCACCAGCTTGCTGGCGGCGGCCATTTTCTTGGACGATTCCGTGACGCGGCTGCCGAAGTTCGAATGCGACAGCAGGGCAATCTTCGGCACCACGCCAAAGCGCAGCATTTCATCGGCGGCCTGGATGGTGATGTTGGCCACTTCTTCCGACGTCGGATTTTCATTGACGTGGGTGTCGGTGACGAACAGCGTCTGGTCAGGCAGCATCAGCACGTTCAGGGCGGCGTAGGTCTGGCCTTCCTTCTTGCCGATGATTTCGTCGACATACTTGAGCTGGTTGTCGTACTTGCTGGCCACGCCGCACAGCAGCGCGTCGGCGTCGCCGCGACGCAGCAGCATCGCGCCGATCAGCGTGTTGTGCTTGCGGATCATCGCCTTGGCGATGGCCGGCGTCACGCCTTCGCGGCCCTTCAACTGGTAGTACGCGGTCCAGGTTTCGTTGAAGCGTTCGTCGTCTTCCGGATCCACGATTTCGAAATGCTCGCCGGCCACCAGGCGCAGGCCGGCCTTGGTGATGCGCATTTCGATAACCGACGGACGGCCGATCAGGATCGGGCGGGCCAGCTTTTCGTCAACCACGGTCTGCACGGCGCGCAGCACGCGCTCGTCTTCGCCGTCGGCATAGATGACGCGCTTGGGCGCCTTCTTGGCCTGGGCGAACAGCGGACGCATCAGTTGGCCCGAGTGGTACACAAAGCCCATCAGCTTCTGGCGATAGGCTTCGATGTCTTCGATGGGGCGGGCAGCCACGCCGGAATCAGCAGCGGCTTGGGCCACGGCCGGCGCAATCTGGAAGATCAGGCGCGGGTCGAAGGGCTTGGGGATGATGTAGTCGGGGCCGAACGACAGTTCCTGGCCGGCGTAGGCGCGGGCCACTTCATCGTTCTGCTCGGCTTGCGCCAGTTCGGCGATGGCTTTCACGCAAGCCAGCTTCATTTCTTCCGTGATGCGCGAAGCGCCGGCATCCATGGCGCCGCGGAAGATAAAGGGGAAGCACAGCACGTTGTTGACCTGGTTCGGGTAGTCCGAACGGCCGGTGGCGATGATGCAATCCGGGCGGGCGGCCTTGGCCACTTCGGGGCGGATTTCCGGTTCCGGGTTGGCCAGCGCCAGGATCAGCGGGCGGTCGGCCATGGTCTTGACCATGTCGCCTGTCAGCACGCCAGAGGTCGAGCAGCCCAGGAACACGTCGGCGCCGTTGACCACGTCGGCCAGCGTGCGCGCATCGGTCTTTTGCGCGTAGCGCTTCTTGTTGGCTTCCATGTTTTCATCGCGGCCGTCCCAGATGACGCCACGCGAATCCACCACGAAGATGTTCTCGCGCTTGACGCCCAGGTGAACCAGCAGGTCCAGGCAGGCGATGGCGGCAGCGCCGGCGCCCGAGCACGCCAGCTTGACCGAGCCGATGTCCTTGTTCACGACCTTCAGGCCATTCAGGATGGCGGCCGACGAAATGATGGCGGTGCCGTGCTGGTCGTCATGGAAGACGGGGATCTTCATGCGCTCGCGCAGCTTCTTTTCAATGTAGAAGCACTCGGGCGCCTTGATGTCTTCCAGGTTGACGCCGCCCAGCGTGGGCTCCAGCGCCGCGATGATGTCGACCAGCTTGTCGGGGTCGTTCTCGGCCAGTTCGATGTCGAACACGTCGATGCCGGCAAACTTCTTGAACAGGCAGCCCTTGCCTTCCATGACCGGCTTGGCGGCCAGCGGCCCGATGTTGCCCAGGCCCAGGACGGCGGTGCCGTTGGTGATCACGCCCACCAGGTTGCCGCGCGAGGTGTACTTGGACGCGGCGTCATCGCCCTGGTCGAAGATGGCCATGCAAGCGGCCGCCACGCCGGGGGAGTAGGCCAAGGACAGGTCGTCCTGGTTGGCCAAGGTCTTGGTCGGGACGACCGAGATTTTGCCGGGAGTGGGATAGGCGTGGTAATCCAACGCCATTTTGGTAAGAGTTTCGTCCATGGGATCGGGGCCTCTGAGGCACTAACTGAGAAAGAAAACGGGATGAAAAACGAATGACAAGCGGCGGGCTCGCGGCCCGCCGGTTTCTTTGCGAAATGCTTAGGGAACACCCGTATTTCACCAGAAAGCGCGGGCGCTTGGTTGTTGCAGTGCAGCGATCAGGCGCGTTTGATCAAGAACGGGTCGGATTATGTTTAGGTGGCGACGGGTTGGGTGATCGGCTCCCGGGGGATGGGCGATCGGTTCCCATCGGTCGGGTGATCGGCGCCCATCGAATCGTAGGATGGGTGTAGCGCGCGATGGCCGGCACAAGAACACGGTGCGGACCGCGCGAAACCCATCAAGCAGCGGCTGAACGACAGACGCGATAGGCAAGAAAGCTGTGGCTGCGGGTTTGTGGCTGCTCTATTTAAGAATTCCGCCGTTGCTTGATGGGTTTCGCGCGATCTTTGGTGGGGTTCTTGTGACCGGTCTTTCGCGCTACACCCATCCTACGAGGTCCATGGTGGGGTTTTGCGGGCGCGGGTGTTCAGCTTGTTGCGCAGCTTGTCGGCGTCTGTTTGTCGGCCCAGGCTGTCCAGCGCGTAGAGCGTGATCCAGTCGGCGCTGACTTCGAAGAAGTCGCGCAGTTGCGCGCGGGTGTCGCTGCGGCCAAAGCCATCGGTGCCCAAGGTGCGATACGGGGCCGGGACCCAGGCGCGGATCTGTTCGGGCACGGCGCGCACGTAGTCGGTGGCGGCGATGACCGGGGCGTCGCTGTCGCCCAGGCAGGTGCGAACCCAGTCCGCGTCGCTGGCGGGGTCCAGGCCCAGCACGCGGGCGCGTTCGGCTTCGCGGCCGTCGCGGGCCAGCTCGGAAAAGCTGGTGACGCTCCAGACCTCGGCGTCCACGCCGTATTGCTCGCGCAGCCGCTCGGCGGCCATTTCGGCCTCGCGCAGCATGGGGCCCGCGCCCAGCAAGCGGACGTCTGCCTGCTTGCGCGCAGGCCGCAGGCGGTACATGCCGCGCAGGATGCCTGCGCTGACGCCGTCGTCGGCGGGCATGTCGGGCTGCGCCAGGTTTTCGTTGGTGACGGTCAGGTAGAAGAATTCGTCGTGCTGCTCGTCCAGCATGCGGCGCATGCCGTGTTCGACGATGACGGCAACCTCGTAGGCGTAGGCAGGATCGTAAGCGCGGCAGTTCGGCACGGCGGCGGCCATGATGTGGCTGGAGCCGTCCTGGTGTTGCAGCCCTTCGCCGCCCAACGTCGTGCGCCCGGAGGTGGCGCCGATCAAGAAGCCACGGGTGCGCTGGTCGGCGGCGGCCCAGATCAGGTCGCCGATGCGTTGGAAGCCGAACATCGAGTAATAGATATAGAACGGCAGCATCGGCAGGCCATTGACCGAATAGCTGGTGCCGGCCGCCGTCCACGACGAAATCGCCCCGGCTTCGGTAATGCCTTCTTCCAGGATCTGCCCGTCGCGCGCTTCCCGGTAGTACAGCACCGAGCCGATGTCCTCGGGCTCATACAACTGGCCTTGCGCCGAATAGATGCCGATCTGGCGGAACAGGTTGGCCATGCCGAAGGTGCGGGCCTCGTCGGCCACGATGGGCACAATGCGCGGGCCCACGGTGCCGTCCTTGAGCAGCGCGGTAAGCATGCGCACGATGGCCATGGTCGACGACATTTCCTTGCCGCTGGCCGTCAGGGCGAAGCGCGCCCAGTGTTCGGCGGGGGGCGGCGTCAGGCGCGGGGCTTCGGTGCGGCGGCGGGGAATGTGGCCGCCCAGCGCGGCGCGGCGCGCTTGCAGGTGGCGCAGTTCGGCGCTGTCTTCGGCGGGTCGGTAGAACTTCAGCGCCAGGCAGTCGGCGTCCGAGATCGGCAGGGCGAAACGGTCGCGAAAGGCCAGCAAGGCTTCGTCGTCCAGCTTCTTTTGCTGGTGCGTCGTCATCTTGCCCTGGCCCGCCGCGCCCATGCCGAAGCCCTTTTTCGTTTGCGCCAGGATCACGGTGGGCTGGCCGCTGTGCTTGGCCGCACGGTGATAGGCGGCATGGATCTTCACCATGTCGTGGCCGCCTCGGTGCAGGCGATCGATGGCCTCGTCGGTCCAGTCCGCCACCAGCGCGGCCAGCTCGGGGTGCTGATTGAAAAAATGCGCGCGATTGAACGCGCCGTCGTTGGCGGCGAAAGTCTGGAACTGGCCGTCGACGGTGTTTGAGAAGGCGCGGGCCAGCGCGCCATTGGCGTCGCGGGCAAGCAGGGCGTCCCAGTCGCTGCCCCATACCAGCTTGATCACGTTCCAGCCGGCGCCCGCGTACAGCGTTTCCAGCTCGTCGATGATGCGGCCGTTGCCGCGCACCGGGCCGTCCAGCCGTTGCAGGTTGCAGTTGACGACGAACACCAGGTTGTCGAGCTTCTCGCGCGCGGCAAGCGTCAGGGCGGCGATGGATTCCGGCTCGTCCATTTCGCCGTCGCCAAAAATGCCCCAGACCTTGCGGTCGCTGGCGGGCGCAAGCGAGCGGTGCTCCAGGTAGCGCATGAAGCGCGCCTGATAAATCGCGTTGATGGGGCCGATGCCCATGGACCCCGTCGGGAACTGCCAGAAATCGGGCATCAACCAGGGATGGGGGTAGGACGACAGCCCGCGCAGGCCGCGCGCGGTGGCGTTGATTTCCTGGCGGAAATGCGCCAGGTCGTCTTCGCCCAGGAAGCCTTCAAGAAAGGCGCGGGCGTAAACGCCGGGTGCGGAGTGCGGCTGCATGTAGACCAGGTCGCCCGGGCCATCGGCCGATTGCGCGCGGAAGAAGTGGTTGAAGCCCACTTCAAACAGGTCGGCCGCCGAGGCATAGCTGGCGATGTGGCCGCCCAGCTCGCCGTGCGCCTGGTTGGCGCGCACCACCATGGCCAAGGCATTCCAGCGGTTGATGCGGGCGATGCGTTCTTCCACGGCCAGGTTGCCCGGAAACGGCGGCTCCTGGCTGGCGGGAATCGTGTTCAGGTAGGCGGTGCGCGTTTGGCTGTTGGCGCGCAGCCCCAGGGACGCGGCGTGCCCCAGCACGCTATCCAGCACATAGCCCGCGCGCTCGGCGCCGTCGGCCTCAAGCAGCGACTGCAAGGCGTCGCGCCATTCGGCGGTTTCCGTGGGATCGGCGTCAGACCCGGTGTGATGGCCGGGGGCGGGGTGGCTCGCGTCGCGCATGGGTGTTGTCTCCTGTTATCGCTCAATCCTAGACCTGTGTGGGTGGCATGAGTCATCAAATTCACAGGGAGATGCCGGGGATTTCAGCATAATCTTTTGCCGATGTTCCCCTTGCCGGCAGCTTCTGCGGCCTGGCGGCGCTTACTCGTGGTGACCACTGGGTGGACGCCTAAGCGCTAGAATGCGCGGTTTATTCGCATTCACAACGGGAGACTTCAATGACTCAACCCGTCAGCGTCCCTGCAAACGTCACGCTACCGGAACTGACGTTCCGGGGCATTTTGCTGGGCGCCCTGATTACCGTGATCTTCACGGCCTCGAACGTCTTCCTGGGGCTGAAGGTGGGCCTGACGTTTTCGTCCGCCATTCCGGCGGCGGTCATCTCGATGTCGGTGCTGCGCCTGTTCAAGGACGCCAACATCCTCGAAAACAATATGGTGCAGACGCAGGCCTCGGCGGCCGGCACGCTGTCGGCCATCATCTTCATCCTGCCGGCGCTGGTCATGATGGGCCACTGGCAGGGCTTCCCGTTCTGGCAGACGCTGGGCATTTGCGCGGCCGGCGGCATGTTGGGCGTGATGTTCACCATTCCGCTGCGCCACGTGATGGTGGTGCAGAGCAACCTGCCGTACCCGGAAGGCGTGGCCGCGGCCGAGATCCTGCGCGTGGGCAGCGCCGAACGGGCGCAGGATGCGGCCGAGGGCGATGCCGCGGGCAAGGCGGCGGGCAAACCCGTCGCGACCGGCATGGGCGATATCGTCGCGGGCGGCGTGGTGGCCGCGGTGGTCAGCTTTGCGGCCAACGGCTTGCGGGTGCTGGGCGATAGCGTCAGCGGTTGGTTCGCGCTGGGCGGCGCGGTGTTCCGGCTGCCCATGGGCTTTTCGCTGGCGTTGCTGGGGGCGGGCTACCTGATCGGCATCGTGGCGGGGCTGGCCATGCTGACCGGCCTGATCATTTCCTGGGGCATTGCGGTACCGGTGCTGACCGCCATGGGCGACATGCCGGCCGGGCAATCCCTGGCGCAGTACGCCACCGGCCTGTGGTCGTCGCAAGTGCGCTTCATTGGCGCGGGCGTGATCGGCGTGGGCGCAATCTGGACGCTGGCGACTCTGTTCGTGCCGATGGCGCGCGGCGTCAAGGCCTCGTTCTCGGCATTGACCAAAGCGGGCGCGGCGCGTGCGGGCCAGGCGCCGCGTACGGAACGCGACTTGTCGGCGGGCTGGATTTCGATCGTGACGCTGGTGCTGGTGGCGGTCTTGGTCATCACCTTCCAGGTGTTCCTGGCGGGCGCGCCCGTGTCGGCCGGCGCCATCTGGAAACTGGTGGCCTATGCCGTGCTGTTTGCCTTTGTGTTCGGCTTCCTGGTGGCCGCGGCCTGCGGCTACATGGCGGGCTTGGTGGGGTCGTCGACCAGCCCGATTTCGGGCGTGGGCATCGTGGCCATCGTGCTGGTGTCGCTGTTGATGCTGGCCCTGGGCGGCGAATTGCTTCAGGCGCAAAACGGCGTGCAGATGGCGATTGCGCTGTCCATCTTCAGTACCTCGGCGGTGGTGGCGGTGGCGTCCATTTCCAACGACAACCTGCAGGACTTGAAGACGGGTTGGTTGGTCGGGGCAACGCCGTGGCGCCAGCAGGTGGCGCTGCTGATTGGCTGCGTGGTGGGCGCGGCGGTGATTTCACCCGTGCTGGATCTGCTTTACAACGCCTACGGTTTCGCGGATGCGATGCCGCGCGAAGGCATGGACCCCACGCAAGCGCTGTCGGCGCCGCAGGCCACGCTGATGCTGGCAATTACGCGCGGCATTTTTACGCATCAACTGAATTGGACGATGATCCTGATCGGCATGGCCGTGGGGGTTGCGCTGATCGTGGTGGACGAAATCCTCAAGCGTACCTGCCGCGTGGCGCGCATTCCGGTGTTGGCCGTTGGCATCGGCATCTACCTGCCGCCGACCGTGGCGGCGCCGATTGTGGCGGGCGCGGTCCTGGCGTGGTTGCTGGAGCGCGCGTTGCGCCGCCGTGCCGCCGCCGCCGGAACCCCGTATGAGCAATTCGCCGATGCGCCGAACCGGCGTGGCGTGCTGATCGCCTCGGGCCTGATCGTGGGCGAGAGCCTGGTTGGCGTGCTGATGGCGGGGATTATCGGCGCGGCCGGTACTGATGCGCCATTGGCGATCGCGGGCGAGGATTTCTCGGTCGCGGCGTCTTACCTGGGGCTGGCCGTCTTTATCTTGGTGGCGGTCATGTTCTGGCGTCGGGTGATGCGCCTGGCATAAAGGGCCGGTGACGGAGGGGGCTGTGAACTAGGCGGACTGGTGAACAGATGAGGGCTGTGAACGGACGGACCTCGTGAACACATCGCGGCCTGCCCCGACGGGGCCCGGCCGCGATGCTCCACAACCCGATCAGTGTTCCTCGGCCTGCAGTGCCGCGGTGATGATGGCGCGTTCGTCATGCGTGGCGCCGTTAAGGAACAGGTTCAGCAGCACGGCCGACAGCGACGCCAGCAGAATGCCGGACTCGATCAGCGTGTGCAGCGAGTGCGGCATCCATTGTTTGAAATTGGGCGCGATCAGCGGCACCATGCCGATGCCGATCGACACCGCCACGATCATGGAATTGTGGCGGTTGCCCTTGAAGTCCACCCCCGACAGGATGCGGATGCCGGTGGCGGTCACCATGCCGAACATGACGATGCCGGCGCCGCCCAGCACCACGGTGGGCAGCGATTCCACCAACGCGGCCATCTTGGGCAGCAGGCCCAGCACCAGCAGGATGATGCCGCCCGCCACGCAGACAAAGCGGCTTTTCACGCCGGTCACCGCGACCAGGCCCACGTTCTGCGAAAAGCTGGTGTACGGGAATGTGTTGAAGATGCCGCCGATGAGCGTGCCCAGGCCGTCCGTGCGCAGCCCGCGCGCCATGTTCTCCTGGCTGATCTCGCGCTCGGTCATTTCGCCCAGCGCCAGGAACATGCCGGCGGATTCGATCATCACCACCACCATGATCAGCGCCATGCTCAGAATCAACATGGGGTCGAACCTTGGCATGCCGAAATGGAAGGGCAGGACGATGTCGAACCAGTCTGCCTGGCCGATTTTCTCGAACGTCATGATGCCGGTGGCCGAGGCCACGATGGCGCCGATCACGATGCCCAGCAACACCGAGATGTTGGCAATGAAGCCGCGCGTGAATTTGACGATCAGCAGGATGGACGTCAGCACCAGCACGGCGATGCCGAAGCCGGTCAGGTCCGCATAACGCGGGTTGGGCATCGACGGCA
Source organism: Achromobacter sp. JUb104 (assembly GCF_024806975.1). NCBI lineage: Bacteria > Pseudomonadati > Pseudomonadota > Betaproteobacteria > Burkholderiales > Alcaligenaceae > Achromobacter > Achromobacter sp. JUb104. The sequence goes on along the minus strand of NZ_JANUEY010000003.1, from coordinate 380,676 downwards.
TGATGGCAAAACCCTGGGGCACGGGCGGAATGGCGCTGCCCGGCGAGGTGACGTCGGCCAACCACTTTGCGTAGATGGGGTCCACGATAACGGGCGCGGTGGGGCCGGACGGGTTGCCGAACACCCAGTTGATGCCGACCCGCATCAAGGTGATGCCGATGACCGTGATGATGGTGCCCGTTACCACGGGCGGAAAGTAGCGCAGCATGCGGCTGATCATCGGGGCGACCAGGATGGAGATGATGCCCGCCCCGATGATGGTCCCGAATAGCAGTTGCGCCCCGCCCGGGCCGGGGTTGGCATTGGCCATTGCCACCATGGGGGCCACCGCCGCGAACGTGACGCCCATCATCACGGGCAGTTTGATGCCGAACCACTGCGTGGCGCCCAAGGTCTGGATCAAGGTCACCAGGCCGCAACAGAACAGGTCCGCCGAGATCAGCATGGCGACTTCGTCGGGCGTCAGGTTCAGGGCGCGGCCGACGATCAGCGGTACGGCCACCGCGCCGGCATACATCACCAACACGTGTTGCAGGCCCAGCGCCGCCAGCTTGCCCGAGGGCAGACGCTGGTCAACGGGGTGGATGTCTTGAGACGCGCTGGAAGGCGCGGGCGATGCAGCCTGCATGGGAAAGTCTCCTGGCGGAGTGAAATGTCGGTCGGGAAAATCCTGAAAAGCAGTTCTTGTGTACGAGGAATGTATACAGCTAGGAGGGGTTCTCGAAATAGAGGAAAACCCGAATCAAATAGACATTATTAGTTACGTTATGTAGGAAAATTCGGGGTGTACGGCAGTGGGTGAGACATGACGCCGCGTATGGGCGGCGTCATGGGTTGCCGTAACTCGGGTTGCCGAACTCAGACCGGTTGAAGCAGGTCCGACAAGGTGCGCGCGATGACCTTGGTGGCCCGGCGCAAGTCTTCCAGCACGACGCGTTCGTCGTTGCGTTTGGCGTGGGATTCCAGCACGGTGCGCGGGCCGGCGCCGTAGATCACGCCGGGAATGCCGGCCTCGCCGTACAGGCGCACATCGGTATAGAGCGGCGTGCCCATGGCGGGTATGGGTTCGCCAAACAGCGCTTCACCGTGCTTCTGGATGGCGTCCACCAGCGGCTGGTTGCCCGGCAGGGGGCGCATCGAATTGGCCAGCAGCAGGCGCTTGATGTCGATCGAGATCCCGGGCGTGGCGGCCGCCGCTTCCTGGATGATCCGGCGGATGTCCGCTTCCACTTCAACGGCGTTTTCTTCGGGGATCATGCGACGGTCCAGCTTGAAGCTGACCTTGCCGGGCACCACGTTCGTGTTGGTACCGCCTTCAATGCGTCCGACATTCAGGTAGGGATGGCTGATGCCGGGCACGTCCGACGTAATGTCCTGGTAGCGCGCGTTTTGTGCGTACAGCGCATTCAGGATCTTGACCGCGCCTTGCAGCGCGTCCACGCCGGTGGAAGGAATGGCGGCATGCGCCATCTTGCCGTGCACCGTCACTTCCATTTGCAGGCAGCCGTTGTGCGCGGTGACCACTTCATAGCTGAACCCGGCGGCGATCATCAGGTCGGGCTTGGTCAGGCCTTGCGACAGCAGCCAGCCGGGGCCCAGCAAGCCGCCGAATTCTTCGTCATACGTAAAGTGCAGTTCAACGGCGCCATGGCTGGGTTTGGCCACGGCTTCCAATGCGCGCACGGCATAGGTGAAGCTGGCGAAGTCGCTTTTGCTGACGGCGGCGGCGCGGCCATACAGGCTGCCGTTTTCAATTTCAGCGCCATAGGGGTCGTGCTGCCAGCCGTCTCCGGGGGGCACCACGTCGCCGTGGGCGTTCAGCGCCACGCGCCTGCCGGGGCCGTATTCGCGCCGCACGATCAGGTTGGTAATGGATTCCATGCCGTAGTCCCGCACCTGTTGCGTGGGGACGGCGTGCGCTTCGGCTTCAAGGCCCATTTCCTTGAGCAGTTCGGCGGTGCGGACCGCGTGCGGGGCGTTGTTGCCGGGTGGTGTGTCGGTGGGTACGCGCACCAGCGATTGCAGGAAGCGCACCTGCTCGTCGAAGTGGGCGTCGATCCAGGCGTCTAGTCGTGCGTAGTCAGTCATGGCGTTTAGCGTTTGATGTCGTTGGCAAGATCATCCAGCAGGCCTTGCATGGCTTGCGCGGCCAGTTGGATGTCGTCTCGGGTGGTGGATTCGCGGGGGTTGTGGCTGATGCCATGGTTCTGGCCACGCACGAAAAGCATGGCTTGGGGCATGACTTCGTGCAGCTTCATGGCGTCGTGCCCGGCGCCGCTGGGCATGCGATGCACCGGCACGCCCAGCGCGTCGACGGCGCGTTCCCAGCGCTGTTGCCATGCGGGGGCGCTGGGCGCGGCCGCGGCGCGCATGGTTTCTTCCAGCGCATAGCGCAGGCCACGGCGTTGGCAGATGGCGTCAAGTTCGGCCAGCACGTCGTTCACCAGCGCGTCGCGTTGCGGATCGCTGGGGGCGCGCAGGTCCAGGCTGAAGCGGCATTCGCCCGGCACCACGTTGATGGACCCGTTGGGCACTTCCAGCATGCCGATGGTGCCGACCGAATCGCCGTCACGCGCCGCGCGCTGTTCCACATACAAGGCCAGCTCGGCCGTGGCGGTGGCCGCATCGCGGCGCCGGTTCATGGGCGTGGTGCCCGCATGGCAGGCCATGCCGAAGATCTGCGCCTGGTAGCGCACGCTACCGTTGATGGACGTGACGATGCCCAGGGGCAGGCCCATTTCGTACAGCACCGGCCCTTGTTCGATGTGGACTTCCACAAACCCCAGATAGCGCGACGGGTCGCGGCGCAGCTTGGGGATGTCATCAATGCACAGGCCGGCATGCAGCATGGCGTCGCGCATGGTGACGCCCTGGGCGTCTTGCTGGTCCAGCCATTCGGGTTTGAAGTGGCCGATCAGTGCACCGGATCCCAGGAAGGTGGCGCGGTAGCGCTGGCCTTCTTCTTCGGCAAAGCCGATTACTTCAAGGTGGTAGGGCAGGCGGCGGCCCTGGCGGTGGAGTTCGCGCACGCAGGCCATGGGCACGAAGATGCCCAGGCGGCCATCGTATTTGCCGCCGTTGCGTACGGTGTCGTAATGGCTGCCGGTCATGAGCGTGGGGGCGTCGGCGTGGGCGGCGCGGTAGCGGCCCACCACGTTGCCCACCGCGTCGATTTCCACTTCGTCAAAGCCGCAGTCGCGCATCCAGTGCGATATGCGTTGCGCGCACGCACGGTGCGCCTCGGTCAGATAGGTGACGGTAAGCTGGCCCTTCTCGGCGTAGCCGGGGTCGCTATGGATGCTGAGGCGTTCCTGCCAGTCCCAGATGTCGTTACCCAGGCTCAGGTCCACGCCGAATTTATCCGCCAGGCGGATCTCGACGATGCGGTGGATGTTGCGCAGCGCTTCCTGGCGTTCAACGTCGGGCGGGTTGTCGAGCCGGCGCGCGAATTCATCGATGATCTGCTGGCGGTTCAGACCCGTGCCGCGCGCGCCGCGTACGGCCAGGATGAAGGGAAAGCCGAAGCGCGCGTTGTAGTCGGTGTTCAGTTGCTGCAAGCGCGCCAGTTCGTCGGGCGAGCAATGCGTGAGCCCCGCTTGGTCCTGTTCGTTGGTGGATTCCGCGGTCAGGCTGTTTTGCAGCATGGCGCGGCCGGCCAGTTCCGGGTGCGCGCGGATCAATGCCAACTGCGCTTCGATATCGGCCTGGTCCAGCACCTGCCGCATCTGGTCTTGCAGATGCGCCAAGGACCGGAAAGGGCGCGCCGCCAACGCTTGCCGCGCGATCCACGGCGAATGTTCGTACAGGCCGTCAAGGATGGCTAGCGCCGCCTCGGGCGGGGCGGCATTGAGTTGTTCCAGCGTGTGGGCCATGGTTGTCGCGCTCAACGGTTGGGAAGGTAGGGATGGGTGGCTTTCCAGTGCCGGGCGATATCCAGGCGGCGGCACACCCAGACGCGGTCGTGGCTGGCGATGTGGTCCAGAAACCGTTGCAACGCCGTGATGCGGCCCGGGCGCCCCAGCAGCCGGCAATGCATGCCGATGCTGAGCATCTTGGGCGCTTCGTCGCCTTCGGCGTAGAGCACGTCGAAACTGTCTTTCAGGTACTGGAAGAACGGGTCGGCGTGCGAGTAACCCTGGGGCAGGGCAAAGCGCATGTCGTTGCAGTCCAGCGTGTAGGGCACGATCAATTGCGGCACGACGGCGCCGTCGCTTTTTTGTACCTGCATCCAGAAGGGCAGGTCGTCGCCGTAGTAGTCGCTGTCGTATTCAAAGCCGCCGTAGTCCGCCACCAGGCGGCGCGTGCGGGGGCTGTCGCGCCCGGTGTACCAGCCCAGCGGCCGCGTGCCCGTCAACTGCGTGATGGCGTCCATCCCTAGGCGCATGTGTTCGCGCTCGGTGGCTTCGTCCACGTTCTGGTAGTGCACCCATCGCCAGCCATGGCAGGCGATTTCGTGGCCCAGTTCGGTGAATGCTGCCGTCAGTTCGGGATGGCGCTGCAAGGCCATGCCCACGCCGAATACCGTCAGCGGCAGTTGCCGTTTTTCGAATTCGCGCAGGATGCGCCACACGCCGGTACGCGACCCATATTCATAGATGCCTTCCATGCTGAGATGGCGGTCGGGGTAGCTGGCCGGGTTGAACATTTCCGACAGGAATTGTTCGGAGCCAGGGTCGCCATGCAGCACGCTGTTTTCGCCGCCTTCTTCGTAATTCAAAACGAATTGCACAGCGATGCGAGCCCGGCCCGGCCATTGCGCGTGGGGCGGATTGCGGCCATAGCCGACGAGGTCGCGGGGATACGGAAGCGTGGAATCGTAGGTGTTCATGAAGGAATGGGCACAGAGCGGTGGGGCACAGAGCCGTGGGGCACAAAGCCGATAAGCGCGGCAGGGCGCGGGTGGGCGGACGGTTTCATGATGGGCTAAACAATAGCTGGAAAGCAATTAGCTGTATACAATTTATGTACATCATTAAGGATAACCATAAGATCGCCGGGCACACCGCCCGACGCACAGGAGACATCATGGGATTGACCACGCACGTACTCGACACCATGCACGGGTGCCCGGCCGAGGGCATGGCGGTTGCGCTGTATGCCACCCAGGCTTCCCCCGACGGCGCTTCGGCCACGTTGCTCAGCCGGTTCACCTTGAACCACGACGGCCGCAGCGCCAAACCACTATTCAACGACGCAGAACTGAAGGTAGGCACCTATCGGCTAGTGTTCGATGTGGCCGGTTATTTCAAGGCGCGCGGCGTGGCCTTGCCCGAGCCCAATTTCCTGAACCAGGTCAGCCTGGATTTTGGCGTGGCACATGCCGATCAGCACTATCACGTGCCCTTGCTGGTCAGCCCCTGGAGCTATTCCACCTATCGTGGGTCATGATGGCCCTATCCCGGCATCAGGGTATTCCTGATGCCAGGACGGCCAGCCTTCCGTAGCTTTGTAAACAAAACCTGCATACAATTTCGCGGATCTTGATCGCAGCGGTGCGGGGCTTATCAACCAGGCCTTGTGCGCGATCTATCTCTGCTTACAGCGCCCGCGGTGGTAGGCAGTGCGGCGGAGCCTATCAAGGCCCGCCCACTGCGGGGGCGTGAATGGAAAGCTACTACCTGGATTGGGTCAACCTGTTGCTGCGTTGGGCCCACATCATTACCGGCATCGCGTGGATCGGCACCTCGTTCTACTTTGTGATGCTGGACAACAGCCTGGAAAAGCCGCAAGACGCCGAGTCGCTCGACAAGGGCGTGGGCGGCGAGCAATGGGCGGTACACGGCGGCGGGTTCTACAACATGCAGAAGTACGTGGTGCAGCCCAAGAAGCTGCCCGAACATCTGCATTGGTCATTCTGGGAAAGCTACAGCACCTGGCTGACCGGCTTCGCGCTGTTCACCGTGTCGTACCTGTGGAATGCCAGCACCTATCTGATTGACCGGTCGAAAATGGATTGGCAGCCCGGCACCGCCGTGGCGGTGGCGCTGGCGTTCTTCGTCGTGTTCTGGATTGTTTACGACGGCATCTGTCGTTTGTTCGGCCGAGGCAAGCATGGCGACACCATCGTGGGCGTGCTGGTCGCGGTGTTCATCGCCCTGGCGTCCTGGCTGGCCTGCCATTGGTTCGCGGGCCGCGCCGCGTTCCTGCTGGTTGGCGCGATGATGGCCACCACCATGAGCGGCAACGTGTTCTTCTGGATCATCCCCGGCCAGCGCAAGAACGTGGCGGCGATGCGGGCGGGCAAGCCGGTCGACCCGGTCCATGGCCAGCGCGGCAAACAGCGCAGCGTGCACAACACCTACTTCACGCTGCCGGTGGTGTTCACCATGATGAGCAACCACTACAGCTTTACCTACACCCATCAGTACAACTGGATCGTGCTGCTGCTGATCATGCTGGGCGGCGCGGCGATACGCCAGTTCTTCGTGGTGCGCCATCGCTTCAAGCTGGGCAACGCGCGCAACCCGCTGCCGTATGTGCTGTTGGGCGTGGCGGTGCTGGGCTTGACGATTGTGGGGATGCGGCCCGCGCCCGTGGGGGCGTCAGCGGCGGTGGCCGCGCCCGCCGAGGTGGCGTTTGCCAAGGTGCGCCATGTATTCGACCAGCGCTGCCTGCTTTGCCACGGCGAGCAGGTGCAGATGAAGAACGTGCGCCTGGATTCCGTTGAGCAGATCGCGGTTCACGCCCAGGCCGTGTACCAGCAAGTGGTGGTGTCGAAAATCATGCCGATGGCCAATTCCACCGGCATGACCGACGACGAACGCGCGTTGATCGGCGCGTGGTTTCAAGCCGGCGCAAAGACCCGGTAGCCGGGGCGGCGGGGCCGGTCAGCGCAAGTCGCCGGCTGGCCAGCCCATGGCCCCGAAGCCGGTGGGCGGGCCGTCGGCTTCAGCCGTTGCGGTACAGAAAGCTGTAGGCGTTGATCGCCGGCACCCCTCCCAGGTGCGCATACAGAACCTTCGACCCAGCCGGAATCTCGCCTCGGCGAACCAGATCCATCATGCCCTGCATCGACTTCCCCTCGTACACGGGGTCGGTCATCATGCCCTCCAGCCGCGCGCAGGTGCGAATGGCGTCGTTGGTTTCGGCCGACGGCAAGCCGTACGCGGGATAGGCGTAGCGCGTATCCAGCACCACGTCGCTGTCGGCAATGCCTGCTTCCAGCCCCACCATATCCGCCGTGCGGCGAGCGATGCGCAGGATCTGCGCGCGGGTTTGTTCCGGTGTGGCCGATGCGTCGATGCCGATGACGCGGTTGGCCCGGCCGTCTGCTGCAAAGCCCACCACCATGCCGGCCTGCGTGCTGCCGGTGACGGCGCAGACCACGATGTAGTCAAACTTGAAGCCTAGCTCGGCTTCCTGGCGCCGCACCTCTTCGGCAAAGCCCACATAGCCCAGCCCGCCCAGTTCGTGATCGGACGCGCCGGCGGGAATGGCGTAAGGCTTGCCGCCCCGCTTGCGCACGTCTTCCAGCGCCTCTTCCCAACTGCGGCGAAAGCCGATGTCAAAGCCTTGATCCACCAGGCGCACGTCGGCGCCCATCAGGCGGCTCATCATGATGTTGCCGACGCGGTCATACACGGCGTCGGAATAGTCCACCCAGTTTTCCTGCACCAGCACGCAGGCCAGGCCCAGCTTGGCGGCCACCGCGGCCACCATGCGGGTGTGGTTGGATTGAATGCCGCCGATGGTGACCAGCGTGTCGCAACCTTGTTCCAGCGCCTGCGGGATCAGGTATTCCAGCTTGCGCAGCTTGTTGCCGCCAAAGGCCAGGCCGCTATTGCAGTCTTCGCGCTTGGCGTAGATGTCGACCTTGCCGCCCAGGTGCGCGGACAGGCGTTCAAGTTTTTCGATGGGGGTGTCGCCAAAGGTCAGGCGATGTCGGGGAAAACGTTGCAGATCCATGCGGACTCCTGATGAGGGCATTCCGGCCGGCGAGTGAGGCTCGGATGGGAAAAATCATAGGAATCGCGGGTGGAAGTGGTCAATTGCGTATTGAAGGCCAGATGAAATATAAAAATCGATGAGTAATCAGATTTTCGATTTAATATTTTTTCAAATCCGACATTAACCAGATAATATTTTTGGGGACGTATTAAATGGCCGCGCTTTCTGGACTGGACCGTATCGACCGGCACATTCTTCGCGTCTTGCAGGACGACGCGCAGATCACCAACCTGGATCTGAGCGCGCGCGTTCACCTGAGTCCCGCAGCGTGTTTACGGCGCGTGGAAAAGCTGAAGGCCGAAGGCATCATCAAAAAGACGGTGGCACTGCTTGAGCCGGCCGAGGTCGACATGGCCACGCTGGTCATCGTCGGGGTGGTGCTGGACCGGTCCACGCCGGATTCCTTCACCGACTTCGAGGAAGCGGCGCGCGGCATCAGCGGCTGCCTGGAATGCCACCTGGTGGCGGGCGAGTTCGACTACTTCTTGATGCTGCGCATACGCGACCTGGAACGCTTCAACAAGCTGCATGCGGGCGAGATCATCAAGCTGCCCGGCGTACGCCAGATTCGCACCTTTTTTGTGTTGAAAGAGATCTTGTCGACGACGGCCTTGCCGGTGTGACGCGGCTAATGCACAACACTCACGCATCGAAGTGCTCAGCAATGACGCACTGCGGCATTTTGGAATGGCAGAAATTGATGGCGCGTAGACGTCGCAATGTCAGGGGTTGGCCGGACATTCCACGGCCGCATGCAGGCATTCCGAAAGGGCTTTTTGCGCCACAAAAATGTCTCAAGACGCCCGTAAACTCAAAGGGTTATACTGCTCGGCATACGGCTTTCAAGGCTTGTACGCGCCTTCTGCCCCCTGCGATCCGCTAAACGGGAAGCCCGTGTCGCGGAAGGTTTTTCCTGCATCGTGTCGAGTGAAGCACTCGTAAAGGTGAAGCGATATGTCTTCGGAAATAGAATCTCTATCCACGTCTTATCTCTTTGGCGGTAACGCGCCATATGTTGAGGAGCTTTACGAAGCCTACCTCGACAATCCCGGTTCGGTTCCTGATAACTGGCGCGAATATTTCGACCAGTTGCAGCACGCTCCCGCTACCGACGGCCAAGAGTCCACTCGTGACCAGGCCCACGCTCCCATCGTCGAATCGTTCGCCCAGCGCGCCAAGGCCAATGCCTTTGTGCAACGCTCTGCTGAACCCGATCTGAGCGTCGCCAGCAAGCAGGTGTCGGTGCAATCGCTGATTGCCGCCTACCGCTCGCTGGGCTCGCGCTGGGCTGACCTGGATCCGCTCAAGCGCCAAGAGCGCCCGCCGATCCCCGAACTGGATCCGGCCTTCTACGGCCTGACCGAAGCCGACCTGGATCAAACCTACTCGGCCACCAACACCTACTTCACGACCGCCAGCACCATGACGCTGCGCGACATCCTGAAGGCGCTGCGCGACACGTATTGCCGCAGCATCGGTGCTGAATTCACGCACATCTCCGACCCCGCCGCCAAGCGCTGGATCCAGGAACGCCTGGAAACCACGCTGGGCGCGCCGGCCTACTCGGCCGAAGAAAAGCGCCACATCCTGCAGCAGCTGACCGAGTCCGAAGGGCTCGAGCGCTTCCTGCACACCAAGTACGTCGGCCAGAAGCGCTTCTCGCTGGAAGGCGGCGAAAGCTTCATCGCCTCGATGGACGAAGTGGTGAACCACGCCGGTGAAAACGGCGTCCAGGAAATCGTGGTCGGCATGGCCCACCGTGGCCGCCTGAACCTGCTTGTGAACATCATGGGCAAGATGCCCGGCGACCTGTTCGCCGAGTTCGAAGGCAAGCACGCTGAAGGCCTGACCGACGGCGACGTGAAGTACCACAACGGCTTCTCGTCCGACCTGTCCACCCGTGGCGGCCCGGTCCACCTGTCGTTGGCGTTCAACCCGTCCCACCTTGAAATCGTCAACCCCGTGGTCGAAGGCAGCGCGCGCGCTCGCCAGGAACGCCGCGGCGACGCCGAAGGCAAGACCGTGCTGCCGGTGCTGGTGCACGGCGACGCGGCTTTCGCCGGCCAAGGCGTGGTGATGGAAACGCTGAACCTGGCCCAAACCCGCGGCTACGGCACGGGCGGCACGCTGCACATCGTCATCAACAACCAGATCGGCTTCACCACCTCCGACCCGCGTGACTCGCGTTCGACGTTGTATTGCACCGACGTGGTCAAGATGATTGAAGCCCCGGTGTTCCACGTCAACGGCGACGACCCCGAAGCCGTGGTGTTCGTCACCAAGCTGGCCCTGGACTACCGCCTGCAATTCCGTCACGACATCGTCGTGGACATCGTTTGCTTCCGCAAGCTGGGCCACAACGAGCAAGACACCCCGTCGCTGACGCAGCCCCTGATGTACAAGCGCATCGGCCATCACCCCGGCACGCGCAAGCTGTACGCCGACAAGCTGACCACGCAAGGCGTGCTGGCTGAAGGCGAAGCCGATCAACTGGTCAAGGACTACCGTCAACTGATGGAAGACGGCCAGCGCACGATCGAACCCGTGCTGACCGACTACAAGAGCAAGTACGCCATCGACTGGTCGCCGTTCCTGGGCGCCAAGTGGACCGACCAGGCCGACACCGCCGTGCCGCTGGCCGAACTCAAGCGCATCGGCGAACGCATCACGACGGTTCCGGAAGGCTTCACGGTGCACCCGCTGGTCGCCAAGCTGCTGAACGACCGCCGCACGATGGCCAAGGGCGAACTGAACCTGGACTGGGGCATGGGCGAACACCTCGCCTTCGCCACCCTGGTGTCCTCGGGCTACGCCATCCGCATCACCGGCCAGGATTCGGGCCGTGGCACGTTCACGCACCGCCACGCCGTGCTGCACGACCAGAACCGCGAACGCTGGAACGACGGCACCTACATTCCGCTGCAGAACGTGTCGGACGGCCAGGCTCCGTTCACCGTCATCGACTCCGTGCTGTCCGAAGAGGCGGTGCTGGGCTTTGAATACGGCTACTCCAGCGCTGAACCGAACACGCTGACCATCTGGGAAGGCCAGTTTGGCGACTTCGTCAACGGCGCCCAGGTCGTGATCGACCAGTTCATCAGCTCCGGCGAAGCCAAGTGGGGCCGCCAGTCGGGCCTGACCCTGATGCTGCCGCACGGCTACGAAGGCCAAGGCCCCGAGCACTCGTCGGGCCGCATCGAGCGCTTCCTGCAACTCTGCGCCGACAACAACATGCAAGTGGTCCAGCCGACCTCTGCCTCGCAGATCTTCCACGTTCTGCGCCGCCAGATGATCCGCCCGTTCCGCAAGCCGCTGGTGCTGTTCACGCCGAAGTCGCTGCTGCGCAACAAGGACGCGGGTTCGCCCCTGACCGACCTGGCCGGCGGCAGCTTCCAGCCGGTCATCGGTGAAGTCGACGAAGCCATCGACGCCAGCAAGGTCAAGCGCGTTCTGGCTTGCTCGGGCAAGGTGTACTACGACCTGGTCAACGCCCGCCGCGAGCGTGGCGCCGACCACGTCGCTATCGTCCGCGTCGAGCAGCTGTACCCGTTTGCGCACAAGTCGTTCGAGACCGAACTGCGCAAGTACCCGAAGGCCACCGAAGTGATCTGGGTTCAGGACGAACCGCAGAACCAAGGCGCCTGGTTCTACGTTCAGCATCACGTGTACGAGAACATGGTGGAAGGCCAGAAGCTGGGCTACGCCGGCCGCGCCGCGTCGGCATCGCCGGCCGTGGGCTACCTGGCCAAGCACCAGGAGCAGCAGAAGGCCCTGATCGAAACGGCTTTCGCGCCCAAGTTCAAGGTCATGTTGACGAAGTAACCCTGACTTGATGCACGCGCCGCGCGCGGCAAGCGATTTGGAACCCGGTTTCGAACCTTGCCGCGCAGCGTGACCAGAACACAAACTTTACGGAACAAACAAAATGGCTATTACCGACGTCGTTGTCCCCCAACTTTCCGAATCCGTCTCCGAAGCGACCCTGCTGACCTGGAAGAAGCAGCCGGGCGCTGCCGTTGAAGCGGACGAAATCCTGATCGAAGTCGAAACCGACAAGGTTGTGCTGGAAGTGCCGGCTCCCGCTTCGGGCGTGCTGGCTGAAATCGTCAAGGGCGATGGCAGCACCGTGACCTCGGGCGAAGTGCTGGCCCGTATCGACACCGCCGCCAAGGCCGCCGCCGCCGCGACCGCGCCGGCCGAAGCCCCCAAGGCTGCTGAACAAGCCCCCGCTGCTCCCGCCGCTGCCCCGGCCTCGTCGGCCGCTGCCGGCGTGGCATCGCCCGCCGCCGCCAAGATCCTGGCCGAGAAGGGCGTTGACGCCGCTTCCGTGTCGGGCACCGGCCGCGACGGCCGCGTGACCAAGGGCGACGCCTTGGCCGCTGGCGCCGCGCCCGCCGCCAAGGCTGCTCCGGCCAAGGCCCCGGCCGCTCCGGCTCCGACCACACTGTCCCTGGACGGCCGTCCGGAACAGCGCGTACCGATGAGCCGCCTGCGCGCCCGCATCGCCGAGCGCCTGCTGCAGTCGCAACAAGAAAACGCAATCCTGACCACGTTCAACGAAGTGAACATGCAAGCGGTCATCGATCTGCGCAGCAAGTACAAGGACAAGTTCGAAAAGGAACACGGCATCAAGCTGGGCTTCATGTCGTTCTTCGTCAAGGCCGCTGTGGCCGCGCTGAAGAAGTACCCGCTGATCAACGCGTCGATCGACGGCAAGGACATCATCTATCACGGCTACTTCGACATCGGTATCGCTGTCGGCAGCCCGCGTGGCCTGGTGGTGCCGATCTTGCGCAACGCCGACCAACTGTCCATCGCTGAAATCGAAAAGACCATCGCCGACTTCGGTCGCCGCGCCGCTGACGGCAAGCTGGGCATTGAAGAAATGACCGGTGGCACGTTCTCGATCTCCAACGGTGGCGTGTTCGGTTCGATGCTGTCGACCCCGATCATCAACCCGCCGCAATCGGCCATCCTGGGCGTGCACGCCACGAAGGATCGCGCTGTTGTCGAAAATGGCCAGATCGTCATCCGTCCGATGAACTACTTGGCCCTGTCCTATGACCACCGCATCATTGACGGCCGCGAAGCCGTGCTGGGCCTGGTCGCCATGAAGGACGCCCTGGAAGATCCGCAGCGCCTGTTGCTGGACCTGTAATCTCGACGCCCCGCGCGGCGCCGCACCGGGCCTTCCGGATCGCGGCGCCCCGGCCGGCCCACGGCTGGCCTCCGGCTCGCAAACACCGGGCGGGGCGTGTTCCACCCCACACTCAATCGCGAGAACACTATGTCCAAACAATTTGACGTCGTCGTGATCGGCGCAGGCCCTGGCGGCTACATCGCCGCCATTCGCGCAGCCCAACTGGGCATGTCGGTCGCTTGCATCGACGCCTGGCAAAACGGCCAAGGCGGCCCGGCTCCCGGCGGCACCTGCACCAACGTCGGTTGCATCCCGTCCAAGGCGCTGCTGCAATCGTCCGAGCACTTTGAACAAGCCAACCACCACTTCGCCGAGCACGGCATCGAAGTCAAGGGCGTCAGCCTGAAGCTCGACACGCTGATCGGCCGCAAGAACACGGTGGTCAAGCAGAACAACGACGGCATCCTGTACCTGTTCAAGAAGAACAAGGTCACCTTCTTCCACGGCAAGGGCCAGTTCAGCGGCCAAGTGGAAGGCGGCTGGGCCATCAAGGTCACCGGCACCGCCGAAGAAGACCTGATCGCCAAGCACGTGGTGGTGGCGACGGGTTCGTCGGCGCGTGAACTGCCCGGCCTGCCGTTCGACGAAAAGGTCGTGCTGTCCAACGACGGCGCACTGAACATCGGCGCCGTGCCGAAGACGCTGGGCGTGATCGGCGCCGGCGTGATCGGCCTGGAAATGGGCAGCGTGTGGCGCCGCCTGGGTTCGGAAGTGACCATCCTGGAAGCGATGCCGGAATTCCTGGCAGCCGCTGACGGCCAAGTGGCCAAGGAAGCGCTGAAGGCGTTCACCAAGCAAGGCCTGAACATCCAGATGGGCGTGAAGATCGGCGAGATCAAGGCCACCGCCAAGTCGGTGACCGTGCCCTACGTCGACGCCAAGGGCGCCGAGCAGAAGCTGGTGGTCGACAAGCTGATCGTCTCGATCGGCCGCGTGCCCTACACCGGCGGCCTGAACGCCGACGCCGTGGGCCTGAAGCTGGACGAACGCGGCTTCGTGGCCGTGGACGGCGACTGCAAGACCAATCTGCAAAACGTCTGGGCAGTGGGTGACGTGGTGCGCGGCCCGATGCTGGCGCACAAGGCCGAGGAAGAAGGCGTGGCGGTTGCCGAGCGCATCGCCGGTCAGCATGGCCACGTCAACTTCGACACCGTGCCGTGGGTCATCTACACGTCGCCGGAAATTGCCTGGGTCGGCAAGACCGAGCAGCAACTCAAGGCCGAAGGCCGCGAGTACAAGGCCGGCAGCTTCCCGTTCCTGGCCAACGGCCGCGCCCGCGCGCTGGGTGACACCACCGGCTTTGCCAAGGTGATTGCCGATGCCAAGACCGACGAAGTCCTGGGCGTGCACATCGTGGGCCCGATGGCCTCGGAACTGATCTCGGAAGCCGTGACCATCATGGAATTCCGTGGCGCCGCCGAAGACATCGCCCGCATCTGCCACGCGCACCCGACGCTGTCGGAAGCCGTGAAGGAAGCCGCTCTGGCCGTGGACAAGCGCGCGCTGAACTTCTAAGCGTGCTTGACCGGAGCTAGACAGGGGGCGGGTTCAAGGACCCGCCCTTTTTTCATTTTGCTTGGTTGAACTAAGTCCCCCATGAACGTCCGCGAATACTACGAACACGCCTTGGCCGAACGTGGCTACAAGCCCGATGCCGCGCAAAAGCAGGCCATCGACCGCTTGCAGCGCTATTACGACGAATGGGTCAAGTTCAAGTCGATGCGCTCGAACGCGCTGAAGAAGCTGCTGAACCGCCCCGATGTGCCGCGCGGCGTGTATCTGTGGGGCGGGGTGGGGCGCGGCAAGAGCTTCCTGATGGATGCCTTCTATGCCACCGTGCCGGTCGTGCGCAAGGCGCGGCTGCACTTCCATGAATTCATGCGGGGCGTGCATCGCGAGCTGGAAGAAGTGAAGGGCATGCAGGACCCGCTGGACGAGGTGGCCAAGCGGGTCGCCAAGCGTTATCGCCTGATCTGCTTTGACGAGTTCCATGTGTCGGACGTGGCGGACGCCATGATCCTGCACCGGCTGCTGTTGAAGCTGTTCGAGTACGGTACGTCGTTCGTCATGACGTCCAACTACGAGCCGTCCACGCTGTACACCGACGGCCTGCACCGCGACCGCGTGCTGCCGGCGA
The DNA here is from genome assembly GCF_024806975.1 of Achromobacter sp. JUb104. Classification (NCBI taxonomy): domain Bacteria; kingdom Pseudomonadati; phylum Pseudomonadota; class Betaproteobacteria; order Burkholderiales; family Alcaligenaceae; genus Achromobacter; species Achromobacter sp. JUb104. The sequence continues at coordinate 365,392 of NZ_JANUEY010000003.1, read as the reverse complement.
TCAAGTTGATCCAGTCGCGCATGGACGTGCTGAACGTGGACGCCGGCGTGGACTACCGCCGCCGTTCGCTCGAGCAGGTGCAGTGCTATCACACGCCGCTGGACGAGCGCGCGCAAGCCGCGCTGCAAAAGGCCTTCGACAGCCTGGCCGATACGCCGCCGCAAGAACCCCTGCTGCACATCGAGCACCGCGAAATTCGCGCGGTGGCGCTGGCGGGCGCGGTGGTGTGGTTCGACTTCGCCACGCTGTGCGGCGGCCCGCGTTCGCAGAATGATTATCTGGAACTGGCCAGCCGCTTCCATGCCGTGATCTTGTCCGGCGTGCCGAAGATGGGGCCGCGCCAGGCGTCCGAAGCGCGTCGCTTCACATGGTTGATCGACGTGTTCTACGACCACCGCGTCAAGCTCATCATGTCGGCCGAGTGCGAACCTGAAGAGATCTACACGGAAGGCGCGCTGGCCAATGAATTCCATCGCACCGTGTCGCGCATTCTGGAAATGCAGTCGCGCGAATACCTGGAATCCGAACGCCGGTTGGCCGCGACGTTGTAGTAATGCCGCAAGCGGCCCGCATGGCGCGGGCCGCCTGAAGATAGCATTGGTAATGCAAGTCATTATCACTTAACATTTTGAGACTTCAGGTCCCGCACCGCAGTCTCAATCGTGCCTTCCCCCTTTCTTTCCTCATCGGCCCCGTGTGCCGACGCCGCCATCGCGGCCATTGATGGCCTCGTCGATGGTCGCGTCGATAGCCGCGTTGATAGTCGCGTCGATAGTCTCTATCGCGAGCATCGCCCCTGGCTGTTCGGCTGGCTGCGCCGCAAGCTGGGCTGCGACCACCGCGCGGAAGACCTGGCGCAAGATGTGTTCGTCAGGGTGATCCAGGGGCGCAAGGCCGTCCGCGCCCATGACGCGCGCGCCTTGTTGACCACGATTGCAAAGGGGCTGGTGGTGGACCACCAGCGCCACGCCGCGCTGGAATACGCCTACCTTGGCTATCTTTCCACGCTGCCACAGGCCTATGCGCCGTCGCCCGAGACGCAGGCCGAACAACTGCAGGCGCTAATGCGGCTGGATCACTTGCTGGACGGCTTGCCTCCCAAGGCCCGCGCCGCGTTCTTGATGTCGCAGCTGGATGGCCTGACCTATCCCGACATCGCACAACGCCTGGGCGTCTCCCTGAGTTCCGTACAACAGTACATGGTGCGCGCGATGACCGCGTGCTATGCGGCGTTCTATGAATAACGCCGCGCACGGCATGCCGCCGGACCCGGTCGTGCGCCAGGCCATTGCCTGGTGGGCCAAGCTGCAAAGCGGCGTGGCCGACGCGCACGACCGGGAATCCTGTCGCGCCTGGTTGGAAGCGGATGCCACGCATCGGCAGGCTTGGGAACGCCTGGAAGCGATCGGCCGCGACGCGCGGCGGGTGCCTTCGCCGTTGGCGCATGCAGCGCTGAATGCCCCGGCGTCTTCGGGGCGCCGCGCGGTATTGCGGTCGCTGCTCGGGGTTAGCGCAATTTCCGCAATGGGGTGGGCGGGCTATCGGCACACGCCCTGGCAGCGCCTGGCGGCCGACTTGAGCACGCGCGTGGGCGAACGCCGCAGCGTGGCGTTGGCCGACGGTTTGCGCATCACCTTGAACAGCGACAGCGCGGTGCGCGTGCGCGTATCGGGCAGCGAGCGTGGCATAGCCCTGTTGCGCGGCGAGATGCTGGTCGACACCGAGCCGCGTTCTGGCGTCGATGCCTTGCGCGTGGACTCGGGCCACGGCGAACTGCGAGCCGAGCGCGCCCGCTTTGACCTGCGCCGCACAGATACGGATTCGCGCTTGGGCGTGTATGAGGGCAGCGTCGCGTTGCTGCGCGACGGGGCCTGGACCCAAGCCAGCGCGGGCGAACGGCTGGCTTTCTCAGACGCGCCTGAAGTTGTGCGCAAGGCCTCGGACCCGGACCGCCTGGCCTGGGTGGACGGCTTGGTGGTCGCCAAGGAATGGCGTCTGGATGACTTCGCGCGCCATCTGGCGCGCCAGCGCGTGGGCGTGATTCGGGTGGACCCGGCCGTCGCAGGGCTGAGGCTATCAGGCGTCTTTCCCCTGGACGATGCCGAACGCGCGCTCAAGGCGCTTGAACCCGCGCTACCCATTAGCGTCAGTCGGCACACCCAGTACTGGTTGCAGGTCGGACCGCGTCAGGTCTGACCGTTACAAACTTTTTTGCCCGACGCATTGCAGGTTTTCGTTTCCCGTACGGAAAGGCAGAGATAGATCACCGTACAGGGAGAGTTTCGTGTCTGCTTCATCTCAACCGCGCATGCGCACCACATTGACGGCTGGCCGCAAGGCCGTGCTGACCGCCACCTGCGCGGGCGCCTTTGCCGTCGGCATGCCGGCCGTGTGGGCGCAATCCGCGCCCGCCGCCGCCCCAGTCTCCGTCAACGCGCAGCGCGGCTACCAGATTCCCGCCGGCGCCTTGGCCGACGCGCTGACGCAGTTCGCGCGCACGGCGGGCGTGGTGCTGTCGTTCGACCCGGCATTGGTGCGCGGCCGTCATTCTGATGGGCTGAACGGCACCTATTCGGTCGGTGCGGGCTTTGCGCGGATTCTGTCGGGCAGCGGCCTGCAGGCGCGTGCGCAGTCGGGCAATACCTGGACGCTGGCGCCCGCGCCGGTCTCGGGCGACGCGCATGTGCTGGCGCCGGTGACGGTGTCGGACATGTCGGAAAGCGCGTTGGCGCCCACCGTGGGCTATGTGGCCAGCGCCAGCGTCAGCGCCACCAAGACCGACACGCCGCTGATCGAAACGCCGCAATCGGTGTCGGTGATCACGCGCGAACAGATCAAGGAGCAAGGCGCGCAAACGCTGAACCAGGTCTTGCGATATACGGCGGGCGTGGCCACTGAATCGCGCGGCGCCACCGCCACGCGCCTGGACCAGTTCAGCGTGCGTGGCTTTTCGGCGTCGTCCTATCTGGACGGCTTGCGCGTGTTCGGCGGCCGTGACGCCTTGCCGCAAGTGGACGCCTACCGCCTGGAGCGCGTGGACGTGTTGAAGGGACCTGCCTCGGTCATGTATGGCCAGGGCGGCCCGGGCGGCGTGGTGAACCAGGTCAGCAAGCGTCCGTTGGAAGAGACGCTACGCGAAGTCGAGGTGCAGGTCGGCAACTACGATTACCGCCGCGCCAACTTTGACTTTGGCGGCCCCATGGACGAGGAAGGCAAGTACCTGTACCGCCTGGTCGGCGCGGGCTATATGTCGGACGGCCAGGTCAAGGACACCAAGGAACGGCGCTATTTCGTGTCGCCGGCCTTTACGTGGAAGCCCAATGGCGACACCTCGCTGACGGTGCTGACCAACTTCCAACGCGATCCGGACATGGGCTCTTACGGCACCGTGCCCGCCATGCGCACGCTGCTGTCGGCGCCGGACGGCATCCGCCTGCCGGCCAACTACTACGACGGCGACGCCAATTTCGAAAAGAGCGATCGCAAGAGCTATTCGCTGGGTTATGTGCTGGACCACCGCTTCAACGACACGTTCAAGGCCACGCAAAGCCTGCGCTGGACGCGGTCCGAGGCTCAGTACCGCAGCGTCTATGGCGCCATGACGAACAACTACGGCTACACGGACAAGCGCTACCTGTACCAGCAGCGCGCATCCATTGCCACGGACGTGGACGTGGGCGCGCTGACCATCGATAACAATCTGCAGGCGCGTTTCAATACCGGCCGCTTCGGCCACACGGCGTTGCTGGGCTTTGACTATCAGCACGTGAAGACCGACACGCTGGCGGGCTATGGCAGCGCGCCGCCGCTGTATGTACTGAACCCGGACAATCACCAGCGCATCGCCACCCCCGCGTTCTCGACGGACGCCACCTCCACGCAGTACCAGGCGGGCCTGTACTTCCAGGACCAGATCAAGATTGATCGCTTGTCGGTGCTGCTGGGCGGACGCTACGACTGGTCTCGCAACGTGGGTGAGACCACGACGATTGCCACCGGCCGCGTCGCGCCGTCTTCCTTGAACGCCGAGAAGTTCACGGGCCGCCTGGGCGTGATTTACAACTTCGACAACGGCGTCGCCCCTTACTTCAGCTACTCGGAATCGTTCGAGCCGCAGTCGGGCACGGGCTGGCAGAACACGCCGTTCAAGCCCATCGAGGGCAATCAGTACGAGGTCGGCATCAAGTACCAGCCGCCTGGCAGCGCAACCCTGCTGTCGTTCGCGGCGTTCGACATCCGTCGCGAGAACATGACCACGACCGATCCCGATCCCACGCACATCTGCGGCACGGCGGGCGGGCGTTGCTCGATCCAGGCGGGTGAACTGCGCACGCAGGGCATCGAACTGGAAGCCAAGAGCGAACCGATGCGTGGCCTGACGGTGGTGGCCGCGTATTCCTTGATGAACAACGAGTACTCCAAGGCCAACCCCAACCTGGCGGGCTTGAACCTGAAGGGCAAATCGCCGGCCGGCGTGCCGTCGCAGCAGGCGTCCGCCTGGGCGCGCTACCAATTGCAGGACGGACCGTTGGCGGGCATGGGCGTGGGCGGCGGCGTGCGCTACATCGGCTCGTCGTTTGTCAATGAGGCCAACACCATGAAGGTGCCGTCCGTGACGCTGGTGGACCTGATGCTGGACTATGACCTGGGCCGTGTGTCGCCGTCGTTGAAGGGCATGCAGGTGGCCTTGAACGTCCAGAACCTGTTCGACAAGGAATACATCGCGTCTTGCTCGGGGGATTCCTGGTGCTGGTATGGCTATCAGCGTTCGGTCAAGGCCAGCCTGCGTTATCGCTGGTAAGAAGTCAGGTGCTGCGCGCCTGGGCGAGGTAGGCGCGCCACCGTGCAAGAAAGGCTTCGCGGCCAGTTGCCGCTTCGGCTTCGTCCACCGACACGATCTTGATGTCGGCAAGCGGCGGCATGTCCAGGTGCTTGCTGACGTCGATGTCGTTGCGGCTGGGGCGGCGGTAGGCGTTTTGCAGCAAGGCCAATTGCATCTCGCGCGACAGCAGCAGGTCGTACATGCGCTTGGCGGCTTCCGGGTTGGGCGCGTTCTTTACCATGGCCATGTTGTCGGCCACGGTAAAGGTGCCGTCCGTGGGGTACATGATGCCGATCTCTTTCTGGCCGCCCGCCACATAGGGGTAGGCCGTGGACTCGAAAGTGATGCCCACCGCGTATTCGCCCTGGCCCACGCTGCGCACCACATGCGATGCCGCGCTGGACACGGTGACGTTGCGCGCCAGCGCTCTCAAGCCTTCGGTGCCCAGTACGCGCTCGATGCCCCACAAGGCGGTGAAGGCGGTGGAACTGTTGCCGGGGTCGCCAATGATGACCTTGCCTTTGAAGCGACGGTCGGTCAGGTCCGCCCACGACGTCGGCGCGGCGCCGGGCACGTGCCGCGCGTTGATCATGCCGACCACGATATGAAGGTTGGCGGCCATCCAGAGATCGTCGGGGCCGTGCAGATCGTCGGGAATGGCGGCGGTATGTTCAGAACGGTAAGGCTCGAACAGGGCGCGGTAGCCATGCATGACGTTGGCGCTGGATGTCCAGAAAAGGTCGCCCTTGGGCTGGCCGGCTTCGGCTTCGATCCGCTTGAGCAACTGGCTGCTGCCGCCCGCAACGGTGCTGGGTTTGATATGGGGCAGCACGTCGCGCGCGATGTCGCTGGCGGTCTCGACGGACTGCGCGTTCAGCGTGGTGTACAGGACGACCTTTTCGGCACGCTGGGCCAGCGCCTGGGTGGGCAGGGCGCCGATGCCGCCGGTGACGGCCAGCATCTTGAGCATCTGGCGTCGGTTGAAAGCGGGAAGCTGGATCATGGCGATTCCTTTGATGGGAAGGTGAGTAAGCTGGTCTCAGGCAAAGAGCCGGATGTTGAAGACGCGGGTGGCCAGCAGCACGGGCGCCAGGATCACCGTGATCAGCACCAGGCCGTAGGCCGATGCCTGCGCCATCAGGCCGCTGTCGATCAAGCGGAAAATCTGGATGGGCAGCGTTTCATGCCCGGGCGAATACACAATGACCGAGGCGCTCAGTTCCGAGACGCTGGTGGTCCAGGTCAGCACGGCGGCAGCCGCGATGGCGGGCGCCATCAAGGGCAGCACCACCTTGATGAAGGACGCCAATGGCGGCACCCCCAGGCTGATGGACGCCTCTTCAATGGAGTCGGGCAGGTTGAACAGCGTGGACGAAGCGTTGCGCACGCCAAAGGGAAGCCGCCGCACGATGTAGGCCAGCACGATCAGTGAAGCGGTGCCGGACAGGTCGAACGCGCCATGGCCGAAGGTCATCAACAGGCCAATGCCGATCACCGTGCCGGACAGCGCCAGCGGAATGGAGCTGAGGTAGTCCAGCCAGGGCGTCAACACGTTGCGCTTCTTGACGATCAGGTAGCTGGCCAGCGTGCTGAAGGCGATGGCGATCAGCGTGGCGGCGCCTGCGAACAAAACGGAGTTGAGTACCGGGCCCGGGGCGTTGATCAGCACCCGTTCCAGATGCGCAACCGTCCATTCGCCCCAGCGCATGACGGGACCGTGCGCGCGGGTGAACGCGCCGACGGCCAGCGTGCCCAGCGGCAACATGGACAGCGCCATCACGGCCAGCGCCGCGCCCGCCATCGCCAGCCCGCCCGGCCCCCGTATCGGCGTCTCGGGCGCGGTGCGCCCCTGGGTGATTTCATAACGGCCGCGCGACACGATCCAGCGTTGCAGGAACAGGGCCAGCATCACCAGGCCAATCGACGTGGTGGCAAGCGTGCTTTGCATGACCGGGTCACTGCCTGTTTCGGACACGGACGCCTGATAGGTCAACACCGACAGCAGTTCGACACGGTGCCCAAGAATCATCGACGTGGCGAAGTTGCCCACGACCATGGTGAAGACAAGCAGGGCGCTGGCCAGCACGGCGGGCATCACCACCGGCGCCATGACCTTCAGGCGCGAAACGGGCGGCGACGTGCCCAGGCTTTGGGCGGCCTCTTCAAGCTGCGCGTCGAAGCCTCGGATGGCGGCCAGCGTACCGATGTAGATGTACGCGTAATACGTGAAGGTCATGACCGTCAGCAACCCGGGCCAGCCATAGAAAGAGGGCGGGTCCAGCCCCAGCCCATCGCGCAGCGCGCGTGTCAGCACGCCGTTATTGCCCAAGATCATCAGCCAGGTCTGCGCGCCGATGACTTCGGGAATGATGAGCGTGATCAACGGCAGGATCGACACCAGCGCTTTACCGGGATAGCGGTGGCGCGCCGTCAGGTATGCAAGCGGCACACCGATGGCGACGGCCAGCAGCGTCACGCCCGCGCCCAGCAGCAAGGTGTTGCCGATGGCGCGCGGGTAACGCGGATCCGACAGCATGATCTGCCAGCCGGACAGGCCTTCGTCGCTGCGCGCCAGCACACTGGCCGACAAGATGTTCAGCACGGGCCAGACCAGGAACACCAGCAGCACCGCCAGCACCGCCAGTGACAACCAAGTCCAGGGCGACCGCAGGATGGGGGCCAGGCGCTTCATGATGCCAACACCAGGGTTTTTTGCGGGTTGAATACCAGATCGACCTTGGTTCCTCTAGCAAGCGAGGCGATCGGGTCGCCGTGCACATCCACATTCATATGGCGGCCGCTGGGCAGTTCGACGCGGTAGTTTGTCTTGATGCCCAGGTACTGCTGCGCCAGGATCCGCGCGGGCACTCCGGCGCCCGGCGTGGTGGAAAGCATGATGTCTTCGGGACGCGCCACCAGCACGGCCTGGCCCGCCACGGGCACCGGGGCATGCGCGGCCACGGCGTGCCCGTCCACCTGTAATTGCACCGGCCCGGTTTCAAGCGCGTGGCACTGCACGGGCAGCAGATTGGCCGCGCCGATGAAGTCCGCCACATAGCCGCTGGCAGGCGCGCTGTAGATGTCGCGTGGTGTGCCGAGCTGCGCCACGCGGCCCTGCTGCATGACGGCGATCTGGTCGGATAGCGCCAGCGCTTCTTCCTGGTCGTGGGTGACGAAGACGGTGGTGATGCCGGCCTCGCGCTGGAGTTCGGCGATGGTCTGGCGCACCTGGATCCGCAGCTTGGCATCCAGGTTCGACAGCGGTTCGTCCATCAGCAGTACTTGAGGCTGAATGACCAGCGCGCGGGCAAGCGCCACGCGTTGCCGTTGGCCGCCGGATAGTTCGGCCGGCAGCCTTGCCGCATATTGCCCCAGGCCCACCCGGTCCAACGCCGAGGCCACCCGTTGCTGGATCAGGGCGGGCGCCACTTTTCTTGCGCGTAGCCCGTACGCGGCGTTGTCGTACACGCTGCGGTTGGGAAACAGGGCGTAGTCCTGGAACACCATGCCGATGTTGCGCTGGTGCGCCGGCAGGCGGGTCACGTCGCGCCCGCCGAACAGCAGATGGCCGGACGCAATGGGCGTAAAGCCCGCGATGGCGCGCAGCAGGGTGGTCTTGCCGCAGCCACTGGGGCCCAGCAAAGTAAAGAAGGCGCCGGGGGCAATATCCAGGCTCAGGCTGTCGATGACGCGCTGGTTGCCATACGAAATGCAGAGTTTCTCGATGCGGATGTCCATGCCCGGGGGCTCCTGGTGCTTGCGGGGTGTTTGAGGGGAAGCATCAATCCATTGCCTGGCGCACCAGATGCAAGGCTTCCCCATGGCGCGCCGGGTCGCCCGCGGCGAGGATGCGCGATGCCGGGTTGTCCAGCCCGAGCGCACGGCCGTTCCAGTCGGTAATGACGCCGCCCGCGCCCTGGATGACGGGGATGAAGGGCGCGTAGTCGTAAAGCGCCAGCCGGGCGTCGATGGCGATGTCGGTGCGGCCGGCGGCCAGCAGGCCATACGCCAGGCAGCAACCGCCATAGATGCGCCAGCGCGTGCGTTCCCGCAGCGCCTGGAACGCCGGCAGTTCGTCGGGCGCGTAGAAATCCGGGTTGCTGGTGCTGAGCATGGCGTCGCCCAGTTGATCGCAAGCGCGCGTGTGGCAGGGGGCGCCGTGATGCAGCGTCGGGCGTCCGGCGGCGCCCACCCAGCGATCTCCGGTGACGGGAAAGTCCATGATGCCCAGCACGGGTGTGCCGCGCTGCAAAAGCGCGATCAAGGTGCCAAAGACCGGGACGCCGGCAAGAAAGGGCGCGGTGCCGTCGATGGGGTCCAGTACCCAGATGTGCTCGGCGTCCAGCCGGACCGTGCCGCCTTCTTCTCCGTAGATGCCGTGCTGGGGATAGGCGTCTTCGATGCGCGCGCGCAGGTGCGCTTCGATGGCGTGGTCCAGCGCGGTGACAAGGCTGCGGTCCGGCTTGATATCGGTCTGTGGCAAGTGGGACGTTGCGACGTTTGTGTCCACGCCCACGACGTGGCGCAGATAGGGCGCGTACATTTGCCGCGCCTCTTGTGCCAAGCCTTGCGCGAACGCGATATGAGCGTCCAGAGTGTTCATCATGAGGATTCCTTAGTCGAACGATTTGCCGGATGTGGATGCGATGGCCGCCAGCGTGTCGATGCGGGCCGGCGCAAGCAGGTGCCGGGGGGGCGAGGGCTGCCAGCCATAGAGCGCCTGGGTGGCGGCGCCGCAGATGCGGCCCTGGCAGGCGCCCATGCCGCAACGCGTGTGCAGCTTGGCGTCGGTCCAGTTGCCGTGTGGGGCCAACGCGGATTGCGGCACGTCTTCGCAACGGCAGATCAAGGTGTCGGGGCGGGCCAGGGACAACAGCGGCGCCCGCAGCGCGAAGGGTTCGCGCAGCGCGTCGGCGAAGTTCTGCCAACGGGCAAGATCTTTGGATAGGCGCGCGGCCTGGGTCAGTTCGCCCGCCGCCGCATGCCCGGCTCGCGTGCCCTGTACCCGCGCGCGTTCGTTGCCGCCAATGCCCGTGCATTCGCCTGCCGCGAAGATGCCGGGCACGGTGGTTTGCTGCATGTCGTCCACTTGCAGGCCGCCGTGCGCATCCAGCGCGCAGCCCAGCATCTGGCCCAGCTTGATATTGGGCACCAGCCCAAAGCCGCAGGCCAGCCGATGGCAGGCGATTTCTTCTTCGCCATCGGCGCGGCGCAGCCGCACGTGTTGCACGCGTCCGTCGCCGGAGGCTTCCATGACGTGGCTGGCCGTACGGTATTGCGGGCTGAACAGTGCGGCGGCTTGCACGGCCTTGGCGGGCCAACGGTGCAAGCGATAGGCAAAGCGCAGCAGCGCGCGCCAGTCGGCCTGCTCGGCGATACGCACGACGCGTGCGCCCGCTTGATGCGCGGCGCGTGCGGCGGCAAGCAATAGCGGCCCCGTGCCGGCGATGACGATGCGCTTGCCGCGCAGCGGCACGCCGGCCTTCACCAAGGCTTGCAGCCCACCGGCGCCGGTCACGCCGGGCAGCGTCCAGCCGGGAAAGGGCAGCAGGAGTTCGCGAGCACCGGTGCACAGGATCAGCGTGCCATAGCGCTGGGCCCAGCCGTGGCGCGCGTTTTCAAGCATCAGCGCCGGCTGGCCTGGCACCCCGGCCATGCCGACGACGCGGGTGTCGCAGAGCAGCGTGATATTCGAGTACCGCGCCAGTTGTTCACGCAGGTGGCGGGCCGGGGTGGGCAATGAGACATTCGGGCCATCGCGCCAGATCTGGCCGCCCGGAGCGGCGTTGTCGTCTACCAGCACGATGGCGCGGCCACTGGGCGCGGCCGCCAGCGCGGCGGACATGCCCGCGGGTCCGGCGCCGATGATCAGCAGGTCGCAGGCCGGATGTGGGACGTCTTGCGCGGGGGCGTTGCAGGCGGGGCCGGCGTGTTCCAACACCGTGTCCACGCGCATGCCTTCCTGGCAGCGCGTCTGGCAAGCCAGGCGCAGGTGGCCGTCGACAAGGACCCGGCATTCATGGCAGACGCCCATGCCGCAGAATGCCGCGCGCTTCTCGCCGGATACCGATATGCGCGAGTTGCCGGGCGACCTTGTGGCCAGCGCGGCGGCGACGCTGCTGCCGGTTGCCACGCGCATCGGCTGACCGTCGACGTGGATGCGCAGGCGGGCGGTGTTTCGCGGAAACGTCATGGCGCTACCTCGTCAAATGAACGGGACGGTGCAAAGGGCTCGGCCGCCAGCGGCGGGGTTGCGTTGGTCATCAGGGCGGTCAGCAAGGCGGCGGTGGCTGGCGCGGTGGTGACGCCAAGCCCCTCATGGCCCAACGCCAGCCAAAGCCCGGGGCGGGCAGGGTGCGGACCGATCAAGGGCAAGCCGTCGGGTGTGGCGGCCCGGATGCCGGTCCAGGTGCGGATGAGGTTCATGCCGGACAGGCCCGGCAGGAAGTCGATGGCCCGCTTGACCATGCGAGACAGCAACACGGGATCAATGTCGGAATCGGCTTGTCCGACTTGGCGGGACGAGCCGATCAGCAGTTGCCCGGTGGGCCGGGGCTGCACATTGAATGCGACGGCGGCGCCGTCGCGCTGCTGGGTGCTGGCCATATAGCCAAGCTCGACCAGTTGATGGCGGATGCCCGTCGGGTAGCGGTCGGTGATGGCCAGATGGCCTTTTTTGGGGGTGAGCGGCAGGTCGTCGCAAAGGCGGGTGGCCGACATGCCCGCCGCCAGCACGACGGCCCCGGCATCGCGGCGCGAGCCATCGGCCAGCACGACGCCTTGGCCGTCGATCTTGCCGACGTGCGCGGCCTCGAACGACACGCCCGGTGGCGCATGTGTCAGTAGCCAGCGGGCCGCGTTTGGGGCATACACCAGACCGTCGCCGGGGACGTGCATGGCGCCAGCCAGGCCGGCGCGCAAGAAGGGTTCGGCAGCGGCCAGTTGCTGGGCGTCAAGCAGCGTGGCCGCGACCCCGTGCTGGCGCAGCCGTGCCTGCTTGCGTTCGGCTTCGGCCATGTCGTTGCTATCGGCGGCGACCCACAGGGTGCCGCATTCGGTATAGGCGCAGGCCGGGTCCGCCGCGTTCATGCGCGGACCCCACTGCCGCCACGTGTTCATCGACAAACTGCTCAGTGCCAGTTCGGCGGGGCAACCATCCATGACGACCAGATGCCCCATGCCGGCCTGCGTGGCGCCTTTCAGGCTGGCGTCCACGACATGCACCGACAGGCCCGCGCCCGCCAGATGGTGCGCGCAGGCGGCGCCGATAATGCCCGCGCCGACGATCAGGACGTCTCTCGAAGGGTGTGGCATGTGTGGGCTTCCGTTGGCGGTCAGCACTTAGAGCCGGATGCCCCAGCCGAAGGGGTCGTCGGGCTGGATCAGCAGGGTGGACTCGGCGCAGACGTGTGCGCGCCCGCGGATGGTGGGGATGATTTGCGCGCCGTCCATTTCATAGCTGGCCTGGAAGGTGCTGCCGATGACGCTGGCCTGCCGCCAGACCTGCCCCGGCGCCAGCTTGCCGTCCGCCGCAAGACAGGCGAGCTTGGCGCTGGTGCCGGTGCCGCAAGGCGAACGGTCATAGGCCTTGCCGGGGCACAGCACGAAATTGCGGCTGTCGGCGTTGGGATCGGGCGCGAACAGCTCGATGTGATCGATTGGCTCGCCGTCGCGGCCCGTGATGCCCGACGCTTGCAAGGCCTGGCGGATGGCCCAGGCGTACTGGGTCAAGGCGTCAAGGTTGTCGGGCGCGACGCGTTGCGTGTGCTGGCTGACAAGGAAGAACCAGTTGCCGCCCCACGCCACATCGCCAACCACCGTGCCGTACCCGGGCACGTCGACGCCTACGGCTTCGCGCAGCCGGTAGGCGGGCACGTTGCGCACGCTGACCGATTCGTCTTCGTGCAGGGTGGCGCGGATGGTGCCCACCGGGGTTTCGATGCCGTGCACGCCGGGCTGGATACGGCGCAGGTAGGCCAAGGTGGCGACCAGGCCGATGGTGCCGTGGCCGCACATGCCCAGGTACCCGGCATTGTTGAAGAAGATCACGCCGGCGGCGTTGGCCGGATTCTGCGGCGGGCAAAGCAAGGCGCCCACCATGACGTCGCTGCCGCGGGGCTCCAGGACGGTTGCCGCGCGCCATGCGTCGTGTTTGTCGGCCAGGCGGCGTTGCCGTTCGGCCATGTCGCCCGTGCCCAGATCGGGAAAGCCGGAGACGACAAGCCGGGTGGGTTCACCGCCGGTATGGGAGTCGATGACACGGATCTGATTCATTGACGCGCCTTGTGCAGAAGTTGTGGACGTGCAGCGGGCAAACGGCCTGACAACGCGTGGCTTGCCGGCGGACGAACGAGAATCGAACGGGCTAGTCTAGGCAATTAAACGCGTGGCGTCGTGTCGTAGAGACCGCAACGCCACGCATTTTTTTGGTCGAACGAGTCAGCGATAACTCCATGACATTGCAGGCAATTTCTGGGGGTTATCAATGCCGGCCATCGCCCGGGCGGGCGTCGCGATCAGGGCACCGACTGGTACTGCGCGGGGCGGGTCGCCAGGGCGTGTGCCACCACGCGCTCGATCAGGGCGCGTTCTTCGCCGATTACCGGCAGGCGCGGGCGACGCACGTGCTCGGTGCCCACGCCGACCAAGGCGTCGATCAGCTTCAGGTTCTGGACCAGCTTGGTGGATACGTCCAGATGCAGCAGCGGCGTCATCCATTGATAGAGCGCCAGCGCTTCGGCGAATTTGCCCGCCTTCATCAGGTCGTACAGGGCGACGGTTTCACGAGGAAACGCGCAGCCCACGCCGGCAAGCAGGCCATCGCAACCCAGCGCCAGGCCTTCATAGGCCAGGTCGTCCACACCCAGGAAGATCTGGTAGCGATCGCCCACGGCGTTGCGCAGATCGGTCACGCGGCGGGTGTCGCCCGAACTGTCCTTGACGGCGGCGAGCCACTTGCAGTCGGCCAGCTCGGCCATGTGGGCGGGGGTGAGGTCCACGCGATAGGCCAGCGGGTTGTTGTAGACCATGATGGGTTGCTGCGCGGCTTCGGCCATGGTGCGCACGTTCAGCATGGCCTCGCGGGCGTCCGCTACGTAGATCAGCGACGGCATGACCATGAAGCCCGCCACCCCCAGCTTGTTGGCGCCTTCGATGTACCGCAGCGCTTCGCGCGTGCTGGTCTCGGACACGTTGGCCAGCACCGGCACGCGGCCGCCCGACGCTTCCAGCGCGATCTTGGCGACCTGAAGCTTTTCTTCCAGCGTCAGCGTGCTGGCTTCGCCCAGGGAGCCGCAGGTAACGACGCCATGGATGCCGTTGCGGATCTGGAAATCGATGTGCTTGGCGGTGCCTTCGGCGTCGATCCGTTCGTCGGCGTGGAATTTCGTGGTGATGGCGGGGAAGATGCCTGTCCAGCGAGGGTGCGTCATGAGGAACTCCAGGGTTCACGTGCGGTGGGTGGCTTCAGATATATCGTTAATATATTTAATTCGCTGCTTAAAAGAATGGGGGTTTACCAGCGCTTGGCGTTCCGGCCCAAATTTCGATGGCTGTCGTAGTGAGAATGGTTATAATTCAGGCCGATAAAAAACAGGCATCGGCCGCGGGGCTTGCCTGTTGTCTTTATCAGACTAAAAACCAGAGGAACCAGAATGACTTTTGCTAGGACTTTGGCCGCCATTGCCCTGATGGGCAGCGCGGGCGCCGCGCAGGCGCACTTTGTTTGGCTGGAACGCGGGGCCGAGGGCCCGGCCAAGGCGTACTTTGGCGAATGGGCCGACGACGTGCGCGAGAAGCAGGATGGCCTGCTGGGCAAGATCATGGTGTCGCCGGTGGTGACGGCCGCCGACGGCACCGTGTTGAAGGCCTCGGGCAAGGGCGCGGATTTCGTTGAATTCGCAGCCACCGGAAAGGGCGATGTGCGTCTGGCTCAGCCGATGCAGTTCAAGGAAACGCTGGTCAAGTACGGCGCCAAGGTCGGCCGCACCGACACGCAGGCCAAGCTGGACCTGGAACTGGTGCCCACCGCCGCCGGCGCCAACAGCTTTGTCCTGAATTTCGAAGGCAAGCCGCTGGCCAAGACGGAAGTGACCGTCTTCGGCCCTCCGAAATGGGAAAAGCGCTTCTGGACCGATGAGAACGGCCGCATCGAAATCACGACGCCGTGGCCGGGCCAGTACGTGCTGGAAGCCGCGCACGTCCAAGAGAAGGCGGGCGAGGCGGACGGCAAGTCCTACGCCAAGATCCGCTACGTTTCCACCACGACCTTCAATGTGAACAAGTGAAAGCTCCCGCAGCCGGCGCAGGCATGATGCGCTATCGCATGGCCGTATTTTCCAGGGCGGTTGCCGCCATTCTGGGCGGCTATGCCCTGGCCTCGGCGGCTGCGGCCTGCCTGGCGGTCTGGCTGCCCATGGGGCGGGCAGACGCCGTTACCACGGCCCAGATGCTGTCCTTCGTGGTCTACGCCTGCGGCGTGATCTGGGTGTTCGCCACGCGCAACGCCTGGCGCGCCTGGGCCGGGATCCTGGTGCCGACCTTGCTGCTGGGCGGCTTGTTCCTGGCAGGTCGCTCGATGGGGGCGGCATGAAGGCAGGGAAGGTCAAAGCGCAGGGTGAAGAGGGCCTGCGCCAGTCGATGTCCTGGCTGCATACCTGGGCCGGGCTGATTTTCGGCTGGGTGTTGTTTGCGATGTTCCTGACCGGGTCGCTGGCGTTTTTCCGGCCCGAGATCACGCACTGGATGCAGCCTGAGATCCAGGTGAAGTCGGCGCCCGCCGTGCAGTCGGTCGAGGTGGCGCAGCGCTATCTGGCCGAGCATGCGCCGGACGCCAAGCGTTGGTTCATCACGCCGCCGTCGAATCGCGAGCCCTTGATCCTGCTGCTGTATCAAGTGCCCAAGCCCAAGCCGGGCGAGCGCGGATTCGTGCGCGTGAAGCTGGACCCGGCCAACGGCCAGGCCGTCACCGGCCGCGAAACGCGCGGCGGCGAATTCTTCTACCGCTTCCATTTCGAACTGGAGACCGCGTTCCCATGGGGGCGTTGGCTGGCCAGCATTGCGGGCATGTTCATGCTGGTGGCGATCATCAGCGGCATCATCACGCACAAAAAAATATTCACGGATTTCTTCACCTTTCGCCCCAAGAAGGGCGGACAGCGCGCCTGGATGGACGGCCACAATGTGCTGTCGGTCCTGGGCCTGCCGTTCCATCTGATGATCACCTTCAGCGGCCTGGTGCTGTTCATGGTGATGCTGATGCCGGCAGGCATCAAGGCCGTCTATGAAAACCCGCGCCAGTACACGGACGATGTCTTCAAGTCATTCAAGGTGACGCCGCCGCTGAACCAGCCCGCGCCCCTGATACAGATCGCGCCGCTGGTCGAGCAGGCGCAGCAGCAGTGGCACGGGCGCGTGGGCCGCATCACGGTCAACAACCCCGGCGATGCCGGCGCCACCGTAACGCTGACGCGCGCCGCCGCCGATGGGGTGTCGTTTGGCTTGATGGCGCCCTGGAAGCGTTTTGATGGCGTGACGGGCCAGTTGCTTGAAGGCCAGGACACGCTCGGCGCGACCGCAAGAACCGCCGGCACCATTACCGGCCTGCACCTGGGCCTTTTCGCCGAACCACTGCTGCGTTGGTTCTATTTCCTGGTCAGCCTGGCGGGCACCGGCATGGTGGGCACGGGGCTGGTGTTGTGGATTGCCAAGCGGCGCCAGAAGGCGCGTCCGCAAGATACGCGCGAAGCGTTTTCCCTGCGGCTGGTTGATGGCTTGAACGCCGGCACCATCGCGGGCGTGGTATTTGGCGTGGCTGCGTTTTTCCTGGCCAACCGGCTGCTGCCCGTGGATCTGCCGGGGCGGCAGTTCTGGGAGTCACGCGCGTTCTTCTCGGCCTGGGCCTTGTCGCTGGTCTACGCCTTTCTTTTTCAGCACCGCAAGTGGCAAGACCTGCTGGCCATCGCCGCCGCCGCGCTGGCCTTGGTGCCGGTGGTCAACGCATTGACCACGTCGCGCCACCTGGGGGTGTCCTTGCCCGAAGGGGATTGGGTCATGGCCGGTTTCGACCTGACCTGCTTGGCCAGCGCCGTGCTGTTTGCCTGGATGTCGCGCAAGGCGGCGCGGGCCCGGCGGTTACCCGCCAAGGCACCAGTCAAGGCCTCTGCCAAGGCCGCCGTTTACGAACCGCGAGGTGATACGCCATGACGCTTGCCGCTTTTTGCCTGGCCTACGCGGGCTTTTCCGCCTTGTGCCTGGGCATGGATCGTCACTACGAAGACCTGTTCGACCGCGCCATGCCGCGCCGCCACCGCGTGCCATTGCGCGTGTTCGGCTGGATCGCGTTGGCCCTGTCGCTCTATGCGTCCGCCACGGTGTGGGGCTGGAGCTACGGCACGGTCGAATGGATCGGCATTCTCAGCATCGCCGGCCTGCTGCTGATCTGGTTCCTGACCTTCCGTCCGCGCGCGGCGTTGACGGCGGGTGGGGTTTGCGCGCTGGCGGCTCCGCTGCTGGCGGTCTGGTAGGCAAGGCAATCTTTGGGGGCTTGCGCCGTCATGCCGAGCCATGCCCAGGCATGCCGGGTATTCACGGCCTGACCCGGCAAGTGCGGCGCTGAACCGCCAAGCCACCGTGGCTGCGGCAAGTTACACTGCTCGTTTCCCCTCGCACACGCCTCTTCGCCCCATGAATACCCGCGTCCTTACCGGCATCACCACCACTGGCACCCCCCACCTTGGCAACTACGCCGGAGCCATCCGGCCCGCGGTAGAGGCCAGCACGCAGCCGGGTGTGGACGCATTTTTCTTCCTGGCCGATTACCACGCACTCATCAAGTGCGATGACCCGGCCCGCGTGGCGCGTTCCCGCCTTGAAATCGCCGCGACCTGGCTGGCAGTCGGCCTGGATCACGAACGGGTCACGTTCTACCGCCAATCCGACATCCCGGAAATTCCCGAGCTGTGCTGGTTGCTGACCTGCGTCACCGCCAAGGGCATGATGAACCGCGCGCACGCCTACAAGGCGTCGGTGGACCAGAACGTGGCCAAGGGCGTGGACCCGGACGACGGCGTCACGATGGGCTTGTTCTCGTATCCCGTGCTGATGGCGGCGGACATCCTGATGTTCAACGCGAACCGCGTGCCGGTCGGCCGCGACCAGATCCAGCACCTGGAGATGGCCCGCGACATCGCCCAACGCTTCAACCATCTGTACGGACGCGACTATTTCACGCTGCCTGAAGTGGCTATCGAGGAAGACGTTGCAACCTTGCCGGGCCTGGATGGCCGCAAGATGTCCAAGAGCTACAACAACACCATCCCGCTGTTCGAAGGCGGCGCCAAGGCGCTGCGCGCGTCGGTGATGCGTATCGTGACCGATTCCCGCGCGCCCGGCGAAGCCAAGGATGCCGAAAGCTCGCACCTGTACACGCTGTACCGCGCGTTCGCCACACAGGCGGAATCGGCGGTGTTTCGCAAGCAGTTGGAAGACGGCATGGGCTGGGGTGACGCCAAGCAGGCGCTTTACGAGCACCTGGAAAATCGCTTGGCGCCGATGCGCGAAAAGTATGTGGAGCTGATCGCCAACCCGGGCCGCATCGAAGACATCCTGCAAGCGGGCGCCGACAAGGCGCGCAAGCAGGCGCTGCCGTTGATGCAGGAACTGCGTGTGGCGGTGGGCCTGCGCAATCTGAACGCGGGCGCCGTGTCCGGCAAGCCGCAAGGCAAGAAGGACAAGGAGAAGGGCGCGCGTTTCGTCAGCTTCCGTGACGACACGGGCGGTTTCCGCTTCCGCCTGTTGGGCGCTGACGGTGAAGAACTGCTGTTGTCGCAGCGTTTTGCCGACCCCAAGCAAGCGGGCGCCTTGATGCGCCGCCTGCAATCGGAATCGGCCGATCAGGTGCTGCAAGTGGCGGGTGAGGGCTACACGGTCGTCATTGACGGCGTGGCGGTTGCCGAAGCGCCCGAGGGTGTGCAGGGTGATGCGGATGCGCGCCTGACGCGTGTGCGCGAAGCGCTGGCGTCGTTGGCGCAAGAGTAGTAGGTGCTTGCCGGATGGCGGCGCATTGCGTTGCCATCCATGCTGCTGTGCCCGCTGCTACTCCCGCCGCAGCCGCTTTCCGTAAAGGCTCAGGCCGACCGCGCGCCCGCCACGATGCGGCCGTCGCGCACCTGGAAACGCTGCGCGCTGCCTTGGCCTGCGATCTCAAGCAGGTCGCCTTCCGAATAGCCGGTGACGTTGGGGCAGTCCAGCCATTCCGGGTTGATGAAGGGAAAGTACTTCAGCGCGCCGCTGCCTTGGCTGGCGAAATCAAAGGTGGTGTTGGCGACCACTTCGGGGTCCCACTGGCTGGCGTCGAAGGTCAGTGCGCAGCCCACGCCGATGCGGTACACGATGCTGGCGCCCATGCTGGCAAAGCCCAGCGCGCCCACTTGTAGCTGGGCGCCATTGCGCAATTCAATCACCCGGCTGCCCAGGCGTTCCAACGTGATGTGCTTGAAGGCGACTTCAGCGCCGTCAATGATCAGATGCGCGTATTGGCCCAGCGTGACTTCGGCGTAGGTGCCGCTATGGCCGGCTTCTTTTTCGGTAATGGTTGCCGCTTCATTGGCGGCAAGCGTAATGGTAGTGCGCATGACGAATGGCTCTCCGGGGCTTTCTACGGGATGGGGGCGCTTTTTCTTTTGCTTCTTGCCTGATAGACGGTTCGCGCCGCGGTTCGCCTGATCATGGATGTTTGTGTCTGCTGTGTTCCCCAATGCCACCAGCTTTTATTATTCGGACACAATTCGATATTTTCCCTTATTTTTAGAATCGTTGATTGAGCGCGCGCAAGAAAATGGGCCCATCTAGGGGAAAGTCCTAGGGGCTCGACGGGCAAGTAAAAAGCCCGTGCCCAACGAAAAAGCCAGGACCGTGTGGCCCTGGCTTTGTGGTCAACAGACGCGAAAGAATCAGCGCTTGAGCTTGGCGAAGGCGTCCGCCATGGCGCTGTTCATGCCGCTGGCGCCACCGGCTGCGTTGCCACGGCCGCCGTCGCCTTGTGCGCGGCGGGGGCGGTCACCGCCCTTGGGGGCGTCGCCGCTGCGGCGCGCGGGGGCGGCGGTGTCGTTCAGGCGCATGGTCAGCGCGACGCGCTTGCGGGCGGCATCCACTTCCAGCACCTTCACGCTGACCGTCTGGCCAACGCGCACGACGTCGCGCGGGTCCTTCACGAATTTTTCGGCCAGCGCCGAAATGTGGACCAAGCCGTCCTGGTGCACGCCTATGTCGACGAACGCGCCGAAATTGGCCACGTTGGTCACCACGCCTTCCAGCACCATGCCCGGGTACAGGTCGTTCAAGGTTTCAACGCCTTCCTTGAATTGGGCCGTCTTGAACTCGGGGCGCGGGTCGCGGCCGGGCTTTTCCAGTTCGGCGAAGATGTCGCGCACCGTGGGCAAGCCAAAGCGCTCGTCCGTGAAGTCGGACGGTGATACGCCTTTCAGGGCGTCGCGCTGGCCGATGATCTGTTTGACCTCGGCCTTGATCTTCGCAACGATGCGCTCGACCACGGGATAGGCTTCCGGGTGCACCGACGAGGCGTCCAGCGGGTTGTCACCGTTGGGAATGCGCAAAAAGCCCGCGGCCTGTTCAAAGGCCTTTTCGCCAAAGCGCGGCACCTTGCGCAGTACGTCGCGCGTGGGGAACGCGCCGTTCTCGTCGCGCCAGGAAACGATGTTCTTGGCCAAGAGCGAGTTCAAGCCGGACACGCGGGCCAGCAATGCGGCCGACGCGGTGTTCACGTCCACGCCCACGGCGTTCACGCAATCTTCAACCACGGCATCCAGCGAACGCGCCAGCTCGCGCTGGTTGACGTCGTGCTGGTACTGGCCCACGCCAATAGCCTTGGGATCGATCTTGACCAGTTCCGCCAGCGGGTCCTGCAAGCGGCGGGCGATGGACACGGCGCCGCGCAGCGTCACGTCCAGGTCGGGGAATTCCAGCGCGGCGGTTTCCGACGCGGAATAGACGGACGCGCCGGCTTCAGAGACCACCACGCGGGTGACTTTCAGGTCAGGAAAGCGTTCCATCATGTCGCCCACCAGCTTTTCGCTTTCGCGCGAGGCGGTGCCGTTGCCGATGGCGATAAGGTCGACCTTGTGGCGTGCCACCAGCGCGGCCAGCGTGTTGATCGTGCCTTCGCGGTCGCGGCGCGGCTCAAACGGGTAGACAGTGGTGGTGTCGACGACCTTGCCGGTCTGGTCGATGACGGCGATCTTGCAGCCCGTGCGAATGCCGGGGTCCAGCCCCAACACGGCCTTGGGGCCGGCGGGAGCCGCCAGCAGCAGGTCTTTCAGGTTGGCGGCGAACACGCGGATGGCTTCGGCCTCACCGCTTTCACGCAGGCGGCCGATCAGCTCGCTTTCGAATGCCGTCAGCAGCTTCACGCGCCAGGTCCAGCGGCAGACTTCACCCAGCCAGCGCGCACGCGGCGTGGCGTCCAGCGCGAACAGGCCATTGCCCAGTTTCAGGAAATTGGCGATGCGCGCCACGCAGGGGTGCGGTACTTGCGCTTCAAGCTCGGCTTCCAGCCCCAGGCGCAGTTCCAGCACGCCTTGCTGACGGCCGCGCAGCAGCGCCAGGATGCGGTGCGAGGGCAGCGTGCGCAAAGGCTCGTTGAAGTCGAACCAGTCGCGGAAGTTGGCGCCTTCGGTTTCCTTGCCGTCGATCATCTTGGAATAGATCAGGCCGGTGGACCACAGGTGCTCGCGCATGTCGGCCAGCAGGTCCGCGTTTTCCGCGTAGCGCTCGGCCAGGATGTCGCGCGCGCCGTCCAGTGCCGCCTTGGCGTCGTTGATGGACGCTTCGGGGTTCAGGTACTGCGCGGCCAGCGCGGCTGGGTCGCAGGCGGTGTCGGCCAGGATGGCGTCGGCCAGGGGCTCAAGACCGGCCTCGCGGGCGATCTGGGCGCGCGTGCGGCGCTTGGGCTTGTACGGCGCGTACAAGTCTTCCAGGCGCTGCTTGGTGTCGGCGGCGGCAATTTCCTGCTGCAGCTCGGGCGTCAGCTTGCCCTGCTGCGAGATGGATTCAAGAATGGAGCCACGGCGCTCTTCGAGCTCGCGCAGATAGCCCAGGCGCACCTCAAGGTTGCGCAGCACGGTATCGTCCAGGCCGCCGGTGGCTTCCTTGCGATAGCGCGAAATAAAGGGCACGGTGGCGCCGTCATCCAGCAGTTCCACCGCGGCAGCGATTTGGGAGACGCGCGCGCCGAGTTCGGTGGCAAGCTGCGCGACGATGCGGGCGTTGTCGACGCCGGCGGCGACGTTCGTGATAGCGGAAGTTTCAGACATCTCTATACGACGACAAAAAGGAAAAACGAGGGGCGGATTGTGCCATAAGCCGCTGTTACAGAACGTGCCAGGGTGGATGGATCCGTCCCTGGTCCGCACCGAAAGCCGGCCTGGCAAAGGGTATCATTTGGTCCTTTCCCACATCAGTGTCTGGCGCCCGAACCGTTACCGGTACCGGTTCACCATAGACTCCGACCGACACTAGGCTGCCGTAATGCTGGACCTGGATATTTCCGAATTTTTTGATGAAGACGGGCCCTTGGCCACGGCCATGCCCGGCTACAAGCCACGCCCGTCGCAGGTGGAGCTGTCGCAAGCTATCGGCGACGCCATCCAGGACCGCGCCACGCTCGTGGCTGAAGCGGGCACCGGCATTGGCAAGACCTGGGCCTATCTGGTGCCCGCGTTCATCCAGGGCGGCAAGGTACTGATTTCCACCGGCACGCGCACGCTGCAAGACCAGTTGTTCGCGCGCGATCTGCCGCGCGTGCGCGCCGCGCTGGCCGCGCCCGTCACCGCCGCCTTGCTTAAAGGGCGCGGCAACTACGTTTGCCACTATCACCTTGAACGCTTGCAGGGCGACGAACGCGCGCTGAAATCGCGCACCGAAATCCAGCAACTGCGCCAGATCCAGGTGTTCGCGGGCATTAGCAAAACGGGTGACCGCAGCGATCTTGCCCAGGTGCCTGAAGACGCCGACATCTGGCAGCGCGTGACGTCCACGCGTGAAAATTGCCTGGGCCAGGAATGCCCGCGCATCCGCGACTGCTTTGTCGTGAAGGCGCGCCGTCAGGCGCAAGAGGCTGACGTCGTGGTGGTCAACCACGCGCTCTTCATGGCCGACCTGGTGCTGCGCGAAGAGGGCGTGACCGACCTGCTTCCCGAAGCCGATACCGTCATCTTCGACGAAGCCCATCAACTGCCCGACACCGCCACCCGCTTCCTGGGCAACAGCGTGTCCACGCACCAGCTCATGGACTTCGGCCGCGCGCTGGAAGTGGCCGGCCTGGCCTATGCACGCGAGGCCGCCAAATGGAGCGACGTCAGCCGTCATCTTGAAACCGCCGCACGCGAATTGCGCTTGGTCTGTGCGCCGCTGGACCGCATGCCCGGCCGTAAGGCCACGTTCGAAGCCATCCCCAACCCCGAAGAATTCGACGAGGCATTGGCCACCTTGCGCGAGGCCGTGGACAGCGCCACCAAGGCGCTGGGCGCGGTGGCTGAAAAGCACCCCGACCTGATGGCGGCCGCCCGCAGCGGCGCCGAGATCTCGGTGCGGCTCAAGCGCTGGGCAACGCCGGGGCGCGCAGGAAGCGGCTTCGAGGACGAAGGCTGGGGCCGGGATGACCAGGCGCCAGAGCCCGCGCCTTTTTCCGCCGTTGAACCCGCATCAGCACCCACGTCAGAATCCGCCCTGGGCGACGGGCCGCCCACGCCCGCCGCCATCCTGGAAGGCGTGGCCGCGGCCGCCGAGCAATGGACGGGGCCGGCCGTGCGCTGGGTCGAACACGGCCAACACCATGTGCGCCTGCATTCCGCGCCGCTGTCCGTGGCGCAGGCGTTCTCCAAGTACCGCAAGCCCGGCCAGGCCTGGATCATGACCTCGGCCACGCTGTCGGTGAACGGCGAGTTCACGCACTTCACCAGCCAGCTGGGGCTGGAGCGGGCACGCACAGGCAAGTGGGAATCGCCCTTCAACTACCCCGAGCAGGCGCTGCTGTTCGTGCCGCGCGGCATGCCCGAGCCGCAATCGCCGCAGTTCCTGGACCGCTTCGTCGACACGCTGATGCCGCTGTTGGAAGCCAGCCCCGGCGGCACGCTGGTGCTGTGCACGACGCTACGCGCCGTGGAAAAAGTGGCCACCTTGCTGGCCGATGCTTTTGATGACGCCGGCCATGACTGGCCGCTCCTGAAACAAGGCGAGGGCACGCGCCGCGATCTGCTGGACCGCTTTTGCAAGTTGAAGCACCCGGTGCTGGTGGGTAGCGCCAGTTTCTGGGAAGGCATCGACTTGCCGGGCGACGTGCTGACCTTGGTCGCCATCGACAAGCTGCCGTTCGCGCCGCCTGACGACCCGGTCATTGAAGCGCGCCTGCGTGCGTGCCGCGCCCAAGGCGGTAACCCGTTCTCGGAATACCAATTGCCGGAAGCCGCCATTTCGCTCAAGCAGGGCGCGGGCCGCCTGATCCGCACGGAATCAGACTGGGGCGTGCTGATGGTGGGCGACGCCCGCCTGGTCGAAAAACCCTACGGCAAGCGCCTGTGGCGCGGCCTGCCGCCGTTTGCCCGCACGCGCGAACTGGACGAAGTGCTGGCCTTCTATCAGCGCAAGCAGGCCGGCGCGGACGCCTAGCGCGGCGACGCCCACACGCCCCGCGCGCAAGAAAAAAGCCCCTTGGAAAACATCCAAGGGGCTTTTCATTTCCCATGCGGTAAAGCCGGCTGATCGGCGGATCAATCAGTCAAACGGGTTCCACCAACTGCGGTCGGCCTGCAGGCCCTGCGTCTTGAAGGTGCTGTCGGGGAAGTTCTTGTCGTAGACACGCTCCGCGTCGTTCTTCAGGTCGGTCATGCCCAGCTTGTCGTAGGACTCGACCATCAGATAAAGCGCCTCTTCGGTGGCGGGGGCGCCCTCGAAGTCGGTGATGACGGTTTGCGCGCGGTTGGCGGCGGCCACATAGGCGCCCCGCTCGTAGTAGTAACGGGCGACGTGCACTTCGTTCATGGCGATGGTGTTGACCAGCCAGGCGATGCGCTTTTCCGCGTCTACCGAATACTTGCTTTCCGGGTAGCGCTTGACCAGCTCGTTGAAGGCGTCGTAGGACGCACGCAGGCCCTTGGGATCGCGTTCGGCGGGATCCTGGCCCGTGATGTTGGCCATGAACGCGCTGGCCGGCGTGAAGTTGATCAGGCCTTTCAGGTAGAGCGCGTAGTCGGTGCCGGGGTGGTTGGGGTAGAGCTGCTGGAAGCGGTCAATGGCGGCCAGGGCCTGTTCGTTTTCGCCGTCTTTCCAGTTGACGTAGGCCAGTTCAAGCAGGGCTTGCTGGGCGTACACGCCGAAGGGATAGCGGCTTTCGATGGCGGTCAGGCGTTCGCGTGCTTCCTTCCAGCCTCCGGAGGACATTTCGGCCTTGGCGTCGGCGTAGAGCTGTTCGGCGCTCCAGTTGGTGGTCTTGTCGTATTTGGTGTTGGTCGAGCCGCAACCGGCGATGACCAATACGGCAAATAGCGCGATAACCACGCGCAAAACCGGCCCGCTTCGGGATGCGGGGTTCGAGGGAGCTGCGGGGTGGTGAATCACGAGAATCGTATCCTTGGTGTTAGCATGGCAGGCTGATTATATGATTTGTCTCCATGTCTGATACAGCCGCCGGCACAGATCTCGTTTCCGACGACGAATTCCCGGGCCTTCCTGATGAAAACCCCGCCGAAACTCGCGGCGAACCGCAACTTGTAACGGTACCTTCCAGTACCCGCGCCGACCGGCTGGACAAGGTGCTGGCCGGCTTGTTGCCCGACCATTCCCGCAGCCGCCTGCAAGGCTGGATCGAATCCGGCAACGTGCACGTCAACGGCGCGCCCGGCAAGATCCGCCAGACAGTGGGCCCGGGCGACGAGATCCTGGTCTGGGCCCAGCCCGCACCCGATGCGCGCGCCTTCACTCCCGAACCCGTTGAATTCACCGTCGTGGACGAAAGCCCCGACTGGATCGTGGTCAACAAGCCCGCGGGCCTGGTCACGCACCCCGGTGCCGGCAACTGGAGCGGCACGCTGCTCAACGGCCTGCTGTATCGCTACCCGGAATTGGCGGCGGTAGCGCGGGCAGGCATCGTTCACAGGCTGGACAAGGACACCTCCGGGCTCATGGTGGTGGCCCGCAATGAAAAGGCCCAGACGCATCTGGTGCGCCAATTGCAGGCGCGCAGCATGGGCCGCGAATACGTGGCCCTGGCGCATGGCTGGGTGGCGGCGGCCGGCAGGGTCGACCGCGCCATCGGCCGCGACGCCCGCGTGCCCATCCGCATGAGCGTCGAACGCCCGGTCGCGCCCAAACCCGCCATTACCAATTACGCCCCGGCCCGTCGCGGTCAGGTGGACCCGGGCGGCCGCGTCACGGAAGTGGTGTGCCGCCTGGAAACCGGCCGCACCCACCAGATCCGCGTTCACATGGCCAGCCTGGGGCACCCGCTGCTGGCCGACACCATCTACGGCGGCAAGAACATTGCCGGGGCAACGCGTCAGATGCTGCATGCCCGCGCCCTGCATTTCGACGACCCAGGCGGCAACGGCGAGGTGCAGTTTGCGGCCGACGTGCCTGCCGACATGACACAGGTTCAGGAGACGATTGCATGGACCGCGTGATAGCCAGCCTGCCCGTTGTCACCGGCCCCACGTGGCCCGGCGTGACGTACTTCTGCACCACCCGGGCCGGTGGCGTGGGGGTGGCGCCGCACGACACCCTGAACCTGGGGCTGCGCGCGGGCGACGACCCCGCCACCGTGACCGAGAACCGGCGCCGGGTGCGCGCCGCCGTGCCGGGTGATCCGTTATGGCTGCGCCAGGTGCACGGCAGCGAGGTCGTGGATGCCGATTCCCCCGACCTGCCTGACGAACCCGCGCTGGACGCCAGCGTTACCTCGCAGCCGGGCCGCGTGCTGGCCATCATGGTGGCCGACTGCCTGCCCGTCGTTATCGCGGATGCCGACGGCAAGGTGCTGGGCGCGGCGCACGCCGGCTGGCGGGGCCTGGCGGGCGGGGTGCTGGAGCACACGCTGGCCGCCATGCGCGCCAAGGCGCCGGAAGCCACCGGCTGGCGCGCCTGGGTCGGCCCCGGCATCGGCCCGCAGGCCTTCGAAGTGGGGCAAGACGTGCTGGACGCCTTCACGGCGGACGATCCCGCCACCGCGCGCTACTTCACGCCACGGCCGGATCTTCCCGGCAAGTGGTTGGCCGACCTCGCCGGTTTGGCTGATTTCCGCCTGCGCCGTGCCGGGGTAAAAGAGGTGGCCTTGAGCGGCATGTGCACGGTATCGCAAGCGCAGCGCTTCTTTTCTTACCGCCGCGACACCGAAACCGGACGCATGGCGTTGCTGGCCTGGCTCGACCCGGTTTGATCTGGCGCAAGGCAGTCGCGGAAGGCTTGAACGCCTGCCGCGAAACTCCTTGTATACCCGCATTGACAGTGATGGACCCGGAATGCAACATCAATTGAGCAGTGTCGATAACAAGGTGTGGAAGTGAACGCCAATCTCTCCGCAGGTCCCATTCCGGTGAGCGTGGCACCGGAAATCCTGGCCGACATTCAGGCCGAATTCTCTCGCGAATGGCAGCGCCTTTGTGACGACGCCCGGCGCGGCGCGCTCGTGCCCCCGGCCGACCGCCGCTTCGCCGGCGACGCCTGGGCCGCCAACAATTCGCATCTGCTGCTGGCGCATACCTACCTGCTGTCGGCGCGCGCCATGCAGCGCATGGTTGACGCGGCGCAGGTCAGCGAGCCCATGCGCAACCGGCTTCGGTTTTCCATCATGCAGTGGGTCGACGCGCTGTCGCCGTCGAACTTCCTGGCCTTGAACCCGGACGCCCAGCAATCCATCGTGGAAAGCGCCGGCCGCGCCCTGAACGAAGGGCTGGCCAACCTGTTGGGCGACGTCAAGAAAGGCCGCATCACCCAAACCGACGAATCGCAATTCGAAATCGGCCGCAACGTGGCGGTGACGCCCGGCGAAGTGGTGTTCGAGAACAAGCTGTTCCAACTGATCCAATACGCACCCTCGACGGCCACGGTGCACGAGCGCCCGCTGGTGATCGTGCCGCCGAACATCAACAAGTTCTACATCCTGGATCTGCAGCCCGAGAATTCCTTCGTGCGCTATGCGGTTGACCAGGGCCAAACGGTGTTCTTGATTTCGTGGCGCAACCCGGTGGCGGGCGACGCCGACGGCGTGGACCGCGCCACCTGGTCCGATTACCTGGACGACGCCGTGCTGCAAGCGCTGCGCGTGGCCAGCGACATCACCAAGCAGCCCAAGGTCAACGCGCTGGGCTTCTGCGTGGGCGGCACGATGCTGGCCTCGGCACTAGCGCTGGCCGAGGCGCGTGGCGAACACCCGGTGGCCTCGCTGACCTTGCTGACCTCGCTGCTGGACTTCCACGACACCGGCATCCTGAACGTCTTTGTCGACGAAGCCCATGCGCTGCTGCGCGATCATCAGCTTGGCAACGGCGGGCTGATGCCTGGCCGCGACCTGGCCACCACGTTCTCGTTCCTGCGGCCCAATGAGCTGGTCTGGAACTACGTGGTCGGCAACTACCTGAAAGGCCAGAAGCCGCCGCCATTTGATCTGCTGTTCTGGAATGGCGACAGCACCAATCTGCCGGGCCCGTTCTTCTCCTGGTATTTCCGCAATACCTATCTTGAGAACAATCTGAAAGTGCCGGGCCGCGCGCAAGCCGCCGGCATGCCGCTGGACCTGACTCGCCTGACCATGCCGGCCTATATTTTCGGCTCGCGTGAAGACCACATCGTGCCGTGGGTCTCGGCCTATGCGTCCACGCAATTGCTGCGCGGGCCCCAGCGTTTCGTGCTGGGGGCGTCGGGTCACATCGCGGGCGTGGTGAATCCGCCCGCCAAGAAACGCCGCAGCTACTGGGTGGCTGACAAGCTGGGCCAGAAGGGCCATGACATGCCGGGTGATCCCAACACCTGGTTCGCGCAAGCCACGGAACAGGCCGGCAGTTGGTGGCCGGACTGGACGGCCTGGCTGGCGGACCACGCGGGCAAGCAGGTCAAGGCGCGTACAAAATTAGGCAATGCCAAGCACCAGCCAATCGAGCCGGCGCCTGGCAGGTATGTAAAGGTCCGGGCAGCCTGAAACCGCAATACGCGGTTTGCTCGGGACCAAGAAGAAAGTTAATCAACGAGGCGTCCGTCGCACACAGGAGGAAGTCCAATGAGCGGAAAACTGGCTTACGTAACAGGCGGGATGGGCGGTATCGGCACCTCTATTTGCCAGCGCTTGGCCAAGGATGGCTTTCGCGTCGTGGCAGGTTGCGGCCCCAGCCGCAACTACCAGCAATGGCTGGATGAGCAAGCTGCGCAGGGCTACACATTCCACGCATCGGTGGGCAACGTATCGGACTGGGAATCCACGGTGAAGGCCTTCGAGAAGGTCACGGCCGAACTGGGCGGTGTCGACGTGCTGGTCAATAACGCGGGCATCACCCGCGATGGCCTGTTCCGCAAAATGAGCGCCGATGACTGGCGCGCGGTGATCGACACCAACCTGAACAGCCTGTTCAACGTGACCAAGCAGGTCATCGAGGGCATGGTTGAACGGCAGTGGGGGCGCATCATCAACATCAGTTCGGTGAACGGCCAGAAGGGCCAGTTCGGCCAAACCAACTATTCCACGGCGAAGGCGGGCATTCACGGCTTCACCATGGCGTTGGCGCAGGAAGTGGCCAGCAAGGGCGTGACCGTCAACACGATTTCGCCCGGCTACATCGGCACGGACATGGTCCGCGCCATCCGTCCCGAAGTGCTTGAAAAGATCGTGG
This sequence comes from Achromobacter sp. JUb104, assembly GCF_024806975.1. NCBI lineage: Bacteria > Pseudomonadati > Pseudomonadota > Betaproteobacteria > Burkholderiales > Alcaligenaceae > Achromobacter > Achromobacter sp. JUb104. Next base: position 335,683 of record NZ_JANUEY010000003.1, on the reverse strand, counting down.
CCACCATTCCGGTGCGCCGCCTGGGCACGCCCGAGGAAATCGCGTCGATGACGTCGTGGTTGGCGTCGGACGAATCCGGTTTTTCCACCGGAGCGGACTTCTCGCTCAACGGCGGCCTGCACATGGGCTGATGACGGTCAGCGGGCCGCCCCGGCGGCCCAAGGCGCTGGAAGGTCTCGGGGAGAGGGCCTTCCAGCATTACACTCCACCTTATTCGAAGTCTTAGAGATCGCCCGATCCGGGGACACACATGACGCAAGCACAAACCGGCGCCAGCCTGCGCCTGATTAAAAAATACCCCAACCGTCGCCTATACGACACCCGGACCAGCACCTACATCACTCTGGCAGATGTCAAGCAACTGGTTCTGGCCAACGAAGAGTTCCAGGTGATCGACGCCAAGAGCGGTGAAGACCTGACGCGCAGCATCCTGTTGCAGATCATCCTGGAAGAAGAAAGCGGCGGCATGCCCATGTTCTCGTCGAACATGCTGTCGCAGATCATCCGTTTCTACGGACATGCCATGCAGGGCATCATGGGTTCTTACCTTGAGAAGAACATCCAGGCCTTCATGGAAATCCAGACGCGCATGGCGGAACAGTCCAAAGGCCTGTACGGCAGCCAGTTCGGACCCGAAGCCTGGACGCAGTTCATGAACGTGCAAACGCCCATGCTGCAAAACATGATGAACAACTACATCGACCAGAGCAAAAACCTGTTCGTGCAGATGCAAGACCAGATGCAGGACCAGACGCGCGCGATGTTCTCGACGTTCCCGTTCACGCCGGGCAGCACGCCGGGCCAGGGCCGCAAGTAAGCGTTGCGGGCGAGGGCGTGTCACCGCCCTTCAAGCGCCACCAGCAGCCGGTTTGGCACTCGCCTTGCCGGCTTTTTTGTGGCCGCGCGGCCCCTTGAGCCAACGCAATGAACTGACGCATCCAGGGCCTTTCGGTTCAGGGTGATGTCAGTTTTTTTCGTTACATTAATGCAAACGGTTCTTGTTTATGTTTTTAGAGCCGACATTCATTTATGTCTCAAGGATTATGCACATGATCAAGAAAGCCTTGGCGCTGGCCATCGTTGCCCTGAGCGTATCGGCCGCGAATGCGGCTGAATACCCCATCGGCAAGCCGGCAGAAAAGGGCGGCATGGAAATCGGCGCGGTCTACTTGCAGCCGATCGAAATGGATCCGCCCGGGATGATGCGTCCCGCCAAGGATTCGGACGTCCACCTTGAGGCCGATATCCACGCCACCGCCGGTAACAAGACCGGCTTTCCCGAAGGCGAGTGGGTGCCGTATCTGGTCGTGAACTTTGAAATTCAGAAGGTCGGTAGCCAGAACGTGCAGAAGGGCACCTTCATGCCCATGGTGGCCAACGACGGCCCGCACTATGGCGACAACGTCAAGCTGGAAGGCCCGGGCAAGTACAAGCTGAAGTACACGATCCTGCCGCCGTCCGAAAACAAGATGGCCCACTTCGGCCGCCACGTCGACAAGGAAACCGGCGTGGGTCCGTGGTTCGAGCCCTTTGAACTGGACTACGAATTCGTCTACGCCGGCACCGGCAAGAAGGGCGGATATTGATCGTGCGCCGCCTGCATCGCCTGATTGCCGCCGCACTGATCGGCCTGGCCGCCCTGGCCGGCATCGCGCCCGCGCAGGCGGCCGAACTGCCGACGTTCACGCTCAGGTTCAAGCCGGACGGCACGTTCGAGCCGGCGACCCTGGAAGTGCCCGCCGGCCGTTTCAAGATTGAACTCATCAACGAAAGCAACGAGCCGGTGGAATTCGAGAGCATTCCGTTGCGCAAGGAAAAAGTGTTGGGCCCGGGGGTGAAGTCCTTTGTGGTCATCACCATTTCCCGCCCCGGCGAATATCCCTTCTTTGATGACTTTCACCAAAGCGTGAAAGGCACCCTGGTCGTCAAGCCCAAGGAATAAGCGGTAGCTACACATGGAACAGGTTCTATTTATTGTCTGGCGTGAAAGCGTCGAAGCGTTGCTGGTGGTGGGTATCTTGTATACCTGGCTGCGCGCCACGCCCGAGGGCAAGCGCGGGCTGAACTACCTGTGGGGCGGCGTTGCGGCAGGTCTGGCGTTGGCCGTGGCCTTGGCGTTGGTGTTGCTGGGCGTGTCGTCCTGGCTCAGCGACGAAGGCCAGGAATGGTTCCAGGCCATCATGTCGCTGGCGGCGTGCGCGCTGGTTGTGCAGATGGTCGTGTGGATGAAAAAGCACGGCCGCACCTTGAAAAGCGAACTGGAAAGCGGCGCGCGCAGTTCGGTCGCCAACGACAACTGGTGGGGCCTGTTCGTGCTGGTGGCCATTGCCGTGGCGCGCGAAGGCAGCGAGACGGTGGTGTTCCTGTATGGCACCGTGTCGGCGGGCGAAGGCGGCAGCGACATGCTGATGCTGGCCTTGGCCGGTGTGGCCGGCTTTGCAGTGGCCTTGCTGACGTTCTGGCTGCTGCAACTTGGCGGCAAGCTGATTACGTGGCGCCGCTTCTTCCGCGTGACCGAAATCCTGTTGCTGCTGCTGGCCGGTTCGCTGCTGGTGGGCGGCCTGGACCACCTGATTTCGCTGGACGTGCTACCGACCATCATCGACCCCGTGTGGGACAGCTCGTGGTTGTTGGATGACAGCAGCGGCGTGGGCAAGGTGCTGGCGGATTTCGCGGGCTACCGCGCCTTCCCGGCCCTGACCTCGGTCTTGCTGTGGGTGGCTTACTGGGTCGTGGTCTGGGCGCTGCTGCGCTGGGTGGGCGACAAACCCGCCCGGGTTCCGGCTCCGGCTCCGGCCCCGTCCCGCAATGCATCCTGATTCCGACGTGATGCCGGACTGAACAATGAAGGTTTGACCATGGCTGCTGTACTCGGGAGGGCGACCTCCCGGATCGCCGATTTTCTTCGTGACCATGCCCCGCTGTTGCGCAAACTGCAGTGGGGCATTGTTGCGTTGTACGCGTTCCTGTTGATCGTGCCCGCGATCATGCCCTTGCCCGACAACGCGGCATCGGTGTTCAACAACCTGACCGTCGTCGCGCAGTTCGCATTCTGGGGCGTGTGGTGGCCGTTCGTGTTGATCTCCATGCCCATCCTGGGCCGCGCCTGGTGCGGCTGGCTGTGCCCCGAAGGCATGCTGACCGAGTGGGCCAGCGAACGCGGGCAGGGTCGCGCCATACCGAAATGGATGCGCTGGGGCGGCTGGCCTTTCGTGGCCTTTGCGCTGACGACGGTCTACGGCCAGTTGGTCAGCGTCTATCAATACCCGCTGGCGGTGCTGGTCGTGCTGGGCGGGTCCACCGTGGCGGCGATGATCGTCGGGTGGCGCTATGGCCGCAGCAAGCGCGTGTGGTGCAAGTACCTGTGCCCGGTCAACGGCGTGTTCAATTTGCTGGCCAAGCTGGCGCCCTGGCATTTCAAGGTCGACGAAGAAAAGTGGCGCCATCCGGTCATCCGGATCGAACCCATCAACTGCGCGCCGCTGGTGCCCCTGCGCCACATGAAGGGTGCGGGTGACTGCCATATGTGCGGGCGTTGCAGCGGCTACCGTGGCGCCATCGAACTGACACCGCGTTCGCCCGAAGAAGAAATCGTGCATGTCGCCGACGGCGACGCCTGGCAGACCGTGTTGCTGTGCTTTGGTTTGATGGGCATCGCCATCGGCGCCTTTCTCTGGAGCGCCAGCCCCTGGTACGTGACCGCCAAGCAATGGGCCGCCACCTGGTTGGTCGAGCGCGACATCATGTGGCCGTTGATGGACAACGCGCCCTGGTTCATCTTGACGCACTACCCCGACGTGAACGACAGCTTCTCGTGGCTGGACGGCGCGGGCATCCTGATGTTTGTCGTGGGCGCCACCGTCATCGTGGGTGGCGCAAGCTTCCTGTCGTTGTGGATCGCGGACCGGCTTGCGCCCGCCGCGGCCGTGGCCAATGCGCCCGCCTGGCGTTGGATTCGTCCGGGCGTGCACAAGCTGGCGCAGGCGCTGATTCCGTCGGCGGGCATCGGCGTGTTCCTGGGCCTGTCCGCCACCACGGTCAACCTGCTCAAGCACGAAGGGGTGCAAGCCGCGTGGGCAGGGCCGGTGCGCTTCACGCTGCTGACGCTGGCCGTGCTGTGGACCCTGCGCTTGTTCGCCCGCCTGCTCAAGCCGCGCGCGGCAAGTGGCGTGCGCAAGCTGGCCGCGTGGATCGTCCTGGCGGCGGGCCTGGCGCCGTTCTGCTTGGCATGGGTATTTTTCTTTGCGATCTGGTAAGCACTGCTTGATGGCTGGCGGCGGGCCACTGCGATAAAGTGGAACGCCTTGCCGGTCCGCCGGCGCCTTGATGCCTACACGCCAGTCCATGACTTCCTACGCCTTTCGCCTGCTTAACGTCTTTGCTTCAACCACCTTCAGCGGCAACCAGCTTTGCGTGTTCGAAGACGCGCGCGGCATGGACGACGCCACGATGCTGAACCTGGCGGCGCAGTTCAATCTTTCCGAAACCACCTTCATCCTGCCGTCGGATAACGCCGATGCGCGCGTGCGCATCTTCACCCCCGGCTACGAAATGAAGTTCGCGGGCCATCCCACGATCGGTACTTCACAAGTGGTGCGCGAGCTTCGGCAAACGGGCGATGCATTGACGCTGGAATTTGCCGCGGGCATCGTGCCGGTGCAAGCACAAGGCGATGCCTGGACATTCACCGCGCCATGCCCCGGTGGCGTACAGACGGCGACGCCCGAACTGGGCCGCGCCGATATCGCGGCGCTGGTCGGGCTCACCACGGATGACCTTGCCGCCGACCCGATCTGGGTGGATACCGGCGCGGACCAATTGCTGGTGCCCCTGGCCAGCGTGGAGGCGGTGCGCCGGGCGGCGCCGGACGCATCCAAGCTCAGTCGCTGGCAAGCCAGCAGCCTGGGCCGCAAGACGCTGTACGTGTTTGCGTTTGATGAAGGCAATGTGCGCGATGCGCGCCAGGTGGTGGTGGCGCGCTATTTCTTCGCGAAGGCGGGCGGTGGCGTTGACGAAGATGCGGGCACGGGTTCGGCCTGCGCCAACCTGGGCGGTTGGCTGATCCACCAACAACGTTCCTTGCCCGTCAGCATCCTGGTTGAGCAGGGCGACCAGATGGGCAGGCCATGCCGCCTGCTGCTGGACGTGCTGGCCGACGGCCGCATCCAGGTGGGTGGCCGGGCATTGGAAATCGGCCGGGGCAGCATCAGTATCTGACGGCACCCGGCTTGAAGGCCGCCCATGAAAAACGGCGCCTGTGTCAGCCACAGGCGCCGTGCTCTCTCTAGGCCTCGGTATGGAACGGGGCCGTCCTGCTACGTGCTCTTTACTTCTTGGTCGCGTCGACCTTGATGTTGTTCTTCACCTGCTTCACGCCTTCAATGCCACGGGTGACCGTTGCAGCGTGATCGGCTTCAGCTGCCGTGGCGACCGTACCGGTCAGCGTCGCGACGCCGTTGTTGGTTTCCACGGCGATGTCCAGCGCGCTCAATTGCTTGTCGGCAACGTAGGCGGCCTTGATCTTGGTGGTTACGGTGGCGTCGGAGGCGTACTCGCCCACGGATTGCTTGGGCTTGCCATCATCCGCCGCAAAAGCCATGGAAGTGAAGACAGCGCCAGTTCCCAGTGCGGCGGCGGCGATCAGCTTGCGGAATTCCATAGTCGTGCTCCTTGTTCGTATGGTCTGCCGCGATAACAGGCTGCGCGGCAGACGATCAAATTTATTGTGTAGGGGTATGCGTTCTATCGACGTGTTCTATTTTTTTCGCAGGGCGCCGCTCAAGATGGACAAGAGCGCCAGCACCAGGAATACGAAGAACAGGATCTTGGCGATACCCGCGGCCCCGGCGGCGATGCCGCCAAAGCCGAGAACCGCCGCGATGATCGCGATGACGAAGAAAACTACGGCGTAATGCAACATGTCAGCTTCTCCAGTGGTTTCGACCGATCAAGGCGGGGCGAGATTCAGGGATTGCGGTCGAAGAAATCCCGGACTTCCTTTTGCGCTTCTTCCTTGGTCTTGCCGTAGCGCTCTTGGATCAGACCGGCCAGGCGTTCGGCATTGCCTTCCGTGCGGGTCAATTCGTCGTCGGTGAGTTCACCCCAGGCGGCTTTGGCCTTGCCAGTCATTTGCTTCCACTTGCCGGCGATGATGTCGTTGTTCATGGTGACCTCTCTTCTTCTCTGCGTGCGACACAAGGCTCATGGCCTATAAGTCTTGCAGTCGCGGTTGACTAGGACACTGATCAGTTAGCCCCTACCGTACGAGCCGGCCAGGGGGCTGTCAAACCTCGCTGTCGGCAAATGTAACAGCGGAAAGGCGGGTTCCTGGCGCGCTTTCCGACGGAAGAAAGAGGGGGCTGGCCATAGGGCAGGAGTTACATTCCGGCAATGTCTTGTCCCCTTTTGAGCGGGCCTCGTAACGGAAGATGCGGCGGTTTTTTGGGACGCACGGCCCTGGTTGGGTTGAGGGTGGGCCGGTATAGTCGTGACGGAACACTTCGTGATTCAACACTTCATGCTTCATCAACGAAAAAGGAAGGGGCACGCATGACGCAACGACTTTGCAGCGCGATTTTGCTGACGCTGGCCGCCATGGCGGCGGTGGGATGCACGCACGTGACGGACCGGTACCAGGCCACGGCGCCCACGCAAGCGGTGGCCACGCCCAGCACCTGATCGCGTCGGCCAAGGCCGTGGGCGGTGCGTGGTATGGCCGTGGGCCATATGGCTGCCTGGCCGGGCAATGCAAACGGGGCGCCTGAGCGCCCCGTTTGCGTGTGCGGCGGTTGAGTTGCCGCGCGGGTCTATCCACCCTGGCCCAGGGCTACGGCTGCGCGATGCGCTTGGCGATGTGGTCCAGCGCTTCTTCCACCTGGTCCACCAGGATCAGGCACAAATCCCCGGTTTGCAGCCGCGCCAACGCGGTGTCGATCGCCAGGAATTCGCCGTGGATCTCTTCAATGTGCCGCGCGCGCGGGGCGCCGACCAGGCCCTCCTGCAGCAACGCCAGCACTTCGCCGTCGGCGCGTCCGCGTTGGCATTGGTCCTGGTACAGCAGCACGTCGTCAAACGCCGCGCCCAGAATTTCCGTCTGCATGCGGATGTCCTCGTCGCGGCGGTCGCCCGCCCCGCTGATGACCACTGAACGGCGCTTGGCGGGCATGGCGTCCACCGCGCGCACCAAGGCAAGGATCGCGTCGGGGTTGTGGCCGTAGTCCGCGATGACCGTGGCGCCTCGGTAGTCGAACACGTTGAAGCGTCCGGGCGCGGTCTGGGCATCATTGACGAAGGTGGCCAAGCCATGGCGGATGACGTCCCAGTCCAGGCCCAGCGCCCATGCGGCTGCAATCGACGCCATCGCGTTTTCAACCTGGAAGGTGATCGTGCCGTTGCGCGTCAGCGGGATGTCGGCCAGCGCAAAGCGAATCTCTTGCGCGCCCTGCGCGGCCACGATCGCGTCGCCGTCGCGGTACACCGAACGCAGGCCCTGCGCGCGGTGCGTGGTCAGCACCGGGTGGTTGCGGTCCTCGGCAAAGTACGTGATGGACCCCGGGCAACTGCCGGCCATCTCGGCCACGATGGGGTCGGCGGCGTTCAGCACCGCGGTGCCCGTCGGATGCACGTGCTGGACGATGACGCGCTTGACCACGGCCAGGTCTTCCACCGTGCTGATGTAGCCCAGGCCCAGATGGTCGCCCATGCCGATGTTGGTGACGATGGCGACGTTGCAGCGGTCAAACGCCAAGCCTTCGCGCAGGATGCCGCCACGCGCCGTTTCGAATACGGCCGCGTCCACGTCCGGGTGCATGAGCACGCTGCGCGCGCTGCGCGGGCCACTGCAATCGCCGGTGTCGATGCGCAGGTTGTTGACGTACACGCCGTCGGAATTGGTCATGCCGACGCGGTTGCCGGCCGCGCCCAGCAGATGGGCGGTCAGGCGCACCGTGGTCGTCTTGCCGTTGGTGCCGGCCACGGCCACGACCGGAATGCGGCCGTCGTCGCCGTCGGCGTACATGTTGGCGATGATGGCTTCGCCCACGGGGCGGCCCTTGCCGAACGAGGGGTTCAGGTGCATGCGCAGCCCTGGCGCCGCGTTCACTTCCACCACGCCGCCATGCTGGTCTTCCAGGGGGAAGAGCACGCTTTCGGCCACCACGTCCACGCCGCAGATGTCCAGGCCGATCATGCGGGCCGCGGACACGGCGCGTGCCGCCATCTCGGGGTGGACTTCGTCGGTCACGTCGGTGGCCGACCCACCGGTGCTGAGGTTGGCGTTGTTGCGCAGGAAGATCAGGGTGCCGGGCGCGGGCACGGAATCCGCGTCGAAACCCTGTTTTTGCAACGTGGCCAGCGCGATGTCGTCAAAGCGGATCTTGGTCAGCGAGGTGGCGTGCCCGTCGCCGCGCAAGGGGTCGGCGTTGACCTGATCGACCAGTTCGCGGATGGTGTGCTGCCCGTCGCCCGTGACCTGGGGCGGGTCGCGGCGCGATGCCGCCACCATGTTGCCGCCCACCACCAGCAGGCGGAAATCGTGGCCGGGAATATAGCGTTCCACGATGACTTCCGAACTGATTTCCTCGGCGACCTCGAAGGCCTGGATCACCCGTTCGCGCGTTTCGATATTGACGGCCACGCCGCGGCCCTGGCTGCCGTCGCGGGGCTTGACGACCACCGGGCCGCCGAGCGCTTGCGCGGCTTCCCAGGCTTCTTCGGCCGACGTTACGGAACGGCCCATTGGCACCGGCACGCCGGCGGCGTCCAGCAGCATCTTGGTCAGGTCCTTGTCCTGCGCGATGGACTCCGAGATGGCGCTGGTCAGGTCGGTTTCAGCGGCCTGGATGCGGCGCTGCTTGCTGCCCCAGCCGAACTGCACCATGCTGCCTTGCGTCAGCCGGCGATAGGGAATGTTGCGCGCCACGGCGGCGTTCACGATGGACCCGGTGCTGGGCCCCAGGCGCACATCTTCATCCAGATCGCGCAAGCGCTTGAGCGCGTCGGCCAGGTCGAACGGGGTGTCGTCCAGCGCGGCGCGAACGAGTTGCTGGGCCAGCTCCATTGCCAGCAGGCCGACGGCTTCTTCGCTGTATTCCACCACCACCTGGAACACACCGGGTTCGATGGTGGCCGACGTGCGGCCAAAGGTGACCGGGCAACCGGCGTACGCCTGCATCGTCAGCGCGGCAATCTGCAAGACATGCGCAATGGACACGGCGCCCTGATGGCCTTCCGGGCGCATCAGCCCGATTTGCGGCAGCCGCGCGCGCAGGCGGGCTTCGAACTCGGGCAGGTTGTCGATGGAGCACTCGGCGTCGGCACAAGAAACAATGGCCTCGATTGCCGTGTTCTTGCTCCACAGATTGGGGCCGCGCAGGGCACGGATACGGGAAACTTCCATGGCAGGTGTTCCTGTCAGTATTGTTGAATCCAGCGGCGCACCAGATCGATGGTGGGGCCGGAGAAGGCTTCGTCGGATTGCAGCAGGACGAAGTCGCCCGCCGCCATGCCGTTCAGCACGCTCTCGATGGCCTTGCCATGGTCAGGCTCGTCCTGGATGTCTTTCACGCGGCTGCCTTGCGACAAGCCCTGGCGCAGCAGCGCGCGCGCCTGCCCCGTCGGACGCTTGCTTTGCACCGTGTTGTCGTCGTAGAGCACAACGCGGTCAAAGGCATCGCCCAGCAGGCGGCCCTGTTCGATCAGGTCCGCGTCGCGGCGGTCGGCGCCGGCGGAATAGACGGCGGCGCGGCTCGACGCCGGGAATTGATCAATGGCGGCGATCAGCGGGCGCAAGGCCGACGCATTGTGTACGTCGTCCACCACGACCGTGGCGCCGTTGCGTTCAAACAGCGTGAACTGCCAGGGCGCGTCGGCCTGGTGGATGTCAAAGGTTTCGATGCCGGCGCGGATCAGCTCCACGGGAATGTCCAGGGCCCAGGCGGCGCCCACCGCGGCCAGCACGTTTTCCACCTGGAAGGCCACGCGCCCGCCGTGGGTCAGCGGAATGGCGGCAACATCCGCCAAGCGCTCTTCGCGGGTGCCCTGCGCCAGGACGATGGCGCCGTCGCGCACAAACACCGCGCGGCCGTCCTGTTGCAGGTGGGCGGCAATGGCGGGCAGGGCGGGGTCGATGCCAAAGAAGATCACGGAACCGTCGCACAGCTCGGCCATCTCGACCACGCGCGGGTCGCGTGCGTTGAGCACGGCCACGCCGGTCGGCAACACTACATCGACTTGCGTGCGGAACACATTGAACATGCGCTCCGTTTCGTTGATGTCGAAGTCGCCCAGATGATCGGCGTCGTCAATGTTGGTGACTACGCCCACCTGGCAGCGGTCATAGGCCAGGCCTTGGCCCAGGATGACGCCGCTGTCGTTCTCGATGACGGCGGCGTCCACGTTGCGGTTCATCAGCAAACGGGTGGCCGAGGCGAAGTCGGCGTGGTCGCCCTTGTGCGCCAGGCGGCGGTCAAGGTAGAGGCCTTCACTGCAGGCCAGGCCGGTGCGCTTGCCCGACAGGTGCAGCAAGCGCGCGACCAGGCGCGCCACGACGGTCTTGCCATTGGTGCCCGTCACGCCCACGATGGGAATGCGGCCCGCGTCGCCTTCCGGGAACAGGTGGTCGACGATGGCGCGGCCCACGGGGCGCGGCGTGCCGTCGGCCGGCTTCAAGTGCATCAGCAAGCCGGGGCCGGCGTTGACTTCCACGATGGCGCCGCGCTGCTCAGCCAGCGGCCGGGTGATGTCTTCGGCCACCAGGTCCACGCCGGCGATGTCCAGGCCCACCACGCGCGCGGCCAAGGCCACGGTGGCGGCAATGCTGGGATGCACGCGGTCGGTCACGTCGAAGGCCACGTTGCCGCTGCGCTGCACCAGCACACGCTGCCCTTCAGCCGGCACGCTGTCTTCCGACATGCCCTGGCGCGCGATTTCCAGCCGGGCGGCGGAATCCAGGCGCACGAAATTCAGCGGATGGTTTTCGGTGCGGCCACGGCGCGGGTCGATATTGATCTGGCTGTCGATCAGTTCAGTGATGGTGGACGTGCCGTCGCCCGTCACCCAGGCCGGTTCGCCGGCGGCGGCGGCCACCATGCGGTTGCCCACCACCAGCAGGCGGTGCTCGTTGCCAAGCACGAAGCGTTCGACGATGACGCCGCTGCCTTCGTCCACCGCCACGCGGTAGGCGGCCACCACGTCTTCGCGGGTCGTCAGGTTGGTGAACACGCCCCGGCCATGATTGCCATCGTAGGGCTTGACCACCACCGGCAGGCCGATGTCTTCGGCGGCGTCCCAGGCGTCGTCTTCGCTGTCGACCAGACGGCCTTCCGGCACCGGCACGCCGCAGGTCGACAACAGTTCCTTGGTCAGGTCCTTGTCGCGCGAAATGCCTTCGGCGATGGCGCTGGTGCGGTCGGTCTCGGCCGTCCAGATGCGGCGCTGGGCCGAGCCGTAGCCAAACTGCACCAGGTTGCCTTCAAACAGGCGGATATACGGAATATCGCGGTCATCGGCGGCATCCACGATGCAGGCGGTGCTGGGCCCCAGGCAGTGCTTGTCCACCAGGCTGCGCAGTTTGGCAACGGTGGCGGGCACGTCGAACGGGCGGTCTTCAATGGCCGCCATGACCAGGTCGCGGGCTTCGTTCAAGGCGGTGCGCGTGACCTGTTCCTGCCAGGCGCGCACCACAACCTTGTAGACGCCGCGAGTTGACGTTTCCCGGGCTTTGCCGAAGCCGCCGCGCAAGCCGGCCAGGTTCTGCAATTCCAGGGTGACATGCTCAAGGATGTGGCCGGGCCAGGTGCCTTCTTTCAGGCGGGCCAGAAATCCGCCGCGCACGCCGGGGCTGCATCGGTGTTCGATCAGCGTCGGCAGCCATTCGGACAGGCGCTCGTAAAACCCGGGAATGGTGTTGGACGGGTAGTCTTCCAGTTCACCAATATCCACCCATGCTTCCAGGACCGGGCGATAGGTCCAAATGTTCGGGCCGCGCAAAGCCACGACATCGAGAAATTCAATGTCTTTCTTTTTCATGTTTTAATTTACGTGAGAAGCAGGTTGGCACGCGCGGACGCCCCTAGGTAAGACCGCGAATCTATTAAGAATTTTCGGGGTTGCGCTTCAAGAATAATGCCAACGAGTGGGGGATCCCAGATATTCCTAATTAGAAAAATCGGCTGCTACTATACGACGCCTTCAAGGCGTCGATTCGTTGTGTTGTAAGGAAGGGACACGTTTGCCGCCGTGGGTGGTAAACCGGTTGCCGCCTAGTAGGGCAGAGTCCTGGCCCGGTATGCGTTCCAATGAAAAAACCACACCTGCTTTCTGGCCTTGCCGATGCATTTCCTGCCCGCTGGCGGGACGAAATCCGCGCTGAACTCGCGGATGACGAAACCTTATTGGCCTGGGTTGAAATTGACCTGGACCAGCGGCTGAAGTTCCATCCGGGGCTGGTCGCAGCCACCGATCGCCGCCTGCTGGCCCGCAATTCCGCCGACAACGGCTGGGAATCCTGGGTCTATGGGCCGCAACTTTCGCTAAGTCTCACCGATCATGCGGGCGCCGCCGTGCTGGAATTGCACGACGATGCCGCCCGCCTGGCGGTCTGGCGCTTCACCCTGGCCCGCAATCCGGCCGCGCTGCGCCTGTTGGCCCAGTTCGAATCGCAACAGGCGATCCGGCTGTCCGGCCAAGCCGAAGAAGCGCCGCAAGAGCGCAACTGCACCGTCTGCAATAACGTCATTCCCGCAGGCGAAGAGGAATGCCCCACCTGCAACCAGGAACTGGCCGCGCCGTCGTCCACCTGGGCGCTGTTGCGCCTGTGGCGATTCGCCCGGCCGTATCGCGGGCCCTTGCTGGCGGGATTTTTGCTGACCTTGCTGGGCACGGCCGCCACCCTGGTGCCGCCGTACCTGACCATGCCGTTGATGGACGAGGTGCTGATTCCGTTCCAGAACGGCGCGCCGATCGACTACGACAAGGTCCGCTTGTATTTAAGCGGTTTGCTGGCGTCCGCCTTGCTGGCTTGGGGGTTGGGCTGGGCCCGGACCTACATCCTGGCCTGGGTCAGCGAACGCATCGGCGCCGACCTGCGCACCACCACCTATGAGCATTTGCAGCAGTTGTCGCTGGAATATTTCGGCGGCAAGCGCACGGGCGACCTGATCTCCCGCATCGGCAGCGAGACCGATCGCATTTGCGTGTTCCTGTCGCTGCATCTGCTGGACTTCGCCACCGACATCCTGATGATTGTCATGACGGCGGTGATCCTGGTGACGATCAACCCCTGGCTGGCGCTGGTCACGCTGGTGCCGCTGCCGTTCATCATCTGGATGATCCACGCGGTGCGCGACCGTTTGCGCCATGGCTTTGAAAAGGTCGACCGCATCTGGTCCGAGATCACCAACGTGCTGGCCGACACGATTCCCGGCATTCGCGTGGTCAAGGCGTTTGCGCAGGAAAAGCGCGAGGTTGCGCGGTTTCGCGAAGCCAATAACCGCAACCTGGAAGTCAACGACCGCGTGAACACCACCTGGTCCTTGTTCTCACCCACGGTGACGCTGCTGACCGAAGTGGGTCTGCTGGTGGTGTGGATATTCGGTATCTGGCAGGTGTCGCAAAACCAGATCACGGTGGGCGTGCTGGCGGCGTTCCTGGCGTATATCGGGCGCTTTTACATGCGCCTGGATTCGATGAGCCGCATCGTCTCGGTCACGCAGAAAGCGGCCGCCGGCGCCAAGCGCATCTTCGATGTGCTGGACCATGTGTCCAGCGTGCCCGAGCCGCAAAAGCCCGCCACGCTGCCGCAGATCAATGGCCGCATTGAACTGCGCGACGTGGGCTTTCGCTATGGCAACCGCCAGGTGATCCGGGGGCTGGACCTGACCATCGCGCCGGGCGAAATGATCGGCCTGGTGGGGCACAGTGGTTCGGGCAAGAGCACGCTGATCAACCTGATCTGCCGCTTCTACGATGTGTCTGAAGGCGCGGTGCTGGTGGACGGCATTGACATCCGTTCGGTGCGCGTGGCCGACTATCGGCGCAACATCGGGCTGGTGCTGCAAGAGCCTTTCCTGTTCTTCGGCACCATTGCCGAGAACATCGCTTACGGCAAGCCCGACGCCACCCGCGACGAAATCGTGGCGGCGGCGCGCGCGGCCCACGCGCATGAATTCATCCTGCGCCTGCCGCATGGCTACGACTCGCTGGTGGGCGAGCGCGGCCAGGCCTTGTCGGGCGGGGAACGCCAGCGCATCTCGATTGCGCGCGCGCTGCTGATCGACCCGCGCATCCTGATCCTGGACGAAGCCACGTCGTCGGTGGACACCACTACCGAAAAAGAAATCCAGAAGGCGCTCGACAACCTGGTACGGGGCCGCACCACCATCGCCATCGCGCACCGCTTGAGCACGCTGCGCAAGGCCGACCGGCTGGTTGTGCTGGACCGGGGCCAGATCGTGGAGCAGGGGCCGCACGAAGAGTTGATGGCCCACGAGGGCGCTTACTATCGTCTCTACCAGGCGCAGGCGCGCCAGGCGGAAGCCGACGCGCAGGCGTCGGGCAGCGAAGACATGGCCGCCGTGGCCTGACGCGGAATCGGGATTCTCTTCATGACCTTGCCTTCCTCGTTGCCTCTTTTTGATCTGCGCCGCAATGCCTTCGGGCGTCTGGAATTCATCTCCGCCGACGGCGAGACGCACGAAGGGGTCATCCCCGTGCGCGCTTTCCCGATCAGTGAAGCCGGCCGAGGCCTGTCGCTGGTGACCAGCGACGGCCATGAACTGCTGTGGATCGAACAGCTGTCCGACGTCCCGGCGCCGCAGCGCGCCTTGATCGAGGAAGAACTGGCCGGGCGCGAATTCATGCCCGAAATCCAAAAGCTGAGCAGCGTGTCCACCTACGCCACGCCCAGCACCTGGAAGGTCGAGACGGATCGCGGCCCCACATCGTTCACGCTGCGCGGCGAAGAAGACATCCGCCGCCTGAGCCCACAGACGCTGTTGATTGCCGACAGCCACGGCATTTTCTATCTGGTGCGCGACATCCTGTCCCTGGACAAGCACAGCCGCAAGCTGCTGGATCGCTTCCTGTAAGTGGCTCGCGCGGGCAGGGGTACGCGCGTTACGCGTTGCCCAAGCGCTACCCAAGCGCGCTAAGCGCTGCCTTTGAACGGCGTATGGGATTCCAGTTCGCCCAGGTAATCCGTGACCGCCGACGTCTCTTCATCCAGGAAGTTCTGGATGGCGTCGGCAAAGCCTGGATGCGCCACCCAATGCGCCGACCACGTCGGCGTGGGCAGCAAGCCGCGCGCCATCTTGTGTTCGCCTTGCGCGCCGCCTTCAAAGCGCTTGATGCCATGCGCGATGCAATACGCGATGGACTGCATGTAGCAGGTCTCGAAGTGCAGCCCC
Source organism: Achromobacter sp. JUb104 (assembly GCF_024806975.1). Lineage (NCBI taxonomy): Bacteria > Pseudomonadati > Pseudomonadota > Betaproteobacteria > Burkholderiales > Alcaligenaceae > Achromobacter > Achromobacter sp. JUb104. Next base: position 320,279 of record NZ_JANUEY010000003.1, on the reverse strand, counting down.
GGCACGTATTCCGTCGCGCCCCAGTAGCGACCGTACAGCGCGTCGCCGCCCGCCAGGTTCAAGGCCACCGCCACGGGTTCGCCGTCACGTTCGGCCAGCACCAGCACAAAGGCGTCCGGCTGTTCGCGATGCGCGCGTTCGAAGAAGTTGCGGTTCAGATACGGCGGGTTGCCATGTTGGAAGTACGTGCGGCAATAGCAGTCGTAAAAGAAGCCGAGTTCGGCGGGGCCGATCTCGGCGCCGCGTAGCCAGCGGAACGACACGCCGGCGGCGGCGACCTTCTTGCGGTCTTGCCGGATCTTCTTGCGTTTGTCGTGGCTCATCATCGCCAGGAAAGCGTCGAAATCCGCGTAGCCGGGGTTGGTCCAATGAAACTGCACGCTCTCGCGCACCATGAACCCCGCCTCGCGCAACACGCGCATATCGGCGTCCGACGGAAACAGCACGTGCAGCGACGACACCTTGATTTCCTCGGCGAAGGCAACCAGGCCGCGCACGAGCGTGGCGCGGTCTTCGTCGTTGGACGCCAGCAGGCGCGGCCCCGTGACCGGCGTAAACGGAATGGCCGACAGCAGCTTGGGGTAATAGCGCATGCCGTGGCGCTGGAAGGCGTCGGCCCAGGCGTAGTCGAACACGTACTCGCCGCGCGAATGGGACTTCAGGTAAAGCGGCACGGCCGCCGCCAGCGCATCATCTCGCCACAGGGCAAGATAATGCGGCGCCCATCCCGATGCCGGTGCGGCGCATTCCGTTTCGTGCAGCGCGCACAGGAATGCATGCCGCAAAAAGGGTTGATCACCGGCCAAGGCGTCCCAGGCGTGGGCGTCGATGCGGGACAAGTCGGTTTCAATGGTCAGGCGCAGGGAATCCATCCGTGAATGATAAAGTCATCGACAGCGCACGGGTTTGAAACCGTGGGCTTTTTCAGGGTTTGCGGTGGCATGCGCCACCTGGGATTGAAAACACCATGGACAGCAACACAATGCCCGCCGCGCCGCGCGGGCACGTCGACGACTGCTTGCGCGGGCAGGCACTGGCGGCGCTGGCCGCGCGCGAATGGCCAGAGAAAATGGCGGCCGTGCGAGGTATCTCGGATACCGCCGTGCTGGACTGCCAGCGGGAATTCGTGGCGCCCACCGGCTTGCCCGGCCGGCCGCAACGCCCGGAACTGGTGGCGCCCGCCCAGGTCAAGCATCGTTCCATGGCCACGGTCGAGGGCCGCGCGGCACTGCTGCACGCGCTGGCCCACATTGAGTTCAACGCGGTCAATCTGGCGCTGGACATTCTGTGGCGGTTTGCCGGCATGCCTGACACCTTCTATCGCGACTGGCTGCGTGTTGCGCGCGAAGAGGCCTACCACTTCGACCTGCTGCGCCAGCGGCTGGCGACGCTGGACCATGCCTATGGCGACTTCCCCGCGCACAACGGTTTGTGGGACATGGCCGAGCGCACCAGCGGCGACCTGCTGGCGCGCCTGGCGCTGGTGCCGCGCACGCTGGAGGCGCGCGGGCTGGATGCTTCGCCCATGATCCGCAATAAATTAGCGGGGGCGGGCGACGCGGAAAGCGCGGCCATCGTCGACATCATCCTGCGCGACGAAATCGGTCATGTCGCCATCGGCAACCATTGGTTCAAGCTGCTGTGCGCGCAAGCGGGCAAGGAGCCCGTGGCCTGTTACGCCGAACTGGCGCAACGCTATGGCGCGCCCCGGCTGCGCGGCCCATTCAACCTGGAAGCGCGCCGCGCCGCCGGGTTCGACGACGCCGAACTCGCCGCGTTGCAGGCGGATCAACCGGAACTGAATACCCGATGACACCCATCACCATTGATGCGCTGCTGACGGGCACGGTGCGCCCGCTGGGTGATTCCGGCCGCGATAGCGGTATCGACAAGCGCCCCGTGGCCGAGCGCCTGTGGCTAGGCGCCGAAGGCCTGCGCGGCGACGAACAAGCCGACCGCCGCTTTCATGGCGGCCCGGAAAAAGCGCTGCACCATTACGCCCGCGACCACTATTCGACCTGGCGCGCCGAGCTGGGTGCACGTGTCGTGCTGGATGCCCCGGGCGCGTTCGGCGAGAACATTTCAACCACCGGGCTGACCGAAGCGGATGTCTGCGTGGGCGACGTCTATGGCGTCGGCACGGCGTTGATCCAGGTGTCGCAGGCACGCCAGCCGTGCTGGAAGCTGGACCACCGATTCGGCCAACGTGGCATGGCGGCGCGCGTGCAAGCAAGCGGCATGACCGGCTGGTACTACCGGGTGCTGGAAGAAGGCTGGCTGTGCGTGGGCGATACGCTGGCGCTGCGCGAACGGCCTCGGCCGCAATGGCCGTTGTCCCGCGTGCAAGACATCCTGAACCGACGCGTGCTGGATGCGGACGTGCTGCACGCCCTGGCAACGATGCCCGAGCTGTCGCCGAATTGGCGCGCGCTGTTCGAGAAGCGCGCGCAGGCGGGGCAGGTGGAAGATTGGACCCGACGACTGGAAGGCGACACCGCGCTTTCAGCACCCAAGGAACGTTGAACATGAAGCATCCCCGCATGAAGCACTCAGGCATGAACCCCCCAGGCATGAAGCAACCCTATCGCGCGGGAAAGCAGTTCCTGGCCCTGGCGCTGTGCAGCGCCGCGATGGCATGGTCGGCGGCGGCACAGGCTGCCGACGCCTACGCCGCCTGCCTGTCGCAATTGCGCGGCCCGGCGCAGAAAGCGGGCGTGTCCACGACCACCTTCGATACGCACACGGCCGGGCTGTCGCCCGACATGGCGGTCATTGATCTGCTGGATGCGCAGCCCGAATTCAAGACGCCCATCTGGGACTACATGGCGGGCCTGGTGGACGACGAGCGGGTGGCGGACGGCCAGGCGGGCATGGCACGTTGGCAAGCGGAGCTGGCGCGCGCGGCATCGCGCTACAACGTCGACCCGGCCACCATTGCGGCAGTGTGGGGCGTGGAAAGCAATTTCGGCCGCACGCTGGGTGGCCGGCCCTTGTTGACGTCCTTGTCCACGCTGTCGTGCTTTGGCCGCAGGCAAGGGTATTTCCGGGGCGAATTCTTCGCCACCTTGAAAATCATCCAGGACGAGCACATCGCACCGGAACGGCTGGTGGGGTCCTGGGCGGGCGCCTTCGGCCAAACGCAGTTCATGCCGTCCACCTATCTGCGGCTGGCGGTTGATTTCGATGGCGATGGCCGCCGCGACCTGGTCGATAGCGTGCCCGATGCGCTGGCGTCCACCGCCAACTTCCTGAAGCGCGCGGGCTGGAATCCGCAACTGGCCTGGGGTTATGAGGTGCGCCTTCCTTCCGGGCTGGATACGGCGGGCGCGGGGCGCAAGAACAAACGTCCGATGTCGGCGTGGGCCAAGCAGGGCGTGACGCGCGTGGACGGACAGGCCTTGCCCGGGGGCGAGACGCCGGCCGGCCTGTTGCTGCCGGCGGGCAGGAAAGGCCCGGCGTTTTTGGTCACGCGCAATTTCGACGCGCTGTATTCCTACAACGCCGCCGAAAGCTACGCACTGGCCATCGCCCATCTGTCTGACCGGCTGCGCGGCGGTGGGCCGTTGGTCCAGCCTTGGCCGACGGACGACCCGGGCCTGTCACGAGCGGAACGGCGCGAATTGCAACGCCTCTTGATCGCCAAAGGCTATGAGCTGGGTGAACCCGATGGCATGGTCGGCGCCCGCACGCGCCAGGCCTTGCAGGCCGCGCAGCGCGAGCTGGGCTTGCCCGCGGACGGAAGGGCGGGGCAGAAGGCGCTACAGGCGCTGCGGGCCTCGGCTTCGGCCCCCGCTTCGGCCACGCCGCGCTGACCGGTCCAGACCCGCCAGATTTACAAGTTTTGCAAAGATCCCGCGCCAGGTAACCACCCTGACATGCGCGCCGCCAGCCGGGGCCCTATACTGGTTTTCCCAATTTTCAGGAGCACTGCGATGAGCCTGTTGGATACCTTGGCCTCTATGGCCGGCGGCGGTCAGCAAGGAGGCTCGGCGACGTTGCTGCCGGCGCTGATCGAGCAATTGAATAAATACCCGGGCGGCCTCAGCGGCCTGATCGCCAGCTTCCAGAAAGGCGGCTTGAGCGAAGTGATGGCGTCGTGGGTAGGCCCGGGCCAGAACATGCCCGTCAGCGCCGACCAGTTGGGTTCCGTGTTGGACCCCGGTGTTGTCAACGAGCTGTCCGCCAAGACGGGGCAGGACACCGATTCTGTGCTGGCGTCGCTGTCTTCGCTGCTGCCGCAATTGGTGGACAAGGCCACGCCGGAAGGCGAGGTGCAGCCCGGCCAACAGTTCAACCCGACCGATCTGCTGGCGTCGCTGTCCGGCATGTTCGGCAACCGCGGCTAAGGGCGGCACGGGGCTTTCCCCTGACGTACCGTCTGCTTTCATCCCCCTCGCGTCGGCGCATGTTTCAGGCGCTGGCGCTTGGTGCATTGGCGCCTTTGGTCGCCTGCGCGCCGCCCCTGTCCTTGAACGCCACCTTCCTGCAATTGTGGCGCAGCCATCTGGACTTGAGCCCCGACGACTGGCGTGTGCGTTTGTCGGCCTACCGCCGTTTGGGATGCCGCGAGATCTTCCTGCAATGGGTGGGCCTGGAAGGTGGCCGGCCCGACGATTGGATGGCGTCCGACGCCGTCCTGCGCATGATCTTTGACGAGGCCGAGCACCAGGGCCTGGGCGTGCATGTGGGTCTGCCCTACGACCAGCGCTGGTGGGACGTGCTGGCCAAGCCGGATCAAGCGGCGCTGACTGCCTATCTGGAACAGACGCGGGCACGCGGCGTGACCTATATGCAGGCCGCGCCCTGGCCCAAGCGCAGAGCTTTTCGCGGTTGGTATGTGCCTTACGAGCTTGAGCAATACAACTGGGCATCCGCCGAACGGCAGGCGCTGTTGCTGCCCTGGCTGGATGCCTTCTCTCGCACGGCGCAGGCCACCAGCCCGGGCGTGCCCTGCATATCCACCTACTATTCCCGCTTGCCCGGCGAAGGCTCGTTGACGAAGCTGTGGAGCAACATTCTGGACCGGGTACGTATCCACCCCATGATCCAGGACGGCGTGGGCGTGGCCGGCTTGGCCAACTACCAGTCGCTTGCCCCCTTGCACGACATGCTGCTCGCACGGCGCGCCTCGTTCGACTTGATCCTGGAACTGTTCGAGGAGCTGCCTTCGGGCAGTACGGACGGGTCCTCCTTCAAGGCACGCTCGGCGGATTTCGATCGCGTCAAACAGCAATGGGAAGTGGCGCGCGGCTATGGCGCCAAGCGGGTGGTGGCGTTTGCGATCGACCCTTGGGTGATCGACAACACACCCGAGGCGCGGGCACTGATGCAGGCTTGGTTAGCGGCGCGCGTTTGATGCCTGGGGGCAGGGCGGTGGCGCCCGTGCGAGGTCAGTACAGCCTTCAGTAAAGCCTTCAGTACGACAGGGTCAGGTTGATGAACAGGCCGCGCGCCCGGTCGGCCGAGCCGCCGCCGATGTTGAAGCGGTACTGCGTGGTCAGGTCCAGATACGACCGTGGCGCGTTGTAGTGGTCTTCGCGGAACCAGTAACGTACGTTGACGCCGGGCCCGGCGCCCAGCGACCACGACGAGCCATTGCCTAGCTGATCTACGCTAAACGACTCGCCCTGGGAGGAGAAAGATGCGCGGTTCTTGTTCCACAGCCAGTCGGCGCCCACTACCGCATAGGGAAAGAGCACCAGCCGGTCGCTGATGGCGTCCAGGCGATAGCTGCGGCCCACGCGCACTTCGCCGGCGCCGAACGCCTGGTCGCGCTTCATGCGGCCCGAGATCTTGTCGCTGTCTTCGCCCGTAACGTTGTCGCGCAACCAGAATTTCGCCGGCATGTCCTGCCAGGAATAACCGGCCTGCAGATAGCCTTCCATCGTGAACCAATCGGGCCGGTCGATGCGCAGCGTCGTGCCTTCGTACAGGCCGTAGGTGACGTAGGCCAGCCAGGCGCCGTTGTCGGCGGTGGTTTCGTAGTGCGGTGATTGATTCGTCTGGTTCAAGGCGCAGCGCAATGCGGCGGGTGCCGGACTGAATGTGCCGCGTCGGGTGGCGGTGCCCAGGTTGAACTGGCGTTCGATGCCGAACGTCAGCCCTACTTCGGTGGATGGCGTGAAGCGCATGCCCAGGGATCCGATCGTGGTGGGAAAGCCGGCGATGCCTTCGTTGCGGGTTTCGGCGACGTCGATGCTGCCCCCGCAAGGGTCGGCCACGGTCTGGCCCGTGGTGGTGCCGCCGTTGTCATAAAGCGTGTTGGAAACGCGCCCGTACAGTTCGAAGGTTTGCGTGGCGGAGTTCATGAAATCCGCTGGACGCCAGAAGATCTCGGCCGTGCTGAAGATGGCGTCGCCCGGCACGGTAATGGCCGCGCCACCCAAGCCCGACGATGCCGGCCGCGCGCCACGATAGCCGGCGGAAACGTAGCCGCCCCATTCACGCGATAGTTCGCCGATGCCGCTGCGGGTGTCAAAGCGCTGTTGCGGCGTCAAGGCCAGCTTGCCCGCATCGGCCTCGTCGATGGCCTGCTTCAAGTTGTTGACCGCGCCGCGCTTGTCGCCGGCGCCAGCCCGCGCGTAGCCTTCGTCCAGAATCACGGTGGGCGGCGCTTTGCCGGTGGCGCGCGCGGCTTCGAAATCCCGCAGCGCAAGCGCGGGTTGCCTCATGCGCTGGTACAGATAGCCCCGCTGCATCAGCAGCGTGGGGTCGTCGGGCTGGGCCGCCAGCGCGTGGCTCATGCGCTGCTCTGCCTCGACCAATTCGGCGCCCTTGCCGGCCGCCAGCGTGGTCGTCAACAGGCGCTGGTAGTCCTGGTTGTTGGGGTCTTGTGCCACTGCCTTGCGGGCTTGGGCGATGGCTTCGGCGTAATCTTCCCGCGCGTAGGCGGCATAGGCCAGCGCGGCAGGGCCGCCATTGCCGGCGGTGTCGGACGGCAGCAGTTGGCAAACAGTGCCGGCAGGCGTGTCGCGGCAGTCCTGCACAGGCGCGGGGTAATTGCCTAGCGTCAATGTGGCGGGCACGGCGGGGCGGGAGCGCGCGCGTTTTATCCGTGCATTGGCCGCGTCGTCCTGTTGGCCCAAGGGTTCTAGCAAGGCCAACGCGCGCGCATTTTCGCCGGCCGCCAACGCCGCATCGGCGGCAAGCAGGCGGACGTTGCGGCGTTGCGCATCGTCTTGTGGGTCTTGCTTGAGCGCGGCGTCAAAGTCTGCATTCGCCAGGTCGGTCTTGCCCTGGCGCTGGCGCAGATAGCCGCGCATGACAAGCGCCGTGGTGTTGCCGTTATTTTGCGTGATGGCATCGGTGGCGGCCGCTTCGGCGGCGGCCAATTGGTCGTCCAGCATCAGGGCGTTGATCAACAGCAAGCGGTGGCTGGCGGAGTCGGGCGCCAGCGACACCGCTTGGCGCGCCAGCGGCACGGCGTCGTCTGGGCGGTTGGCGCTTAGCGCCTGGTAGGCCGCTTCGGCCTGCTTGGCGGCCATGCGCGCATTCATCGTCTGGCGGCGGGCGGCCAGGTCTTTCTTGTTGGGGGCGCCTAGCGCAATCGCCTTGTCGGCGGCGGCTTCGGCCTGTGCGTACTGATTCTGGGCTTCCAGCGCGTCCAGCCACAGCATGGCCCAGGCGCCTTGCTTGGGATCCATGCGAAAGGCCTGCTCGGCGCCGCGCGCGGCGGCGGCATAGTCGCCGCGCTTGTAGTCGGCGTAGGCGCGGGTGGCGATGGGGTAAGCGCGGCTGTAGGCAGAGGCGGGTCGAGGAGCAGGTGGGGACGGCGTTGCGGTGGATGTGGTGGCGGCTGTGGTGGCTGTGGTGGCGGCTGTGGCGGCGGGTCGGGTGGCTGTGGCCGTGGGCATCGCCGGCGTAACGGCCGGACCGGGAGCGGGGCGCAGGTTGGCGCGGGCCTGCCGCAACGCGGGCGTATCCACCCCTTCCTTGACGGCGTTGGCGGCGGCCTGTTCCGCCTCTTTCAACTTTCCCTGCTTTTGCAGCGCGTAGATCAGCAGCAGGTGCAGCCGTTCCACGTCGGGCCGCAACACGATGGCCGACTCCGCCTGCTGCGCGGCCAGTTCGTACTTGCCCGCGTCAAAATTCTTGTAGGCCTCTTCGGCGAAGCGGTACGCCGCGCCTTCCAGCGGGGCTTCCGTCTTCGCCGCCGTCTGTGCCGTGGCGGGCGAGGCGGTCCATACGCATGCCAGCGCGGCGGACAGAATGAGCGAGCGGGTCAGCGGGATCATGTCGTCGCGGGTTTGTCGTCGGCGTGTGGTGGCGGCGCCACCTGGCCCGATTGTTGGAAGTCGATGGCTTCGTTCAGCGTGCCCTCGTCCAGCCAGCCTTGTTCGGTCAGAATCTGGCCCAAGGGCTTCTTGTCACGCGCCTGGATCTCAAGCGCGCGCGCCAGCGTGTCCTGGTCGATGGCCTGCCACGACAGCAGCAGTTCGCCCAGCCGCTTGCGTTGCTGCGACAACTGGTCTGTGCTGGGGAAGTCGTGCATGGTCTTGTCCCAAGCCAGGCGTTTGCCGGTGATCAGATGCACGATGAACAGGCGCCAGGCGCGCGCCGCCGCCATGGCGTTGATGAAGTTGCCCACGATCATGCGGGGTATCGACAGCACTGCGTGTTCCCAGCCATACATGTGGCCCACGAAGTACGCCCGCTGCACCACGCGCAGCAGCAGGGCGAAGGCATTGAGCCACATCAGCGTCACCAACCAGCCGCCGGGCCGGAAGTACGACGGGTAGTACACCGTCCACCAGCCGAATTTATCCGCCAGGAAAAACAGGAAAAAGTTAGCCAGCAGCACGTAGGCAAGAATCGCGATGAACGACGTGACCAGGCCCTTGCGGTCGCGGAACAGCAGATACCGGTTGGCGAGTGATCCCGTCCAGCCCACTTGCTGCCAGCCTTGCAGGCCGATGCCCAGCGTCCAACGCGCCTTCTGTCGGTACGCGGTACGGAAGGTGTTGGGAAAGTATTCGCGCACACCCAGCGGCATGCGAATGCTGGAGACCTTTTCGCGGCCCAGGCCGAACCAGGCGCGCCGGCGCGTCACGTATTCCACCTGGAACTTCCCGAAAATCTGCTTCATGCCGCGTTGCGCCAGCCGCGCGCCGATGTCGTAGTCCTCGGTCAGTGTGTCGGTGTTGAAAGGCTGGTTGTTGGTTTCCGCCGCCAGTTCTTCCAGCGCACGGCGCGAAAAGCAGGTGCCCACGCCCGCCGACGGCACCATCTTCGACAAGCTTTCGCGCACCACCAGATCTTTGGTGTGCCATTCGGCGAACTCGTCCATGTAGGTGCCGGCGACCAGCTCATGCCAATGGCGTTCCAGCGACGTGACGGGCAGTTGGATGAAGTCGATGCGCGGCAACAGATAGTTGTAGTACTTCAGTTCCAGCGGGTGCAGCACGTCTTCACTGTCGTGCAGGATGACGCCCGCAAACGGCTCGGGCTGCTTCGCGTTCTGCGCAAAGATGGCCTGCACAATCCAGTTCAGGCAGTCTGCCTTGCAGGTCGGCCCGTCATGCGGCACTTCCACACGGATCAACTTGCGGTATCGGCGCCGCATCCTTTCCACTTCGTCGATCGTGCGCTGATCGTTCTGGTAGGTGCCGGCGAAGATCATGTAGTTCTTGTATTCCAGCGTCGACACCATGGTCTCAAGCATCGACGAGATCACGTCGTACTCAAGCCAGGCGGGCACCATGATCGCCAGCGGTTGTTCCGGTTTGGCGCGCAGTTCTTCGGCGGACAAGGCCGTATAGCGACGCTTGACCGTCAGCGAACGCCGCATCTCGCGCAACCAGTACCAGGCGTCGATGAACAGATCGTCCAGGCTGGAGAGCAGGATGATGACGCCGACGATGGCGGTCACCACTTCCAGCCCGCGGTAATAGTCCGCGATGAAGTAGGGCCAGTAAAGGGAAGACATGGGGGCAGACCTGGCCGGCTTACTTGGTGTCCCTGGTCTTCCTGCGATTCACCCGCCGGGCAAGGATCAGGACCAGGATCAGGACCAGCAACGCGACGCTGATGGCCGGCACGCTCCAGGAGACGTAGCGGCGCCACTCGAAGAAGGCGCTTTCGCCCGCGCCCGGTGGGTGGCTGGCGTCGGGGTTGGCGCTGTCTATCCAGGCAATCGGCCCCGTGGCGCCGATGACGGCGACATTGCCCCGGTTCAGCACGAAAGGCGCGTCCAACTTGCCCGGGTGTTGGCCCAGCGTGTGCCACAGCAGCCCATCCTGGCCATTGCCGCGCACGACTTCCGCCGTGCTCAGGTTTTCCAGCCCGGAGATGTCGAGCCACGTCGCGGTCTTGCCCGCTACCGTCAACTGCTTGCGATCCGTGACCTTGACGATGGGTTCGGCGCCATCCACCGCCACTTCCATCGCCAGGAAAGGTCGGCCGGGCTTGACCGCCTGGCCTGCCGGCGCCACCGACAATTCCGCGCGCGTCGGCGATACGCCGCTTGCCGAGGCAATGCCAATCACGCGCTTGATGTTGTCGGGCGCGTCGGCCAGATAGGTGTCGGGAATGATCAGTTGCGGGTTGCCCGCCATCAAGGGCAGCAGCCCGACAAAGCTGCCGTCCGGCTGCGCCTTGCCCGGCTTCACATAGCTGGTCGGCAGGACGTTGACGGGGTAGCCCTGCGGGATCTCATTGCAATCCACCGAGACCGGCTGCCGCTGGAACGTGACGCGCACGGCATTGTTGACGCCCAGGGCATAGCCCGGAACGCGCGCCCTGAGGCGTTCGGGCTTGCCATCCGCGTCCATCTGCTTGGCCGTCAGCAGGATGCCGTTCCAGAAGACGGAGGCCACCGGTCGCGTGGATGAGGCGCCGGGCGCGGCGGCCAGGTCCATCACCAATTCGTCGGGCATGAGGCCGCCCGAGGACACTGCCGACAGCGGGAACGTGGTGGTCCAGTCGCCACGCGACGCAACATCGAAGCTGTCGGCGGATCCGCCCAACGACGTCAGGCGCAATGCCCCATCCGCGCTTAGCGGCGGCGTCGCGGCCTTGACGTTGACCTGGCGGGTCACCAAGATGCGCCGCCATGCGCTGTCGAAAGCGCCGGCGGCTTGCGCGCCCGCATCGGCGGCCACCGCGATCACGGCTTGTCGGCCCAGCGGCAGCAGCCGGATGTCCTTGGCGGGCAGGTCGGCGCCGGCCAGCGGCATGCGCGCCTGGCGCCACGTCTTGAAGGCGTCGGCCGCGTCGCTGTCCGAGGCCAGTTGCGCTTGCAGCGCATCCAGCGCTTCGTTGTAGCGGGTGCGAAGTGCGGCATCGACAATGGCGACGTCCGCGCTGACGGCGGGGGCGCCCAGCACCAGCAAGGCGCCCAGTTCCGCCGGGCTGGCCAGCTTGTGATTTTCCTTGCCTGCGATGGCGGCAAAGGCGGCGACCCGTTCCAGACCCGCCGGTACTTGCAGCCCGCGCGTGTCGATTTCGTCGCCCACCGACGGAAACGCCCGGACCGAGACCCGCTTGCCCGTGCGCTCCAGCGCCACGCCAAGGCGCCAGGCACTATCGAAAGCCTGCTGGTCGAGCTTAGGGCTTGCCACCATCAGCACGGGCTTGCCGGGCAGGGTGCCCCAGGCGTCATCCAGGTTCTTGAGGGCCGAAGCGTCGTAGCGGTAGCTCAACCGGGTCTGCGGCGAAATGGTCAGCGCGTTGGCAGTGGCGCGGTTGCTTTCGCAGTGGCGCAGCGCGATCTCCGACTGCCAGTCCACTCCCAGGCGCAGGAAGCCGGTCTGGCGGTTGCGCTGCTCGACCGTCAGATTGCGCGCCACCGTCCCGTCGCCATCGGCGATGCGTTGAGCGGTTTGCGGGATGCCGTCCAGCCACAGCACCATGTTGGTCCGGCCCGATTCGCCTTTGGTGTATTTGGCGTCGAAACCCAGGGTGGCGTCCAGGATCGGTACGCCGCGCGGCACGGGCAAAAAGAACTCGTGGTGCGCATCGCTGTTGGTCAGGACAACCGGCTCGGTAATGCCCAGGTCTTGCAGCGTGATGTTGCGCGTTACCCAGTCGTCGTTTTGCAAACGCCGCAGCGCGTCGCCGGCCGGGCTGGCCAGCGTAGCCAAGGGAAGCAGTAGTCCCGCCGCCATCAGTGCGCGGCGTAGGGTTCGGGCAACAGGAAAGTTCGGTGCGGGGTGGTGCATGCGGACTCCGGGGCAGGAATGCGTCGCGGGGGGATGCATCAGGCGGATGGGGTGATGGTGGTCCCGTGGGGATCAAATTCAGAGACGGCGCGGCCGCATAGCGCATCCACGATGCGTTGGCTGGCGCGGCCGTCGCCGTAGGGGTTGATGCGTCTTGAAAACGACGCATGCAGGTCGGGGTCGTCCAGCAGGCGATTCACTTCGGTCACAATGCGCCGGGCATCCGTGCCGACCAGCGCCACGGTGCCGGCTTCAACCGCCTCGGGGCGCTCGGTCACGTCGCGCATGACCAGAACCGGCTTGCCCAGGTAAGGAGCTTCTTCCTGCACGCCGCCCGAATCAGTAAGGATGAGGTGCGCGCGTTGCATGAACCAGACGAAATCCAGGTAATCCAGGGGATCAATCAGGTGCACATGCGACAGTCCGGCCAGGTTCGTCATCACGACATTGCGCACCTGCGGATTCAAATGCACGGGGTAGACGATCTGCAAATCTTCGCGGCGCGCCAGTTCCGCCAGCGCGGCGCAGATGTTCTTGAACCCGCCGCCAAAGCTCTCGCGCCGATGGCCCGTCACCAGCAGCAGCCGCCGCGTCGGATCCAGCCAGCCGTAACGGGCCTCCAACTGCTGTGCAAGCGGCCCCGAGGGATCCAGCTTGGCGCACGTCATCGCCAGGGCGTCGATCACGGTATTGCCGGTGACGGTGATCCGCCCCGCCAAATTCTCGCGCGACAGATTGCCGCGCGATTGCGCGGTGGGCGCGAACAACCAGTCACCGATCGCGTCGACCACACGCCGGTTCATTTCTTCGGGGAAGGGCATTGCCAGGTTGCCGGTACGCAAGCCGGCCTCGACGTGCCCGATCCGCACGCGCCGGTGAAACGACGCCAATGCGCAGGCCGACGCGGTGCTGGTATCGCCATGCACCAGCACGCAGTCGGGCTGTTCGGCTTCCAGAACCTGGTCCACGCGGGCAATGAGGCGTGAGTACAGGCCATTCAAGGTCTGGTTCGGCACCATGATGTCCAGATCATGCTGCGCGCGCAGCCCAAACAGCGCCAGCACCTGATCCAGCATCTCGCGATGTTGGCCGGTGACGCACACCACGCTTTGAATCGCCGGCTCTTGGGAAAGGGCGGTGACAAGCGGCGCCATCTTGATCGCTTCGGGACGGGTCCCAAAGATGGATAGGACTTTCATCACAAGAATGACCTCACAAACGTGGTGGCATTTTCTTGCGTTGATTATGTCTTGATATTTTTCGTAATATGTGACGGATTATTTCGGTCCCGGTGAACCTTGGGGATATACCCCCATTTGTTACTTTCGGTAGCCGGCATGTGTTGCGAACAGGCAAAAAAATGGCCAACCCCGAAGAGTTGGCCATTTGCTAAGCACTCTGCAATAAAGCGGAATTTGGTGGAGCCGGGGGGAATTGAACCCCCGTCCGCAAGCCCTCTGCAATCAGTTCTACATGCGTAGTCGATTTATTTAGTTTTAACTTTGGACTTAGCCAACCGACAGGCCGGACCAAAGCGATTCACGTAATTTAAATCTGAGCCGTGTGACCCCAGCGCAGACCGATTCCTTGTGAATGTCGCTGCTGCGGTTCGAGGGTTACCCCCCTAGGAAGTTGCCTTCCTCCGCCTGACCCAAGGACAGATCAGTGCAGCGGCTCACCGCTTAAGCGGCGAGAGCGAAACGCTCGTCGTTGGCGTTTGTAGTGTTTCCAGTGGTTTAACGAGCGAACTGGTGCTCGGCATGCCCTGAGTTGTTTCGCGACCCACGTCGAATCCGGATCGGCCCCAAGAACTTTCTATTGTACTGGTAAATGTCATAGCCTGCTGTACTGTCCACCGGCCGTCGCCCAGGCGTGGCGCGGCGGACACAAGCGGGGTTCAGGTGGCATTCGCGCAAGCGGTCTTGGTCGACGGCTGCGTGCGCGACGCGACCATCAGCGCCAGCGCCAGGGCGACTGAAATCGCCACGATCAGGGCAGCGGCCCAACCCAGCGAGGCCAGCCCGTACTGGTCAATGACGTGTCCGCCCACCACGGCGCCCAACCCGATGCCGATGTTGGCGCCCGATATATTCAGCGATGCCGCAAAGGCGGGCGCCTCGGGGGCGGCCTTCATCAAGCGCACGTGGCAAACAATGAATAGCGCCGCCTGCGCGATGCCCCACAGGCCCAGCGCCACGGCCAACAGGCCATGCGATTGCATCACCGGCGCCACAAACACCAGCCCGGCCGCCATCAATGATGAAAACAGCGCGGTGGCGCCCAGGGGGCTACGGTCCACCATGCGGCCGCCCAGCGTGTTGCCAATCAAGCCCACCGCCCCGAACGCCATCATCGTCCAGCCAACGATCTGCCCGTCGAAGCCCGCCAGTCGCTCAAGCATGTCCGCCAGATAGGTGTAGGCCGTGAACATGCCGGTAAACACCAGCAGGGACAGCACCACGTGGCCCAGTACGATCGGATTGCGCAGGATGCGCAGTTGCGTGACCAATTTGACGCTGTCAGCGCGGATTCGGGTGCTGGGAAACGCCAGGAACAACAACAGCGCCTTGGCGAACGCCACGGCCGACAGCACCCAGAACGCCGCTCTCCAGCCGAATGCGTCCGAGATAAGCACCCCGATCGGGATGCCAAACACGGTGGCGGCCACAATGCCGAAAGCGACCATTGAAATCGCCCGGCCGGCGCGCGCCGGTCCAACCAGCTCGACGGCGGTAGCGCTGGCCAGTGACCAGAACACGGGCAAGGCCAACGCGGGCACAAAGCGGGCCACGGCCATGACCCAGATGTTTGGCGCCATGGCGGCAACCGCGTTTGAAACGCCGAACAACACCAGCACGCCGATGAACAGGCGCTTGCGTTCGATGTTGGCCATCAAGGCGGTCAGCAAGGGGCCGGTTGCCGCAACAGTGAAGGCGAACAGCGAAACGAGCAGGCCGGCTTGGGACACGGTGACCTGCAAGTCGCGGGCCAAGGCGGGCAACAACCCGACAATAAGAAATTCGGTGGTCAGAATCGTAAAACCGGCGGCAGAAAGTAGCAGGATGGGCAAAAGCATAGGCATTCCATTGGCGCGATGCCAAGAGGCGTCGCGCGGGGTAGGGCGTTGTCAGCGAAAAGGTCGTCGGTGCGCGCAAGCATTGGCCGCGCACGGTGCACGAGGGTGGTTAACCGTCGGCGTGGAGGGGAGTGGTTGCGGAGGCAGGCTCCGCGACACCGGCGTCTGCCGGACCGGCAATCGGGAAGCGCCCGACCGCCTTGCATGGGTCACACTTTAAGTGACTTGGAAATCCGGATAAAGCGTGCAATTCCGGAAATATTGTTCGCCGGGTACAACTAATAGGCGCAACGACCCGTTGGTACGACGAATCGGTACGACGACTCGGTATGACGAATCGGCGTGATGCATTGCAAGCCGGCCGGCGGACCGTTGTGGTCCGCCAAGCCTGGCGCCTTTAGCGCAGGTCGATGGGCAGCAACGGCTGAATGGCCGACCAAAGTTCCTCAGGCGTATTGGCGCAGGTTTCCGCTTCCCAGCTGATGATGTTGTCGTCTTCGCCCACGTAGCCGTAGGCCGCCGCGACGGCGGGCATGCCGGCGGCATGTGCCGCCTGAATGTCGCGCAGGTCGTCGCCCACGTAAACGCAACGATCGGTGGAAAAACCGGCTTCGCGCGCGGCATGCTGCAACGGCAGCGGATGAGGCTTGGCATGGGCCGTGGTGTCGCCGCAGACAAGCACGGCGCTGTCGCGGGTCAGGTCCAGGAATTCGACGATGGGCAGCGTCAGGTAAGTGACTTTATTGGTGACGATGCCCCACGACATGCCCCGCCGGCGGATATCCGCCAGCAATTCCTCAATGCCGGGGAACAGCTTGCTGTGCACGGTGGAGTTGGCTGCGTAGTCTTCCAGGAACTGCAAGCGCGTCGGCTCATAGTCCGGATCGCCCGGCGCCAGGTCCAGGGCCACGCGAAGCAGGCCGCGCGCGCCTTGCGACGCGACAGGGCGCAGGGCTTCGAAAGGCATGGGTTCCAGACCACGGCGGGTACGCTGCTGATTGGCGGCGGCGGCCAGATCGGGGGCGGTGTCGGCCAGGGTGCCGTCGAAATCGAACAGAATCAGGGCGCTCATTTGCGGGTAGCCATCAGGTAGTTGACCGAAGTGTCGGACGACAGCGAGTAAATCTGCGTAATCGGGTTGTATTCCATGCCGCGCATGCTCACGGGTTCCAGGCTGGCGGCCCGCGCCGCGGCGGACAGTTCGCTGGGCTTGATGAACTGGTCATAGCTGTGGGTGCCGCGCGGCAGCAGCCGCAGGACGTATTCCGCGCCAATGATGGCAAACAGGAAAGCCTTGGCGTTGCGGTTCAGGGTGGAAAAGAACACCCAGCCCCCCGGTTTCACCAGGGTGGAGCAGGCACGCACGATGGACGCCGGATCGGGCACGTGTTCCAGCATTTCCATGCAAGTGACCACGTCGTACTGGCCGGGCTGTTCGGTAGCTAGTTCTTCCACGGGCACTTTGCGGTATTCCACCTTCACGCCCGACTCCAGGCCATGCAGGCGAGCCACCTTGAGAGATTTGTCCGCCAGGTCGATACCGGTTACGTCCGCGCCGCCGCGCGCCATCGCCTCAGACAGGATGCCGCCGCCGCAGCCGACATCCAGCACCTTTTTGCCGGCAAGGCTGCCCGCGCATTCCTGAATCCATTCCAACCGCAGCGGATTGATGGCGTGCAGCGGCTTGAACTCGCTTTCGGGATCCCACCAACGGCTGGCCAAGGCACTGAACTTGTCGAGTTCAGCCTGATCAGCATTGACGGCAGGGCGGTCGGAGTCGTGAATTTGCGTGGTCATGGGAAGGTCCAGCGAAAGGCGACGCTATATATATAGAGGGGCCCGCCGTGCGCTGCCGGACAGGCCACGCGCCGGGGCACCATATTGGTGCGCAGCGGACGAAAAAAAGGGCCTCGCTATGCGAGGCCCCTTATTGTAGCTAGTCCGGCAATTACTTGCGGCTACCCACGATTTCGATTTCAACGCGACGGTTTTGGGCACGGCCCTCTTTCGTCTTGTTGGAAGCGATCGGGTTCAGCTCACCCTTGCCTTCCGTGTAGATACGGTTCGGGTCGATGCCCTTGCTGACCAGATAGGTCTTGACCGAAGCGGCGCGGCGCTCGGACAGCTTCTGGTTGTAGGCTTCCGTGCCGATCGAGTCGGTGTGGCCAACAGCAATGATGGTTTCCAGCTCGATACCGCGAGCTTGCTGGGCGACTTGGTCCAGCAATTGACGGCCTTCGGGCTTCAGGGTCGACTTGTCGAAGTCGAAGAACGTGTCAGCATTGAACACGACCTTTGCCGCCATCGGGGCCGGCTTCGCCTTCTGTTGTGCAACCGGGACACCGTCGCAACCGGGGATACCGGTGGCAGGGGTCCAGAAAGCATCGCGCCAGCACAGTTCGTTCGTACCGTTTTTCCAAACGTCACCGAACGGGTTGCGCCAGTTGTCCACGGTTTGCGCGGAAGCTACACCAGAGGCCGTGACGGCGGCGAAGGCGAGCGCCAGAGCGAATTTGGAGGGTTTGTTCATGTTTCTCCTCGTTGAGCTTGAAGCTGGATAAGTGACTCGCAGCGAACCCCCGCCGCATATCAGGAAAACGGGGCCAGTATAGCAACGCCAAGAGCTGGTTCAAAGTATTAGCTACTGGGTTTCCTGCGTGCTGGAAACAATCTTAAGGCATTTGGGGGCCTTTGGCTTCCCTGGAGAGCCGCATTAATGCTGGATACGACGTTTTCGGCGCTCGTTCGGTTTTCCATGTTGGTTTTTGACAACAGGGCCGTGGGGCGCCATCGGGCGGCCAGCCAACGAGGCGGCTTGAGCGATGGGCGGGGCGAACGCCTGGCGGGCTCCTGCGGCAACCCCGGCAAACGGGAACGGAATCGAATGATAGAATTTCCTGTTTACCCGGCCCGGGTTCCTCCTTACACGATTCTGTCGTTATATATATGGATTCCTTTGCCAAGGAGACGCTTCCGGTTTCGCTGGAAGAAGAGATGCGCCGCAGTTACCTCGATTACGCGATGAGCGTGATCGTTGGGCGGGCGCTACCGGATGTGCGGGACGGGCTCAAACCCGTCCACCGGCGCGTGCTCTACGCGATGCATGAGCTTAACAACGACTGGAACCGCGCTTACAAGAAGTCAGCGCGTATCGTCGGGGACGTTATCGGTAAGTACCACCCCCACGGTGACCAGTCCGTTTATGACACCATTGTCCGCATGGCGCAGGATTTCTCCATGCGCTATATGCTTGTCGATGGCCAGGGCAACTTCGGCTCCATCGACGGCGACAACGCCGCGGCGATGCGTTACACCGAAATCCGCCTGGCGAAGATCGCCCACGAATTGCTGGCCGACATCGACCAGGAAACGGTGGACTTCGGCCCCAACTACGACGGCAGCGAACAAGAACCGCTGCTGTTGCCGTCGCGCCTGCCCAACCTGCTGGTCAACGGCAGTTCGGGTATTGCCGTGGGCATGGCCACCAACATTCCGCCGCACAACCTCCAGGAAGTGGTCGACGGCTGCCTGTACTGCCTGCGCAATCCGGCCTGCACGGTCGATGAACTCATCGAGATCATCCCGGCGCCGGACTTCCCCACGGGCGGCATCATCTATGGCATGTCCGGCGTGCGCGAAGGCTATCGCACGGGTCGTGGCCGCGTCATCATGCGCGCCAAGACGCACTTCGAAGACATGGAGAAGGGCAACCGCCAAGCCATCGTCATCGACGCCATTCCCTACCAGGTCAACAAGAAGACGCTGCAGGAACGCATTGCCGAGCTCGTCAACGACAAGAAGATCGAAGGTATCTCCGATATTCGCGACGAGTCCGACAAGGACGGCATGCGCCTGGTCATCGAGCTCAAGCGCGGTGAGGTGCCAGAGGTTGTGCTGAACAACCTGTACAAGAATACGCAGTTGCAAGACACCTTCGGGATGAACCTGGTGGCGTTGGTCGATGGCCAGCCCCGCCTGCTCAACCTGAAGCAGATGATCGATTACTTCCTGCAGCATCGCCGCGAAGTGGTCACGCGCCGCACGGTGTTCCAACTGCGCAAGGCCCGCGAACGCGGCCACGTGCTGGAAGGCCTGGCCGTTGCGCTGGCCAACATCGATGATTTCATCACCATCATCAAGGCCGCGCCGACGCCTCCCGTCGCGCGCCAGGAATTGATGGCGAAGTCGTGGGATTCGTCGCTGGTGCGCGACATGCTTTCGCGCGCCGACGGTGATACGCCGGGAGGCCGCGCTGCCTTCCGTCCGGACGACCTGGGCACCGAATTCGGCTTGCAGGCCGACGGCATGTACCGCTTGAGCGATACGCAGGCTCAGGAAATCCTGAACATGCGCCTGCAACGCCTGACCGGGCTGGAGCAGGACAAGATCGTTGGCGAATACAAGGACATCATGTCCACCATTGCCGACCTGCTCGACATCCTGGCTCGCCCCGAGCGCATCACGGCCATCATCAGTGACGAACTCCAGGCCATCAAGGCCGAGTTCTCCACGAACACGAAGGACTCGCGCCGTTCGGAAATCGAACTGAACGCCACCGAGCTCGACACTGAAGACCTGATCACGCCGACCGACATGGTCGTGACCCTGTCGCACGGCGGCTACATCAAGAGCCAGCCGCTGTCCGAATACCGCTCGCAAAAGCGTGGCGGACGCGGCAAGCAGGCCACGGCGATGAAGGAAAACGACTGGATCGACCAGTTGTTCATCGCCAACACGCACGACTACCTGCTGTGCTTCTCGAACCGTGGCCGCGTGTACTGGCTCAAGGTCTGGGAAGTGCCGCAAGGCACGCGCAACTCGCGTGGCAAACCCATCGTCAACATGTTCCCGCTGGCTGACGGCGAGAAGATCACCGTGGTGCTGCCGGTCAAGGAATTCAGCGAAGATCACTACGTCTTCATGGCGACGTCGCGCGGCACGGTCAAGAAGACCCCGCTGTCCGACTTCTCCAACCCGCGCAAGGCCGGCATCATCGCCGTCGACCTTGACGATGGCGACTACCTGATCGGCGCCGACCTTACCGACGGCAAGCACGATGTCATGCTGTTCTCGGATTCCGGCAAGGCCGTGCGCTTTGACGAAAACGACGTGCGTCCGATGGGCCGAAACGCCCGCGGCGTGCGCGGCATGATGCTGGAAGAAACGCAGACCGTCATCGCGCTGCTGGTTGCCGGTGACGAAACGCAGACCGTGCTGACCGCCACCGAAAACGGTTACGGCAAGCGCACGCCCATCGGTGAATACACGCGCCATGGCCGTGGCACGAAGGGCATGATCGCCATCCAGACCACCTCGCGTAACGGCAAGGTCGTGGGCGCGGTGCTGGTCAACCCGACCGACGAAATCATGCTGATCACCACCGGCGGCGTTCTGGTGCGTACCCGAGTCGCGGAAATCCGCGAAATGGGCCGCGCGACCCAAGGCGTCACGCTGATCAACGTTGATGACGGCAGCACGCTGTCCGGCGTGCGTCGTGTTGTGGAAAGCGATGCGGACGACGACGGCGAACTGGACGAAGACGTCCAGGCTGAAGGCGGCGCGACGGAAGGCGGCGACGACAGCAACGGCGCAGCGGACTCGACGGATTCGACGGAACCTACGGAGCAATAATGGCCCGCCCCTGGAACTTCTCGGCAGGCCCCTCGGCCTTGCCCGAGGTGGTATTGCAGCAAGCAGCAGCTGAGATGCTGGATTGGCATGGCAGTGGCATGTCGGTGATGGAAATGTCTCATCGCGGCAAGCACTTCGTGCAGATCTGCGACGAAGCGGAATCCGACCTGCGCGATCTTTTGGGCTTGCCCGCCGATTACGCAGTCATGTTCATGCAAGGCGGCGGTTCCGGGGAAAACGCCATCGTTCCCATGAATCTCATGGGGCGCCGCGGTACGCCGGCCGCCGACTTCGTCGTGACGGGCCATTGGTCCAAGCGTTCGTACAAGGAAGCTGGCCGCTATGGCAGCACCCACGTGGCGGCAAGCAGCGAACAGGCCATCCAACTGGATGGCCGCGAGCAGGCGCCGCTGACCTGGGTGCCGCCGGTCGACACCTGGAACGTGCGCAAGGAATCGGCCTACCTGCACCTGTGCAGCAACGAAACCATTGGCGGCGTCGAGTTCATGGACTGGCCCGATACCGCCGCGCTGGGCGCGCCGGACGTGCCGCTAGTGGTTGATGCGTCGTCGCATTTCCTGTCGCGTCCGATGGACGTGACGCGCTGCGGCATGGTGTATGCCGGCGCGCAGAAAAACGCCGGGCCGGCAGGCGTGACCATGGTCATCGCCCGCCGCGACCTGATCGGCCACGCCTTGCCGATCTGCCCGTCGGCGTTCGATTACGCCAACGTGGCCGCTGAACATTCGCGCTACAACACGCCGCCCACCTTCGCGATTTACGTCGCGGGCCTGGTGTTCAAGTGGGTCAAGGCCAATGGCGGCGTGGCGGGCATGGAAGCCGCCAACAAGGCCAAGGCCGACTTGCTGTACGGCTACCTGGACAGCAGCAATTTCTATCGCAATCCCATTCATGCGCCCGTGCGTTCGCGCATGAACGTGCCGTTCGTACTGCGCGATGAATCGCTGAACGACGCCTTCCTGCAAGGCGCCGATGCGGCGGGTTTGACCCAGTTGAAAGGGCACAAGAGCGTGGGCGGCATGCGCGCGTCCATTTACAACGCCGTGCCCCTTGCCGGGGTGTCGGCGCTGGTCGAGTACCTGAAGGAATTCGAGCGCCGCTATGGATGACGATCTGCAGCGCAAGCTGCGCCCCTTGCGCGAACGCATTGATGCGTTGGACGCGCAAATCCTCGATCTTTTGTCGCAGCGCGCGAGCGCCGCCCTGGAAGTAGGCGAAGCCAAGCATGCCGCGCAGGCCGATGGCCCGGTGTTGCGCCCCGAGCGCGAAGCCGAGGTCATCCGCCGTTTGCAGCAGATCAACCCCGGCCCCTTCCCGAATGCGGGCGTGGCCTCGGTCTGGACCGAGATCATCTCGGCCTGCCGTGGGTTGGAGCGCGGCATGACCGTTGCCTACCTTGGCCCGCAAGGCTCGTTTTCCGAGCAGGCGGCGCTGGAACATTTCGGCCACGCCGTGCAGAAGTTGCCGTGCGTATCGTTCGACGAAGTGTTTCGCGCGGTCGAGGCCGGTCAGGCGGATGTGGGCATGGTGCCGGTGGAAAATTCCACCGAAGGCGCGGTCAACCGCAGCCTGGACCTGCTGCTGAACACGCCGCTGACAATTCTGGGCGAGCGCTCGCTGGTGATCCGCCATTGCCTGATGTCGCAATCGGGCGGCATGGAAGGCATCAAGACCATCTCGGCGCATCCGCAGGCGCTGGCTCAGTGCCAGGGCTGGCTGACGCGCAACTATCCTGATGTGGACCGCGTCGCGGCGTCCAGCAATTCCGAAGCGGCGCGCGCCGCGGCGGGGGACCCGACCATTGCCGCAATCGCCGGCGAAGTGGCCGCGCCCGCCTGGAATCTTCAGGTGATTGCGTCCGGCATTCAGGACGATCCGCACAATCGCACCCGCTTCCTGGCCATCGGCAACATCCAGCCGCTGGTCAGCGGCAAGGACAAGACGAGCCTGATCCTGGCCGTGCCGAACCGCGCGGGCGCCGTGTACGAAATGCTGGCGCCGCTGGCGGCCAACGGCGTGTCGATGACGCGCTTTGAGTCGCGTCCCGCGCGCACCGGCCAGTGGGAATACTATTTCTACGTAGACGTCCTGGGTCACCGTAATGATCCGAACGTTGAGCGCGCCCTTGCCACGTTGCAGGCGCAGGTTGCCTACCTGAAGGTGCTGGGTTCCTACCCGGCGCCGTGAGTCCACACCATGACCACCGCATCCAAGCCCCTCGTTGCCCCCGCGCACGTCAGCGCCATCGCGCCGTATCAGGCGGGCAAACCCATTGAAGAACTGGCCCGTGAATTCGGGCTGGACCCGGCCGGCATCGTCAAGCTGGCCTCCAACGAAAACCCGCTGGGCATGCCCAAGTCGGCGCGCGCAGCCATGCTGGCCGCCGCCGAGTCCCTGGCCCGTTATCCGGACCCCAATGGTTTTGACCTGAAGGCGGCGCTGGCCGAACGTTACGGCGTGCCGATGAACTGGATCACGTTGGGCAACGGCTCGAACGATATCCTGGAGATCGCGGCGCTGGCCTTGCTGGAGCCGGGTTCGTCGGCCGTATACGCGCAGCATTCGTTCGCGGTCTACCGCTTGGCCACGCAAGCGCGCGGCGCGCGCCACATCGTGGTGCCGGCCAAGGACTATGGCCATGATCTGGATGCGATGTTCGAGGCTATTGCCGATGACACGCGCCTGCTTTTCATTGCCAACCCTAACAATCCCACGGGCACCTTTGTGTCGGGCGACAAGGTCACGTCGTTCCTGGAGCGTGTGCATGCCGCCCACGGCGACCGCGTCACCGTCGTGCTGGACGAGGCCTACAACGAATACCTGGATCCGGAATACCGCTTCGACAGCACCGCGCTGGCGCGTCGTTTCCCGAACCTGATCATCTCGCGCACGTTCTCCAAGGCATACGGGCTGGCGGGGCTGCGCGTGGGCTTCTCGGTGTCGCAGCCGCCGCTGACTGACTTGCTGAACCGTGTGCGTCAGCCGTTCAACGTCAACACGCTGGCGCAAGCCGCCGCGATTGCCGCGTTGGGCGACACCGCCTATCTGGAAGAAGCCTATGCGTCGAACAAGGCGGGCAAGGCGCAACTGTGCGCCGCGTTTGACCGCCTGGCGCTTCGCTACGTGCCCAGCTATGGCAATTTTGTGCTGGTGCATGTGGGCGATGCGCCCCGCATCAATCTGGAACTGCTCAAGCGCGGCGTGATCGTGCGCCCCGTCGCGGGCGATGGTTTGCCGGAATGGTTGCGCGTGTCGATCGGCCTGCCCGAAGAGAACGCCCGCTTTATTGATGCCCTGACCGACATTCTGGCCACATGAACGACGCGTTACCTTCTACCGATCAGGGGGCCGCTGGCCCCCTGATTCCTGTATTGGCCGTGGTGGGCGTTGGCCTCATCGGCGGGTCGTTCGCCGCGGCGTTGCGTCGGGCGGGCCAGGTCGGCCGCGTGCTGGGCGTCGGGCGCAGCGCATCGTCGCTGGCGCGGGCGGTCGAACTGGGCCTGATCGACGAAGCCGTCAGCGCGGAAGACGCGGCGGCGCGGGCTGATCTTGTTCTGCTGTCCACACCGGTTGGTGGCTTGAAGAACGTGTTGTCGCGGATGCTGCCGCATCTGGGCTCGGCCACCGTAGTGACCGACGCGGGCAGCACCAAGGCCGAAGTCGTCGATGCCGCGCGTGAGGCGCTGGGCGAGCGGGTCGGATGCTTCGTGCCAGGTCATCCGATCGCAGGCGCAGAGCGCACGGGCCCCGAGGCGGCTGATGCCAAGCTCTACGCCGGTCGCACCGTCATCCTGACGCCGCTTGCCGAGAACAGCGCCGCGTCCATCAGCCTGGTGCGCCGCGCGTGGCAGGCCTGCGGTTCAAGCGTGATCGATATGGATGCGGGCGCGCACGACCGTGTGCTGGCGTCCGTCAGCCATCTGCCGCACTTGCTGTCGTCGGTGTATATGGAGCAGGTGGCCACGGCCGCTGACGCCCGCACCCGGCTTGACCTCGCGGGTAGCGGTTTTCGTGATTTCACGCGCATTGCGGCGGGTTCGCCGGAGATGTGGCGCGATATCTTTTTATCCAATCGCGATGCGATGCTGGCCGAGCTTGCCGACGTGCGCGCCGTGCTGGATCGCGCCGAACGCGCCATTGCCGACGGCGATGACGCGGCGTTGCTGGCATTGCTGGATACGGCGGCCCAAGCGCGCCGCAACTGGCAGAAGGAGTAGCTGACATGGGCGCTTTGCCTTATCTGGACCTGCCGCGCGTGCGGCAGGCGCAGGGCGTGATGGCCTTGCCGGGGTCCAAGAGCATTTCCAATCGCGTGCTGCTGTTGTCGGCGATTGCCGAGGGCACCACCACCATTACCGGTCTGCTGGACTCCGACGATACGCGCGTCATGCTGGGCGCCTTGCGCCAATTGGGCGTGCAGGTGTCTGAATTGGATGCCGGTTGCGTGACGGTCCAGGGCGTGCGGCGTTTTCCGGTTGAAAGCGCCGACCTTTTCATGGGCAATGCCGGCACGGCGATACGCCCGCTGACGGCCGCGCTGGCGCTCATGGGTGGCGACTACCGCCTGTCGGGCGTGCCGCGCATGCACGAACGGCCCATCGGCGATCTTGCTGACGCCTTGAATGCACTGGGCGCCAGTATTGATTACCTGGGTCAGCCGGGTTATCCGCCGCTGCACATTGGCCAGGGCCAGATCTCGGACGATGCGGTGGCGCGCGTGCAGGGTTCGGTGTCCAGCCAGTTCTTGACCGCCTTGCTGCTGGCGGCGCCCTTGCAGGCAGGCCGTAGCGGTAAGCCGGTAACGATTGAAGTGGTCGGCGAGCTGATCTCCAAGCCCTATATCGAGATCACGCTGAACCTGATGGCACGCTTCGGTGTACAGGTGCGGCGCGATGGCTGGACCCGTTTTGTGATCGATGGCGGCGCGGGCTACCGCAGCCCGGGCCAGATCGCGGTGGAAGGCGATGCCTCCACAGCGTCTTACTTCTTGGCACTTGGCGCGATTGGTGGCGGCCCCTTGCGGGTAACGGGCGTGGGCGCCGACAGCATTCAGGGCGATGTCGCGTTTGCCGACACGCTGGCGCAGATGGGCGCAAATGTGGCGTACGGACCCGACTGGATCGAGGTTTCCGGCGTGCGTGTGGCCGACGGTGCGCGCTTGAAAGCCTTCGACACGGATTTCAATCTGATCCCGGACGCGGCCATGACCGCCGCCGCGCTGGCGCTATATGCCGACGGCCCGTGCCTGTTGCGCAATATTGGCAGTTGGCGCGTGAAGGAAACCGACCGCATCCACGCCATGCAGACCGAGCTTGAAAAGCTTGGCGCCCAGGTGGAGTCGGGGCCGGATTGGCTGCGCGTCATCCCGCCGTCGCCGGATGCCTGGCGCGATGCGCAAATCGGCACCTGGGATGACCACCGCATGGCAATGTGCTTTTCATTGGCGGCGTTTGGGCCGGCGGCCGTCCGGATTATGGATCCCGGTTGCGTCAGCAAGACGTTCCCGGGTTATTTTGATGTTTACGCAAGCCTGGTCTCGGCCTAGCGCACTTTCCACATGACTTTGATTTCATCGACAGATTCCCCCGCCGCCGTCATCACCATCGATGGCCCCACCGCGTCCGGCAAGGGCACGGTGGCGCATCGCGTCGCCAAGGCGCTGGGCTGGGCGGTTCTGGATAGTGGCGCGCTGTACCGCCTGACCGCCTTGGCCGCCCTCAAGCAGGGTGTGGCCGCCGACGACGAGGCCGGCGTCGCGCGCGTGGCGGAAACCCTGGATGTTCAATTCGACGGCCCGCACGTCTACCTGGCGGGGGAGGATGTCGGGCATGACATTCGCCGCGAGGAAGTGGGTAATTTTGCTTCCCGCGTGGCGGCGTTCCCCGGCGTGCGCCGTGCTTTGCTAGAGCGCCAGCGTGCCTTCCGGCTGCCCCCGGGGCTGGTTGCGGACGGCCGAGATATGGGCACGGTGGTCTTTCCCGACGCGTCCCTGAAGGTGTTCTTGGTCGCCGACGTGGTGGCTCGGGCGGAGAGGCGGCGTAAGCAGTTGATCGAAAAGGGAATTTCTGCTAATCTAGACGACCTTCTGCGAGACATGCGCGAGCGAGACGCCCGCGATACCGAACGCGCCACGGCGCCGCTGGCTCCCGCAGCAGACGCACACGTACTGGATTCGTCTAATTTGACGATTGCTGAAACGGTGCAGGCAATACTGGATTTTTGGCAGCAAGAGAAAGGCAAGGGTGGGTTGTTAAACCCGGTGGGTTAAATCCAGTGGGTCAAACCCAGTGGGCTAAGCCCGGTGGACTGAAACCCGCCCTGGCATTGGTGAGTTTCAGCCAATGTAGCCAAGCCAAAACATCCAGGCCAAGATTTTTTACTTGATTAGGCCCTGTCCTAGCCAGGCGCAACCCCCACGGGCCACCCCGCAGGGCAAACCGGCAGGCAGGTATTTTGACTCCACTGTGGCGGGCAATCCGCTGCGGTGTGTTCTTAACGGCCATTTCGGCCCAATGGATTTCAACCCCATGTCTTCCGTTTCCACTACCGCCACCGGCGGCGAAAGTTTCGCCGACCTTTTCGCACAAAGCCTCAAGAGCCAGGACATGAAGTCCGGCGAGGTCATCAGCGCCGAAGTCGTGCGCGTCGACCATAATTTCGTCGTCGTCAACGCCGGCCTGAAGTCCGAAGCGCTGATCCCCCTGGAAGAGTTCCTGAATGACCAGGGCGAGCTCGAAGTGCAACCCGGCGATTTCGTCTCGGTGGCCATCGATTCCCTGGAAAACGGCTACGGCGACACCATCCTGTCGCGTGACCGCGCCAAGCGCCTGTCGGCCTGGCTGCAGCTGGAAAAGGCCCTGGAAAACGGCGAACTGGTTACCGGCACCATCACCGGCAAGGTGAAGGGCGGCCTGACCGTCATGACCAACGGCATCCGCGCGTTCCTGCCGGGTTCGCTGGTGGACCTGCGTCCGGTCAAGGACACCACCCCGTACGAAGGCAAGACCCTCGAATTCAAGGTCATCAAGCTCGACCGCAAGCGCAACAACGTTGTGCTGTCGCGTCGCCAGGTGCTGGAAGCCAGCATGGGCGAAGAGCGTCAAAAGCTGCTCGAAACCCTGCACGAAGGTGCTGTGGTCAAGGGCGTGGTCAAGAACATCACCGACTACGGCGCGTTCGTTGACCTGGGCGGCATCGACGGCCTGCTGCACATCACCGACATGGCATGGCGTCGCGTGCGTCACCCGTCCGAAGTCCTGCAAGTGGGTCAAGAAGTCGAAGCCAAGGTCCTCAAGTTCGACCAGGAAAAGAGCCGCGTCTCGCTGGGCGTCAAGCAACTGGGCGAAGATCCGTGGGTGGGCCTGGCTCGCCGCTACCCGCAAGGCACCCGCCTGTTCGGTAAGGTCACGAACCTGACCGACTACGGCGCGTTCGTTGAAGTCGAAGCCGGCATCGAAGGCCTGGTTCACGTCTCCGAAATGGACTGGACCAACAAGAACGTCGACCCGCGCAAGGTTGTTACCCTGGGCGAAGAAGTCGAAGTCATGGTCCTGGAAATCGACGAAGACCGTCGTCGTATTTCGCTGGGCATGAAGCAGTGCCGTCAGAACCCGTGGGAAGAGTTCGCTACGAACTTCAAGCGCGGCGACAAGGTCCGCGGCGCCATCAAGTCGATCACCGACTTCGGCGTGTTCGTCGGCCTGCCTGGCGGCATCGACGGCCTGGTTCACCTGTCCGACCTGTCGTGGACGGAAAC
The DNA here is from genome assembly GCF_024806975.1 of Achromobacter sp. JUb104. Lineage (NCBI taxonomy): Bacteria > Pseudomonadati > Pseudomonadota > Betaproteobacteria > Burkholderiales > Alcaligenaceae > Achromobacter > Achromobacter sp. JUb104. The sequence goes on along the minus strand of NZ_JANUEY010000003.1, from coordinate 291,637 downwards.
GGGCGAAGAAGCCGTGCGCAACTTCAAGAAGGGCGACGAGATCGAAGCCGTGGTTCTGGGCATCGATACCGACAAGGAACGCATCTCGCTGGGCATCAAGCAGCTGGAAGGCGACCCCTTCAACAACTTCGTCGCCACGTTTGACAAGGGCGCGGTTGTTCCGGGCACCATCAAGTCCGTCGAAGCCAAGGGCGCTGTGGTTACGCTGTCCGTGGACGTTGAAGGCTACCTGCGCGCTTCCGAGATCTCCTCGGGCCGCGTTGAAGATGCCACCACCGTGCTGAACGCCGGCGAAAACATCGAAGCCATGATCGTCAACATCGACCGCAAGACGCGTTCGATCCAACTGTCGATCAAGGCTCGCGACAACGCCGAAACCGCCGATACGATCCAGCGCATGTCCGACGCCAGCGCTTCGTCCGGCACCACCAACCTCGGCGCGCTGCTGAAGGCCAAGCTGGACCAACAGCGCAACGACGGTTAATTCGTGACCAAGTCGGAGCTGATCGCCGCCTTGGCGGCCCGCTATCCTCAGCTGGCCGCCCGCGACACCGATTACGCCGTCAAGACCGTGCTGGATGCAATGACCCAGGCCCTGGCCTCGGGTCAGCGCATCGAGATCCGCGGCTTTGGCAGCTTCTCGTTGTCGCAGCGGTCTCCCCGCATCGGTCGCAATCCGAAGTCTGGCGAACAAGTGCTGGTGCCTGGTAAACAGGTGCCGCATTTCAAGGCAGGCAAGGAATTGCGCGAGCGGGTTGACCTGGTCGGCGGCAACGATGAGGACGCCCAGTCCTCTGGATCGGGTGAACCGATGACGTCAATGGCAAGCTTGCACGCCATGCACTGACGAATCGGCTAGTAGGGCTGCCTACGGGCAGATCGGACCGAGAACAGGCCCCTTGAGAAATCAAGGGGCTTTGTTTTTTTCCTTCGACTGTTAAGACGTCGCTTACAATTGACAGTCTTGAATCTCTGGAGCATGCGTCATGCGCTATCTCGTCTGGGCCCTGCGATTGCTCGTGTTTATTGCGGTATTGATGTTCGCCTTGAAGAACACCGATCCCGTCGCCGTGAAGTTCTATGCGGACTACGTCGTGCAAGATGTGCCGCTGATCGTCGTGATGCTGGTCGTATTCGTTGCTGGCGCCTTGTTCGGCCTGTTGTTGACCGTGCCTGCCGCCATGCGCCGCCGCCGCGAAGCCATGCGCTTGCGCCGCGAGCTGGATCGCGTCCAGGCCGCCGCCAACGGCACCACGCCCGTCGTGCCGCCCGAAGCCGTTGCACCGATGTCGCCGCTCTGATGGCGGGCCAATCACCGCACGTCCCGCATATCGCACTGAATTACCGCATGAGCCCGAACCGTGGATTTTGAACCTTGGTGGTTGATTTTCGTGCCGGTGTTGTTCGCGCTGGGCTGGCTGGCCGCGCGCTTCGATATCCGGCAGATGCTTCGGGAAACCCGCAGCCTGCCCGACTCCTATTTCCGGGGGCTGAATTTCCTGCTCAATGAAGAGCCGGACCGCGCGATCGATGCCTTTGTCGAAGTCGCCAAGCTGGACCCGGAAACCACGGAGCTGCACTTCGCGCTGGGCAGCCTGTTCCGCCGGCGCGGTGAAATGGAGCGCGCCATCCGCGTGCACCAAAGCCTGCTCAGCCGTTCCGACCTGCCCGATGCCGAACGCGAGCACGCCCAGCACGAACTGGCGCAGGACTTTCTTAAAGCTGGCATGCTGGACCGCGCCGAAAGCGGTTTCGAGCAGTTGAAGGACACGCGCTACGCGCTGCCCGCGCTGCGTTCGCTGATCCGCATCTTTGAATCCGAGCACGACTGGCCGCGCGCGATCGAAGCGGTCAAGACCTTGCAGGGCCTGGTCGACGAGCCGGTGCCGCAAATCGTTCACTACTACTGCGAACAGGCGCAGACCGCGCTGTCGGCCAAGCCCGCGGACGTGGATGCCGCCCACAAGGCGCTGGATGCCGCCGACCACGCCTTGTCGACTACCGATGCCACGGTAGGCAAGGGCGCCATGGTGCGCACTGCCATGCTGCGCGCCCGCCTGGCCTCGCTGGAGCAGGACCCGAAGCGCGAACGGCTCTACCTGGAATCGGTAATGACCGACGCGCCCGAATTCGCGGGGTTGGTGGCCGAGCCACTGCTGGCCAACTATCGCGCTGCCAATCAGATCGAGGCGGGCCTGGATTTCCTGATGAAGCAATATCAGCGCCACGCCTCGTTGGATCTCTTTAATGTCGTGTTCCGCGAACTGCGCGCGCAGCAAGGATCGGAAGTCGCCTGGGCGTTTGCACGCGGTGCGTTGCGCAGTCATCCGTCCCTGCTGGGCTTGGACCGCCTGTTGGAAGCCGAACTGGCCAATCCGGAAGGTGGCGCCGAAAAGGGGCCGGTACCCGGCGCCGACCTGACGCTGCTGCGCAGCCTGATTCACAAGCATACGCAACGCCTGGACCGCTATGCGTGCCGCAGTTGCGGTTTTCAAGCGCGTCGTTTTTACTGGCAATGTCCCGGCTGCAACGCCTGGGAGACCTATGCGCCGCGCCGCCTGGAAGAACTTGAATGAAGCCTTTCCCCGCCGAAGCCATTTCGCAAGGCCGCGTCCTCGTGGTTGGCGACGTGATGCTGGACCGCTACTGGTTCGGTGAAGTTGAACGCATCTCGCCGGAAGCCCCCGTGCCCGTGGTGCGCGTTGCGCGCCGTGAAGACCGCTTGGGCGGCGCCGCCAACGTGGCGCGCAACGTCGCTGCGTTGGGTGGTCAGGTGACGCTGGTGGGCGTGCTGGGCGCGGACGAGGCCGGCGACAGTATCCGCCGCCTGTCCGCCGAGGCCGGTATCCATACCGACCTGATTGCCGACCCGTCCCTGCACACCACGCTGAAGATGCGCGTGCTGGGCCGCCAGCAGCAATTGCTGCGCGTGGACTTCGAACAGCATCCCGAACAAGCCGCGTTGGATAGCGTGGACGCCGCGCTGGCCCGTCATCTGGCCAATCACGATGTTGTGGTGCTGTCCGACTACGCCAAGGGCGTGTTGACGCGCGTTGAATCGCTCGTGGCCATGGCGCGCCATGCGGGCATTCCGGTGCTGGTGGACCCCAAGGGCGACGACTATTCGCGCTATCGCGGCGCGACGCTGGTCACCCCTAACCGGGCGGAAATGCAGCAGGCCGTGGGCCGCTGGAATTCCGAAGCCGAATTGACCGAGCGCGCGCAACGATTGCGCGCCAATCTTGACCTCGAAGCGCTGCTTGTGACCCGTTCCGAGCAGGGCATGACTTTGTTTACCGATGCGGGACGCGACCACATCGATGCGCAGGCGCACGAAGTGTTCGATGTGTCCGGCGCAGGCGATACGGTGCTGGCCACCTTGGCGGTTTCACGCGCCATCGGCTTGCCGTGGGCCGAGTCGATGGGCTGGGCTAACAAGGCCGGCGGCATCGCCGTGGGCAAGCTGGGCACGTCCGTCGTTACCGCCGCGGAATTGGCAGGAGAATCCTCATGATCGTCGTAACCGGAGCCGCGGGCTTCATCGGCAGCAACTTGGTGCGCGGGCTCAACCGCCGTGGCATCCATGACATCATCGCGGTTGACGATTTGACCGAGGGCGACAAGTTCGTCAATTTGGTCGATTGCCAGGTCGCCGACTACATGGACAAGGACGACTTCCGCCGCCGCGTGGCTGATGGAAGCCTGCCCGAGGTGCGCGCGGTGCTGCATCAAGGCGCGTGCTCGGACACGACCGAGCGCAACGGCCGCTACATGATGGACAACAATTACCGCGTCACGCTGGAACTGTTCGAGTTCTGCCAGGCGCGCCGCATTCCGTTCCTGTATGCCTCGTCCGCCGCCGTCTACGGTGCGTCGTCGGTCTATGTGGAAGACCCGGCCAACGAAGGGCCGTTGAACGTCTACGGCTACTCCAAGCTGCTGTTCGATCAGGTGCTGCGCAAGCGCATGGACAGCCTGACGGCGCAGGTCGTGGGCCTGCGCTATTTCAACGTCTATGGTCCGCACGAACAGCACAAGGGCCGCATGGCCTCGGTGGCGTTCCACAACATGAACCAGTTCCTGGAGCACGGCCACGTACGTCTGTTCGCGGGTTGGGACGGCTATGTGGATGGTGGCCAAAGCCGCGACTTCATCTCGGTCGAAGACGTGGTGGCGGTCAACCTGCACTTTTTGGATCATCCCGAGCAGTCCGGCATCTTCAACTGCGGCACGGGGCGTGCTCAGCCGTTCAATGACGTGGCCGCCGCGGTCGTGAACACGCTGCGCGCCGAACGGGGAGAGGCCAACTTGACCTTGGCGCAACTGGTGGAACTGGACCTGATCCGCTATATCCCGTTCCCCGACGACCTAAAAGGGCGCTATCAAAGCTATACGCAGGCCGACGTCACCCAACTGCGTGCGGTCGGCTTTCAGGCGCCGATGCGCGATGTGCAAACGGGCGTGGCCGAATACGTACGGTATTGGCGCGCTCGCCGTTGATATCGCGCTAAGGCGCCATGACAAGAAGCCACCCTTGAGGTGGCTTTTTTTCGTCTCCGTATAGCTTCGCCCGCGTAGTTCCCGAGGTGGATCATTCCATTCACTGCCCGGCCCAAAAGCGGGGCGGGAAGCCATGATCTGGGTGTGGTTCGGCACCTGCCGCGCCCATTCTTTCTGGAGACTTCCCATGAACGCTTTTTCCGTACCCGCCGTCGCCCGGCGCTCCTTGACCATGCCTTGGCACAAACGCCATTCGCGTCAGGTGGCTGGGGGCACGCAAGGCGGGCGCCGCTTGTGGCAGCACACCCTGGGTGCGATCCTGCTCATTGGCGGCCTCGGTTTCGCCGCACCCGAAGCGCGGGCGCTGGATGTGAACCAGGCCAGCGCGCAGCAACTGGAGACCATCCGCGGCATTGGTCCCCGCACGGCCGAGATCATCATCAACGAACGCGAGCGGGGCGGCCGCTTTGATTCGTTCGAAGACCTGGCTGAGCGCGTGCGCGGTATCGGCGAGAAGAAGGCAAAGGCACTGGAGGCGGCCGGCTTGCAGGTGGGTGAAGGGGATGCCGCAACCCAAGCCGCCGCAGCGACTGCCGCCTCGGCACCGGCTGCCCCAGCCGCGGCGCCAAGCAGTTCGGCCGCTTCCAAACCGGCCGGCAAGCCCGCCAACCGGCCGGCCACCGGCAAAGCCGCGACTCCGCCGCCCAGTCGGCCCTGACGCCAGCCGGCTGCCAGGGAACCCCTGGCACGAGCGCGGCTTTTGCCCGCGCTCGCTGTCGGGCGGAGTTATGATCTTTCGCATGACTACTACCTACCCCACTATCGAGCAGACCGTCGGCAATACGCCTTTGGTGCGTTTGCAGCGCATTCCCGGTGCCGCGGGCGCCGCGCGTGGCAACGTCATCCTGGCCAAGCTGGAAGGCAACAACCCCGCTGGTTCCGTGAAGGACCGCCCGGCCTTGTCGATGATCCAGCACGCGGAAGCGCGCGGCGACATCAAGCCGGGCGATACCCTCATCGAAGCCACCAGCGGCAACACCGGCATCGCCCTGGCCATGGCGGCCGCGATGAAGGGCTACCGCATGATCTTGATCATGCCCGACAACCTGTCGGTGGAACGCCGTGCGGCCATGGCGGCTTATGGCGCCGAGCTGATCCTGACGCCGGCCGACAAGGGTGGCATGGAGTATGCCCGCGACCTGGCCACCGAGATGCAGGCGGACGGCAGGGGCGTGGTGCTGGACCAATTCGCCAACCCCGATAACCCGCGTGCGCACGTGGAATCCACCGGTCCGGAACTCTGGACGCAAACCGAGGGGCGCATTACCCACTTCGTCAGCGCCATGGGCACCACGGGCACCATCATGGGGGTGTCGACCTACCTGAAGTCGCGCAATCCGGCCGTACAGATTGTCGGTGCGCAGCCGGCCGAAGGGTCGCAGATCCCCGGTATCCGCAAGTGGCCCGAAGCCTATTTGCCCAAGATCTTCGACCGCAGCCGGGTGGATGCGTACGAATCCATCGAGCAGTCGGAAGCCGAAACCATGGCCCGTCGGCTGGCGGCGGAAGAGGGCATCTTTGGCGGCATCTCGTCCGCGGGCGCGCTGGTTGCCGCGTTGCGCGTGGCCGAGCGCGTCAACGACGCGACCATCGTGTTTATCGTGTGCGATCGTGGCGACCGCTACCTGTCGACGGGCGTCTTCAACTAAGCCTGCCGTATCGCGGAGCGCCAGCCCACAATAAAATCGCCCCGTCATGAACGGGGCGATTTTTTTCAGGCAGGGATATCAGCGGGTGGCTGATCAGCGAGCGACTCGCGCTTCGATCTCGTAGGCCAGATCGGCCACCGAGGTGGCGTAGAAATAGCTGCGGTTGTACTTGGTCAAGGCGAAGAAGTTGGGTGTGCCGACGCGGTATTGCGCCGTGCCCCGCGCTTCCTCGACCAGGTCCACAACCCCCAAGGGCTGGGAACTCCAGCCTGCGCTGGATGCGCCTGGCTGCAAGCGCGCGCCAGCCGCCGAAAGCGTGCTCCAGCTTTGCTTGGGTTCCAGCCCGCCGTCGACCAGTGGGGTGGGATCGGCCGGAAGCACCACCGGCGCGAACACCGGCAGACCGCGCTGCCAGCCGTGCTGGGCCAGGAAGCTGCCCACCGACATGATGGCGTCTTGCGTGTTGCTCGTCAGGTTGATGTGGCCATTGTCATCGCCGTCCACCGCGTAATGCATGATGCTGGTCGGCATGAACTGCGGCATGCCGATAGCGCCCGCATACGAGCCTTGCGTTTCAAGTTCCAGCTTGTCTTTCATGACCAGCGTCAGGAAGTCCGCCAATTGGCCCCGGAACATCGTGGCGCGTTCGGGTTTGTTGGGGTCGGGGTAATCGAATGCCAGCGTGGCCAGCGCATCCAATACCCGGAAATTGCCCATGTTGCGGCCGTATAGCGTTTCAACGCCGATGATGGACGCAATGATCGGCGCCGGCACGCCGAAGCGCTGGGCCGCCTGGTTGAGCAGGTCGCGGTTTTCGTTATAGAAGTCCACGCCCCAGCCGATACGCTTGGGTTCGACGAAGCGCGACCGGTAGGTCAGCCAGCTACGCCAGATTTTCTTGCCCGGTGGTGACGGAGCGATCAAGCGCGACACCGTGGCGTTGTAGCGCGAGCTCTCAAGCGCCTTGACCATCGGGTCCAGCGGCAGTTCGCGCTCGGCTGCCAGTTCTTCGACGAAGCTGCGCACTTCCGGGCGCAGCGCGCCGGTGGCGGTCAGCGTGGCGGGCGCGTCATCCGGCAGTTCGGAGCCGGGTGTCGGCGTGGTGGGTCCGATGCGGATGGCGCTGTTGGCGGAGGCGGCCGTGGGTTGGGCCGAAAGCGAATTTGGAGCGGAGGGAGCGGTGGTGGAGCAGCCCGCCAGCAGGGCGGAAAGCGTTCCGAGTTGCAGTAATCGCCGACAGATGAACATAATCTTCCTTATGGAGACCATGTATCTTACCCACCCGACATGCCGCTTGCATGAAATGGGCAGTTGGCACCCCGAAAGCCCGCAGAGGCTGGACGCCATTTCCGACCAGTTGCTGGCCAGCGGCTTGATGCCTTATCTGGACGATCGGCAGGCGCCCCAGGCGTCGCGCCACGACCTTCTGCGCGTGCACACCGTCCAGTATCTGGACAGTTTGCGCGAACATACGCCGGACCAAGGGTATTACCCAATCGATCCGGACACGCTGATGAATCCCCACACCTATGAAGCCGCCCTGTATGCAGCGGGCGCGGGTGTGGCGGCGGTGGACGCGGTGATCGGCGGCGAGGCCCGCACGGCGTTCTGCGCCGTGCGTCCGCCCGGCCACCATGCTTGCCGCTCGCAGGCCATGGGGTTCTGCTTCTTGAACAACGTGGCGATCGCAGCGCGCCATGCGCTGGACTTCCACGGCCTGTCGCGCGTGGCCATCGTTGATTTCGATGTGCACCACGGCAACGGCACCGAAGACGTCTTCGCGGGCGACGAGCGGGTGCTGATGTGCAGTTTCTTCCAGCATCCGCTCTTTCCCAACAGCGGTACCGAGCAACCGGCGGCCAATATGGTGAACGTGCCGGTGGCCGCCTACACGGTGGGGGCTGCGGTCAGGACGATCGTGACCGACACCTGGCTGCCCAAGCTTGAGGCCTACCGCCCGGAATTGATCCTGGTGTCGGCGGGATTTGACGCCCACCGCGAGGACGATATGGGCCAGATGGGGCTGGTGGAAGCCGACTACGCCTGGATCACCGAGCAGCTCGTGGAGGTGGCCGAACGGCATAGTCAGGGCCGGATCGTCAGCACGCTTGAAGGTGGTTACAACTTATCTGCCCTAGGGCGCAGCGTGGTTGCGCATATACGAGCGCTGGCGAAGCTGTAGAATCAGGAAAAAATTGTGCAATGCGATCCCGGCGCATGCCGGGTATTTATTTCCATTTGGAGGCAGCGGGATGAAGGTGTTGGTACCTGTCAAGCGCGTCGTTGACTACAACGTCAAGGTGCGCGTCAAGTCGGATCAGACTGGCGTGGATATCGCCAATGTGAAGATGTCCATGAACCCCTTTGACGAAATCGCCGTCGAAGAAGCGACCCGGCTCAAAGAGAAGGGTGCCGTCGCTGAAGTCGTGGCGGTTTCTTGCGGCGTTGCGCAATGCCAGGAGACGCTGCGCACCGCCATGGCCATCGGCGCCGATCGCGGCGTGCTGGTGCAGACGGATGCTGAACTGCAGCCGCTGGCCGTGGCCAAGCTGTTGAAGGCCTTGGTCGACAAAGAGCAGCCGCAACTGGTGATCTTGGGCAAGCAAGCCATCGACGACGACGCCAATCAAACCGGCCAGATGCTGGCCGCGCTGCTGGACTGGCCCCAAGCCACGTTCGCCAGCAAGGTTGAACTGGCCGACGGCAAAGTCACGGTCACTCGCGAAGTGGACGGCGGCCTGGAAACGTTGACGCTGACGTTGCCGGCTATCGTCACCACCGACTTGCGCCTGAACGAGCCGCGCTACGTCACGCTGCCGAACATCATGAAGGCCAAGAAAAAGCAGTTGGACACCGTCACGCCTGAAGAACTGGGTGTTGATGCCGCGCCGCGCCTGAAGACGCTGAAGGTCAGCGAGCCGCCCGCCCGCAAGGCCGGCATCAAGGTGGCCGACGTTGCGGCCCTGGTGGACAAACTCAAGAACGAAGCGAAGGTGGTCTGATGACGACGCTGGTTATTGCCGAACACGATAACGCCCAGTTGAAGGGCGCAACCCTGAACGCCGTCGCCGCCGCCGCCAAGATCGGAGGCGACGTGCATGTGCTGGTCGCCGGCGCCAACGCGCGCGCCGTGGCTGACCAAGCCGCTGCCGCTGCCGGTGTCGCCAAGGTCCTCTTGGCCGACGCGCCGCAACTGGCCGACGGCCTGGCTGAAAACGTTGCTGCCCAGGTGCTGGCCGTGGCGTCGAACTACAGCCACATCCTGTTCCCGGCCACCGCGTCGGGCAAGAACGTGGCGCCGCGTGTGGCGGCCAAGCTCGACGTGGCGCAGATTTCGGACATCATCGGCGTGGAATCCGCCGACACGTTCCAGCGCCCCATCTACGCGGGCAACGCCATTGCCACCGTGCAATCGGCCGACGCCGTCAAGGTCATCACCGTGCGTACGACGGGCTTTGACGCCGTTGCCGCGCAAGGTGGCTCGGCCGCCGTGGAAGAGATCGCCGCTGTTGCCGATTCGGGCAAGTCCACGTTCGTGGGCCGCGAAGTGGCCAAGAGCGACCGCCCCGAACTGGCCGGCGCTCGCGTCGTGGTCTCGGGTGGCCGTGGCTTGGGCAGCGCTGAAAACTTCAAGATCCTGGACCCGCTGGCCGACAAGCTGGGCGCCGCATTGGGCGCTTCGCGCGCCGCGGTCGACGCCGGCTATGCCCCGAACGACTGGCAGGTTGGCCAGACCGGCAAGATCGTTGCGCCGCAGTTGTACGTGGCCGTCGGTATCTCGGGCGCTATCCAGCATCTGGCCGGCATGAAGGACTCGAAGGTCATCGTGGCCATCAACAAAGACCCCGAAGCGCCGATTTTTGGCGTGGCGGATTATGGCTTGGTGGGCGACCTGTTCCAGGTCGTGCCGGAACTGACCGGCGCGCTGTAACGCACAGCAGCTCCACTGGTATGAAAGCCCCGCGGACGCAGGTTCGCGGGGTTTTTTTTGGTCTGCAATCTTCTTCGACTATTTGATATGCCTGTAGTATTTCTTTTGATTTTCTGAAAGATTCTGATAATGTGCTTCGCGCGCAGCAGGATTTTTCGCGCACGTGCTCGGCCTGTACAGAACGAAGGAGATTCGGGATGGAATGGTTTTTTGAGACATTGCGGAAGTATCCAGAATTGGCGGTTTTCCTTACCCTGGGCTTGGGGTACTGGATTGGAGCCAAGAAAATCTTCGGGTTTAATCTGGGCGCGGTAACGGGGACTTTGCTGGTAGGCGTGCTGGTCGGCCAACTGGATATCACGATCGCCCCGATTCTCAAGCAGGTGTTCTTCCTGCTTTTCCTCTTCGGTCTAGGCTACGGCGTCGGCCCTCAATTTTTCCGCGGCATGAAAAGCGATGGCCTTCCCCAGGTCATTTTCGCGGTCATCATTTGCGTCATCTGCTTGCTGGTCACCTGGGCCACGGCGGTGGGTTTCGGCTTTGACGCCGGTACCGGCGCCGGGCTGCTGGCTGGTGCGCAAACCATTTCCGCCGTGATGGGCGTGGCAACGGACACGATCAACGGGCTGGGCGTGGACGCGGCGACCAAGAAGCAGTGGATCGACAGCATTCCCGTGGCCTACGCCGTTTGCTACATCTTCGGCACCGTCGGCAGCGCGTGGTTGCTGGCCTCGCTGGGCCCGAAGCTGATGCGCGTGGACATCGTCAAAGAGTGCAAGGAATACGAAGCCCAGATGTCTGGTGGCGGCGATTCCATGGAACTGTCGGGCTATCGCAAATTCACGGCGCGCGCCTACAAGCTGGACCACACCGAACTGGTGGGCAAGACGGTCGCCGACCTGGAGGCGCGCTTTGTCGATGCGCGCGTCTTTGTCGAACGCATCCGTCGCGGCGATCAAATCATCGACAACGATTCAAGCACCGTGCTGCAGGCGGGTGATGTGCTGGGCGTGACGGGCCGCCATGACGCGCTGGTTTTGCAGGCCGGCGCCATCATCGGCAACGAAGTCGAAGACCGGGACGTGATCAACCTGCCTGCCGAAATCGTCGAGGTGGTGCTGACCAACAAGAACGTGGCCGGCAAGACCCTCAAGGAACTGGCGGAAAACGAGACCGTGCGTCAGCTTGGCCGTGGCGTGTTCCTGCGCAAGGTTGTGCGTGGCGGCCACGAAATGCCGGTCAATTGGGGCCTGAAGCTGGACCGGGGCGATCGTCTCTTCGTCTTGGGTGCGAAACGTGACGTTGAGCGGGTCGTGGGCAAGCTGGGGTATGTGGACCGGGCAACCGAGCAGACCGACATGGTCTTCGTGGGCTTCGGCATTTTGCTGGGCGGGCTTTTTGGTTCGCTGGTGCTGACGGTCAGCGGTATTCCCATCACCTTGTCGACTTCTGGCGGGGCGCTGATTTCGGGCTTGATCTTCGGCTACCTGCGGTCGGTGCATCCAACTTTTGGCCGGGTGCCGGAACCTGTGCATTGGTTCCTGACATCAGTCGGGCTGACGGCGTTCGTGGCCGTGGTCGGCATTACATCGGGGCCAGGCTTCGTGCAGGGCTTCCAGCAATTGGGCGCCAAGCTTTTTGTGGCCGGCATTATCGCCACCAGTGTGCCGATGATTTTGGGCGTGTTCATCGCCCGCTATGTCTTCAAATTCCATCCCGCCATTGTGCTGGGCGTATGCGCCGGCGCCCGCACTACGACGGCGGCAATCGGACAAATCACGGAAACGGCGAAGAGCCAGGTGCCCGCCCTGGGCTACACGGTTCCTTATGCGATCGGCAATACCCTGCTCATTATCTGGGGCATTGTCATTGTCATGCTCATGACCTAGCGTTCCAAACCAGGAGTACTGAATAATGGCTACCACCTCGCCTCTTACCGTCAGTTTGGCCTCGGCTTTGAAAACGACCCGTTCGCGCCAGCGCGACCTGGAACAGTTGTCTCCGTTTGAATTGAAGGATTATCTGATTACGCTGGCCAAGGAAAACCAGCACACGGCTGCCTTGACCATGTTGAACGCCGGACGTGGCAATCCGAATTGGATCGCGACCGAACCGCGTGACGCGTTTTTCCTGATGGGCCAATTCGCCATGAAGGAAGCGCGCCGCGTGCGCGATGACGCCATCTTGGCGGGCATGCCGGCCAAGAAGGGCTGCGCCGACCGGTTGCGTAAATTCCTGTCCAAGCACAAGGGCGAGGACGGCTACGACTTCCTGATGGGCGTGCTTGAGTACGGCGTGAAGATCAAGAGCTTTGACCCCGACGAGTGGATCCACGAGCTTACCGACAGCATCATCGGCGACAACTATCCCGTGCCGCCGCGCGCGCTGGTGCACATTGAACAGATCGTGCATGACTACCTGATCAAGGAAATGTGCGACGGTCGCCCCCCGAAGGGCAAGTTCGACCTGTTCCCGGTCGAAGGCGGCACCGCCGCCATGTGCTACATCTTTGACTCGCTGATGCAGAACGGCTTGTTGAAGCAGGGCGACACCATCGCGCTGTTCCTGCCGACGTTCACGCCCTATATCGAGATTGCGCACCTTGAGCGCTTCCAGTTCAAGATTGTCGCCATCAACGCCAGCAGCGTGCGCGCCGACGGCACGCATGACTGGCACTACCCGGCCTCTGAAATCGCCAAGCTGGAAAATCCGAAGATCAAGCTTGCCGTGACGGTGAACCCGAGCAACCCGCCATCGGTGGCGTTCAACGCGGTCGAGATGAAGCAGATCGTGCGCTTGATCCGCAAGAATCCGGACCTGGTGCTGGTGACCGACGACGTGTACGGCACCTTTGTGCCGAACTTCCGCTCGCTGATGGCAGAGGTGCCGCACAACACCATCTGCGTGTATTCCTTCTCGAAGAACTTCGGCTGCACGGGTTGGCGTCTGGGCGTGATCGCCACGCACGAGAAGAACACCATGGACCGGCGTATTGCCGAGCTGCCCGCGGCCTGGAAGCAGCGGCTGAACAAGCGCTACGGCGCCATGACGATGGAGCCCGAAAAACTGAAGTTCATTGACCGCATGGTGGCCGACAGCCGCAACGTGGCGCTGAACCACACGGCCGGCCTGTCGCTGCCGCAACAAGTGCAAATGGGGTTCTTCGCGCTGTCGCACCTGCTGGATCTGAAGGACTCCTACAAGCATCTGACCATGGAAATCGTGCGGGCCCGCCGCGACGCGCTGTGGAGTGGGCTGGGCATACCGCTGCCGCCGGAAGACCCCGCGCGCGCCTGGTATTACGTGGAACTGGACTTCATGGTGTGGGCCAAGGTCATGTATGGCGACGCCTTCTGCAAGTACATGACCTCGAACTACGAGCCGGTGGACTTCCTGTTCCGCTTGGCTGAAAAAACCGGCGTGGTGCTGATGGACGGTGGTGGGTTCGGTGGGCCGCCGTGGTCGATCCGTATCTCGCTGGCCAATCTGGACGACGCGGATTACGCCAAGATCGGCAAGTACATGGTCGAGTCCGCGACTGAGTACGTCGAGGCATGGAAGGCATCCGAGCTGGTGCGTTCGGGTCCGACCGCCGGCAAGGGCCAGACGTTGAAGGCCGGCGCCGCCAAGCGCGTGGCCAAGAAGGCCGCGAAGAAGGTGGCCAAGACGGCGGTGAAGAAAGCGGTGAAGCAGGCGGACACGGCCGCCAAATCCGCCAAGAAGGCCACAACCCGCAAGTAGGCAACCACCACAGGCGACATGATCTTATGACATGCTCAGTCGGGTTTTTCAACAGCGTTCCCATCGCGGTGTTGTTTGTGACGGTGGGCTTGGGATACCTGATCGGCAAGTTGAAGGTCGGGCCGATTCAGTTGGGCGGCGTGTGCGGCACGCTCATCGTCGCCCTGCTGATCGGCCAGACGGGTTGCCAGATGCGCGGCGACCTGAAAGAGGTTGCTTTCGCGCTGTTCATTTTTGCCATGGGCTACTCAGGCGGCCCGCAGTTCTTCGCCAACCTGAACCGCTCCAGCCTGCGCTACATCGCCTTGCCGATCATCGAGGCGCTGCTGGTGCTGAGCATCGTGCTGGCGGCGGTGCCGCTGTTTGGCCTGGACGCCGGCACGGCGGCGGGCCTGGCGGCGGGGGCGGCGACTGAATCGGCGGTAGTGGGTACGGCTGCCGAGGCGCTCAAGCACCTGGGCCTGCCCGACGCCGAAGTACAGCGCATGGAGGCCAACATCGCCACGGCCTACACGCTGACCTATCTGGTGGGCCTGATCAGCATCGTGTTCTTCACCAGCCAGGTGGCGCCCGCGCTGCTGCGCATCAACTTGCGCGAGGCGTCCAAAGCCTTGGAAGCCAAGCTGGGCGTGGCCTCGGGCGATGACGAGGACGTGAACCTGCCTACCTTGCCGCGCCTGGTGGGGCGCGCGCATGTCGTCAAGGATGCGGACGGCATGAAGGTGGGCGATGTCGAGGCGCAGTTGGGCGGGCGCACGGTGATCAGCCGCATCTTGCGCAACGGCGAGGCCGTAAACGCCACGCCCGAAGATACCTTGGTCACCGGTGACGTAGTGGTGGTGCTGGGCTTGCGACGCTTCGCGCTGCGCGCGGGCACGGTCGTCGGGCCTGAAATCCTGCTGCCCGAGGCGCATGCGGAAGACCTTCAAATGAGCGAGCTGGCCGTTATCGTCAATAAAAAGGCGATCAACGGCACCACGATGGGTGAACTGGCCAAACGGCCGGGAGCCCGGCGCGCGCGGGGCGTCTTCGTGCAATCAATCATGCGGTCGGGCCATATGTTGCCGCTGACGCCGGCCACCGTTGTGCAGTATGGCGACCTGGTGACGCTGGTGGGCACCGAACCCGAACTGTCGGAAGCCGGCGCCGCGCTGGGCAATGAACTGCGCCGCAGCGGCATTACCGACCTGGTGTTCCTGGCCTTTGGCATTCTTGCCGGCCTGATGATCGGCAGCCTGAGCGCGCGCATGTGGGGCATTCCGGTGTCGCTGGGTAGCGGTGGCGGGGCGCTGGTCAGCGGGCTGGTCTGCGGATGGATCAACGCCAAGCGCCCGTCTATTGGCCATATGCCGGATCATGCCGTGCAACTGCTGAAAGACCTTGGGCTGGCGGTTTTTGTGGCGTGCGTAGGCTTGTCGGCGGGGCCCGAGGCGGTATCGCTCATTCGTGAGCATGGCGCCGTGCTGCCTGTGATCGGCTTGCTGGTGTCGCTGGGCCCCGCCTGCCTGTCGCTGTGGGTGGGCCACAAGATACTGAAGATCGAAGGCCCCTTGCTGGTGGGGGCCATCGCCGGCCAGCACGTCAGTACGCCCGCCATCAGCGCCATCCTGAATGCCAGCGGCAGCTCCGTGCCGCTCTTGGGCTACACGGTGACCTACGCCATCGCCAACGTGCTGTTGCCCGTGCTGGGACCGATCATTGTGTCCTTGGCGTACCATCTGAGTTAAGACGCGAATTCAAAAAACGCAGTAGACGCGAGGCGCCCGGCGCCTCGCTGTCGTTTTGCACCCGGAGACACCATGCCCTATGTAACCCCGCTACAGGATTTCCGCTTCACGCTGAAAGAACTGGCCGGCCTGGACGACATCCTTAAATTACCCGGCTTTGACGACGTGACGCCGGACCTCGTCGACGCCATCCTGGAAGAAAACGGCCGCTTTGTTGAGCAGGCGGTGGCGCCGTTGAACGTGCCCGGCGACACGCATCCGCCCGTCTGGAACGATGGGCAGGTCACCACCACACCTGGCTATGCCCAAGGCTTCAAGGACTACGCCGCGGGCGGCTGGCAGGGCTTGCAGCACCCGCAGGCCTGGGGCGGGCAGGGCTTGCCCAAGCTGGTTGCGGCCGCGCCGGCCGAGAACATCCAGGCCGCCAGCCTGGCGTTTTCCTTGTGCCCGATGCTGACCGATGGGGTCATCGAAGCGGTGTTGACCGTGGGCTCTGACGCGCAGCGCAAGGAATACGTGCCCAACCTGATCGCGGGCAAGTGGACTGGCACCATGAACCTGACCGAGCCGCAGGCGGGCTCCGATCTGGCCCAGGTCGCCACGCGCGCGGTGCGTCAGGATGACGGCAGCTTCCGCCTGTTCGGGCAAAAGATCTTCATCACCTTCGGTGAGCACGACCTGGCGGAAAACATCATCCATTTGGTGCTGGCCCGCACGCCGGACGCGCCGGCGGGTGTGAAGGGTATTTCGCTGTTCATCGTGCCCAAGTTCCTGGTCGAAGCGGACGGCAGCCTGGGCAAGCGCAACGACGTCTGGTGCGCGTCGTTGGAACACAAGCTGGGCATCCATGGCAGCCCGACGGCGGTGTTGCTGTACGGCTCGGGCAAGGGTGACGTCGGCGAGGGCGCGGTGGGCTATCAGGTCGGCGAACTGAACCGTGGCCTTGAGTACATGTTCATCATGATGAATGCCGCGCGTTTTTCGGTGGGCCAGCAGGGCATTGGCGTGTCTGAACGTGCGTACCAGCATGCGCTGGCGTACGCGCGCGAGCGTGTGCAGGGGCGTGCGGTGGAAGGGTCCGCCGCGCCGGTTGCCATCGTGCGCCATCCCGATGTGCAACGCATGCTGCTGACCATGAAGGCCTTGACGGAAGCGGCCCGCGCCGTGTCGTACGTGACGGCCGCGGCGCACGACAAGGGTACGCATCACCCCGACCCTGAACAGCGCTCGCGCAACCGCGCGTTCTACGAGTACATGGTGCCCATCGTGAAGGGCTACTCGACCGAGACCGCGGTAGAGGTTGCGTCGCTGGGTATCCAGGTGCATGGCGGCATGGGCTTTATCGAGGAAACCGGTGCGGCGCAGTTTTACCGGGATGCGCGCATCCTGCCCATTTACGAGGGCACCACCGCCATCCAGGCCAACGACCTGGTCGGCCGCAAGACGCAACGCGACGGCGGCGCTACTGCCTACGCGGCCATTGCCGCCATGCGCGAGACGCTGCGCGCGGTCGAGGCCGAGTCGGGACGCGCCGCCGCGCCCGAGCGCGACGCGCTGCGCCTGTTGCGCGACAACCTGGATGGCGCCATCCAGGCCTACGAGGCGGGCGTGGGCTTCATTCTTGAGCAGTCGGCCGCGAACGTCCGCGCGGTGTTTTCCAGCAGCGTGCCGTACCTGATGCTGGCCGGCGTGGTGCACGGTGGATGGCAGATGGCGCGCGCCGTGCTGGCGTGCCGTCGGCATCTTGCGGCGGGGTCGTCGGACCCGTTCCATAAGTCGAAGATCGCGACAGGATTGTTCTACGCCGCGCACATCCTGCCGCGCGCGCTGGCCTTGTCCGCCGCGGTGCGCGCCGGGGTGGTGGCGGACGCCTGCGGGGCGGACGCGAATATTGCATAAGGTTATATGGCTTGCGTATTTCGTCGGTCAAAGGTTTGATGGAAGAATCGTTTCTGACGCGCTAAGCTGAACATTCAAGCACCATTCTGAGCGGCCCTTCGAAGCCGGGCGGCCAGATCCCTCCCCACTCAATCCGCATACAGGAGACACCATGAGTCATCTACGTCTGGGCGACACCGCCCCTGATTTTGAACAGGATTCCTCGGCCGGTCCCATCCGCTTTCACGAGTATCTGGGCAATAGCTGGGGGGTGCTCTTTTCGCATCCGGCCGACTTCACGCCGGTGTGCACCACGGAACTGGGCTATACGGCCAAGCTTGCCGATGAATTCGCCAAGCGCAACGTGAAGGTGCTGGCGCTGTCGGTTGACGGCACGGATTCCCATTCCAAGTGGATCGAAGACATCAACGACACGCAGTCCACCCAGGTCAACTTCCCCATCCTGGCCGACAAGGACCGTAAAGTCTCCGAGCTCTACGACATGATCCACCCGAACGCCAACGCCACCCTGACGGTGCGTTCCGTGTTCATCGTGGACCCGAACAAGAAGGTGCGCTTGATCATCACGTACCCGGCCAGCACGGGTCGCAACTTCAATGAGATCCTGCGCGTCATTGATTCGCTGCAACTGACCGACAGCCACAGCGTGGCCACGCCGGTCAACTGGGAAGATGGCGACGATGTGATCATCGTCCCGTCCCTGCAGGACGAAGCGGTCATCAAAGAGAAGTTCCCCAAAGGCTACAAGGCCGTGCGTCCGTACCTGCGCGTTACGCCGCAACCGAATAAGTAAATTCGAATTCCGGGGGGTAGCCCCCGCCCTCCGCTGGCGGTTTTCCGCCGCCCGAACCGCCGCCTTTCCCATAGGGAAACGCGGCGGTTTTTTCTGGGTTGGGACGGCGGTCCTATATGCCTGCGAGCGATGAGCAATCAAATAATGATTCGTTCCGTTCAGGATGCCCAACACGCACACTTGCTTCCATATTGCCAAACACAGGGAGCAGGACATATGGCGTTCGGGAAAGCGAATTGGTTGGCCGCGCTGGCGGTGGCGGCGGTTTCTCTGACGGCCATGGCACCGGCTCAGGCACAGCAAAAGCAAACGTTGTTGAACGTGTCTTACGACCCCACGCGCGAGCTCTATCGCGCCATCGATGACGCCTTCATCAAGCAGTACAAGGACAAGGCCAATGTGGACCTGACCATCCGCCAGTCGCACGGCGGTTCAGGCCGCCAGGCGCGCTCGGTCATCGACGGGCTGGAAGCCGATGTGGTGACGCTGGCGCTGGCTTATGACATTGACGCCATCGCCGACCGCGGCTTGCTTCCCGAGAACTGGCAGTCGCGCCTGCCGCAGAACAGCTCGCCCTATACCTCGACCATCGTTTTCCTGGTGCGCAAGGGCAACCCCAAAGGCATCAAGGACTGGGACGACCTGATCAAGGACGGTGTGCAGGTCATCACCCCCAACCCGAAGACCTCGGGCGGCGCGCGCTGGAACTACCTGGCCGCGTGGGCTTACGCGCTGGAAAAGAATGGCGGCAGCGAAGACAAGGCGCGTGCCTACGTTGGTGATCTGCTCAAGCACGTACCGGTGCTGGACACCGGCGCACGCGGCGCCACCACCACCTTCGTGGAACGCGGTGTGGGCGACGTGCTGCTGGCCTGGGAAAACGAAGCCTTCCTGGCGCTTGAAGAACTGGGTCCGGACAAGTTCGACATCGTGGTGCCGTCGCTGTCCATCCTGGCTGAACCACCGGTGGCCGTGGTCGACAAGATCGTGGACAAGAAGGGCACGCGGGCCGCTGCCCAGGCCTATCTGGAATTCCTGTACACCCCGGCCGCGCAAGAGATCATCGCCAAGAATTACTACCGGCCCATCGACAAGACGGTTGCCGCCAAGTACGAAAGCAAGTTTCCCAAGGTCAAGCTCGTCACCATCGACGACAAGATCTTCGGTGGCTGGCGCAAGGCGCAGAAGGACCATTTCAGCGATGGCGGCACCTTCGACCAGATCTATCTGCCGCAGAAGAAATAACGACAAGGTTCTGGAACGACGGTCATGACGACAGCCTCCAATCCGACGGCAAGCGGCGCGCAAGCGCTGTTTGCCGGACGGCGCAACAGCCCGGGCGTGCTGCCCGGATTCGGTATATCCATGGGGTACGCGGTGCTGTACCTGAGCGTGCTCGTGCTCATCCCCCTGGCCGCGCTGCCCATCAAAAGTGCCGAACTGGGATGGCAGGGCTTTTGGGATACCGTGACGGCGCCCCGGGTGATGGCCTCATATCAATTGACCTTTGGCGCGTCGTTGCTGGCGGCGCTGGTGAACCTGGTGTTCGGCTCGGTCGTGGCGTGGGTGCTGGTGCGCTACCGCTTTCCCGGCAAGAAGATTCTGGACGCGCTGGTGGATCTTCCCTTTGCGTTGCCGACGGCGGTGGCCGGCATCGCGCTGACCGCGCTGTATTCGCAAAAGGGTTGGCTGGGCGGGCCGCTGTCAGAGTGGTTTGGATGGAAGGTGGCGTTCACGCCGGTGGGCATCGTGATTGCGCTGATCTTCATCGGCGTGCCCTTCGTGGTGCGCACCGTGCAACCCGTGCTGGAAGACGTGGAGCGCGAGATCGAAGAGGCCGCCGCCAGCCTCGGCGCCAGCCGCTGGCAGACCATACGCCGCGTGCTGTTGCCGACCATCCTGCCGGCCTTGCTGACGGGCTTTGCGCTGGCGTTTGCGCGTGCGATCGGCGAGTACGGGTCGGTGGTGTTCATTGCCGGCAACATGCCCATGGTGTCCGAGATCACGCCGCTGTTGATCATTTCCAAGCTTGAGCAGTTCGACTACGCGGGTGCTGCCGCCATCGCCACCGTGATGCTGGCGCTGTCCTTTGTGATGCTGCTGGTCATCAACCTGCTGCAAGGCTGGCAAGCCCGCCGCAACCTCGGGAGGCTGGCATGAGCGCAGCGGATCGTCCTGCCCATTTGACCGAACCGCGCTGGGTGCGCGGCATCCTGTTGTTCGTTGCGCTGTCGTTCCTGACGCTGTTCCTGCTGGTGCCGCTGGCGGCGGTGTTTGCCGAGGCGTTCAAGAAGGGCTGGCAGCTTTACCTGGCCGCCATCGTCGAACCCGATGCGTTGTCTGCCATCCGGTTGACCTTGCTGGTGGCCGCGATTGCGCTGCCGGTGAACCTGGTGTTCGGCGTGGCGGCCGCGTGGGCCATCACCAAGTTTCAGTTTCGCGGCAAGCAGTTCCTGATCACGCTGATCGACCTGCCGTTTTCCGTATCACCCGTGGTGGCCGGGTTGGTCTTCATCCTGCTGTTCGGCACGCAAGGGTGGATGGGGGGCTGGTTGCAGGACCATGACTGGAAGATCGTCTATGCCGTGCCCGGCATCGTCCTGGCGACCTTGTTCGTGACCTTTCCCTTTGTTGCGCGCGAACTGATTCCGTTGATGCAGGCGCAAGGCAGCGAAGAAGAGCAGGCCGCGTTGACGCTGGGCGCCAGCGGCTGGCAGATCTTCTGGCGGGTGACGCTGCCCAACATCAAATGGGGGCTGCTGTACGGCGCCATCCTGTGCAATGCGCGCGCCATGGGCGAGTTCGGCGCGGTGTCGGTGGTGTCGGGGCAGATTCGTGGGCTGACCAACACCATGACCCTGCATGTCGAGATTCTCTACAACGAATACCAGTATTCCGCCGCGTTCGCCGTGGCGTCGTTGCTGGCCTTGCTGGCGCTGGTGACGCTGGTGGCGAAGAACGTGGTCGAGTGGCGCAACGCCCGGTTCCTGCGGGCCGCCGACCTGCCGGTCGAGTATCCCGGGCCGGCGACGGCAACCCTCAAGCCGGTCGCGGCGTAACGCGCGGCGGCTCAGACGGAGACAAGCATGAGTATCGAAGTTCGCAATTTATCCAAGCGGTTCGGGCAGTTCCGAGCGCTGAATGATGTGTCGCTGCATATTGAGACCGGCGAGCTGGTGGCGCTGCTGGGGCCCTCGGGCTGTGGCAAGACGACGCTGCTGCGCATCATCGCGGGCCTGGAAGCCCCCGATACCGGCAGCGTGCTGTTCGCGGGCGAAGACGCGACCGACGTTGACGTGCGTCGGCGTCAGGTGGGATTCGTGTTCCAGCACTACGCGCTGTTCAAGCATATGACGGTGTTCGAAAACGTGGCCTTTGGGCTGCGCGTGAAGCATCGGTCGCAGCGTCCTTCCGAAGACCAGATCCAGCGCAAGGTGCATGACCTGCTGACGCTGGTGCAACTGGACTGGCTGGCGGACCGCTATCCCGCACAGTTGTCGGGCGGGCAGCGCCAGCGCATCGCCCTGGCGCGCGCGCTGGCCGTGGAGCCGCGCGTGCTGCTGTTGGACGAGCCCTTCGGCGCCCTGGACGCCAAGGTGCGCAAGGAGCTGCGCCGCTGGCTGCGGCGCCTGCATGACGAACTGAACGTGGCCAGCGTGTTCGTGACGCATGACCAGGAAGAAGCGCTTGAAGTCGCCGACCGCGTGGTGCTGATGAACGCGGGCCGCATCGAGCAGGTAGGCACGCCGCGCGAGGTCTGGGAAGCACCGGCGACGCCGTTCGTGTACGGCTTCCTGGGCGACGTGAACCAACTGCAAGGCGTGGCCGCGCGCGGTATCTGGCAAGGGGCCGGGCTGTCGTTGCCCGCGCCCGACCTGGCCCAGGCCGAGGCGCGGCGCGCCACCGCGTACGTGCGTCCGCATGAGTTCGAGATCGAGCGCTATCGCGCGGGCGGCGAGGGCATTGCCGTGCGTCTGTCGCACGCCTATCTGGCAGGCCCCAGCGCCTATCTGGAACTGGCGCGCCAGGATTCCGACGCCATCATCGAAGCGGAAGTGCCCGAGCATCTGTACCGGCAGATGGATCTGCGCGATGGCGATACCTTGTTGGCGCGTCCCCGGCGCGCCCAGATTTTTGCGGTGCAAGCATGACGACTATTGCTGATCTTTCTTCCCACCTGGACGCGGCGCTGGCCGAACGCTGGAACACCTTGACCGACCGCTTGGCCGACGTCCAGCAGCGCTATCCCGACGCCGCGCTGGCCTCGTCGCTGGCGGCCGAAGACATGCTGCTGACGCACGCCATCTACGACTCGGGCCTGGACCTGGAAGTGTTCACGCTGGACACCGGCCGCCTTCACGCCGAAACGCTGGGCGTGCTGGACGCCGTGCGTGCGCGCTATGGGCGCGATGTCACGGTGTACCGGCCGGATGCGGCGGCGGTGGAGCAGCACGTTGCGGCGCATGGCGCGTATGCGTTCTATGAAAGCGTCGACCTACGCAAAGCCTGTTGCCAGATCCGCAAGGTCGAACCGCTCAAGCGCGCGCTGGCGGGGCGCGGCGCCTGGATTACCGGGCAGCGCCGCCAGCAATCCACCACCCGTGGCGAATTGCCACTGGAAGAACAGGACCCGGTGTTCGGCCTCTACAAGTTCAACCCGCTGGCCGAGTGGAGCGAGGACGAGGTCTGGGCCGTGATCCGCGCGCTGGGCGTGCCCTACAACCCCTTGCACGACCAGGGTTACCCGTCCATCGGGTGCGAGCCCTGTACGCGCGCCATCCGGCCGGGCGAGGACGTGCGCGCGGGGCGTTGGTGGTGGGAGTCGTCGGACTCCAAGGAATGCGGCCTGCATGCGGGTAACCGCGTCATCGACATCGTGGCGCGCGGCGAGTGACGCCATCCATGAATTCACAATCTGTTTTAGGGGAATAACCTATGTCCGCTGTGATCCAACGCAGCCACCTGGATTGGCTGGAATCCGAAGCCATTTTCATCATGCGCGAGGTGGCCGCCGAAAGCGAAAAGCCCGTGCTGCTGTTCTCGGGCGGCAAAGATTCGGTGGTGCTGCTGCGCCTGGCCGAAAAGGCCTTCCGCCCGGGGCGCTTCCCGTTCCCGCTCATGCACATCGATACCGGCCACAACTTCGATGAAGTCATCGCCTTTCGGGACCAGCGCGCGGCGGAACTGGGCGAGACCCTGATCGTGCGCAGCGTTGAAGATTCGATCAAGCGCGGCAGCGTGGTGTTGCGGCGCGAAACGGATTCCCGCAACGCGGCCCAGGCGGTGACGCTGCTGGAAGCGATCGAGGAATTCGGCTTTGACGCCTGCATCGGCGGCGCGAGGCGCGATGAAGAAAAGGCGCGTGCCAAGGAACGCATCTTTTCGTTCCGCGACGAATTCGGCCAATGGGATCCCAAGGCCCAGCGCCCCGAATTGTGGAACCTGTTCAACACCCGCGTGCATCGTGGCGAGAACATGCGCGTGTTCCCGATCTCGAACTGGACCGAGCTGGACGTCTGGCAATATATCCAGCGCGAGCAATTGGCGCTGCCGTCCATCTACTACAGCCACGAACGCGAGGTGGTGCGCAGAAAGGGCTTGCTGGTGCCCGTGACCCGTCTGACACCGCCGCAAGATGGCGAACAGGTCGAGCGCTTGCCGGTGCGCTTTCGCACGGTGGGCGATATCTCGTGCACCTGCCCGGTGGCCTCCGACGCCGCCGACACCTACGCCATCATCGCCGAGACGGCGGTGACCGACATCACCGAGCGCGGCGCCACGCGCATGGACGACCAGACTTCCGAGGCCTCGATGGAGCGCCGCAAGAAGGAAGGCTATTTCTGAATGCACAACGCCGGCTGCGGCCGGCGGCAGGGGACGCACATGAACGCACTGAACGATTCTTTTCTTTCCGGCGCCGGCACGGGCGTGCTGCGCTTGATCACGGCGGGCTCCGTCGATGACGGCAAGTCCACCTTGATCGGCCGTCTGCTTTACGACAGCAAAGGCGTGTTCGCCGACCAGTTGGATGCCATCTCGCGCGCCAAGCACAAGCGGGTGGCGGGCGACGGCATCGACTTTTCGCTGCTGACCGACGGCCTGGAAGCCGAGCGCGAGCAGGGCATCACCATCGACGTGGCCTACCGCTATTTCTCCACGCCCGCGCGCAAGTTCATCATCGCGGATGCGCCGGGCCACGAGCAGTACACCCGCAACATGGTGACGGGCGCATCGACGGCGGATGTGGCGGTGATACTCATCGACGCCACGCGCGCGGCCGACGGCAAGCTGCTGGCGCAGACCAAGCGGCACAGCACGATTGCGCGGCTGCTGGGCATCCGCCACATTGTGGTGGCGGTGAACAAGATGGACCTGGTGGATTGGGACCGCGCCGTGTTCGACCGCATCCGCGATGCGTATGCGGACCTGGCCACCAAACTGGGCATTGCGCATTTTGATGTGCTGCCGCTGTCGGCGCTCAATGGCGACAACGTGGTGACGCTGTCGCCCAAGACGCCTTGGTACGAAGGCCAGCCCTTGCTGGCGTTGCTGGAATCGTTGGATCTTGCCAGCGACGGGCGCGCGTTGCCGCTGCGCTTTCCGGTGCAATGGGTGGCGCGGCACGGTGGCGATCAGAAGGAAGACTTTCGCGGCTACGCGGGGCGCGTGGCCAGCGGCGTGCTGCGCGCGGGCGATGCGGTCACCGTGCAGCCGTCGGGTGTGACGGCGGTGGTTCGCGAGGTGCGCGTGTTTGACCGCGTGTTGGATGAGGCGGTGGCAGGCGATTCCGTCACGCTGGTGTTGGACCGTGATGTGGACGTGTCGCGCGGCGACGTGATCGTGCACACGGCCGCGCCCGCGCAAGTGACGCGCGAGTTCGAAGCCGAGCTCTGCTGGCTGGATGCGCAAGCCTTGAATCCGGCACGCAAGTATCTGTTGAAGTCGGGCACGCGACTGACGTCGGCGAAGATTCGCGCGGTGCTGTCGCATCGCGACATCCACGAATTGCAGGAAGTGGAGAACACCGAAGGCACCTTGCAGATGAACGACATTGGTCGCGTGACCTTCACCACGCGCGAGGCCTTGGCAGTGGATCGCTATGCCGATGTTCCGGCCACCGGCGCCTTTATTTTGATCGACGAAGCCACGCATCAGACCGCGGCGGCGGGCATGTTGCGTTAGGCCAGGATTGGGCTGGAAAACAACGAATTTTCAGCCCTTTTTTTGGTGTTGTATTTCTTCCAAACGTAATGCTGGTGCGGGTTTCCAGGCGATATCGCCTGGTGAAATCGATTTGTTCAGACGCGCTCCGCGTCTTGCGGTAAAGTGGGGCTGTCTTACGAAAAGGCTTTTGGTGCTTGTCAAAACCACTGTGTTTTTGTACAGTAGTTTTTATGGCACGCACCGATCATTCTTTTCCCGCCGGTTCTGGGTCCCCGGCTGCCGCCCCCGCCGCCTTGCGCGGTCGGGGTGCGGTTACTAATGTTCGGCATCGCTTTCAGCGCGATGGCCGTGTGCAGGTCGATGACGGCTGGTCCGGTTCCGGCCTGCCAGCGGATTTCGTCGAATCCGTCCCTGATAATTTCTCCGACGATTCTCCCAAAAGCGCGTCCGCCCATTCCTCCGCAGCCGGCTCTGGCTCCTTGCGCGGCACGACGGTCATTCCCATCCTGCCCGATACGCGCCTTGAGCCGCCCGCTCCCAAGACGACGGTAACCGCGGAAGAAGCCCGCAAGATGCTGTCGCGCAATGATTCCCCCGATATCCCCTTCGACGTTGCGGTCAACCCTTACCGGGGTTGCGAGCACGGTTGCGTGTATTGCTACGCGCGGCCCACGCATTCGTACCTGGGCATGTCGCCGGGGTTGGACTTTGAAACCCGCCTGGTAGCCAAGGCCAACGCCGTCGAGGCCTTGCGCGCCGAGCTCGCGCGCCCTGGCTATAAGCCGTCGCCCATCAATATCGGTTCTGCTACCGACGCCTACCAGCCCATCGAACGCGACTGGCGCCTGACGCGCGGCATGCTCGAACTGATGCTGGAAACCCGGCACCCGGTAACCATCGTGACGAAGAACGCGCTGGTGGCGCGTGACCTGGACCTGCTGGCGGCGCTGGCGGAACAGAATCTGGTGGTGGTCTACATCAGCATCACCACGCTGGACGCCGGCATGGCCCGCACGCTGGAACCGCGCGCCGCGGCGCCCTGGCGGCGGCTGGAAGCCGTGCGCAGCCTGACGGATGCCGGCGTGCCGGTGGGGGTGCTGGTGGCGCCGGTCATTCCGTTCATCAACGACGAATCCATGGAACACATCCTCCAGGAGTCCAAGGCGGCAGGTGCGCATTACGCCAGCTACACCGTCTTGCGCCTGCCCTGGGAGGTCAAGACCCTGTTCGAAGACTGGCTCAACGCCCATTACCCCGACCGCGCCCAGCGCGTGTTGCATCGCATAGAAGACCTGCGCAATGGCCGCCGCAATGACCCGAACTTCGGTTCGCGGATGCGCGGTACAGGCATCTGGGCAGACTTGCTGCGTCAGCGCTTTGCCGTTGCCACCCGCAAACTGGGGCTGAACCGCCACCGACTGGCGCTGGATTGCGATCGCTTCCAGCCCCCGTTGATGGCAGGCGGCACGCCATCGCTGTTCGCGGCGGGCCTTGCGGCCGGCTCGGGCGGGGCGTCTTCCGGGGCCACCTCTTTGGATGCCAGGTCTTCAGGCGCCACCTCTTCTTCCGATTTCCTATCCCCGGTTGGCGCGCAAGCGTCTTCAGGGGTCCCCCATTCTGGCGGTTTGCCTGCCGTCAGCGGCGCCTATGGGCGCGGCGAGCGCCAATTGCGCGCGTTGGCGGCTGGCCAGTTGTCGCTGTTCGATTGATCGCGGCTCGTCGCCGTGTCGGCCGCTGCGGCGGCGTGGAATCATTTCTTCAAGGAGTTCTTATGAACACCGCTGATTTTTCCGTTTTGTCCGACGAGCTTGTCGTCTCGCTGAACCCACTGCGCCGCGGGGCTCATCGCGCCCGTGCCGTTTGCGCCAAGCTGACGGGGCTTGCCATGCCGTGGACGACCGCATCGGCTGGGGGCGAACGACGCGACCGCAGTCGGTCGGGCACCGCGCCGGCACGCTGGCCGTTTCCGCCCGCGCCGGTTGAAGAGGGCTCGCTGGTGGGGCAGGCCGTGTCGGTTCCCATGTCGGTGCCCGTGGCCTCGCCCGCGGCAGTTTCGATGCCTGTCATTCGTCCCGTCGCTGCACCAGCAGCGGCTCCCACCGCTCCGGCCGCCGAGCGCGAGCGCAGCCTGGGCAACGCCACGGTAGAGCCGGTGACTTCCCAAGTGACCATGAAGGCGATGGTGTTGGACGTGGTGATGGTGCTGGCGTGGGGTGCAATCATCCCCGGCCTGATGTGGCTGGGGGCGGCCGCTGGCTTTTAAGCAGTCAGAGCCCGTCCCAGCCGCAACGCAATCAGCTGGAACCCAGCAGGACCACGCCCACCAGAATGGCAAGGCAGCCGGCCAAACGACCCGGGCCTACCTTTTCGCGCAGCAGGAACATGCCGGCCAGGGTGCCAAGCATCATCGACATTTCGCGGGCAGGCGCCACCAGGCTCAAGGGCGCGCCGTTGCGCAAGGCGTACAGCACCAGGATGTATCCCAGCGGAGACAGCAGGCCCACGGCCAAGGCCAGATGCCAGTGCCCGCGCATGGATTCCCAGGCTTGAGCGCGCCGGCTCAGCATGTGGGGCGTCATCATCGCGGTTCGGGTAACGCAGGTGAACCAATCGAACAGCACGGGGCTGATCAGCAGCACCTTGACGCCATAGGCATCCACCACGGTGTAGGCGGCAATGAACAGGCCGATCACCACGCCCCAGCGCACGCCAACCCAGGCTTGCGCCTGCTTGAAGATGGTCAGCCGGCCCTGGGTGGCGATCAGCAGCACTCCAATGACCACGCACAGCATGCCGATAATGCCGGTGCTGGTGGCCGGTTCGCCCAGCAGCAGGAAGGCCCCTGTCGTGGACAGTAGCGGGCCGGTGCCTCGCGCAATGGGGTACACCACGGACAAGTCAGCCACCTGATAGCCGCGTTGCAGGCACAGGCTGTAGCCCAGATGCAACAGGCTGGATGTCAGGATGGCGCCCACGACGGGCCAGGTCCAGCTCATGCCGTCGTGTATCAGCACCCAGATCACCCATGGGGCATAGAGCACCGATGCGCATAGCCCGTAGGCAAACACGAAAGGCGCGCCCACCATGGCCGCGCGCTTGGCAAGCAGGTTCCACGTAGCGTGGGCCATCGCCGCCAGGACGACCAATATCAGGGACGTATACGACATGAGGGAACAGCGTCAGATGACGTGTTTGTTACAGAAGTGGCAAGGGTACAGCAAGCCAGGGGAAGGGCGCCATTCTACTCGACGGCTGACAGAACTTTTGGTGTAGAATCATTGGTTTGCCAAATCTCATCCTCTGCTTGCGGCACGAGTAACAACATCGGTAAAAATCGCACGGCAAAAATTTTTAGCCCGCAAAGACATGATGATCTAGGAGTTCTCATGAACCTTATCGCTATCCTGGAACAGGAAGAAATTGCCCGTCTGACCGGCGGCCAAGCCAAGCCTGAATTTGCTCCTGGTGACACCGTCATCGTGAGCGTGAACGTCGTTGAAGGCACCCGCAAGCGCGTGCAGGCCTTCGAAGGCGTTGTTATCGCCAAGCGCAATCGCGGCCTGAACTCCGCGTTCACCGTGCGCAAGATTTCGTCGGGTGAAGCCGTGGAACGTACGTTCCAGCTGTACTCGCCGCAAATCGCCGGCATCGAAGTCAAGCGCCGCGGCGACGTGCGCCGCGCCAAGCTGTACTACCTGCGCAACCGCTCGGGCAAGTCGGCACGTATCAAGGAAAAGCTGGTCAGCAAGCAAGCCTCGGCGGCTTGATCGCTTATCGGCACACGGCCCTTCCAGTGTCGGACGTTCGCGCCATTCAGCGTTTCCGTCCGGCACAGGTTTCCGGGTTAAAAAGGCACCTGCGAGGGTGCCTTTTTCTTTTTGCAAAGCCGTATGTCTGATTCCTCGTATTCCGCGCGGCCCCGACGGCCGCTGGCGCGTCCCGGCTTCGATCCGGCGACGCAACCGTGGGTGGTGGCCAACGAGTCCTTGCCGGCCGTGCCCGCCAGCCTGCTGACCCCGCATCGCCTGCGGGGCACACTGACCCAGCCGTCCACCTGGACGCTGGAGCTTTCTCGCGACAACGACCTGCGCTATCCCGGGCGCGAAGGCACGCCAGTGCCTGCCGCCGTGCTGATCCCGTTGGTCACCCGTGACAACGGCGTGCACATCATGCTGACCCAGCGCGCGGCGCACCTGCATGACCATGCCGGGCAGATCAGCTTTCCGGGTGGCCGCATCGAGACCAGTGATTCGACGCCCGTTGCCGCCGCCTTGCGCGAAGCGCAAGAGGAAACGGGCTTGCCCGCCGACCATGTCGAAGTGTTGGGCAGCATGCCGCCTTACCTGACGGCAACCGGTTTTTCGATCATTCCGGTGGTGTCGCTGGTGCGTCCGGGCTTTGAGCTGGCGCCCGACGCTTTCGAGGTGGCCGAAGTGTTCGAAGTGCCGCTGTCCTTTCTGATGGATCCGGCCAACCATCGGCTGTATGAAGCCCGCCTTGATGACGGTCGCGTGCGCAATTATTACGGCATGCCGTACGGCAAGCACTTCATTTGGGGCGCCACGGCAGGCATGCTGCGCAATCTTTATCACCTGTTGCGCAATGGCTTGCAGCCTGGCTGAAAAACCTGGCTTGCAACCCCAAACCATGCAAAAAAAGACGGCCGTTTCGGGCCGTCTTTTGTTTGGAGATGGGGCGTATCAGTAGCGCTGCTGGCCTGCCAGATTCTCTTCCAGAATACGTTCGTACAACGCATAGCGCAGCGGGTTGATCTTGCCTGCCTGCAAAGCGGCAACCACGCCGCATCCGGGCTCACGCCGATGCGTGCAGTTGTAGAACCGGCATTCCTCGATGGGCTGCGTAAATTCCGGGAAGCCACGGATGATGTCGTCGCGCGTCAGGTGCTGCAAGCCAAATGCCTGGAACCCCGGCGAATCGATCAGATCGCCGCCCGGGTCGGGCAAATGGTAGAGCCGCGTGCTGGTCGTGGTGTGCTTGCCCATGTCCAGCGCGGTGGAGTGTTCGCGCGTGGCGGCGCGAGCGTCGGGTATCAGGGCATTGAGCAGGGTGGACTTGCCCATGCCGCTTTGGCCCAGCAGCAGGTTGGTGCGGCCGGCCAGGCGCGGGGCCAGCAAGGTATGCACCTTCTCTGGTTCCAGCGCGCTGAGTTCGACCACCGGCACGCCCAGCGCGGCGATCGGCGCCAGACGCGCGCGCGCGGCCGGCAGTTCTTCCGTCAGGTCGGTCTTGTTCAAGACGATCAGCGGCGAAATGCCGGCGCTCCAGGCGCCAGCCAGGGCGCGCCCGGTCAAGTCGTCCGAGAACGTCGGTTGCACCGCGATCACGATCAACAACTGGTCGACGTTCGAGGCGAACTGCTTGGAGCGCATTTCGTCTGACCGATACAGCAGGTTGCTGCGCGGCAGGATGGCGTCAATGGCGCCTTCATCCTTGCCTTGCGGGGCGATGCGCACGCGGTCGCCAACGGCAGCGCCGGCTTTCTTGCCGCGCGGAAAGCACTTGCGCAGGGAACCATCGGCAAGCTCCACCGTGTAGTGGCGCCCGTGCGCGGCGATGATGCGGCCGTCGATCTGGTCGCCTACGGCTTCGGATGGCGGGGCCGTGGCGCCGTTCCTGGAATTGCGGGTGTTGCTCATGCGGCAGTCGCCATCAGGTGGCGGATGCGCTCGGCGGCGGGGGGATGGCTGTCGTAGAAGGCGGAATGCACAGGGTCGGGAGTCAGCGTAGCAGCGTTGTCGTCATAGAGTTTGACCAGAGCGGACACCAAATGCGCCGGCGAACTCTGCTCGGCCGCATAGCGGTCCGCCTCGAATTCGTCGCGACGGGAGTACCAACTGGCCAACGGCGTGAACATGAAAGTAAAAACGGGAATGACCAGGAAGAACAGCAACAGCGCCATGGCGTCGTTGCGGCCGCCCAGTTGGGGCATCACGCCTAGGTCCACATAGAACCAGGGTTGCTGGGACACCCAGCCCAGGATGGCGAAGAAAGCCAGCGCGGCGCCGAAGCTGAAGAGCACGCGCTTGATGATGTGGCGCTTGGCGAAGTGGCCCAATTCGTGCGCCAGCACGGCTTCGATTTCATCGCCGTTCAGGCGGGCAAGCAGGGTGTCGAAGAACACAATGCGGCGCGAGCGCCCGAAGCCGGTGAAATAAGCATTGCCGTGCGCGGAGCGGCGCGAGCCGTCCATCACGAACAGGCCATTCAACGCAAAGCCGCAGCGCTGCGCCAGGCGTTGGATGCGGCCGGCCAGTTCCGGGTCGGACAGCGGCGTGAATTTATTGAAGAGCGGGGCGATGAACATCGGGTAGACGATCAGCAGCGCCAGGTTGAATACGGTCCACAGCGCCCAGGCCCACACCCACCAGTAGGCGCCCGCGCTGCCCATCAGCCACAGCACGGCGGCGGCCAGCGGCAGGCCCAGCACGGCCGCCACCAGCAAACCCTTGGCGGTGTCCGCGATGAACAGTTCTGGCGTCATGCGGTTGAAGCCGAAGCGCGCTTCCAGTTTGAACTGCCGCCATAGCGTGAACGGCAGGCCCAGCAGACCCAGCACCAGCGCCACCACCACCAGCAAAAGCATCTGGCGCAAAAAGTCATTGCTGGTAAGCTGGCCCACCATCAGGTCTATGAATTGCAAGCCGCCCATCAGCGTCAGGCACACCAGCAGAATCGCGTCGTAGGTGCGTTCCAGCATGCCCAGCTTGACGCGCGCAACGGTGTAGTCAGCGGCGCGCTGATGGCTGGTCAACCCGATGCGGGGCGAGAATTCGGCGGGCACCTGATCGCGGTTGCGCGCGACGTGGCGGATCTGGCGGCTGGCCAGCCACAGGCGCACCGCGATATCGGCAAGCAGGAAAGCAACGAACAGCAGTGTGAACATGGGCGAAGCGGATGGCTCAATAGGGATGTGCGAAAATCGCGTGTTTTATAGGCAAATTATATGGCTGTGAACGAAAATCGCCTGGTCTGGCTCGACATGGAAATGACCGGGCTGGATCCCGAGAAAGAACGCATCATCGAGGTTGCCGTCGTGGTCACCGAACCCGACCTGACGGTAGTGGCCGAAGGCCCGGTTCTGGTCGTCCACCAGCCCGACAGCCTGCTGGATGCCATGGATAACTGGAACAAATCCACCCACGGCAAGAGCGGCTTGATCGACAAGGTTCGCGCGTCGACTGTGTCCGAGGCGCAGGCAGAGGATACGCTGTTGGCGTTTTTGGCGCAGCATGTGCCGGCGGGAAAATCGCCGCTTTGCGGCAACACCATCAGCCAGGACCGACGCTTCATGTTTGCTTACATGCCGCGCCTGGAACAGTTCTTCCATTACCGCAATCTGGACGTCAGCACGCTGAAGGAACTGGCGCGCCGCTGGGCGCCGGCCGTGTACAAGGGCTTCGAGAAAAAGAGCCGCCACGAAGCGCTGGCCGACATCTACGAATCCATCGACGAACTCAAGTACTACCGCGAACACTTCCTGAAAGTGTAAGCAGGCGGCTAGTGCCGGGCTCGTCCGGCAATCAGCCCGCCGCGCGGTAGGACCTTACTCTTTTCGCGCCATGCCCAGTCATACCGTTGCTCAGATTCGCCGCGCCGAGCAGTTGGCGTTGGCAGAGGGCGCGTCACTCATGCCAAGGGCCGGCGCGGCGGCCGCGGCATTTGCCGCCGAACGGGTGGGGCCTGGCGGCTCCGTCCTGGCCGTGGCCGGTCCTGGCAATAACGGTGGGGATGCCCTGGAAGCCGCGACACGCCTGCTGGCGTTGGGCCTGCGCGTTCAGGTGGTGTTGCCGTCTGGCCCCGAAAAATTACCCGCCGATGCGGCGCGCGCCTGGGCGGGCTGGCTTGCCGTCGGCGGTCGCACGCTGGCGTCGCTTCCCACCACGCCTCCTGATCTGCTTATCGACGGCCTGTTCGGCATCGGGCTGAATCGTCCCTTGGATTCCTCGTGGCAGCAGTTGGTCGATACGATCAATGCGTGGCGGGTGCCCGTGTTGGCGCTGGATGTGCCCAGCGGCATCGACGCTGATACCGGCGCGGCGCTGGGCCGGCCTGTCCAGGCCACCTGGACGCTGTCTTTTATCGCTACCGCGCGGGGTTTGACTCGCCCCGGTGCCGGTCGCGACGCCGCGGGCGAATGCCATGTGGACACCCTGGGGGTGTCGATGCCGCCCGGTGACGCTGCCGGCTAGGCGGATTACCCCGACGTACCCTTGCCGAGGCCACGCGCCCTGAAGGCGCGCCGCCCCTCAGGCCGGCCGCCCTCCGAAGCGGGATTCAACCTCAGCCGTCAGCGGCGTGTAACGCTCGTTGTCTTGCCCGGCGCGCGCGTTCAGGTGCGTTTCCGACGCATCGAACACCTTCCAGTAGATGCGCCCGCATAGGGCGCGGGCGGCGTGGCCCGGCCAATTGGCCGGCAGCATCGGCCCAGGTAGTTGCGGGTCGTGCAGCACGATCCGGCGCCAGTGGTGCAGCAGCATGACCCGCACGACAAAGGCGTCGGCGGGCGGCGGCGTTTCTTCCAGCAGCTTTTCCAACGGGCCGAAATTACGCGAGAACTGGCGGTACTGCTCGGCCACGTCGTCCAGGTTCCAGCACTGCGAGGCCAGGCTGGCGATGGGCAAGCCGCCCGCGCCGGCCAGGTCACGGGCGGACAGCACCAACGCCCGGTCCGGAATGCCCAGTTTTTCCAGGATGTCGTGCGCGGCGCTCGCCTCGGTGTGCGGATGCGCGAACAAGCCCGGCGCGATCATGCCGAACCCTTCCCAGACCAGTTCCCGGCGCAGCTCGGCGCGTTCGGCCAGCCCGTTGCCGGTGCGCGGCAACGCCACCAGCGTCCATTCGCCGTTCCAGTCCTGCGTCGCGCCTTCGTAAATGCGCTGCGAGGCATGCGCGGTATGTCGCTGCCCCTGTTCTGAAATCAGGTACAGGCTGCGCCGGCCATGCCGTTCCGATTGCAGCCAATTCTGCGCCACCAGCCGGAAGACACTGGTGCGCAGGAGGCGTTCGTTGATGCCCAGCGGGGCCAGCAGTTCGATCAGGTCGCCAAGCCAGATGGCGCCGCCGTGAGGCGCGAGCGCGTCCCCCAGCAAGCTGACGCAGAGGGATTTGGCGCGAGGGGGGTCGCTTTTCAACAAGCGGGACAGGAAACGGTCCAAAGGCGACGTAGGGTTTGCCATAGGGTGGGCCAAATGCGGCCGATATCGGGATCCGCAATATGATACATAAATCCAATGTGATACAGCTTTGCGTTTGACAATGGTTTTTTTGTATTAAATAATCCGCCTATGACATGACGGCGCTGTGGAACGTTTGCCTTGCGTTTTCGCAAACCGTCTCAAGGAGACAAACATGTACGCTCAACTCGTCGAAACCGGCGTCAAGCAGGTCAAGACCGCGGACCAGCTTGAAGGCCCCGAACAGACGTTTCAGCGCCGCATAGACAATGGCGTGCGCATCGAGGCCAAGGACTGGATGCCCGATGCCTATCGCAAGACGCTGGTGCGCCAGATCTCGCAGCACGCGCATTCGGAAATTGTCGGCATGCTGCCGGAAGGCAACTGGATCACGCGCGCTCCGTCCCTCAAGCGCAAGGCGATCCTGCTGGCCAAGGTGCAGGACGAGGCCGGCCACGGGCTGTACCTGTACAGCGCCGCCGAGACGCTGGGCGTATCGCGCGATGAGCTGATCGACGACCTGCACGCAGGCCGCGCCAAGTACTCCAGCATCTTCAATTACCCCACCCTGAGCTGGGCCGATATCGGCATGATCGGCTGGCTGGTCGATGGCTCGGCCATCATCAACCAGATCCCGCTGTGCCGCTGCTCATACGGCCCCTACGCGCGCGCCATGGTGCGCGTCTGTAAGGAAGAATCCTTCCACCAGCGTCAGGGGTACGACCTGCTGATGCAGATGTGCCTGCACGGCACGCCCGAGCAAAAGGCGATGGTGCAAGATTCGCTGAACCGCTGGTGGTGGCCCGCCCTGATGATGTTCGGCCCGTCCGACGCCGATTCGCCCAACAGCGCGCAATCGATGGCCTGGAAGATCAAGCTCTTCTCCAACGACGAACTGCGCCAGAAGATGGTGGACCAGACCGTGCCGCAGGCCGAATACCTGGGCCTGACCGTGCCGGATCCCGACCTCAAGTGGAACGCCGAACGCGGCCATTATGACTTCGGCGAGATCGACTGGAGCGAGTTCTACGCCGTGCTCAAGGGCAATGGCCCGTGCAACCGCGAACGTCTGGCCGCCCGCGTCAAGGCGCACGAAGACGGCGCCTGGGTGCGCGATGCGCTGGTTGCCTACGCGGACAAGAAGGCGCAGCGCAAGGCCGCTTGAAGCGAAGCGCTTGAACTGCTTTAACCGGCCCAAGCGCGCCTGCGTTCCTCTATTCCACCCAACATCACCTCATCATTGCCGTCCGGAGCGCGCCGCGCGCGCCCGGCATTTCAAGGATATTCATCATGAGCAAAGACTGGCCTTTGTGGGAAGTGTTCATCCGCAGCCAGCACGGCCTGGCCCATAAGCACGTCGGCAGCCTGCACGCCTCGGACGCCGAAATGGCGATCAACCACGCTCGCGACGTCTACACGCGCCGCAACGAAGGCCTGAGCATCTGGGTCGTGCGCGCCTCGGATATCTCGGCCAGCAGCCCCGGCGACAAGGAACCCTTGTTTGAACCGGCCAACAGCAAGGTCTACCGGCATCCCACGTTTTTCCCGATGCCCGACGAAATCAAGCACATGTAAGGCGGCGGGCAGACATGGACAAGACTTTGTTTGAATACCTGCTGCGTCTGGGCGATTCGTCGCTCATCCTGTCGCAGCGCCTGGGCGCGTGGACCGGCCACGGCCCCATCCTGGAAGAAGACCTGGCGCTGACCAATACCGCGCTGGACCTGCTGGGCCAGGCCCGCATGTGGCTGACGCTGGCGGGTGAAGTCGAAGGCGCCGGTCGCGATGAAGACGCGCTGGCCTATCACCGCGACGCCCATCAATTCCACAACGTGCTGCTGGTTGAGCGCGCCAACGGCAACTACGCCGACACCATGGCGCGCCAGTTCCTGTTTGACGTGTGGCACTACTTCCTGTTGCAGCGCCTGGAACAGTCCAGCGACGAACGTGTCGCCGCCATCGCCGCCAAGTCCATCAAGGAAGTCACCTACCACGTGCGCCGCTCGTCGGACATGGTGGTGCGCCTGGGTGACGGCACCGACGAAAGTCACGCCAAGATGCAGGCCGCCATCGACGACGCCTGGCGCTTCACCGGCGAACTGTTCGCCGACGACGCCGTGGACCAGGACGTGGCCGCGCGCGGCATCGGCTGTGAGCTTTCCGCCTTGCGCGCACCGTGGCTGGCCCACGTGCGCGAAGTATTGGAAGAAGCCACGCTGACCGTGCCCGATGAAACCGCCGCCAACCATCTGGCCTATCGTGGCGGCCGCCAGGGCAGGCACACCGAAGAACTGGGCTACGTGCTGGCCGAAATGCAGTACCTGCCGCGCGCCTATCCGGGAGCCACGTGGTGAACGCGCTGGCGCCCATTTCCGCCGACCAGGTCTACGCCTGGCTGCAAGAGGTTCCCGATCCGGAGATCCCCGTGCTGTCCGTGGTGGACCTGGGCGTGGTGCGTGACGTGACCTGGGACGGCGACACCTGCGTCGTCGTCATCACGCCCACGTACTCCGGCTGCCCGGCCATGCGCGAGATCACGCAGGACATCCAGCAGACGCTGGCGCGCCACGGTATCGACGAGGTCCGTGTCGACACCCGCCTGGCACCCGCCTGGACAACCGACTGGATGAGCGAAAAGGGCCGCGAAGCCCTCAAGGGCTACGGCATCGCCGCGCCCGCCGAACGCGCCATCGACATCTCGGGCATCAGCCGCCGCGCCGCCGCGCCCGCCATCGCGTGCCCGCGCTGCGGCTCGCGCGACACGCGGATGGTCAGCAACTTCGGGTCCACGTCGTGCAAGGCGCTATATCGCTGCGTGTCTTGCCGCGAACCCTTCGATTATTTCAAGACTCACTGAGAGCGGTTTCAAGATGAGCACCCAATTTCATTCCTTGAAGGTGGCCTCGGTGGCGCGCAATACGCGCGATGCCGTGGTCGTCACCTTTGACCTGCCCGACACGCTGACCGACGAGTTCGCCTTCCTGCCGGGGCAGTACCTGACCCTGCGCACGCAACTGAATGGCGAAGAGCTGCGCCGCTCGTACTCGATCTGTTCCGCCCCGCACGACAAGCTGCTGCGCGTGGCTATCAAGAAGGTCGACGAAGGCGCGTTCTCCAGTTGGGCCAACCACGAACTGCAACCGGGCCAGACGCTGGAAGTGATGGCGCCTGCCGGCAACTTCACCGTGGATTTCTCGCCCGAGAATCAGCGCCATTACGTGGCCTTCGCGGTGGGCAGCGGCATCACGCCGGTGTTCTCGCTGGTGAAGACCGCGCTGTCGACCGAACCGCGCAGCAAGTTCACGCTGTTCTTTGGCAACCGCGCATCGTCGGCCGTGCTGTTCCGCGAAGAAATTGAAGACCTGAAGAACCTGTACATGGAGCGCTTCTCGCTGGTCTACGTCATGAGCCGCGAGACGCAAGACATCGAACTGTTCAACGGCCGCCTGGACGGCGACAAGGTCGACCAACTGATGTCGGCCTGGATGAGCCCCGAAGACATCGATTACGCTTTTGTCTGTGGTCCGCAGACCATGACCGAAAGCGTGGTCGAGCGGCTGCAAGCCCGTGGCATTCCGAAGGCGAACATCAAGTTCGAGCTCTTCGGCGCGCCCAAGGGGCCCCGCGCGCTGCGCACCGGCCACGACGCGCCGCAGGCGCCGGGCAAGGGCCAGTGCGAAGTGACCGTGGTGCAGGACGGCCACAGCCGCATGTTCGTGATTGATAAGAATAAAGACAGCGTGCTGGACTCGGCGCTGGCGCAGGGCATCGAGCTGCCGTACTCGTGCAAGGGTGGCGTGTGTTCCACCTGCCGTTGCAAGGTCATCGAAGGCGAGGTCGACATGGATGCCAACTTCGCCCTGGAAGACTACGAAGTGGCGCGCGGTTTTGTATTGAGTTGCCAGAGCTTTCCGGTCAGCGACCGCCTGGTTATCGACTTCGACCAGGAAACCTGACGCGGCCTGTGCCAGTCAGACACCCCTAATTCATTGGAGAGACAAGCGTGTCCCAAAAATTCTTCGAACGTCACCAGCCCGTGCTGGAACAATCCCTGGCGGCAGCCGCGTTGCGTGGCTACTGGAGCCCGTTTGCTGAATCGCCCAGCCCGCGCAACTATGGCGAAACGGCCAATGACGACGGCCGCGCCGCCTTCGAGGCCTTGAAGGGCAAGCCGTTTCCGTTGAACCTGCATGATGCCGACGGCACCGTGGGCGGCGAAAAATCGCCGTATGGCTTTGACCTGGGCATTACGTACCCGCACGTGCCGGTCGACAAGCTGATCAGCGCCTCCAAGCGCGCGCTGGAAGATTGGCGCCGCGCCGGCCCGCAAGCCTGGGTGGGCGTGTCGCTGGAAATCCTGGCGCGCCTGAACAAGCTCAGTTTTGAAATTGCCTACGCCGTGCAGCACACCACCGGCCAGGGTTTCATGATGGCCTTCCAGGCCGGTGGCCCGCACGCGCAAGACCGTGGCTTTGAGGCCGTGACCTACGCCTGGCAGGAAATGTCGCGCATTCCGGGCGTGGCGATCTGGGAAAAGCCGCAAGGCAAGAATGACCCGATCCGCATGGAAAAGCAGTTCACCGTGGTGCCGCGTGGCGTGGCGCTGGTGATCGGCTGCTCGACCTTCCCCACCTGGAACGGCTACCCCGGCATGTTCGCCAGCCTGGCCACCGGCAACACCGTCATCGTCAAGCCGCACCCGGGCGCGATCCTGCCGCTGGCCATCACCGTGAAGGTCGCGCGCGAAGTGCTGCAAGAAGCGGGCTTCGACCCTGATGTGGTCCTGCTGGCCGCGCACGAAGCGGGCGACGATACGGCGCAGAAGCTGGCGCTGGATCCGGCCGTCAAGATCGTGGACTTCACCGGCAGCACCGCCAACGGCGACTGGCTGGAAAACAATGCTCGCCAGGCACTGGTCTACACCGAGAAGGCCGGCGTCAACCAGGTCATCATCGATTCCACCGACGACTTGAAGGGCGTGGCGCGCAACCTGGCGTTTTCGCTGGCCTTGTACTCGGGCCAGATGTGCACGGCGCCGCAAAATATCTACGTGCCGCGCGACGGCATCAACACGCCGGAAGGCCGCGTCAGCTTTGATGACGTTGCCGCCGCCTTGGGCGTGGCGCTGGAGAAGCTGGGCGCGGACGCCGCCCGCGCAGTCGAACTGACCGGCGCCATCCAGAACGACGGCATCGTTGAACGCATCGAAAAGGCCCGCGCGTTGGGCCTGCCGGTAGTGGCCGACAGCAAGACGCTGACGCATCCGCAGTTTGAAAACGCGCGTGTGCGCACGCCGTTGCTGCTGCGCACGGAAGCGGGCAACGCGGCCATCAGCCAGGAATGGTTTGGCCCGATCGCCTTCGTGGTGGCCACGGATTCCACCGCGCACAGCGTCCAGTTGGCGCGCGACAGCGTCATCCAGCACGGCGCCTTGTCCTTGTCGGCCTACACGACCGACCCGCAAGTGGCTGACCAGGTGCAGGACGCGGCTGAAGTGTCCGGCGTGTCGCTGTCGTTGAACCTGACGGGCGCGGTGTTCGTCAACCAGACCGCGGCATTCAGCGACTTCCACGGCACCGGCGCCAACCCGGCCGCCAATGCTGCGCTGTCCGACACGGCCTTCGTGTCGAACCGCTTCCGCGTGGTGCAAACCCGCCGTCACGTCTAAGCAGGGCGACGCTTATGAGCTACCAGGATATTCAATTCGACCTGTCGGGCGGCATCGCCCGCCTGACGCTGAACCGCCCCGACAAGCTGAACAGCTTCACGGCCAACATGCACGCCGAAGTGGCCGACGCGCTGGCGCGCGTGGAAACCGAAGGCGCGCGCGTGCTGGTGCTGACCGGCGCGGGCCGTGGCTTTTGTGCGGGCCAGGACTTAAGCGAGCGCAAGCCCGCCGAAGACGGCACGCCGCCCGATCTGGGCGAAACCGTCGACAAGTTCTACGCGCCGTTGGTACGCCGCCTGAACGCCTTGCCCATGCCCGTTGTGGTGGGCGTGAACGGCGTGGCGGCCGGGGCGGGCGCCAACCTGGCGTTCGCGGGTGACATCGTCATTGCCAAGGCATCGGCCAATTTCATTCAGTCGTTCTGCCGCCTGGGCTTGATTCCCGACACGGGTGGTACGTTCGCGCTGCCGCGCCTGGTGGGCCGCGCGCGCGCCATGGGCCTGGCCATGCTGGGCGACAAGCTCAGCGCCAAGCAGGCCGAGGAATGGGGCCTGATCTGGCAATGCGTGGCGGATGAAGAGTTCGACGCAACACTGGAACGCCTGGCGCAGCACTTCTCCACGGCGCCCACCAAGGGCCTGGCGTTCACCAAGCAGGCCATGCAGGCCAGCCTGGGCAATGACCTGTCGACGCAATTGGATCTGGAACGCGACATGATGCGTGAGCTGGGTCGCAGCGCTGACTACGCGGAAGGCGTGGCCGCCTTCCTGGGCAAGCGCGAACCGCAATTCAAGGGGCAATGATGAGCGTACACGTTCCCCCCGTTGAAGCGCCGAGCGATCCGCAGGAACTCGCGCAGGCCGTTGGCACCGTGATGTACGCGGGTGATGCGGCCTCGCAAGGCTTGGACATGAAGGTCGAGGAAATGGCGCCGGGCTATGCGCGGCTGACGATGCGCGTGCGCGCCGACATGCTGAACGGTCACAAGACCTGCCACGGCGGCTTCATCTTCGCGCTGGCCGACAGCGCGTTCGCGTTCTCTTGCAATTCCCGCAATGTCAGCACCGTGGCTTCGGGCTGCACCATCGATTACCTGGCGCCGGGCTTCGAAGGCGACCTGTTGACCGCGGTGGCGCAAGAGCGCTCGCTGGCCGGCCGCACGGGCGTGTATGACGTCACCGTCACTAACCAGGACGGCCGCAACGTCGCCCTGTTCCGTGGGCGGTCCTATCGCATCAAGGGCCAGATCGTGGGGGTTCCCGCCGAAGGCTGAGGATGACACTCCAACGCCAATAGAAACGTCGTCATCCAACCAAAGCCAAGGCCAACGGCATGGCGGCAGCAGCGCGGACCGAGAACCCCGCGCGCCGTCCACACCGGTGTAGAAAGAATTTCAGGAGAGAGATAACCATGTCCAACACCATGAGCAAGCCGGGGCTGGACCCCATCGAGCATGCCAGCGAGGATGAACTGCGCGCGCTGCAGCTTGAGCGCCTGAAGTGGTCGCTCAAGCATGCGTACGACAACGTCCCGCACTACAAGAAAGCGTTCGACGAAGCGGGTGTGCACCCCGATGACCTGAAGCAGTTGTCCGATATTTCAAAGTTTCCTTTCACGACCAAGAAGGAACTGCGCGACAACTATCCGTTCGGCATGTTCGCGGTGCCGCGCGAGCGCATTTCGCGCATCCATGCGTCCAGCGGCACGACCGGCAAGCCGACGGTGGTGGGCTACACCAAGGGCGACCTGGACAACTGGGCCAACCTGGTGGCGCGCTCGATCCGCGCGGCCGGCGGCAAGCCCGGCGACACGGTACACATCGCCTACGGCTATGGCCTCTTCACGGGCGGCCTGGGTGCGCATTACGGCGCCGAGCGCCTGGGTTGCACGGTCATCCCGATGTCGGGCGGGCAAACTGAAAAGCAGGTGCAGCTGATCAATGATTTCCGTCCGGACATCATCATGGTCACGCCTTCCTATTTCTGCAATATTCTCGAAGAACAGCGTCGCCAAGGCATTGATCCGCGTCAAAGCTCGCTGCGTATCGGCATCTTTGGCGCCGAGCCGTGGACGGGGCAGATGCGTGCCGACATCGAGGCCGAGGCGGGCATCGATGCGGTCGACATCTATGGCT
Organism: Achromobacter sp. JUb104; assembly: GCF_024806975.1. Lineage (NCBI taxonomy): Bacteria > Pseudomonadati > Pseudomonadota > Betaproteobacteria > Burkholderiales > Alcaligenaceae > Achromobacter > Achromobacter sp. JUb104. Next base: position 249,177 of record NZ_JANUEY010000003.1, on the reverse strand, counting down.
TGTCGGAAGTGATGGGGCCGGGCGTGGCCAGCGAATGCGTGGAAACGAAGGACGGCCCCGTCGTCTGGGAAGACCACTTCTACGCCGAGATCATCAACCCCGACACCGGCGAGCCCGTGGCCGACGGCGAGCCGGGCGAATTGGTGTTCACGTCGTTGACCAAGGAAGCGATGCCCATCATTCGCTACCGCACGCGCGACCTGACCCGCCTGTTGCCGGCTACCGCGCGCAGCATGCGCCGCATCGGCAAAATCACCGGCCGCAGCGACGACATGCTGATTGTGCGGGGCGTGAACATGTTCCCGACGCAAGTGGAAGAGCTGGTGCTGAAGATTGCGCAACTGGCGCCGCACTACCAGTTGGTGCTGTCGCGCACCGGCAATATGGACGAGCTTGAGATCCTGACGGAAGTGCGCGCGGAGTTCTCGGGTCTGTCCGATGCCGAGCGCAATAACCTGGGCAAGCAATTGCAGCATGCCGTGAAGACGCACATCGGCGTCAGCGCGCGCATCCAGGTGTCGGACGCGGGCCATGTTGAACGCACGCTGACGGGCAAGGCGCGTCGCGTGATCGACAAGCGTCCGAAGGTGGTCTGACGCCGTCGTGTCCGGTGCAATAAAAAAGCAGCCGCTTGGCTGCTTTTTTATCTTGCCAAGGTCCGCACGATGCGCCGGTACCAGATGTGCAGCAGGATGGCGGACAGCGCCAGGCCCACCATCGCCATCAGCCACATGCTGCCGGCGCCTTCGGGTGAGCCGGGCAAGAGCACGTTGCGGATACCGTCCAGGCCGCCACGGCCCGGGCCGAAACCGAACCACCAGCCGCCGACCAGACCCACGCCCGCCAGCGCCACCACCTGCAATAGCAGTGGAACCACGGCCACCTTGTACGCGCGCAGCAGGTAAGAGTTGATGCACTGCATGGAATCGAACAGGTGAAACAGCGGCAACACGGCTAGCAGCGTCGTCGCCACGGCGGCCACGCCGATGTCGTCCGTGTACGCGGCCAGGATCAGCGGGCGGCCCACCAGTAGTACGGCGGAGGTCAGCAGCGCGCCGATCAGGCCCAGCGCCAGCCCGGCCATGCCGGTGCGGTGCGCGTGCGCCAGATTGCCGGCGCCAATGGCCTGTGCGGTCAGCGCGGCGGTAGCCACGCCCAGCGCCATGGGCATCATGTAGCACAGGGCGGCCAGGTTCGACATGATCTGGTGCCCGCCGGTCACATACGTGCCTTCACGCGCCACCAGCAGGGCCATGAAGGTAAAGGCCGACACTTCCACCAGGTACGAACCGCCCATCGGTACGCCCAGGCGCAGCAACTCTTTCAGCGTCTTCCAATCGGGCTTGCCGATGCGCAGATTGAAGCGCCGGTAGAAGCGGTCATGCGTGATGACCCAGAGGCCCAGCCCCAGGCTCATCCACGAGACGATCGCGGTCGCCAGCCCTGCGCCGGTGGCGCCCATGGCGGGCAGGCCCAGGTTGCCGTAAATAAGCAGCCAGTTGAAGAATGCCTTGAAGGCGATGGCCGACAGGTTGATCGCCATGACGAGCTTTGGGCGCGATACCGAAGTGCCCAGCGCGTAGATGGTGCGAAAGACCAGTGCGGCCGGTAGCGCCAGCACCAGCGCCTGCAGATACGACCCGATCCGTTCGCGCACGCCAGGGGCCACATCGCCCGACATCGACAGCCACACGTCCGGAAACAGCATCAGCACCGCGCCCACCATGGACAGGCCCAGCGCCAGCCAGACGCCTTGGCCCCAACTGCGGCCGACTTCGTCGTTGTTGCCGGCGCCGTAATGCTGGGCCAGGATCGGGATCAGCGCGTGAACCACGCCCATCAGGCCCACGAAAACGGTGATGTAGATGGATGCGGACAGGGCCATCGCGGCTAGGTCGCTGGCGCTGGAGTGTCCCGTCATGGCGGTGTCCAGCACGCCGAACGAAATACCGGCCCACTGGCTGATCAGCACTGGCCAGGCCTGCTTGGCGATGCCGCGCAGGGTGGCGCCGAAAGATATCGGCGCCGCGTTTGCGGGGGTCATCGGTTGGGGCCGACTCGCAGTAGTCGGAACACTTCCTGGCGGTCGGCGCGACGGCCGCCTTGCCACAGCACGTCTGCGCCATCGCTATAGGCGGCGGTGTTGTCGCGCAGGCTCTGGTTGTTGGTCTGTTGAAGGATCAGCGTGCACTTCGCGTCGAACGTGAAGCTCAGGTTATTGAAGATCAGGAACGAGGCGCGTTGGCCGCTGCCCAGGCTCAAGCCGCGCACGCATTCGCCGGGCCGAGTGTGTTGCGCCAGCGCCTGGGCCAGTTGGCCCGACACGGTGCGATAGCTGCGCGCGTAGTCCACGGCGGGTTGCCACAGCAGCACCAGCAGGATCCACGTCACGGTCAATCCGCCGGCGGACAGCACGGTGCCGCGCCACAGGGCTTGCGGCCGCACGCGCAGGCGCCACACCACCAGTGCGATCCACGCCACGGTGAAGATCACCGCCAGGGTAAAGGCGCCCCACGAGATGACGGGCTCGTAGCCGGTCGTCTGGCGGGCGATGTTGCGGGAGATCTGAGCCGGCCAGTGGAAGTGCAGCGCCACCCAGCCCAGCCAGGCGGTCGCGGCCGTCAGCGAAAAGCACATGACGGCAAACCAATCCAGCGTGTTGACGACGCCACGGCGCAGGGTCGGCAACGAGAACGCGCCCAGCACCGCGCACGGCACCGCCAGCAACACATATTCGGAATCGGTGGCTTCTTCCAGGCCAAACAGCACCGCGGCCGCGCAAACCAGCAGCATCAGCGGCAGCCAGATGTGCGGCGCGTAGATCCAGTCGCGCCAACGCCACGCGGCCAGCAGGGCCAGCGGCCAGGTCGGCCACAGATACCAGGGAAGATCGCGCAGGGTACGGCCCACGTCGTGCCAGGATGGCACGGCGAAGGACGACAGGTTCCACGTCTTCCAGTTGCGGATCCAATACTGGCTGCTTTCGCTGGCCGGGATCCACCAGGCCAGGATCAGCGCGACAGTAACCAGCGCCGCCCACGGCAGCCAGCGTTTGCACTTCCACAATTGGCTGCGCGGGTAGAAGGCCAGCAGCGCGCCGATCATGATGGGCGTGGCGCCCACCCAGCCGCGCGTCAGGAAGCTGGCGGCCAGCGCGATACCCAGGGTGGTGGTGCCGGTGAAGGGCCGGTCGACACTGCGCGCCAACGAGTAGAAGGCCAGCGCCTGGCAGGCCATGATGGCGGGCACGACCGTGGTTTCATGGGTGCGTTGCAGGATGCCGACCGTGGCCAGCAACAGCAGCAGGGCGGCGTCGGCCAGCATGCGTCCGTAGTCACGCGGCTCGGGCTCGCCGCCGAAGGGCAGGGCCAATGGTTGCGCTTCGCTGCGGCGACCCAGCAGGTACGTGCCGTACCAGACGCTTGCGGCGGTAATGCCGAACCACAGCAGATTGGGCAGGCGGCCGGCGGTGATGTCGCCGATGAACGGGCCGAACAGCCAGATGCAGATGGCGCCCACCCAGGTGACCAGCGGGCCTTCCTCGGCGTGGGCCAGCAGGCCCACCTGAGGCAGCAACCAGGTTATGCCGCCTTCGCGGATCGCCGTGATCATCGTCGCTAGGCCAACCGCATCGTCTGTTTTCCACGGGTCGCGCATGAACAGGCCGGCCACGATATAGGCCAGGGCCAAGCCCAGCAGAATCAGTCTGGGGAGCTTTGCGGTCGCCACGGAAGTGAGCCGGGCGGGAGTGGAAAAAGAAAGTGGGGACACGGGCGTTAATGTAACCGAGTGATCTGGTTGCGCCAGCCCCCAACCGGTAAAAAGCCGGCTAGGGGGGAAAAAAAAGCAGCCCGAAGGCTGCCTTTTTGCTGTGACTCCCGCAGGAGCAACAGGATCAGGAAGCGGACTTGACGGTGCCGGCCGTACGGGCGAAGCGAGCGCGGAACTTTTCCACACGGCCGGTTTCGACGATACGCGTTTGGGCGCCCGTGTAGAACGGGTGCGATTCGGAGGTCACGTCGCACTTGAAGAGCGGGTACGTCTTGCCGTCGATTTCAACGGTTTCGCGCGTGTGCACGGTCGAACGAGTGATGAACTTGTTGCCCGTTTGCAGATCGGCGAAAACGACTTCGCGGTATTCGGGGTGAATGCCTTCTTTCATGGTGCTTATCCTAGGACTCGTCAAAGAGTCTTTTTCAAGTTGTAGGGTCGCCAGCCAGGACGCGCTATGCCGTTCAACGTTCAGTTATGTCACGCACTTATGCCATGCACAACAGAACGCCCACGCAAGGATTCCAGCCACGTATCCAAAAAGTAACCCCAAATTCTAGCACGGGTTTTTCCTGAGGCGCCAGCGTAAAACGGTCGAAACGCCAGCGCGCCGCCCGGCTGAAAATTGGGGGCAGACTCAAAGTTCTGTTCGCAGTTTCCAGATTTCCGGGAACAGCACCACATCAAGCATCCGACGCAGGTAGTCCACGCCAGACGTGCCGCCGGTGCCGCGCTTGAAGCCGATGACCCGTTCCACGGTCGTCACGTGGCGGAATCGCCACAAACGAAAGGCATCTTCCAGATCGGTCAGCTTTTCGCCCAGTTGATACAAGTCCCAGTAGCGGTCGGTGTCGCGGTAGACGGTCAGCCAGGCGGCTTCGACGCCTTCCGACGAAACATACGGCTGCGTCCAGTCGCGCTCAAGCCGGTCGGCGGGCACGTCCACGCCGTGCCGTGCCAGCAGCCGCAGCGATTCGTCGTACAGCGAGGGCGCGTCGTAGGCGCTGCGCACCTGGGCCAGCAGGTCTTCGCGATGCGCGTGCGGTTTCAGCATGGCCGCGTTCTTGTTGCCCAGCAGGAATTCGATCTGGCGGTACTGGTAGCTCTGGAACCCGCTGGAACGCGCCAGGTACGGGCGCAGCGCCGAATATTCGGGCGGCGTCATGGTGGCAAGCACATCCCAGGCGTGTACCAGTTGCTCCATGATCTTGCTGACGCGCGCCAGCATCTTGAAGGCGGGTTGCAGCCGGTCCGCCGCCACATTGGCGATGGCCGCGCGCAGTTCGTGCAGCATCAGCTTCATCCAGAGTTCGCTGGTCTGATGCTGGATGATGAAGAGCATCTCGTTGTGCTCGGGCGACAGCGGGTGCTGCGCGCCCAGTACTTCATCCAGATGCAGGTAATCGCCGTAGGTCATGTCGCGCGTGAAATCCAGTTGCGCTTTTTCCTGGTGGACGATGTCTTCGGGGCGGTGCGGGCAGCTCATGCTTGGCCTCCGTGGCAGGGGGGCGCGGCGCGGCGGGCCGAGGCGGGCAGCGCGCGCCATCCGGGCGAGCGTGTGCGGGCGCAGGCAAGCGCCACGGTGTGATCAAGGGTGATATTCATGATCGTGCGTCTTTCTAGGCGGGCGGGGCCGGTTGAAGGCGCCCGCCCGAGGGCCAGCGGACCAGCCTACAGTTCGCGCAAGACGGCGCGAACCGGGCTGGCATCGGCCTGGGCCAGCGCCAACGGCAGGGCGATCAATTCGTAATCGCCTTCGGGCACGTCATCAAGCACCAGATTTTCCAGTACCCGCATGTCGTGCCGCAAGATCGTGTGGTGGCTGTCCAGGGTCTTGCTGGACGCGGGATCGATGCTGGCGGTATCCAAGCCGATCAGCATGACGCCGCGTTCGGCCAGCCATTCGATCGTTTGGGGCGCGTAGGCCGAGAAATCGTCGGTCCACCAATCTTGCGCCGCATGCTTGGCGGTGCGCACGAGCACGCGCGGCGGCAGGTTCAGGGCCGCGTGGGCCAGGTGGTCCGTGGTGATGAGCGGGCCGCAATCAATCGCGTGGATGACGCGACAGGGGCCAAGAAAGGGTTCCAGCGACACCGCGCCGATGGCGGCCGCGCCGTTCTGGTAGTGCAACGGGGCATCCGCGTGCGCGCCGATATGCGGCGACAGCGTGATCTCACTGACATTGACCGGACAGCCGGGCGTAAGCGACCACTTCCATTGCTGGCGATACGGCGTGTCGCCGGGAAAAACGGGCGACGCCGTGGAGACGGGCGGGGAAATGTCCCACAAGCGTTTCATCAGAAGGCGTTTCGTGGCTGGCGGAAAGGGTCTGGCCGAAGGCGGGCTAGCGGCGCGGGCTGATCGGCCTTGGCCAAGCGGGGCTGGCCGCGTCGGAATAGGTTAAAGCCTAAAGCAATTTCGGGCGGTAGTCTAACGAATTCCGGCACCCCGCGCGGCGCGCAGCGGGATGGTTTGGGGCTAGACACCGCCCAGCTCGGCCATGGAGATGACGGACGCGCCCGCGACGATCAGGTGGTCCACCAGTTTTACGTCCACCAGCGCCAACGCCTGTTTCAATTGCTGCGTGAAGCCGCGGTCAGCCGCGCTGGGCTCGGCCAGGCCCGAAGGGTGGTTGTGCGCGACGATCAGCGCGGCGGCATGGTGGCGCAGCGCTTCGCGCACGACCTCGCGCGGGTAGACAGAAGCCTGCGACAGCGTGCCGCGCGCCAGTTCGCCGGTGGCGATCACCCGCAACTGGTTGTCCAGGTAGAGGGCTATGCAGTGCTCCACGTGCCGATGGCCCAGCGCGGTCATGCAATATTGTTTCACTTGGGCAGGGTGGCGCAGGGAATGGGGACGGGTCATGTCTTCTTCGATGGCCCGCCGGGCCAGTTCCAGCAAGGCGGCAAGCGTGCAGGCTTTAGCGGCGCCCAGCCCGGGGACGTTCATGAGCTCCTCGGGTGTGGCCCCCAGCAGGCCGCGCAGGCCGGAAAAGCGTTCAAGCAAGCGGTTGGACAAATCCACCACGTTAAGGCCGGGAATACCGGTGCGCAGGCCCAGCGCCAGCAGCTCCGCATCCTGGAGCGCCCCGGCGCCGTGGCGCAACAATCGTTCGCGGGGGCGCTCATGTTTTGCCAGCCGGACAGACAATTTCATAAGAGGCTCTAAAATCAGGGTTTATCCAATATCCATACGGTGGCAGATCTTGAGCATCGCCTCTAACGAAGTGAACGTTTTTGTCCGTCAGGATTCCTACCTGACGCTGCATTACCGAATCACGCTTGCATCCGGTCCTGGCAAGGATTCGGTGTTCACCAACACTTTCGACGGCCGTCCCGGCACGCTGCAAATGGGCAGCGGCCAGTGGGCGCCTGGGCTGGAAGCCGCGCTGATCGGTCACGCCGAAGGCGAAAAGTTCAGTGTCACCCTGGAGCCGGCGGACGCCTATGGCGACCGCAATCCTGAGCTGATCCAACGGGTCACGCGCGCGATGCTCGCCGAACACGCGGGCGCCGATGCGACGTTCGAACCGGGCGACCTGGTGGAATTCACCGCGCCCAACGGCGGGCGCTATTCGGGTGTGCTGAAAGAAATCAACGATGAGTCGGCGCTGTTCGACTTCAACCATCCGCTTGCGGGCGTCCGCTTGCAACTGGACGTGGCGCTGCTGGGAGTTCTCTGATGAGCAAGGCCGTTACCGCCTCCGACGCCGAAGTCGTGCTGGCCCAGCCGCGCGGCTTCTGTGCCGGCGTGGACCGCGCGATCGACATCGTCGAGCGCGCGATCGAACTGCATGGCGCCCCGATCTACGTGCGCCATGAGATCGTCCACAACCGCTATGTGGTGGAAGACTTGCGCGCCAAGGGCGCGATCTTCATCGATGAACTGGACGACGCGCCCGCGGGCGCCATCGTCGTGTTCTCGGCCCACGGCGTGTCCAAGGCGGTGCGGGCGGAAGCCGAGTCGCGCGGGCTGCAGGTGTTTGACGCCACCTGCCCGTTGGTGACCAAGGTTCATATTGAAGTGGCTCGCATGCGCGCCGCCGGCCGCGAGATCATCATGATCGGCCACAAGGGCCATCCCGAAGTCGAGGGCACACTGGGGCAGGCGCAAGGCGGCATGTACCTGGTTGAAACCGTGGACGACGTGGCGGGCCTGGAGGTAAACGACGCTGAAAACCTGGCCTACGTCACGCAGACGACCTTGTCCGTGGATGACGCGGCGGCGGTGTCGCAGGCACTGAAGGTGCGTTTTCCCAGCATTGTCGAACCCAAGAAAAGCGACATCTGCTACGCCACCCAGAACCGCCAGGACGCGGTCAAGGTGATGGCGCCCGAGTGCGACCTGGTGTTGGTCGTGGGCAGCCCGAACAGCTCGAACTCCAATCGCCTGCGCGAAGTGGCCGAGCGCAAGGGCGTGGCGTCCTACCTGATTGACGGCGCGCATTCCATCGACCCGGCCTGGCTGGTGGACCGCAAGCGCATCGGCGTGACGGCGGGCGCGTCCGCGCCAGAAATCCTGGTGCAGCAGGTCATCGACCGCGTCAAGGAATTGGGCGCGGTGTCGGTGCGCACCATGCCCGGCCTGGAAGAGAATGTGGCCTTTCCGTTGCCCAAGGGCTTGTCGCGCAAGGCCGCGCAGACGGAATCGCTGGAATAGGCAGGCGCCGCTTGTGCGCGGCGCCGGGAAAAACATCAAGGAGACTTCATGCAGTTGTACAGCTATTTCCGCAGCTCGGCTGCGTACCGCGTGCGCATTGCCCTGAACCTGAAAGGGCTGGCGTACGAATACCTGCCCGTGCATCTGCTGAAGGATGGCGGCCAACAGTTGTCGGACGGATACCGCAAGCTGAATCCGACGGCGCTGGTGCCGACCCTGATCGATGGCGAGGCCGTCATCGGCCAATCGCTTGCCATCATCGAATACCTGGAAGAAACGCATCCCCAGACGCCGCTGTTGCCGTCCGATGCGATTGGCCGCGCGCGGGTGCGCGACCTGGCGCTGGGCATTGCATGCGACACGCATCCCTTGAACAACCTGCGCGTGCTGAAGTATCTGAAGCACACGCTGGGCGTGGACGAAGCCGCGAAGACGGCTTGGTACAAGCACTGGGTGGAACAAGGCCTGGAAGCCCTGGAAGCGCAGTTGGCGCGTTCTAGTGCCACGGGCCGCTTTTGCCACGGCGACACGCCGACCATCGCCGACCTTTGCCTGGTGCCGCAGGTGGCCAATGCGCAGCGTTTCGACTGCGACCTGTCGGCCATGCCGAACGTGATGCGCATCGATGCCGCCTGCCGCGAATTGCCGGCCTTCGCAGACGCCGCGCCGGGCAAGCAGCCCGACGCGGAGTAAACCCGGGAAGCCGGCAGGAAGGCTTAGCCGATCTGCACCGGCACGAAGATCTTGTCTTCGCCGCGCTGTACCAGCAGGGCAACGGTCTTGCCTGCCTTGGACAGCGCTTCCTTCACTTGCCCGATGTTGTGCACCGGCACGCCATTGAGCGACAGCAGCACATCACCCGGTTCAATGCCCGCCTTGGCGGCCGGCCCGGCGGAGCGCTCGATCAGCAATCCTTCGGTGCCTGACGCCTGCTGTTCCTGCGGGCTCAGGGGGCGCAGCGCCAAGCCCAGTTGGCCGCGTTGCACTTCCTGATCGCCGGATGCCGTCTGCGTCTTGTCCTTGGGAATGCCGCCCAGCGTGGCGACGAGTTCCTTCGGGGCGCCGGCGCGCCAGATGTCCAGCTTGATCTTTTCGCCGGGCGACGCCAACGTGATCATCGATGCCAGGTCGCCAGAAGACACGATGGTCTTGCCGTTGATCTGCCTGACCACGTCGCCGGGCTGCAAGCCGGCCTTGGCGGCGGCGCTGCCTTTCTCCACGCTGGACACCAGCGCGCCGGACGGCGAATCCAGCTTGAACGAATTGGCCAGGTCCTGATTTACTTCCTGCACCGTCACGCCCAGGCGCGCATGCTGCACCTTGCCGTGCTCCAGGATCTGGTCCTTGATCTTGTAGGCCACGTCGATGGGAATCGAGAACGACAGGCCCTGGAAGCCGCCGGTGCGGCTGTAGATCTGCGAATTGATGCCCACGACTTCGCCGCGGTCGTTGAACAGCGGGCCACCCGAGTTGCCCGGGTTGACCGCCACGTCCGTCTGGATGAAGGGCACCGAGGTGTCGTCGGGCAGCGAACGGCCCTTGGCGCTGACGATGCCCGCGGTGGCGGTGTTCTCCAGGCCATAAGGCGAGCCGATGGCCAGCACCCATTCACCTACCTGCAATTGATTGACGTCGCCCACCTTGACCACCGGCAGGTTCTTGGCGTCGATCTTCAGCACGGCCACGTCGGTCTGGGGGTCGGCGCCCAGCACTTTCGCCTTGTATTCGCGGCGGTCGGTCAGCTTGACGGTGACTTCCTTGGCATCCTGCACGACGTGCGCGTTGGTCAGGATGATGCCGTCATTGCTGATGATGAAGCCCGAGCCTTCGCCGCGCATCGGCACTTCACGCGACGGCATGCCGCCGCGCGCGCCAGGAATCTGGCCGAAGAACTGGGCGAAGGGGTCATCATCATTGGCCGACACCTTGCGGGTGCCGCTGACGCTGATGTTGACGACGGCCGGTCCAAAGTCGCGGGTAATCTGCGCGAAGTTGGGCGGGCTGGAGGTATTGATGGATTGCGGGGCAGCGATCGCGGTCGGCGCGTTGGCCGCCATCGACACGCCGCCCATCACGGCGGTTGCGCCAGCGCCGCCAATGGCGCCAGCGGCCAGCAGCGCCAGCATCAGGCGCGAGGGTTTCAGTTGCGAGGTCTTCATGTCGGCTCCTGCGTTCATGTTTGAGGACATGGCGCTATCTTCGGGCCTGACACTTAGGGGAATCTTAAATCGCGTGGTCCCGTCGCTATTTCGTCGTTCTCAACGCGACAGCGGAAATTCCACGCGGGCGCGCAGCCCTTGGCCACCGGGCGCATCGTCAAGGAGAATCTCGGCGCCATGCTGGTCGGCAATGGCGCGTGCGATCGACAACCCCAGTCCGCTGCCGTGCTGCGTATTGCCCTCGGCACGATAGAAACGGTCAAACACGCGTTCGCGTTCGGCGGGCGGGATGCCGGGGCCTTCGTCATCAATGATGAACGCCGCTTTGTCCGGCGACGTTTCCAGGCGCAGCCGGATGCGTCCGCCGGTAGGTGAGTGCTTGATGGCGTTGTCCAACAGGTTGCGGGCCAACAAGACCAGCGCGTCGTGGTGGCCTTGTACGCGAGCGTCAAGCGCACCTTCCAGGTCGACGGCGAGGGACTTGGCATTGGCCTGCGCCAAGGTTTCGGACAGGGCTTGGCGCAGTACGTCGGCCAGGTCCACGGGGCCGGCCGGCGTCTGTTCGGTAGCGCTCTCGTGGCGGGCCATGGATAGCAATTGCTCGACCAGCCGGGTGGCGCGGTCGATGCCCGCTGCCAGTCGCTGTTCCGCCACTTGCCGAGTTTCCGGGTCACCCGCGCGTTGCAGTGCCTGCAACTGCAGCCGTAGCGCTGCCAGCGGCGAGCGCAGTTCGTGCGCCGCGTCACCCACAAACTGTTTCTGCTGCGCGAAGGCGCCGCGCATCCGCTCCAGCAGCAGGTTCAACTCCAGGATCAGGGGGCGGATCTCGTCGGGCAGCCCTTGTACATTGACGGGCGACAGGTCTTCGGGCTGGCGTGCCGCCACCTGCGCACGGGCACGCTTGACCGGCCGCAGGGACCAACTGACCACGCACCACACAATCAGCATCAGCAACGGCGCCGCCGCCGCGATGGGGGCGATGGTGCGCAGCGCGAGTTCACGTGCCATGTGCTTGCGCACGGCCATGTCTTGCGCCACCTGAATCACTTGGAAGGGGGTGGCCAGCGCGTACACGCGGTACGTGGTGCCTTCCATTCGCGCATCGGAAAAGCCCAGCACGATCTGGTCGGGCAGGGGGCGGCGGGAACGGGAATTGAAGACGCGCAGGCCGTCCGGCGTCCATATCTGGATGATCAGGTCATCGGCCATGGGGGTTGCGGCGCCCCGGCTCTGCGTGGGGCCAGTGCTGAGCAGGCCGTCGCCCGTGCCCAGCGACAGCGCGGTGTGTTGCAGCAGCGAATCGAAAATGTCATCGGCCTGGGCCAGCGTGCTGCGATAGGCGATCGCGCCCTGCGCCAGCGCGCCGACCATGATGGCGGCCAGTAGAAAGAAAAGCAGGCGGGCGCGTAGTGAACCGCTAAGCCTGATGCTCATGCTTTGGGAATGACATAGCCGACGCCTCTGACGTTCTGAATCAAGTCCGGACCGAGTTTTTTGCGTAGGCCATGAATATAAACCTCAACCGCGTTGCTGCTGACGCTGTCCTTCCAGCTGTAGAGTTTTTCTTCCAGTTGCGCGCGTGAAAAGATCATGCCGGGACGCGAGATCAGGGGTTCCAGCACGGCCCACTCGCGGGCCGTCAGCGCCACGGGCGTGCCATCCACCATCGCGGCGTGCGCCTGCGGGTCGATGGTGATGCCGTCATGTTCGAACACGGGCTCGGCGCGGCCGGCACTGCGGCGGATAAGGGCACGCATGCGCGCCAGCAACTCGTCCACATCGTAGGGTTTGACGATGTAGTCATCCGCGCCGGCATCCAGCCCTGCAATACGGTCGCTGACGGCATCACGGGCCGTGGCGATCAGCACCGGCGTGCGGTCCTTGCGAGTGCGCAGGTCGCGCAGCAAGGCCAGGCCGTCGCGCTTGGGCAGGCCCAGGTCCAGCAGGATGAGGTCATACGTATCGGTGCGCAGCGCCAGTTCGGCGGCGTTGCCGTCCCTGACCCAATCAACGGCATAGTGTTCCGCGCGCAGGCAATCCAGCACGCTTTCACCGATCATGAGGTCGTCTTCAACGAGGAGGATGCGCATGGTGGTCTTCGCTTGGCTGAATGAAATCCAGCAAGTTGGATGCGCGGTGGGTGGGTGGAGTTCCCAAGCTGGCCAGGGAGCACGAAATGTTCTGGCGCGGAAATGAAAAAAGCAGCCCGAGAGGGCTGCTTTTAGAATTTGGTGCCGGCAATAGGAGTCGAACCTACGACCTTCGCATTACGAATGCGCTGCTCTACCAACTGAGCTATGCCGGCAAGACCATTTGCTTCAATTTTTGCGTGCTGAAATCAGGATTTCACCGGCGCCAAAGGTTAAGCAAAACATCTTTGTGCTTCCCAGTTTTTCGCCCTGTTTATGGGGCCTGATCTGGAAAGACCGAAATCATATCAGAGTTTTTTGGCGATGGGAAACGATCGGCTTAAAAATCAGCAAAAAATTCGCAGTTTGCATGCGCTAAAAATTTAGGTCATAATTGCGTTCTTGGCAGATCCCCGATAGCTCAGTCGGTAGAGCGACGGACTGTTAATCCGCAGGTCGCTGGTTCGAGCCCAGCTCGGGGAGCCAAAAGAAATTCAAGGTCAGGAAGCTGCAGCCCATAGAAATGCCAAAGCTCACTGACCCAAGCCGAACAGAAGGGCCACTCGCGAAAGCGGGTGGCCCTTTTTGTTTTTCTCTTCTTTTTGGTTCTTTCGGGGCGAGTGATGGAAGACGATGGGCTGAAAGAGGGCGAGCAGAACGAGAGCGGACAGAAAGACGACAGGCGCATCGGCGTGACAGTGCTCTCCGGTTTTCTGGGTAGCGGCAAGACCTCGCTGCTTAACCGCTTGCTGCACGAGCCCGCCTATTCGGATGCCGTCGTTGTGGTCAACGAGTATGGCGACATTGGTGTGGACCATCATCTGGTCAGATTGGCGCCCGCCAATGTCGTGCTTATCGAAGGCGGCTGCCTGTGCTGCGTGGTCAGTGGCGCGGTGGTCGACACCCTGCGCGAGCTCTTCATGCTGGCGGTCAGCCGCCGGATCAAGCCGTTTCGCCACGTGATCATTGAAACCAGCGGGCTGGCGGATCCTGCGTCGACGCTCTTCATGCTCAAGCACGACCGGTTCCTCTCCGAGCGCTATGTGTATCGCGGCGCGATCGTGCTGGTGGATGTTCGCCACGGCGAAATGCAATTGGCGACCCAGCCCGAGGCCGCGCGGCAATTGGCCCTGGCCGATATTGTGGTGTTGAGCAAATCAGACTTGGCGGACGCCGCGCAATTGCGACGAGTCGAGCAGGCGGTCGTTGCGATCAATCCCGGTGCGCAGCGCTGCGTGCAGCGTCAGGACTCGCCCTTGGCCGGCGTCCTGCGCGAAGGACCGGACATGCGCATGCGGCGCGATGGTGTCGCGTTGTCGAACTGGCTACAAGCTTTTTCGGGGCCCGCGTCCGGTCGGCATGCGGATGTGGGTAGTTTTTCGGTGGTTCTGTCGTCCCCGGTGGGTCGGGCAGCATTCCTTGCAGGCGTTTCCCTGATACAGGAGCGCTTTGGCCAGGCCATTCTGCGAATGAAGGGCTTGGTCTGTTTCGAAGGCGAAACGCTGCCTTGTGAGGTGCACGGCGTGCATGGCGAGTTGTATCCCTTGCGGATGCTCGCGCAATGGCCAAGCGACGACCGAGCCTCGAGCCTGGTCTATATCGTGCGTGGTCTGGATATTTATTGATGAGGTTCGCAGGGCGGTGGGTGTCGCGCTGGGGCAGTTGCAGGGTTGAGCTTAGCCTGATCTGGTGACACGTCTCGGTGCTCAAAATGTCGCCATTTGGGCGCGGATGTTGCACGGAAATACGGTATAACCGGTACGGTCTGATGCAAGAACCGAGACAATCATGGATCGTTTGAAGGCGATGCAGGTGTTCGTGGAGGTTGCTGACCGGGGAAGCTTGTCGGCAGCGGCAATTCATTTGGATATGTCGCGCGCAATGGTGTCGCGCTATCTGGCGGAAATGGAGCAGTGGGTCGGGGTGCGCTTGCTGCATCGCACGACGCGCCGCTTGAGCCTTACGCCCGCGGGTGCGGAAACGTTGCCGCGCTGCCGGCAAATGCTGGATATGGTGGGTGATCTGCGCAGCGCGGTCTCCACCCCCGAAGACACCCCGCGCGGGCTGTTGCGGGTCACCACCAGCATGTCTTTTGGTTCGCGCCACCTTGCGAAGGTGGTGGCTGACTACGTCAAGCTGCACCCGGACACGTCGGTTGACCTGATGTTGGTCGAGCGAGCGGTCAACTTGGTCGAAGAGCGCGTGGATTTGGCGGTGCGCATCACGAACGACCTGGATCCCAATCTGATTGCCCGCAAGCTGGCGGTGTGCCGGTCGATGGTGTGCGCATCGCCCGAATATCTGTCTCGCGAAGGGCTGCCGGCGCGGATCGAAGACCTGTCTTTGCGAAACTGCCTGACCCACTCTTATTTTGGCAAAAGCCTGTGGCGTTTCGAGCGCGACGGCCAGCCCGTGGATGTGCCGGTGAGTGGCAATATCAGCGCCAATGAGGCGTCAGTGTTGTTAAGCGCCGCCTTGGAAGGGGCGGGTATTGCAATGCTGCCCACTTATTGCGCAACTGAATATATTGCAGCGGGTCGGTTAAAGGCGATTTTGCCGCAATGTAAACCGCAGGAACTCGGTATTTATGGCGTTTACGCATCCCGTCGGCAGATGCCGCTGATACTGCGTTCCATGCTGGACTTCCTGGTCGAGCGACTGGGTTCGGCACCTTGGGACCGGCCGGGTGCCTGAATGTAGTGCGCCGTTATGCGGGTTCCCGTTCTTGAGGGCTCGGGTTATGGCGGTATAATTTCCGAAATGTGTGGACGGTTTGGTTCAAGCCAATGTCCGCTAGCATGTAGTCTTCGAAAATATCCAAGAATCGTAAGTCTGGCCGAGATCTGGCCGCAGCGTGGCAAGGCGGGTCTTAGTGTGGGGGAAGGCGGGGCGGTTAGCCGCAATGTCCGGCCCCAAGCCTGATGATCCGGGTCCTTGATACTGATTGCCGCAGGACAATGGCGCCGGCTTCCGGCGGGTCCCGCAGGCTTGTTGGCCGTTGATGCCAGCTTTTCCAGAATTTGCTTAAGGCGTTTGCCGCAATACGAAGCGGCAGGCACATTGCCTATCTTGACCGACGCGCCTGCTTCGGTGCGTGCTTGTCACGCATGGCGATCAACCCAGGAACCTTGTGAACACTACGCTCATCAATGTCGTCTATCGTGGGTCCCCATACGTGGTGGTCCGGCAGGCCGGCGTTGATGTGGGTCTGATGGCGTCCGCTTTCGCCCGCGCAAAAATTGCAGCGCAAATGAATTGCAGCGCAAATGAAAAAGGCCCGGCGCATTCGCCAGGCCTTGATCAATTTGGTTGCGGGGGCAGGATTTGAACCTACGACCTTCGGGTTATGAGCCCGACGAGCTGCCAGACTGCTCCACCCCGCGTCTGAGAAAAGAATATTAACCTTATTTTCCACCTTGTGCAAGTTAGCCCTTTTGAATTTGAATGTCGATGAACGATAGCGAGGCAATACTCGTGCTGGAAACCGCGTTGTTATGCGCGGTGCAGCCGATGCAACTGTCCGATATGCGCAAGCTATTCGGGGACGATGAGCAGTTTGACAACAGCAAGCTACGCGGGTTGTTGGAGACGCTGCAAGCCAACTGGGCCGATGGCGGCCTGGAACTTGTGCAACTGGCGAGCGGGTGGCGCTTTCAAAGCCGGCCGCATATGCAGCGCTATCTTGAGCGGCTTAGTCCCGAAAAGCCGCCCAAGTATTCACGCGCCGTCATGGAGACGCTGGCCATTGTGGCTTGGCGTCAACCCGTAACCCGGGGCGATATTGAAGACATACGCGGCGTGACCGTGTCGTCGCAAATCGTGAAAGCTCTGGAAGATAGAGGGTGGATCGAGGTGATCGGGCACCGCGATGCGCCGGGCCGTCCGGCTCTGTTCGGGACCACGCGCCATTTCCTGGACGATCTCGGCCTGCGAGCGCTGGATGAGTTGCCGCCCCTGGAATCCGCCCATGCCGCCGCTGCGCTGGCGGGCTTGGATCTGGGTGAGGTGCAGCAATTGACGGGCGAGGGCGCCACGCCCGTGGATGCATCGGCGGGCGCGGAGGTTGTCTCCGAAGGGGTAAGCGATTCGGCTGAGCTCGGCGTCGATGGCGACGAGGGAGCTCAGGGCGAATTTGCCGTCGAAAATGCCGACCAAGTGCCGGAAAATGACGATATCCCAGTTGCGGAATTGTCAGTTTCGGCACAGGATGCACCCATAGACCCGGTCGATAGCGTAGAATCCGTCGTTTCGCGCACAGAAGAAGGCGCGAATCCCGACGACGAACCCACCGTCCGGGAGCAAGCCGAAGGCTTGTCCAATACGCCGAACCTGTCCGGTTTTCCCGACGACAGAGCCGGCAACGACATTTCCGATATAGCCGCCGACCCCACTGAGGCCGGTGCTGCAAAGGAAAGTGTCGAGAACGCAAAACACGCGGAACCGACCGACCCGATTGACGAGACCGATCACGCAGCGCCTGGCGCGGCTGGGCATGAGCCCGATTTCGGCCTTGATGATCCTGTTCGGCCCGAAACCGATGCCGCTTCCTCGGCCTCGGACGACGTGGATCCGGCGCAGCCTGGCGCTGGCCACGATTCGGCGTCCCCTGATGATGACGAGCCCGCCCCTGGCAGGCCTACCCAAGTTTGAAATTCGGAGCTGTCCCAGTGACAACGAATACAGCAATGCAGGACGACAATCCCCGTTCGGATGACACCGTTTCCAACGGTCAGCCGGATTCCTCCCCCGTGCGCGAATCGGCACCTGAAGGCGAGGCCGGCGCTCGTGGGCGTGGTCGCAAGCTCAGGACGCCTTTCCGCCGCCGTCGTGGCGATGCCGCGGCAGAGCAGGCCCCGGCGGCAGAGGGCCAACCGGCCGCCGCCGCATCGGTCGAGTCCGCTGACTCCCGTGGTGGCGAGCAAGAGGCGGAGCAGGCGCTGTCGTATCTTGACAACGCTGACCGCATGGAACAGCGCCTGGGCAAGTACCTGAATAGCGATTCGGTCATGCCCAAGCTGCACAAGGTACTGGCGGATGCGGGCATCGGTTCGCGCCGCGAGATGGAAGAGCTGATTGTGGCCGGCCGAGTGTCGGTCAACGGCGAGCCGGCTCATATTGGCCAGCGCGTTGCGCCGAATGATCAGGTTCGCGTGAATGGCAAGCCCATCATGCGGACCAATACCAAGAAGCCCCCGCGCGTGATCCTGTATCACAAGCCCGCAGGCGAAATCGTCAGCCACGACGATCCGGCTGGACGCGCCAGCGTGTTCGCCCGCTTGCCCAAGCTGCGCACGGGCAAGTGGTTGTCGGTGGGGCGCCTGGACTTGAATACTGAAGGTCTGCTGATCTTCACGACGTCGGGCGACATGGCCAACCGCATCATGCACCCCCGTTACGGCACCGAGCGAGAATACGCCGTCCGTGTGCTGGGCGAGATGGACGAGGCGCAACGCCAGTCGCTGGTTGATGGCATTGAGCTGGAAGATGGTGTGGCGGCTTTTGGCGCGCTGGATTATCTGGGTGGCGACGGCAGCAATCGCTGGTACCGCGTCACCTTGCAGGAAGGGCGCAATCGCGAAGTGCGCCGCATGTTCGAAGCGGTTGGCGTAACCGTCAGCCGACTCATCCGTACCCGCTTCGGCGATGTGGTGCTGCCCCGCAGCTTGCGTCGTGGTCGCTGGGAAGAGCTGGATGGCTCGTTGGTCACCGCATTGATGGTCCAGCTTGGGCTGTTGCGTGATGACGACGAATCGGGTGGCAACCGCCGCCGTTCGAAGCAGCCCCAATCCCATGACAGCGCGCTGCCCCCGGGCTTCGGCACCATGGATCGCAATGGCATGAATGGCGCCCGTATTGGCCGTCGAGGCAAGCTGCAAGGCGGCCGCTTGGGCAGCGCGGGGCAAGCGGCGGCGTGTCCGTCCGACCCCTTCGGTACCGGCCTGATGATTGCCGGCGGCTATGCCAATGGTCATCCGCTTGCCGCGGAAGGCCCTGGTGGCAATCGCAAGGGCGGCAAGCCCGGCGGTGGTCGCTCGGCATCGGCGGGCGGCGGGCGTCCCGATGGCAAGCCAGGCGGTAAGCCGGGCGCCAAGCCTGCTGGCAAGATGGGCGGCAAGCCGCGTGGGCCGCGCGGTCCGCGTGCGGCGGCAGCGGGTGGGCAGCCGGGCAACGTGGCGTCGGTAGATGCCGGCGTTGTCGGCAACGTGGCCGAAGGCCAGGTGGGCGGTGGCCGCAAGCCTTCCGGTGGCAAGCCGGGCGGCAAGCCGCAAGGCGCGCGCGGCGGCAACGGTGGTCGGAATGGCAAGCCCGCGGCTGCGGGTGGCCGTGGTGGAAACAAGTCTGAAGGGCCGCGCAGTGCGGGTGGTCCGGCGGCCAATAAGGGCCCGGGTGCGGGCGGCAAGCCGCGTGCACCGCGCGCTGCTTCGTCGGCGCCGCGTGGCGACGATTGGCAACCTCGCGGCGCGTCGGCGCATGAATCCCGCTTGGGCGTCATGGGCGGGCGTGGTCGTCAAGGCCGTTGATTTGCCTGCCAGTGGCGCGTTGATCGCGCCGCTGGCCGCGATATGTCCCGTATAAGCGTAAGCCCTAGATGAATCAGGCGTTTTTCCTGTTTATCTGGTAAAATCAATGGTTTTCATGGCTTCGCGTCATTGCTTTTTGCGTCCCGACTCTGGCTGATGGTTGGCAAGAGCGAGTGAAAACGCAGGGCTAAACCGCGAGGGCAGGGCTAAACCGCAGCGCAAAATCTCGGCTAAAGCAATGGGGCAGAAATGCAACGGGGCAGAAATGCCCGAGCTTGAGTTAGCTGGGCAGCCAATGATCAAGTTGGCGCGCAAGGCAAGGCAAGGCAAAGCAATGCAAGGCAAGACAATGCATAGCGCAGTTCAATAGCAGTTGGCATCGGATATGCGCCAAGTGTCGCCAGACCTGAAGGCTTGGGTTTGGGCTGGCAGGGATGGGACAACCCATGGTGCATCAAATTAGGTCGCAATATAGGGCGCTGCCCAGCATTGCTCCTTACGTGTAGTAGGGAAGCGGCTGGGCTCTGCGCAATATCGGTGGGCTGGGCGTGCAGCCCATTTTTTTTGAGTATATGGC
This sequence comes from Achromobacter sp. JUb104, assembly GCF_024806975.1. Lineage (NCBI taxonomy): Bacteria > Pseudomonadati > Pseudomonadota > Betaproteobacteria > Burkholderiales > Alcaligenaceae > Achromobacter > Achromobacter sp. JUb104. The sequence goes on along the minus strand of NZ_JANUEY010000003.1, from coordinate 229,361 downwards.
TGATTTATTCGCATTGACCGAAGAGGCTCTGGCCGGCATGGACGTCGAACTCGTGGACGTCGAGCGTGCCGCCCTGGGCCTTTTACGCGTAACGATCGATCGGGTCGGCGGTGTGCGCATCGAAGACTGTGAACAGGTTTCCCGCCAATTGTCGCGGGTGTTTGAGGTCGAGAACGTTGACTACAAACGGCTGGAAGTCGGTTCGCCGGGCATTGATCGCCCGTTGCGCAACGAGGCTGAATTCCGCCGTTTTGCAGGTGAGCGCATCGAGATCAAGCTACGTGAGGCATTAGACGGACGTAAGGTTTTCTCCGGCACATTAACCGTGCCCGAAGACGACGCCGCTGCCTCGGACGCCGATGCTGGCATGCACAAGACCGTGTTCGGTCTCGAATTTGAGGCAAAAAAGAACGAAGTCCAGGTGTTGAATTTCACGGTCGAAGATATCGAACGTGCAAAACTGGATCCCGTTCTGGATTTCAAGGGCAAAAAGCGATGAGTCGCGAAATTCTTCTGTTGGTCGATGCCTTGGCGCGTGAAAAGAACGTCACGCGTGACGTCGTGTTCGGTGCGCTGGAAAGCGCGCTGGCCTCGGCCATGAAAAAGCGCTTCAAGGATGATGCGGACATTCGTGTCGCCATCGATAGGGAAACCGGCGATCACGAGGGCTTCCGCCGCTGGCTGGTAGTGCCCGACGAAGCGGGCCTGCAAGAGCCCGACAAGCAGGAAATGCTGTCGGATGCGCAAGAAATCGTTCCTGATATCCAGGAAGGCGAATACATCGAAGAGCCGCTTGAGCCCATCGAATTCGGCCGTATCGGCGCGCAGGCGGCCAAGCAGGCCATCCTGCAAAAAATCCGTGACGCCGAACGCGAACAGGTGCTGAACGACTTCCTGGACCGTGGCGAAACCATTGTGTCCGGCACGATCAAGCGCATGGACAAGGGCGATGCCATCGTGGAAACGGGCAAGATCGAAGCGCGCCTGCCGCGTTCCGAAATGATCCCGAAGGAAAACCTCCGGGTTGCCGACCGCGTCCGCGCCTTCGTGTTGCGTGTTGACCACGCCGCGCGTGGCCAGCAAGTGATTCTGTCGCGCACCTCGCCCGAGTTCATTCGCCAGTTGTTCGAGAACGAAGTCCCGGAAATCGAGCAGGGCCTGTTGGAAATCAAGGCCGCCGCTCGCGATGCGGGTGTGCGTGCGAAGATCGCCGTCGTGGCATACGATAAGCGTATCGATCCGATCGGCACGTGTGTGGGCATGCGTGGTTCGCGTGTCACCGCGGTGCGCAACGAGCTGGGCGGCGAACAGGTCGACATCGTCTTGTGGTCGGAAGACCCCGCGCAGTTTGTCATTGGCGCCTTGGCGCCGGCCAACGTCGAATCGATCGTCGTTGACGAAGACAAGCATGCGATGGACGTCGTCGTCGACGAGGAAAACCTGCCCAAGGCCATTGGCGCCAAGGGTCAGAACGTGCGCCTGGCGTCCGAGCTGACTGGCTGGCAGATCAACATCATGACGCCGGAAGAAAGCCTGAACCGCCAGGAAGTCGAGCGCTCGGGTCTGCGCACCACGTTCATGAGCAAGTTGGACGTTGATGAGGAAGTCGCTGACATCCTGATCGACGAAGGTTTCACCGGTATCGAGGAAATCGCTTACGTACCCATGCAGGAACTGCTGGAAATCGAAGCGTTTGACGAAGACACCATCAATGAATTGCGTGCCCGTGCCCGCAATGCGCTGCTGACTGAAGCAATTGCCCAGGAAGAGCGCCTTGAGACCGCACAGGATTTGCTTGAACTCGAAGGCATGACGCAAGAGCTGGCTGCCAAGCTGGCCGAGCGCCAAGTGCATACGCGAGATGATCTGGCCGAATTGGCAACGGACGAACTGGCAGAAATCGCCGGCTTGACCGAGCAGGAAGCCAGCGACCTCATCATGCGTGCCCGTGCCCATTGGTTCGACGAAGAATAACCATAAGGACACGGGTCTGCGGTGGGTAGTGCTGGATTCATCCACCGCAAGTTCACGTTGTTTGTAATTGCTGCATATAGGGAAGAGAGAGCCTAATGTCGAGTAACACCGTCGCCCAGTTCGCTACCGAGCTGAAAATGCCTGCCAATGTGCTGCTGGATCAGCTGCGCTCGGCTGGTGTTGACCTCAAATCGGTTGACGATTCCGTCACCGACAGCGACAAGGCGAAATTGCTCGAATCGCTGCGCCGCGCCCATGGCGCGACCGAAGGCAAGAAGATCACCCTGACGCGCCGCCAGACGTCCGAGATCCGGCAGGCTGACGCCACCGGCCGCTCGCGCACGATTCAGGTCGAAGTGCGCAAGAAGCGCGTGTTCGTCAAGCGTGATCCCTCCGAAATTGCCCTGGAGCAGGCCGCGTCCGCGCGTGCCGAAGATGAAGTTGCTGTTGAAGAAGAGCAGCAGGTGTCCGCGCCGGCTGCACCCGAGGCTCCTGCCGTGGCCGAGCCCCGCGAAGCCACGCCCGTCCAAGCGGAGGCTCCGGCCCCCGTCGAGGCGGAAGAGCCTGTTGCTGTAGAAGCGCCCGCGCCGGTTGAAGCGCCCGCGCCTGTTGAATCCGTCGCGGCCGAAGTGCCCGCCACCGTCGAGGCGCAAGCCGCCGAAGTCCAGGCCCAGCCTGAACCCGAACCGACGCCGGCGCCTGCTCCTGCCGAGCCCGTGGCCGAAGAGGCCAAGCCCGAAGTTAAGACTGAATCCACCGAGCCCACGGCTGAAGAAGCCAAGCCGGAACCCGTTGTGCTAGCCAATAAGTCCGATACACCTTCCCCCCAGGCCAATGCGCCGATCGCCCAGGCGCAGCCTGCCGCGAAGTCCGAACCTGTGCAGTCCGCCGCGCCCGCGCCGGCCACGCCCCCCGTCCGGGTGGGCAATCGTGCCGACAACCGCCGCGCCGGCCCGCCGCTTGCCGCTTCCGCTACGACGGGTGGCCGCGATGAGGCCCGCCGTGCCGCCGAGGCCGAAGCCGCCGCGCTGCGCGAAATGCTGAACCGTCCGCGCAAGGTATTGCGTGCCCCCGAGCCGGAGGCGCCCGCCGCCGCCGCTGCTCCGATTTCGGGCACGCTGCACAAGCCGGCCGGCAAGCCGGGTGCTACGCCCGGCGCCAAGAAAGACGCCAAGCCCGCCGCTCCCGGCACGAAGAAGACCATCAAGACCGCCGAAGTCGCTTCGACCTGGTCTGATGACGCCTCGCGCAAGAAGCCGGCCGACAAGCCCGCAGCCCCGGCCAGCCGTGACGGCTGGCGTGCAGGTGGCAAGGGTGGTGGCAAGGGCGGCGGCCGTGGTGGTCGCAACCAGCAGAACGACCGCCGCAACGAGCCCGCACCGCAAGAATTCATTGCTCGCGAAGTGCACGTGCCGGAAACCATCAGCGTGGCCGATCTGGCTCACAAGATGTCCGTGAAGGCCGCCGAAGTCATCAAGCATCTGATGAAGCTGGGCCAGATGGTCACCATCAACCAGGTACTGGACCAGGAAACGGCCATGATCGTGGTTGAAGAACTGGGCCACGTGGCGATCGCCGCCAAGCTGGATGATCCGGAAGCGTTCCTGGACGATTCCACGGCAGTGTCCGAAGCCGAGCAACTGCCGCGCGCTCCGGTTGTTACCGTCATGGGCCACGTTGACCACGGCAAGACCTCGCTGCTGGATTACATCCGCCGCGCCAAGGTTGCCGCGGGCGAAGCCGGCGGCATTACGCAGCACATCGGCGCCTACCACGTTCAAACCGAACGCGGCATGGTGACCTTCCTTGACACCCCGGGCCACGAAGCGTTTACCGCCATGCGTGCTCGCGGCGCCAAGGCGACCGACATCGTGATTCTGGTGGTGGCCGCCGACGACGGCGTGATGCCGCAAACGCGCGAAGCCATCCACCATGCCAAGGCCGCGGGCGTGCCCATGGTCGTGGCGGTGACCAAGATCGACAAGCCTTCGGCCAACCCGGAACGCGTCAAGCAGGAATTGGTTGCCGAACAGGTCGTGCCGGAAGAATACGGCGGCGACGTGCCCTTCGTGGGCGTGTCGGCCAAGACCGGTGAAGGCATTGACGACCTGCTCGAAAACTTGCTGCTGCAAGCCGAAGTGCTGGAACTGAAGGCGCCGGAAGACGCGCCCGCCAAGGGCCTGGTCATCGAAGCCCGTCTGGACAAGGGCCGTGGCCCGGTCGCGACGATCCTGGTGCAGAGCGGTACGCTCAAGCGCGGCGACGTGGTGCTGGCCGGCGCAAGCTTTGGCCGCGTGCGCGCCATGCTGGACGAAAACGGCAAGCCGATCCAATCGGCCGGCCCGTCCATCCCGGTTGAAATTCAAGGCCTGACCGAAGTGCCGGCTGCCGGTGACGAGCTGATGGCTCTGTCCGACGAGCGCAAGGCGCGCGAAATCGCGCTGTTCCGCCAAGGCAAGTTCCGCGACGTCAAGCTGGCGCGCCAACAGGCCGCCAAGCTGGAATCGATGTTCGACAACCTGGGCGAGGGCACGCAAACGCTCACGCTTATCGTCAAGACCGACGTGCAAGGTTCGCAGGAAGCGCTGGTGCAGTCGCTGGTCAAGCTGTCGACCGACGAAGTTCGTGTGCAAGTGGTGCACGCGGCTGTCGGCGGCATCTCGGAAACCGACATCAACCTGGCCATCGCCTCGAATGCGGTCGTGATCGGCTTCAACGTGCGTGCGGAAGCAAGCGCCAAGAAGCTGGCCGAAAACAACGGCATCGACGTGCGCTACTACAACATCATCTATGACGCCGTGGATGAAGTTAAGGCGGCCATGTCGGGCATGTTGGCGCCCGAGAAGAAGGAAGAAATCATCGGCCTGGTCGAGATCCGTGAGGTCTACAGCATCTCGCGCCTTGGCAACATCGCTGGTTGTATGGTGCTTGACGGCATCGTCCGCCGCGATTCCCAGGTACGCCTGCTGCGCAACAACGTGGTTACCTGGACGGGGCATCTTGAATCGCTGCGCCGCTTCAAGGACGACGTCAAGGAAGTCAAATCTGGCTTCGATTGCGGTCTTACGCTGCGCGGCAACAACGACATCCAGGTGGGTGACCAGCTGGAAGTCTTTGAAATCAAGGAAATCGCGCGTACGCTGTAAAGCGTCGCGAGGCATTATTGCTAATGAGCCGTCACAAGTCCAAAGCCATCCCCGGTCGCAATCTGCGACTGGCCGACCAGATCCAAAAGGATCTGGCGGAGATCATTCAGCGCGAAATCGATATGTCTCGCGCTGGGCTGATCACGCTCTCCGGTGTGGAATTGTCGACCGACTACGCGCATGCCAAGGTGTGGTTCACGGTTTTGGGCGCCGAGCCCGAAGCCGCCACCGCCTTGCTGAACGAAAAAGCCGGTTGGCTGCATTCCCAGCTTTACAAGCTGCTGCACATACACACTGTCCCCACTTTGCGCTTCTTCCACGACGAGCAAATCGCCCGTGGCATCGAAATGTCGATCCTCATCGACCGCGCAAATCGGCCCGGCCCCCACTCGGGCGTGCCTGACGAACCTGAAGACCAGTCCTGATCGGGCTGTCGTCACTGCTTTTTCAACCGGATTCCGACGATGGCTAAACGACGCGGGCTTTTGCTCGACGGTGTGCTGTTGCTCGACAAACCCGTAGGTTTGTCGAGCAACCACGCCTTGCAACGCGCCAAGCGTTCCATGGACGCGGCGAAAGCCGGTCATACAGGCACGCTGGATCCCTTCGCCACCGGCTTGCTGGTGTGCTGCATGGGACGCGCAACCAAGATTTCCGGCGCGATGCTTAACGCCGACAAAGCGTATCGCGCTACGCTGCAATTTGGCAGCGAAACCGATTCTGGCGACCTGACCGGCAATGTCGTGTCCACCGCCGAACCGGGCTTTACCGTTGACGAGCAAGCGCTGCGCGACGCGCTGTCACGTTTCTCGGGCACGATCGAGCAGATTCCGCCGATGTACTCCGCGCTCAAGCGCGACGGCAAGCCGTTGTACGAGTACGCCCGCGCCGGCATCGAGCTGGAACGGGCCCCGCGCCAAATCACGATTCACCGCATCGAGCTGTTGTCCCTGTCGGGAACGCAGGCAGAGATCGATGTGGCTTGTAGTAAAGGCACATACATCCGAACACTGGCCCAGGACATCGGGCGCGTGCTGGGCTGTTACGCCCACCTGACGGCGCTGCGGCGCACGCACGTCGGGCCTTTTTCTCTGGAACGCGCCGTTGCGCTGGAAGCCTTGCAGGCCATGCCAGACCCGAAGCAGGCATTGCTTGCACTGAACGAATTGCCGGAGGGCTTGCTGCCCTCCACCCTGACCTTAAAGGACTCGCTATGACTCGCGCCTTGCGCAACGTCGCCATCATCGCCCACGTGGACCACGGTAAAACAACCCTGGTCGACCAGCTGCTGCGCCAATCCGGCACCTTCCGCGAAAACCAGGCGCTGACCGAACGGGTCATGGACTCGAACGATCTGGAAAAAGAACGCGGCATCACGATTCTGGCCAAGAACTGTGCCGTTGAATACGAAGGCACGCACATCAACATCGTCGACACCCCGGGTCACGCCGACTTCGGTGGTGAAGTCGAGCGCGTGCTGTCGATGGTTGACGGCGTGCTGCTGCTGGTTGACGCCGTTGAAGGCCCGATGCCGCAGACCATTTTCGTGACGCGCAAGGCACTGGCCCTGGGCCTGAAGCCGATCGTGGTCGTCAACAAGGTTGACCGCCCCGGCGCCCGCACCGACTTCGTCATCAACGCCACGTTCGACTTGTTCGACAAGCTGGGCGCGACCGAAGAACAGCTGGACTTCCCGGTGGTTTACGCCTCGGGCCTGTCGGGCTACGCCGGCCTGACCCCGGACGTGCGCGAAGGCAACATGCGCCCGTTGTTCGAAGCCATTCTGCAACACGTGCCGCAGCGTGAAGATGACCCCAACGGCCCGCTGCAGATGCAGATCATCTCGCTGGACTACAACAGCTACGTCGGCAAGATCGGCGTGGGCCGCATCAACCGTGGCCGCATGCGCCCCGGCATGGAAGTGGCTTACAAGTTCGGTCCCGACGGCCAGGGCGGCAAGGGCCGCATCAACCAGGTCCAGAAGTTCCATGGCCTGGAGCGTGTCGTGGTGGAAGAAGCCGAAGCCGGCGACATCGTGCTGATCAACGGCATCGAAGAGCTGGGCATTGGCTGCACCGTGACCGACGTGCTTACGCAGGAAGCCCTGCCGATGCTGCGCATCGACGAGCCGACGCTGACCATGAACTTCATGGTGAACACGTCGCCGCTGGCCGGCCGTGAAGGCAAGTTCGTGACCAGCCGCCAAGTGCGTGACCGCCTGGATCGCGAGCTGAAGTCCAACGTGGCGCTGCGTGTGCGCGACACGGGCGACGACACCGTGTTCGAAGTGTCGGGCCGTGGCGAACTGCACCTGACGATTCTGCTGGAAACGATGCGCCGCGAAGGCTACGAGCTGGCCGTGTCGCGTCCGCGCGTGGTGTTCAAGGAAGTCGACGGCGTGAAGTGCGAGCCGTTTGAATCGCTGACCATCGACGTTGAAGACGCTCACCAAGGTGGCGTGATGGAAGAGCTGGGCCGCCGCAAGGGCGACCTGCAGGACATGCAGCCGGACGGCCGTGGCCGTACGCGCCTGGAATACCTGATCCCGGCCCGTGGCCTGATCGGCTTCCAGAACGAGTTCCTGACGCTGACGCGCGGCACGGGCTTGATGAGCCACATCTTCCACGAATACGCCCCGGTCAAGGAAGGCGCGATTGGTGAGCGCCGTAACGGCGTGCTGATCAGCCAGGACCAAGGCGACGCCGTGGCCTACGCACTGTGGAAGCTGCAGGATCGCGGCCGCATGTTCGTGAGCCCGGGCGATGCGCTGTACGAAGGCATGATCATCGGCATTCACAGCCGCGACAACGACCTGGTTGTGAACCCGATCAAGGGCAAGCAACTGACGAACGTGCGCGCCTCGGGTACCGACGAAGCCGTGCGCCTGGTTCCGCCGATCCAGATGTCGCTGGAATACGCCGTTGAATTCATCGACGACGACGAACTCGTGGAAATCACGCCGAAGTCGATCCGTCTGCGTAAGCGTCACCTGCTGGAAAACGAACGCAAGCGCGCCGCGCGCGAAGCCTCGGCCTAAGCGGGCACGACGGCCACACTCGCTGTGGCCTTCGCATAAGACAAAGCCGCGCACCTTCGGGTGCGCGGCTTTTTTTTTCACGATGCGCGGGCCGTCTTATAGCCCGCTTTTCTTAGAGTCCGCTTTGCTGATGCCGGTATTCCTGGGTGGCGCCACCATACCCATATGCGGCTGCGCGCGCGTCGATCACATGCACGTAAGAGCATTCGTGCAGTTCGCCCAGAATCCCTTGGAACGCCGCATAAATCTCCTTGATGAAGCGCGCTTTCTCGGCCTTGGTATTGGTTTCGTCCGTGACGCTGATGTCCAGGTGAAAGGCGTTCTTGCCCTGCTCGGAGAGCGGCGTTCCGCCAATGAACCAGAGGTCGTGCGGGATGTGCTGCAAGGTAATCGCGATGACTGGCAGCTTCTTGCCCAGCACGGACTGCGTCAGCCCAGCCACGGATTCAACGACGCGGCGATTGATGGCGGGATCGGATTGGCCAGAAAGATGTACGACGATATGGGGCATGACAGGACTCCAGTTTGTGAGGGGTACAAGGCCAGTGTAGAAAGCCGTTTGACATCGGAAAAGCGGGAAATTACGATTTCATCCATCGAGTAATCCGTCGGATAGAGCCATGTCGGGTTTTGATCTGGACCAGTTGCGCACCTTGGTCGCCGTGCTGGACGCGGGCAGCCTGACGGCGGCGGCGCCGAAGGTTTTCCTGTCGCAATCGTCGGTCAGCGAACAGATGCGCAAACTGGAAGAGCGCGCGGGCCAAGCCCTGCTGGTGCGTGGAAAAACGGGGGTGGCGGCTACACCCGCGGGCGAACGCCTGCTGCAACATGCGCGCGCCATCCTGGCCTTGAGCGACGAGGCCTACCGGGATCTGCGTGGCGTGGCGTTGCGCGGCGAACTGCGGCTGTTCATTACGGATTACTTTCGGCCCGGCGATGTGGCGCGCATGCTGCGACGTTTGAACGAGCAATACCCGCAGGTGCGGCTGCACGTGACGATCATGAAAAGCGGCGCCATCGAGGCCGCCTACGAGCGCGGTGAAATCGACGTGGGCATATCGATGTCGATCCAGGAGCGCGGTGCGCCGCGAGCCCGCGCGCAGGGCGCGCTGTTGCGCCGCGAGCCGCTGCTGTGGATGACGGCCGAGGGCGCAGGCGCGCCGTCGGACGACGCTCCCTTGCCCTTGCTGGTGCTGCCGGAGACCTGCGCATTGCGCCAGTATGTGGAACGGCAGCTTGCGCGGCGTGCCGTGCCTTATACGGTGGCGCACGTGGCGTCTGGGGTGGCGGGATTGCAGTTGGCGGTGTCGGCCGGGCTGGGCGTGGCCTGCCTGAATGAATCCGCCCTGGCGCCCGGGATCGCACGTTTGCATGCGCCTGGTTTGCCCGCGCTGCCCTCTGTGGAATTTCGTTTGTTGCCGGCCCGAACCGGGGAAAGCGAGTTCATCGGATTGGCGCGCGAGGCCATCGTCAAGGCGCTGAGCTGATCGGAGCTGCCTCGGCGAAGGGGGGCTTGAACAGACTCGCCTCCAATCGAAAAATGATCGAAACTGCCGAAACCAGCAGAGGAGAGATCATGGGTGCCATCGACAAACTTGCGCCGTTCATCGACGCGCGCAGCGAGCGTTATGCGGAACTGAGCGACCGCATCTGGAGCTTGGCTGAACTACGCTACGACGAACACAAGTCAGCCGAATTGCACATTGCGATGCTGGAAGAAGCCGGCTTTCGCATCACCCGCGACGCGGCCGGCATTCCCACGGCGTTCGTGGCCGAGGCCGGCCAGGGTGGTCCCGTCATCGGCATCCTGAGCGAATACGACGCGCTGTCCGGCCTGAGCCAGGAAAGCGGCGCCTTTGCGTGCCAGCCGTCGCCGGAAACGCCCAACGGCAATGGCCACGGTTGCGGCCACCACTTGTTGGGCACGGCAGCGCACTTTGCCGCCGTGGCGGTCAAGGAATTCCTGGAAGCCAACCAGTTGCCGGGCACCATCCGTTTCTACGGCTGTCCGGCGGAAGAGGGCGGGTCGGGCAAGACTTTCATGGCGCGCGAGGGCCTTTTCGATGAGCTTGATGCTGCCTTGACTTGGCATCCGGCTTCGCACACAGGCATCTTCCACCAGTCCACGCTGGCGAACATCCAGGCCTACTTCCGTTTCCGCGGCATCGCGGCCCACGCCGCGAATTCACCGCATCTGGGCCGCAGCGCCCTTGATGCCGTGGAACTGATGAATGTGGGCGTTAACTACCTGCGCGAGCACATGGTGCCGGACGCGCGCGTGCATTACGCCGTGACCAACAGCGGCGGCATTTCGCCCAATGTGGTGCAGGCCCGCGCCGAGGTGCTGTACCTGGTGCGCGCGCCCATCAATTCGCAGGCGGCCGAACTGTACGAGCGGGTCAAGAACGTAGCGCGGGGCGCGGCGCTGATGACCGGCTGCGAGCTGGACATCGTGTTCGACAAGGCGTGTTCGAACTACATGCCGAACCGTGTGCTGAACGAAATCATGTACGCCAACATGCAGGCGCTGCAAGGTCCGGCCTATACCCCAGGAGAAGAACAGGTGGCGCGCCGGATGTGGGATTCGATCACGGAAGACGACATCGACAACGCAGGCAAGAACCTGGGCGCGGTACTGCGCAATCCCACGCCGCTGTTCGCGGGCGTGGCGCCGTTTGACCCGGCCAAGACCGAGATCACTTATGGCTCGACGGACGTGGGCGATGTCAGTTGGGTGACGCCCACGGCGCAATGTTGGGGCGCCTGCTACGCCTATGGCACGCCGTTTCATTCCTGGCAGATGGTGGCGCAGGGCAAGATGTCGATGGCGCACAAGGGAATGGTGCACGCCGCCAAGATCATTGCGGCGACGGCGGCTGATCTGCTGGTAAAGCCGGAAGCCTTGGCGCGCGCCAAGCAGGAACTGCTGGACGCGCGACGCGGGCAGCCCTATGTGTGCCCAATTCCGGACGAGGTGGTGCCGTCGTTCAAGCGCTAGGGAGCAAGGCGGCCCTCGCCTGAGGGCCGCGCCGTGTTCAAGCCGGCAGGGATGGCGCGTATTGCGCCTCGGAAGTGACCTTGTCATGGAATTCCACGACGCGGCGCACCACTTTGACGGGGTCGTCCTCGATGATGAAAAGGTCCAGGTCGTGCGCGCCGATCATTCCGTTGCCCAGCACCTGATCGCCCAGCCAGTCGATCAGGCCCGACCAATATTCGCTACCCACCAGCACGATGGGCGCCGGCGGCACCTTGCCCGTCTGGATGAGCGTCAACGCTTCGAAGAGCTCGTCCAGGGTGCCAAAGCCGCCAGGCATCGCCACGTAGGCGAAGCTGTGCATGAAGAACGTGGCCTTGCGCGAGAAAAAATACTCGAACGACAGGCTGATGGTTTGATACTCGTTGTTGTGCGCCTCGTGCGGCAGGCTGATGTTCAGCCCGATGCTGGTGCCGCCAGCCTCGAAGGCGCCTTTGTTGGCGGCCTCCATGATGCCGGGGCCACCGCCCGCGATGACCGCAAAACCGGCGCTGGCCAGGGCGGCCGAGATGGCGATGGTGGTTTCATAATGGGGGGAATTACGGCTGACTCGTGCACTGCCGAAGACGCTGACTGCGGGCCCGATGTGCGCGAGCTCGTCTGCCGCCGTCCGTATCTCTGACATAATCAGCGGAATCTGTTTGCCGGCGGGTGTTTCCATATCTGCCTTTTTAACCATGAAAAAAACCTTATTACTGGTCGACGGTTCAAGCTACTTGTACCGCGCTTTCCACGCTATGCCTGATTTGCGCAATGCGCAAGGCGAACCCACGGGGGCGCTGTACGGCGTGGTCAATATGCTGCGCAAGCTTGTATCTGATCATAAGGCAGAGTATGCCGCATGTATTTTCGATGCCCGCGGCAAGACCTTCCGAGACGACCTGTATCCCGAGTACAAGTCGCACCGTCCGCCCATGCCTGAAGACCTGGCGGCGCAGATCGAACCCATCCACCGCGCCGTGCGCGCGCTGGGTTGGCCGGTGCTGGCCATTGAGGGGGTGGAAGCGGACGACGTGATCGGCACCCTGGCCAAGCACGCCGCCGAACACGATGTACACACCATCGTTTCCACGGGCGACAAGGACTTGGCGCAACTGGTCAATAGCCACGTCACGCTGGTCAACACCATGACGGGCGAAGTGCTGGACGAGCCCGGCGTGGTCAACAAGTTCGGCGTGCCGCCCGACCGCATCGTGGACTACCTGATGCTGGTCGGCGACACCGTGGACAACGTCCCCGGCGTGACCAAGGTCGGCCCCAAGACGGCGGTCAAATGGCTGGCGGAATACGGCTCCATCGACAAGCTGGTCGAAGGGGCGGATGGCATCAAGGGCGTGGCCGGCAACAACCTGCGCGAAGCCATTCCCAATTTCCCGCTGACCCGCCAACTGCTGACGGTGAAATACGATTGCGACCTGACCGGCCATGTAAAAAACGTCAGCGACCTGACGCCACGCGAACGCGACATTGCCACGCTCACCGAACTGTATGAACGCTACGGCTTCCGTACCTGGCTGCGCGACCTGACGGGCGACGCCGAGCGCGTGCCCACGGGCGATGCGCGCATTGCGGTGGAGGTGCCGCAGGCGCCCGCCGAGCTGGACTACCGCATCATTGCCGACTGGGCCGAATTCGACGCCTGGTTTGAAAAGCTGCAAGGGGCGCCCCTGGTGGCGCTGGACACCGAGACCACATCGCTGGACCAGATGCAGGCCCGGCTGGTTGGCCTGTCGCTGGCGGTGGAACCTGGCGTGGCTTGCTACATTCCGGTGGCGCACCGGGGGCCGGACGGCGCAACGCAGTTGCCCAAGGCCGAGGTGCTGGCGCGCTTGAAGCCGTGGCTGGAAGACGCCTCGCGCGCCAAGCTGCTGCATCACGCCAAGTACGACGCGCATGTGTTCGCCAACGAAGGCATCAAGCTTGCGGGCATTACCGACGACACGATGCTGCAGGCCTATGTGCTGGAATCGCATCGCGGCGTGGGGCTCAACGACCTGGCCCAGCGCTATCTGGGCCGCAGCGGCGTGTCGTACGAGGACCTGTGCGGCAAGGGCGCCAAGCAGATCGGTTTCGACGAGGTAGCGGTGGACAAGGCGGGGCATTACGCCGCCGAAGACGCCGACTTCACCTTGCAATTGCATCGCGTGCTGCGTCCGATGGTGGCGGCCGACGAAGGCCTGGACCGCATCTATCAATTGGAAATCAAAGTGTCGGCGGTGCTGACCACCATCGAACGCAATGGCGTGAAGGTGGATGCCGACGAACTCGGCCGCCAAAGCCACAAGCTGGGCCAGGAAATGTTGCGGCTGGAGCAAAAGGCCTATGAATTGGCCGGTCAGCCCTTCAACCTGAATTCGCCCAAGCAGTTGGGTGAAATTCTGTTTGAGCGCATGCAGTTGCCGGTGGTGCGCAAGACCGCCAGCGGCGCGCCGTCCACCGACGAAGACGTGCTGACCAAGCTGGCGCTGGACTATCCGCTGCCGCAGGTGCTGCTGGAATACCGTGGGCTGTCCAAGCTGAAGTCCACCTACACGGACAAGCTGCCGCGCATGATCAACCCCGCCACGGGCCGCGTCCACACGCGCTACTCGCAGGCGGCGGTGATTACCGGCCGGCTGGCATCGTCCGATCCCAACCTGCAGAACATTCCCGTGCGCACCGAGGCGGGCCGCCGTGTGCGCGAGGCGTTCATCGCGGAAGAAGGCATGCTGCTGTCGGCCGACTATTCGCAGATTGAACTGCGCATCATGGCGCACGTGTCGGACGACGCCAACTTGCAACGCGCGTTTGCCGCCGGCGAGGACATTCACCGCGCGACGGCCGCCGAAGTGTTCGGTGTGGCGCTGCCGGATGTGTCCACCGACCAGCGCCGCGCGGCCAAGGCCATCAACTTTGGCCTGATCTACGGCATGGGGGTGTTCGGCCTGGCGTCCAACCTGGGCATCACGCGGGATGCGGCGCAGGCCTACATCGACCGCTATTTCGCGCGCTATCCCGGCGTGGCGATGTACATGGAAAACACGCGCCGCGTCGCGCGAGAGCAAGGTTACGTTGAAACCGTGTTCGGTCGGCGCCTGCAGTTGCCGGAAATCCGTGGGGCGTCGGGTCCACGTAGGCAGGGGGCAGAACGCGCGGCCATCAACGCGCCCATGCAGGGCACCGCGGCCGACCTGATCAAGCTGGCCATGGTGGCCGTGCAGGACTGGCTGGAAGCGGAAAAGCTGCAAACCCGCATGATCATGCAGGTACACGATGAACTGGTGCTGGAAGCGCCGGACGCCGAAATCGAGGTGGTCAAGGAAGCCTTGCCGCGCCTGATGTGTTCGGTGGCCGAGCTGCGCGTGCCGCTGGTCGCGGAAGTGGGCATGGGCAAGAACTGGGAGCAGGCGCACTAAGCCCGCTGTTCTGTCCCCGTGCACCTGGTGGGCCGTCCTCGGGCGGCCCATTTCCGATTTCAGGATTGCAACAATATAATGTTGCGCTTCCTCCCCGCCTCTATTGCGTCCCCCCACATGTTGCTGCTCTGGGTACTTCTTGCCACCGTTACCGGCGGGCTGATCGCCGTCCTTGTTGCCAGTTGGCTGGCCTACAAGGTCTTCGCCCAGTACCTGCACCACATGGTCAGCCTATCGGTGGGCGTGCTGCTGTCGGTGGCGCTGCTGCATTTGTTGCCCGAGGCTTTCGAAGGGGGCGTGGCCGATGCGCATACGCTCTTTGGCTTGATGCTGGCGTCACTGATCGGCTTTTTCGTGCTGGAGAAGATTGCGCTGCTGCGCCATAGCCATCACCACGAGGGCGACGGGCACCATCATCACAAAGGCCACGATCACCACGAAGCCGGGCGCGGGGGCGTGCTTATCCTGATCGGAAGCTCTTTGCACAACCTGTGCGACGGCATCCTGGTGGCGGCGGCTTTCCTGACCGACCCGTTGTTGGGGGTGTTGACCGCGGCGTCGATCATCGTGCATGAAGTGCCGCACAAGCTAAGCGATTTCGTCGTGTTGCTGAACGCCGGGCTGGCGCGCCGCCGCGCCTTTTCCCTGATCCTGTTCACCAGCTTGTGTTCAGCCGTGGGCGGCATAATAGGGTACTTTGTGCTGCAGCAGGCGCAGGACTGGGTGCCGTATGTCTTGGTGGTTGCCGCCAGCAGCTTCCTGTATATCTCGGTGGCTGACCTGATGCCGCAGATGCATGAACGGGTGTCCCTTTCGGATGCCGTCCCGCAATTATTGCTGGTGGGTGTGGGCGTGGCGCTGATCTACAGCGTGACAACCGTGATGCACCATGGGCACGAGCACGGGGCCGACGCCGGCCACGGCGCTCCCCATGCCGAGCACGGCCACTCGCACTAGGCAGGGCTCGCCTACTTGCACCAGGGCGCGCGCGGACGGGACGCCTCTATGTCCACCCCCTACACAGGAGTCCGCCATGAGTTTTTCCGCTGCCGCCGGCAACGTCGCCCCTACCGTCATTCACACTGACACCGAAGGCCTGGTCCACGGGGATTTCAAGCTGCCCGTGGCTGATGGCTCCATTGCCGCGTATTACGCCGCGCCTCAAGGGCGCCGCGACTTGCCTGTCGTGCTGGTGGTGCAAGAGATTTTTGGCGTGCACGAGCACATCAAGGATCTTTGCCGCCGCATCGCCAAGGCCGGTTATCTGGCGGTTGCCGCCAATCTGTACGAGCGTCAGGGCGACGCCTCTACCTATACCGATATTCCCAAGCTCATCGCCGAGATCGTCAGCAAGGTGCCCGACGAGCAGGTGTTTGCTGACCTGGACGCCAGCGTGGCCTGGGCCGCGGACAACGGCGGCGACGCCAAGCGCGTGGCCATTACCGGCTTTTGCTGGGGCGGCCGCCTGACGTGGATGTACGCCGCGCACAACCCCGACGTCAAGGCGGCGGTGGCCTGGTACGGCAAGCTGAGCGTGGGCCATGGCCCGCTGATCAAGCGCGTGGCGTTCGACGTGGTCAACGACCTGCACGCGCCGGTGCTGGGCCTGTACGGCGCCCTGGACGCCAGCATTCCGCTGGCCGACATCGAGACCATGAAGACGAAGCTGGCGGCTGGCAACGCTGCGGCCAAGCAATCGGAGTTCGTGGTGTACCCGGACGCCGACCATGCCTTCCTGGCGGATTACCGCGCCAGCTACAAGCCCGAGGCCGCCAAGGATGGCTGGACTCGCATGCTGGCGTGGTTCCAGCGCTACCTGTAAACCGATAGGCGCGGTGGGGCTTGTGTTTCCCGCGCTGTCATCCGCTTAATTGCCCGCTTGGTTGCCAGCTTAATTACCGGCTTAGTTGCCCGCTTCCCTTAAGCGGCTGGGCAACAATTCCCCGTGGCGGGCCAAGAGCGGATATGCGGCGGCGCCCACCAGGTGCGAGTTGATGCCCTTCATATCGCGCAGGATATCCAGGTACAGCGCGCCGACTTCGGCGGCGTCCACCTCGCCCGACTTGATCTTCTGCAAGTGCGTGTCGGCCGCTTGAATCTCGATCGTGCGAAAGCGCGCCTTTTCACCAGCCAGGGCGCGCGCCTGACGCAGGTCGTCGTTGACGAAGAGCGCGGCGGCCTGACGCTGGTTGGCAATCAATTGGCCCAGCGTGTCGTCCAGACTGGCGCGTTGCTCGGGTGAAAACATCCAACCTTGCTTGCGCAGCTTGGCCACATGGCTCAGCAGCCCGTGATGGGCAATGTCGCCCGCATGGCCGATGTTGCTGGCGAAGGCCAGAATGTCATCCATGCGCTGGACGTCGTCGCGCGTCATGTTTTCCTGGTCCAGCGTGGCCAGGTAGGTGGTGATGGCGTTTTCCAGCTTGTCCAGCGCGGCGTCCAACTGGCGCGCCTGCACCATGCGGTGGCGGTTGTCGCGCTTGAAACCTGCGCGCGCGTACAGCAGCAAGGTTTGCAGCATGTCGGCCATGCGCAGGGCTTCGCGCGCCGCGTTGCCCAGCGCCACGGCCGGTACGTCATGGGCCCATTCATCCAGGTACTGGGGGCGAGACGGGTCGTTGGGATCGGCCCGTTTGGGCAACCAACGGGTCAAGAGCGCCGCGTAGGGTGTCAGCAGCGGCAGGAACAGCAGGGCGATGACCGCGTTGAACAGCGTGTGGAAATTGGCGACGGCGCGTGCCGGGTCGCTTGCCATGTCGCTCATCAGCGGTTGCAGCACCGGCAGCAGGATCAGCCCGGCCAGCACGCCCAGCACCCGGGTCAGCAGGTTGCCCAAGGGCAGGCGGCGCGCGGCGGGGTCGTCGCCTGTCACGCCTTCGATCATGGGGTTGATGGCGGTGCCCAGGTTGGCGCCCAGCACCAGCGCGAAAGCCACGTGGGGCGCCACCATGTGATGGCTTGCCAGGGACATTACCAGCACCACCACTGCCACGCTGGAGTGCGCGGCCCAGGTGAACGCGGCCGACAGCAGCACGGCCGCCACCGGCTGGGTGGCCAGCGCGTCCAGGATCATGCCCAGCATGGGGGCCGTCTGGAACGGCTCGAAAAGCTCGACCAACTGATGCAGAGACAGCAACAACAGCCCCAGGCCGATGAATACCCGGCCCAGGTCGCGCGTGCGGCCGGGCGGGTAGCGGCGAAACATCCAGACGCCGGCAAGAATAAGAATGGGGGCAAGCGAGGTCAGGTCGAACGACAGCAGTTGCACGATCAGCGTGGTGCCGACGTTGGCGCCCAGCATGGCGGCCAGTGCCGGCACCAAGCCCACCACGCCGCCCGCCGCGAAGCCGGTAATCATCAGGCCCGTGGCCGTGCTGCTTTGCAAGGCGGCGGTGATGCCCAAGCCCGCCGCGAAAGCACGCAAGCGGGTGCCCAGGGCTCGGCCCAACGCCGCGCCCAGGGCGGCGCCGAAGGCGCGCTGGACACCGGTTTGGACCATGTGCACGCCCCAAAGGAGCAGGGCGACGTAGCCGGCGAAGTCAAGCAGGGTGATAAGACCAGACATCCAGGGGTGTTCCCGTTCTTTTTATGACAAGTAATAATTCTGTAATGATCGCATGCCTGCCGGGGCGGCGAAACCCGCGGCAGCGATACAGCATACGCTGGCCAGGTTTCCTGCGCGCGGTGTTGCCAGCGCGTATCATTGCCTGACTATTCGTTGATGTATTGGAGTGTGTGGCGTGGCCGTTTCCGTATTTGATCTGTTCAAGATTGGCATAGGCCCGTCTAGTTCCCATACGGTGGGGCCGATGCGGGCCGCCTTGCTGTTCGCGCAAGGCCTGGAACGCGACGGCCTGATTCCTCGGGTGGCGCATGTGCGCGCCGAACTCTACGGTTCGTTGGGCGCCACCGGCAAGGGGCACGGCACCGACAAGGGCGTGCTGCTGGGGTTGATGGGCGAGGCGCCCGACACGGTGGACCCGGCCGCCATTGAAGGCATGATCGCCTCGGTGCGCGCCAGCCGCCAACTGCCGCTGCTTGGCCGCTACCCCGTTGCGTTCATCGAAAAAGAGCACATGGTGTTCTACCGGCGCGAAGCCATGGCCGAGCACCCCAACGGCATGAAATTCCACGCTATCGACGCCAACGGCGAGTCGTTGCGCGAATCGCGCTACCTGTCGGTCGGTGGCGGCTTCGTGGTGACGGCGGGCGCGTCCAATAGCCAGGTCATCGCCGCCCACAACCAACTGCCATATCCGTTCCGTTCCGGCCGCGAACTCTTGACCATGTGCCGCGAGAACGGTCTGACGGTGGCGCAGTTGATGATGCAGAACGAACTTACCTGGCGTGAGGCGGCGGACACGCACAGCGGGCTGGACCGCATTTGGCAAGTGATGCAGGACTGCGTGGCGCGCGGTTGCGGTATCAATTACCCGGAAGCCGACGGCGTACTGCCCGGCCCGCTGCGGGTACGCCGCCGGGCGCCCGAGCTTTACCGCAATCTGACCCAACGCGCCGAACGTACCTTGTCGGACCCGCTGTCGGTCATGGACTGGGTCAACCTGTACGCCATGGCGGTCAACGAAGAAAACGCCGCCGGCGGCCGGGTCGTCACGGCGCCCACCAACGGCGCGGCGGGCATCATTCCCGCAGTGCTGCATTATTACGACCGTTTCGTGCCCGGCGCCAACCACGACGGCGTGCGGGACTTCCTGCTTACCGCCGCGGCGATCGGCTTGCTGTACAAGTACAACGCGTCCTTGTCGGGGGCCGAAGTGGGCTGTCAGGGCGAAGTGGGCGTGGCCTGCTCGATGGCCGCGGGCGGGTTGGCCGCGGCGCTGGGCGGTTCGGTGGAGCAGGTTGAAAACGCCGCCGAAATCGGCATGGAACACAACCTGGGCCTGACCTGCGACCCCGTGGGCGGGCTGGTGCAAATTCCCTGTATCGAGCGCAATGCCATGGCGTCCATCAAAGCCGTGAACGCGGCCCGGATGGCCCTGCGCGGTGACGGCCAGCACTATGTGTCGCTGGATTCGGTCATCAAGACCATGCGCGAAACCGGGGCCGACATGAAGACGAAGTACAAGGAAACCGCGCGCGGCGGCCTGGCGGTGAACATCGTCGAGTGCTGATGGGCGGGGGGATACCCCAGCCGACCCTGCAAAAGAAAAGTCCCTCGGCTGAGGGACTTTTTTCTGCCTGGCAATCCGCGGGGGTCAGACCACGCGGGCGTTTTGCAACGCGGCGATGCGCGACGGGATCGGCGGGTGCGAGGCGAACATGGCCGCCAGGCCGCCACGGCCGGTGATGCCCGAGGCTTCAAAGGACTTGGGCAGATCGCCCGGCTCCAGGCCACCCAGGCGGGCCAGCGCGCGGATCATCGGTTCGCGCGCGCCCATCAGTTGGGCCGAGCCGGCGTCGGCGCGGTATTCGCGCTGGCGCGAGAACCAGGCCACGATGATCGAGGCCAGCACGCCGAAGATGATTTCACAGACCAGCACGGTGATGTAGTAGCCCGGACCGATGCCGCGTTCGTTCTTGAAAACCACGCGGTCGATGAAGTAGCCGACCACGCGAGCCAGGAACACGACGAAGGTGTTCACAACGCCCTGGATCAAGGTCAGCGTGACCATGTCGCCATTGGCGATGTGGGCCACTTCGTGCGCCAGCACCGCCGCAACTTCCTCTTCGCTCATGCTTTCCAGCAGGCCGGTCGACACGGCGACCAGCGAGTCGTTCTTGAACGCGCCGGTGGCGAACGCATTGGGCGCGCCTTCATAGATGGCGACTTCCGGGCGGCCGATGCCGGCGCGGTCAGCCAACTGGTGCACGGTGTCGACGAGCCATGCTTCGCGCTGGTTGCGCGGCGCGTTCGGATCCAGCACTTGGGCGCCGGTGCTCCACTTGGCCATCGGCTTGCTGATCAAGAGCGAGATGATCGCGCCCGTGAAACCCACCACCACCGAGAAGATCAGCAGCGCGTTGAGGTTAAGGCCGTTGGCGGTGATGTAGCGGTCTACGCCCAGGATGCGCAGCGTGGCCGACAGCACGAGCATGACGGCCAAGTTGGTGATGACGAACAAGACAATGCGTTTCATGTTTTTTGTGTTCCTCTGCGAGCGGGAAATACCGGGGTTCGACATGACGGCGGCCCGCCAGTTCCCCGACTCGCCGGCACCGCTCCCGATGGCGAAGAGTATAGTATCGCTTTCCCCTAGTTCTCCCCACTTTTCCCTTAGCGCAGAACCCCAATGCAGGCTCTCTGGATGTTGTTGGCGTCCGCCATGTTCGCCATCATGGGGTCGTTCGTGAAGTTCGGCACCGAACACGGCGCCTCGTTGCCCCAGATCGTGCTTTTTCGTGGGCTGCCTTCCGTTCTTCTCTTGCTGCTGTGGGCGCGCGCCGGCCGCCAATCCATCGTTCCGACCAGTTGGAAGCTGCACCTGTGGCGCAACCTGTCCGGCGTGACGTCGATGTGGCTGGGGTTCTTCGCCATCTCGCACCTGCCGCTGGCCACCGCGACCAGCCTGAACTACACCGCGCCTCTTTTCATTGCCTGTTGGATGCTGGGCTGGGGCGGCGCGCAGCGCGACGCCGTGCGCATCATCGCCGTGGCCTTGGGTTTCCTGGGCGTGATCGCCGTGCTGCGGCCCAGCATCAATGAAGACCAATGGCTGGCGGCGCTGATGGGAATGGGGGCGGGCGCCATGTCGGCAATCGCCATGCTGCAGATCCGCCAACTGGGCCGGATCGGCGAACCCGAGTGGCGCACCGTGCTGTTCTTTTCCGTGGCGGTCTGCGTGTCCAGCGTTGTCGGGCTGTGGTTCGAAGGCTGGGGCACGGCGGACTGGCAGGGCTATGCGTCGCTGGTGGGCGTGGGCGTGGCGGGCATGTTCGGCCAGCTTGCCATGACCCGGGCCTTTGGCGTGGGCTCGGCGCTGCTGACGGCGGCGCTGCAATACAGCACCATTATTTTCGCGGCCTTGCTGGGCATGGGTTTTTGGGGCGACCACCTGGATGGTCTGGCCTGGGCCGGCATGGGCTTGATCATCTCCGCGGGCCTGCTGTCGGTGTGGCGCACCATGCGCGACCCCAAACCGGCCTGACGGGACACCCGCTAGACAGGAGCACACCGAATGACGATGACACTGATTTCCGCCGCCGATCTGGCGGGTCGGCTTGGGGCTTCCGGGCCTGACGCTTCCAACGTGCGCGTAGGCGACGTGCGCGTAGGCGACGTGCGCGTAGGCGACATGCGCGTAGGCGACGTGCGCGTCTTCGACGTGCGTCACGACCTGACCAACCACGCCGCGGGCCGCCAGGCGTATGACGCCGGCCACATCCCCGGCGCTCGTCACCTGGACCACGAAACCGAACTGGCCGCGCCGCGCACCGGCAAGAACGGCCGTCATCCGCTGCCCTCGCGCGCCGAGCTGGGCGCACTGATGGCCGCCCATGGCGTGACGCCGCAAACGCTGGTCGTGGCCTATGACGCCAGCGGCGGTATGTACGCGGCCCACCTTTGGTGGATGCTGCGCTGGCTGGGCCATGAGCGCGTGGTGGTGTTGGACGGCGGCTGGCAGGCCTGGGTGGCCGCCGGGCTGCCGACCACGACCGATCCCGCGCCGGCCGTGCAAGCCGGCCAGCCCGTCGAGCCCGGCGCGCCGCTGGTCGCATCGGTTGATGCGCAGGCCGTGCTGGACAATATCGATCGGCCCGCCTTTACCGTGATCGACGCGCGCGCCGCCAACCGCTATCGCGGCGAAGTCGAACCGATGGATCCGGTGGCCGGCCACATCCCGGGCGCCCTGAACCGCCCGAACGGTGAAAACCTGCAAGCCGACGGAAGCTTCAAGTCCGCCGAGCAACTGCGCGCCGAATTCGACGGCTTGCTTGGCGGCCGCGACCCTGGCGCCATCGTGCACCAGTGCGGCTCGGGCATCACCGCCTGCCACAACCTGCTGGCCATGGAAATCGCGGGCCTGTCCGGCTCGCGGCTGTACCCGGGCTCGTGGAGCGAGTGGTGCAGCGACCCGTCGCGCCCGGTAGCCAAGGGCGCCTGAGGCGCAGCGGCGCACAAAAAAGCCAGGGTTCGCACCCTGGTTTTTTTTCGTCTCCGATGCGATCCCCCTGCGGCTCCTGCCGGGCTATTCTTCCTGCGGCCCGTGCCGGACTATTCCGCCCGCGCTACCAGATCGCCGCCAGCTTGACCCGCCCGGACACGCTTTCCGCGATCTCCAGGAAGTGGTCCAGCGGGGGCGTGGCCAGCCCCGGCACTTTGGCCATATCGTCCCAGCGGCGTAGGCGGATCGCGTCAGGCGCGCCCGGCATGCTGGCGAAATCCACCGCCTGGCCGGCATCGAAACTGCCGCCTTGCAGCGCCAGGCTGCGCTTGGAATCCTCCGACAACGACGCTTCGTATTGCGGCTCGACATAGCAAAGGTAGCGCTTGGCTTCCACGTGCAGGCGGATCGGGTCCAGCACGGCCGAACTGAACAGTCCGCGCAGGAACGGCAGCACGAAATACTGGTGCTTGTCGTCGACGCCGCGCAGCGTGGGGGTGCCCGGACGGTCGGCGATCAGGTGGCCCAGATCATGCAACAGGCAGGCGGTGATGAGCGAAGCGTTGGCGCCATGGCGTTCCGCCAGCGATGCCGTTTGCAGCGCATGCCGCAAATGGCTGACGGACTCGCCATGGTAGGAACGGTGTCCGCGTTCCAGGAAAATCTGTTCGATGTCTTGCAAGGTCAAGGCCATGGTTGTCTCCTGAGTGGCCGCAAGGGGGAGGGGGCGGGCAGTGACCTGACGGTCAGCCGGCTGCCGGCGCCATCTCCAGAAAGCGCGCGATCAACTGCACCGGTTGGCGCTCGCGCAGGCAGTACAGGTATTCGTGCATCACGATCTCGGCCCCCTGGATGTCCAAGGCCGCCAGGTCGGGGTGCGACGGGATTTCACGCGAGGGGATCAGGCTGATCCCCAAGCCGCACAGAATCGCCTGCCGGATGGATTCCCGGCTGCCGATCTCCAGCGTGCGGCGCACGGTGACGCCCGCCGCCGCCAGCGCGTCTTCGGTCAACTGGCGCGTCATGGAGCCGGGCTCGCGCAGCAGCAAGGCGTGGTCGGCCAGATCGGCCAGCCGAACCTGCCCGCGCCGCGCCAGCGGATGGTCGCGATGGGTGACCACGCGGATCGGGTCGGCCGCGATCATCCTGCGGTACAGGTGCTTGTCATCCATCAGAAAGGAAGACGTGGCAATCTCGATCCGGTAGTCGTGCAGCGCTTGCAGCATCGACTGCGAATTTCCGATGGTGACGGCCAGGTCGATGCCCGGGTAGCGCTGGTTGTACCGGCGCACCGTATCCATGATGTAGAAGGGGCCGGTCGCGCCAATGCGCAGATTGCCTTCGCGCAGGTCGCTGGCGTCGCGCAGGCGGAAATCGATCTCGGTTTCCTGCTGCACCAGCTTTTCCACCATGGGCATCAGGTTGTGTCCCGCATCCGACAAGCGCATGCCCCGGCCCTGCCGGTGGAACAGTTCGATGCCGTAGCGCGATTCCAGTTGACGCAACTGCCCCGTCACGGTCGGTTGGCTGACACCCAGTTGGGCGGCGGCCTTGGTGACGGTGCCGCAGCGGGCCACGGCGTAGAAGGATTTGAGTTCGGCGACAAGCACGATGAGGGGGCGGGAAAGGGACGCAATGCGCAAGACCGCCAGTACACCAAAATAATTTGATGTTTTTATTACTGCATTTGCGCGAAGTGTCATAAACGCTCAATACGCGCCTTCCATACTGGCTTCGTTCCAATCTGGAGGCAGCATGCCCCAACCCGATAGCGCCTTCCTCACAGTTCGAAATCTGGTCAAGCGTTTTGGCAGCCACACCGCGCTGGCCGACGTCTCGCTGGATATCCGCGCCGGAGAACTGGTGTGCCTGCTGGGCCCGTCCGGCTGCGGCAAGACCACGTTGCTGCGCGCCATCGCCGGCCTGGAACGCCAGGACAGCGGTGCAATCGTGCTGTCGGGCCGCGATATTTCTTACGCCGAGCCCCAAGAGCGCGACTACGGCATCCTGTTCCAGTCCTACGCGCTGTTTCCCAACCTGACCGTGGCCCAGAACGTGGCGTATGGCTTGAGCGGCAAGCGCGCCCACCGCAACCACGTCGCCAACCGCGTCGAGGAAATGCTGAGTCTGGTCGGCCTGACTGGGGCCGCGGACAAATACCCCGGGCAGATTTCCGGCGGGCAGCAGCAGCGTGTAGCGCTGGCGCGCGCATTGGCGCCATCCCCGTCACTGTTGTTGCTGGATGAGCCGATGTCGGCGCTGGACGCCCGGGTGCGCGAGCATCTGCGGATTGAATTGCGCGCGTTGCAAAAACGTCTGTCCATCACGACGCTGATGGTGACGCATGACCAGGAAGAGGCCATGGTGATGGCCGACCGCATCGCCGTCATGAACGGCGGCGTCATTGAACAATTCGGAACGCCGCGCGAACTCTACCGCCAGCCGGCATCGGCCTTTATCGCCGATTTCGTGGGCGAGGCGAACTGGCTGCCGTTCGAACGCGTCGATACCCATCGCGCCCGCGTCGGCCGCCAGGAACTGGCCGTGGACGAGGCGCTGGACGGCAAGTCCGGCAAGCTGTTCGTGCGCCCCGAAGCGGTGCGCGTCAGCATGGCGCGCTCGGAAGAACCCAATTCAATGTTGGCCGACGTGCTGGACGGCGTATTCCTGGGCCGGGGCTATCGCCTGGCCTTGCGCCTGGAAGGCGTGCCCGGTTCCACCGTGCATTCCATCGTGTCCCCTGAAATCGGAGACGCCCTGTTGGGCCCTCACGCCGCCAGCCGTTGCTGGGTGGAGCTGCCGCGCCATGCGATTCGCGCCTACGCTTGATTCCGCCATGACTGGATCGCCTTCCGTGGCCGAACTGGCCCCCGCCCCGGCCCCCGCCTCGACCACCACCCCCGCGCCGACCGCGCCCGCTCTGGGCCGCCGCCCCATGCCCGCGTGGATAGGCGCGCTGGGCCTGACGGCGGGGCAGGGCGCGCTGGTGCTGTTTCTGGTGCTGTTCCTGGCATTGCCGCTGCTGGCCATCCTGGCCAAGGCCGTGACCGATAGCGACGGCGCCTGGGCCGGCCTGTCGGTGGTCTCCGGCATCATCGGCGCGGATGGCTTTCTTGCCATGGTCGGGCGCAGCCTGACCGTGGGCGTGGTGACGATGCTGCTGGTGGTGCCCTGCGCCTATGGCTTCGCCTACGGCCTGACCCGCACCCGCTTGCCGGGCAAGGGCCTGCTGCGCACCATTGCCTTGCTGCCTTTGCTGGCGCCGTCGCTGTTGCCGGGCATTGCGCTGGTCTATCTGCTGGGCAACCAGGGGCTGCTCAAGGGCCTGACGGGCGGCGCCACCATCTATGGCTTCTGGGGCATTGTGGTGGGCGAGGCCTTCTACACGTTTCCGCATGCGCTGATGATTCTGCTGACCGGCCTGACGCTGGCCGACGGCCGGCTGTACGACGCGGCGCGTGCCATGGGCGCGGGCCCGTGGCGCACCTTCCTGACCGTGACCTTGCCCGGCACGCGCTACGCCGTGTTCTCGGCCTGCTGCGTGGTGTTCACGCTGACCGTCACCGATTTCGGCGTCCCCAAAGTGGTGGGCGGCGACTACAACGTGCTGGCCATGGAAGCCTACAAGGCGGTGGTCGGGCAGCAGAACTTTCCCAAGGGCGCGGCCATCGGCATCCTGCTGTTGCTGCCCGCCTTGCTGACCTTTGTGCTGGACCGCCGGCTGCGTGCCCGCCAAGGTGCGCAGATGAGCGGCCGCGCCCAGCCTTACGCGGCGGGCGCCAACCGACGCCGCGATGCCGCGTTCCTGGCGCTGGCCGGGGTGCTGGCGGGCTTTCTGCTGCTGATCATCGGCGTGGCCGTCTGGGCCTCGTTCGTGAAGATGTGGCCGTACAACCTGTCGATGTCGCTGCGTTCCTACGACTTCGACAACATGGACGGCGGCGGCTGGCTGGCCTGGCGCAACAGCCTGCAACTGGCGCTTTGGACCGCAGTGATCGGCACGGCCGTGGTGTTTGTGGGCGCCTGGATGATGGAAAAGGTGCCGGCGCGCGGCTCAGTGGCGCGCAGCCTGCGCGCCACGGTCAGCATGCTGGCCTTGATGCCGATGGCCGTGCCCGGCCTGGTGCTGGGGTTGGGCTACATCTTCTTCTTCAACAGCCTGATGAACCCGCTGAACCTGCTGTACGGCACGATGCCGCTGCTGGTCCTGTGCACGGTGGTCCACTTCTACACCAGCGCGCATCTGACGGCGGCCACCGCCTTGAACGCCCTGGATCCCGAGTTCGAAGCCGCTTCGGCGTCGTTGAAGGTGCCGCGCATGACGACGTTCCTGCGCGTGACCTTGCCCATGTGCCTGCCCGCCGCGCTGGACGTTGCTCGCTACCTCTTTGTTTCCGCCATGACGACCGTGTCGGCCGTGGTGTTCCTGTACAGCCCGTCCACGGTGCTGGCCGCCGTCGCCGTGCTCAACATGGACGACGCCGGCTTCATCGGCCCGGCCGCCGCCATGTGCACGGTGATCATGGCCAGTTCCGCCACGGCGGCCCTGCTGCTGCATCTGGCAAGCCGCGCGCTGGTTGCGCGCAGCCAGGCATGGCGCCGCCCCATGGCTCTTTGAACGCTTATTTCTAGGATGACCCTCATGACTGTTTCAACCTTGCCCGTCCAACTGGAAGCCGTCATCTTTGACTGGGCCGGCACGCTGGTCGACTTTGGTTCGTTTGCGCCCACCAAGGTGTTCGTGGACGCCTTCTCGCAGTTCGGCATGGATGTGTCGCTGAAAGAAGCCCGTGGCCCCATGGGCATGGGCAAGTGGGACCACATCCGCGCCCTGTGCGATCAGCCCGCCATCGCCAGCCAGTATCAGGCCCAGTTCGGCCGCTTGCCTTCCGATGACGACGTCACCGCCATCTACGACCGCTTCCTGCCGATGCAACTGGAGAAGGTGGCGCAGTATTCAGCGGCCATTCCGGGCGCGGCCGAATTGCTGCGCGCGCTGCGCCAACACGGCTTGAAGATCGGCTCGTGCTCGGGCTACCCCGACAGCGTCATGCGCCGGGTGGTCGAGCGCGCGGCGTCCGAGGGTTTGGAGCCGGACTGCATCGTGGCCAGCGACGATGTGCCGCGCGCCCGTCCGGCGCCTGCGATGGCCTTGAAAAACGTGGTCGAACTGGGGCTGTCCGATGTGGCCGGCTGCATCAAGGTCGACGACACCGCGCCCGGTATCGAGGAAGGGCGGCGCGCCGGCATGTGGACGGTGGGGCTCTTGTTGTCGGGCAACGCCGCCGGCCTGACGCTGGACGAATACCTGAGCCTGGATGAGAACGGCCGCGAGCGCGCGCGCGTCGAGGCACGCGCGGAGCTGTCGTCCGCCCACCCGCATTACCTGATCGACACGGTGGCCGACCTGCCCGCCGTGATTTCCGACATCGAAGCCCGTCTGGCGCGAGGCGATCGACCCTGAGCTAAAGCCATCAGCCTGAATACCTTCCGCCCGGCGTAGCCGGACTTAACCCTGCTTTTTTTTATCGCGACCGCGGCCGGCATCGTCCGACCGTGGCGGCGACCTTCACCCTTTTTTCCGCTCATTCACGGAGTTCCTCATGAATCGCTACAAGCTGCTTGCCCTGGTCACCGCCCTGACGGGCATGATGGGCGCCGCCTCTGCCGAGACCACGCTGACGGTCTACACCGCGCTCGAAGCCGACCAGATCAAGGTCTATCAAGCCGCGTTTGAAAAAGCCAACCCCGACATCAAGATCCAGTGGGTTCGCGATTCCACGGGCATCATCGCCGCCAAGCTGCTGGCGGAAAAGAGCAACCCCAAGGCGGACGTGATCTGGGGCTTGGCGGGCACGGCGCTGGGCCTGATGGACAAGGAAGGCATGCTGCAACCCTACGCCCCGAAGGGTCTTGACCAGATCGCCGCGAACATGCGCGACGCCAAGGCTGAGCCGTCGTGGGTCGGCATGGACGGCTATGCCGCCGCCATCTGCTTCAACACCATCGAAGCCGAAAAGCAAAAGCTGCCCAAGCCGACCTCGTGGCAAGACCTGACCAAGCCGGTCTACGCCGGCAAGATCGTCATGCCGAACCCGGCGTCCTCGGGCACGGGCTTCTTGGACGTCAGCGCCTGGCTGCAGATTTTTGGCGAAGAGAAGGGCTGGGCCTATATGGATGCCCTGCACAAGAACATTGGCTCGTACACGCACTCGGGCTCCAAGCCGTGCAACATGGCGGCCGCGGGTGAGTTCCCGATCGGCGTGTCGTTCGACTACCGCGCGGCCAAGCTGAAGGCCGATGGCGCGCCGGTCGAAGCCGTGTTCCCGTCGGAAGGCCTGGGCTGGGAAGTGGAAGCGACCGCCATCATGAAGGGTACGAAGAACCTGGAAGCCGCCCGCAAGCTGGCTGACTTCTCGGCCAGCCGCGAAGCCAACGAACTGTACAAGGCCAACTTCGCGGTGCTGGCGATTCCGTCCATCGCCACGGCCAACCCGAACCTGCCGGCTGACCTGACCAAGCGCATGATCAAGAACGACTTCGTGTGGGCCGCCACGAACCGTGAACGCATCATCGCCGAGTGGACCCGCCGCTACGACGGCAAGTCCGAGCCGAAGAAGAAGTAAGGCGTTGCCCGCGATGAAAACTTACGACGTGATCGTGGTGGGCGCGGGCATGCTTGGCATCGCCCACGCCTGGGCGGCCGCCAAGCGCGGCCTGTCGGTGGCGGTCATCGAGCGCAGCCGCCAGGCGCACGGCGCCACCATCCGCAACTTCGGCCAGGTCATCGTGACG
This sequence comes from Achromobacter sp. JUb104, assembly GCF_024806975.1. Lineage (NCBI taxonomy): Bacteria > Pseudomonadati > Pseudomonadota > Betaproteobacteria > Burkholderiales > Alcaligenaceae > Achromobacter > Achromobacter sp. JUb104. Next base: position 199,914 of record NZ_JANUEY010000003.1, on the reverse strand, counting down.
GGCCAGCCGCCCGGCATGATGCTGTCGCACGCGCAACAGGCGCGCGAGCTGTGGCTGGACCTGGCCGCCAAGGCAGGCTTTCATGTGCGGGCCAATGGCGCGCTGGTGCTGGCGCGCAACCTGGACGAGGCCAGCGTGCTGCAGGAATTCGCGGACACGCGCCTGGCGCAGGAAGGCTATCGCGCCAACCTGCTGTCGGCGCGTGAGGTGGCCGGCCTGTATGGCGGACAGCTTGCGCACCACTGCCTGGCGCTGCGTGGCCATGATGACCTGCAGATTTATTCGCGCGAAGCCTTGCCGGCCATGACCCGCTACCTGGCCGAGTCGCTGGGCGTGACGTTCATTACCGGCACGCTGGCGCGCGCGGTGGAAAATGGCCTGGTCGGCACCACGGCCGGCGACTTCCAGGGCAAGCATGTTTTCGTTTGCCCCGGCCATGACTACCTGACGCTGCTGCCCGAACGTTTCGCGCCGCTGAACCTGGAAGTCTCGCGCTTGCAGATGTTGCGCGCGGCGTTCGACACCAACGCCATCGCCTTGGACCGCCCGGTGCTGACCGGCCTGTCGTGCGTGCATTACGGCGCGTTCTCGGACCTGCCCACGGCGCAGGCGCTGCGCCAGGTGATCCAGGAACGCACGCCGATGCTGGTTGAAAACGGCATCCATCTGCTGATCAGCCCGACGCCGAATGGTGAGCTGATCATCGGCGACTCGCATCGCTATGGGCAGGACGCGTTCCCGTTCAACGACGAGGCGGTCGACAACGCCATGCTGGACCTGGCGTCACAGGCCCTGGGTGCGCGCTTGCGTGTGCTGGAACGCTGGCAGGGCGTGTATGGCGCACACGGACCTGCGCCGTTCTCGGTCATGCCGGTGGACGCCGCTACGACGGTGGCGGTCATGCATTCCGGTGTCGGCATGACGGTGGGGCTGGCGATCGGCGAACGCACGGTGGCGGGTGTGATCGGACATTGACGGCGCGGGCAGGCATTTGCCGCGTGCAATGAAAAGGGCCTCGCGAAAAAATCGCGAGGCCCTTTGTTTTTTGCGACGGCAAACCCGGTTCAGAGGTCCTGCATGATGCGTCGATACCATTCGTGGAAGTGCTGCATGCCGTCTTCCATCGGTGATTGGTAAGGACCGGCTTCATTCACGCCGCGCAACATCAGGGCCCTGCGGCCGGCGTCCATGCGTTCGGCGATTTCATCGTCTTCGATGGCCGTTTCCATGTAGGCGGCGCGCTGGGCTTCGACGAATTCGCGTTCGAACGCCGAGATTTCCTCGGGGTAGTAGAACTCGACAACGTTCACCGTTTCCTGCGGGCTCTTCGGGTACAGCGTGGACAGCACCAGCACGTGCGGGTAAAGCTCGATCATGTGGGTCGGAAAGTACGTGACCCAGACCGCGCCGAAGTCGGGCGCGTCGCCTTCGCGGAACGACAGCAGGCGGTCGTGCCATTGCTTGTACACGTCTGAACCCGGTTGGGCCAACGCATTGTGCACGCCCACTTTCTGCAGGCTGTACCAGTCGTTGAATTCCCAGGTCAGGTCGTCGCAGGTAACGAAACGGCCCAGGCCCGGATGGAACGGCCCGACGTGGTAGTCCTCAAGGTAGACCTCGATGAAGGTCTTCCAGTTGTAGTTGCACTGATGCACTTCAACGTGGTCGAGCACGTAGTCGCCGAAGTTGAACTCGGGGCGCGAGAACAACGGGGCCATGTCCGACGCCGGATCGCGCGGGCCTTCAAACAGCAAGCCGTGGCAATCGCGCAGGCGAAACTTCTGCAAATTCATGCAGGGCGTAGTCTCGAACTGAGGCGCGCCCAACAACTCGCCTTGGTTGTTGTACGTCCAACGATGCAGCGGGCAGACAATATTGCCGCCGGTTGCCTTTAGATTGCCTTGCGTATTGCAGTTGCCGGCTACATTGCCGGCTTCGCCGCCCAGCATCAATGCCTGACGGTGGCGGCAGACATTTGAGATGAGTTCAACGCCTTGCTGGTTACGAACCAGCACGCGCCCCCCGTTTTCCTGGACCAACGACCGCCAATCCCCAATCTCGGGCACTACTTTCTGGTGTCCGACGTACTGCGAGGATTGCTTGAAAATGAGTTCTTGCTCGCGGGCAAAGAGGGCTTCGTCAAAGTAAGCGCTGACGGGTAGCTGGGTGCGAGCTGGCACGACATGTGCCATCCGACCGATGTCGGTCATGATTCCCTCCGCTCGGATAAAAAAGCCAGGACGGTTTGAGCTCTGCCAAGCGTTTTTGTTCAAGCCCAGCGTTTTCAGGAAACCGTCCTGAAAACCGCTTGGAGCTCAACGATGAGCTTGGCTACATACGTGCTGGCGCGAAGAAAAATCGGTGTCTGGCCGATCAAATAAGCCGTGAATTGTACCCCAAGGGCCTCCCTCACGCCCGGGAAGATGGACGAGGCTTCATCCAGTGTTCACGCGGCCTGCCGGCCCTGTGCGGCCGTTCGATTAACCCTTCGCGGCGTAGGTCTTTCAGACGAGCTTGCGCGTGGCGGGATGTCGCCTTAGCAACCAGCTACTGGCCGCCGACAAGACAAAGACCGCAAGGGTCAGCAAGGGGACTGCCCAGGCGTCGCGCGGGCCGCCGGAAATGGCGCCGGCGCGGCGGGCCACGTCCAGGAACACGGGGTGGATCAGATAGATGCCGAAGGTCAAGGGCGCCAGGGCGGCCAGGCGCGGCAGGCGGGGCGAGTCCACGATCCACTGGAATGCGGCCAGCGACATGAACGGCACGGTCAGGCTGAAGTAGTCATAGAAGTACGTGTCCAGGTTATGGCCGTTGGACATCAGGTTCACGCCCAGGGCGGTGGCGGCCACACTGGCCAGCAGCACCAGGCCTGGGCGGGGAATGCGCATGTCGCCATCGAAAATCAAGCGGCCGGCCACGAAGTAGCCCAGGTACGGCAGGAACCAGGTCAGGAAGAATCCGTGCGGCGCGCCCAGCGCGCGCCGGTACAGCGCGTCCAGGATCGCCACGCCCAGAATGCCCACCACCCACAGCGCGCGCCCGCGCGGCGTGCTGCGCGCATACAGAAGACGGGCCAGCGGCGCGAACAGGTACAGGCCCACGATCATGTACAGATACCAAAGGTGGTAATACGGTTCGCCTTGCGCCACCTTGCGCGGCCAGAACGAAAAATCGATACGGCCATCGTCCCACCAGTCCAGGCCCGTGCGCCAGGTCAGGTAGAACAGCGTCCAGAACAAGAGCGGCGCGCAAATACGCGCCATGCGGCGGCTATAGAACTTGCGGGCGTCATGCGGCTTGTTCGGGTCCAGCAGCAGGGCGCCGCTGACCATCACGAACACGGGCACGCACCAGCGTGCCGCCGAGTCGTAGAGATTGGCGGCCAGCCAGGCGCCCTTGCCGTAGGCGGCCGGGTCACTGACGATCAGCGCCGCGCTGTGCAACAGGACGACGGCCACGGCCGCCAACCAGCGGGCGGCATCCAGGCGGGCATAACGGTCTTCGGTCAAAGGCATCGGGCTCCCGCTGGGTGTTTTCTCTTTTTCACCTTAGCAGCGTGCAGCGCCTGGCTTCTGTATCCAGCGGTTAGGCAAGGCATAAAAAACCGACAGGGCCCGTAGGGGCGCTGTCGGCGGAAAGGTCGGCGGGGCGGGTGGCTGGCCGCCGGTTCGCGGGCCGGCGGGACCGCGAACGATTTGTCACGAAACTACTTACTGCGAACGACTTACTGCAAAACGATATTGGCTTGCTTGATCAGTTGCGACACGATGGGCTGTTCGGTCTTGATCTGCTTGTCGAGCTCGGCGGCCGTACCCGAACGCGGGTCGATGCCCATGTCCAGCATGCGCTTCTTAACGCCTTCGTCCTTCAGCGTTTCAGTCAGCGCGGCTTGCAGCTTTTCCAGCACCGGCGCCGGCGTGCCCTTGGGCGCAACAAAGCTGAACCATGCCGTCATGTCGAAGTTGGGATAGCCCTCTTCGGACAAGGTCTTCAGCTTGGGCAGCGTGGCCAGGCGCGACGGGCTGGTAATGGCGAATACCTTGACCTTGCCGGCGTCTGCTTGCGGGATGCCGGTGGCGACCATGTCAAAGAACAGGTCCACATCGCCGCTGATCAAGGCCGGCAGGGCTTGCGTGGCGCCCTTGAACGGCACGTGCAGGATGTCGATGCCGGCGCGCGACTTGAACAGTTCACCCGCCAGGTGCGACGAGGTGCCGGGGCCGAAGGTGGCAAACGTCAGCTTGCCCGGGTTCTGCTTGGCATAGGCCACCACGTCCTGCGTGCTGTTGAAGGGCTGCTTGGGGCTGGACAGCAGCACCAGGGGGCCGACCCCCACCATGCCGATACGCGCGAAGCTGTCCGGGTCGTAGGGCAGTTCCTTGTACAGATAGCGGTTCGTGACGAGCGTGGAGTTGGTGGCCATCAGGATCGTGTAGCCGTCCGGTTGTTCGCGCGACACATAAGCCGCACCGATGGACGTGCCCGCGCCGGCCTTGTTTTCCACGATCATGGATTGGCCCAAGGTCTTGGCCATGCGTTCAGCCAGGATGCGGGTCAGCACATCGGTGGCGCCGCCGGCCGGGAAGGGCGAGATGATCTTGATGGGCCGGGCCGGATAGGTCTCGGCTTGCGCGCCCAGCGCGGCCGCGCCTAGAACCAAGGTAGCCAGTAGTTTGATGCTCGTGCGAATCATGTTTTCCCCTTGAAATCGCGTGCGTGAGTGGATCGCCGGGCCTGGCTTGGCGGCTGCGCGGTGAAGCGCGTTGCGGTGCTTGCCAGGTCTCCTTGGATGCTTTAAATTCCGCCTTATGGAATTTAGTTTTGTCATTCGAAATAAACTATAAAAACGAAGCGTAGTGAAATGCAATCTTTTTCTGACTCCAAGCGTGTCATCCACGCCGCCGCCAAGCCGGACGAAAAGCTGGAACTGAGCCAGCCGGCACGCCGCAAGCGCGCGGCGGGTGTGGGCGAGGGCGCCAGTTCGCCGGACTTCATTACTGCGTTGGCGCGCGGCTTGGACGTATTGCGTTGCTTTCGCCATGGCGTGGCCGCGCTGGGCAATCTGGACCTGGCCCGCTTGACCGGGCTGCCCAAGCCCACCATCAGCCGTATCACGTACACGCTGACCGAACTGGGCTACCTGCGCTATCACCCCGACACCGGCAAGTATTCGCCGGGCTATGGCGTGTTGGCGCTGGGTTTTGGCCTGCTGGCCGGGCTGGAAGTGCGCGAACTGGCCAAGGCGTCGATGACCGACCTGGCCCGCGACACGGGGGGCGCGGTCGCCCTGGGCGCCTTTGATGGCGATGCCATGACGTATGTCGAGGCTATCCACGGGTCGTCGGCCTTGTATCTGCGCCTGCCCGTGGGCTACCGCGCCAGCCTGGACAGCGCCATGGGCCGGGCGTACCTGGCCAGCCTGCCGCAAAGCGCCTGTGATGAGGAAATGGCGCGCCTGGGCCAGGCGGCGCCGCCCGCCGACGCGATCTTGCGCGCCCGCGCCGAGCTTCAGGAATCGGGCTGCTGCTTCGCGCTGGGCGAATGGCAGTCGGGCATCAACGCCGTGGCGGTGCCGTTCACCTCGATCACCGGCGAAGGCGTCTTCGTCATGAGCTGCGGCGGTCCGGCAAGCCTGCTGCCGGAGCCTGACTTGCGCGCGCGCGTCGGGCCGGCGTTGCGCGCCGCGATCGTGGGGCTGGCGGGGGCCGCGGCCTGATCCCTGCGATGCATCCGGGTCTGGTTTGGCTATCTCGTACAATTCACAAATTGATCCACCCCTAGCGCCCTCGGAGACCCGTTTGGCCAACCCCGCACAAGCCGATCCGCAGACTGACGACCGTCCCCTGCCTCAAGATTTCGAAACGGCCCTGGCCGAGTTGGAGTCCTTGGTGGCGGCCATGGAAGACGGCTCGTTGCCGCTTGAGCAATCACTGACCGCCTACCGGCGCGGCGTGGCGCTGACGCGGGTCTGCCAGGAACGCCTGGCGCAGGCCGAACAGCAGGTCAAGGTTCTGGAAGGCGACCTGTTGCGCCCGCTGGATCCGGCGGCGCTGGATGACGAATAAGAATCCGATGAAGCAAACTCAACTCCCCTTTGCGGAGTGGTTGCAGGGTCGCGTGCGGCACGTCGAAGACGTCCTGGACGACCTGATGCCCCCCGCGGACGTGCTGCCTGTCCGCCTGCATGAAGCCATGCGCTACGCGGTGCTGGGCGGTGGCAAGCGCGTACGCGCCGCCATGGTCTACGCCGCGGGACAGGCCTGCCCGGTCAGCGGCAGCGTGCTGGCCATCGAGGCCTCGCTGGACCGCGCCGCGGCAGCGGTTGAATTGATCCACGCTTATTCGCTGGTGCATGACGACCTGCCTTGCATGGACGACGACACCTTGCGCCGTGGCCGGCCCACCACCCATGTGCAGTTCGACGAAGCCACCGCCATGCTGGCGGGCGACGCCTTGCAGCCGCTGGCCTTCGACTTGCTGGCCTCGATGCCCATCGCGCCCGCGCTCATCGTGCAGGCGACCCAGTCGCTGGCCCGCGCCGCCGGCAGCCAGGGCATGGCGGGCGGCCAGGCCATTGACCTGCTCAGCGTCGGTCATTCGCTGTCGCGCGACGAACTCCAGACCATGCACAGCATGAAGACGGGCGCCATGCTGGCGTGCAGCGTGGCCCTGGGCGGCATCGTGGCGGGCGCCAGCTCGGCCTCGCGCCAGGCGCTGGACGCCTACGCGCAAGCCATGGGCCTGGCGTTCCAGGTGGTGGACGATATCCTGGACGTCACCGCCGACACGGCCAGCCTGGGCAAGACGCCGGGCAAGGACGCGGCGGAAAACAAGCCCACCTACGTATCGCTGCTGGGCCTGTCCGAAGCGCGCGCGTTCGCCGAAGAATTGCGCGTGGCCGCGCGGGCGGCGCTGGAGCCTTTGGGCGACGCGGGCTTGCGTCTGGCGCAATTGGCTGATTTCATCGTCCTTCGAGACCGCTGATCCGTGATAAGCCCGGCCTGGGTTCAGGCCGGGGCAACGAACCCCATAAAAGCATGACGACTGATTTATTGGACCGCATTCAATCCCCGGCCGACCTCAAGCGCCTGGATCGTCGCGAGCTGAAAAAGCTTGCCGACGAACTGCGCGGCTTTGTGCTGGAGTCGGTATCCAAAACGGGCGGACACCTGTCGTCCAACCTGGGCACGGTCGAGCTGACGCTGGCCCTGCATCAGGTGTTCGACACGCCGCATGACCGCATCGTCTGGGACGTGGGTCACCAGTCCTATCCGCACAAGATCCTGACCGGCCGCCGCGCCGGCATGGCGCAATTGCGGCAGCAGGGCGGTATTTCGGGCTTTCCCAAGCGCAGCGAATCCGAGTACGACGCCTTCGGCACCGCGCATTCGTCCACGTCGATCTCGGCGGCGCTGGGCATGGCGGTGGCCTCGCGCAATGCGGGCGTGCAGCGCCAGCACATCGCCGTCATCGGCGACGGCGCCATGTCCGCGGGCATGGCGTTCGAGGCCATGAATAACGCGGGCGTCACGCCCAACATCAACCTGCTGGTCATCCTAAACGACAACGACATGTCGATCTCGCCGCCAGTGGGAGCGCTGAACCGCTACCTGGCGCGCCTGATGTCGGGCCGCTTCTACGCCACCGCCAAGAACGTGGGCCGGGCCGTCTTGCAGCACGTGCCGCCGGTGCTGGAACTGGCGCGCCGGTTTGAAGAACATGCCAAGGGCATGGTCACGCCGGCCACGCTGTTCGAAGAGTTCGGCTTCAACTACGTCGGCCCCATCGATGGGCACGACCTGGACGCGCTGGTGCCCACTCTGCAGAACCTGAAGGCGCTGCAAGGCCTGCAATTCCTGCACGTGGTCACGAAGAAGGGGCAGGGCTACAAGCTGGCCGAGGCCGACCCGGTGCTGTATCACGGCCCGGGCAAGTTCGATCCCGCGGTCGGCATCCAGCAATCCAAGGCGCCGGGCAAGCGCACCTTCACGCAGGTGTTCGGCCAGTGGCTGTGCGACATGGCCGAGCAAGACCCGCACCTGGTCGCCGTCACGCCCGCCATGCGCGAAGGCAGCGGCCTGGTTGAATTCGAAAAGCGCTTTCCGCTTCGTTATTTCGACGTGGGCATCGCTGAGCAGCACGCCGTGACGTTCGCGGCCGGCGTGGCTTGCGAAGGGCAAAAGCCCGTCGTGGCGATCTACTCCACCTTCATGCAGCGCGGCTACGACCAGTTCATCCATGACGTCGCGCTGCAAAACCTGGATGTGACGTTCGCGCTGGACCGCGCCGGCATCGTCGGCGCCGACGGCGCCACCCACGCCGGCAATTACGACATCGCCTTTTTGCGCTGCGTGCCGAACATGGTGGTGGCCACGCCTTCCGACGAAAGCGAAACCCGCCTGCTGCTGTCGACCTGTTATCAGCACCCCGGCCCGGCCTCGGTGCGCTATCCGCGTGGCGCAGGCTGTGGTGCCCCGGAAGGCACGAGCTTGGACACGGTGGAACTGGGCCGAGGCGTGGTGCGGCGCGAAGGCAAGAAGATCGCCATCCTGGGTTTTGGCACCCTGGTGCAAGCGGCGCTTGTCGCGGCGGGCAAGCTGGACGCCACCGTGGCCGACATGCGGTTCGTCAAGCCGATCGACCTTGATCTGATTCTGGACCTGGCGCGCCGCCATGAGGCGCTGGTCACGATTGAAGACGCCTCGATCATGGGCGGCGCCGGCAGCGCAGTGCTTGAAGCGCTGAGCGCCGCGGGCGTGCAGATTCCGGTGCTGCAACTGGGTCTGCCGGACGTCTTCATCGACCATGGCGACCAGTCGGCCCTGCTGGCGGGTGTCGGCCTGGATGCCGCCGGCATCGAGCAGTCGATCCGCAACCGCTACGCCGATCTGCTGGCTTGAAGCTGGCGCGGCATCCGGTCGGGGGCGGCGCCCTCGTCCGGGTTTGCAACACACTGTTCCGCTCCAACCGACCTACGGAGAGAAGGGTTTTCCCTGGCGGTCGCGGGGCTTTGGGCGATAATGGCCCCCTCTCAAAGTTTCCTAGGCCGTGCGCGAGCGACTGGTTGCCTAGACAGGTAAGCTGAAATGAATTCTCCGATCGACCCCGCCATCGTGATGCCCGACGTCCAAAGTTCGGCGGACACCCGGCACATCCCGATCCAGCGCGTGGGCATTCGTGGCGTGCGCCACCCCATGCTGATTGAAAGCGGTGATGGTTCGCCCCAGGGCACCGTCGCCAACTGGACGCTGACCGTGGCGCTGCCGCCCGAAGAAAAAGGGACGCATATGTCCCGCTTCGTGGCGCTGCTGGAAAAGTATCGCAGCACGCCCATGACGCCGGCACTGTTCCGCGCCATGGCGGCCGACATGCTGCCCTTGCTGCATGCCGAGCGCGGCGACATCACCGCGGCGTTCCCGTACTTCATCAACAAGTCGGCTCCCATTTCCGGCGTGCAAAGCCTGCTGGACTACGAAGTTCAGTGGATCGCGCGCGCTCAGGGCGACGGCGTTGAATTCGAGCTTGTCGTTCAGGTGCCGGTGACCAGCCTGTGCCCGTGTTCGAAGGCCATCTCGGAATACGGCGCGCATAACCAGCGTTCGCACGTGACCGTGTCGGCCATCCTGAACGGCGACATCAGCATGGACGGCGTCATCCGCCTGATCGAAGAAGAAGGTTCGTGCGAACTGTGGGGCCTGCTCAAGCGCCCCGACGAAAAGTACGTGACCGAACGCGCCTACGACAACCCCAAGTTCGTCGAAGACCTGGTGCGTGACGTGGCGGCTCGCCTGACCGCGCACCCCGGCATCGCCCGCTACCGCGTCGAAGCCGAAAACTTCGAATCCATCCACAACCACTCGGCCTACGCCGTCGTGGAAGGCTGAGCTTCCCGTGCACCATCCGGCGGCCAATGACTGGCCGCTTATCGCGGGGCTGCAAGCCTGGGAATCGCGGCTGGCCAATAACTTGGCCGGCCGCGGTCGTTTGGGCGTGGCGCTCTATGAGTTCTTCCGCTTTGGCGTCAAGCAAGCCTGGGCCTGCCTGTTCGGCGGGTTGATGTGCGCGCTGCTGCTGGGCACGCACTGGTGGTATCCCAAGGACGCGCTGCTGGCGCGCTACGACTTCCTGACGATCGCCGCGCTGGGCATCCAGGCCTTGCTGCTGGCCTTGCGCATGGAGACCTGGAGCGAGGCCCGCGTGATCCTGATGTTCCATGTGGTCGGCACCGGCATGGAAATCTTCAAGACGGCCGCGGGGTCGTGGATCTATCCCGAGGCCAGCGTGCTCCGCATCGGCGGGGTGCCGCTGTTTACCGGCTTCATGTATGCGGCGGTGGGCAGCTACCTGGCGCGGGTGTGGCGGCTGTTCGACTTCCGGTTTCGCGCTCATCCCCCCATGGTCGCCACGGTGGCCTTGTCGGTGCTGATCTACGTGAACTTCTTCGCGCACCACTTCATCATGGACTTCCGGTGGGTGCTGTTCGCACTGACGGCCGTGCTGTTCGCGCGCACCTGGGTGTATTTCCGCATATGGCGCGTCTACCGTCGCATGCCCTTGCTGCTGGGCTTCGTGCTGGTGGCCTTGTTCATCTGGTTCGCCGAAAACATCGGCACCTTCGCCAACGCCTGGCGCTATCCCAACCAGTCGCACGCCTGGCAATGGGTCTCCATCGCCAAGCTCGGGTCATGGTTTCTCTTGATGATCATCAGCTATGTGATGGTCAGCGTGGTCAACCGGCCGCGTGAAATCGATGTTGCCGATCTGCCGCAAACGGTTGATACGGGCGGCGGAAAAGCTCCGTCCCTGATTTCCTGACGCCCCAGTCGCTTGCGAAGCGATGCTCAATCGGTAATAATCGAGGGCTTTCTTGCTCGACCGCCCATGGTTTTTGGGTAGCGGGCTGCCCCTTGCGGGCTAGTTGTCTTTTGCGTGTGCGGCTGAATTGTAGCCATGCATGCAACCACCCATGATGGAAAGCGCGGGTGCAAGACGCTTGGCCAGCAAGACATCCTCAAGGAGTTTTACTCATGCGTCACTACGAAGTAGTGTTTATTGTTCACCCCGACCAAAGCGAGCAAGTGCCCGCCATGGTCGAGCGTTACCAAGCGCTGGTCACGGGCCAAGGCGGCTCGGTTCACCGCCTGGAAGACTGGGGTCGCCGTCAACTGGCCTACCCGATCCAGAAGCTCGTCAAGGCTCACTACGTTTGCCTGAACATCGAGTGCGGCCAAGCCACGCTGGATGAGCTGGAACACTCGTTCCGCTACAACGACGCCGTTCTGCGCCACCTGGTCATCAAGACCAAGAAGGCCCAGACCACGCCCTCGATCATGATGAAGTCGGTTGAGCGCGAAGAAGCCCGTAAGGCTTCGGCTGAAGCTGTCGCGGTTCAGCCCGAGTAAGCAGGGCTCACGCAGAGCTCAACTCATGAAGTCCCCTCGGTGCCTGGCAGGATGAATAAGCTGGAACTCAGCGCCCGCGTTCTTGAATGCGAGCCTTTGCGCCACACTCCCGCCGGTTTGCCCGCACTGGAAATGGTGCTGGCACACGAGTCTGAAGTCATCGAAGCCGGCCACCCGCGCCGTGTTGAATTGACGATCACGGCCGTGGCATTGGGCGATCTGGCGTTGCTGTTGAAAAACACCGCGTTAGGGTCTGAATTGCTGGTGCAGGGGTTTTTGGCTCCCGTCCGCAAAGACTCGGTGAAGATCAAGCTGCATCTGCAGCAGGCACGCAAGATCAGCGGTAGCGCAGGACGCGATCCGCAGGTGGCTTGAAAGGGTTGAGCAAGAGGTGCGAGAGCGCCTTCTGAATACGGATAGGTTATGGGGTGCTGGGCCCGGTTTTTAAAAAACCCCGGGTAAAACCCGCCCCCTCAAACATAGAGGCACATATCATGGCTTTCTTCGGAAAACGCAAAGAAAAACGCAAATTCACGCAGCAGAACCCGCTCTTCAAGCGTCGTAAGTTCTGCCGCTTTACCGCAGCCGGCGTCGAAGAGATCGACTACAAGGATCTGGACACCCTGCGCGACTTCGTGCAAGAAAACGGCAAGATCATCCCGGCTCGCTTGACCGGCACCAAGGCAATCTACCAGCGTCAGCTGGACACCGCCATCAAGCGCGCGCGCTTCCTGGCTCTGTTGCCTTACACCGACAACCACAACTAATCCGGGGCACTGAAATGCAAGTTATTCTGCTCGAAAAAGTCCTCAACCTGGGCAACCTGGGTGAAGTCGTCCGCGTGCGTGACGGTTACGCCCGCAACTTCCTGATTCCCCAGCGCAAGGCCCGTCGTGCTACCGACGCCGCCCTGAAGGAATTCGAAGCGCGTCGCGCCGAACTGGAAAAGGCCCAGGCTGAAAAGCTGGCCGCCGCCCAGGCTCTGGGTGAGCGCATCGCCGGCTTCCAACTGAAGATCGCTCAGAAGGCCGGCGTTGACGGTCGTCTGTTCGGCTCGGTGACCAATGCCGACATCGCTGAAGCGCTGAAGAAGGCTGGTTTCGAAGGCGTTGAAAAGGGCCAAGTGCGCCTGCCCAACGGTCAACTGAAGTCGGTTGGCGAGTTCCCCATCCAGGTTGCTCTGCACGCTGACGTTGTTGTTGACGTCACGGTCCTGGTCGAAGGCGAACTGTCCTAAGCCGGTACCCGCGGTAAAAAGAAGCCGGCCCGCGCGCCGGCTTTTTTTCTTGTTGTCTGGTCGTTTTATGCTTGCTGCCTTGTCGGCCACGCCTAAGACGCCACCTTGCTTCGCACAGAGGACCCCTTGACTCAGCCGCCCGTCCATCGCAATGCGCCGCCCGGCCTGCGCGCCTGGCTCGACAGTGTCGACGCCCAGCGTGAACCTTCGGTGCGCGACGTGAGGATCGACGGCGTGCGCTGCATCGTCAAGCGCCGACGTCCTGGCTTTGGCCGTGGCGTCAGTTACGCACTGCGCTATGTGCGCGCGCTTTTTCTTGGCGTGGGATGCAAGGTGTTCCTGGGCGAGTTTCCGCGTCCCGGCGTGCTGTTGCGCAATGGCCTGACGCACGAGGCCCAGCGCCTGTCCACCTTGCTGGAAGCGGGTTGCCGCGTGCCCGAGGTGTGGTGGCAGGAGCAGGGCCTGCTGGTGCTGGAATACGTGGGCGACGACCTGGCTGACCTGATTCGCAAGGAAGACGCCACCTCGCAGCTTTGGTTGACGCGCGCGGCCGCCGCTGATCTGGCGGCCTTTCACGTGCGCGGTATGTGGCATGGCGGCGCACAGATCCGCAATGTCACCTTGCGTGATGGCGAGCTGTGGCGCATCGATTTCGAAGAGAACATCGGTGCGACCCTGTCCCGGCCGCTGGCGCAGGCCTACGACCTTTTCCAGATGTTGTCCTCGCTGGTGTCTTTGCGTAAATTGCCCAACGATGTGGCCGTCACGCTGGGTAAACTGGCGCTCGATGTCTACCTGGAAAACAACCCTGACACTGCGGTCAGGGCGAGCATGAAGCGCCTGGCCCGTGTGCTTTGTGGCGTTGCAGCGCCTTTGCGTCCCCTGTTGCGGCGCCTTCCTTCGCGCGATATCCAGGGTTTTTTCCGCGTTGCCGATATTTTGCAGCCGTTACTATTGAAGCCATGAACACACCTGCCGATCCCCAGCTTGAATACCTGCGCGTTCCTCCCCATTCCATCGAGGCGGAGCAGTCGGTGCTGGGCGGCCTGTTGCTGGACAACACCGCGTGGGACCGTATTGCCGACGTGCTGGTCGAAGAAGACTTCTACCGCCACGACCATCGGCTGATCTGGCACCACATCGCCCGCCTGATCGGCTTGGCGCGGCCCGCCGACGTCATCACCGTCAATGAATCGCTGATCAGCGCCGGCAAGGCCGAAGACTCGGGCGGCTTGGCGTATTTGAACGCGCTGGCGCACAACACCCCGTCGGCCGCCAACATTCGCCGCTACGCGGAAATCGTGCGCGAGCGCGCCATGCTGCGCAAGCTGGTGTCGATTGCCGATGAGATCTCGTCGGCCGCCCTGAACCCGCAAGGCAAGGAAGCGCGCCAACTGCTGGATGAAGCAGAATCCAAGGTCTTCAAGATCGCCCAGGAAGGCTCGCGCGGCGCCGCCGGTTTCCAAGAGATTCAACCGCTGTTGACCCAGGTGGTTGAACGTATCGACGAGCTCTACCACCGCGAAGGTAGTTCCGATGTCACCGGTGTGCCCACCGGCTTTACCGACCTGGACAAGATGACGTCCGGCATGCAGGGCGGCGACCTGATCATCGTGGCCGGCCGCCCGTCCATGGGCAAGACCTCGTTCTCGATGAACATCGGCGAACACGTGGCGATTGAGCAGGGCCTGCCCGTGGCGGTGTTCTCCATGGAAATGGGCGCGGTGCAGTTGGCGATGCGTATGTTGGGCTCGGTCGGCTTGCTGGACCAGCATCGCATGCGTACCGGCAAGCTCATCGCCGATGACTGGCCGCGCGTGACGCACGCTGTGCAATTGATGCAGGACGCGCAGGTCTACATCGACGAAACCCCCGCCCTGAGCCCCATGGAAGTGCGTGCGCGCACACGCCGCCTGGCGCGCCAGTGCGGTCAGCTTGGCCTGATCATCATCGACTACCTGCAACTGATGTCGGGCAACGGTTCCGGCGAAAACCGGGCTACCGAAGTGTCGGAAATCAGCCGCTCGCTGAAAGGCCTGGCCAAGGAACTGAACTGCCCGCTGATCGCGCTGTCGCAGTTGAACCGAAGCCTGGAACAACGCCCCAACAAGCGCCCGGTGATGAGCGATCTGCGCGAATCCGGCGCTATCGAACAGGACGCCGACGTGATCCTGTTCATCTACCGCGATGAAGTCTACAACCCGGACTCACCCGACAAGGGCACGGCCGAGATCATCATCGGCAAGCAGCGTAACGGCCCCATCGGCACGGTGCGCCTGACCTTCCAGGGTTCCAGCACGCGCTTCCTGAATTTCTCCGGAGCGCAGCCGCGCGACATGTACTGACCGCTATCGGCATCGCAAAAAAAAACCGCGTCACATCGAATGTGCGCGGTTTTTTTCTGTGCGGCAGGGGTCAGTCCTTGATTTCCGGACGCTTGCCGTAGCGCGCGGCCAGCACGCCGCAGACCATCAACTGGATCTGGTGGAACAGCATCAAGGGCAGCACGATGGCGCCCACGGCGTGGCCGGCGAACAGCACCTGCGCCATCGGAATACCGCTGGCCAGGCTCTTCTTCGAACCGCAGAAAAGCAGGGTGATGCGGTCTTCCACGCTGAAGCCGAAGACCTTGCCGGCCAAGGCGGACAAGCCCAACGCAAGCGCCAGGATGACCGCGCAGCACACCACCAGGCCGACCAGCGCGGGGACGGGCGTGGTGCTCCAGAGGCCTTCGTTGATGGCTTCGGAAAAGGCGGTGTAGACGACCAGCAGGATCGAACCCTGGTCCACGAACTTCAGCATGGCCTTGTGCTTGTGGACCCAGGCGCCGATCCAGCGGCGGGCGAACTGGCCCAGCACGAAGGGCAGCAGCAGTTGCAGCATGATCTTGCCAACCGCATCGAACGAAATCGGCGCGCTGCCGGCGTTGGCCACGACCGTGCCCACCAGCAGCGGGGTCAGAAAAATGCCCAGCAGGCTGGAGGCCGACGCGCTGCACACGGCGGCCGGCACGTTGCCGCGCGCCATGGACGTGAAGGCAATGGCCGATTGCACCGTGGCGGGCAGGCAGCACAGGAACAGGATGCCCAGGTACAGCTCGGGCGTGACCAGCGGTTCCAGCACGGGCTTGAGCGCCAGGCCCAGCAAGGGAAACATCAGGAACGTGGCTGAGAAGATCGTCAGGTGCAGCTTCCAGTGCGTCAGGCCGGCGATGATGGCCTCGCGCGACAGGCGCGCGCCGTGCAGGAAGAACAGCAGGCCCACCGCAATGTTGGTGATCCAGCCGAACACCACCACGCCTTGCCCGTGCGCGGGCACGATGCTGGCGATGATGACGGTGCAAATCAGGTAGAGGGTGAAGCGGTCGGGCAGAAGGCGGACTAGGCGTGACATGGACGAACCAAAGGGCGGGCTGAAAGCGGAAACAACAAGCGGGAACGACAGGCGGGAATGACAGGCAGCGGCGCGATAGTCACGCCGGAAACGGGGCGTATTGTAGTCCCGTGGCGCGCCCGGCGCGCTAGGGCGTCATCAACAGCGCCAGGTCGAACGCGGCGACCAGCGAAGCGTGGTCGGCCACGCCCCGGCCGGCGATGTCAAAGGCGGTGCCGTGGTCCACGCTGGTGCGCACGAAAGGCAGGCCCACCGTGACATTCACGCCGTGGTCCAGCCCCAGGTACTTCACGGGAATCAGGCCCTGGTCGTGGTACTGGGCCACGACGATATCGAATTCGCCACGGCGGGCGCGCATGAAGATGGTATCGCCGGGCCAGGGGCCGCTGGCGTCGATGCCTTCGGCACGTGCGCGGGCGATGGCAGGCTCGATGATGTCGATGTCTTCACGGCCAAACTTGCCACCTTCACCGGCGTGGGGGTTCAGGCCCGCCACGGCCACGCGCGGGGCGGCGATACCCATTTGCCGGCAGGCCCGGTCGGCCAGCCGCATGGCGGTCAGCTCGGCGTCGGGCGTG
Organism: Achromobacter sp. JUb104; assembly: GCF_024806975.1. Taxonomy (NCBI): domain Bacteria; kingdom Pseudomonadati; phylum Pseudomonadota; class Betaproteobacteria; order Burkholderiales; family Alcaligenaceae; genus Achromobacter; species Achromobacter sp. JUb104. Next base: position 183,304 of record NZ_JANUEY010000003.1, on the reverse strand, counting down.
ATGCGCGCGATCACGTCCGCCAAGGCCACGTGTATGGTCACCAGCAGCACACGCAATTCGTCGTTGGCCAGCATCATGGCGAAGTCCTGCGTGGCGGAGCGGTCGGCCAGGATCTCGGTGTGGCCGGGATAGTTGATGCCGGCCTCGTGCATGGACTTCTTGTTCAGCGGCGCGGTAACGATGGCGCGGATACGGCCGGCCTGCGCGTCGTCGATGGCGGCGCACACATAGTCATAGGCCGCGCGTCCGGCGGCGGCGCTGATCTGCCCCAACGGCAACGCGTCGGGCAGGGCAGGGCTACAGGCGATGACATGAATACGCCCCGCATCGGGGCTGGCCTGGGTGACGTCGCGGATTTCCACGACGTCCAGGCGTGCGCCCAGTTGGGCAGCGGCGCGGCGCAGCGCGCCTGCATCGCCGTACACCACACAGGGTGCGTTCAGGCCTTGCGCAATCGCCTTGACGACGATTTCAGGGCCGATGCCGGCGGCATCGCCCATGGTGATGCCCACGGGCAATGACGCGTTCACGATGCCTTGTCCTTAGGCGGTTCGATAACGCCGCATTCGAATGTGACCGTGGCGCGCTTGGAGCCCAGCCCCGTTGCGTGGTTGGACGTCACTTCCGGCTTTTGCAGCTTGCGGCCGATCTCTTGGCAATACTGGTCGGCCCGTTGCAGCGTCTGATTTTTCAGTTCGACCCACGTCAGCAATTGCGTGCCCGAACTGTAGGTGACGCTGTAGGTGTCTTTACCGACGGACGTGACCTCGCTCATGCTGGAGCAGGCGGAGAGCAGGGTCAGCAAAACGGCGGCGGGTGCAAGGCGTGCAAACATGGGTTATCCAGAAATCGCGATATCCGTCATTACAACACCATGTCGGTCCACCAGAAAAGACGTCGGGATGGCACGTGCCGCCCAGAGGCAGGCCTCAGGGGGCAGCCACCGCACTGCGCCGGTCTACCTTGCGGCTCAACACGATCGAGGTCTGCGTCTGCTTGACCCCGTCGATCAGCCCGATGCGGTCCAGCAGGTCGTCCAGTTGCTCGTGGGTTTCGCAGCGCAGGAAGATCAGGTAGTCATACGGCCCGCTTACCGATGACACCTCTTCCACTTCCGGCATGCGTTCCAGTTCGCGGATGACGGCGGCAGGCGTCTTGGGCAGCACGCTGATGAAGCAATACGCCCGTACCGCGGCCTCTTCCAGGCGGCGCCCCAGGCGCACGCCATAGCCCGACACAATGTGTTCGCGTTCCAGCCGCGCGATGCGCGCGACAACGGTCGTGCGCGCCAGGCCCAGCTTGCGCGCCAGGATGGCCGCGGGCTCGCGCGCGTTGGCCGAAAGCAGGCTCAGCAATTGCCGGTCGATGTCGTCGAGTCGTTCGTTCATGCAAAGGGCGTGCGGCGAGTAGCGGAGTGGCGACGGTACAGGCGTGAACCCGCCCGCGTCAATGCAATGCGGGCGGGCTAACCGTCTGATTCGGGCGGAATGCCACCGTGATAGATACGCCCATCGAACTCGAAGCGCGTGATGGTCTTGTGCGCGGCCTCGAAGATGCGGTCACGGCTGGCGCCGTCCAGCCCGTCGTGGTCAGCGAAGCGGAAGCGGCATAGGTCGATGTCGCTGTCGTAGAACACCGAATTCACAAAGCGGCTGACGTCGGCCTCATGCGCGAAGTGCGCAAATTCCCGCAACTGTTCCATTTCGTGGAAGGCGCCGTTGCGGCTGACCAGCAGCATGCCGAATTTGCGTTCTTCGTCGGCCACCAGTTCCGGCGCGGCGGGTGCGCTGACCGACAAGGCGTCTTCGTAGTCGAAGCGGGCGCCGGCGTCATGCATGGCATCCAGCACCGCTTGCCATTGGCGTTCGTCCAGCGTCAGGCGGGCCATCATGTAGAACAGGCGTTGCCGGCCCAGTGTGCGCGGTTCGGGGCCGCCGACATAACTTGGCCAGGGCGTTGCGGCGTCCAATCCGGCCAGCTCGGCCATGCGCGCATCGCTGAAACCCAGTTTGTCCTGCAGGCGCTGCAGGGACTGGGCGTCTGGGGGTGCATAGTTCTGGATCGTCTTCATAAGCGCTCCGGTGTCCCCGGATGCCGCGGATGGCGCCGGTGGCGTGCGCCGCGGTGCCCCAGCGGCTACGCTTCATGCTAGCGCGGCGCATGGCGCTTGCCTAGCGCCAGCAAGGCAGGGCGGGCTGGCGCAGGGGCGCGCGGGCGCCATGCTAGGATTTGCGCCGATCACCACTGCCAGGAGGCTTTCGCCATGGATATCCAAGAACAAATTGCCGTTATCGTCCACACCATTTCGCATCAGGGCGGCCGCATCGATGCGCTGAATTCGACCCTGTTGTCGATGCTGCATCTGGTCAAGGCTTCGCCGGGCCTGCGTGAAGCGATCGAGGCGCAGTTGGAACAGAACTATTCCAGCCTGTTGGCGCGTTCGGAAAACCCGCAGTACGTGGCGGGCTTCGAAAGCGTGCGCGACATGATCATTGCCGCCCTGAAGTAAAGCGCTGCGCGGTCGCCGCGCATCAGAAAGTTACCCACAGCTTCTGTGGACAAGCCTTGGGATAGTGCGGGCATAGATCCGCATTTTCCTTTAATTACAAGGGCTTGGGGATGGCGGTCAAAGGTGGCTCCTTTTGCGCGTTTCAGACACGCAATTGTGTAATCTCCACAAGCGCGCCAAGCCGGGTAATATGCGGCCCCATGCGGAATCAGTATCGATTGGAACACCCGGGCACCGTCATGTTGGCGCGTGTTTCGGAAGCGGCAAAGCTGGCGGCGTTCGACCCCGGCAAACTCTCGCCCCAAGCGCGTGAGAGCTGGGAGCGCATGGGGCATGGCTTCAAGGCGTGGCACGACTTCGACCAGCGCCACCCCATCCTGCGCCGCCTGGCGCTGCTGCCTCTTGTGGGCGGGTGGTACCGCAAGGCACGGCGGCGCCATGTGCTGCGCGCCAGCGGCCGAATCGTCTGTTGATGGCGGCTTAGCGTTGCCGTCGTCGGGCAACAAGGTGATAGGCCAGCCCGATCACCAGGCCGATCGCCGCGGCAACGGCCAGCTTGGTTTCCACGCCGTGCAGGCGGCCAAGCAAGCTCTCGATGGTTTGGCCAAACGCATAACCCACCACGCTGAAGCACAGCGCCCAAATGACGGCGGCGATGGCGTTGAGCACTAGAAAGCGCAACGGTGGCACGCGCGACATTCCTAACGCCACGGGCCCCACGGTGCGCAGGCCGTAAAGGAATCGCAGGCTGAGGATGAAGCCATGCGGATAGCGGTCAATGGCGGCCAGCGCTTTTTCAAATGCCGGTTTTTCGCGGATGCGCCGCACGAAGCGGTGGTCGCGATAGCGCCGGCCCAGAAAGAACAGCAGTTGGTCGGCCATGAAGGAGCCGGCGAAGGCGCACAGCATTACATACGGCAGGTGCAGAAGATGCTGGTGCGCCAGAAAGCCCGCGAATACCACCACGCTTTCGCCTTCCAGAAAGGTGCCGGCCAGCACCGCCCACAGGCCGTAATCAACGATGAATTGATGCAGGGACGTGCTCATTGCGCGCGGTCGCCCACGATGCGCGCCAGGGTCAACAAGGCTCGCGAGATGTCTGGCGTGGTGCGCTGGCCGCAACTGATGCGCAGGAAATGGTTGTAGCGCGTGCCGTTCGAGAACATGGCGCCGGGGGCAACGCGTATGCCTTGCCGCAACGCCGCTTCAAACACATCCATGCCCGAACGGCCACCGGGCATTTCCACCCAAAGCAGCATGCCGCCTTGCGGCACGCTCAAGCGCGTACCCTGCGGAAAGTGCGCGGCGATGGCCTCGGCCGTCTGGTCGCGCTGCTGCTTCAAGTGCCTGCGCAAGCGCGTCAGGTGGCGGTCGTAGGCGCGTGACCCCATGTACTCGGCCACGGCGATCTGCGCCAAAGGTTCATTGGGCCGGCTTTGCGCGAATTTCAGCATGGCGATGCGCGCTTTCCAGCGCCCGCCCAACAGCCAGCCCAAGCGCATGCCCGGGGCCAGCGTCTTGTGCATGGACGAGCAATAGATAACGTTGCCGGTTGCATCCCAGGACTTGGCCGCGACCAAGGGCGTGTCGTCATCGGTCAGCGCGCCGTAGGTGTCGTCTTCGATCAGCGGCACCTGCTGACGCTCGCACAGCGCCACCAGCCGGGCCTTTTCGGCATCCGGCATGACGCAACCCAGCGGATTCTGGAAGTTGGGCACGACGACCACGGCGCGAATATTGCCGTGCGTCTGGAAGGCCAGGTCCAGCGCCTCGATCGACAAGCCATGTTGCGGGCTGGTCGGAATTTCGAGTGCGCGCATGCCCAGGCTTTCCAGAATCTGCAGCAGCCCGAAGTAGGTGGGTGACTCGACGGCGATGGTGTCTCCCGGCCGGGCCACCGCGCGCAGGGCCAGGTTCAGGGCTTCGATGCAGCCGTGCGTGACGATGACGTCATCCGGCGTGGTGTTGATGCCATTGGTCAGCGCGCGCCGCGCCAGCACCGACCGCAAATCGGGATGCCCCTGCGGCGGAACCGGGCTGACCAGCACGTGGGGCGACGAGCGCAGCGCGCGCGTCATCGCCTGCTTCAGCGCCTCCATTGGATAAGCCTCGGGCACCGCGGCCGCCAGCGCGAAGTTGGCGCTGACGGGGTGGGCTTCGCACTTGGCGATGAAGTCCGAGACACGGTCATGGATGCCGACGTACTGCGCGGCGCCCAGCGTTTGGCGGATGTCGGGCTCGTTGACCGGGGGAATGCTGTTTCGTCGGGCCTGCAAGACGAAGTAGCCCGACCGTGGCCGGGCTTCGATCAAGCCGTCGTCTTCCAATTGGCGGCAGGCTTGCAGCGCCGTGGATAGGCTGACATGGTGCGTGCGCACCAGCGTACGCACGGAAGGCATGCGCTGGGCGGGCGCCAGAACGCCTGTCTGGATGGCGCGCCGATAGTGGTTCGCCAGGCGGAGGTACAGCGGTTGTGGGTCCATGCGCCGATCATGCTCCCCAGGCTTGGAATGAAGGAAGGCACAGATGGACGAAAAGTACACCATAACAGCCACAAAATCGAGCATCTGCATCGGTACAGAAAGGGCGGGATTGTGGCTGTTGCGCAAAGCAGCGCCCGCGTAGCCTGTCAGTGTCCGATTGGAGATCATCATGCAAGCCGATATGTACCCCGAAGGTCCGTCCCGCCGCCTGGATATCGCGCCCGGCGCATCCCGAGTCTTTGCCCTGCGCGCCGGTGCAACCCTAATCTGCGTGGCGGGCAGCGTGCGCCTGGAAGAACCCGCCGCCGGCGCGGAAGCCACGGGCCGCCTGCCTTTGCCGGTCGCGGTGCGGATGAATGCCGGCGAAGCGCACGCAGTCGTTGACGGGGGCGTGGTGCGCATCACGGCCATCGACGCCGCCGACGTCATTTGCCTGGATGTTCCGGACCCAATTAGCCGCATTTTGAGGGCGGTCACGAAAATATTTCGCCTGAAAGTGCCTAAATCTTCGAATAAAGGGCTGGGTGCGCTGCACAAGATTTCATAATGGTGTATGATTCATCACATCAGACGCGGGGTGGAGCAGTCTGGCAGCTCGTCGGGCTCATAACCCGAAGGTCGTAGGTTCAAATCCTGCCCCCGCAACCAGTTTCAAGAAAAAGCCGCGATTTTTATCGCGGCTTTTTTGCGTCTGGCTTGTCCTTTTTGGATTTCCCTTCGGGTTTCCCTTTTTTCGTCCGGACTTGCCCTGGGTCAACCCAATCTTCCAGTCCGGAGTTTCCCGGATGTTCCTGCCTGCACAGCGCCGCAACCCTGAGCTACCATGGGCCACGCGCGCTAGGTTGCCGCACAGGAGGAGGGTCCATGGGTACAGCAAAATACGATCATCCCGGCTTTGTCGCCGACACCGGCGCTGAAGGCAAGTACCACGTAGGCATCTGGTGCCCGCACGGCTACCCCGCCCACATCCATATCGGCCGGCCCGCGGAACGCGGTGATCCCCAGGCACTGCTGCGCTTGCGCATTCCCGACGGCGTCTTTCAATCCCTGCCCGACGATCCCGAAACCCTGTGCCGCCGCGCGCTGGGGCAAGCCATGGGCGCGGGCTTGCTGCGTTCCGTGGGGGTGGACGGCGAGTACCAAGAGCTGCGTTTCGAAATGGACGCGGAGCCGTGGTCGGGACCCATGCAGGCGGCAGGCAACGCCTGAAATCGGAAGTTAGGGCCGGAAGTTACCCACAGCGACTGTGGACAAGCCTTGGGATAGGCTCTGCGCATGTCGGAATTATCCTTGCATAACAAAGGCTTGGCGCCTGCGGTCAATCATTGGCCGGCGCCAGGCCTTTTTCTTGTCGATGGGTAGGTCTGGTGGGGGCGTTGAGCGCCCTGTTCGCAGGGCCCGTGCGACAATTCTTCCCCGCTGCGCGCGGCATGTTTTTTTTGCCGCTTCTCGCCGCTCTTGATCAAACCGTGTGCCCTCATGCCTTGTCCCCTACCCAAATCTCTTCCCGTTCTGACGGGCCTGGTGCAATGACCGCCCCGACGTCGCGCAATGCTCTTTGCGTTGCCGTCATCGGCGGCGGCCCGGCCGGCCTGATGGCGGCGGAACGATTGGCCGCTGAAGGCTTGCAGGTTGACGTGTTCGACGCCATGCCCTCGGTCGGACGCAAATTCCTGATGGCGGGTCGGGGCGGGCTGAACCTGACACATAGCGAAGCCGCGGCGCCGTTCCTGGCGCGCTATGGCGAGCGGGCCGCGCAGCTTGCCCCTTGGTTGCAAGCGATGGATGCGACGGCGCTGCGGGATTGGGCGCACCAGTTGGGCATCGACACGTTCGTGGGGTCTTCGGGGCGTGTCTTTCCTCAGGAAATGAAAGCCGCGCCCTTGCTGCGCGCCTGGTTGGCAAGATTGCGCGCCAGCGGTGTCCGGTTTCACATGCGGCACCGGTGGCTGGGCTGGCCGCAAGGGGGCGCGGTTGAGCCGGCGGCGCTGCGCTTCGAGACGCCGGAAGGCATGATCACGAAGGAGGCGGATGCCGTGGTACTGGCCTTGGGGGGAGGAAGCTGGGCCAAGCTGGGGTCGGACGGCGCATGGGTGACCGGGTTGCAGGCGCACGGTATCGAGGTAGCGCCGCTACGGCCCGCCAATTGCGGCTTCGACGTCGCGTGGTCGCCGCATTTTTCCGAGCGTTACGCGGGCCAGCCGGTGAAGTCGGTGGCCATGTCCTGCGCCGGCGAAACCAGCGACGCGCGGCCCAGCGGCGCGCGGCCCAGCGACGCGCGGTCTAGCGGCGTGCGGCCTCGCCAAGGCGAATTCGTGGTGTCGGAAACGGGCATCGAGGGCAGTCTGGTGTATGCCTTGTCGGCGGCCTTGCGCGACCGGATCGACGCGGAAGGCCGCGCGGTGGCGATGCTGGACCTGGCGCCGGACTGGACGCAAGACAAGGTCATGGCAGCCGTCACGCATCCTCGTGGCGCGCGCTCCATGTCCAGCCATTTGCAAAGCCGAATGGGGCTGACGGGGGTCAAGGCGGGGCTGCTGCGCGAATGCGCATCGGCCGAAGATTTCAAGGACCCGGCGCGATTGGCCTTGCGAATCAAGGCTTTGCCCGTGACGCTGTTGCGCGCGCGTCCGATGGACGAAGCCATCAGCACGGCGGGGGGCGTGTCATTCAGCGCGGTGACGGATGCGCTGATGTTGCAATCGGCCCCCGGCGTGTTCTGCGCCGGCGAGATGCTGGATTGGGAGGCGCCTACCGGCGGCTACCTGTTGACAGCCTGTATGGCCAGCGGTGTGGTGGTTGCCAAAGGCGTGCTGGATTATTTGAATGGCCCGCGCGAAGGTTCGCCTCGGCAGTAACGTTCAGGACCCGGACGGGTAGGGCGCCATGCCCAGCGGCGGGCGCGGCGCAAGGTCACCCACCACATGGCCCACCACGGGGGTGGCGCCATCTTCCGGCTGAGTGATGATGCCGATCACGCGGGTGATGGCGCTGGCGGGAATGCCGGTGCCGTGCGCGGGATCTTGCACCAGTTGCCAAACGATGGCGTCGGCGGGGCCGGCGTCCGTCAGCGTGGCGGAGGAAGAATCCAGGCAACCGCGGGCAAAGGAAGACCAATCAGAGGCGCTGCAAGGCAAGCCGTGTGCCGTGGCCAAGCGCGCCAGGGCCAGAGGTGCATCCGCCTGGCCCGCGGCATGCTGGGCGGCCGCGCCCAGCGTAACGTCCAGGGACAGCAAGCGGAGAAACTCTACGACGTTGTCTGAATTCATTGCGGGTCTCCTAAGAGCTGGTCTGGATTTCAATCGGCCTTCAATCGCGTGACAAAAGCGGGTCAACCGGGGCTTTGGCCCAGCATCGACACAAGCGATTGCTTGAGGCGGGCAGAAAAGATAGGCACCGTATGGGACACGCCATTGCGGTCTACGCCTTCTTTCAGTTCAACCGTCTGGCCCAGGAAAATCTCGGGCGCGGCGTTGATCTCGTTATAGCGGGCAAGCAACTCGTCCACCTGCTCTTGGGCGTCAACCAGCGTGCTGCTGTCTGCAAGCCTGCCGGCGGCATGGGCTTGCAGGATTCGGTGCAAATCATCGATAAACAGCGCCAATGCCGCTTGGCCGCGGCATCGCGGCTGTTCCCAGCCCCAGCCTTCAACGGCGGCGCCAGCGTTGTGTGATACGGGTTTTCGGTTCATTTGCGAATCCTAATCCATTGGCGGCAAATACGCGACAACCCAGGCGGGCTGGGGATGTCACGGCCGAGTAAGGGCGGTTACGGGGTTTGTGTTCCGGGTGGTGCGCAATCGGGATTCTTTGCGGTATGCTGGCTTCGGTTTTCACGCCCAGACAGGAGATGTATATGAAACACAAGGTTGTTTTCGTCATGCTGCTTTCGATCGCCGCACTTTCGGCGGGCTGCAATACTGTTGCGGGCGCCGGCAAGGATATCCAGCGAGGCGGTGAGAAGATCGAAGGCGCTGCGAAGTAAGGCGGCGCGCCCTGACATTGATCAGGCCGCTTGAGGCCACGCGGGAAATGCCCTGGCATTTCCCGCGTGGCCTTTTTGCGCCGCTGGCATAATCGCAGAAGTCCGAATTTCAATGCGGGAAGAATCATGCGCAAGTCAGTATGGGTGGGTGTAACGCTGGCGGTGGTGTTGGCCGGCTGCGCGAGCAAGGGTGTTTACGAATCCGAGGCCGTGCAGAAAGAGACCTTCAGCGTCGACACCAACTACCAAGCCGCCTTCCGCCGTGGTGGTGAATACGTGCGTACCTGCCACATGAACGTGAAGCATCCCTATGGCGTGGCCTATGCATGGCGCCACGTCTTGGGCGAGAAGGGCGCCCCCGACGAAATCCAGGTGTACAAGGTTGGCGAGCCCGCCACGGTGCTTGAATTGATTTCCGCCGAGGCCGACGGCCCGGCCAAGTCCAAGGTCACGGTGACGGTGCTGGGCGAGGGGCGCTGGGACAAGGCCGAGATCGCCGCGGTGCGTACCTCGATCCAGACCGCGACACCGGCTTGCCGCGCCGCCGACGGCAGCTGATATATGGACCCGCGCGCTCAGCAGATCCGTTCATCGGGGATGTCTTTTTCGCTGCTGGCGGGCGGGTTCCGGTTTCTTGCCTGGCTGAACGGCGGCGCCGCCTTGGTCTTGGTGGCCTTCTCGCTGGGGATCGTGGGCGGCGACATCGCCGCGCCTGACCTGCAATTGCCGCTGGCACTTTTCCTGGTCGGGTTGTTGTCGTCCTGCCTGGGGTTGCTGTTTGCCTATCTGGCACAGGTCAGTTTGTTGCGGCAAGGCTACACGGGCCACCTGACGCGCGGCCATTGGCCCACCCAATTGCTGGCCATGGTTTGCTATCTGTTCAGTGCCCTGGCGTTCTGTGCCGCGTGCTGGTTCGCGCTGGGGCAGGCGGCACCCGAGGCCCAGCAGACGACGTCTTACGCCAGTCGCTAACGGCTGGCAGCGAAGTTCAAGGGTAAACCCTTGTGCGCAAAAGTGTTGGACTTGCACTTGCGCTGGGAATAATATGCGCGGTGCGTATATAAACCCTCTTGCCTTGAGGCTCCGTCATGACCATTTCCCAGCAAGCTTTCCTGCGCGACGCCATGCGCCGCCTGAACCTGACGCGCGACGTGTTCGCTACCCGGATCGGCGTGAAACGTAGAGCGTTGGACACCTGGTTGTTGCCCGAAGGCTCGCAGGAATTCCGCGCCATGCCGGAAGTGGTGCAGCGTTTCGTCAGCGAAATCGTGCAAAACGGGGTGCTGCTGGAAAAATATACGCAAAGCGTACAAGACGGCCCGCTGCGTGAGCGGATCGCGGTGGAAGGCAAGAATCAACTGTTGTCGGTGGATCAGTTCACCCGCGAATCGGTCGAAGACCTGTTCCGCGTTGCCGACATGATGCAACCCATTGCGCGCCGCCAGAAGGTATCGCGCGTGCTGGAAGGCGCCGTGCTGGGCAACCTGTTCTTCGAAGCCAGCACTCGTACGCGAGTCAGCTTCGGGTCGGCGTTCTGCCGCCTGGGCGGCTCGGTGTGCGACACGACGGGCTTCACGTTTTCTTCCATGGCCAAGGGCGAATCCATCTACGACACCAGCCGCGTCATGAGCGGCTATGTGGATGCCATGGTGATCCGCCATCCCGAGCAAGGCTCGGTTGCGGAATTCGCGCGCGCCACCAATATTCCCGTGGTCAACGGCGGCGACGGCCCGGGTGAACACCCCAGCCAGGCACTGCTGGATCTGTACACGATCCTGACCGAGTTCTCGCGCCTGGGTAAGTTGCTGGATGGCGCGCATATCGCCATGGTCGGCGACCTGAAATACGGCCGTACCGTGCACTCGCTGATCAAGCTGATGGCGCTGTACAAGAACGTGAAGTTCTCGCTCGTGTCGCCCAAGGGGCTGGAGATGCCCAGCTACATCATTGAGCAGGCAAGCCGCAACGGCAACATCATCGAACAGAAGACCTCGCTGGCGGAAGGCCTGGCGGGCGCGGACGTGATCTATGCGACGCGCGTGCAGAAAGAGCGCTTCGCCAACGAAGAGAACGAAGGCTACACGCCCGACTTCCAGATCAACCGCGCCATCATCGATGCGTATTGCAGCCCCGAAACCATCGTGATGCACCCGCTGCCGCGCGATAGCCGCCCGGGCGCCAACGACCTCAGCGTGGACCTGAACCACGATCCGCGCCTGGCCATCTTCCGCCAGACCGACAACGGCATCCCCATTCGCATGGCAATCTTCGCGGTGCTGCTGGGCGTTGAAGGCCTGGTGCAGCATTCGCTGCGTGATGTGACCTGGCAACATCCGTCGCACGTCGGCCCGGACGATTCCGTCTTCCACGGCCTGGAATAAGCGGCACTTGCCCTATGAGCGTGGGCCCCGGCAGGGGCCCACTTTCTTTTGGCGCATAATCCGCGCTGGTTTTTCCGTCGCGTGTCGTTCCGAGACACGCGCGGCGTTTTTGGGGCGGATGATCTTATGTCTTCAAGCAAGAGCGCATTGCCGGCGTGGGCAAGCAGCGCCGATCAGGCGTGCTACCTGAGCGCGTCGAACGCGCAAGCCTGGGAAGCGGTCTATCAATCGGTGGACGCTTATACGCGCGGCCAAGTGGCTGCCGTGGTGGGCGACAGCGCCAAGGAACTGGTGGATGCCTTCTATTCCACCTTGCTGGCGGACGCTGAAGCCGGGCCGCGCCTGTCGCATGACATCGTTTCGACGCGGCTGCACAAGGGCATGAAGCACTGGCTTCTTGGTTTGCTTTGCGTGCGTGACCAGGGTGACATTGTGGCCTTGATGGCCACGCAGAAAAAGGTGGGCGAGGTGCACGCCCGCGTCCATATCCCAATTCATCTGGTGATGGCGGGCGCGCGCGTGCTGAAGAATGAAATTGCCGAGCGTCTGCGCGCAAGCGACCTGGACGGCACGGCCGCGTCCATCGCCACGCAGTACGTCTGTAATCTCTTTGACCTGGCCATCGAGCAGATGAGCCGCGCCTTCATGCGCGACATCAATCGCGGCGCGCGCAACGATGAGGCTTACCGACTGTTCGCGCTGGGGCAGAACATTTCCACCGAGCGTGAACGCCAGCGCGCGGCGTTGCTGGAATGGAGCCAGGCGGTGTTGATCGGGCTGCATTACCGCGCACCCGAACAGGCCTTGCCCAGGCTGGCGGCATCGGAGTTCGGCTTGTGGTTGCAGCACAAGGGCGGCGTGCTGTTCGAGAGCGCGCCCGCGTTGGGCCAGATTACCGAGGCGGTCATGCGCTTGGACGACGTGGTGTTGCCAAGCCTGATGATGGACGACCGCGAGCGTCAGCTTTCCTTGCCCGACCAGGTGCGCGAACTGCAGGAATTGGTGGCGCGCATCAAGCATCTGCTCAACGGCTTGTTCGACATGGTGGCCGAGATTGAAAGCGGCAGCGACCCGCTGACCAATGTGCTGAACCGGCGCTTTCTACCGTCGGTGATCGGGCGCGAGATTTCCATCTCCAGCCGGCAGGGCAGCCGCTTTTCGGTGCTGCTGCTGGATATCGACCATTTCAAGGCCATCAACGACGCGCACGGGCATTCGGGTGGTGATCACGTGCTGCGTCAATTTGCCGAAGTGGTGCACCAATCATGCCGGTCCAGCGACTTCGTGTTCCGCTATGGCGGCGAAGAGTTTCTGGTGGTGTTGGTGGATACGGGCCAGGAGGCCGCGCTGGCAGCCGCCCAGAAGTTGGGCGCCGAGATCCGCCGCCACGATTTCACGATCCCGGAGGTTGGCGCCCTGCGCATCACGGCCAGCATCGGCGTGGCCACCTTCGACGGCCATCCCGACTACGCCTATCTGATCGACCGCGCCGACAAGGCCCTGTACCAAGCCAAACTAGCCGGCCGCGACCGCAGCGTGGCCGCCTGACCGAGCGGTACTACACGGTGCCGCAACGACGCGGCACCGACGCGGAACACGACGCGGCACTGATGCCGAAAACGACGTGGCACCGATGGCAAAAAATGCGGCACCGATGCGGACAAATAATGCCGCACCGATGCGGAAAAATAATGCGGCACCGATGCGGAAATGATGGCGAACGTAGGATGGGTGAAGCGCGAGAAGCCTGATGCAAGAAAGCCAGCACCTCAACGCGCGCAACCCATCAATCAACCGACCCCATCAAATCTTTTTCTCGCCCCCCAGCGCATCCACCAACTCGGCCATCATCTTGGCCAGTTCGCCCGTCATCAGCATCATGTCGGAATCGAACTTTTCATCATCGTTGGTGGCTACGCCTTCGTTGCCTTCTTTCAGCACGTCCAGCGGCGACACGCGCTTGACGTCCAGGCCTTCGGTAAGGACAAACGAGATGCGGTCGGCCCACGTCATGGCCAGGCGGGTGCACTGCTTGCCCGACTGGATGTGGCGGCGCACGTCGTCGGCGTCGATGGAATGCTTGACGTAGCGGATGGCCGCGCCGCTTTCGCCGGACGAACGTAGTTCGGTGTCCTGGTCGATGCTGAAGTTCGAGGGGGCCTCGTCTTCAGCCAGCCAGCCCGTCATGGCGGACGCGGGCGACTGCGCCACGTACAGGTTTTCAAGCGGGAACGGATCCACGCACTTGGCCAGCAGGCCGATGACTTCGTCCGCTTTGGCGGATGCGGCAGCGTCGATGACCAGCCAGTGGTTTTGCGGGTCGATCCAGACGCGCGTGTCGCGGTAGACGCTGAAGGCACGCGGCAGCAGTTCGTCGGTGACGCGCTCCTTGATTTCCTTCATTTGCTTGCGGCCCGGCTTGTAGCCTTGCTGCTCTTCGATTTCCTGGGCGCGCGCCTTGGCGACCTGGTTCACGACTGTGCCCGGCAGCAGCTTCTTTTCCGCGCGCAGGCTAAGCAGGATCTGGCCGTTCACGACGTGGGCAAGCCCACCGTTTTCGCGCGGCGGCACCCAGCCCAGGCTTTGCATTTCAAGGTTGTTGCCCGCTTGGTAGGCGTGGCGCGCAAGCGTTTCTTCAAGCTGATCGCCAACGAGAGTCCACGGCGAGGAAAGGCGGTAAATCTTGAGGTTTTTGAACCACATGAGCGTCGGCCAAAAGGGTTGATTCTATACGACGCGGACGGTTTGCCGAAGTGGTGCAATACGCTTGCGACAGGGGACACGTTCTGTCACTGACAGGGGGCGGGCGATGCGTTAACTTCCGCGCACCGACATGGAACCGGAGAGGAAAAACATGAAAATCATTGGCGCGATCCTGATCGTCCTGGGCATTGCAGCGTTGGCCTACAAGGGCTTTGACTACAAATCCGAAGAGACCGTTTTGCAGATCGGTTCGGTCAAGGCCACGGCCGAAACCGAGAAGTCGGTGCCGATCCCGATGTGGGCCGGCATTGCCGCGATTGTGGCCGGCGTGCTGATCATCGGCGTGGGCATGCGCCGCTAAGTCAGACGCACAAAAAAAGCGGCCCGGCTCAATAAAGGCCGGGCCGGTACGGGAGCACACAATACCGCGTCATAAAAGGCTCGCGGGGAACGCGGTATCGGTGTCAGAACACTAGCCCTGCAATCGTCTGACAGGGGGATCAATCGTCAGCCGATCTGGCGCAAGGCCGTAATCTGAAGCGCCAGTCTAAGCGCGAGGGTCTGACATCGTCCTGAAAGCGGCAGCGCGCACTGCCTCAGGGCAAAAAAAAAGCTCCATAAGGAGCTTTCAAGGCCGGGCAGGCGCAGCAGTCCCGCCCGGCGGGGGATGGTCGTTTATGCGTTGATGTCGTTGTCCTTGGATTCGCGCACGAACAGCGTGCCGATGACCAGGGTCATGACTGCAATGATGATCGGATACCACAGGCCGTCGTAGATGTTGCCCGTGGCGGCCACCACCGCGAAGGCGACCGGAGGCAGGAAGCCGCCGAACCAGCCGTTGCCGATGTGGTACGGCAAGCTCATCGAGGTGTAGCGGATGCGGGTCGGGAACATTTCAACCAGCATGGCCGCGATCGGACCGTAGACCATGGTCACGTACAGCACCAGGATCGCCAGCAGCACCACCACCATGACGTAGTTGGTTTGCGCCGGGTCCGCCTTGGCCGGATAGCCGTGGCCGCGGATCGCCGTGGTCAGCGCCTTGTCCAGTTCAGCCGCCCGGGCCTTGAAGTCCGCGGGAGCCATGCCCTTGCCGTCGAACGATTGGAACTCGTCGTTGCCGATCTTGACCTTGGCCACCGAACCAGCGGGCGCGGCTTCGTTCTTGTAGTTCACCGAGTTGCGGGCCATGAAGGACTTCACGACGTCGCAAGAGCTGGTGAACGCCGAGGTACCCACCGGGTTGAACTGGAACGAGCACGTGCCGGGGTCGGCAATCACGGTCACGGGCGCCGTGGCCTGGGCCTTTTCCAGCGCCGGGTTGGCGAAGTGCGTGATGCCTTGGAAGATCGGGAAGTACGTTGCCGCGGCGATCAGGCAGCCCGCCATGATGATGGGCTTGCGGCCGATCTTGTCGGACAGTGCGCCGAAGACCACGAAGAACGGCGTGCCGATCAAGAGCGCGATGGCGATCATGATGTTGGCCGTGTTGGCGTCGACCTTCAGCGTTTGCGTCAGGAAGAACAGGGCGTAGAACTGACCCGTGTACCACACGACGGCCTGGCCGGCGGTCAGGCCCAGCAGCGCCAGGATCACGACCTTCAGGTTCTTCCATTGGCCGAACGATTCAGCGATCGGCGCCTTCGAACCCTTGCCTTCTTCCTTCATGCGCTTGAAGGTCGGCGATTCGTTCAGTTGCAGGCGGATCCACACCGAGATGCCCAGCAGCACGACCGAGATCAGGAACGGAATGCGCCAGCCCCAGGCTTTGAAGTCGTCTTCGCCCATCACCGTGCGGATGCCCAGGATGACCAGCAGCGACAGGAACAGGCCCAGCGTAGCGGTCGTCTGAATCCACGACGTGTAGAAGCCGCGGCGGCCGTGCGGGGCGTGTTCGGCAACATAGGTTGCCGCGCCGCCGTATTCGCCACCCAGCGCCAGGCCTTGCAGCAGGCGCAGCACGATCAGGATGGCCGGAGCGGCCAGACCGATGCTGGAGTAGCTGGGCAGCACGCCCACGAGGAAGGTAGACAAGCCCATGATCACGATCGTGACCAGGAAGGTGTACTTACGTCCTACCAGGTCGCCCAGCCGGCCGAACACCAGCGCGCCAAAGGGGCGCACGGCAAAACCGGCGGCGAATGCCAGCAAGGCGAAGATGAAGCCCGCGGTGGGGTTCACGCCCGAGAAAAAGTGCAACGCGATGATGGCTGCAAGCGAGCCGTATAGGTAGAAGTCGTACCACTCGAAAACGGTGCCCAAGGATGACGCGAAGATGACTCGGCGTTCTTCCTTGGTCATCGGGCGCCGTTCCGCGGAAGGGCCGCGGCCTGCCATGGTTGTTGTGCTCATGATGTCTCCTCGTTTTATGGCCGGCGGTTTTCCGCCGTGCTTAGCTCTTTGCCGACGCACCGACACCGAGCCTTACGCCACATTGAGGCGCAACCCTGACGAGGTTCTGACGTAACCCTTACTCGAATCTTAAAATTGAAACTATTGGTAACTTCTGCGCGCGCAGCTAGGGATAGTCCCTATCGGCCCGCAGCGGGCGGCAGACCTAGCTTTCGTGCGAATCCGGCGCGTCGGTGTACAGCGGGAACACCACGCTGATGCGCGTGCCCGGCAGGTCGGAATGCGGGTTGGGGTGATCGTTGATCAGCACGCTGGCGCTGTGCTTTTGCGCAATCTCGCGCACGATCGCCAGCCCCAGCCCGCTGCCGTCTGACGCCGTGCCCAGCACGCGGTAGAAGCGGTCGAATACCCGTTCGCGCTCGTCTGGCGGGATGCCCGGGCCCGAATCTTCCACTTCCAGCAGCGCCTGGTCGCCACGGCACAGCACGCGCACGGTGATATGGCCGCCACGCGGCGTGTAGCGCAGGGCGTTGTCCACCAGGTTGTTCAGCAGTTCGGCAAGCAGCAAGGGGTTGCCGTTGATGTAGACGGGATCATCCGCGCCCTCGAACCCCAGGTCAGTATTTAGCGACAGCGCCTGCGGCACCCAATGCATGGCCTGTTCGTAGGCAATGGCGTTGAGGTCCGTGCGCGTCAGCCCGATGGCGCTGGGGTTTTCAGCGCGCGCCAGCAGCAGCAACTGGTTGACCAGCCGGGTGGCGCGTTCGGAACCCGTCACCAACTGCCGCAGGCTGGACTGCATCTCTTCGGGGCTGGCGTCGCGCAAGGCCAGCTCGGCCTGTGTGCGCAGGCCGGCAAGCGGCGTCTTCAATTGGTGCGCGGCGTCCGCCACGAAACGGCGCTGGGCCTGGACGTTGGCGGATAGCCGGTCCAGCAGGTCATTCATGGCGGCCACCAACGGCGCGATTTCGGACGGCGCCGCCCGTTCATCGATGGGCGACAGGTCGTCGGGACGGCGCGCACGCAGCCGCTGCTGCAGCGCGTTCAGCGGCGCCACCCCGCGCGACAGCCCGAACCACACCAGCAGCACCGCGATCGGCAACACCACGAACTGCGGAATGATCACGCCCTTGATGATGTCGTTGGCCAACTGCGTGCGCTTTTCCACGGTCTCGGCCACGATCAGCAGCGCGGGCTGGGTGTTGGGCAGGTTCAGGTCAACCCAGGTGTAAGCCAGGCGAACGCCGAAACCGCGCAAGGTGTCGTCTTCGTACTGGACTTCGCCCGGGCGTGGCTGGCCCACGGTGGCCGGCAGCGGCAGGGCGCGATCGCCACCCAGGTATTCGCCGCGGCTGCCCAGCGCCAGCCAGAACACGCTGTCCGTCTCGTCCGCGCGCAACACGTCACGCGCGGCGTCCGTCATCTTCAGCACCGCGCGGCCGTCCTGCACATGGACCTGCCGGGTCAAGACATGCAGATTGTTGGCCAGCGCGCGGTCGTACGGCACGTTCGCAATGTTCTGGGCAACCACATAAGTGATGGCGACGCTCATGGGCCACAGCAGAAAGAGCGGCGCCAGCATCCAGTCCAGGATCTCGCCCAGCAGGGAACGCTGGGGTGGCGCGAAGCTCGGGCCCTTGGACCCGGCTTGCATGATATCCAGCGCTTCCTGATTCAGTGGCTCTGGCCGGGCATCAACTGGCGAGGTACGCGGCACCCTGGTCCCGCTCCAGACAGTAGCCCAGGCCGCGCACGGTCACGATCTTCACGCCGCTGGGTTCGAGCTTCTTGCGCAGACGATGCACGTAGACTTCGATGGCGTTGGTGCTGACTTCCTCGCCCCACTCGCACAGGTGGTCCACCAACTGCGTCTTGCTGACCATGCGGCCGCTGCGCGTCAGCAGAATTTCCAGCAGGCTGACTTCGCGCGCGGACAGGTCCAGCGTCTGGTCGTCGACAATGGCCACGCGGCCGGTCTGGTCGAACAGCAGCCGGCCATGCTTGAGCATCGTGGCGCCGCCGCCCGCGCCGCGCCGGGTCAGGGCGCGCACGCGCGCCTCAAGTTCGGACAGGGCAAAGGGCTTGGCCATGTAGTCGTCCGCGCCCAGGTCCAGGCCTTTCACGCGCTGCTCGATACTGTCGGCGGCCGTGAGGATCAGGACGGGCAGGGCGGAGTTGCGGGCGCGAAGGCGGCGCAATACTTCCAGGCCCGCCAACTGCGGCAGGCCCAGATCCAGGATAAGCAGGTCGAACGCCTGGGCCGCCAGCGCCGAATCGGCGGCAAGCCCGTCGCGCACCGCGTCAACCGCGTAGCCGTTGTGGCGCAGTGACCGGGATAGGCCGTCGGCCAGAATGCTGTCGTCTTCGGCGATCAGGATACGCATGGGGCTGCAAAGGGAAGCGGCAAGGGAAGCGGCAAAAGAGAGCGCTGCAAGATGCAGCGGGGGGCAACGCCGGGGTCGGCTTCGATTCTGTCACACGGGGCGGGACTTGCCCACTCAGGGAATACGTGAAAACTCTGGCACACTGGTTTTTTGTACAGTACAATCCGATGCAATAATCTGAACCTGATTCGAAACAGCACGCTGCGGTTCAAGTTTCAGGCTCTTGACGCCGCAACCACCAGATACGTTACAGACAGGACTCTACATGGACGACAAAACCACCAAGGCCGCCGCTTCGGAAAAGGCCAAGGCGCTTGCCGCTGCGCTTTCCCAGATCGAAAAGCAGTTCGGCAAGGGCTCGATCATGCGCTACGGCGATAACGAGGTCTCGCACGATATTCAGGTGGTTTCCACGGGCTCGCTGGGTCTGGACATCGCGCTGGGCGTCGGCGGCCTGCCGCGCGGCCGCGTGGTTGAAATTTACGGCCCGGAATCGTCCGGTAAAACGACGCTGACGCTGCAAGTCATCGCCGAAATGCAAAAAATTGGCGGCACCTGCGCCTTCGTCGACGCCGAACACGCGCTTGACGTGCAATACGCCAACAAGCTGGGCGTGAACCTCACCGATCTGCTGATCTCGCAGCCGGACACGGGCGAACAGGCGCTGGAAATCACCGACGCGCTGGTGCGCTCGGGTTCGGTTGACCTGATCGTCATCGACTCGGTGGCGGCGCTGGTGCCCAAGGCTGAAATCGAAGGCGAAATGGGCGACTCTCTGCCGGGCCTGCAAGCCCGCCTGATGAGCCAGGCGCTGCGCAAGCTGACCGCCACGATCAAGCGCACCAACTGCATGGTCATCTTCATCAACCAGATCCGCATGAAGATCGGCGTCATGTTCGGCAACCCCGAAACCACCACCGGCGGCAACGCGCTGAAGTTCTACGCCTCGGTGCGTCTGGACATTCGCCGCATTGGCTCCATCAAGAAGGGTGACGAGGTCGTCGGTAATGAAACCCGCGTCAAGGTCGTGAAGAACAAGGTGGCGCCGCCGTTCAAGCAGGCCGAATTCGACATCATGTATGGCGCCGGCATTTCGCGCGAAGGCGAAATCATTGATTTGGGCGTGGCCGCCGGAGTGGTCGACAAGTCCGGCGCGTGGTACAGCTACAACGGCAACCGCATCGGCCAGGGCAAGGACAACGTCCGCGAATACCTGAAAGAACACCGCGACATGGCTATCGAAATCGAAAACCGAGTTCGCGAGAACCAGGGCATCGTCAGCCGCGCCGCCGAGTTCGTGCCCACGGTGGAAGACACCGCCGAATAAGCCATCCACCGTCCGTCAGGTTGCGCTGGCGGCTTTGGCAGCTTTTGTGCCGGCTAGCTAGCCGGCCACACGCGGCAGGCGCCATGATGGGCCTGCCGTTTTGCATAGCAGGAAGCGCATGAGCTGGAAACCGACCCCCGCGTCAGCCGACCGTCTTCGCGCCAAGTTGGATGACGAATTTGAAACCGTCGCCAAGCCGGAAGGTTTGCGGCGCAGCTCGGACGCACGCCGCGAACGGGAAGCGGCGGCGCCCGCTGTCGAGCCAGACACCTGGCAGCGCAGTTCTGAACAGCGAGGCAATGCACGCGGCGGTTCGCGTATCGGCGCCGCATCTGGGCGAGCCTCGGGGTTAGCCTCTGGTCGGGCCTCCCATCATGCCGCTGATGGGGCCTCTAGCCGTACCTCCAGTTCCGAAGACGAAGCCTCCGCCCAAGATAACGGCAAGCCAGCCCGCAAAGGGCCGTCGCTGAAAATGCGCGCGGTCGGCTACCTGTCACGGCGCGAGCATGCGCGCGAGGAATTGGCGCGCAAATTAGCCGCCTACGCTGAAGACGCCGATGAAATTGAAAGCGTGCTGGATGCGCTGGAAAAAGAGGGTTGGCTGTCTACCGAACGGTTTGCGCAAAGCCTGGTGCATCGCCGCGCATCGCGCCAAGGCGCGGCGCGCATCGTGCAGGAATTGCGACAGCATGGCGTGGACGATACGCAGGTGGCTGAGCTACGAGAGCAACTGCGCGCAACCGAATACGACCGCGCGCTGGAAGTCTGGAAAAAACGCTTCGACGCCAAGCCGGAAGACCGCGCCGTGTATGCCAAGCAGGCGCGCTTTTTGGCCAGCCGTGGGTTTGCGCACGATGTGATCCGGCGCATTCTTGGCGAAGGCGAGGACGACTGATCAACTGCGCAATTTATCCGCCGCGCAATTGATCGACTGATCGGATCCGCCTGACGCACAGCCCACTCCGCCGCCCGCCCAGGCGGCTTTTTTATGCCTTGGCCGACTTGATTCCCGACAACGTCTTGAAGCAGACGTCGCGCGTGATGGTCAGGAATTCATCAATGTACGAGGCATCGGTGTCTTCGCTGCGCACGGTGGCGTACAGCGTGCGCCAGACGCCCTGCGGCCCTAGTCGGCACAGCCGCAACCATCCCTGATTCATGTATTCGGTCAGCGCCCAATTCGGCAGCGCCGCCACGCCCCGATTGCTGGCCACCAGTTGCGCGATGATGGGCGTCAGTTCGGCCTTGCGGATGGCCGCCGGCTCAACGTCGGCCGGGTCCAGAAAGGCGGTGAACACGTCCAGCCGCTGCTTGTCCACCGGATAGGTGATGAGCGTCTGGTCCGCCAACTGCTCGGGCATGATGAATTTGCTTGCGGCCAAGGGGTTCGATTCCGACACGGCCAGCACCAATTCGTACTTGAACAGCGGCAGGTATTCCACCGAATCCAGCGGCTGCGGGTCCGACGTGATGACCAGATCCAGGTCGCCGCGCACCAAGGCGGGCAGGGGCGCGAACGAGAACGCCGCAGTCAGATCCAGCGCTACGTCGGGCCATTGCACCCGGAAGGCATCCAGCGCCGGCATCAGCCACTGAAAGCAGGAATGGCAGTCGATAGCCAGATGCAGCCGGCCGCTGCGGCCTGCCGCCAGCCGTTGCAGATCGCGTTCCGTGGCGCGGATGCGGGGCAAGACTTCGTCGGCCAGCGCCAGGACGCGCAAGCCCGCGGTCGTCAGCCGGGCGGGGCGGGTGCGGCGATTCAACAGGGGCGTGCCCAGCCGGGTTTCCAGGTCGCGCAACTGATGCGACAAGGCGGACTGGGTCAGGTGCAGCCGCTCGGCGGCTTCCTGCAGGCTGCCGCCGTCACGGATGGCGGACAGCGTTTCAAGATGGCGGATTTCTAGCATGGGCATCTGGCATGAAAGAGATGAGTGCGAATTGTATGAGGTTTACTCATCTTATGGATGTAGACATTGATTTTGATTCATATAAGTTTGCCTGCACAATGGCTGCCACTTGAACAAACTTTGTCTAACGGCGGTGTTGTCATGACTACGATTCATAATTTGGGATTCCCCCGTATTGGCGCCCAACGCGAACTCAAGCGCGCTGTCGAGGCCTATTGGGCGGGCAAGCAAACCGCCGAAGCCCTGGAAGAGACGGGCCGCGAGCTGCGCGCCAAGCATTGGAAGCTGCAAGCAGCGGCCGGCCTGGAATTCGTGCCGGTGGGCGACTTTGCCTGGTATGACCAGATCCTGGAATGGAGCACGCTGCTGGGCGCCGTGCCCGCGCGCTTCGGCCAGAAGGACAACGAGCCCGTGACGCTGGACACGCTGTTTCGCATGGGCCGTGGCCGTGCGCCGTCGGGCAAGCCCGCCGCCGCTTGCGAAATGACCAAGTGGTTCGATACCAACTACCACTACATCGTGCCGGAGTTGGTGCCTGGCCAGACCTTCCGCATTGCTCGCGAGTCCCTGTTCCAGCAGATCCAGGAAGCGCAAGCGCTGGGCCACGCCGTCAAGCCGGTGATCCCGGGTCCGCTGACCTGGCTGTACCAAGGCAAGGGCGACGCCTTTGCGGGTGGCGCGGCCGACGAAGGCAAGCTGCAACTGCTGGCCGCCTTGGTGCCGGTGTACCAGGAAGTGCTGGCCCGGTTTGCCAAACAAGGCGTGCAATGGGTGCAGATCGATGAACCCATCCTGGTGCTGGACCTGCCGCAAGCGTGGCGCGATGCGTTCAAGCGGGTGTACGACACCCTGGCCGCAAGCCCGGTCAAGCTGCTGGTCGCCACCTACTTCGACGGGTTGAAGGACAACCTGGCTACCGTGCAGTCGCTGCCCGTGGCCGGCCTGCATGTGGATATGGTGCGCGCGCCGGAACAACTGGCGGACGTCGTAGCCGGCCTGCGTGCCGACCAGGTGCTATCCGCGGGTGTCATCAACGGCCGCAATATCTGGCGCACCGATCTGGACGCGGCCATCGCGGCCTTGGCGCCGGTCAAGCAGCAATTGGGCAAGCGCCTGTGGCTGGCGCCGTCGTGCTCGATGTTGCACGTGCCGGTGGACCTGTCCAATGAGACGGAACTGGACGCCGAGCTCAAGAGCTGGCTGTCGTTCGCCGCGCAAAAGCTCCAAGAACTAAGCCTGCTGGGCCGCGCCCTGGACAACGCGACGGATGCGTCCGTGCAGGACGGCCTGATCAAGCAGCGCGCCGCGCTGGCCGCCCGCCGCTCGTCGCCCCGCATTCACAACCCGGCCGTGGGCCAACGGATGGCCAGCGCGGCCGCCGTGTCGCGCGACCGGGCGCCGTTCGCCGGCCGCATTGCCCGCCAGCAAGAACAGTTGGGCCTGCCCGCCTACCCGACGACCACGATCGGCTCCTTCCCGCAAACCGCCGAAATCCGCGCGCTGCGCCGTGATTGGAAGGCGGGCGCGTTGACGGATTCCGGCTACGAGACGGCCATCCGCAAGGAAATCGAGGAAGTCATCCGCTTCCAGGAAAAGGTTGGCCTGGATGTACTGGTGCATGGTGAACCCGAACGCAACGACATGGTCGAGTACTTCGGCGAACTACTGGCCGGTTTTGCCTTCACCAAGAA
The DNA here is from genome assembly GCF_024806975.1 of Achromobacter sp. JUb104. Taxonomy (NCBI): domain Bacteria; kingdom Pseudomonadati; phylum Pseudomonadota; class Betaproteobacteria; order Burkholderiales; family Alcaligenaceae; genus Achromobacter; species Achromobacter sp. JUb104. Next base: position 159,583 of record NZ_JANUEY010000003.1, on the reverse strand, counting down.
CGGCTGGGTGCAGAGCTATGGCTCGCGCTGCGTCAAGCCGCCGATCATTTTCGGCGACGTGGCCCGTCCCGCGCCGATGACGGTGGGCTGGTCGTCGTACGCGCAGTCGCTGACCGACAAACCAGTCAAGGGCATGTTGACCGGTCCGGTCACCATCCTGCAATGGTCGTTCGTGCGTGACGATCAGCCGCGCGAGCAGACGTGCCGCCAACTGGCGCTGGCCCTGCGCGACGAAGTCGTGGACCTGGAAGCGGCCGGCATCAGCGTCATCCAGATCGACGAGCCGGCCATCCGCGAAGGCCTGCCGCTGCGCCGCGCCGATTGGAAGGCCTACCTGGACTGGGCCGTGGATTGCTTCCGCCTGTCGACGGCCGGCGTGCGCGACGAGACGCAGATCCATACGCACATGTGCTATTCGGAGTTCAACGACATCATCGAATCCATCGCGGCCATGGACGCCGACGTGATCACCATCGAAACGTCGCGCTCCAACATGGAACTGCTGAAGGCGTTTGAAGATTTCGACTATCCCAATGACATCGGCCCGGGCGTGTACGACATCCACTCGCCGAACGTGCCGGAAGTGGACTGGATGGTCGGCCTGATGGAAAAGGCGGCGGCCCGCTTGCCCAAGGAACGCCTGTGGGTGAACCCGGACTGCGGCCTGAAGACCCGCGCCTGGCCGGAAACGGAAGCCGCGCTGATCGGCATGGTGCAAGCCGCCCGCGCGCTGCGCCAGTCGGCTTGACGCCGGCACGCCCCGATCCGCCTGCGTGAACCGAACCCCATGGGGGCGCCAACCCGCGCCGCTCATGGGGTTTTTTTGCGCTCTGCAGGGGGCGGTGCGGGAAAAAACGGCGACGGACACAAGTCCGCGCAGCAAACCGGCCGCTTGATCCGGGGCCGCCTGCGCTATACTTTCAAGGTTTTGTTGCCGCGCACCATGCGCAGGCCATCTTCGCCCCGCAGGCCCCCAGAATGCCCTTGCCACCGCCGGATTACCCTCGCCAACCGCTGCACACGCGTTCCATACGTGTGCAGTCGTATGCGCGCGAAGACGGTAATTGGGACCTGGAAGCCGAGCTGATCGACGTCAAGGCGTACGATTTCCCCAAGAGCGACGGCAAGATGTTCAAGGCCGGGCAGCCCATCCACCATATGCATTTGCGCATCACCATCGACGAGGAATACTCGATTTTGGACGCGCAGGCTGTCTATGATGCGGCCCCTTATGGCGGTCATTGCATGGCCATCGAGGCCGCTTACACTGATTTGATCGGCATGAATCTGCTCAAGGGATTCCGCCGCCAGGTCAAGGAGCGGTTCGGGCATGTAGAGGGCTGTACGCACATGACCGAGCTGTCGCAGGTGCTTCCCACCGCGGCGGTCCAGACCATGGCCAACCGCCGGCGGCAGGAACCCAACCCGAACCGGCGTCCATTCCAATTGGATGGCTGTCATGCGCTCAGCACTGGCGGCCCGGTGGTGGCTGAGCACTATCCCAAGTGGTACACCGGGGGTAGCGCTGAGGCATCGGCCGATTCGTCCTCCGATTCACCTTCTCTTTCTCATACGTCCTGACAGGTAACACATGAAAATCCACGAGTATCAAGGCAAGGAACTGCTGAAGCAATTTGGCATCCCGGTGCCGCGCGGGATCCCCGCTCTTTCCGTCGACGAGGCCGTGGCTGCCGCTGAAAAGCTGGGTGGACCGGTGTGGGTCGTCAAGGCACAAATTCACGCGGGCGGCCGCGGCAAGGGCGGCGGCGTCAAGCTGGCGCGCTCGCTGGACGACGTGCGCAAGCTGGCCTCGGAAATCCTGGGCATGCAGCTGATCACGCACCAGACCGGCCCGGAAGGCCAGAAGGTTCGTCGCCTGTACATCGAAGACGGCGCCGACATTCAAAAGGAATACTACGTGTCGCTGGTCACTGACCGCGCCACGCAGAAGGTCGCCTTCATCGCCTCCAGCGAAGGCGGCATGGACATCGAGGAAGTGGCTCACTCCACTCCCGAGAAGATCATCACCGAATACATCGACCCGCTGACCGGCCTGTCCGCCGAGCAAGCCACCAAGATCGCCAACGCGATCGGCCTGCCCGCCGACTCCACCGCCCAAGCCGTGGACGTGTTCCAGAAGCTGTATCAGTGCTACATGGACACCGACGCGTCGCTGGTTGAAATCAACCCGCTGAACCGCGACGGCAAGGGCAACATCATCGCCCTGGACGCCAAGTTCAACTTCGACTCCAACGCCCTGTTCCGCCACCCGGAAATCGTCGCCTACCGCGACCTGGACGAAGAAGATCCCGCTGAAATCGAAGCCAGCAAGTTCGACCTGGCCTACATCCAGCTCGACGGCAACATCGGCTGCCTGGTGAACGGCGCCGGTCTGGCCATGGCCACGATGGACACCATCAAGCTGTTCGGCGGCGAGCCGGCCAACTTCCTGGACGTCGGCGGCGGCGCTACGGCCGAGAAGGTCACCGAAGCGTTCAAGATCATGCTCGCGAACAAGAGCGTGAAGGCCATTCTGGTCAACATCTTTGGCGGCATCATGCGCTGCGACGTCATCGCCGAAGGCGTGATCGCGGCTTGCAAGGCCGTCAACCTGAACGTGCCGCTGGTCGTGCGCATGAAGGGTACCAACGAAGAACTCGGCAAGAAGATGCTGGCCGACTCCGGCCTGCCGATCATCAGCGCCGACACGATGGCCGAAGCGGCCACCCGCGTCGTAGCCGCCGTCAAGTAAATATGCCCCCTCGCCGCGCCCCTTCGTGGCTAGCAGCCCCCCATGGGGGAGCTTGCCACCTTGGGACGGCCCGGCGGTAAAAGAAATTGCCAAGGATTCACAAATGTCGATTCTGATTAACAAGGACACCAAAGTCATCACCCAGGGCATCACGGGCAAGACGGGCCAGTTCCACACCCGTATGTGCCGTGAGTATGCCAATGGCAAAGCCGCCTTCGTGGCCGGCGTGAACCCCAAGAAAGCGGGTGAAGACTTTGAAGGCGTGCCGATCTTCGCTTCGGTGAAGGAAGCCAAGGCTGACACCGGCGCAACCGTGTCCGTCATCTACGTGCCGCCCGCCGGCGCTGCCGCCGCCATCTGGGAAGCTGTCGAAGCCGAACTGGATCTGGTGATCTGCATCACCGAAGGCATCCCGGTCCGCGACATGCTGGAAGTCAAGAACCGCATGAAGGCCAAGGGCAGCAAGACGCTGCTGCTGGGCCCGAACTGCCCCGGCCTGATCACGCCGGACGAAATCAAGATCGGCATCATGCCCGGTCACATCCACCGCAAGGGTCGTATCGGCATCGTCAGCCGTTCGGGCACCCTGACGTACGAAGCCGTGGCGCAAGTCACCGAACTGGGCCTGGGTCAATCCAGCGCCGTCGGTATCGGTGGCGACCCCATCAACGGCCTGAAGCACGTCGACGTCCTGAAGATGTTCAATGACGATCCCGACACCGACGCCGTCATCATGATCGGCGAAATCGGCGGCCCCGACGAAGTCAACGCCGCGGAATGGGCGAAGGACAACATGAAGAAGCCGGTCGTCGGCTTCATCGCTGGTGTCACCGCTCCTCCGGGAAAGCGCATGGGCCACGCTGGCGCCCTGATCTCCGGTGGCGCCGACACGGCCGACGCCAAGCTGGAAGTCATGGAAGCTTGCGGCATCCGCACCACGCGCAACCCCTCCGAAATGGGCAAGCTGCTCAAGTCGGTGCTGTAAGTTTTCAGCATTGCGTTCAAAAAGCCCGCTTCGGCGGGCTTTTTTTCGTTCGTCCGCCGTTCGGGTGAGGGCGAAATTTTCCGTGTTTTCCTAGGGTAATCCCGCGTCCAAAACGTGGCCGTGCAACCATTCGGCAAGCTGAACGAAACTATAATGAAAGAAATTTCGCTCGTACCCAGCAAGAATGCCGTCGCGCTCGCACGAAGACGGCCAGTACGGCTCTTGTTTTGTTCATCCATTAATTTGGTTCGTCCTAGGGGGATCAACACCTAGGAAAGAGAGGCATGGAACTCAGTTCAGCGGCATTCTGGATAGCGCTGCTCCAGATCATTTGGGTCAATATTTTGCTGTCGGGCGACAACGCCGTGGTCATTGCGCTGGCGGCGCGTTCGCTGCCTCCGGCACAACAAAAGAAAGCGATCACGATAGGTTCTGCCGCCGCGATCATCATGCGTATCGTGCTGACCCTGGTGGCGGCCAAGTTGTTGCTGTTGCCGTACCTGAAGCTGATTGGCGCGTTACTACTGGTCTACATCGGCGTGACGCTGCTGTTGCCGGAAGGCGAAGAGGACGGCGCGGGCAAGACGCAAGGTAATCTTCTGACCGCAATTCGCACTATCATGATTGCCGATTTGGTCATGAGCCTGGACAACGTGGTGGCGGTTGCCGCCGCGGCAATGGGCGATACGACCTTGCTGGTGCTGGGCTTGGCCATCAGCATCCCGCTGGTTATCTTCGGCAGCACCTTGCTGTTGAAAGTGATCGAGCGCTTCCCGGTCATCGTCTGGGTGGGTGCGGCACTGTTGGGCTTTATTGCTGGTGAATTGCTGGTCGGCGATCCCGCCTTGCAGGAACCGGTGGCGCGTATTGACGCGGCCTTGGGCATCACCCATCACAGCTTTGCGCTGATGACGGGCGCGCTGGGCGCGGTGCTGGTGCTGGCAATTGGTAAAGTTTTACTGATGCGCCAGAAAGCTGAATGAAAGCTGAATTACAATAATCAGTTGTTTTGAATGATCCTGCCGTGCCGCGCGCGGCGCGGTGGGATGGCCGGCTCGGGACCGGCCTTTCTTTTCATAAATGCCTTCGGGGGTTCTATAGTGCTTGAGTTTTTCCAGACGCTGAGTTGGGCAGCGGTATTCCAGATCATTCTCATCGACATCCTGCTCGGCGGCGATAACGCGGTCGTGATCGCGTTGGCGTGCCGCAATTTGGCGCCCAAGCAGCGCATGCAGGGCATTCTTTGGGGCACCGCGGGCGCCATCATCCTGCGTGTCGTGCTGATCGCTTTTGCGTTGACGCTTCTGTCGATTCCGTTCCTGAAGGTCGTTGGCGGTTTGTTGCTGGTCTGGATCGGCGTCAAGCTCCTGGTCCCCGAAGACGATGCGCATGGCAACGTGAAGGGCGGAACGTCCATCGCCGCCGCCATCAAGACCATCATCATCGCTGACTTCGTGATGAGCCTAGACAACGTGATCGCCATTGCCGGCGCGGCCCAGAACGCCCACGCCGACCATCAGATCGGCTTGGTTGCCTTCGGCCTGATCGTCAGTGTGCCGATCATCATCTGGGGCAGCACCCTGGTCCTGAAGCTGATCGACAAGTATCCGCTGGTGGTTACCTTTGGCGCGGCTCTGCTGGGCTGGATCGCGGGTGGCATGCTGATTACCGATGTGGTTGTCGAACGTCAATTCGGTGTTCAGCCGACTACGGTTAAAATCGCTGCAGAAATTATCGGCGCCTTGCTCGTTGTTGTCCTTGGACGGTGGCTTGCAAGCCGCAAAACCGCTTCCAAGGAATCAGCACATGAGTCTGCGTAGATCCGTCGATCCCCAGCAATCCGAATCGGGCCTGAGCCTCCTTCAGGGCCTTTTCGTGCTGGCCATCCTCGGGATAGTCGCGACGGTCATCGTCTCCAATTTCGTTTGATGACCGCTCGTGTCTCTTCCGCAACGCCTGGTCATTGCGACCCGCGCCAGCCGGCTTGCCCTTTGGCAAGCTGAGCATGTGCGCGACCGGCTGCGCACGCTGTACCCAGCGTGCGCGGTTGAGCTTCTTACCCTGACGACCCGAGGCGATCAGATCCTGGACCGAACCTTGTCCAAGGTCGGTGGCAAAGGTTTGTTCGTCAAGGAACTTGAAAACGCGTTGCTCGACGGACGCGCTGATCTGGCCGTGCACTCCTTGAAGGACGTGCCGGTGGATCTGCAAGCTCCGTTCGAGCTGTGCGCCATTCTTGATCGCGCGGATCCGCGCGATGCCTTCGTATCCAATCGCTATGCCAGCCTGGCAGATCTGCCGGCGGGCGCGGTCGTGGGTACGTCCAGCCTGCGCCGCGAATCGCAGATACGCGCGCGCTTTCCGGAACTGGTGGTCAAGCCGCTACGCGGCAATCTGGATACCCGCCTGGGCAAGCTGGATAAAGGCGAATACGACGCCATTGTGCTTGCGGCGGCCGGTCTGGAGCGCCTGGGTCTGGCCGAACGCATCCGCAGCCTGCTGGACCCGGCCGATAGCCTGCCGGCCGCGGGGCAGGGCGCACTCGGCATCGAAATCCGCAACGACCGCGACGACATGCGCGCGTGGCTGGCGCCGCTGATCAGCGCGCCTACCACCTCGTGCGTGCTGGCCGAACGGGCAGTGTCGCGCAAGCTGGGCGGCTCCTGTCAGGTGCCGTTGGCGGCGTTCGCCCAGATCTCGGGCGATACGCTGTCGCTACGTGCGCTGGTCGCCTCGCCGGATGGCAAGCGCATGGTCCACACGGCCCGCAGCGGCCCCGTGGCCGATGCTGAAACGCTGGGCGAAGCTGCTGCACAAGAGCTGCTGGATGCCGGCGCCGCCGCCATCCTCCAGGAACTGCTGCAAGCCGATCCCCGGCCGGACTGATGTCCAGCCCCGCCCGAGTCGCCGTCCTGACGCGGCCCGAGGGCCGCAACGAGGCGCTGGCCGGCCGTCTGACCGACGCCGGCTGGCACGCCTGCGTGCTTCCCGCGCTGGAAATTCATGCGTTCGACGTCCCCGCCGCGCAGTTGCCGCGTCCGGCGGACTTCGACATGGTCGTGTTCGTCAGTGGCAACGCGGCCAAGCAATACCTGCGGCAACTCTCGGCGGTGCACGGCGAAGGCGCCTGGCCTGCTCAGGTGATAGCCGCCACGGTCGGCCCCGCCAGCGCGCAAGCGCTGCGCGAATCGGCCGCCTTTTGCGCGAATACAACAGTCTTGCATCCTGGCGACGACGCTCCCAGCCACGATTCCGAAGCCTTGTGGGAAGTCCTTTGCGGCCTGCCCGGCTTGCCGTCCCGCGTGCTGCTGGTGCGCGGCACGCAGGGCCGTGACTGGTTGGGCGACAAGCTTGAGGCCCACGGTGCCGCCGTTACGCGCCACGCGGCCTATCTCAGGCGTCCGGCTGTCTGGGATGCCGAGGCGCTGGCGGCGTTGCGGCGCTGGGCGGACGCGGGCGTTTTCGCCACCTGGCTCATCACCAGCGGCGAGGGCGCGGATGCCATACGCGCGAATCTGGACGTGGCGGGCCTGGCGCCATGGTGGCAGCAATGCCGTTTTGTGCTGACGCACCCTTCGCTTGCGCGGCGCGTCTTACCCGCCTGTCATGGCGCCGACGCTTCAGCAATGGTAAAAATCTGCTTGCCCAACGACGAGTCGATATTCCAGGCTTTTGTTGCTGCTTGATTCGTTGCATCGGACTGACACCGAATACAATCGCGTCATGACAGACAAGACTCCCGCTACCGATCCGGTCGTTCACACGGCCGCCCCGGGCGCAAGCGCGCCCGCATCGGCCCCGGCCGATCCCGTCAAGGCCCGTCCGGCCAAGCGCGGCAATGGCCCCTTGGTCACCGCCCTGATAATCGTCATCCTGCTGGCCGTCGGCCTGGGTTATGCGCTGTGGAGGCAACGCACCCAGTTTGTTTCGGCCGGACGCGAGGTGGCTTCCCGTATCGACACCCTGACCGCCGACGTGGCGCAGGCACGCAAGGACACGCGCGAAGCGCTGGCCTTGGCCCAGGCGCAAGCCGGCCGCGTGGGCGAGCTTGAAGACACCGTCCGCGAAACGCAAAGCCAATACAACGCGCTGCAACTGGCGTGGCAGAACTTCAATGACAGCGCCAGCGATGAACTGCTGGCCAACGACGTTGAGCGCCTTCTGACCATTGCCAACCAGCAATTGCGCCTGGCCGGCAACGTCTCCAACGCCATCGTTGCGCTGGAAACCGCGCAATCGCGCTTGGCGCGCGCCGACCGCCCGCGTTTCTCCAGCCTGCAGCAAGCCATCAACGGCGACCTGGATCGCCTGCGCGCGGTGTCCACCGTGGACATCCCCGCCCAATCCGCGCGCATCGAGCGCCTGGTGGCGCTGGTGAGCAAGGCGCCGTTGCTGGTGCCCGATTCCGTGGCCCCGGGCGTGGCCGCCGCTGGCGAAAACCAACCGGCTGTCGCGCCCGCGCCTGCCATTGATCCGCAAGCCGGCCTGCCCGCTGACGCGCCGTGGTGGCAGCGTTGGCGCGCGGAAGTTGTCTCGTGGCCTGGCCGCGCCGGGTCGGCACTGGCCCAGGAATTGGGCGGCTTGATCACCATCCAGCGCGTTGACGAACCCGCCGCGCTGCTGCTGTCGCCAGAACAGGCCGATCAAGTGCGCGGCACGCTGCGCCAGCGCCTGTTGACCGTCCAGCTGGCCATGCTGATGCGTCAACCGGCCGTCTGGAAGAGCGAGCTCGACAACGTGGGCGTGACCTTGTCCAAGTACTTCGACAGCCGCTCCCCCGATACCGTCGCCGCGCAGACGCTGGCACGCGAGTTGGCCCAGACCGACATCGCCGTGCGCATGCCCGAAGTGGCTGACAGCTTGAACGCCGTGGCCGCCTTGCGCGCCGCGGGTTTCAAGACTAGCGAGCAGGACTGAGCCTTATGCGTACCTGGTTCTGGACACTGCTGCTCGCCGTCATCGCCGTCGCCCTGGCGGTGGTGCTGCGCTCGCATTCCGGCAACGTGCTGTTGCTGGTCTGGCCGTGGCGCATCAACATGTCGCTCACGCTGGCGGTGCTGCTGGTCGTGGCGACCTTCATCGTGCTTTATGTGGGCCTGCGCCTGTTGGCCTGGCTGCTTGCCATTCCGGATCGCGTCCGCGTGTGGCGCGGCAAGCGTGCGCAGGCGCGCGACCATGAATTGCTGGAACGCGGCTGGATCGGCCTGCTGGAAGGCCGCTACGCCGTCGCCGAAAAAGACCTGACCAAACTGCTCGACCAGACCAAGGTGCAGACGCGCCGCGTGCTGGCCGCCTTGTCCGCGGCTCGCGCCGCGCACGGCTTGGGCGAGTTCGATCGTCGCGACCGTCTGTTGGCCACCGCGCAAGAGCAGGCCGGTACGGATCCGGGCATGGTTGAAGCCACGGCAACGGTATCGGCCGATATGCTGCTGGACCAAGGCCGCCCCGAACGCGCGCTGGCAGTGCTTGCGCCCTTGGCTGACGGCGGCGCTCGCCACCTGCACACGATGCGCCTGCTGCTGCGCGCGCACACTGCGCTGCATCACCACGATCAGGTCTTTACCCTGGCTCGCGGCCTGGTGCGCCGCAACGCGCTGGCTCGCTCCGAAGCCGACGCCCTGATCGACGCTTCCGGCGCGGCGCGCTTGCGCGCGGCGGCCCATGGCGACGGCTGGCGCGCCATTTGGAAAGACCTGAAAGCCGAAGAGCGCCTGCTGCCCGACATCGCCTTGTCTGGCGCGGCCGCCTTTGACGCCGCTGGCGAAGCCAACGAAGCGGCGCGTGTGCTGGAAGCCGCCATTGCCGTCAAGTTCAACCCGACCTTGGTGGCGGCTTACGCTCGCTGCGAAGCCGAGCAGGTGTCGCGCCGCCTTGCCAAGGCCGAGACGTGGCTGCAGCAGCGCCCGACCGACCCGGACCTGCTCACCGCGTTGGGCATGCTGTGCCTGAACGGGCAATTGTGGGGCCAGGCCGAGCGTTATCTCTTGCGCAGCCTGAGCCGCCGCAGCGACGCGCAGACGCATGCTTTGTTGGGCAGCCTCTACGACCGCCTGGACCGGCCCGCCGACGCCATGCGTCACTGGCGCCTGGCAACCGCCGCCAGCATGGCGCTGCCGGTGTTGGCGGCCGATGCCGCCTTGCCCGCCGCGGATACCGGTTCCGACCCGTATCACCTGGACGCCGAAGGCGGCTATGCAGTGGGCATGTCTGACACGGACGGCGATGCCGACGTCACCGGCGATTACCCGCCGCTGCCGCCCGCGGTGGCGGCCTCGGCCTCTGACTACGTGCTGGACCCGGATGCCCGTGTCAGCCGCGACCAGCGCGACCGCGCGCTGGCGCCCGAAGACGCGCCGCTGGCCGGCGGCACGTCCGACATTGACGAGTACTTCGACAGCGCCCCGATTCCGGCGGCGGCTTTCGATGACCCCGTGCCCACGTATACGCCAGCGCCCGCCGCCAGCCCGAAGCCCACGCCCGCCCCGGCATCGGCACCGGTGCCGGCGACCAAGCCGCCGTTCAAGGACGACGGCTCGCTTTGAACATTTCTTCAGACAAACAACAAGGTTGAATCATGAGTCTTGATCGCGTCTCCCCTGGCAAGAAGCTGCCGGAAGACTTCAACGTCATCATCGAAATCCCCATGAACGCCGACCCGGTGAAGTACGAGGTCGACAAGGACACGGGCGCGATTTTCGTTGACCGCTTCATGCTGACCGCCATGCACTACCCGTGCAACTACGGCTACATCCCGCAAACCCTGTCGGAAGACGGCGACCCCGCCGACGTGCTGGTCCTGACCCCGTTCCCCATCCAGATCGGCGCCGTCGTGCGCTGCCGCGCCATCGGCGTGCTGGAAATGGACGATGAGTCGGGCGGCGACGCCAAGCTGTTGGCCGTGCCGATCGAAAAGCTGTACCCCCCGTACCGCAATATCAAGTCGTACGAAGATCTGCCGACCGAAGACGTCGCCCGCATCCAGCACTTTTTCGAGCACTACAAAGATCTCGAAAAGGGCAAGTGGGTCAAGGTCAAGGGTTGGAAGGGCGTGGACGCCGCTCACGAAGAAATCGTGAACAGCGTCGAACGCTACAACAAGGCCTGATCAGGCTTTGGTCCGCGCCGGTGATGCACCGGCCGGAGCCCTGATGCGGCGCGGCCGCGACGGCATGATGCCGATCGCCGCCGCGCCGTTGCTTTGTGGGGCTTGCAGGTTCTGCGACACCTCGGCCGCCGCCACCTGGATGCGCGCCTGCAATACTTCCAGGCGCTGCGGTGATGTATGCGCCTGGGCGGCAATGAACACCAGGCTGCCCACCACTTTTTGCTCGGGGCTGAAGATGGCCGCGCCGATCCCCATCAGGCCACGGTCGACCTCGCCGTGCGACACGCACACGCCCGCCGTGCGCAGCCGTTTCAGGTTGGCGCGGAATGCATCCCAGTCTTCGCCCAGTCCGGCTTCGCGGATTTCGGCTGCGTGCCACAGCATCAGGTTGCGCAACTGGTAGGGCGGCAGGTTCGCCAGGATGGGCTTGGCCGTGGCGCCCCGGAACATGGGGAAGGGCCGACCGCGCGCGTAGCTCGATTCAATGGAGTTGTCGGTCCAGTAGCGGTCCACGCACATGACCTTGTCGCCGTAATAGCTGCACAGCATCAGGTTGGCGTGCAGTTCGTCGCCCGTGGCGCGCATGACGTCGCGCGCGGCGCGCATCAAGGGATCGTGCTGGCGCAGATGGCGGTCCAGTTCAATGATGCGTGAACCCAGCACGTAGGCGCCGCCCGCCGTGGGTGCCAGCAGCCCGCTTTCGGTCAGTGACTTCAAATACCGATACGCCGTGGCGCGCGAGCAATCCAGATGCGCCATGACGTCCTCCTGGAACGCGGCGGTGGTGTCGTCGCGAAAAAGGTCGAGTATGGACAGCATGCGATCGGGAGTGCTCATTGCTTCGGGACGTGCCTAGTGAATGTGGAAGCCGCCGTTGACGTCGACCACGATGCCGGTTGAATACGAGGACAGGTCCGAGGCCAGGAAGAGTATGGCTTGCGCCACTTCGGCGGGTGAGCCGAAGCGTTGCAGCGGAATGCCCTGTTTGAGTTCTTGTTCCCAATTTTCGCCGAATTTTCCCAGCGTCATGTCGGTTTCAATAATGCCCGGCGCCACGCAGTTGGCGCGCACGCCACGCGGGCCTAGTTCGCGTGCCAACGCCTTGGTGAAGCTGATGACGCCGCCCTTGGACGCCGCGTAGTGTGATCCGCCCAACAGCCCGCCGCCGCGCAAGGCGGCGGTGGACCCCAGATTGACGATGGCCGGTTGCCGCGTGCTTTCCAGCAATGCGGGCAGGGCGGCGTGTGTGACGTTGTAGGTGCCGGTCAGGTTGACGTCCACCATGCGACGAAATTCCTCTTCGGGCAAATCCCAGATGCGCGTGGCGGCGACGATGCCGGCGTTGTTGACCAGCACGTCGATGCCGCCCAAGGCCGCGTTGGCCAGTTCCATCGCGGCCTCGCACGAGACGCCGCGCGAGACATCGCAGTGCAGATTGACGCGGCGATCGCTCAGCGCGCTGGCGCCGCCTTCGGGGTAGGCATAGTCCAGCACCGCGACGGTGGCGCCTTGCGCAAGAAACAGGTCGACGACCGCCGCGCCGATGCCACGGGGGTTGGCGCCCCCCGTGACGACGGCGCGCTTGCCGGCCAAGAGCGACAGCGCGCCGTCCATCACGACTTCACCAGCGAGCAGCCGCCGTCCTTGAGCGGGCGGAACGCCTGTTCGGCCGGAATCTTGCGCACCAGCTTGTAGTAGTCCCACTCGCGCTTGGACTCCGACGGCTTCTTGACCTGGAACAGGTACAGGTCGCGCATGATGCGCCCGTCTTCGCGGATATGGCCGTTCTCGGTCATGAAGTCATTGATGGGCGTCTCGTGCATTTTCTTCAGCACGGGTTCTGATGCATCCGAGCCCGCGGCCTTGATGGCGTTCAGGTAGTGCATCGTGGCGCTGTAGTTGCTGGCCTGCACCATCGACGGCATGCGGCCCGTGCGCTTGAAGTAGCGTTCGGACCACTGGCGTGCCTTGTCGTCCTGATCCCAGTAGAAGGGTTCCACCAGGTTCAGCCCCTGCGCGTATTCCAGCCCCACGCTGCGCACGTCGACGATGCTCATGAAGAGCGCGGCCACGCGTTGCTTGCTGCCCATGATGCCGAACTCGAATGCCTGCTTGATGCTGTTGATGGTGTCGCCACTGCCGTTGGCCAGGCCGATGACCTGCGCTTTCGATGCCTGCGCCTGCAACAGGAACGACGAGAAGTCCGAGCTGGCGATGGGATGGCGCACGCTGCCCACCACTTGCCCGCCCTTGGCCTTCACCACGGCCATGGCGTCACGTTCCAGCGAATGGCCGAAAGCGTAGTCGGACGTGATGAAGAACCAGCTCTTGCCGCCGTCTTCGATCACGCCATTGGCCACGCCGGTGGCGTAGGCATAGGTGTCGTAGGTCCAGTGCATGCCATTGGGCGAACATGCCTTGCCGGTCAAGTCGGCCGAGCCCGCGCTGGTGAAGATCACCACGCGCTTCATCTGGCGGGTCAGGTCCTGCACGGCCAAAGCGATGGCCGAGTTGGGCACGTCCAGGATCAGGTCCACCTTGTCGTTTTCGTACCAGCGCCGCGCGATCGACACCCCGATGTCCACCTTGTTCTGATGGTCGGCCGAGATCACTTCGATGGGCTTGCCCAGCACCTTGCCACCGAAATCCTCAACCGCCATCTTCACGGCCTCGACGCCGAACTTGCCGGACAGGTCCGCCATCATGCCGGACTGGTCGCCCAGCACGCCGATCTTCACGACATCGTCCGATACCTGCGCCATGGCGGGCACGGACAGGGCGCCCAACACGCAGGCGGCAAGGCTGTTCTTGAAACGGGTCTTCATGGGGTGTCTCCTTGGGGGCTAGTTCTTTTGCGCGCCGCCCTGTGCCGGGCGGTCATGCGGGATATGGCAGGGTCTTGCAGGGTTGAAAAGCCGGGTGGCCTATTCCAGCGTCTGGCCGGCGTAGGCGTCGATAAACAGATTGGGCTTGAGAAAAAAGCTGAGCACCAGCGCGCCGTTGGGCGCGCGGGCCACGTGCTGGTTGCCGCGCGGACGCCAGACGTAGTCGCCCGCGCAGACCTCGCCTTCGGCGTCCACGATGGAGCCTTCCAGCACATAGGTTTGTTCGACTTCCACGTGTTCGTGCAGCGGCAGTTCGGTGCCGGGCTGCCAACGGAACAGGGCGGTGAGCAGGCCGCTTTCCTTGTCCTGCATCAGCACCTTCATGTCGATGCCTTCCACCTGCGTGGGCTTCCAGGGCAGCTCGGCCACTTTCAGAAAGCGCGATGCCAGGGGCGGCAGCGCATTGGCGGCGGGGCAGCCGGGGGTTTCGAGGGCCATGATTGTCTCCTAGCCATTACTCGTTATCGAAGATAAAGCAAAAATCTTGTTATTGAGCGTTTAAAAATAGTCGCGTATATTGAGATTGATGTCAACTTTGTTTTTGCAGCCGGAAAGCAAGGACGACACAGGCCGGACCTAGAGATTCGGTGCATACAACAAGGAGACAAGCTTGAAACACGACTATCTGGACCAGACGTTCGGTCTGGCGGGGCGCGTCGCGCTGGTGACGGGCGCGGCCCGGGGGCTGGGCTACGCCATTGCCGAAGCCCTGGGTCGAGCGGGCGCGCGGGTGGTGGTCAACGACCTGTCGCAAGCCGCCTGCGACACGGCTGTTGCCAGCCTAGCGGCGCAAGGCATCGTGGCCCATGGCGTGCCTTTCGACGTGGCGGATGCCGGCGCGGTCGCCGACGCGGTGGCTCAGATGGAGGACGCCGGCCTGGCCATTGACGTGTTGGTCAGCAACGCCGGCAATCAAAATCGCAAACCCGTGGTCGAGATGACGCCCGCCGAATGGCAGGCCTTGCAGAACGTGCACGTGAACGGCGCCTTTCATTGCGCGCGCGCCGTGCTGCCGGGCATGGGTAAGCGCGGTTTCGGCCGTATCGTGTTGATGTCTTCGGTGGCGGGGCAGGCCACCATGCCCAACATTGCGGCCTATGCCACCGCCAAGGGCGCCATCGCCGCTTTCACGCGGGCATTGGCCGTGGAATATGGCGCCAGCGGCGTGACGTGCAACGCGCTGGCGCCGGGTTTCGTGCGCACCGACTTCACGCAGGGCCTGCAAGACAATCCGCAGTTTCAATCGTTCCTGTCGGCCTCGGTGCCGGTGGGCCGTTGGGCGACGCCGGAAGATGTCGCGCCCGCCGTGGTGTATCTGGCCTCGAAGGCCGCTTCGTTCGTCAACGGGCATGTCCTGGCGATCGATGGCGGCCTGTTGGCCCGCATGTAAGAGGCCCATCATGACGACCCCAAGCACCCAAGCGGTTCTGTCCGCCCAGGGGCTGGTCAAGCGCTTTGGCGGCTTCAATGCCGTCGACGGCGTGACCCTTGCCCTGCACGAAGGCTCCATCCATGCCCTGATCGGCCCCAACGGCGCCGGCAAGACCACCTGCTTCAACCTCCTGACCAAGTTCCTGACGCCCGATGAAGGCGTCATCCACTACCGTGGCCGCGACATCACGGCGCTGGCGCCGGAACAGATCGCGCGCCTGGGCATCGTGCGGTCGTTCCAGATCTCGGCGGTGTTCCTGGGCCTGACGGTGCTTCAGAACATGCGCGTGGCGCTGATGCGCCAGCATGGCGACGGCATGCGCTTCTGGCGCAGCCGGCGCAGCGTGGACCACCTGAACGAACGCGCGATGGAACTGCTGGACGCGGTCGGCCTGGCCAACCTGGCGGACGCGACGGCGGCGCTCTTGCCCTACGGCCGCAAGCGCGCGCTTGAGATCGCGATGACGCTGGCGCTGGAGCCCGAGATCATGCTGCTGGACGAACCCATGGCCGGCCTGGGCCAGGAAGACGTGGTCCGCATCACGGCGCTGATCCGGCGCGTGTCGGCCAATCGCAGCATTCTGATGGTCGAACACAACCTGTCCGTGGTGGCGGACCTGTCCGACACCATCACCGTGCTGGCGCGCGGCGCCGTGCTGGCGCAGGGCGACTACGCGGCGGTGTCGCGCGACGAGCGCGTCATCACCGCGTACATGGGTTCGGACGAGGAGGCGCACTGACATGCTGGCAATCAAGGACCTTAACGCCTGGTACGGCGAATCGCACGTGCTGCACGGCGTGAACATCGACGTGAATCGGGGTGAACTCGTCACCATCCTGGGCCGCAACGGCGCGGGCAAGACGACCACCTTGCGCGCCATCATGGGCATCATGGACAAGCGGCGCGGCTCCATCCGGCTGAACGGCCAAGAAACCGTGGGCATGGCGCCGCACCGCATTCCGCGTCTGGGCGTGGTCTATTGCCCCGAAGAGCGCGCGGTGTTCCGCAGCCTTAGCGTCACCGAAAACCTGATGCTGCCGCCACGGCTGGCCGACGGCGGCATGTCGCTGGACGAGATCTACACGCTGTTTCCAAACCTGCGTGAACGCAGCGCCAGTTCCGGCGGCAACCTGTCGGGCGGCGAGCAGCAGATGCTGGCCATCGCGCGCATCCTGCGCACGGGCGCCCAATTGATCCTGCTGGACGAGCCCACCGAAGGCCTGGCGCCCGTCATCGTGCAACAGATCGGGCAAGCCATCCGCACGCTGAAAGCGCGCGGCTTCACCATCGTGCTGGTCGAGCAGAACTTCCGCTTTGCGACCAAGGTGGCCGACCGCCACTACGTCATGGAGCACGGCTGCGTGGTGGATCAGTTGTCGGCGGATGAGGCGCGCAGCGATCCCGCCCGGATCGCGGCGCGCCTGGGCGTCTGAAAGGAGAATCCCTGTGTTCGAAATTTTCGGTGTGCCGTCCTCGGCGCTGTTCGGCCAGCTTCTGCTTGGCCTGATCAACGGTTCTTTCTACGCCTTGCTCTCGATCGGGCTGGCGGTGATTTTCGGCCTGTTGAACATCATCAACTTCGCCCATGGCGCGCAGTACACGGCCGGGGCGTTCCTGGCCTGGATGCTGCTGAATTACCTGGGCGTGAACTACTGGGCCGCGCTGGTGCTGGTGCCGCTGATCATGGCGATGTTCGCCGTCGTGGTCGAACGCTTGCTGATTTCCCGCACCTATCGCATGGACCACTTGTATGGGCTGCTGCTGACCTTTGGCATTGCCCTGCTGATTGAAGGGGGGCTGCGCCAGGCCTATGGCGTGTCGGGCTTGCCCTACACCATCCCCAAGGCGTTGACGGGGGGCGTGAACCTGGGCTTCATGTTCCTGCCGTGGTATCGCGGCTGGGCGGTGGTGGTGTCGTTGGTGCTTTGTCTGGCGGTATGGGTGCTGATCGAGAAAACGCGCGTGGGCGCCATGCTGCGCGCCGCGACCGAGAACCCCACCATCGTGCGTTCGTTCGGCATCAACGTGCCCTTGCTGATCACGCTGACCTACGCGCTGGGCGTGGCGCTGGCCTCGGTGGCGGGCGTGATCGCGGCGCCCATCTACCAGGTGAGCCCGATGATGGGGTCGAACCTGGTCGTGGTGGTGTTCGCGGTGGTGGTGATTGGCGGCATGGGGTCCATCATGGGCGCCATCGTCAGCGGCTTCGGGCTGGGCATCATCGAAGGCCTGACCAAGGTGTTCTACCCCGAGGCCGCCAACCTGGCGATCTTCATCATCATGGTGCTGGTGCTGCTGTGCAAGCCGGCCGGGCTGTTCGGCAAGCCCTTGCAGGTGCAAAACGTGCTGGCGGCCGAAGCCACGCGCCAACCCGTGCAACTGAGCCGGCGCGCGATGCGCGTGGCGATGGCGGTGCTGGCCGTGGTGGCGTTGGCCGCGCCCTGGTTCGTCTACCCCACGTTCCTGATGAAGGTGTTGTGCTTCGCGCTGTTCGCCGCGGCATTCAATCTGCTGGTGGGCTATGTGGGCCTGCTGTCGTTCGGCCATGCGGCATTCTTTGGCGCGGCCGCGTATGCAACCGGCATCGTGATGAAGTTGCTGGGCGCCACGCCGGAACTCGGGCTCTTGGCGGGCGTGGTGACGGGCGGGCTGCTGGGGCTGGTGTTCGGCGCGATCGCCATCCGTCGCCAGGGCATCTACTTCGCGATGATCACCCTGGCGTTGTCGCAACTGGTCTACTTCATTGCGGTGCAAGCGGGCTTCACGGGTGGCGAAGACGGTTTGCAAAGCGTGCCGCGCGGCAAGCTGTTCGGCATCTTTGATCTGCAAAACGTGATGCCGATGTACTACTTCACGCTGGCCGTATTTGCCCTGGGCTATGCCTTCGTGCTGCGCGTGCTGAACTCCCCGTTCGGTGAAGTGATCCGGTCGGTGCGCGACAACGAGCAGCGGGCGCGCTCATTGGGATATTCCACGTCGCGCTACAAGTTGCTGGCGTTCACGCTGTCGGCCTCGGTGGCGGGCTTGGCGGGCGGGCTGAAGGTGCTGGTGTTCGGCGTGGCGTCGCTGACGGACGTGCACTGGCATGCCAATGGCGAGGTGGTGCTGATGGCGCTTCTGGGCGGCATCGGCACGGTGTTCGGTCCGCTGGTCGGCGCCCTGACGTTTGTGTCTCTGCAGAACTATCTGGCGCCGCTGGGGTCGTGGGTGCTGATCGTGCAGGGGGCAATCTTTGTTCTATGCGTGCTGCTGTTTCGAGACGGCATCATGGGCTTGGTGTCGCGCGCCTGGTTGGCCGCGACGGGCGCTAAAAAGGAGTCCTGATGTTCCTGCATGTGGTGATGTTGCAACTGTCGCCCGCCGCCAACGGCGATTTTCATGCCCGCGTTCAAGGCTATTGCGAGCGGATCCTGGCCGAATGCGAGGGGGTGTCGGGCTATGCGTTCCGGCCTAACCAGGCCAGCCGGGCCGATGGCCTGACGCACGCCGTGGTGGCGGCTTTCACGGACAGCGCGGCGCATGACCGCTACCAGGTGTCGCCCGCGCATCAGGAAATGAAAACTTATATGGCCGATTTCATCGAGCGCCTGGTGGTGTTCGACGGCGAAATCCCTACGTTTTCCTGAACGCAGGCCGGGCGCGCCGTGCCGCCCGGAACGGGATAAACTCGCGGATGATTTTTATTGCCGGGCGGCCCCCGGCTGAGAATGCCCCCGGTCGCCGGGGGTAAGATATTGGCCGGTTTACAGTCACGTACTTGTCATAGGTTGATCGCTCATGGACTACGTATTACCTCCCCAACCGCCCGTGGCGGTCCCCGTTGCCGGCAGCGCCGCGCTGTTCCCGGTGCGCCGCGTCTACTGCGTGGGCCGCAACTACGCCGAACACGCCAAGGAAATGGGTTTCACCGGCCGTGAAGACCCGTTCTTCTTCTGCAAGCCCGCCGACGCCGTGCGTTCGGTGGCCGACGGCGAGACGGGCAAGATGACGTACCCGCCCAAGACCTCGAACCTGCACTACGAAATGGAGTTGGTCGTGGTGCTGGGCAAGGGCGGCCGCGACATTCCGGTCGACCAAGCCAACGATTGCGTGTGGGGCTACGCGCTGGGTCTGGACATGACCCGCCGCGACCTGCAAGGCGAAATGAAAAAGCAGGGCCGTCCCTGGGAAATCGGCAAGGCCTTCGATGAGTCCGCCCCGATCGGCCCGATCCACCCGCGCAGCGTCGTCGGTACGCTGGACAAGGGCGCGATCTGGCTCGACGTGAACGGCCAGCGCAAGCAGGCGAGCGACATCTCGCAGATGCTGTGGAATATTCCGGAAAGCATTTCCTACCTGTCGGGCCTGTTTGAACTGCAACCGGGCGACATCATCTTCACCGGCACGCCCGAAGGCGTGGGCGCCGTGGTGCAAGGCGATGTGATTACCGGTGGCGTGGAAGGGCTGGGCGAACTGCGCGTGCAGATCGTCTGACGCCTTTGCTTCGATAATTTTTGTTCAGGAGTTGACAGCATGCGCGGCAAGATCGTGCTGACCGCCTTTGTCGTATTCGGATTCGTGCTCGCCGGTTGCAATACCGTGGCGGGCATGGGCCGCGATATGTCCCGGGCCGGCAATGCCATCACCAACGCGGCCGACAAGTAAGAACGTCGGCCTGGGTGTCCAGGCAAGAAAAAGCCCCTTGAAGCGATTCAAGGGGCTTTTTTTATGCGAAGGAGAACAGTGCCTTACAGCACATCCCCCGCGTAGTCGGCCAGGCGCGAGCGTTCGCCGCGTTGCAAGGTGACGTGGCCGGAATGCGGCCAGCCCTTGAAGCGGTCGACGACGAATGTCAGGCCCGAGCTGCCTTCGGTCAGGTACGGCGTATCGATCTGGGCAACGTTGCCCAGGCAGATCACCTTGGTGCCGGGGCCCGCGCGGGTCACCAGCGTCTTCATCTGCTTGGGCGTAAGGTTCTGCGCTTCGTCGATGATCAGGTACTTGTTCAGGAACGTGCGGCCGCGCATGAAGTTCAGCGACTTGACCTTGATGCGCGAACGGATCAGGTCCATGGTAGCGGCGCGCCCCCAGTCCCCGTTGCCTTCGCCTTCGCCCATATTGAGCACATCCAGGTTGTCTTCCAGCGCGCCCATCCAGGGCAACATCTTTTCTTCTTCCGTGCCGGGCAGGAAACCGATGTCTTCACCGACAGGCACCGTGACGCGCGTCATGATGATCTCGGTGTAGCGCTTGGTTTCCAGTACCTGCGTAATGCCGGCCGCCAGCGCCAGGAGCGTCTTGCCCGTGCCCGCCTGGCCCAGCAGCGACACGAAGTCGCACTCCGGGTTCATCAGCAGGTTCATGGCGAAGTTCTGCTCGCGGTTGCGCGCCGTGATGCCCCAGACGTTGTTCTTGCCGTGGGTGTAGTCGCGCAGGGTGGCCAGCACCGCCATCTTGCCGCTGACTTCGCGCACCTGCGCGTAGAGCGGCATCTGGCCTTCGAAGTAAACGAACTGGTTGACGACGAACTGCGAGCACAGCGGGCCATGGATGCGGTAGAAGGTGGTGCCGCCTTGCTGCCACGATTCCACGTCCTTGCCGTGCTTGTTCCAGAAGTCTTCGGGCAACTGCATCACGCCCGAATACATCAGGTCCGAGTCTTCCAGGACGTGATCGTTGAAGTAGTCTTCCGCCGCCATGCCCAGCGCACGCGCCTTCAGGCGCATGTTGATGTCCTTGGACACCAGCACCACTTCACGCTGCGGGAATTTTTCTTGCAAGGCGCGGACCACGCCCAGGATCTGGTTGTCGGCCTTGCCCATGGGCAAGTCGGACGGCAGCGTGCTGTGGATGGCGGTCGTCTGGAACATCAGGCGGCCGGTGGCATCCTTGTTGCCCAGCTTGGCCAGTTCCAGCCCTTCGTCCAGTTGCGTGGCGTCTTGAACCAGCGCGTCCAGCGAGCGGCTGACCTGGCGCGCATTGCGCGCCACTTCCGACATGCCTTTCTTTTGGTGGTCCAGCTCTTCCAGCGTCATCATCGGCAGGAAGATGTCGTGCTCTTCAAAGCGGAACAGCGAGCTGGGGTCGTGCAGCAGCACGTTGGTGTCCAGGACGAACAGCTTGCGCGGTTCGTTCTGGGCGCGCGGCTTGGCGCGTTTGGTCGGGCTGGATGCGGCCTTGGCCGGACGCGCCGGTGTGCTGGCGGCGGGTGCGGGGGCAGGCGGAGGCACTTGGCGAGCAGGCGCGGGAATCTGCGCCTTGCGGGCCGGCGTCGTCATGCCGTCGAGTTCAGGCTGCATGAGCAGCTCGTCGTCGTCATCGGCAAGCACGGCTTGGGCGTTGGACTGCGCAGCGGCAGTCTTGGTGGTGCGGGCCTGCGCCCGGGCGGTTTCGCCCGAGGGGAAGGTCAGGATGGCTGCGGGACGGGTGGGCAACTTCGGAAGCGGCATATGCGTCACTCTCCAGGGTGGGCCAGCTATAGCGCCTGACGGCTGTTCCTTGTACGGCTAACCGATGCTTTTTGCGGCCTGCAGGACTTCCTTGGCGTGGCCCGGGACCTTCACCCCGCGCCACTCCTGCACCAGCACGCCATAGGCGTCGATCAAAAAGGTGCTGCGCTCAATGCCTCGCACCTGCTTGCCGTACATATTCTTCTGCTTGATGACGCCGAACAGATTGCACACGGTTTCGTCGGCGTCGGAGATGAGGGGGAAAGGAAGTTCGTACTTGGCCTTGAAGTTCTCATGCGACTTCAGCGAGTCGCGCGAGATACCGATGACCACGGCGCTGGCCGCCAGGAATTCGGCGTGCAGGTCGCGGAAGTCCTGGCTTTCGGTGGTGCAGCCAGGCGTGTTGTCCTTGGGGTAGAAATACAGGATCACGGCGCGGCCCTGGCATTGGTCAAGGCTGATCGGACCAATGGTGCTTTCCGCGGTGAATGGCGGGGCGGGCTTGCCGATGCTGGGCGTCATTTCTGTGATTCTCCGTTGGGAGGGATAAGGGCGACGACCACGCGCCGGCCCTCGGCCATCAGGATGTTGTAGGTGCGAGAGGCGGCGTGCGTGTCCATGATCTCGACGCCGATTCCCATGGCCAACAGGGGACGCAACACTTCGGGACGCAGGAACTGTTGCCGGGCGCCCGTGCCCACCAGCAGCACTTCGGGCGCATTGGCCGGGCGGCTGGGGCTGGCTTCCGGTTCATCCAGGAAGGCCATCGGGTCGCGGACGGGCTCGGTCAAACCGGCCGCCTGATGCAACAGGGAAGAGGTGATGTCGGCCGGCGATGCAGCGGGCCATTCGGCAACTTCGCCTTCGGGGCCAAATGCGACCGACGAAGAAAAACGGACTTGGTTGACCTCGATGTAACCCTCACCGTAGGCGGTGACGGTGTTCAGCGCGGCCGTTGCAGGATCGGTATGCAGCTTCAATAAAAACTCCGGCTTGATGGGCTTGATGATAGCGCATCAGACTCGCCATGGGTTGCAGTGTTGGGGGCTTCGTTGCTCGACGGTATAAGCGGATTCCCTGCCTTGCAACAACGTGGTTTTTGGCGCTTGTGGGCAGTCGAAAAAAAGCCTGTCTTTTCAATGGGGAAACGGACCCGTTTTCACCCCATTTGCCGCATGGCCGTCGTTGCGCTAGATTACAGGGTTTTGCTGCGCTGCAAACGTGAGCTGGCGCGGCTTTGAGCCCTTTTCCCCTTCGCGCGACCGCGCCCTGGTTTTTTCGCCCTTTCCGCCCCTAAGGATTCCCATCATGAGGAAGTTCTCTCGCATCGAGCGTTTGCCCCCGTACGTTTTCAACATTACTGGCGAGCTCAAGATGGCGGCGCGTCGGCGGGGCGAGGACATCATCGATATGTCCATGGGTAATCCGGACGGCGCAACGCCCAAGCACATCGTCGACAAGATGGTTGAGGCCACCTCGCGCCCGACCACGCACGGCTATTCGGTGTCCAAGGGCATCCCGCGTCTGCGCAAGGCCATCTGTGACTGGTATCAGCGCCGCTACGCGGTCGAGTTCGACCCGGATTCCGAAGCCATCGTCACGATCGGCTCCAAAGAAGGCCTGGCGCACTTGATGCTGGCCACGCTGGATCGCGGCGACACGGTGCTGGTTCCCAACCCCAGCTACCCGATCCACATCTATGGCGCCGTCATTGCCGGCGCCAACATCCGCTCGGTGCGCATGACGCCCGGCGTCGATTTCTTCGAAGAACTGGAACGCGCGGTGCGCGAATCCATCCCGAAGCCCAAGATGATGGTGCTGGGCTTTCCCAGCAACCCGACCGCGCAGTGCGTGGACCTGTCGTTCTTTGAACGGGTCGTGGCGCTGGCCAAGGAACACGACATCCTGGTGGTGCATGACCTGGCCTACGCCGACATCACGTTCGACGGCTACGTGGCGCCGTCCATCATGCAAGTGCCCGGCGCGCGCGATGTGGCCGTCGAGTTCTTCACGATGAGCAAGAGCTACAACATGGCGGGCTGGCGCATCGGCTACATGGTCGGCAACCGCGAGCTGGTCAACGCGCTGGCGCGCATCAAGAGCTATCACGACTACGGTACGTTCACGCCGATCCAGGTGGCGTCCATCGCTGCCTTGGACGGCCCGCAGGATTGCGTGAGCGAGATCGTGGCCCAATACCAAAGCCGCCGCGACGTGCTCGTGCGCGGTCTGCATGAAGCAGGTTGGAATGTGGAAATTCCCAAGGCGTCCATGTATATCTGGGCGCAGATCCCCGAGCCCTACCGGGCGATGGGCTCTTTGGAATTTGCCAAGCGTGTCCTGTCGGATGCGAAAGTGGCCGTGTCCCCCGGGATCGGCTTCGGCGAGTATGGCGACGACTACGTACGCTTCGCTCTTATCGAAAACGAGCAGCGCACCCGGCAAGCGGTGCGCGGCATCAAAGATATGTTCCGCAAGGACGGATTGCTGAAATGAATACCCCTGAACGCTCACCCGTCGCGCAAGGCCCCGAGGGCGGCGCGATGCGTCCCATGAAGGTGGGCCTGCTTGGTCTTGGCGTGGTTGGCGGCGGCACGTGGACCGTGCTGTCGCGCAACGCGGAAGAGATCGCCCGCCGCGCCGGCCGCCGCATTGAAGTCACCCGCGCCGCCGTGCGCGACGTGGCCAAGGCGCGCGCTCGCGTGGGCGACTCGATTCTGGTCGATACCGATGTGCACGCGCTAGTGCGCGACCCGGAAATCGACATCGTCGTTGAATTGATCGGCGGCGACACGCTGGCGCTGGAACTGGTGATGGAAGCCATCGCCAACGGCAAGCATGTCGTCACCGCCAACAAGGCGCTGCTGGCCAAGCACGGCAACGAGATCTTCGCCGCCGCCTACGAGCGCGGCGTCATGGTCACGTTCGAAGCCGCGGTGGCCGGCGGCATCCCCATCATCAAGGCGATCCGCGAAGGCCTGACTGCCAACCGCATCCAGTGGGTGGCCGGCATCATCAACGGCACCACCAACTTCATCCTGTCCGAAATGCGCTCGCGCGGGCTGCCGTTCGCCGACGTGCTGGCCGAAGCCCAGCGCCTGGGCTACGCCGAAGCCGATCCCACCTTCGACGTGGAAGGCGTGGACGCCGCGCACAAGCTGACGCTGCTGGCCTCGCTGGCCTTTGGCGTGCCGGTCCAGTTCGACCGCGCCTACATCGAAGGCATCTCGCAACTGGCCGCCGAAGACATCGAACACGCCGAGCGCCTGGGCTACCGCATCAAGCTGCTGGGCGTGACCAAGCGTCGCCCCGACGGCATCGAGCTGCGCGTGCATCCGGCCCTGGTGCCGTCCGAGCGTTTGCTGGCCAATGTGGAAGGCGCGATGAACGCCGTGCTGGTCAAGGGCGACGCGGTCGGCCCCACGCTGTACTACGGCCAGGGCGCGGGCGAAGAGCCCACCGCATCGGCCGTGGTGGCGGACCTGGTCGACGTGACGCGCCTGCACACCGCCGACCCGGGCAACCGCGTGCCGCACCTGGCCTTCCAGCCGGATGCCATGTCGGACACGCCGATCCTGCCGATCGAACTCGTCAGCACGTCTTATTACCTGCGCCTGCGCGTGGACGACCAGCCGGGCGTGCTGGCGGACATCGCCCGCATTCTGGCCGACCGTTCCATTTCGATTGGTTCGATGATCCAGCAGCCCTCTCACATTGGCGGCGCCGACATCATCTTCCTGACGCATGAGGCCGTGGAAGGCAACATCAATCAGGCCATCGAGCGTATCGAGGCGATGCCGTTCGTGCGGTCCAAGGTCACCCGCTTGCGCGTGGAGAACCTGACATGAAATACATCTCGACCCGTGGCGGCATGGCCGCCCAACCGTTTTCCGACATCCTGCTGGAAGGCCTGGCGCCCGACGGCGGCCTGGCCGTGCCGGAACAACTGCCGCAAGTGTCCGAGCAAATGCTCGAGTCCTGGCGCGGCCTGTCGTATGCGGATCTGGCGTTCGAAGTGCTGTCGCTCTTTGCCACCGACATTCCCGCCGACGACCTGCGCCGCCTGACGCGCGCCGCCTACACGCAAGAAATCTTCAACAGCGAAGACATCGTGCCGCTGCGTCCGCTGGACGGCGGATTGACGCTGCTGGGCTTGTCGGAAGGCCCGACGCTGGCGTTCAAGGACATGGCCATGCAGTTCCTGGGCCAGGTCTTCGAATACGTGCTGGCCAAGCGCGGCACCACGCTGAACATCGTGGGCGCCACGTCCGGCGATACGGGGTCGGCCGCCGAATACGCCTTGCGCGGCAAGCAGGGCGTGGCGGTGTTCATGCTGTCGCCCCATGGCCGCATGAGCACCTTCCAGCGCGCGCAGATGTATTCGCTGCAAGACGAGAACATCCACAACATCGCGGTGCGCGGCGTGTTCGATGAAGCCCAGGACATCGTCAAGGCTTTGGCCAGCGACCTGGACTTCAAGACCAAGTACCGCCTGGGCGCGGTCAACTCCATCAACTGGGCGCGCATCGCCGCCCAGGTGGTGTATTACTTCCACGGTTGGTTGCGCGCCACCGACAAGCCGGGCCAACAGGTGTCGTTTGCCGTGCCGTCGGGCAACTTCGGCAACATCCTGTCGGGCCACATCGCGCGCAGCATGGGCTTGCCGGTGCGCCGCCTGGTGCTGGCCACGAACGAGAACAACGTGCTGGAAGAGTTCTTCCGCACGGGCGTTTACCGTCCGCGTCCGGCCGAGCAGACCTACGCCACCTCCAGCCCGTCCATGGACATCTCGCGCGCATCGAATTTCGAACGCTTCGTCTTTGATCTGGTGGGCCGAGACGCCGCCCGCGTGAAGGCCTTGTGGACCACGCTGGCGCAAGATGGCTCGTTCGACTTGTCCGACCTGAAGCCGCAGTTTGAATCGCGCTACGGTTTCGTGTCGGGCCAAAGCTCGCACGAGGCCCGCTTGGCGACCATCCGCGCGCTCTACGACGAGACCGGCGTGCTGGTCGATCCGCACACGGCGGACGGCGTGAAGGTGGCGCGCGAATTCGTCGAGCCGGGTGTGCCGATGCTGGTGCTGGAAACCGCCTTGCCGGCGAAGTTTTCCGAGACCATAGAAGAAGCCCTGGGCCGTCCGGCAACGCCGCCGGGCAACCTGGCCAATCTGGAATCGCTGCCGCAGCGCGTGGAAATCATGGATTGCACGCTGGCTGATGTGCGCCGCTTCATCGAGGCCAACGCGAAGGTCTGAACCTGTAACCGCTTGCGGTTTATGTAAGTGCAAAAACCCCTTGCCGGTTCATCCGCAAGGGGTTTTTTATAATGTGGGACGCGGGTATTACGTTCTTTCGCAATTTGGCCACAACCCGACACCTTATTGGGGCCAGGTTCCCGATACAGTGAATTCACCTATTCACACTTGGAGAACACGCCCATGAACCTGAAGACCATGACGTTGGCCCTGGTGGTGACCGGAGTTGGGGTACTGGCCGGATGCTCGTCGCCCTCGGTCATTCAGCAACGGGACGGGAGCTCGACCGTGACGCCCGATACGCCGTCTTACGATGAAGATGCCGGCATGTATGAGTACGACAAGGACGGCAAGAAAGTCAAAGTCAACAAGGACGATGTGAAGTCCATCGAAGAGGTCAAGTGACCGCCGTTGCGCCAGAGCCGCAATGAAAAAAGCCCCTTGAGCAATCAAGGGGCTTTTGCTTTTCAGCGCGGCATTACTTCGCCGCTTCCTCGGCGTGGTAGCGGCCCACGCGCTCGACTTCGTTCTTCGAGCCCAGGATCACGCTGACGCGCTGGTGGAGTTTGTCGGGCTGGATGTCCATGATGCGCTGGACGCCGTTGATCGACGCGCCGCCGGCCTGTTCGACCAGGAAGCTCATCGGGTTGGCCTCATACATCAGGCGCAGCTTGCCGGCCTTGCCGGGTTCGCGGGCGTCCCAGGGGTACATGAAGATGCCGCCGCGGGTCAGGATGCGATGCACGTCGGCCACCATCGAGGCGATCCAGCGCATGTTGTAGTCCTTGCCCAGGGGGCCGGTCGAGCCGGCCAGGCAATCGTCGATGTAGCGCTTCACGGGCGGAGCCCAGTGACGCATGTTCGACATGTTGATGGCGAATTCCTTGGTGTCTTCGGGCACGCGGATGTTCTCGTGCGTCAGTACCCAGGAACCCATCTCGCGGTCCAGCGTGAAGCCCACCACGCCATTGCCGATGGTCAGCACCAGCATGGTCTGCGGGCCGTACACGGCATAGCCGGCCACAACCTGCTTGTTGCCCGGTTGCAGGAAGTCGTCTTCGCAGACCGGCGCGCCGGACACGTTGTGCGGTGCCTGCAGCACCGAGAAGATGGTGCCGATGGAGACGTTCACGTCGATGTTGGACGAGCCGTCCAGGGGATCGAACAACAGCAGGTATTCGCCCTTGGGGTAGCGGTTCGGAATCAAATGGATGGTTTCCATTTCTTCCGACGCCATGGCCGCCAGGTGGCCGCCCCATTCGTTGGCTTCGAGCAGGATCTCGTTGGACAGCACGTCCAGCTTCTTCTGCACTTCGCCTTGGACGTTTTCGCTTTCCAGGCTGCCCAGGACGCCGCCCAAGGCGCCCTTGCTGACCGCATGGCTGATGGCCTTGCAGGCCCGCGCGACCACTTCGATCAGCAGTCGCACTTCCGGCGCCAGGGCTTGGGCGGAGCGTTGTTGCTCCACCAAGTATTGAGTGAGTGTTTTACGTTTCAAGAGGGTCTCCTATGCTGCGAATTCTAAAGCCTTGGATACGATTTCCTGCACGTTGCGCGACAGCCCCTCGTGGGCGCGCACCTGTTGCAAGGCGGCCTGCATGGGCGCGCGCAGGGCTGGCACGAAGCGCGACCAGTTGTCCAGCGCGCGCGCCAGCCGGGCCGCGATTTCGGGGTTCAATGCGTCCAGCGCCAACACCTGCTCGGCCCAGAATGCGTAGCCCGAGCCGTCCGGGTGGTGCATGCCGCGCGCGTTGTTCAGGCAGAACTGGAAAATCAGCGCGCGGGCGCGGTTGGGGTTGCGCAGCGTGAAGGCGGGGTGCGTCATGAGCTCGCGCGCGGTGTGTACCGTGGTCGAGCGCGCGGCGGCCTGCAAGGCGAACCACTTGTCGACCACCAGCGGGTTGTCGCGCCACTTGTCGTAGAACGCCGCCAGCGCTTCCTGCGGGAAGTCGCCCTGGCCGTAGTTGATCAGGGCGGACAGCGCGGCCATGCTGTCGGTCATGTTGCCGGCGCGTTCGTACTGCTGTTCGGCCAGGCGCTGGGCGTCGTGCTCGCCCGCGGCCAGCAGATGGCTCAGCGCCAGGTTCTTCAGCGCGCGCATGCCGGCGGGCACCGGCGCGGGGCTGTATTCGCCCGGCGTCTGGTTCTGTTCGAAAGCCAGGCTGAACTCGGCGGCCAGTTGGCGGCCCAGTTCAGCGCGCAGGAAGTCGCGGGCCACGGCCAGTGCGGGCGGGTCCACGGCGTGCATGCGCTCGGCCAGCGTCTTCTCGGACGGGAGCGCCAGCGCGCGGGCGCGGTAGGCGGCGTCGATAGCCGGGTCGGTCAGCAGCGCGCGCCAGGCGTTGATGAAGGCGGCGTCGGCATGCAGGGTGCGACCCGCCTGGCGGGCTTCGGCCAAGGCCAGGATCTGGCGCGTGGCCAGTTCCTGGCCGGCTTCCCAGCGGGCGAAGGGGTTGGTGTCGTGCGCGGACAGCAGCGCCAGTTCTTCGTCGGTCCAGTCATAGTCGACGATGACGGGGGCCGAGAAATCGCGCAGCAACGACGGCACGGGGCGCTCGCCGATGTCTTCGAACACCCATTGCTGGCTGGGCGTGGTCAGCTCCAGCAGCGCGGTTTCCTGGACGGCGCCGTCGTGGCGCAGGGGCAGGGCGCGGCCGTCCTGGTCCAGCAGGCCGATCGCAAACGGGATGTGGTACGGCGCCTTGACGTAATCGGCGCCGGCTTTTCTCTCGACGCCCACCGGCAGGCATTCCTGGGTCAAGGTGACCGTGCAGCGGCGCGTGGCGGCATCATGTTCAAGCTTGACGGCCACTCGCGGCGTGCCGGCTTGGCGATACCAGCGGCGGAAGACGGACAAGTCGCGGCCGGGGTGTTGGCGGACGTAGACCGATTCCATGGCGTCGACGAAGTCGTCGCAGGTGACGGCTTGGCCGTCGTGGCGGCGGAAGTATTCGTCCATGCCGGCGCGGAAACCTTCTTCGCCCAGCAGCGTGTGCTGCATGCGGATGACTTCGGCGCCTTTTTCATACACGGTTGCCGTGTAGAAGTTGCCGATTTCCTGGTAGCTCTCGGGGCGGATGGGGTGGGCCATGGGGCCGGCGTCTTCGGGGAACTGGGCGGCGCGCAGCGCCACCACGTCATCGATACGCTTGACCGCGCGCGCGCTGGCCGCCGCGGCGTCATCCATGTCGTGCGCCATCATGTCGGCGCTGAATTCCTGGTCGCGGAAAACCGTCAGGCCTTCCTTCAGGCTCAATTGGAACCAGTCGCGGCAGGTGACGCGGTTGCCGGTCCAGTTGTGAAAGTATTCATGGCCGATCACGGATTCGATGCCTTCGTAATTGGCATCCGTGGCGCTGTCGGCGTCGGCCAGCACATAGGCGGCGTTGAAGATGTTCAAGCCCTTGTTTTCCATCGCGCCCATATTGAAGTCATGGACGGCGACGATCATGAAGCGGTCCAGATCCAGTTCCAGGCCGAAGCGGGTTTCATCCCAGCGCAGGGCGCGGACCAGCGAATCCAGCGCCCATTCGGTCTTGGTTTCGGAACCCGGGTCGCTATAGACCTGAAGCAGCACGTCGCGGCCGCTGGCCGTCTTGACGGTGGTTTCACGGTGCGTCAGGTTGCCGGCCACCAACGCGAACAGATAGCAGGGCTTGGGGAACGGGTCTTCCCATTCCACTTCGTTGCGGCCATCGGGTAACTGGCGCGAGGCCATGAGGTTGCCGTTGGACAGCAACACCGGGTATTGCGGCTGGGCGCGCAGCGTGACGCGATACCGTGACATCACGTCAGGACGGTCGGCAAACCACGTAATGCGGCGAAAACCCTCGGCTTCGCATTGCGTGAAGAAATTGCCGCCGGATACGTACAGGCCCATCAGCGTGGAATTGGCGGACGGCTTGCAGCGGCTGATGATCTCGACGGTGGCGTCGGCCGGCAGCCCGTAAATGGCCAGATTCTGCTCGGACAGGTGATAGCTGTCTGTCGTGAGCGCAGCCCCATTGACGCCTACCGACACGAGTTCCAGGTCTTCTCCATCCAGGATCAAGGCCGCGTCGGCGCTGGCGCCGGGCTTGCGTTGCACGTGCATCGTGCAGCGCACCTCGGTGGCGTCAGGCGCCAGATCGAAGGCCAAAGCGACTTCGGGAATGTCGTAGGGGTAGGGCTGGTAATCCTTGCGATAAACGGTAATGGGCGTGTCGGTGCGCATGGAGTTGCAGTCCTGGTTGAACGAGGGGTCTATTGTAGTAGGTGGGCGCGATGCGTCGTCTGGGGCTTGCGGGCTACGGCAAACTTTTTGCATTGCCCCCAGTCAAAGCTCAGTATGATGGCGCCGTCGTGCGCAACAGGAGTCGCAAAAATGTTCCAAATGTCATCGTTCAGTGTGGGCCGCTGGGCTGGATTATTGACTTTGGCGGGGGCGCTGACGTTGACGGGTTGCGCCGCGCCCACCGTGTCGGCGCGCGTCACATCATTCCAGCAATGGCCCACCGGCGTGGAAGGGCAGACTTATCAGTTTGTGGTCGCGGACCCCAACCAGCTCAATAATCTGGAATATCAGTCTTACCAGGACATGGTGCGCGCCGGCATCGGTGCGACCGGCTTGGTTGAAGCGCAGCCGGGTGCCAAAGGGCGCTTCGATGTGTCTTTCACTTATGGCACGAGCCAGACGCAGGTCATGGTGCGCCGAGCCTACGACCCCTACTTCTACGGTGGCTATGGCTATGGCGGCTACGGGGGCTTTTATGGGGCGCGCCCATGGGGGCCAGGCTTTGGCTACTGGGGTCCGGAGTGGGTGGATGTGCCCATGGCCGTGCAACGCAACGCGCTCAGCCTGAAGATCCGCGATACCCAGCGCGGGGGCGCCGAGGTATATCGCTCCACCGCCTTCATACTGAGTCAGGGTGATGATTTCATGCGCACAATGCCGTATCTGGTGCGCGCGATATTCGACAATTTCCCGGGAAATAATGGGGCGGAACGTGAGATCGAGTTCCCGCTGAGGTAAGCGCGGGGCCGTTCCATCGGCAAGATTCAAAAATAAATCGGCGCACCAATTTGGTGCGCCGATTTATTTCTTACTACAGAATAGGTTTTATTCTTTGATAAGAAAACTGTCGCGGGTGGCGCCGGAAGCTTCTTCGGCTGCAAGCCAGCGCGGTGCTTTACCGCGACCGCTCCAGGTTTCGCCAGTTTGCGGATGGCGGTACTTGGGCGCGACTGCGCGCTTGGGGGCGGTTGCCGGGCGGGCAGCCGCGCCAGCCTTGCGTCGGCCGCCGGGAGCCACGCGGGCGGGCTTGCCGGTGCCGTAAGCCGCAATGATCTCTTCCGGGGTAATGTCGTATTCGCGCATGGACGTGATGATGGAGCTGATCACGGGCTTGCGACGCTTCGTTTGAAGGACTTCCGCCTTCTTTTGAAGCTTGTTGATTTCCTTCTCGATCTTTGCTTGCAGTGCTGCGTATGTTTCTCGGGCCATGGTTTATTCCTGATTATGGAACTGCTTTAATCGCCGGCGGAGTTATGTTTATTTGTTGTGCTTCGCATAATACATAAGTTACGGCTTGACTTCTCTATTTTCGACCTAATTACTTTGTATCAAAAGGGCCGCAAAGCCTGTGGGTATGCGGCCGGGCACCAGAAGCAAGATTTGGGAAGGATATTCCTAAATTTGGGATGGTTTGAAACAAATGGCAGGTTGGTTCACAAGGCGGACGAATGCGGCAAACAATGCCCACCAAGACCCTGTTTTGTTTCAAATGGCGAGCAAATCCAAGTGTATGACCGGTCACACCGAACCATTTTCGGGTGGGTGGGGCATCCATTTAACGGACCGGGTTCAAGCTTCATTTCAGATCGTCGTCAGGAGCCAGGCCGGGTTCTCTGAATTGCCTTGGCTAAGCGGCGTTATGCATTTTGGCATTGCGCATTTCTCGGATTGATATGGCTGCAAAAGTCACCGCCGGATCGCGTCTTTGTATTTTCTCGAGCTTGTATGACGACTTTCGACGATCTGCTTCCCTTGTAGGCCAAGGCAGGTTGGCAAGCGCAAAATCTAGGTGGGTGAGGGAACCGGGTTGTTATGGGACGGAACAATATTTGGTTGTAATTGCTTAACTTGATACTCACTCTTGCGCTGCTATTTGCTTCACTTCCCAATAATGTCCAAGGGGGCGACGCTTGATCTTGACGCGGGCGGGACGCCGGACCCCGGTCGGCGGTACGATACGGTCTTGCGCATCAATGCAAAGCGCGCGCGCTCATGCCGCGCCGATGCCCCCTGAATAGAGCCTATGAAAATCACTGATCCCGCTATTGCTTCCCTTGCCACCGCCAAATCGCTACTGCTGGACCCTTGGGGCCTGACCGAAGCGGACATGGCTCGCGCGCTGGGTGAGATCTTCACCCACAAGGTCGATTACGCCGATCTGTACTTCCAGTACACGCGCAGCGAGGGTTGGAGCCTGGAAGAGGGCATCGTCAAGACCGGCAGCTTCTCGATCAGCCAGGGCGTGGGCGTGCGTGCCGTGAGCGGCGAGAAAACCGCCTTTGCCTACTCTGATTCGCTGTCCGCCGACGCGCTGCTGTCCTCGGCGCATGCCGTGCGCGGCATTGCGCGTCGCGGGGCGGGCAAGGTCAAGGTGGCCGCGCAGGTCGAGGCCGAAATGGGCCGCAGCCTGTACGCCGACATTGATCCCGTGGCGACCTTGAGCGCCCCGGAAAAGGTGGCGCTGCTGGAACGTA
This sequence comes from Achromobacter sp. JUb104, assembly GCF_024806975.1. Taxonomy (NCBI): domain Bacteria; kingdom Pseudomonadati; phylum Pseudomonadota; class Betaproteobacteria; order Burkholderiales; family Alcaligenaceae; genus Achromobacter; species Achromobacter sp. JUb104. The sequence goes on along the minus strand of NZ_JANUEY010000003.1, from coordinate 125,995 downwards.
TCGAGCGCATGGCGCGTGCGCAAGACCCGCACGTGATTCAGGTGATGGCGGGCTTGGGCGCTGAATACGATGTGGTGCTGGTGGCGGGCAGCGATGGCCGCCTGGCCGCGGATGTGCGCCCGCTGGTACGCCTGTCGCTGACCGTGATCGCCGAACGCAACGGCCGCCGCGAAATGGGTCACGCCGGGGGCGGCGGACGCCTGGGGCTGGCGTACTTCACCGACGAAATGCTGCAAGGCTATGTGGAACGCGCCGTGCACGAAGCCATGGTGAACCTGGAAGCGCGCCCCGCGCCCGCCGGCGAGATGACGGTGGTGCTGGGGTCGGGCTGGCCGGGCATCCTGCTGCACGAGGCCGTGGGCCACGGGCTGGAGGGCGACTTCAACCGCAAGGGTTCCAGCGTGTTTTCGGGCCGCATCGGTGAACGTGTCGCCTCCAAGGGCGTGACCGTTGTGGACGACGGCACCTTGCCGGACCGCCGTGGCTCGCTCAATATCGACGACGAGGGCAACGCCACCCAGCGCAACGTGCTGATCGAAGACGGCATCTTGCGCGGCTACATGCAAGACACGTTGAATGCCCGTCTGATGAAGACCGCCGCCACCGGCAACGGCCGCCGTGAATCGTTCGCGCATCTGCCGATGCCGCGCATGACCAATACGTACATGCTGGCCGGCGACAAGCCTGCCGAAGAAATCGTGTCGTCCGTCAAGCGCGGCTTGTACGCCGTCAATTTCGGCGGTGGTCAGGTTGACATTACCAGCGGCAAGTTCGTGTTCTCGGCATCCGAGGCCTACATGATCGAAGACGGCAAGGTGACCTACCCGGTCAAGGGCGCCACGCTGATCGGCAACGGCCCTGACGCCATGACCCGCGTCACCATGATCGGCAACGACCTGCAACTGGATTCGGGCGTGGGCACCTGCGGCAAGGACGGCCAAAGCGTGCCGGTGGGCGTGGGCATGCCGACCGTGCGCATGGAAGGCCTGACCGTGGGCGGCACCGCCTGATCGCAAAACGGGGCCGCCACATCCGATTAAAAACGATGTGACGGCCCAAAAAAATTGTGCTAGAGTCGTTTCCCATGAAATTCGCGTCCCCCGCCTTTTACTTTTATTTTTATAAGTTTCTGAAGCCGCTGGCGGAGGAAGGGACGCGCTCAATCTGAAGTTTGGAAAGAATCCCCCCCAAAAAAGCCGCCAGCGAACTGGCGGCTTTTTTTGTGCCGCCGGGATCGGAACAGACCGATCGGATTGGACCCGTTGGCGGGCAACCCAGGAGCAGTACCGTGTCACACAATACCGACGACCTTCGCATCCGAGAAATCAAGGAACTGAATCCGCCCGCGCACGTGATGCGTGAGTTCGCGTGCACCAAGGAGGCGTCCGATACCGTGTTCGCCGCCCGCCAGGGCATGCACCGCATTCTGCACGGCATGGATGACCGCATGATCGTCGTGATCGGCCCGTGCTCGATCCACGACACCCGTGCCGCCATTGAATATGCGAAGCGTCTGAAGCCGGTGCGTGACCGCCTGAGCGCCGACCTTGAAATCGTGATGCGCGTGTATTTCGAAAAGCCGCGCACCACGGTGGGCTGGAAGGGCCTGATCAATGATCCGGACCTGGACGGCAGCTTCGACATCAACAAGGGCGTGCGCGTGGCCCGTGAACTGCTGCTGGACATCAACAGCATGGGCTTGCCGGCGGGCTGCGAGTTCCTGGACATGATTACGCCGCAGTACATCGCGGATCTGGTCTCCTGGGGGGCGATCGGGGCGCGCACGACGGAAAGCCAGGTGCACCGCGAGCTGGCATCCGGCCTGTCGTGTCCGGTGGGGTTCAAGAACGGCACGGACGGCAACGTGAAGATCGCGGTCGATGCGATCAAGGCCGCGTCGCAGCCGCACCACTTTTTGTCGGTGACCAAGGGTGGGCATTCCGCCATTGTGTCGACGGCGGGCAATGAAGACTGTCACGTCATCCTGCGCGGCGGCAAGACGCCGAACTACGATGCGGCCAGCGTGGACGCAGCGTGCCATGACGTGTCCAAGGCCGGACTGGCGCAACGCATCATGGTCGACGCCAGCCACGCCAACAGCAGCAAAGACCCCGAAAACCAGCCCCGCGTCATCGACGACGTGGCGCGCCAGATGGAAGCGGGCGACGCCCGGCTGGTCGGCGTCATGGTGGAAAGCCACCTGCTGGGCGGCCGCCAGGACATGGTGCCCGGCAAGCCCCTGGTTTACGGCCAGAGCATTACCGACGGCTGCATCGATTGGGATGCGTCGGTTGCCGTGCTGGAACGCCTGGCACAAGCCGTGCGCGAGCGCCGCCGCGTTGCGCTGACGTCGGGCAAGTAAGCGGGACACGCCGCAAACCGTCTTCCTGGGGCGGTTTGCGGTGCAGCATGCGTAGCGGCGTAGAATATTTGGGTTGACGAACCTTGCGACCCGCGCGAACCCTCGCGCATTCCGCGAAATCCCCGAGAACACGCTGATCATGAACGCTCCCTTGCACGCTGAAACGTTGCGCCGTCCGGTGCCCGCCGCCTGTCTGGATGCCTTGCGCGCGCGCTTTGGCGACCGCCTGTCCGAGTCCGCCGCCGTCCGTGAACATCACGGCCGCGACGAATCGCCGTATCCCGCCATGCTGCCCGACGCCGTGGTCTTCGCGCACAGCACCGAAGACGTGGCCGCGGTTGCCAAGCTGTGCAACGAACATCGCGTTCCCTTGATTCCCTATGGCGCCGGCTCGTCGCTGGAAGGCCATATCCTGGCGATCCAGGGCGGCATCAGCCTGGACCTGTCCCAGATGAACCAGGTGTTGGCCATCAACGCCGAAGACCTGACCGCCACGGTGCAGGCAGGCGTGCTGCGCAAGCAGCTCAACGAAGAAATCCGCAGCACCGGTTTGTTTTTCCCGATTGATCCGGGCGCCGACGCCAGCTTGGGCGGCATGGCAGCCACCCGCGCTTCGGGCACCAATGCCGTGCGCTACGGCACCATGCGCGAAAACGTCATGTCGCTGACCGTGGTGACGGCCGATGGGCGCATCGTCCGCACGGCGGGCCGGGCGCGCAAATCGTCCGCGGGCTACGACCTGACGCGTATCTTCGTGGGTAGCGAAGGCACGCTGGGCATCATCACCGAAGTCACGGTTCGCCTGTATCCGCAGCCTGAGGCCGTGTCGGCGGCGGTCTGCAACTTTGAGACGCTGGATGACGCCGTGCAAAGCGTCATCGAAATCATCCAGATGGGCGTGCCGGTGGCGCGCGTGGAGTTCATGGACGCGGCCAGCGTGCGGTCGGTGAACCAGTACAGCAAGCTGAGCCTGCGCGAAACGCCGCTGCTGGTGTTTGAATTCCATGGCAGCCCGGCCGGCGTGCAAGAGCAAGCCGAAACCGTGCAAGCCATTACCGCCGAACATGGCGGCATGGACTTCGAATGGGCCGAACGCCCCGAAGACCGCAGCCGCCTGTGGACGGCGCGCCACAACGCCTACTTTGCCGGCCTGCAATTGCGGCCCGGCTGCCGCGCCAGCACCACCGACGTTTGCGTGCCGATCTCGCGCCTGGCTGACTGCGTGCGCGACACCGTTGAAGAGTTGGATCGCGCCAGCTTCCCGTACACCATCGTTGGCCACGTTGGCGACGGCAATTTCCATGTGCTGATGTTGTTGGACGCCGACAATCCGAAGGAATGGGAAGAGTCGGAAACGATCAACCACAACCTGGTGCGCCGCGCGATTGCCGCTGACGGCACCTGCACGGGCGAACACGGCGTGGGCTTGCACAAGATGCAGTTCATGGCGGAAGAACATGGCGACGATGCGCTTGAGCTGATGCGCAGCCTGAAGCATGCGTTTGACCCGAACAACATCTTGAACCCGGGCAAGATCGTGTCCTGGTAAACCCCTCGACGCACCCCATCAAGCCGACGCATTCGCCGTCGGCTTTTTTGCGTCTGATACGCGCGCAATTACTGCTAGTTACGTATCCGGCGAGCCGCTTATCCCATGGATGCGGGTAAATCCCGGCCTGTGTTCATAGTGCGCTCGCGCTATTGTTGCGCTCATGAATTCACTGGTCGAAACCGGCCTGGCACAAGTGCAGGCGCCTTATTCGTTGCAGCAGCTCATCGAGGCGTTGTCGGCCGCGTTGCCCGCGCACTGCGTCTTGTTCCGCGAGGAAGATACTCGCCCCTACGAATGCGACGGCCTGTCGCTGTATCGCGCGTTGCCGGCCGTTGTTGCACTGCCTGAAACCGAAGAGCACGTGCAAGCCGTCATGCGGATCTGCAAGCGCTTGAACGCGCCCGTGGTGGCGCGTGGCGCGGGCACCGGTTTGTCGGGCGGCGCCATGCCGCATAGCCAGGGCGTGTTGCTGGGGCTGTCCAAATTCAACCGCATCAAGCATATCGATTTGGCCAGCGCCACGGCGGTGGTGCAGCCCGGCGTGCGCAACCTGGCCATTTCCGAAGCGGCTGCGCCCTACGGTTTGTATTACGCGCCGGACCCGTCCAGCCAGATCGCCTGTTCCATCGGCGGCAACGTGGCTGAAAACTCCGGTGGCGTGCACTGCCTGAAGTACGGCCTGACCGTGCACAACGTGCTGCGTGTGCGGGTCGTCACGATTGATGGCGACATCGTAGAACTGGGTTCCGAAGCGCCCGATGCGCCGGGCCTGGATCTGCTGTCGGTCTTCATCGGTTCCGAAGGCATGTTGGGCGTGGTCACCGAAGTGACCGTGAAGCTGATCCCCAAGCCCGCTTGCGCGCAGGTCGTGATGGCCAGTTTTTCCAGCGTTGAGGCGGCGGGCAATGCCGTCACACACGTGATCGCGGCGGGCATGATTCCCGCCGGCCTGGAAATGATGGACCGCCGCGCCACGCACATGGTGGAACCCTTCGTGCGCGCGGGCTACGACATGGACGCGCAAGCCATTCTGCTATGCGAGTCCGACGGCACGCCCGACGAAGTGGCGCACGAGATTGCGCGGATGGAAGCGGTGTTCCGCGATGCGGGCGCCACGCGTTGCCAGGTGTCCACGTCGGAAGCCGAACGCCTGAAATTCTGGGCAGGCCGCAAGAATGCGTTTCCGGCGGCGGGCCGCGTGTCGCCCGATTACTACTGCATGGATGGCACGATTCCGCGTCGCCATCTGGCGCGCGTGCTGGGCGCTATCGAACAGATGGAAGACGAATTCGGCCTGCGCTGCGCCAACGTGTTCCACGCTGGCGACGGCAATCTGCACCCGCTGATTCTGTTTGATTCGAACAAGCCGGACGAGGTTGAACGTGCCGAAAAATTCGGCGCGGCCATTCTTGAGCTGTGCGTGCAGGTAGGAGGCACCGTGACCGGAGAGCACGGTGTGGGTATGGAGAAAATAAATCAAATGTGCGTGCAATTCTCTCGCGAAGAACTCGACGCGTTCCTGGCGGTCAAGCGGGCGTTCGACCCGCCGTGCCTGCTGAATCCTGAAAAAGTCATACCCACGCTGGCCCGCTGCGCCGAATACGGCAAGATGCACGTCCATGCGGGTGAGTTGCGGTTCCCCGATCTCGCTCGTTTCTAGGACGTATCCCTATGGATTTTGTCCTGTCGGAATTGTGCGACCAGGTCATGACGGCCCGTGCCGGCCACAAGCCGCTGTTTGTGATGGGTGGCGGCAGCAAGGCGTTCTACGGCAACTACCGCCCAGTCACGCCGCAAGATGGTCACTGCCTGTTGGATATGACGCCGTATCGCGGCATCGTCAGCTATCACCCGTCCGAACTGGTGGTGACGGTGCGCGCGGGAACGCCCTTGGCCGAACTGGAAGCGGCGCTGGCCGAGAATGGACAGATGCTGGCCTTTGAACCGCCGCACTTCGCGGATACCGCGACGGTGGGCGGTTGCGTGGCGTCGGGCCTGTCCGGACCGCGCCGCATGAGCGCCGGCGCGCTGCGTGATTTTGTACTGGGCACGCGGCTGCTGGATTCAGAAGGGCGGGTGCTGTCGTTCGGCGGTGAAGTCATGAAGAACGTTGCGGGCTACGATGTGTCGCGCCTGTTGGCCGGATCGCACGGCATCTTCGGCGCCATTCTGGATGTGTCGTTGAAGGTGGTGCCCCGCCCCATGGAAGAGCTGACCTTGGTGCTGCCCGCCACGCAGGCGCAGGCCTTGGCCAGCTTTGCGTTATGGCGTGGCAAGCCCTTGCCGATCTCCGCCACCAGTTGGACAGGCGGTGATGACAATGCCGAGGGCGTGATGCATGTGCGCCTGTCGGGCGCCCCGCCGGCAATCGCCAGCGCACGGCGCGTCGTGGGGGGAGACCCGCTGGCGCCCGATGCGGCCGATGCGTGGTGGCGGTCCCTGCGTGAGCAGACCCATGAATTTTTTCATGCGGACCGCCCCTTGTGGCGTCTTGCCTTGCCTCCCACCGCCGCGGTGCTGGGGCTGGGCCAGACCCTGATTGAATGGGGCGGCGGGCAGCGTTGGCTGTCCGGTCAGCACGACGCGGCCACGCTGCGCGAGACCGCCGCGCGGATGGGCGGGCACGCCACCTTGTTCCGCCTTGGCAATACCAAGCCGCCGGTTGACGGTGTCTTCCATCCTCTTGCGCCTGGCGTTGCGGCGATCACACGCCGGCTCAAGCAGGAGCTTGATCCGTCCAGCCTGTTCAACCCTGGCCGCCTGGTTCTGGAGCTATAGCGCGTCATGCAAACCAACCTGGCATCCTGGGCCCGCGACACCGACTTGGGCAACGAGGCCGACGCCATTCTGCGTCGGTGTGTGCATTGCGGTTTCTGCACGGCCACCTGTCCCACGTATCAGGTGCTGGGCGACGAACTCGACAGCCCGCGCGGGCGCATTTATTTGATCAAGCAGGTGTTGGAGGGCGCGCCGCCCACGCAATCCACGCAACTGCATCTGGACCGCTGCCTGACCTGCCGCAATTGCGAAACCACTTGCCCGTCGGGCGTGGAGTACGGGCACTTGATCGATATCGGTCGCAAGATCGTTGACGAGCGCGTGCCGCGTTCCTGGGCGGACAGGACCAAGCGCAATCTGCTGCGTCGAGCCATGTTGTCGCCGCTGTTCGCGCCCGCGATGCGGGTGGGGCAGGCGATGCGTGGACTGTTGCCTGAAGCGCTCAAGCGCAAGGTGCCCGAGCGCCGTGACGCGGGCGTGTTGCCCCAGGTTGCGGGGCACGCGCGGCAAGTGCTGATGCTGGCCGGTTGCGTGCAGCCGGCCATGATGCCCACGATTGATGCCGCCACCATCCGGGTGCTGGACGCGGTGGGTATCGGTGCGCGCATTGCGCCGGGCGCGGGGTGCTGCGGCGCGGTCAGTTTCCATCTGGATGCGCAAGAAGCGGCGCTGGCGCAGATGCGCGGCAACATCGACGCCTGGTGGCCGCTGGTGCAAGACGGCGCGGTCGAAGCCATCGTCATGAATGCGTCCGGCTGCGGCGCGATGGTGAAGGAATACGCGCATCACTTGAAGCATGATCCCGCCTACGCGCAGAAGGCGGCGGACATCGTCGCGCTGGTCAAGGACGTGGCCGAGATTGTGGCGCCGCATGCCGCGCAACTGCGCGCGCGCTTGCCTGATGGCGTGCGTGCCGCCTTTCATCCGCCGTGCACGCTGCAACACTGGCAGGGCTTGCGGCCCTTGTCCGAGCAACTGCTGGTGGACTTGGGATTCAACCTGCAACCCTTCGCGGACCCGCATCTGTGCTGCGGATCGGCGGGGGCGTATTCCGTGTTGAACCCGAAGATCGCGCTGGAGCTGCGCGACCGCAAACTGGGCGCTATTGCCGCCGGCGGGCCGGACGTGATCCTGTCGGCCAACATCGGCTGCATCGGGCACCTGCAAAGCGGCACCGACACGCCGGTGCGGCATTGGGTGGAAGTGGTGGACGAGCAGTTGCGCCAAGTGGCTGCGACCTAGGGGCAGGCCGTGCTGCCTGCCACGAATGCCTGTGGTCAGGCATTCGTGGACCTCTTGGGCTTGGGGCAATCAGCGGTCTATTCGACCGCTTTCACCATGTCTTCCAGCACTTTCTTCGCGTCGCCGAACACCATCATCGTGCGGTCCATGTAGAACAACTCGTTGTCCAGGCCAGCGTATCCCGAGGCCATGGAGCGCTTGTTCACGATCACGGTGCGCGCCTTGTAGGCCTCAAGAATGGGCATGCCGGCAATGGGCGACTTGGGGTCGTTCTTGGCGGCGGGGTTGACCACGTCGTTGGCGCCCAACACCAGCACCACGTCGGTCTGCGCGAACTCGCTGTTGATGTCTTCCATTTCGAAGACCTGGTCGTAGGGCACTTCGGCCTCGGCCAGCAGCACGTTCATGTGGCCCGGCATGCGACCGGCGACGGGGTGTATGGCGTACTTGACCGTCACGCCGCGCTCGGTGAGCTTGGTCGCCAGTTCCTTCAGCGCGTGCTGCGCGCGCGCCACGGCCAGGCCGTAGCCCGGCACGATGGTGACGCTTTCGGCGTTGCTCATGAGGAAGGCCGCGTCATCCGCGCTGCCCGACTTGACGCTGCGCTGCTGCGCCGCGCCCGCATCCGCCGCGCCGCCCGCCTGCCCACCGAAGCCGCCCAGGATCACGTTGAAGAACGAGCGGTTCATCGCCTTGCACATGATGTAGGACAGGATGGCGCCGGACGAGCCCACCAGCGAACCGGCGATGATCAGCATCGGGTTGTTGAGCGAAAAGCCGATGCCGGCCGCGGCCCAGCCCGAGTAGCTGTTCAGCATCGACACCACCACCGGCATGTCCGCCCCGCCGATCGGAATGATGATCAGCACGCCCAGCACGAAGGCGATCAGCGTCATGATGATGAACGGCGTCCATTCCTGCGTCAGCATGAACCAGACGCCGCAGCCCAGCATCACCAGCGCCAACGCCAGGTTCAGCATGTGCTGGCCTGAAAAGACGACGGGCGCGCCTTGGAACAGCCGGAACTTGTACTTGCCCGACAGCTTGCCGAACGCGATGACCGAGCCCGAGAACGTGATGGCGCCCACGAACGTGCCGATGAAGAGTTCGAATCGGTTGCCGGTGGGAATAAGCATGCCGGCCGGCACGATGCCGAACGCATGCGGTTCGGCCACCACCGCCACCGCGATGGCCACCGCCGCCAGGCCGATCATGCTGTGCATGAAGGCAACCAGTTCGGGCATTTTCGTCATCTCGACGCGGCGCGCCATCAAGGTGCCGATGGAGCCGCCCACCAGCAGGCCCAGCACGACCCAGCCCAGGCCGATGGTGGCGGTGCCCTCGCGCGCCAGGCCGATGATGAGCGCCGCCGTGGTCAGCACCGCGATCGCCATGCCGGCCATGCCGAAGGCGTTGCCCAGCCGCGATGTGGTCGGGTGCGACAGCCCCTTTAGCGCCTGGATGAAGCAGATCGAGGCAATCAGGTAAAGCAGGGTGACCAGATTCAGCGAGATCATTTCGCTTCCTCCTTGCCCGGTTTGCGATCTTTTTTCTTGAACATTTCCAGCATGCGCCGCGTGACGAGGAAGCCGCCGAAAACGTTCACCGCGGCAAGCGCCACGGCGAACACGCCCATGCCGCGCGCCAGCCCGCCTTCGGTCAGCGCGGCCGCCAGCATGGCGCCCACGATGATGATGGCCGAGATGGCGTTGGTGACCGCCATCAGCGGCGTGTGCAAGGCGGGCGTGACATTCCAGACGACGTGATAGCCGACATAGATGGCCAACACGAAGATGATGAGGTTCATCAGGGTGGGATTGATCGCTTCCATGTTCAAGTCCTCCGCGCCACATTGCCGCCTTCGCATACCAGGCAGGCCGCCACGATTTCATCGTCGCGCTGGATCGCCAGCGCGCCGTCCGCATTGATGATGAGCTTCAGGAAGTCCATGACGTTGCGCGCGTAGAGCGCGGACGCGTCGGTGGCGACCAGGCCCGGCAGGTTGGTCAGGCCGATGATCGTCACGCCATGCTTTTCAACGATCTGGCCTTTTTCGGACAGCGGGCAATTGCCGCCGCGCTCGACAGCCAGGTCGACCAGCACCGAGCCGGGCCGCATGGCGGCAACGGTGTCGGCGGACACCAGGGTCGGCGCGGGGCGGCCGGGGATCAGCGCGGTGGTGATGACGATGTCGGCCTGCTTGCAGCGTTCAGACACGAGCGCCGCCTGACGCGCCATCCATCCGGGAGGCATGGCGCGCGCGTAGCCGCCCTTGCCTTCGGCAATTTCGCGTTCCTCGTCGGTTTCAAAGGGCACGTCGATGAACTTGGCGCCCAGTGACTCCACCTGTTCGCGCGCGGCGGGGCGCACGTCGGACGCTTCAACCACCGCGCCCAGCCGCTTGGCCGTGGCGATGGCCTGCAACCCGGCGACCCCGGTGCCCAGCACGACGGCGCGCGCGGCTTTCAGGGTGCCGGCCGCGGTCATCATCATGGGAATCAGCCGGCCGTAGTGGTGCGCGGCCAGCAGCACGGCCTTGTAGCCGGCCAGGTTGGCCTGCGAAGACAGCACATCAAGGCTTTGCGCGCGCGTGATGCGGGGGGCTGCCTCCAGGGCGAAGCCGGTAAGCCCCGCGGCGGCCATGTGTTCAATGCCTTCGGCGTCGAACGGGTCGAGCATGCCGATGACGACGGCGCCCGGTTTCATGTGGGGCAATTCGGTGGGGGAGGGGGCGCGAACCTTCAGGACGAGTTCCGCGCCCAGGGCATCCTGGGTGGAACCGAGCGTGGCGCCCGCGGCCTCATAGGCGTCGTCCGGATAGCGGGCGGCGGCGCCTGCCCCACGCTCCACGACAACGGTGTGTTTGCCGCCCAGGTACTTCTTGACGGTCTCCGGTGTTGCTGCGACACGGGTTTCCCCGTCTCGGGTCTCTTTTGGTATCCCGATGTGCATCGACGCCTCTCCTCAGAAGGTTCGCCGTAGTTATACACGCTAATCTCGCCCCCACGCCGCGCTCATTGCATTCGCTTGCTGCCCCCCGAGGGGGCTGGCCCGCCTTGGGGCGGCCCGGCGGCGGGCCGTTGCCCCAAGAGGGTGTGCCCCCACGCTGCGCTCATTGCATTCGCTTGCTGCCCCCCGAGGGGGCTGGCCCGCCTTGGGAGCGGCCCGGCGGCGGGCCGGCTTCTCCTTCGCGCGCTCGTTGCTTGCGCATATCTTGGGCGGTTAGTTCTTTTGATTGAGGGCTTTAATAGGGCGAAAAAAAGCCCCATGGCGAACCATGGGGCTTGGGCTTTGCAGCCCACTTGCTCCGGCCAGTCTTACCACGCCGCTGGCCGGCACTTGCGCGTAAACGTCCGGCGTCAGGCCGTTTGCGCGCGAGTCCAGTTGATCAGCGCGGCGGTGAGGTCACGCAGATCGGCCTTCAGGCGGCCATAGTTTTCGCTGGGACGCAGCGTCACTTCGTCCATATACAACTTGCGGTTGATTTCGATCTGCAGGCTGTGGCGGCCTTCTTCGGGGCGGCCAAAGGCGCGCACCAGTTCCACGCCCTTGTAGGGATCGTTCACGGTCACGTTGTAGCCGCGTTCACGCAGCCACGCGGCGATGAATTCCCGGAAGGCCGGGTCGCTGGTGCTGCCATCGCGGTCACCCAGCACGAAGTCGGGGTGGACCAGGCCGGGGCGGTCGGTGGCGAAGGCGCCGGCCACGCTGGGCATGGAGTGGCAATTGATATGCCAGACCTTGCCGAACTTCTTGTGGGCGGCATCCAGCACCTGGCCGAGCGCGGCATGGTACGGCTTCCAGCAGGCGTTGATGCGGTGGCGCACTTCTTCCACCGTCAGCTTGCGGTTGTACAAGGGCGTGCCGTCATCCAGCATGCGCCAGATCAGGCCCTTGCCCAGCTTCACCTTGGGCGACGCGTTGATAGCGTCAGGCCAGGCTTCGTCCAGCAGCAATTCGTCGATCTCGTCGGGGGCGCGGTTGGCGTCGATGTAGGCGCGCGGGAACGCGGCTGCAACCATCGGCACGCCCTGGTCGAGCGCGTCGCCCCACAGGTCGTCAACCCAGGTGTCCTCGGCAGTGCGCAGCGCGCCAAAGTCCACCGCGGCGGCGAAGTCGGGAGGGTAGGCGGTGCCGCTGTGCGGAGAGTCCAGCACAAGCGGGGCCGAGGATTCCGAATCCGGATAGTGCTGCGGAAGGTCGAGCCGGTAAGACAGGGGTTGGGTAATTCGCATATAGAGGTACTGCGTTCGTGAATCGGAGGCCCCCGCGGCCGAAGATGGCGCGGCGGGGGCCGAAGATCGCTTAGTCGATCTTCACGTTGGCTTCTTTGGCGATGCGCTTGTTCTTGGCGATTTCCGCCGCGATCTGCTTGCCGAAGTCGGCCGAACTATTGGCGGCGGGCGAGGCGCCCAGCGCTTCCAGGCGCGTCTTGACGTCGGCTTCCGCGCTGACCTTCTGCACGGCGGCGTTCAGCTTGGCCAGGATGGGTTCCGGCAGCTTGGCCGGGGCAACCAGGCCAAACCACGACGAGTCGTTCACGGCCGGCAGGCCGGCTTCGGCGAACGTGGGCACGTCGGGCAGGGCAGCCACGCGCTTGGGCGCGGCGACGGCCATGGCGATCAGGCGGCCCGATTGCACGTGCGGCAGGGTGGACGGCAGGTTGTCATACATGACGTCGACCTGGCCGGCCAGCGCGTCGTTCAGCGCCGGGCCCACGCCACGGTAAGGCACGTGCATCAGGTCGGTGCCCGAGGACATCTTGAACAGTTCGCCCATCATGTGCGACACCGAACCGTTGCCGGCCGACGCGTAGGTCAGCTTGCCCGGCTCGCTCTTGGCCAGCTTGATGAGGTCGGCAATGTTCTTGGCGTTGACCTTGGGGTTGATCGTCATGATGTTCGGCACGGCCGCCAGGTTCGAGATGGGCGTGAAGTCCTTCTCGCCATCGAACGGCAGGTTCGGGTAGATGGCCGGGTTGATGCCGTGGGTGCTGACGGTGGCGATGCCCAGGACGTAGCCGTCCGGTGCGCTGCTGGCAACGAAGGCACTGCCGATCGAGCCACCGGCGCCGCCGCGGTTTTCAACCACCACGGTCTGGCCCAGTTCCTTGCTCAGCTTGTCCGCGAACAGGCGGCCGACGATGTCGGTGGTGCCGCCGGGCGGGAAGGGAACGATCAGGCGGATGGGCTTGCTCGGATACGCGTCTTCAGCGTGCGCGATACCCGAGGTCAGCGGCATGGCCAGGGTCGCGGCAGCGACACACAGGCCCAGTATTACGTTACGGCGTTGCATGGATTCCCCTAATAAATTGGAAAGCGGATGCGCAAAGGCAGACGCAAACGCAATGATTCTTTCCTGGCGGGGCAGTTTGCGCAAACGAAAGTTTCTCCGTAAGCTATGACTTTTTTTCATGCCTCTTGTTTGCCGACACGGATCGAGCGTTACTTTTGTGTAACTTTTCCGTCTCGCGGCGTCATCGCGAAGGCAGGGGATTGCATCCCCGATCAAGCCCCGCTGGGGCGGGAGCCCCACGCTGCGTGGGGGCACAAAATGCGACGTTTCTGTCCCTCATTAACCGATCTGCAGGCGTTTGAAGTCGCCGCGCGACACAGTAGCTTCACGCGCGCGGCGCAGGAATTGTGTGTCACGCAGGGCGCCGTCAGTAAACAGGTGAAACATCTGGAAGAGTTCGTCGGCGTCGAACTATTCCTGCGCATCAGGCAAGGCCTGGTGCTGACCGAGGCCGGCCGCAGTTATCTGACCAAGGTTCAAGCGGGCTTGGGCCAGATCGAAGCCGCCACCGTTGAGCTGATTGCGCATCAGGGGCAGGGCGGCACGCTCAACCTGACCTGTATGCCCACGTTCGGCGCGCGCTGGCTGATCCCGCGCCTGACGGCCTTCATGCGCTTGCGCCCCGACATCCATGTGGAATTCCTGCCGCACCGCCAGGGCTATGATTTTTCCACGCCCGAGCTGGACGCCGCCGTCCGCTTTGGCGAAGGCTTGTGGCCGGGCAGTGGCGCCGACTACATCGTGGGCCGCGAAATCGTGCCGGTGTGCAGCCCGCGCCTGATCCCGGGTGGCTGCCCCTCGCCAGAAGCGCTGCTGGCTTATCCGCTGCTGCACCATACGTCGGCGCTTGAAGGTTGGCGCGATTGGTTCGAGCAGGCCGGCTGCGACAGCCGGCGCAGCCTGGAAGGGGCGCGCTTTGATCAATACGCGCTGTTGTCCCAGGCGGCCGCCGCCGGTTTCGGTGTGGCGCTGATCCCGCGTTGCCTGATTGAAGACGAGCTGCGCGACGGCAAGCTGGCCGTGGCGATGACGCTGCCGATCCGCGCCCGCATGGGCTATTACCTGTGCTATCCCGAGCAGAAAGCCAACCTGCCCACCTTGCAGGCGTTTCGCGCCTGGTTGATGGAAGTCTCCCGGGCGGCCGAGCCGCAGCCCCGGGAAGACGCCGTGTCCGAACTAAAATAGCCGCATCATGAGTCAAATATCCACCAAGAAAGGCCGCGTGGTCGTAGGCATGTCGGGCGGGGTCGATTCTTCGGTCACCGCCTGGCTGCTCAAGCAACAAGGCTATGAGGTCGTCGGCCTGTTCATGAAGAACTGGGAAGACGACGACGATTCCGAATACTGCTCAACCCGCCAAGACCTGTTGGACGCCGCCAGCGTCGCGGACCTGGTTGGCGTTGAGTTCGAATTCGTCAACTTTGCCGCCGAATACAAAGACCGCGTGTTCGCGGAATTCCTGCGCGAATATTCAGCGGGCCGCACGCCCAACCCCGACGTGCTGTGCAATGCCGAGATCAAGTTCAAGGCTTTTCTTGACCACGCCATGGCGCTGGGCGCCGAGCACATCGCCACGGGCCATTACGCGCGGGTGCGCGAAGTGCCGGCGGCCGGCGGCGGCACACAGTTCCAGCTGCTCAAGGCGCTGGACGCCTCCAAGGACCAGAGCTATTTCCTGCATCGCCTGAACCAGGCACAGTTGTCGCGCACGCTGTTCCCGCTGGGCGAAATCCACAAGACCGAAGTGCGGCGCATTGCGCACGAGATCGGTCTGCACAATGCCGCCAAGAAGGACTCCACCGGCATCTGCTTCATTGGCGAGCGTCCGTTCCGCGAATTTCTGAACCGCTACCTGCCGACCGAGCCGGGCCCTATCCTGACGCCGGAAGGCCAGCAGGTGGGCCGCCACGAAGGCCTGTCGTTCTACACGCTGGGTCAGCGCAAGGGCCTGGGCGTGGGTGGCGTGAAGGGGCGCCAGCGCGAAGATGGCACGGCCGAGGCCTGGTACGTGGCGCGCAAGGACCTGGAACGCAACATCCTGTACGTGGTGCAAGGGCATGATCATCCGTGGCTGCTGTCCGGCCAATTGCAGGCGCAGGACGCCAGTTGGGTGGCGGGCCATCCGCCCGAGATCGCGAGCTATGGCGCCAAGACACGCTACCGCCAGGCGGATGCGGCCTGCCGTCTGGATAAGGCTGATGGTGACACCTTCGCCCTGGATTTCACCGACCCGCAATGGGCCGTGACGCCTGGCCAGTCGGCCGTGCTTTACGATGGCGATGTTTGCCTGGGTGGCGGCATCATTCTGTAGTGCGCGCCCCTGGGGGGCGTGTGTGATCAAGCAGGGCCCCGTGGGCGTGATGCCCGCGGGGCCTTGTTCATGAACCCAAGAATTCAAAACGAGAGGAGACGGTTGTGGATGTTTCGATGTTGATTTGCCTGCTGGTGCTGGGCGCTGTGGTCGGCTTTGCCGCGGGCCTGCTGGGCATAGGCGGCGGGATGTTGCTGGTGCCTTTCCTGACGATGCTGTTTGCCTGGCAGGGCATGCCGCCTGAATTGGTGGTGCATGCCGCCATTGCAACGTCGATGACGTCCATTCTGTTCACGTCCGTTTCCAGCGTGCGGGCGCACCAGCAGCGCGGCACGATCAAATGGAACATCGTGTGGGCCATGGCGCCGGGCATCATCATCGGCGGCCTGGTGTCGGGTGGCGCGGTCTTCGCCGCGCTCAGCACCTTGTGGTTGTCGTTGTTCTTCGCGCTGTTCGTCGGCTATTCGGGCTGGAGCATGCTGCGCAACAAGAAGCCCAAGCCGGCTCGCCAGATGCCGGGCGTGGTGGGCACCAGCGCGGCGGGGGCGGGCATCGGGTTCCTGTCCGGGTTGGTGGGCGCGGGCGGCGGATTCCTGTCGGTGCCGTTCATGGTCTGGTGCAACGTGGCCCTGCACAACGCGGTGTCGACCTCGGCGGCGCTGGGCTTTCCGATTGCGCTGGCAAACAGCGTGGGCTATGTGGTGTCGGGCCTGAATGAAGGCACGTCGCGACCCGGCATGCTGGGCTACATCTATTGGCCTGCCTTGCTGGCGCTGGTGTGCACCAGCGTGCTGACCGCGCCGCTGGGCGCGCGGATGGCGCACCGCTTGCCGGTGCAGACGTTAAAGCGCGTGTTCGCCTGCCTGTTGTTCGCCTTGGCGGCGTACATGCTGTTCAAGGCCTGGCAGACTTTCGCGGGGCAATAGGGGCGATAGAGGCAAGAGGTCGGTGGCGGCGGCTTGCCATGCCGCTGCCGCAATGCAAACCGGCCGCGCGTGGCGGCCGGTCGTCAAGTGCGCATGCCTGATAGGCAGGCAGGCGCCCTTCAGGCGGTTTGGGGCAGGGTGTCGATGAACGACTGCCGCTGAGCCAGTTTGTCGTGCAAGCGGGCCAGGTTCAGATGGTTGGCGCGCCAGTCCAACGCGGCAAAGCGCAGATCCAGATAGCCCAGCGCGCAACCGACAGCGATGTCGGCCAGGCTGTAGTTGATGCCCATGCAGTGGGCGTTGTCGCCCAGGCTCTTGTTCATGGCATCCAGGCTGGCGTGGATCTTGCCGAATTGGCGTTCGATCCATTCCGGGCTGCGCTGAGCTTCGGGGCGCTGGTTTTCCTTGACGATGGCCACACAGGCGTCCAGGACGCCATCGGCGATGGCCTCCCAGCATTTGACGGCCGCGCGGTCGCGCCCCTGCTGGGGAATCAGGCGGGCCACGGGCGACAAGGTGTCCAGGTACTCGACGATGACGCGCGAATCAAATAGCGCGCCGCCATCTTCCATGACCAGGCACGGAACTTTGCCCAGCGGGTTGTACGTTTGGATCTGCGTGTCGGCGGACCAGACGTTTTCGAGTTCAAGCCGGTAGTCCAGCTTTTTCTCGGCCATGACGATACGCACTTTGCGTACGTATGGACTGGTAAGCGAGCCGATCAGTTTCATGGAGTCACAAGCGGAGTCGAAAAGCGGCCGAAGTATAGCAGGCCGCATGACGGTCACACCGTCCGCGGGTCGGAATCTTCGCCAGTTTGCCACAATGTTGCATGGCCTCGGATGATAAAATCGTCGGGTTTTCCCATCCGTAGCCATTTCTACCCCAGACCATGCAAATCGCCGATCAGTTGAGCCAACTTAATGCCCTTTCGCCATTGGATGGCCGTTACGCTTCCCGGAGCGACGCGCTGCGCGGTCTGCTGTCCGAAGCCGGCTTCATGGCGCACCGCGTCGAAGTCGAGGTGGCCTGGCTGGTCGCCCTGTCCGACGCCGGCCTGCCCGAGCTGCCCGCCTTTTCCCAGGCCGCCCGCCAGCGTCTGCAGCAGTTGGTGCAGGATTTTTCGGAATCCGACGCCGCGCGCATCAAGGACATCGAGCGCGTCACCAACCATGACGTGAAAGCGGTCGAGTACTGGCTGAAGGAAAAAGTGGCCGACGACGCCGAGCTGGCCCGCGCCGCCGAATTCATCCACTTTGCCTGCACGTCGGAAGACATCAACAACACCTCGCACGCGCTGATGTTGTCGCGCGCTCGCGATCAGGTGGTGGTGCCGCGCCTGCGCGAACTGGCCGCCAAGCTGAACGACATGGCGGTGGCCCAGGCCGACCAGCCGATGCTGTCGCGCACGCACGGCCAGCCGGCCAGCCCCACCACGCTGGGCAAGGAATTCGCCAACGTGGCCGCGCGCCTGAACCGCGCCATCGCCGCCGTCGAGGCCGTGGAACCGCTGGCCAAGCTGAATGGCGCCACCGGCAACTACAACGCCCACCTGTCGGCCTATCCGGAAATCGATTGGCCCGCCTTCAGCCAGCGCGTGCTGACCGGCCTGGGCCTGACCCAGAACCGCCACACCATCCAGATCGAACCGCATGACTGGATGTCGGCCCTGTTCGACGCCATCACGCGCGCCAACATCATCGTGCTGGACCTGGACCGCGACATCTGGGGCTATGTGGCGCTGGGCTACTTCAAGCAGCGCCTGAAGGAAGGCGAGGTCGGTTCGTCGACCATGCCGCACAAGGTCAACCCGATCGACTTCGAAAACTCCGAAGGCAACCTGGGCCTGGCCAACGCCGTGCTGCGCCACTTGGCCGACAAGCTGCCGATCTCCCGCTGGCAGCGTGACCTGACCGACTCCACCGTGCTGCGCAACCTGGGCGTGGGCCTGGGCTATTGCCTGGTCGCGTGGGATGCCTGCATGCGCGGTCTGGGCAAGCTGGAAGTCAATACGGCCGCTATCGATGCCGACATCGACGCTTGCTGGGAAGTACTGGCCGAGCCGGTGCAAACCGTGATGCGCCGCTACGGCCTGCCGCAGCCCTACGAGCAACTCAAGGCCTTGACCCGTGGCAAGGGCATTACCGAGGAAGCCCTGCGCGAGTTCATCCAGGGCCTGGCCCTGCCGGAAGAGCCAAAGGCGCGCCTGTTGGCGATGACGCCTCGGTCATACATTGGACTGGCCGCCGAGCTGGCCCGGGCGGTATAGTCGCCATGCCGCGCGCGTCATGCGCGCGGCATTCTTGATGTACTTACGGGAGATTGCAATGCAGAAGTTGTCCACGCTTGTCGCGTTGGCCTGTATGACCGTGGCGCCGTTGCTAGCGACGACCGCCTCGGCGCAGTTCGCCAAGCCCGAAGACGCGGTCAAATACCGGCAATCGGCGTTGACGCTGATGGCCTCGCACTTTGGTCGCATGGCGCCGGTGGTCAAGGGCCAGGCGCCGTACGACGCCGCGCAGATCAAGGCCAACGTCGAGGTCTTGAAGACCCTGTCGGCGTTGCCGTGGGCGGCTTTCGGGCCGGGTACGGAAGGCGGCGATGCGCGTCCCGAAATCTGGAGCGATGCTGCGGGCTTCAAGCAAAAGCAGCAAGCCTTCCAGGACAATATCGTGAAGCTGTCGGCCGCGGCTGACTCGGGCGATCTCGACAAGCTGCGCGCGGCCTTTGGTGACGTGGGCGCAAGCTGCAAGTCCTGTCACGACTCCTACCGCAAGAAGAAGTAAGGCCTTGCCGTCCGCGGGCGGCATCGGTACTTGCCAAGCAAAAGCCCCTCGATGTATCGAGGGGCTTTTTGTTTTTGGGCTGCCGGATAGGTGCGTGGCGGGCTACGAAAAAGACATGTCGGCGACGACTTCCATCGACCGTATCCACAACACCAGGCCCGTCACACAGGCACCCAGCACGAGGGCGCGCAACCACACGGCGAAGCCGTCTTGCGCGGGGGGCGTGCCGGCGGGCAGGTCCTTGGCGTCGACGTCGCCCGTGATGATGGCCCGCACCAGGCGCTTGCGGCGCACCAGCGCGTACCAGGCCACCGCCAGAAGGTGCAGCGCGATCAGGGCGATGATGACCCACTCATTGAGCTTATGCCACGAGGTCAGGGCGCCGGAGATGGGCGCGCTGACGTAACCGAACAGCGGTCCCTGCGTCATGATGTCGTCGGTGGTGAACAGGCCGCTGACAGCTTGAAAACCGACGGCCAGCAGCAGCGCCAATACCGACAGGGCGCCCAGCGGGTTATGCCCGGCGGGCGCGGCCGCGCCCTTGAGGTATTTGGCCACCGCGCCCGGGCCGCGCACGAAGGTTGCAAAGCGCGCATAGCGCGGGCCGACGATGCCCCACAAGAGGCGGAAGATGATCAGGCCCAGCGCCGTACAGCCAAAGCGCACGTGCCAGTCCATATACAGGCCGCCCAGCTTGACGCTGACAAACGCGCCGACGATACAGACGACAAGCGCCCAGTGGAAGAGGCGGGTGGGAAGGTCCCAGATGCGTACCGCGAGTCGGTTGTTCTGCATGGGGGGATTTACTCAGGCTACGTTGCCAGCGACTTTATCACGCAAGAAATGAAATCGCGGCGGCTGGAATTGAAATCGCCGCGGCTCAGGCGCGGCGAGCGGGCAGAAAAATCGGCGCCGTGGCGCCGATGGTTTAGTGCGAAGCGCTGCGCACCGATTCGATGCGATGCACATGCTCGTGGCGGAAGCGGATCCGTTGGCCGGGCGCCTTCTGCGTGGTATTTCCGCAGGCCACGACTTCCGTCGTGTAGGTCGTCGTGCCGTTGATGGGCGCGTTGAAAATGACCGTTGCGCGGATGGCCGGGCCATTGGCCGGTTGCAGATGAACGATGTCGCCGATGTGAATCGGGGTGTTGTCCAGCGTCGTGTGGGCCGGGCGGCGGATCAGGTCCGAGGTAGTGAAACGAGTATTCATGGTGTGTGTTCTCTTAAGTTCTAGTTATTAGAAAAGCTGCGTGTTGCGCATGCTGCGAAGGGCGGACGTACCAAAAGCGCCTCGCGTCCTCGCGGTTGCCTTGTCGCCGGGTTATTCAGACAGGGCAGGCATGACACTAACGCATAAGTGTTGCCGTCAGTTTGCGCATTCTCATGTTTTTTGCGTGCGCGCGTAACGGGGTGGTGCAACCGATGCCATCAGTCAGTCCTGGACGGTATCGGTTCGGGCTCAAGTGGCGTGCTTGCGGTAGCAGGCGGCCGTCAGGCCCGAGGGGTCGCTCAGAGAGGGTTGGCTCTGGCGGATGCTGTGCGGCCGCCGTCGTGGTTACGACTTGGGCTGCAACGTGTCTTGTTGCTTGTTTTTAAACTTCTTTCCAAACCGGACTGGCGGGATGGTGAAGATGTGCTTGGCTGTTGCCGTGCTTTCCAGGCGGAAGCCGACGATTTGCGTTTTCGCGTTATGGGTTTTCGCAAACCGGATCGAATTTCCGGGTGGTAGGCAGGCTGCCGGCAAAGCGCGCTTGTTGTGGCGCGGTGAGTCTGGTTCACCAGAATCAAGCCGGGTTGTTAGCCTTGGGGTTTAACCCCGGGTTTAGCCAATTTCTTGAATGTTTCCGGCCTATTTATTCTGGGAAATATGGGGGCGCAGAAAACATTAGTCGTCGATATTATCGCAAAAAGAAGGTGGCTGCAAGCCTTTTTTAAAGGCGGCTTGCAAGGCCGCCGTTCCGCTCAGTGCTCAGTCGAGCGGGCCTGGCGCTGCGCCTCGATGATCAAGCCTTCCAGCCGGGGAGACATACGCAACGCCACCTGTGCGCCCACCGATCCGTCCGGCTGGCGTTCGGTTTCCAGCGCCAGGCCGATGCGTTCGTCATTGAACGCCTCGGGCGCGGCTTCAATCTCGACATAGCGTGCAAGCAAGGCGTCCACAGCCTTTTGCGCGTCCGCCAGGGCCTCTTCCGACAATTGGCCCTGTCCCAGGTATTGATTCACAACGCGCGCCAAGTCGTTCATGAAGAACAGCAGGGCGGCCGCGCCGCGGCAATCGGGCTGGGTGAATCCCCAGGGGGCGGAAGTGGCGTGTTGAGTCATGGATAAAGCCGGGTGGGTTGCAAGCGGCCGGGGCCGGATTTCGGCATTTTAAGGGATAGGAACAAGGGCGCCGCCCATTCGAAATTGTGCATGCCATGGGGCATACTTTCGACCCTGATGATCCGACCCGCCCAACCTTGCGACCTGGCCTGCCTGGCCGATATCGAACGCTCTGCCGCGCAACGCTTTCACGGCACCCCGATGGCCTGGGCCGCCGATGGCGACCCGCTGCCGTTGGCGGACCTGACCGCCGCCCAAGCTGCCGGCCTGTTGTGGGTGGCGTCGCGTGATGACGGACAGGTATGCGGTTTCGCGCTGGCCCAGCCTATGGATGGGGATCTGTTCCTGGTTGAAATGTCGGTGGCCTTGCCCTCGCAGGGGCAGGGCTTGGGTCGGGAGCTGATGCAGGCGGTGCTGGCCCACGCAAGGGCGGCTGGGCGCTACGAGGCCGTCGTCCTGACCACAGACCGCGAATTGCCCTGGAATGCCCCGTTTTACCGACGGCTCGGTTTCCGTGAGTTGGCGCCGCCGTATTCGCCCGGCCTCAAGGCGCGCGTGCTGGCCGAGGCCGACGCGGGCCTTGACCCCGGTCGGCGCTGCGCCATGACGTATTCGCTGTCTTCCTGAACAAGGCGAAACTCGAGCCGCCCTGTGTCAACTCGCTTCGATCGCAACAAAATCCGCCCGGGGGCGCTCGCAATCGGACGCTTCGGGATAATCTGCGCTCAGGCGCCCGCCATTGCCGGGGGCGGGCGTCAACCGATTCATCAATCCGCTGTGCGAGGAGGATACGCATGTCACTGTGGCGAGCCTGCCTGACTGGGCTGGCGATGGCTTCGATGCTGGTCATGACGGCCTGCGTCAACAAAGAGCCGCAGGAGCGCGCGGCGTTTATCCAGTTGCTGCAGGCGCGGATGAATAGTGATGCGCTGCTGCCGATCGCCGCCTTGAGCAAGGCCGAAAAAGAGGCGCTGGGCGACTACGCCGACGCTTACGAAGTCATTACCGACTTCCAGCAGGAGATGGCCGAATCGGCCCGGGCCATGCGCGACGTGCTTGCATTGGAGACGATCCGCTCGGTGGGCGAGATCGTTGAGCGCAAGTCTGGCTTCGAAGCGGCGCGCAAGACGCTGGCGGACAGCGCCGGCAAGCTTCAGGAGGCGCGGGAAAAGGCCGACAAGGCACGGGCCGATCTGCAACTGCCGGCCGATCTGGCGCCTGTCTACGACGGCGTGTACGACGAATCCGTCACGGGGCCCACCGTTGAACTGATGCGGGCCGCCTCGCGGATGGACGCCGTGGCGCGCGATGCGCTGGGCATCGCGGACCTGGTGGCCGCCAATGCCGACGAAATACAACTGGTCGACGGACAGGCGCGCGTGGCTACCCCCACGCTGCAGCAGGAATTGAATCTGCGCTTGCAGGGGCTCAACGCGCAGGCGGACGAGCTTGCACAAGCGCGACAGACCATTCTGCTTGCGGCGGGTGGTGGCGCCTGAACCGGCATGCTCGCATGGGCTTAGTACAATGCGCGTCTCGCGGCGTTCGCCGTGCCTGGAACGGAACATGAGCGAATCATCCAGCTTGCACCACAGAACCTTTCTGCTCCTGCTCGTGGTGGTCTCCATCGCGTTCGGCTGGCTTTTGTGGCCTTTCTATGGCGCCGTTTTCTGGGGCGCCATTCTTGCCATCATCTTTGGACCCTTGCAGCGCCGCCTGGTCAAGCGCATGGGTGGCCGGCGCAATCTGGCGGCCGTGATCACCTTGCTGGGGGTCTTGCTGCTGGTCATTCTGCCGCTGGTGGCGATCAGCGGTTCGCTGGTACGCGAAGGTGCAAACCTCTATCAAAGCATCAAGTCGGGTGAATTGAATTTCGGCCTGTATTTCCAGCAGGCGATGGCGGCGTTGCCGCCGTCGGTGCATGACGTGCTGGCGCGCTTTGACCTGGCCGACATTCCCAGCCTTCAGGAAAAGCTCAGCGCGGGGGCGATGCAGGCCAGCCAGTTCCTGGCAACCCAGGCGTTAAGCATCGGCCAAGACACGTTCCAGTTCGTGATCAGCTTCGGCATCATGCTGTATCTGCTGTTCTTCCTGTTGCGTGACGGGCCTGAGCTGTCGGCGCGGATCAAGCGCGCGATTCCGCTGGGCGATGGGCACAAGCAGCATCTGTTCCGCAAGTTCACCACCGTTGTACGCGCCACCGTAAAGGGCAACATCGCGGTGGCGGCGGTGCAGGGCGCGCTGGGCGGCATCATCTTTTCGATCTTGTCGATCCAGGGGGCGCTGCTGTGGGGCGTCATCATGGGCTTCCTGTCGCTGCTGCCGGCAATCGGCGCCGGCCTGATCTGGGTGCCCGTGGCCGTCTATTTCCTGCTGACGGGCGCCGTCGTCAAGGGCGCGGTGCTGATCGCATTTGGCGTGCTGGTCATCGGCATGGTTGATAACGTGCTGCGCCCGATCCTGGTGGGCAAAGACACCAAGATGCCCGACTACGTCGTGCTGATTTCCACGCTGGGCGGCATGGCGCTGTTCGGCCTGAACGGCTTTGTGATCGGGCCGCTGATCGCCGCGCTGTTCATGGCAAGCTGGGATCTTTTCTCGCAGACTTCCGACGGCATGATGGGCCAGAAGGAAGAACCCCCGGTGTCGCGCAGATAACGAACCGGGGGTGTTGCGCCTCTCGTGGGGTCAGCGCAGGCGCAGCAACTGGTCGCCGATCATCAGATCGCGGTCGGCGCGGGGCTGGGTTCGCACCAGCCCCTGCTTCAGCGCCTGCGCAATGTCGTCGACGCCCGTTGCGTCTTGCAGGGGCTGCTCGAAACTCTCTGCGTACAGGTAGCCCAGATGGCGCCATTGGCCGGCGGCGTTCGGCGCAAACGCAATGAACCATTCCCGCGAGCGTCGCTCCCCGCGCTGTTGCGGCGCTACATACAGGATGATCTCTTCCTGCCCGTCGCCGGTCAGGTCAGCGTAGATCACCTGGCAAGGTTGCGTGCTTGATGCGTCATCTGTCGCGGGATCGATGGGTGTTGCGCACACCCGTGCCTGCTCAGCAAACTCGGCCCGCAGAAATCCCCACCACGCCGACGGAACGTCACGGCCCGAGGGCGTGGTCGCAAGCGGCGGTGCGTCGACGGGCGCCGCGTCGGCGGCGGCTTGCCCGGGCTTGTCCCATTGGAAATAGCCGCCCTTCAGGGTTTCGGCCGCCGCGGTGGCTATCCGTGGGTCCCGTGCATTGGCGGCGCCTTCCGCCAGGCGCCGCAGGGCATCCTGCCCCCACCGGCCGTAGTCGTTGCCCATGGCGTAAAAGCTGAAGTCCTGCGGGTCTTTGCGCCCGTCGATCAAGCGCTGGAACTGGCTTTCGGCGGTCAGCTTCATGGGGTTGGCGATCGGCGTGTTGAACGCCAGCAGCAATGCGAGTGTGGCGAAGGCCGCGACCAGGTTGGTGGCCGCGAGCGTTGCGTAGTCATGTTTGCTCCGTAGCGCGGCCCAGGCATAGCCCGCCCCGTACAGCACCAGGATCACGCTGCTGCCCACGCCCCAGGCGCGCAGCACCGTCCAACCGTACTGGTCAACGCGGACCGCCGCGCCGTACAGGGCCACGGCCGCCAACGGCAGCAGGCACGCCATCGCCCAGCGCAGTGCCCGACGCAGGCGCGGGCCGAATGGGGCGGCATTCGGGCTATCTTGCCAGGCGGCGTTGATCAGCTTGATCCACACCAGCGAAAACGCAATCAACGCGCCGGCGGACAACTGCACCGCTTGCAGGCCCAATGCCAGCCTGGCAGCCAGGGCAACGGTGAAGGCCAAGCCTACCAGCGTGACCAGTGGCAGTAGCCAGGCGTTCAAGGTCAGCCACGAACGCTGCAACGTTTCCGTCAGGGCGGGGCGGCGCCGCACGCCCACAAGGCAGGCAGCCAGGATCATCGGCCAGACGGCGAACCGGAACGTCGCGTTTTCGACGAGCCCGCGGACAAGCCGGATGCCGATCATGTCGAACATGGCGCCGGCCGCCGCCAGCAGCAGGCAGACGCACGACGCCAGGCAAAGGCTCAAGCCCAGATGGACTGCGGCACGCCACGCCGCGCGGAATACAGCGGGGTAATCCCACTGTGGCCGGCGCGGGTCCAGCGCTTGCAGCAGCGGCAGCGCCACGAAACCCGCGACGCTCGTCAACAGCAGCGGCATGAAGTAGTCGCCGCGGCTGAGCCATCCTCCGCGTTCGTTGGGCAGTGCGCCATAGGTGGCGGTCAAGCCGTAGGCGGTCACGGCAGGCAGCAGCACGCCGTAGATGGCCAGCGCGGCCAGCCAGCGCCTGGGGCTTTGCATGCTGCCTGACAGCAGGGCGCCGGCAAGCGGCGCCAACGCCAGCCATTGCAGCAGGAAGTACAGGGCAAAGGGATGCCCCCATGGCCACATTCGGTGGGCCATGAGTTGGTGCAGGCACACGCCAAGCAATGCGGCGATGACGCCATACAACAGGACGGTCCGGTCAGGGGCATCCAGCGGGCCTGCGGCGGTTCTATTCAGGGACGGATTCTTCATGCCGCGCATAGTAGCAACCTGGCGGCCGCGCGGCTTTGGGCGGTGATTCGAGCGCGATGAAATCGTCGCCTGGCCGGACATTCCGGAGTAAATTGGGGACGCGATACAGCTTGCCAAAAGGTGCGTTTAGCGCATGCAAAGGCGTCTGAGCGAGGATTGTGCGGTTGCGCGGGTCTGCAATAATTTCTGAATTTCATCCAGCCTGGATGCATCACCGGGCTGGACGTATCGGGAGGCGCATGGGTCCAAGGGGGAAAGCGATGGCTGATGGCGAGAGCCTGGCTGGCGCGAGGGCGCGCCCTCCACACCGGTATTCCATGCGGACCGGTTTGCTGACGCTCGTGTTCGCCTGTATTTCGCCGGCGCTGGTTGTGGCGTCGTTGGCGGTGTACGAAAGCTATATCGTCCAAAAAGATCGGATCTTCCGCGACACGGTTTTTCTGGCTCGCAACCTCACCTCCATTCTTGACCGCGAACTCACGGGCGTTGAAGCCGGCGTGCAGATGCTGGCGTCTTCGCCCGACCTGCTTGGCGGCGACCTGGCCAGTTTTCATCAGCGTGCGCGGGATTCGGTGCGCTTTCAAATCGTGGACAGCTACGCCCTGACCGACCGGGATGGGCGTCAGATCATCAACACCTTGGTGCCCTACGGATCACGCTTGCCTTTGAGCGGTGCGCCGGAAGCGCTGCGCCGGGTCTTCACCACGCGGGCGCCGGTGCTCACGAGCCTGTTCACCGGCGGCGTCACCAAGCGGCCGATCATTGCGATGGGCGTGCCGGTGGTGCGCGACGATAGCGTCATCTACAGCTTGAATGTGGGCTTGTCTCCGGATCGCATCGGCGCCATGCTGGGCCGGCGTGCCTTGCCCGAAGGCTGGGTGGCGGCGGTTCTGGACGAATCCGGAACCATCATCGCCCGCACGCGCGATGCCTCGACGTTCGTCGGCCAGAAAGCCGTGCCGGCCTTGGTGCAGGCGGTGCGGCAGGAAAACGAAGGCGCGTTTGAATCGGTAACCAAAGAGGGAACGCCCGTCTATACCGCCTTCAGCCGTTCGTCGCTGTCGGGGTGGACGGTTGCCGCTGGCGCGCCCATGACCTTGGTCACGACGAACCTGTACCGTTCCATCGCCTGGGTGGCGCTGGGCACGCTGTTCGCGTTCGGCCTGGGGCTATGGCTGGCGCTGCGCCTGGCCAATCGGCTGACCTCGGCGGTGCAAGGGTTGGTGGGGCCGGCGTTGGCGCTGGGAGAAGGGCGCACGGTTGAACTGGCCGGCACCAGCGTCAAAGAGGCCGAGGAAGTGGGCACCGCGCTTTTGCAGGCGTCGCGCATGTTGGCGCATGCCCAGCACCTGGCGCACTACGATCCCTTGACCGGCCTGTGCAACCGCGTGCTGTTCGGAGAACTCATCCTGCGTGAACTGGCCGTGGCTCAGCGCAGCGGCGATTCTTTCGCGCTCCTTGCCATCGACCTGGATGGCTTCAAGGCGGTCAACGACCTGCACGGCCACGCTGCGGGCGACACGGTGTTGAAGGAAGCTGCCGACCGAATGGCGCGCGCCATCCGCGTATCCGACGTGGCGGCCCGGCTTGGCGGCGATGAATTCGCCGTGCTGTTGATGGGCGTGCGCCAAGAGCAGGCGCAGCCGGTGGCCGAGGCCTTGGTCGAAAGCCTGTCGTTACCCTATCCAGGAATCCGCGTAGCCGTGTCGGCAAGCGTCGGCATTGCCGTGTATCCCGACTCGGGCATCACCATGCTCCAGTTGCTGGAACGCGCCGATGTTGCGCTGTACAAGGCCAAGGGGGAGGGCAAGCGGCGGGTGGCGTCGGATGTGTGACGCCGCGCGCGGGTGTGTTCAGGTGTCGGGTTGCGGTGCGGGTGGCGGCGCCAGCGCCGTCAGGACCTCACCCGATGTCAAGCGATACCGCCGTTCGCCCAGGGCGATCACGCCTTCTCCGTCCGACGTTCTGAGGATGTAGCGGGAGGTGGCTTGCGGTCTGGGGCTGGAAGGACCCGGGTCGTCCGCCTGCAAGAAAACCTCTATCCGGTAAAGCCTGCCCGATTCTGTGCTGGCAAGCACATCGCTCAATCGACGTATGGAAATGGCCATGCGGCTAATACTCCCTCTTTTTTGATGTTTCAGTGGGTCTGTCGCGTTTCCCGGCGCGGGTTTCTTCCGTGCCGGCTGGTCACTACGATAACGATAGGTTTTCGCTACACTGCCCGCCTGCTTCCGCGCCAGGGCGGGCGCCAAGCAAGCCAACAAGCAATCAAGCGAAAACGTTAATGCGATCATTTTCCGGCCGGAATGCGGCCACTCTCTTTGGTTTGTTGGCAATCCTGCTGTGGGGGTCGGTCGTCGGGCTGATTCGCGGTGTCAGCGAGAACTTTGGGGCTGTCGGAGGCGCCGCGCTTATTTATACGGTAGGTTCAATATTCCTTGTGTGTCTGCTTGGGTTTCCGACGTTACGGAGTTTTCCACGTCTGTATCTCATCGTGGGCAGTCTGCTGTTCGTTGCCTACGAAATCTGCCTGTCGCTGTCGTTGGGCTATGCCATTGATCGTGGCCAGGCCATCGAGTTGGGCATTGTTAATTACCTGTGGCCTTGCCTGACGGTGTTGTTGGCTATCGTGTTCAATGGCCAGCGCGCCAACGCCTGGGTCGTGCCGGGAATCTTGCTGTCGGTATGCGGCATTGCCTGGGTCGTGGGCGGTTCCGGCTTGTCTTGGGAGCGCACCGTCGCAAACATATCCAGTAATCCTCTCAGCTACGGATTGGCATTCGGCGGCGCCATTATCTGGGCCGTCTATTGCAATGTGACCAAGCGCTTTGCCAACGGCAAGAACGGCGTGGCGTTATTTTTCATGCTGACCGCTGCGGCATTGTGGGCGAAGTACTTTTTCAGCGCCGAGCCGCCATTGGTTTTCTCCGGGCCGGCCACGCTGGAGCTATGCATGACCGGCGGTGCGATGGCTGCCGGTTATGCCCTCTGGAACGTGGGAATACTGAAGGGCAACCTGACTCTGCTGGCGACTGCGTCCTATTTCACCCCGGTGCTTTCCACGTTTTTCGCGGCCCTGTGGCTGTCCACCCGCTTGACCGCCTCGTTCTGGCAAGGCGTGGCAATGGTCACGGCCGGCTCTTTGCTGTGTTGGGTGGCGACAAGAAGCAAATCCGCCCGGGGCGATTAGCCCGGGGCGGCTAAAACGCTTAGGCGGGGCAGTCAGTCGATCAACATGGATTGAGCGACCGCATACCCCAGCGGAATCAGTAACAAAGACGCGAAGGTTGAACTGACAATCGCCGCCGATATCTTCAGCCAGGGCTCAGGCCCCGCGCTTCGAATCGTTTGAATCACCAATCCGACGATACCCATAACCATCAAACAGCTCATTACCACTGCTACGTAAGTCATGTTGTCTCCGTCCTCGCCTGATTAAGGGATTCGGCGCCGCGTTGCGCGGTCTAGATGTTTGTACTGATTGTGCGCCTGTATCAGCGGACTTGGCCCTAGGGTTTTCCTGGCACGATCGTGGCGGTGTGGCGTTTTCGCCGCGGGCCCTGCAGCATGAATCCATGTGCGCGCGCAACATTTCAAACAGCGTGCGAAAGCGTGTTGATGGGCGGGCGGATTGCGCTACGATGGCCCCACAACCTCCACGGAAAATCCAAAAAATGACGCAGAAATTGCGCCCCGGCACGCGCGCCACGCTTCAGGTCAGGCAACTCTTGCCGGGAGAGTTTGCGTGGATCATTACCTTGCTTGATCCCGAAAGCGGCAATGTGCACAGCACCAATTATTCTGAAAAGCGCTACGGCAGCCAGGATGAAGCGTCAGCCGCGGGCAAAGCCGCCGTCGTGGAATTTCTGGGCGCAGGTGCAAAAAATGGCTTGGCGGGGATAAAGGACAACAAGCCGGACGGCAAGCCCAAGCCCTGAGCAAGCCGGATTCGTGAACCGCTGATTGGTGAATCGCTTATGGAAGCCCTCGCAAGAGGGCTTTTTGCTGGGCGTGAACCAAGCGAAGCATGACCACGGCGGGGCAGCATGTGGGAACGGTATTTGCTGAAGGGCTGGTGGCGCGCTTGGCGCCGCCAGAGGAGAACAAGCCATGTCCCAAATTCCGCATCGCGAGCCCGGCTTGCCGGACGACCTGCCGCCGGATGATCCGTCCTTGCCCGGCAACCTGCCGCCCGACGACCCGCTGCCGGATCCGAATCAGCCGCCCGATGATCCGCCGCTCGTGGATCCGACCCCACCCGCGCCGGATCCCCGCCTGCCGGGCGCGATTGACCTGGCCTGAATGCCAGGACCGCGCTAATCGAAGAACTTAAAAGGAGACTGTCATGCGTTCCATTTTGCTGTGGCTGCTTGGCGTGCCTATTCCCATCATCATCCTGCTGGCACTTTTCTGGCATTGACGCCGGGCGGCTTGCGTAGCGGCGCCGTTCGGTATTTTCGTGCGGATGTGCCGATGAGTATTACGCACGGCCGGCGCCACAAAACAATGAACAAGGAATCACCATGGAAAACGCATCATCTTCAAGCCTGGCCTACGGCGGCGCCGTGCCACCGCGTGAGTCGGCAATATCGGGGGTGTCCTGGGCGGCGGTGTTCGCTGGCGCGGTAATCGCGGCGGCATTGTCGCTGGCATTGTTCGCCGGCGGAACGGGCCTGGGCTTCCTGTCCGTTTCCCCGTGGGGCGACGAGGGCATGTCGGCGCCCGCCGTGGGTATCGGCATCATTGCGTGGATGCTGTTCACGCAGATCATTTCGTACGGCATTGGCGGGTACGTGGCCGGACGCTTGCGCACCAAGTGGGTTGATGTGCATTCGGATGAAATCTACTTCCGCGATACCGCGCATGGCTTTCTGGTGTGGGCCCTGAGCGCGGTCGTCAGCGCGGCGCTGCTGGGTTCGGCGCTTGCAACGCTTGCGTCAGGCGCAGCCAAAGCGGGCGCAGCGGTTGCGTCGGGGGCGAGCACGGCGGTCACGGCAACGGCGGCAGCCGGCGCGGCGGGGGCGGGTGGTGGCGGCATGGACCGCGCGACCGAATATTTCACCGATACGCTGATGCGTTCCGATCGGCCTGACGCGGCCGGCGACCGTGGCACGGCCCGCGCGGAAGTGGGTCGTATCGTGGCCATGAGCCTGGCGCGCGGCGATATGACGCCCGAAGACCGCGACTACGTGGTCAAGGTGGTAGCTGCGCAAACCGGCCAGGATCCTGCCGTTGCGCAGCGCCGCGTTGAGCAGACCATCGCCAACGCCAAGAAGGCGGCCGAAGACGCCAAGCAAAAAGCCAAGGAAGCCGCCGACCAGGCCCGCAAGGCCGCCGCCGCGTTCGCGCTGTGGGGCTTCGCATCAATGCTGATCGGCGCCTTTGTGGCAAGCTTGGCCGCAACCTGGGGCGGCAAGCGCCGCGATACGCTGCGGACGCTGTAGTGGTGCTGGTTGCGTTTCGGTTGTGTTGTAGTTTTGCGTTGTAGTTTTGCAGACGCCGTAAACGCAAAAGGCCCTCACCGAAGTGAGGGCCTTTTTAATTCTTGGTGGCGCATCCCTGATTCGAACAGGGGACCTGCGGATTATGATTCCGTCGCTCTAACCGGCTGAGCTAATGCGCCAATCCTTGTTCGTTATTCAGTGTTGCCGCGGCTTCTATTCCGTAGCGCTGATTAACGAAGAACGAAATTCTAGCATGAAACTTTTTTTGTTTGCAAGCGGGCTCGTGGCAAAAAAAACAGGAAGTGATTCAGACGTCCCTGGCCAGGCGGATTCCCGAAAACTGCCAGCGGGCTTCAGGCGGAAAGAAATTGCGGTAGCTTGCGCGGACATGGTCGCGTGGCGTGGCGCAGGAGCCGCCCCGCAGCACGTACTGGTTGCACATGAACTTGCCGTTGTATTCGCCCACGGCGCCGGCGTCGGGCTTGTAGCCGGGGTAGGCGTCGTAGGCGCTGGATGTCCATTCCCAGGTGTCGCCAAACAATTGAACGGGGCCGCCCGAGCCGTTGCGAGCCGGGGCCGGGCGCGGGTCCAGGTGCCCGTTTTCAAGCATGTTGGCGCGGCCGGGAAACGCGGGGTCGGCCAGTTGTCGGGCGGCGTGTTCCCATTCCGCTTCGCGCGGCAAGCGCACGCGCGCCCAGCGCGCGTAGGCGTCGGCTTCGAAGTAGCTCACGTGTGTGACGGGAGCCTGTAGTTCCAGTTCATGCATGCCGCGTAAGGTGAAGACGCGCCAGTCGTCGCGTTGGCCTTCCCAGTAAAGCGGCGCGCGCCAACCTTCGGCGCATACGCGGTCCCAGCCAGCCGACAACCAGAGTTCGGGCCGCTTGTAGCCGCCGTCCTGGATGAACGCCAGGAATTCGTGTTGCGTGACAAGCCGGTCGGCCAGATGGAACGGTGCCAGCAGCACTTCGTGGGCAGGGCCTTCGTTGTCGAAGCCAAAGCCTCGGCCGTCGTGGCCGATGCGCGTGATGCCGCCGCCGTAGCGCGTCCAGCCGGCAGGCGTCGCAGGGGGCAATGCCGGCGAACCCGAGGCCACGTAGGCGGGCTTGAGCGGGTTGAAGGACAGCATGTGCTTCACGTCGGTAAGAATCAGTTCCTGATGTTGCTGTTCGTGGTTCAGGCCCAGCTCCAGCAAGGCGTCGAAGGCCGGATCGTTGCCCCCTAAGCGCGAGATCAGGTCGTGCATGGCGGTGTCGACATGTTGGCGGTACTGCTGCACGTCGGCGAGTGTGGGCCTCGACAGCAGGCCGCGCTGGGGGCGTGGATGCTTGGCGCCGATGGCGTTGTAGTAGGAGTTGAACAGCATGCGGTACTGCGGGTGGAAGGCGCTGTAGGCAGGGTGGAAGTGCGTCAGCAAAAACGTTTCGAAGAACCAGGTGGTGTGCGCCAGATGCCATTTGACGGGGCTGCAGTCCGGCATGGATTGCACTTGGCAATCTTCAGGGCTCAACGGCGCGGCGAGCGCGGTGCTGGTGGACCGCACGGCGTCGTAGCGATCGTGCTGGCCGGCCTGTCCGCCAGCGTAGGGACCGGTGGCGGGATGAGTCAGCAGGCAGGCGGGTTCCATGGCGATCCTCCAGTGGCGTTAAGGGGAAAGCCCACGTTATGCGCGGGCGCTGAAAACCGAAAACCAGCCGCGCGAATCCGACCAGTGGGCAATGTCGTGAAAGCCCGCGCTTTGCAGCAGATCGGAGAAGGCTTGCGGCGTGAACTTGTAGGAATTTTCGGTATGAATGCGGTCGCCAGGGCGGAATTCGCGCACGCCGCCCGGCCAGCACACGCGCACCGCGCGGAGCGCTTCCAGATGCATTTCAACGCGCGAGCGAGCGCTGTTGAAGAGCGCGACGTGACGCCAGTCCGCCACATCGAAATCGGTGTCCAGCACGGTGTTGACGTGCCGCAGCAGATTCAGATTGAAGGCGGCGGTAAGGTGCAGGGCGTCGTCGTAGGCGGGTTCAAGCACCTGCTTGGGCTTGACGCGGTCCACTCCAAGCAACAAGCCGCCGCCTTCACATTGCGCGCGGATACGTTGCAGCATGGCGTGCGCGTCGTCGGGGCTGAGGTTGCCGATGCTGGAACCGGGGTAGAAGAACAGCCGCTGTGCTTCAGGCACGCCGGCAGGCAGTGCCAGCACCTGCGAAAAATCCTGGCCGACCGGCGTGACGTTCAGATCCGGGTACGACAGCCGTAGCCGTTCGACTGCTGTCTGCAGGTAGTCGGCAGAAATGTCGATCGGAATGTAATGCTTGGGTCGAAGCCGAGCAAACAGTCGTTCGGCTTTCACGCAATCGCCGGCGCCCAGGTCGATCATGGATTGCACCGGCCCGACATGGCGCGCGATGTCCTGGCCATGACGCTGGAAAATCTCCGCTTCGCACCGCGTGGGGTAGTACTCGGGCAATTGGGTGATTGCGGTGAACAGCGATGAGCCCAGCGCGTCGTAAAGGTACTTGGGGTCGATATGGGCGGGATCGTCCAGCAGGCCGTCCCGCAGTTCGGCTTGTTCAGGGCTGGGGGCCGACGATGCGCGCTCAAGGAAATCGGAGGCGGCGTGGGCAAGCACTGCGGAAGGGGAAACCATGCGTTCATTCCTTTTTCTGAGGCAGTTGAAGCGCATTGCAAGGGGGTTATTGTGGCGGCCAGGGGGGTTCCGGTGTCAAGCGCCAAGCCGCTGAATGCAATGGACTTTTACGAAATCGGAAAACGGGGGCGGAAAACGCGCGCCCGGGTCCTTGTGACCGCACCAGCAAGTTTCGGTCCGCTGAAATATCGAATTACGGCTGGTTGCGAAAGCTGGAGCGGCGGCGGCGAATGATCGGCACAATGAAGTTCTGGTCAACGGGATGACGTTGCCATGTGCGTCGAAGCACGCGGCGGGCGGCGTCCCAAGGACTCAATATTTTCAAGGAGCGACTATGAATCGAAAGCACCAACGCGCCGAGATGGCTCTGCATCGCGATCGGGTCAACGACAGCTTCCGCGACCTGGTCGCCGGAACTGAAGATCTCTTGCGCTCGACGGCTTCCTACACGGGCTCCGAAATTGAATCCGCGCGCGCGCGCTTGAAGCAGCAACTGGCCGAAGCCCGCCACCACGCGGGTGATTGGGAAGGCGCGGCGCGCGAACGTGCGTATCGCGCCAAGGCCTATGCCGATGAGTACGTGCATGAAAACGCCTGGAAGTCGGTGGGCGTGGCAGCGCTGCTGGGCGCTGTGCTGGGGTGCTTGGTGGCTAGCGGCCGGCGTTAAATCGGGCTTCTCTCATGAAGCCGCCTCCGGCCCTGGGCCGGATTGAACTCGCGCCGGGCAAGCCTGTATGGCTGCCCGGCGCGCGCCGTTGGGCTCGTGCGCTGTTGCTGATCTGTGCCGCCACGGTGGCGGCGGGTTGCGCCAGCGTGCCCGATGCGCAGGAACGCCAGGCGCGCAAGGCGCAGGCCGGCCTGTCCGCTGACGCGGCCCGCGACAGTTACCGCCGCGGGCATGGCATTGCGGCGGATCCCGACACGCCCAAAGACGATTTCCTTGCGCGGCACTTGGCGGTGGAACAAGCCGTCAGCGGCGCGCCGCTGTCAGCCGGCAACCGGGTCAAGCTGTTGGCGGACGGGCCCAGTACGTATCGGGCCATGTTGCAATCCATCGCGCAGGCCCGCCGCTACGTGCACATGGAAACGTACATTTTTGAGGACGACGCGGAAGGCGCCCGCTTCGCCGAGGCCTTGATCGCCGCGCGCAACCGGGGCGCCGAGGTGGCGCTGATGGTGGATGCCGTCGGCACCATCAAGACCCCCGACGCCTTGTTCCAGCGCATGCGCGACGCGGGCGTGCAAGTCGCGGTGTTCAACCCCGTCAACCCCGCCAGCGCGCGTGCCGGCTGGTCACCCAACCAGCGCAATCACCGCAAGGTGCTGGTGGTGGACGGCAAGGTGGGCTACGTGGGTGGCATCAATGTCAGCAGTGTTTACGAGTCGTCGCCAGGCTCGGCCTCGGGCTCCGGCCCGGGCTCGGGCGGCGGGGCCGGCGCGAAGCAAGATGATCCCAAGGCGACGAAGGGCAAGGGTGATGCCAAGGCCTCTCCCTGGCGCGACACGCATCTGCGCATCGAAGGGCCGGCGGTCGAGCAACTGGAACAGGTGATACAGGCGGGGTGGGCGTCGCAGTCAGACGAGCCGATCCAGGGGGGCGGTACCCACGTCGCCGCGCCCGTGGGGTCGACAACCGTGCGCATCCTGGCCAATCAGCCCGATCGCAGCGACGGCTATACCGTTTACCTGACACTGATGTCCGCGTTTGAAAGCGCGCAGAAGTCCATCCACATCACCATGGCGTACTTCGTGCCCGACCCGGCCTTCATCGACGTGCTGTCGGCGGCCGCGCGGCGGGGCGTGGATGTGGTGCTGGTGTTGCCGGGTTTCAGCGATTCGTCGCTGGTGTTCCATGCGGGGCGCTCGCACTACACCGACTTGCTCGATGCGGGCGTGAAACTCTATGAGCGGCGCGACGCCTTGCTGCATGCCAAGACGGCGGTGGTTGACGGGGTCTGGTCCACGGTGGGGTCCAGCAATATGGACTGGCGTAGCTTCGCCTTGAACTACGAAATCAACGCGGTGGTGCTGGGGCCGGAATTCGCGGCTGAAATGGAAGCGCTGTTCCAGCGTGATGTTGCCGACTCGGTGCGCATTACCCCAGAGGCATGGGGCCAGCGCGGTGTCGACGACCGCTTCATGGAAACCTTTTCGCGGATGTTCGAGCGCTGGCTGTAGCCCGCGCATCGCCCATCCGCGAAAAGGGCAAAAACCCTATGCGCGGTGTTCGGCCATCGCCGTGGTGATGTCCTGGGTGGGCTGGAACGACGCCGCTTGCGCCATCGCCCAACCCACGCGGAAGACCTGGTGGCGGAATTCGCCACGCAGCAGTTCACCCGGCGCCAGCTCGGGAAACAGCGCGGACAGCAGACGGATTTCGCTGGGCGAGATGCGGCGCGCGATGTGATGCGGGCGCAACTGGTTCGGGTGGGTCAAGCCCGCTGCGGCCAGAAGTTCGGCCAGTGCGTGCAGTGTATTGCGCTGAAAGTCAGCCACGCGCTGCGCCTTGTCCGGCACCACCAGCGCGCGTTGCCGCAAGGGGTCTTGCGTGGTGACACCGGTGGGGCATTTGCCGGTATGGCAGGCTTGGGCCTGGATGCAGCCGATGGCAAACATGAAGCCGCGCGCGGCATTGCACCAGTCGGCGCCCATGGCCATCACGCGCGCCATGTCGAACGCGGTGATGATCTTGCCCGATGCGCCCAGCTTGATGCGGTCACGCAGGTTCACACCGATCAGCGTGTTGTGCACCAGGCGCAGCGCTTCGCGCAAGGGCGTGCCCACGTGATCCACGAATTCCACGGGCGCGGCACCCGTGCCGCCTTCCGCGCCATCGACCACGATGAAGTCCGGCGTAATGTTGGTTTCAAGCATGGCCTTGACGATGGCAAACCATTCCCACGGGTGACCCACGCAGAACTTGAAGCCCACCGGCTTGCCGCCCGACAATTCCCGCAGGCGCGCCACGAATTTCAGCAGCCCGATGGGCGTGTCGAAGGCCGAGTGGCTGGCCGGGGAATTGCAGTCCTGCCACGCGACGACGCCGCGCGCTTCCGCGATTTCGATCGTGACTTTGCTCGCGGGCAAGATGCCGCCATGCCCAGGCTTGGCGCCTTGGGACAGCTTGATTTCAATCATCTTCACCTGCGGTGTACAGGCGTTCTTGATGAAGGCTTCTTCTGAAAACGCGCCCTGTTCGTCGCGGCATCCGAAATAGCCCGAGCCGATGTTCCACACCAGGCTGCCGCCAGGTTGGCGATGGTAGCGGCTGATGCCGCCCTCGCCGGTGTCGTGCGCGAAGTTACCCTGGCGCGCGCCTTCATTCAGGGCCAGCACGGCGTTGGCCGACAGTGCGCCGAAGCTCATGGCCGACACGTTGAAGGCCGACATGGAATAAGGCTGCGTGCAATCGGGCCCGCCCACCGTCACGCGAAAATCCGTGTCGTTGATGTGCGAGGGCGACATGGAATGGTTGATCCACTCATAGCGGTCGCCGTAGACGTCTTCCTGCGTGCCGAACGGGCGCTTGTCGACTTCGCGCTTGGCGCGCTGGTAAACGATGGAGCGTTGCGCGCGCGAGAACGGCGCCGCATGCGTATCGTCTTCCAGGAAATACTGGCGGATCTCGGGCCGAATGAACTCGAACAGGAAGCGCAGATTGCCAATGACGGGGTAGTTGCGACGGATGGCATGGCGGGTCTGGATCAGGTCGTACACGCCCAGCGCGCCCAGCATTGCCAGAGGAACGGCGGCCCACAGCCACCAGAGCGAACTGGTGAAAGCCAGGACGGCGGTGACGGCAGCGCCGGCCAGGGTCAACAAAAAGGCCGTGTAACGGCCAAGCATCCAACTCATGTTCCTCTCCGTGATGCGGAATTGCAGCAACCATACACCAGCCGGCAGCGCCCCAAAAAGAAAGCCCCCTGAAAACAGGGGGCCGTGCGTGGAACACTGTTTTTCAACAGCGGGGCATCAGCAACTGGAGGCTTGCGAGGTTTTTTCCACCGCCAGGCCGAAAGCGGGGCGCAGGTGCACGCCCAGCGCGCTGCCTGCGAAGGCGGCCGGCAGCCACAGCCAGGCGTGCAGGCTGCCCGACAGGATGCCGCTGAAGTAGGCGCCGATATTGCAACCGAACGCCAGGCGCGAGCCATAGCCCAGCAACAGACCGCCGATGACCGCACCCGCCAGCGAACGCGCGGGTACTTTCCAGACGGGGGCGAACTTGCCCGCAGCACTGGCCGCGGCCAGCGCGCCCAGCATCAAGCCAATGTCCATGACGGTAGTGACGTCCTGGCGCAGGGGAGCGCCCAGCGACGGCTGCTTGGCCCAGTAGGCCCAGCTTGCAACGTCACCACCGACGGCGTTCAAGGTCTTGGCGCCCCACAGGGCGAAGGCCGACGTGATGCCCCAGGGGCGGCCGGCCAAGGCCAACGTGGCGAAGTTCAGCACCACCAGCGCCACGCCGCCCCAGATCAGCGGCCAGGGGCCTTGCAACAAGGACACGGGGCGCGACGTGCGCGATGCGAAGGAAATCACGTGCCCGTGGCGGCGCTTTTCCAGAGCCGTTGCGCCCCAGGCAATCAGCGCGAACACGGCCAGGTTGGCGATCAGCGCGGGCGCCAGGCCCCAGGTCTTGATCAGCGAGGTGGGCGCCAGGGCGGGCAGGGCGGACCACCATTCAAAGTTGGCGGTGGCAACGACCGAACCCACAATGAAGAACAGCAGCGTGACCAGCATGCGGGTATTGCCCCCGCCCACGGCGAACAAGGTGCCGGAGGCGCAGCCGCCGCCCAGCTGCATGCCGACGCCAAAGAGAAACGCACCCAACAGCACCGACACGCCCGGCGGCGACACAAAGCCCGTGACCGGTTGGCCAAACAGCGTGCCCGCTGCCAGGAAGGGGAAGAACAGCAGCACGCCCACGCCCAGCATGAGCATCTGCGCGCGCAGGCCCGCACTGCGGCGGTCAGACACAAACACGCGCCAGGCCTGCGTGAAACCGAAAGAGGCGTGGTACAGCGTGACACCCAACAGCGCGCCGATGGCCCACAGCGCGCCTTGGCGCCAACTGACGGTTTGAAGCAGATACAGCGCGCCGGCCAGCAACAGCAGCAGGGCAATCCACAGGGGCTTGCGGTTGATATGGATGGGCGGCAGGGCCGAGGGCAGGGGCAGGGTCGAGGCGTTGGAGCTCATGGGGTATCCCGGTGGGATCGGATTCGTCAAAGCAAACGGGCGCAATAAGCGGCGCCCGTGGAGATGGATGAAAGTTTACGGCGGCAGTTTAATTGCTCATACCATCAATTAATGCTTGTCTAATAACTAAAAGTAATTAAAAGGCGGCGCAACGGGGATCCCCCGGATTTACTGCAAGCGCCACACCAGCGCTGCCAGAGTCAAGAGCAGCACCGGCAGCGTCAGCACGATGCCCACCTTGAAGTAATAGCCCCAAGTGATGCGCAGCCCTTTGCGCGCAAGCACGTGCAGCCAGAGCAGGGTAGCCAGGCTGCCGATGGGCGTGATCTTCGGACCCAGGTCGCTGCCGATGATGTTGGCGTAGATCATCGCGTCTTTCAGCGGGCCGGTGGCGCTGGTGTCGGCGATCGACAGCGCGCCCACCAGCACGGTGGGCAGGTTGTTCATGATGGACGACAGGAACGCCGTGATGAGTCCCGTGCCCATCGCCGCGCCCCACAGCCCATATTCGGCGCACCAATCCAGCACCCGCGCCAGATGCGCGGTCAGGCCGGCGTTGCGCAGGCCGTAGACAACCAGGTACATGCCCAGCGAGAAGATCACGATGTGCCAGGGCGCTTCGCGCATGATCTTGCGCGTGCCCACGATGTGCTGGCGTCCCGCGATCAAGAGCAGGCCCAGCGCCCCGGCCGCCGCGATGGCGCTGACCGGTATGCCCATCGGTTCCAGCACGAAGAATCCGGTCAGCAGCAAGCCCAGCACGATCCAGCCTGCCCGAAAGGTGATCGGGTCGCGAATGGCCGAGGCGGGCGCGGGCAGTTGGCTGACGTCATAACGCGGCGGAATGCTCTTGCGAAAGAACAGCAGCAGCACCACCAGTGTGGAGCCCACCGCCATCAGGTTCACCGGCAGCATTACCGACGCGTACTCCCCAAAGCCGATGCCGAAGAAGTCGGCCGACACGATGTTCACCAGGTTCGAGACGATCAGCGCAATGCTGCCGGTATCGGCGATGAAGCCCGCCGCCATCACGAAGGCCAGCGACGCGCCCGGCCCAAAGCCCAGCGCCAGCAGCATTTCCATGACGATGGGCGTCAGGATCAAGGCCGCGCCGTCATTGGCGAACAGCGCCGACACGGCGGCGCCCAACAGCACGATCAGCACGAACAACAGCCGCCCGCGTCCGCCGCCCCAACGCGCCACGTGCAGCGCGGACCATTCGAAGAAGCCGGCTTCGTCCAGGATCAAGCTGGTGACGATGATGGCGATAAAGGTGGCGGTGGCGTTCCAGACGATGCGCCAGACATCCGCGATGTCGGCCACGTGGACCACGCCGGTGGCCAACGCCAGGCCGGCGCCGATGACCGCGCTCCAGCCGATGGACAGGCCCCGTGGCTGCCAGATGACGAGCGTGATGGTCAGGATGAAGATGGCGGCGGCAAGCAGCATGACTGGCAATCAGGAAATGGGGTGGGCGCTGATCCAGGCCACCAGCAAGCTGACGGTGAACACGGACGCGACGGTGGAAACGAGAATGGCGCGCGAGGTCACGCGGGCGTCGCGCCCGTACATCTTCGCCAGCATGAAGGGGC
Organism: Achromobacter sp. JUb104; assembly: GCF_024806975.1. NCBI lineage: Bacteria > Pseudomonadati > Pseudomonadota > Betaproteobacteria > Burkholderiales > Alcaligenaceae > Achromobacter > Achromobacter sp. JUb104. The sequence goes on along the minus strand of NZ_JANUEY010000003.1, from coordinate 85,006 downwards.
CCGTGCCGATGGGAAGCGCGCTCATCAGCACGGCGGTCCAGGCCCACAGCGGCGGCATCGAAAACACATAGAAGGCCAGCACCGCGGTAACGGCGGGCTGCAGCAGCAGTTTGCCGACCACCAGGCGCAGTACGCCGGGGCCCGCGGTGGCGGTTTCAGTCTGCGCCAGGAACAAGCCGATGGTGACCAGCGCGCAAGGGCTGGCCGACGCGCCCAGCAGTGCGACGTAGCGGTCGATGCCTTCGGGCAACGTCAGGCCGGTAGCGGCCCAGGCCAGGCCGAGCACCGGCGCGGCCAGCAAGGGGTTGCGCATCAACGCGCGGCCCACCTTGAGCAGCGTGACGCCGACGTTGGGCGCTTGTTGCCGGTCGAACTCGATCAGGGCGATGGCAAAGCCGAACAGAACGCTGGCGGTCAGCAGCGTGGTGAACGCGGCGGGCGCCAGGCTTTCCGCGCCAAACAGCGCCACGCACAGCGGGATGCCCATGTAGCCTGCATTGGCATAGGATGCCGCCAGGCCTTCGATGCTGCGGTCGGTGAGCGGGCGCCGTCCACCCCGGCCGGGCAGGAAAGACACCAGGAAGGTGACGGCGATGCCGCCCGCGAAGGCGGCCACAAAGCCCCAGTGCGCCATATGCGCCAGATCCACCTGCGTCATGGCGCGAAACAGCAGCGCCGGCAAGGACAGGTAGACCACGTAGCGGTTCAAGGCGTCCGTGGCGCCGGGTCCCAGCACCTTGCCCCGGGCTGCCAGCCAGCCGGTCAGGATCAGCGCGAAGACCGGCAGGGCGGCAGTGATGACGGCGTTCATGGATAGGGGCGTGGGCGCGGGAAGGCGCTCATTCTACTTGGATGGCTGTGGATTCCGGCGCGCGCTGCGGCTAACCAGCAGAATGCCCGCTGCGGCTAACGCCATGCCTGGCCACGCCAGCGCCGGGATGGGTTCGTCCAGCGCCAACAGCGCAAAAATGGCGGCGCAGGGTGGCACCAGGAAAAAGAGCGCGGACACGCGCGAGGCTTCGCCGTGCCGGATCATGGTCAGCAGCAAGGTGATGGCGACCAGCGAATTTCCCACGACAAGGTACGCCAGCGCGGCCAGCAAGGGGCCGGTCCATTCAATGTGCATGGGTTCCAGCGCGAACGCCAGCGGCGCCGTCACGGCGAGCCCGACGGCGTACTGCACCAGGTTGGACGTGACGGGATGCGTGGCCGCGCCGTAGCGCTTTTCGTAGAGCGTGCCACTGGTGATGCAAAGCAGCGCGCCCACGGCGAACAGCAGCCCTAGCGGCGCGAGCACATCGATGGACGCCTTGGCCACGATGACCAGCGCGGCGCCCGCAACGCCCAGGCCCAGCCCCGCCCAGCGCCGGGCGTCGACCCGTTCATGCGCGATCATGGGCGCCAACAGGCCGATCAGAATGGGTTGCAGCGATGCAATCAACGCAAGCCCGGCGGCGGACATGCCTAGTTTCAGCGACAGGTAGGTGCAGCAGAAATACCCGGCCTGCAACAGCACGCCGACCATGGCCAGATGGCCCCATGCCCGCGCGCCTTGGGGCAGAGGCGGGCGCATGATCAGCATGAATGGCGCCAGGATGAGCACGACGCAGGCGTAACGCACGGCCAGGAAGGTCAGAGGGTCGGCGTAAGCCAGGCCGATCTTCAGCACCACGAAGCCGCTGGACCACAACAACAGGAAAAGCGCGGGGGCGGCTTTCAACCAGGTCGGGGGTGCGGCGGGCGTCATGTTGGGTGCGGGCAACGTGGGCAAGCCGCGATCGTACCCCTTTTCGTCTCGTTGTCATCCCTGCGAGAATGCGGCGTAGGATATTTATTGTTGATCTGCCGCACGCGAGGAAATGGAGATGTCGACCAACAAGCAATCAGCGGTGCGTATTGCCCTGGGTACCTGGGACCGCCTGCGCGATGATGCCTATTCGGTCCGCCACGAGGTGTTCGTGGTTGAACAGAAGGTGCCGCCGGAGGTAGAGCTGGATGACGACGACGCCGTGTCGGTGCATGCGGTGGCCTATGGCCCCGACGGCACGCCGATGGGTACGGGTCGCCTGTTGCCTGATGGGCACATCGGCCGCATGGCCGTTCACAAACGGGCGCGTGGCATGGGGGTGGGCGGTCAGTTGCTTAACGCCCTGATCGAACAGGGCCATGGCGACGGGCACCGCATGCTGGTGCTGCACGCGCAAAAGCATGCCGCTGGCTTCTACGAGGCGCACGGCTTCACCGTCGAGGGTGAAGAATTCATCGAAGCCGGCATTCCGCACGTCGTGATGACGCGCGAACTGAAGTAGGGCGACCTGAAGTAGCGCGATCCGGCCAACGTAGGCGAATCGAAGTTGGTCGACAGCGCCGCCCCGCAATGTCGGCGCGCGAAAAAGAAAAAACCCCGGTCGTTTTCACGAACGGGGTTTTTCTTGGCGCATCACGACAGGTACCTCGTGATGTAATAATTGGTGCCCAGGAGAGGACTCGAACCTCCACACCTTGCGGCACACGGACCTGAACCGTGCGCGTCTACCAATTCCGCCACCTGGGCTATGTTGCTCTTCCCTATTGCTTCACATGTTTCGTCGCTTGCGCGGCGTTTCTTGTTCAGCAGCAGAGAAGCGAGATTATGCACATTTTTTTTGGCGTGCGCAAGCAAGAGTTTATTGGCCAGAGTTTATAGTGTCGCCCCATGTCTCGAGCCCTATGCACGCGTTGCCTGCGCCCCGAATCCCACTGTCTGTGCGCGCTTATCCCCACCTTGTCATGCCGCACCCGTCTGTTGGTGCTGCAGCATCCCAGTGAAGTGCGTCATGCCTTGAACACGGCCAGGTTGGCGGTGCTGGGTTTGGCCGGCGCGCGGCGCGTGGTGGGCGAAACCTTCACGCCGGATGTGTGGGAAAAGCCGGGCTACGCGCCCCGTCTGCTGTTTCCAGGGCCTGCCGCCGAAGTCTTGACGCCCGGTTATGGCCGGGATCTGGATCAGCCGATTCAACTGATCGTGCCGGACGGCACCTGGGGGCACGCGCGCAAGCTGCTGCACATCAACCCGGAGCTGGCGGCGCTGCCGCGTGTGATGCTGCCGGCGGGGCTGACGACACGCTATCGCGTTCGCCATGCCGACATTCCGGGCGCACTGTCCACCATTGAAGCGGTGACGCACGCCTTGAACGCAATCGAATCCCCGATGAATGTCGACACCTTGTTGCGGCCGTTCGAAGCGCTGATCGACGGGCAGATCGAAGGGATGGGTGAGGATCTTTATGCGCGCCATCATTTGCAGCGCAAGGTGCCGTGGCGTTAATGTCTTCACCCATGGCTAGGTGGGAAGAGGGTGAATAATCAAATCGGCTGGGCGCAAATCGGGTGCATCGGATAATGCGCCCGATGTATCGATTGTCAGCCCCGAATGTCAGCCCCGATTGTCAGCCCCGATTGTCAGCCCCGAATGTCAGCCGCTTGCGCTTATTGGCGCGCATAAAGCAAAAGCCCCGAGCATCTTTCGATATTCGGGGCCTTCAGCCTTGCTATCAACCCAGCGCAAACGCTGTTCTGACTTATATGCGGGTGGTGCCCAGGAGAGGACTCGAACCTCCACACCTTTCGGCACACGGACCTGAACCGTGCGCGTCTACCAATTCCGCCACCTGGGCACTGGAAGAGCTATTTGCTCTAGCAGGTTTGCTGCTGGTACTACTTTTACTGCTGCTTCATGCTATCCAACCCGTTTGAAAACGGATTCGATTTAAATTCCGTGGTGCCCAGGAGAGGACTCGAACCTCCACACCTTGCGGCACACGGACCTGAACCGTGCGCGTCTACCAATTCCGCCACCTGGGCACTGAGAGATACTTGTCAGAACTATGTGATACGCTGCGGCCCTAGTTGCATTGTTTTTATTAAGTGCTGTATGTGGATTTCAACTTGCGTTGTTTTCAACATACTGACTTAACTAAAACATGCGTCCTGAGCGCACTTGGTTTTACAATGTGGTCTTTCGACCTAGGGTGGCAAGCTTGGTTTTGACACCTGATTTGCAACCCTTCTGACCATTTCTGCTTCAGTGTTCAGCCTTGGGCGAACCACAGAAGCTGCGCATTATATACGGAAATTTCAGCTTTGGCAAAACGATCGAATAACGAATCGAAAAACAACAGATCAACATCCTTGCCCGAAGCGCCGCCGGACTTCGACCCTGACGTCCCGTCCCGTGAAGCCATTCTGACCGCGCTGCGTTCCGCAGGTTCGCCGTTGTCTCCGGTGGAATTGGCCGAACGCATGGGCGTCGAGCGCGCGGCGACGATGGTCGGATTTGAACGCCGCCTGGGCGCCATGGAGCGCGACGGCCAGCTTATGCCCAACCGCAAGGGCGTCTTGCTGCTGGCCACCAAATTGGACTTCGTGGCCGGCAAGGTGCTGGGTCACCGCGACGGCTTCGGATTCCTGCTGCGCGATGATGGCGGGCCGGACCTGTTCCTGTCCCCGCGCGAAATGCTCAAGGTGCTGCATGGCGACCGCGTGCTGGTCAAGCCCACCGGCGAATACCGGGGCAAGCCGGAAGGCACCATCGTTGAAGTCATTGAGCGCCGCACCAATAAGCTGGTGGGCCGTTTCCTGCACGAGCATGGTTTGTCCATCGTTGTGCCGGAAGACCAGCGCATCAAGCACGACATCCTGATTCCTCCCAGCGATACCAATGGCGCCCAGCATGGGCAGGTGGTCGCGGTTGAAATCATTGAGCAGCCCACTCGCCACACGCAGCCGCTGGGCCGTGTGGCTGAAGTGCTGGGCGAAATCGACGACCCCGGCATGGAAATCGAAATTGCCGTGCGCAAGTTCGACGTGCCGGTCGAGTTCTCGGAGGCGGCCCGCAAGCAGGCTGCCCGCCTGCCTGACGTGGTGCGCAAGAGCGACCTGAAAGACCGCGTTGATTTGCGTGACGTGCCGTTGATCACTATCGACGGTGAAGACGCGCGCGACTTCGACGACGCCGTGTATTGCGAACCTGTCGAACTCGGCACGGGCCAACGCAAGCGTCCTGGCTGGCGCCTGCTGGTGGCCATTGCCGACGTCAGCCATTACGTGCGTCCCGGCGATGCGCTGGATGATGACGCCATCGAACGCGGCACCAGCGTGTACTTCCCGCGCCGCGTCATTCCGATGTTGCCGGAATCCCTGTCCAACGGACTGTGCTCGCTGAACCCCGACGTAGACCGCCTGGTGCTGGTGTGCGACATGGTGATCCCCGCGACGGGCGCCAAGGCCGGCACGGTCACGGCCTATCAGTTCTATAACGCGGTGATGCATTCGCAGGCCCGCACCACCTACACGAACATCTGGGCCGCGTTGCAGCAGCCTGGTGGCCCCGCCGCCGCCGCGATGCGCAACGTGTTGCCGCATGTCCAGCACTTGTATGAGCTGTTCCAGTTGCTGGTGCAGGGCCGCAAGAAGCGGGGCGCCATTGATTTCGATACCGTCGAAACCAAGATTGTCTGCAACGAACTGGGCCGCATTGAACAAATCGTGCCGTCGGTGCGCAACGACGCCCACAAGCTGATCGAAGAATGCATGCTGGCCGCCAACACCTGCGCGGCCGATTTCATGACGCGCAGCAAGCATCCTGGCCTGTACCGTATTCACGAAGGTCCCACGCCGGAACGCCTGCAGTCGCTGCGCGAATTCCTGCGTACGATGGGCCTGTCGTTGGGCGGGGGCGATATGCCCACGGCCAAGGACTACGGCGACTTCCTTGATACTGTTCGCGGCCGTCCTGATTACCAGCTGCTGCAGTCCATGTGCCTGCGATCCATGCAACAGGCCGTCTACAGCCCTGACAACATGGGCCACTTCGGTTTGGCCTATCCGGGCTACAGCCACTTCACGTCGCCCATTCGCCGCTATCCCGACCTGCTGACGCACCGTGTCATCAAGGCGCTGTTGGCCGGGCAGCGCTATGTGCCCAGCCTGGACGACCACGCGGTGGTCATCGGGCGTACGCAGAAAGAACATGAACAGGCCATCTGGGAAAAGATGGGCCTGGTGCTGTCGGCCACCGAACGCCGCGCCGACGAGGCGTCTCGCGACGTCGAGGCCTGGCTCAAGTGCTGGTTCGTTAAAGAGCGCGTGGGCGAAGACTTCAGCGGCACCGTAACCGGCGTGGCCAGCTTTGGCATCTTCGTTACGCTGGATACGCTGCACGTTGAAGGGCTGGTGCACGTGTCCGAACTGGGCGGCGAGTACTTCCAATTCAACGATGGGCTGCATGAACTGCGCGGTGAGCGCACGGGCATGCGCTACCGCCTGACCGACAAGGTGCAGGTGCAGGTGGCGCGTGTTGACCTGGAAGCGCGCCGTATCGAGTTCCGTCTGGTGCAGGGCACGAGTTTCGACGCCTTGCGTAAGGCATCCGCCCGGGGTCCTGACGAGCCGGTGCGCCGCGTGAAAAAGGCGGCGGCGCCGAAGCCGGCCGCGCTGAAAGGGCAGACCGCCAAGGAACGCCGCGCGGACGCCAAGAAAGCGGGCAAGCCGCCTCGGACGGCCAAGCGCGCCGCCCCGGCAAAAAAGGCGACGCACAAGCGCCATTGACCTCCGGGTTGATGGTCCCTTCATGGTCGGCCCGCCGTAGGGCGGTAAGGCCATAAGGGGTAACATTGCGTTGATGGCCGGCTTGGTCCGGTGGCCCGCCCCCTTTGGGGCGGGTATTCGTTTATCTAAAGGTATTGCATTTATGGCGTCGACCCAAGTTCTAGCCGGGTTTCACGCGGTTGTCGCGCGGCTGCGCCACGCGCCCGAGTCGATCAAGGAAATCTATGTCGAGGCCTCGCGCCGCGACAAGCGCATGCAGACGTTCATCGAACAGGCCGAGAAGGCGGGTTGCCGCGTGCATCCGGTTCCGATGGAACGCCTGGACGGGCTGTCGCGCGGCACGCGCCACCAAGGCGTGGTTGCCCTGGCCGACGAGCGCCAGTTGGCGGTGGACGTGGACGAAGTGCTCGACGTGATCGAAGGGCCGCCGCTGCTGTTGATTCTGGACGGTGTGACAGACCCGCACAATCTGGGCGCCTGCCTGCGTACGGCTGATGCGGCGGGCGTGCACGCCGTGATCGCACCGCGTGACCGCGCGGTGGGTTTGAACGCCACCGTGCAGCGCGTGGCTTGCGGCGCGGCGGATACTGTTCCCTATCTGATGGTGACCAATCTGGCGCGCACCATGCGCAGCCTGAAGGATCGCGGCGTGTGGCTGGTGGGCACCGATGACCAGGCCACCGAGAGCATGCACCAGATCGACGCGCGTCAGCCCATGGCGTGGGTGATGGGGGCCGAAGGCGAGGGCATGCGACGCCTGACCCGCGAAACCTGCGACCAGTTGGTGAACATTCCGATGCTGGGTTCGGTGGAAAGCCTGAACGTCAGCGTGGCCAGCGCCGTCTGCCTGTACGAAACCGTGCGTCAGCGCAAAGCCTGACCGGTCCGTCCGACTTTTAGGCCCGACCTTTTTTCCAGATCTTTCTTTATTCAGCCCATCATGCACCAGAACGGCTTTACCACCACGATCCTCCATTCCGACCGCCAGCAATCCGTCGAGCACGGAGCGGTGCACAAGCCGATGCATCCGTCATCGGAATTCGCCTACGACGACGCGCGTGAGCTGGCCGCGGTTTTCCAGGGCAAGGCGGGCTTTACGTACGCACGCCAAGGCACGCCCACCACCACGGCGCTGGAAGCCAAGATCAACCACATGGAAGGCGGCAAGGGCACCGTCAGCTTCGCCACGGGCATGGCGGCGCTGTCGGCCATCTTCACGACCCTGCTGCGCCGCGGTGACCACATGGTGTCCAGCCAGTTCGTGTTCGGCAATACCAACAGCCTGCTGGGCACGCTGCTTGAGTTGGGCGTCGAGATCACCTTTGTTGACGCCACGGACGCGGCGCAAGTGCGCGCGGCCATTCAACCGAACACGCGCATGGTCTTCACGGAAACCATCGCCAACCCGGGCACGCAAGTGGCCGACCTGGCGGTGATTGGCGAGATTTGCCGCGAAAAGAATCTGGTCTACGTCGTGGACAACACCTTGACGTCGCCCTGGATGTTCCGCCCGTCAACGGTGGGGGCGTCGCTGGTGATGAATTCGCTGTCGAAATACATCGGCGGCCATGGCAACGCGCTGGGTGGCGCGGTGACGGACACGGGCCTGTATGACTGGGCCGATTACTCCAACATCTACGACGCCTACCGCAAGGGTCCGTCCACCAGTTGGGGTCTGACCCAGATCAAGAAGAAGGGCTTGCGCGACATGGGCGGCACGCTGGCGGCCGAGCCCGCGCACCGCATCGCGGTGGGCGCCGAGACGCTGGCGCTGCGCATGGCCAAGCACTGCGCCAACGCGCTGGCGCTGGCCCGCTTTCTGAACGAACACCCTGGCGTGGCCAAGGTGCATTACCCCGGCCTGGCGGGCCACGCGCAGCATGCGCGCGCCGCCGCCTTGTTCGGCTCGCGCTTTGGTGGCTTGCTGGGCGTGGAGCTGGCCGATGGGGTGGACTGCTTTGATTTCCTGAACCGCCTGCGCATTGTGCTGATGGCAACGCACCTGGGCGACACCCGCAGCCTGGCTCTGCCTGCCGCGCACACCATCTATTACGAGATGGGTGCCGAACGCCGCAAGCAAATGGGCATCGCGGACAGCCTGATCCGTGTGTCGGTCGGCATCGAAGACGAGGCCGATCTGCTGTTTGATTTCGATCAGGCGCTCAATGCTTGCCTGAAGGGATAATTCGGCAACGGCGTGCCGGACGTCTTTGCGACTGGCACGTTTCAAGGACTCCGGCTCATGCTTATACAGATTGCAGACGTTTTCACGCCCGACGAGGCGGCTGATATCCGCCAGCGGCTGGATGCCTCCGAATGGGTGGACGGCAAGGTCACGGCGGGCTATCAGTCCGCCGAGGTCAAGCGCAACCGCCAGTTGCCCGAACAGCATCCGCTGGCCCAGGAACTGGGCAACCTGATCCTGCAGCGGCTGGCCACGAACAACCTGTTCATGTCAGCCGCCTTGCCGCGCAAGATCTTCCCGCCCCTGTTTAACCGCTATGAAAGCGGCGAGGCCTTTGGCTACCACGTCGATAACGCGGTGCGGGGCATCACGGGCACGGCCGAGCGCGTGCGCACGGACTTGTCCGCCACGCTGTTTTTCTCGGAACCTGATTCCTATGATGGCGGTGAACTCGTCATCGATGACACCTATGGCCCGCGTGCGGTGAAGCTGCCCGCGGGGCATATGGTGCTGTACCCGGGCACCAGCCTGCATAAGGTGAACCCCGTGACGCGCGGTGCGCGTGTCAGTTCGTTTTTCTGGATGCAAAGCCTGGTGCGCGAGGATAGCCAGCGCGCATTGCTGCTGGACATGGACGTGGCCATACAGCGGCTGAATCAGGACGTGGCGGGGCATGCATCGATCGTGCAACTGACCGGCATTTATCACAATTTGCTGCGCCGCTGGGCGGATGTTTGATTCAGGCTTGAAGTGTTTTCTTTGGTGTCGCGCAAACCCCGAAATGCGCGTTTGTGTTTATTGCGAAAGCGGCTAAAAGCTAGTATTGGCGCGGGTTGTGGTGAGGTTTTTGCTTGACAGCGGCTCTGCGCCAAGGCCTAATACACCTCTGCGTCGCTGACGGTTTGAAGGCATTTATGCCATCAAATCCTAAGCGGCGCAGCAGTTTAAAAGTTGTGCTTTTGCAGCGCAAGAAAAGTCTATCCACTGTCTGTTCGTCGTTTGTCGGACCTTGCGATTAGTTGGTGGCGTCCCCTCATGACAGCCATGAACCCCACGGTCTCGCCAGACTCCATACCTTGTGAGGGGTACACCTGAATGAACAAAACTGAACTCATCGATCACATCGCCAGCAAGGCCGATATCTCCAAGGCTGCCGCCGGCCGTTCGCTCGACGCCCTGATCGGTGCCGTCAAGACCACGCTGAAGAAAGGCGGCACGGTAACGTTGGTTGGCTTTGGCACGTTTGCCGTGTCGGCTCGCGCTGCTCGCACCGGCCGTAACCCGCGTACGGGCGAGACCATCAAGATCAAGAAGGCCAAGGTGCCGAAGTTCCGTCCGGGCAAAGCCCTGAAGGACGCCGTCAACTAATTGACGGCAAGGCAATCGCCGGGCACCGGCCCCACGCGATTTGCCGACAATGACGCGGTCCGGTATACTCCGGCCCGCGTATTGCTTTTGAGTACCCCGAGTTGGCTGCGAATTGGTCACTGCCTTGAACGAGTCATCGTGTTCAAGCAGCACTGAAAGTGTCAGGATCGGGTGCTTAGCTCAGTTGGTAGAGCGGCGCCCTTACAAGGCGTAGGTCACAGGTTCGACCCCTGTAGCACCCACCAAAAGCAACATTCGCATTTCTGCCAGTTCTCCAAGCGAAACCCGCACACCTCAACGTGGCGGGTTTTTTGCTTTTGGCGCCGCGCCAGGCTCGTTCGCCTGCCTTCTTTGCGCTTGCGCAAGCTTTCTTGTTCACGTTTTGAGCTTTCTGGTTTGACCCGGTAGGGCAGTGTTACGCTATTCCAGACGAAATAGAACGTGCGAATCATTCGCATTTAAGATATTATGATCGGCTTGTACCGGCTGGCAGATGCCGCTTTTTTTTGGGCGGCGTCTTCGTCTAGCTGGCCGGATAAGTCAATGCACCCTGGCTGATTCATGCCTAGTTTTCAACGCGGTTCGAATTCCTCTTCGCCGTCTTCATTTGGTATACGCGCTGGCGCCGGGCTGGCGGTTGTCGCACTTCACGCGGCTGTGATCGGAGCCATTTTCATGGCGCCCACGACTCGTCCTGAGCTTGAGGAACCCGAGGCCGTCATGGTCAGCTTGGTCGATGCGCCCATTCCGCAGGTCGCCAAGGCTGAACCCACGCCCGAACCGCCGCAGCCGGTGGTTGAGCCTCCGCCCGAGCCGCAGCCCGAAATCGAGCCGGAACCCGAGCCCGAACCCGAGCCTGAATTGAAGCCCGAACCGGAACCCGAGCCCGAGCCGGTGGTTGAAAAGCCGCCGATGCCGGCGCCGAAGCCCAAACCCAAACCAAAGCCCAAACCCAAGCCGCAACCCAAGCAGGAAGTCAAACCCGAGCCCAAGCCGGAGACGCCGCCGCCACAGACACCGCCCACGGGCGCGGTCGATGGCGCCCAGGCTTCGGCAAGCCCGCAGCAGGGTCCGCCGCCCGATCAGCCTGTGCTGGTGTCTAGCATCGAATTCCAGGGCGCGCGGCCCATGCCTACCTACCCGATGGCTTCGCGCCGCATGCGGGAAGAGGGGCGGGTGCTGGTGCTGGTGGAGATCAATACGCAGGGCCTGGTGGAACGCGCAACGATCGACACGTCGTCGGGCTTCGCAAGGCTGGATGAATCCGCGCTGACCGCGGCTCGCAAGGCCAAGTTCAAGCCCTATACCCGTAACGGCGTGGCCTATCCCGCCAAAGCCAAAATTCCGTTCGATTTCGTAATGAGGAACTGAGATGTCCAACGCACTGCATGGCGCCACCCTGGTGGCGCAGGCGACGACAAGCCCGGCCGCACCGGCTGCCGCCGCCGCTGCGCCCGCAGCCCAACAAGCCGCCACGGCCGGCGCCGGCGTCGTTCAGCAATCGGCTGATGCGCTGCAAAGCGCCGCCGCCACGCTGCCGTCGCTGCCCGCGCCCGCCCCGGTCGCCACCCCCGACATGGGCTTCCTGCACTTTGTCGCCCAGAGCGACTTCGTGGGCAAGAGCCTGTTCGTCATCCTGATCCTGATGTCGCTGGTGACCTGGTACCTGATCCTGGTCAAGGCCGCCAGCAATGTCAGCATGCGCAAGCGTTCGGCGGACTTCCTGAACAAGTTCTGGAACGCCAGCTCGCTGGAGCAGGTCGAGCACGAAATCAGCACGCACGGCGCGCGCGATCCGTTCTCGCACCTGGCCAGCCACGCCATGCACGCGCAGGCGCACCACAATAAGTTCGGCGCCACCAAGCTGGAAGAGTCGGGCAGCAACTCCGATTTCGTCACGCGCACCATGCGCAAGGTGATCGACGAAGAAACCGCCAAGCTGGAAAACGGCCTGACGGTGCTGGCCTCGGTGGGTTCCACCGCGCCGTTCGTCGGCCTGTTCGGCACGGTGTGGGGCGTGTATCACGCTCTGGTCGGTATCGGCCTGTCCGACGGCGTGACCATCAACCGCATCGCCGGTCCGGTGGGCGAAGCCCTGATCATGACGGGCCTGGGTCTGGCCGTGGCCATTCCCGCGGTGCTGGCGTACAACACCTTCGTGCGCAACAACCGCGTGTTCCTGTCGCGCCTGGACGCCTTTGCCCATGACCTGTTCGCGTTCCTGACCACCGGCCAGCAAGTGATGCTGTCCGACGGCAAGGTGCGCGCCCTGCGCCGCCAGAACGGTAACGGCGCCGCGGTTCAACGCGGGAGCGAATAATGGCCTTTGGCAGCTTCGAGGGAAAAGGGTCCGGAAGCCATACGGTTTCCGAGATCAACATGGTGCCCCTGATTGACGTCATGCTGGTGCTGCTGGTGATCTTCATCATCACGGCCCCGCTGCTGGCGCATTCGATCAAGATCAACATGCCCCAGGTGGCCGCCGAGCAGATCGAGGAAGAACCCAAGACGGTCGACCTGGCCATTGATGCCAGCGGCGCGCTGTTCTGGGACGAAAAGCCGGTCAATATTGACGACCTGCCCAACCGCTTCAAGTCGATCGCCGGCACCAAGCCGCAACCTGAAATCCGCATTCGCGCCGATCAGAACACGCGCTACGAAACGCTGGCCAAGGTGATGGCCGCGGCGCGCCGTTCGGGCATGTCGCGCATCGGGTTCATCACGACGCCGCCCTCCAGCGGCGCCGCGACTGGCGAAGCGCCGGCTGGGGCAACCCCGGGCAGCGCCACCCCGGCTCCTGCCGGGGCGCCGTCCGGCGGGTGAACGAATCCAGGGAAGGGGCGCATTTCGCGCCCCTTTTTTTTCGGATCGCGCTAGAATCGCGGCATGCGAGTTCTGGTAATCGAAGACGACACCACCCTGGGCCATGCGCTCCAGGAATTCCTGGCCGACCAGGGTTATGCGGTCGACTGGCTGACCGAAGGCGACCGAGTGCTGGGCGCCTTGGCTGGCCAGCCTTACGACCTCATGCTGCTCGACCTAAATTTGCCCGGCATGAGCGGGCTAGATGTGCTGCGGCAGTTGCGCCAAGACGGCAATCAAGTCCCCGTACTGATCCTTACCGCGCGCGACGGAATCGAAGACCGCGTTGCGGGCCTGGACGCCGGCGCCGACGATTACGTCACCAAACCCTTTGAACTGCCCGAGCTGGCGGCGCGCGTGCGTGCCTTCGGCCGGCGGCGCGCGGGCCAGGCGCAACCCCTGATCGAAGTCGGCCCGCTGGTGTTCGACACGGTCGGCCGCGAGGTGCGCGCCAATGGCCAACGCCTGTCCTTGTCGGTGCGCGAGCTCTCCGTGCTGGAAATGCTGATGGCCCGCGTGGGCCGTGTCGTCACCAAGCGCCAGATTGTGAACTCCCTGTCCGCCTGGGATGCCGATTTCAGCGAAAACGCGGTCGAAGTCTATGTCTACCGCCTGCGCAAACGCCTGGAAGGCACCGGCGCCAGCATCCAGACGGTGCGCGGCTTCGGCTACATGCTGGATGTGGAAACGGCCTGACGGGCCTGGCGCCGCCGGCAGGTTCCGGCTGCGCCCTTTCATCCGCCCAAGCGAGGGTATCGCGTCATGACGCACGAACGCACTCCTTCTGCTCCCACGCCCACTCGCCCCTTGCTCCCTTCCCGCTCGCTTGCCCGGCATCTTGTCATTCGCTTGATGCCCCCGATTCTGCTGCTTGTCCTGCTGGACCTGGCGGCCACATGGGTGATCACGCACAAGATCGACATGTCGCTCTGGATGCTCGAAGATTTCTTCTGGCTGATGGTGGTGGGGCAGATTGCGCTGATTGCGCTGTTCACCTGGGTGGTGGTGCAGGGTGTGCGGTCCGGGCTGCGCTCGGTGAACCATCTGTCCGAGGAAATCCGGCAGCGCTCCATTGACGACATGCAGCCCCTGGAAGTGGCCGGCGTGCCGGTCGAGATCGAGCCCCTGGTTACGCACACCAATGACATGCTGCTGCGCCTGGATGCCTCGCTGGCGGCGCAGCGCCGCTTTATCGGCCATGCCGCGCACCAACTGCGCACCCCCTTGTCCGGCCTGAGGTTGGAATCCGAACTGATGCTGGCGCGCCCCTTGCCCGACGATGTCCGAGCGCGCGCCGAACGCATCAAGGCCGTGAGCGACCGCATGATCCGCCTGGGGCAGCAATTGCTGGTGCTGGCGCGCGCCGACCCCAATGCCCGGCCGCAAGACAGCTTTGTGCGCATCGACCTGTGCGAATGGGTGCGGGTGCATGGCGCCGAGTGGTTTCCGCGCGTGCGCGAGGCGCGCTACGAACTGGATCTGGTGGCGCCGGACGCCCCGATCTGGATCGATGCCGACCCCTTGCTGCTGGCCGAGCTGCTCAGCAACCTGATCGACAACGCCTTGCGCTATGGCAACGAAACCGGCCGCATCACGCTGATTGTGGGCGCCAACCCGCCGTCGTTGACGGTCGAGGACGACGGCCCCGGCATTCCGCCCGAGGAACGCGACCGTGTGTTTGAAGCGTTTTACCGTTCGCCCACCGCCACGGCCGGCGGCTCGGGCCTGGGGCTGGCCATCGTGCGCGAGATCGCGCACGCCCATGGCGCCTGGTGGAAGCTGACCAGCCGCCCCGACTTCTCTGGAACACGGCTGTCCGTCGTGTTCCCCGGCCCCCGCAAAGGGGCTCAACTTACTCGTCAAGAACTCCGATCATGAGCCAAGCCTCGGCTGGTGTCCCTTCCCCGACCGGCGCCCATGCGGGCGGCGTGCATGCGCCGTCGTCGCGCGCGGCGCTGATCCTGGGGGCCTTGGGCGTTGTGTATGGCGACATCGGCACCAGCCCGTTGTATACGCTGCGGGCCTGCCTGACCGGCCTGAGCGTGCACACCGACCTGGAGCCCGCGCACTTGCTGGGCGTGCTGTCCATCCTGTTCTGGATGCTGATGCTGGTGGTGTCCCTGAAGTACGTCACGCTGGTGCTGCGCGCCGACAACCGCGGCGAAGGCGGCACGCTGGCGTTGCTGGAATTGGCGGTGCGGGCACGCGAAGGCAAGCTGCGCTGGGTACTGATCGTGCTGGGGATATTCGGCGCGGCGCTGTTCTATGGCGACAGCATGATCACGCCTGCCATTTCGGTGCTGTCCGCGCTGGAAGGCATCGGCATCGTGTCGCACACACTGGATCGCTGGGTGGTGCCGATAGCGCTGGTGGTGTTGGTGGCCTTGTTCGCGATTCAATCGCATGGCACGGGCTTGATGGGCAAGCTGTTCGGCCCGGTCATGCTGCTGTGGTTCGGCACGCTGGCCGCCTTGGGCGGTTGGCAGATCTGGCAGACCCCGGAAGTGCTGGCGGCCTTGAACCCCATGTGGGGCCTGCGCTTTGTCGTCGAATTTCCGCTGATCAGTTTCGTGCTGCTGGGCGCCGTCGTGCTGGCGCTGACGGGTGCCGAGGCCTTGTACGCCGACATGGGCCACTTCGGTCGGCCCGCCATACGCGGCGCCTGGTTCAGCATGGTGTTGCCGGCCTTGACGCTGTGTTATTTCGGCCAGGGCGCGCTGTTGCTGCGCAACCCGGAGGCCATCCGCAACCCGTTCTTCCTGATGGCGCCGGACTGGGGTCTGGTGCCCTTGGTGGCACTGGCCACCATCGCCACCATCGTGGCGTCGCAAGCCGTGATTTCCGGCGCGTATTCCGTCACGCGCCAAGCGGTCCAACTCGGCTTTTGGCCGCGCATGCAGATCCTGCATACCTCCGCCGTGGAAAAGGGCCAGATCTATCTGCCGCAGGTCAACGCGCTGCTGCTGTGCGCGGTGCTGGTGCTGGTGCTGTTGTTCCGCAATTCCGACAACCTGGCCGCGGCCTATGGGTTCGCGGTAACGGGCACGATGCTGACCACGTCGGTGCTGGCTTTCGCCGTGCTGCCGCGCGGTACGACGGGCATCAAGCGCATGGCGTGGTTCGCTGTCCTGGGCTTCTTGCTGCTGTTTGATGTGCTGCTGTTTTCGGCCAACGTGTTCAAGATCCACGAAGGCGGCTGGCTGCCGCTGCTGGTGGCCATTGTGGTGTTCACGCTGATGATGACGTGGCGTCGCGGACGCCGCCTGCTGTCGGACATGCAGCAACGCGACCGCCAGCCGCTGAAGGAATTCATGGAGCAACTGGAGCAATACCCGCCATCGCGCGTGCCGGGCACCGCGATCTTCATGACGATGAATTCGGGCAACGTGCCGCCCGCGCTGCTGCATAACCTGAAGCACAACAAGGTGCTGCACGACCATGTGCTGTTCCTGACGATCCTGGTGGCCGACGTGCCGTACATCTCGCCCGAAGAGCGTTTCGTGGTGAACAAGCTGTCGTCGTCGAGTTGGACGGCAACGGTGAATTACGGCTTCAAGGAAGATCCGGATGTGCCGGAGGCGCTGCGCTTGGTGGCCGAAGCGTATCCCGAGCTGGATCTGGAGCCGATGCGCACCTCGTATTTCCTGTCGCGCCAAACGGTGGTGGCCGCACGCAAGCCCGCGCTGTTGCGTTGGAGGCGCGCCGTGTTTTCCTTCATGGCCCGGAACTCGACGCGCAGTACGAAGTTCTTCAAGATTCCCGCCAACCGCGTGGTGGAAATGGGCATGCAGGTAGAGCTGTAGCGGGCCGATCAGTTCATCGTGCGTCGGCTGCCATGGCGATGCCGGCGCAATAAAAAAAACCCCTCGATGAGAATCATCGAGGGGTTTTTTGTTGGCGCTGAAGAGTTACTTCTTCTTGGCCGCGTCTTTCAATTGGGGCAGCGACGTGCCGCTGGACGCCAGCAAACCGGTCTTCACGTAGGTGAAGAGCTTTTCGCGGGTGTCGACGATGTCGAGGTTGCGCATGGTCAGTTGGCCGATGCGGTCGGCCGGCGTGAACGGGGCGTTTTCAACCTTTTCCATCGACAGGCGTTCCGGCGCGTACGTCAGGTTGGCCGATTCGGTGTTCAGCAGCGAATAGTCATTGCCGCGACGCAGTTCAATGGTGACTTCGCCGGTGATGGCGCGGGCAACCCAGCGCTGGGCCGTTTCACGCAGCATGATGGCTTGCGGATCGAACCAGCGGCCTTGGTACAGCAGGCGGCCCAGCTTGCGGCCGTTTTCGCGGTACTGCTCGATGGTGTCTTCGTTGTGGATGCCGGTGACCAGGCGTTCGTAGGCGATGAACAGCAGCGCCAGGCCCGGGGCCTCGTAGATGCCGCGGCTCTTGGCCTCGATGATGCGGTTTTCGATCTGGTCGCTCATGCCCAGGCCGTGGCGGCCGCCGATGCGGTTGGCTTCCAGCAGCAGTTCAACCGGGTCGCTGTATTCCACGCCGTTCAGGGCAACCGGCTGGCCTTCCTCGAAGCGAACCGTGACTTCTTCGGCCTTCACGGCCACGTCGTCGCGCCAGAACGCCACGCCCATGATGGGCTTGACGATACGGATGCCGGAATTCAGTTGTTCCAGGTCCTTGGCTTCGTGGGTGGCGCCCAGCAGGTTGGAATCGGTCGAGTAGGCTTTTTCGGCCGACATCTTGTAGTCGAAGCCGGCTTGGCGCATGTATTCGGACATTTCCGAACGGCCGCCGAGTTCGTCGATGAAGCGCTGGTCGAGCCAGGGCTTGTAGATCTTCAGGTCCGGGTTGGTCAACAGGCCGTAGCGGTAGAAGCGCTCGATGTCGTTGCCCTTGAACGTGCTGCCGTCGCCCCAGATGTTGACGTCGTCTTCCTTCATGGCGGCCACCAGCATCGTGCCGGTGACGGCGCGGCCGATGGGCGTCGTGTTGAAGTAGGTGATGCCGGCCGTCGAGATGTGGAACGCGCCCGCTTGCAGGGCGGCAATGCCTTCAGCCACCAACTGCGCGCGGCAGTCGATCAGGCGGGCATTTTCAGCGCCGTAGGCCAGGGCCTTGCGGGGGATCTCGTCGTAGTCGGATTCGTCAGGCTGACCCAGGTTGGCCGTGTAGGCGTAGGGGATGGCGCCGTTGTTGCGCATCCACAGCAGGGCCGCGCTGGTGTCGAGACCGCCGGAAAAGGCGATGC
The DNA here is from genome assembly GCF_024806975.1 of Achromobacter sp. JUb104. NCBI lineage: Bacteria > Pseudomonadati > Pseudomonadota > Betaproteobacteria > Burkholderiales > Alcaligenaceae > Achromobacter > Achromobacter sp. JUb104. The sequence goes on along the minus strand of NZ_JANUEY010000003.1, from coordinate 66,797 downwards.
CGACCTTCTGGCCGGTAGGAAGGTTCGGGAGGATAGTGGTCATTGTTTGAGGTGAGACGCCAACAGGACTTTGACAAAAGGCTTTGACAGCAGCAAGCCGCCAAACAAGAAAGAGTGCGGGCATTTTAACTCTTTTGCCTGGGGCGACCAGATCCACGCCGGTATTCCCCATTCCGCGACGCCCCACGCGAGCGCTCAGGCCCCCGGCGCGAACAGCTTGGATAAATCCAGTTGCCGGATCAGTTGCCCGGTGGCTGTCGCCAGGCGGGTGGCGGGCCGGTGGCGGGCGCTGGCCAGCACGAGATTGTTGGTGATGGTGGGTGAGCCGATGTCGCAGAGCGACAAGGCATGTTCGGCGGCCGGGCCGCGCGCGGCCGAGCGCGGAAGAATGGCATAGGCGTCGCCTTGCGCGGCCAGTTCCACGATGGTCTGCACGGCGTCCACCTCGGCGGCCACCTTCAGGCGCACGCCCTGCGCGCGGCACACGCTTTCGACCAGCGTGCGGATGGCGTTGGGCAGGCTGGGCAGCACCAGCGGATAGTCGCCCAACTGCGCCACGGCAACGCGCGCGGGCAGCGGCGGCTGGTGGCCGGCGGCGGCGGCCAGCACCAGGTCTTCGCGGAACAGCGATTCGTAGGCAAGCTGGGGCGAGGGCGCGGGGTCATACAGCAGCGCCAGATCGACCCGCCCGGCCAGCAGCCATTCGCGCACCTGGGCGCTAAGGCCTTCGGCGACCGCGATAGAGGCTTCGGGGAAGCCGCGGCGAAAGGCCTGCACCAGCGGCGGAGTCAGCACGCGGGCGATACGCGGGGGCAAGCCCACCACAACCTTGCCCGTGGGCGTGGCGCGCAGCGTTTGCAGATCTTCCTTGGCGCGCTCGGCCAGGGTCAGCAGGGCGCGCGCATGCTCCAGGAAGCGCAAGCCGGCCTCGGTGGGTTCGGCGCCACGGCCGTTGCGGTAGAGCAGGTGCTGGCCAAGCTCCAGCTCCAGCAGGCGCACCTGGCGGCTCAAGGTGGGCTGGGCGACGTCCAGCATTTCGGCGGCGCGCGAGAAACTGCGTCGTTCCGCCACCCTGACGAAGTATTCGATCTGCTTCAGATCCATGGGATATTTGAATTATCTATATCTGAAATCAAAGATATAGCATTGTTCGGCACGCGGCAATCCGCGACGATGGCGTTTTCCCAGCAGGAACTCACTGTGCCCGATTGCCGTCCTCCGCTTGCGTCTCCGTCCCGTCCTCGCCACACGCTGCCGCCGGGCGCTTGCGACACGCACTGCCATGTGTTCGGGCCGGGCGATGTGTTCCCGTATGCCGAGGGCCGGTCGTACACGCCGCCCGATGCGCCGTACGCGGCCATGGCCGCGCTGCATGCGCACCTGGGCATCGAGCGCGCGGTGGTGGTGCAGGCCAACTGCCACGGCTCGGACCACAGCGCCTTGCTGGATGCGCTGGCGCAAAGCGGCGGGCGCTATCGCGGCGTGGCCTTGCTGGGGGCGGACGCCACGGCGGCCAGCGTCCAGCAATTGCATGATGGCGGCGTGCGCGCCGCGCGCTTCAACTTCGTGCCGCACTTGGGCGGCGCACCAGACCCGGCCGTGTTCGATCACGTGGTCGCCTTGATTGCGCCGCTGGGCTGGCACCTGTGCCTGCACGTGGACGGGGCGATGTTGCCCGACCTGTTGCCGCGCTTGCTGGCGCTGCCGGTGCCGTTTGTCGTGGACCATATGGGGCGCCTGAAGGCGGCCGATGGGCTGGAATCGCCCGCAATGCGGGCCTTGCTGAGCCTGGCTGATGTACCCCAGGCCTGGGTCAAGGTGTCGGGCATTGACCGTATCGCGTCGGGCAAGCGCCCGTTCGCCGAAGGCATCCCGTTTGTGCGCGCGCTGACCCAGGCCATGCCGGACCGCAGTCTATGGGGCACGGACTGGCCGCATCCCAACGTGGCGGGCGACATGCCCGATGACGGTGAACTGGTGGACACGTTCTTTGAAGCGTGCCCGGATGCCGGACTGCGCCAGCGGGTGCTGGTGGACAACCCGGCAAGACTGTACGGATTCGTGTAGACGGCAGGCGGCTGCGCGGCAGCGCGGTGGCCGGCCGAGCAGTAAAAATTTCGAGCCATAAAAATTCGATTCAACGAGGAGACACCATGTTCAAGAAAGTGCTTTCAGCCGCCGTGCTGAGTTTCGCCGCCTTTGGCGCGGCGCATGCCGACGGCCCCGTTCGCCTGATCATCGCGTTCCCGCCCGGCGGTCCGGTGGACTTGGTGGGGCGCGTGCTGGCCGAGCAGTTGGGCAAAGAGCTCAAGCAGCAGGTCATCGTCGAAAACAAGGCGGGCGCCAATGGCAACATTGCCGCCGCCTATGTGGCCAAGGCGCCGGGCGATGGGTCGGTGCTGTTCCTGACCAGCGTGGGCGCGGTGGCGATCAGCCCGGCGCTCTACAAAGACATGCCCTACGATCCGGCGCGTGATTTCGCGCCGGTCTCGCGGGTGGTGAACAACGCCACGGTGTTCGTGGTGAACCCGTCCAACCCGGCGACGGACGCGGCCGACTTCGTCAAGCGCTCGCAGGCGGCGTCGCAATCGGTGGCGATCGGCTCGTCGGGCATCGGCAGCATTCCGCACCTGACCTTGGAAATGTTCGAAGACGCCAGCAAGGCCAACGTGCTGCACGTGCCGTACAAGGGCGCCGCGCCCGTCATCAACGACGTGATGGGTAACCAGGTGGCCGGCTTCTTCGGCGACGTGCCGGGCCTGATCGGCCATATCCAGGGCGGCAAGCTGAAGCCGCTGGGCATTGCGGCGCCCACTCGTCATCCGCTGCTGCCGGACGTGAAGACACTGGCCGAGCAAGGCATTGCCGGCGTGGAATCCAACAACTGGTATGGCATCGTGGCGCCCGCGTCCACGCCGGCCGCCACCGTCGACAAGCTGAACCAGGCCGTGCGCGCGGCGCTGGGTAATGAAGCGGTGCGCAGCAAGCTGGAAAAATTCGGTGCGCAAGCGGCGCCCAGTTCGCCGCAAGAACTGGCCGACCTGATCGCGTCCGATCGCGCCAAGTGGACCGCGCTGATCCAGCGCAAGAACATCCGTCCGGAGTAAGCATGAGCGCCAGCCGAGTGACGCCCGTTGAACCGGGCACCCGCGCGGAACTGGCCACGCTGGAGGCGCGCATCAGCGCCGCGCGTGGTCGCATATCGCCGCTGTACCAGGTGCTGCTGAACAGCCCCGCCGTGGTGGAAGGCTGGGAAGCCATGCTGACCGCGATCCGCCAGAAGACGTCGTTGTCGCCGCGTCTGCGCGAACTGATCATCTTGCGCGTGGCCACCTTGAACAATGCGCCGTACGAGTTTGACGCGCATGTGCCGCATGCCTTGGCGGGCGGCATGCCGCAGGAAGTGATCGACGCCTTGCGTGCCAACCCGGCGCCTGGCGACGTGCAGGGGCTGGCGCCCGGCGAGGCCGACGTGCTGGCGCTGACCGACGCCATGACGCGCGACATCGAGGTGCCTGACGCGGTGTTCGCGCCCGTGCGCGCCCGTTACGATGACGCGCAATTGGTCGAACTGGCGGCCACGGTGGGCGCGTACAACATGGTGTCGCGCTTTCTGGTGGCGTTGCGCGTCGGGCATTGAAAGGAGAAAAGTGTGCAGGAAATGCTGGAAGGGCAGGAAATGCAGCAAGGGATATTGCTGGTGTCGCTGGGCGAGCGTTTTGACAACGCGCGTGCGGCCGACCTGGCGCAGCGCCTGACGACGGGGCTGGACGGTGTGCGCGTCAATGCGTTCGCCGCGCTGGAAGAAGAAGACACCTACGTGTACCTGCGTGGCGCGGCGGACTCATTGCCGGAAATCCAGGCGCGGCTGGCCGAGCACTTTCCAGGCGCCCGGGCGCGTGTGTTGCATCAGACTCTGGACTTGGCCGGTGCCTCCGCCGGCCAGGATGCGCCGTGGCACTACATCGTGGAAACCGATGTACTGCCCGACGCCGAGGCGGACTTGAACGCCTGGTATGACCAGGAACATCTACCCGGCCTGGCGTCGGTGCCGGGTACGGTGCGCGCGATGCGCTACGAATGCCGCGATGAATCGCCGCGATATCTGGCCTGCTACGACCTGCACACCCGCGAAACCTTCGGCAGCCCGCCGTGGCTGGCCGTGCGCGCCACGGACTGGAGCAGCCGCGTGCGGCCATCGTTTCGCAATACGCGCCGCACGATGTTCAAGAAAATCCTGTGAATGCCAAGCCGGTGGAATGCCGGCAAGGAGACATGATGATGAAGCAACTGCTGACCGGCCTGACGATCACCTGCGCGTTCGCCGCGGTGTCGCCGGCGCTGGCCGATGCGCCCAAGCGCGTCAACGTGCTGGTGGGGAACGGCGCCACCATCGAAGTGCTGGACCAAGGGCAGGGGCCCGCGCTGGTGCTGTTGCCGTCGCGCGGGCGCGGCGCGCAGGATTTCGATGAACTGGCCGAACGTTTCGTGCAGGCCGGCTACCGCGTGCTGCGTCCGCAGCCGCGCGGTATCGGCGGCAGCACCGGGCCCATGTCGGGCATCACGCTGCATGACCTGGCCGATGACCAGGCCGCGGTGATCCGTAACGTGGCGCGCCAGCCGGTGGTGATGGTGGGCCACGCTTTTGGAAATTGGGTGGCGCGTACGACGGGGGTGGATCACCCTGAACTGGTGCGCGGCGTGGTGATCGTGGCGGCCGCGGCCAAGCAGTATCCCAAGGGCTTGAGCGAACACGTGGATCGCAGCGCGAATTTGTCGCTGTCGGATGGCGAGCGCTTGACGTCTATCCAGCATGCGTTTTTTGCGCCGGGTAACGATGCGCGTGTTTGGCTGAATGGTTGGTATCCCCAGGTAAGCGAGAGTCAGCGGATGGCGGGCAAGGCCACGCGGCAGTCTGATTGGTGGTCGGGCGGGGACAAGCCCTTGCTGGATTTGCAGGCTGAACTTGATTTGTTCAAGCCGCCTGCGACCCGGAACGAGATTCGCGATGAGTTTGGTGGTCGCGTGTCGGTGGTGGTGATCGGGGGGGCTGGGCACGCGTTGGTGCCGGAGAAGCCGCAAGAGGTGGTGGAGGCTGTTGCGGGGTGGGAGCGTGGGTTGCGGTGAGGGGGCGGTTATTTGCGCGGGGTGATGGGTTGCGCGCGATCGGGGGTGGCTCTGTGGCCGGTACCGTCGCGCGGTTGACCCATCCACGGTGTGAACCGCCGCGCGGGTCACACTTGCCCGAGTAGCAGGAATTCCATCAGTGCTTTTTGCACGTGCAGGCGGTTTTCGGCTTCGTCCCAGACCACGCTTTGCGGGCCGTCGATGACTTCACCGGTGACTTCTTCGCCACGGTGGGCCGGCAGGCAGTGCATGAAGACGGCTTGCTCGTCGGCGGCGGCCATCATTTCGGCGTCCACGCACCAGTCCGCAAACGCCGCGCGGCGCTCTTCGTTCTCGGCTTCGTAGCCCATGCTGGTCCAGACGTCGGTCGTGACCAGGTGCGCGCCCTGGCAGGCCTCCATGGGGTCCTTGAACTGGCGCAGCACCTTGTCCGAAGGCGTGCCGATGCGGGACGCTTCGAGCTCGTAGCCGGCGGGCGTGGACACATGCAGCGTAAAGCCCAGCATCTCGGCCGCGTGCAGCCAGGTGTACGCCATGTTGTTGGCGTCGCCCACCCAGGCCACCGTCTTGCCCGCGATGGGGCCGCGATGTTCGATGTAGGTGAAGATGTCGGCCAGGATCTGGCAGGGGTGGAATTCGTTGGTCAGACCGTTGATGACGGGCACGCGCGAGTGCGACGCGAAGCGCTCGATGCGGGTTTGCTCGAACGTGCGGATCATGACGATGTCGACCATGCGCGAGATAACGCGCGCCGTGTCTTCGATGGGCTCCGAGCGGCCCAGTTGCGAGTCATTCGAGGTCAGGTTGATGACCGACCCGCCCATTTGGTACATGCCGGCTTCGAACGAGACGCGGGTGCGGGTGCTGGCTTTTTCGAACACCATCGCCAGCGTGCGGTCGTGCAGCGGCATGTGGGGTTCGTAGCGCTTGAACTTTTCCTTGATGATGCGAGCGCGGTCCAGCACGTAGGCGATTTCCGCGGGCGAGAAGTCCTTGAACTGAAGAAAATGCCGCAACGGGCCGTTTTGAGTCGTGGGAGGAGTCATGGTGTTGTCGCAGGTCATTGGGCCCGGCCAGGCTCAACGCCGGGTCGGGACAGGGATGATGAATTTTCAGCCAGAAACTGTTGGATGAGCGGGACCAGGGTGGCGACGATCTGGTCCGCCTCTTGCTTGTTCAGGATCAGCGGGGGCAGCAGACGCACCACGCGGTCGCGGGTGACGTTGATGAGCAGGCCCGCTTCCAGGGCGCGCAGCGCCAGCACGCCGCAGGGGCGCGCCAGCTCAATACCCAGCATCAGGCCACGGCCACGTACCTCGGTCACGCCGGCGGTGCCCGCCAAGGCGGCGGCAAGCGCGTCCTGCAGATAGCTGCCCACGGTGTGGGCGTTGTCCAGCAGCTTGTCGGATTCCAGCGTGTCCAGCACGGCCAGGCCGGCCGCGCAGACCAAGGGCCCGCCGCCGAACGTGGTGCCGTGGCTGCCCGGCGTGAAGACGCCCGCCGCGGGGCCGGCCGCCAGCATCGCGCCGATGGGCACGCCGCCCGCCAGACCCTTGGCCAGCGTCATGACGTCGGGCTTGATGTCGGCCCATTGGTGCGCGAACCATTTGCCGGTGCGCCCGATGCCGGATTGCACTTCGTCGATCATCAGCAGCCAGCCGCGTTCGGTGCAAAGTTGGCGCAGCGCTTGCAGGTACGTGATGTCGGTCGGGCGGATGCCGCCTTCGCCTTGCAGCACTTCAAGCAGCACCGCCGTGGTGCGCTCTTCGGCGTCGCCGGCCGCGCGCACGGCGGCAAGGTCGTTGTAGGGCACCTGGATGAAGCCGGTGGGCAGCGGTTCGAAGCCCTTGCGCGCCTTCTCGCTGCCAGTGGCCGCCAGCGTGGCCAGCGTGCGGCCATGCCAGGACGAATCCATGGTGATGATGTGGGCGTGCTTGTTGCCTTGCTGGTAGGCGTAATAGCGCGCCAGCTTGATGGCGGCTTCGTTCGCTTCCGATCCGCTATTGCAGAACGCCACTTCCCGCATGCCGGACAAGGCCGTCAAGCGGGCGGCCAGCGCCTCTTGCTGGGGAATGTCGTAGATGTTGGACGTGTGGATGACGCGCGCCGCTTGCTCGCTGATGGCGGCCACCAGCTTCGGATGCGCGTGGCCCAGGCAGGAAACGCCAATGCCGGCCAGCGCGTCCAGGTATTTGCGCCCGTTTGCATCCCACAGCCATACGCCCTGGCCGTGCGAAAACGCAACCGGCAGGCGAGCGTAGATATTGGCCAGAGGCGAGGTCATTGCGGATCCTCCTGGGGGATGACCAAAAAGCCGGTCCTTGATTCGATGAATCCCCAGGCGAAAGCGGGGCGGAATCGGCTTTTGGAAGAGAGCAAAGGATCAATCATATACAATTCGCGGCGCAGGGCGCATGTTTGATCACGCCGAAGATCCGGCTTTCGTGAAAGGCGCGCTGTAGTGAAGAACTCATGGCAACTAGCGTCAGACAATTCGTAATTCATGGCGTTACCGAAAGCGGTAGCCGATTCCGCCCCAGCGATTGGGCGGAGCGGCTCGCTGGCGTAATGGCTCAGTTCCGGCCCGCCGGCTGTGCCGGTAACCACCTCACCTATTCGCCTTATGTGCTGCCCGTCGTTATCGACGGCGTGCGCGGAATCGTGGTCGACTTGCGTTTGCGCGACCTGGAACCGCTGGCGTACAAGTTCGTGGTGGATTTCGCTCGCGACAACAACCTCAAGACGGAAGAACGCGAAATCTAAGTCCCGGAACGAAAAAGCGCCCCAACCGGGCGCTTTTCTCATTCGTGGGGAAAGTGGCTCGCCCATCGGGCGGGCTTGAGGCTACGCCGCGCGCGTGCGCATCACGTGCCGTAGCGATCCAGAATCTTGCGGATATCGCGCACGCCCGTTCCGTCGGTGCTCAGCAGCGCCCGCGCGGTGACGGATTCCAGATGGTGTTCAAGCAGATGCAGCACGTGCTTTTCGTCACGCGCGCGCAGGCCTTCCACAATTTCCATATGTTCGCTGACCGCGCATTCGCTGGAATGCGGCCGTCCGTAAAGCGCCAGGATCAGCGAGCAGCGCGACACAATTTCGTTCACGTAGCGGGCATAGACCGCGTTGCCCGATAGTTCGGCCATCAAGATGTGGAATTCGCCCGACAGCCGGATGGATTCATTCGTGCTGTTGCGTTTGCGGGCCGCTTCCTCTTCTTCCACATGCCGTGCCAGGCGTGTCAGCCCGGCTTCGGTGATGTGTTGCAACAGCCGCCGGGCGACGTCGCGTTCCAGGCAGCGGCGCGCTTCGAAGATGTCGTGCGCTTCTTCCAGGCTGGGGCGCGCCACCGCCGCGCCGCGATTGGGGCGCAGGTCGACCAAGCCTTCACTGAACAAGCGCGTCAACACACTGCGGACGATGGTGCGGCTGACGCCGAAGCGTTCACCGATGATGTCTTCCGGCAGCTTGTCGCCGGGCAGCAGGGCCTGCTCGATGATGGCGCGGCGCAAATTTATGTATACGATTTCGCTGCGATTTACGTCTTTCTTCGGGGGCTCGTTGGCCGATGGCGCGAGAGGTTTCATCTTCTTCCTTGGCTCCTGGACCTGCGCGTATTTTTGTAATGCATAGGGGCCACGGAACCCGCGGCACCGCGCTGCGCGGGGCGTAAGCAAGCATAGTACAACGCCGCTAAGGGTTAGCGATAGCTTGAAGCCTGGCCTGAGGCGCGTACATTGTCGGCATAAATCGTATACAAACATTTATACAAAATCTCCAACTACTCAGTGAGTTGTTGACCTGTTTCGTATACAAACTTGCCGAGGTTTGTTTCATGTCAGCCATGCCCGACGCCGTGTCCCCGGACCGGCCCGCCTTCACGCCGTACCGCCTGCTGGTGGTCAACGGCAACACTACGTCCAGCCTGACGGACCGCCTTGCCGCGCAAGCGCACAGCTTTCTTGGCGGCGCCGCGCACATACACGCCGTGACCGCCGTGTTCGGGCCGCCCTATATCGCCAGCCGGGTCGAGGCCGCGGTGGCCGCCCATGCCGTGCTGGAAACCGTGGAGCGCGAGGTGGCCCTGGCCGACGCGCCCTTTGACGCCTGCCTGCTGGCCTGTTTTGGCGAACCCGGTATCGGCGCGGTGCGCGAATGCCTGACCGTGCCCGTCGTCGGCATGGCCGAAGCGTCCATCATGGCCGCCATGCAGCGGGGCGACCGCTACGCCATCGTCACGGTCGGCCAGCGCTGGCCGGGCATGCTGCGCGAACAGATCCGCCAGCTCGGGCTGGAAGCCCGCTGCGCCGCCATCATCGCCTTGCCCGGCAATGCGCTGGACTACGTGTCGCAAACGCCGGAGTCGGCCGCCCAGGTCAGCCTGGCGCTGGACGCCGCCGTGGCGCAAGGCGCCGACGTCATCATCGTGGCGGGCGCCGCGCTGGCGGGTTATCTGCCGGTGCTGACGCGCCGGCCCGCCGTGCCGGTCATCGATTCCTACCGCGCCGCGCTGGCGCAGGTGCTGGCCCTGGCATCGCTGGATCGGGTGCAACGCCAGTGCGCGTGGACCTGATCCGCCTTCCTGGCACAGCCGCCATGCCCATGGCGCCAGGCCAGGCCGGGGTGCAGCCGCAGACCGCAAGCCGCAAACCACACATCACAAACCACAGATCGATAGACAAGGGAGAGTTGCAGCCATGAAGACGTTGCTTAAATGGACCGCCGGCGCCGTGATCGCGCTGTCGGCAATTACCGGGGCTTCGGCCGCCAACACGCTGAAGTGGGGCGCCGCGCGCGACCTGGATTCGCTGGACCCGTATTCCTACGGCAGCACCTTCAATCTGGCGTTCCTAAACCATGTGTACGAAGCGCTGATCCGCTACGACGACAAGTTCAACATCACCCCGGCGCTGGCCGAATCCTGGGAAGCCACGTCGCCCACCGTGTTGCGCTTCAAGCTGCGCCAGGGCGTGAAGTTCCACAACGGCGCGTCGTTCACGGCGGACGACGTCGTGGCCTCGATGACCCGCGTGTCCGACGATGCCTCGCCGCTGAAGGGCAACCTGCCGGCCTTCAAGGCCGTGAAGAAGGTGGATGACTACACCGTCGACATCGAAATGACGCATCCGTATCCGCTGATGCTGAACGACCTGACCAACATCTTCATCTTCAACCGCCAGTGGCTGGTGGACAACAACAGCACCAAGCCGACCGACGCCGCCAAGAACATCGAAGGCTACGCCACGCACCACGCCAATGGCACCGGCCCCTTCAAGGTGGAGTCGTACCGGCCCGACACGCGCACCGTGCTGGTCGTGAACAAAGACTGGTGGGACAAGCCCCGTCACAACCTGGACCGCATTGAATTCACGCCCATCGCGTCCGCGCCGACGCGTGTGGCGGCGCTGCTGTCGGGCGATATCAACTTCACCGAAAACGCGCCCTTGCAGGATCTGGACCGCCTGCGCGCCGCGTCCAACGTGAAGGTGCTGGCGGCCACCGAACTGCGCACGCTGTACTTCGGCTTCAACCTGGGCGACAAGCTCGTCGGGTCGAACATCACCGACAAGAACCCGCTGAAAGACGTGCGCGTACGCCAGGCCCTGTACATGGCCCTGTCGCCCGACCTGCTGCAAAAGCGCGTGATGCGCGGCCTGTCGCGCACCACGGGCGCGCTGGTGGCGCCGTCCATTCCCGGCTACGAGGCCAAGCAGGAAACGCGCTTGCCGTTTGACGCGGCCAAGGCGAAGGCGCTGCTGGCCGAAGCGGGCTATCCCAACGGCTTCACCTTGTCGCTGCTGTGTTCCAACGACATGTTCGTGAACGAGGAAGAGCTGTGCCAGGCGGCGGCGTCGATGTGGGCGCGGATCGGCGTGAAGGCCTCGCTGGCCAGCGGCCCCCGTTCGTTGCAGAACCCCAAGCGCTCGCGCGGCGAGTTCGACATCACCATCCACGGCTGGGCCAACGAGCCGCAGATCGATGCGCTGTCGATCTTGCTGCAAGTGATGCATAGCCGCACCGGCCCTGCCGGCGTCTTCAACTGGGGCCAGTGGGGCGATGCCGCGCTGGACGCCAAGATTGACGCGGCCGCGGCCGAGATGGACCGCGCCAAGCGCATCCAGATGATGGCCGAGGCCTTGCAGACCCTGCATGACGATGTGCGCTTCCTGCCGCTGCACCAGCAGCCCATGGCCTGGGCCGTGGGCGACAAGGTGGGCGACGTGCTGCAAATGCCGGACAACAAGGCGCGTCTGTGGACCGTGCGCATGCAGTAGCGCGCGTTCAGGGGGAACGCTGCGCTCCGCGATGGGCGTGGCGTTTCAAAGTCCGACATCAGGTCTGAAGGAGGCCGCACATGCTGGCATTCATTGTTAGACGGGTCTTCAACGCGGCTGGCGTGATGCTGGCGGTGGCGTTGCTGGCCTTCGTGATCTTCCGTTTTGTCGGCGACCCCGTCGACATGATGCTCAACGAGCAAGCCTCGCAGACGCAGCGCGACGAACTGCGCGAGCGCCTGGGGCTGAACGCCTCGATGGGCATGCAGTACGTCAACTTCGTCACCAACGCGGTGCAGGGCGAATTCGGTATTTCGTACCGCAACCAGCAAGACGTGTTCGCGCTGGTGGCCGAACGCTTTCCCGCCACGTTCGAGCTGGTGATGATGGCCACGCTGCTGTCGCTTGTGATCGGCGTGCCGCTGGGCGTGCTCACCGCCATCTACCGCAAGTCGCGCCTGGCGCAGGCCTTGCAGTTCGTGTCCATCCTGGGTATTTCGCTGCCCAGCTTCGTGGTGGGCATCATGCTGATCCTGATCTTCTCGGTGCAGTTGGGCTGGCTGCCCGGCTTTGGCCGGGGCGAGACGGTGAAGATCGGCTGGTGGTCCACCGGCTTGTTGACGCCGTCGGGCCGCGCCGCGCTGGTGCTGCCGTCCATTACCCTGGCGCTGTTCCAGATCACGCTGATCATGCGGCTGGTGCGGGCCGAGATGCTGGAAACGCTGCGCACGGAGTTCATCAAGTTTGCCCGTGCCCGAGGTTTGCCCGACCGCGTGGTGCACTTTCGGCTGGCGCTGCGCAACTGTCTGATGCCCGTCATCACGGTCACGGGCATGCAGATCGGCAACCTGATCGCCTTCGCGCTGATCACGGAAACCGTGTTCCAGTGGCCCGGCATGGGGCTGCTGTTCATTCAATCGGTCATGTTCGTGGACATTCCCGTCATGGCCGCCTATCTGGTGATCGTGTCTTTCATCTTCGTTACCCTGAACACGTTGGTGGACATGATGTATGGCGTGGTTGACCCTCGCCTGCGCAGCCAGCACGTCAAAGGAGGCGGCAATGCTCACTAATCCCTTTTCGGGCGGCGCGCAAAGCCGGATGTCCCGCTTCCTGCAAAGCGACTTGTGGTGGAGCCTGCGCAACGATTACGTGGCGATGGGCGCGGGCATCGTGCTGCTGGCCGTGGTGTTGCTGGCGGTGTTTGCGCCGTGGATCGCGCCGCAGAACCCCTACGACCTGGCGCAGCTGGACCTGCTGAACGCCGAACTGCCGCCGTTCTGGGTGGAAGGCGCCGACCCGCAATTCCTGCTGGGCACCGATACGCAGGGCCGCGACGTGTGGTCGGCCATTCTGTATGGCTCGCGCATGTCGCTTGCCATCGGGCTGGCAACAGTGGTGCTGTCCTTGGCAATCGGCCTGCTGGTGGGGCTGGCGGCCGGCTATTTCGGCGGCTGGATCGACAACGCGCTGATGCGGGTGGGCGACACCCTGCTCAGCATTCCCACGATTCTTGTCGCCATTTTGGTGACGGCGGTGTTCCGCCAATTGCTGCCCCCCGGCCTGCGCGAAACGCTGTCGGCGGTGATCCTCATCCTGGCCATCTCCATGACCAACTGGGTGCAGTACGCCCGCACGGTGCGCGCCTCGGCGCTGGTGGAACGCGGCAAGGAATACGTGCAGGCGGCGCGGCTGATCCGGGTCAGTCCGTTGCGCATCATGCTGACGCACATCCTGCCCAATACGCTGACGCCGGTGATGGTGACGGCCACGCTGAACCTGGGGCTGGCGGTGCTTATCGAAGCCACGCTGAGCTTTCTGGGCGTGGGCATGCCGCCGACCGAACCGTCGCTGGGCACGCTGATTCGCCTGGGCAACCAGTTTCTTTTTTCGGGGCAGTGGTGGGTGGTGGTCTTCCCCGCGCTGTATTTGAGTCTGATCGTGCTGGTGGTGAACCTGCTGGGCGATTGGCTGCGCGATGCGCTCAACCCCCGTCTGCGCTGAAGGCGCATCTTCAATCGAGGTCAAGCATGGAAAACGCAACGCTGTACACCCAGGTCCGCCCCGCCGGCGGGGAACTCACCACGGTGCTGGTGCGCGACGGCCGCATCCAGGCGCTGGGAGGCGCGGCGCCCGAGGGCGTGCCGGTGGTGGACGGGGGCGGCGCGCTGATGCTGCCGGGGCTGATCGACGCCCACGCGCATCTGGACAAGACGATGTACGGCATGCCCTGGTACCGCAACGAGGTCGGCCCGAGGCTGATCGACAAGATCGAGAACGAACGCGCCGAGAAAAAGCGCCTGGGCATTGACCCGTACCGGCAATCGGCGCGGCAGATCGTGATGTCGATTGCGGATGGCACCAGCCACATCCGCAGCCACGTGGACGTGGATACCGACATCGGCCTGGCCGCCATTGAAGGTGTATTGCGTGCCCGCGAGCAGTACCGCGACCAGATCGACGTGGAACTGGTGGCGTTTCCGCAAAGCGGCCTGTTGATCCGGCCCGGCACGCTGGAACTGATGGACGAAGCGCTGCGCATGGGGGCGGAGGTGGTGGGGGGGCTGGACCCGGCCGGCATGGACCGCGACCCCAAGGGCCATCTGGACGCCATCTTTGCGCTGGCCGACAAGCACGGCAAGCCCATCGACATCCACCTGCACGAAGCGGGCGAGCTGGGCGCGTTTTCGATGCAGATGACCATCGATCGCGTGCTGGCGCTGGGCATGCAGGGCAAGGTCACTTTGTCGCATTCGTTCTGCCTGGGCATGCCCGACACGCAGGCGGTGCAGGCGCTGACGGATGGGCTCTTGCAAGCGGGCGTACACATCATGACGACGGGTTCGGCCTCGCGCCCCGTGCCCAACGTGGCGCGGCTGCGCGCGGCCGGTGTCACCGTCTGTACCGGCAACGACGGCATGCGCGATACCTGGGGGCCTTACGGCAAGCCCGACATGCTGGAACGCACCATGCTGGTGGGCCTGCGCAACAACTTCCGCCGCGACGACGAACTGGCGATGGCGCTGGACGTGGCCACCTATGGCAACGCGCACGTGATGAAGCTGGCGGACTACGGCCTGGCCCCGGGCTGCCACGCCGACTTCGTGCTGGTGGACGCCGAAACCGTGGCCGAAGCCATCGTGGCACGGCCGGTACGCAAGTTGGTCGTCAAGCGCGGCCGCGTCGTGGCGCGTGATGGGCGCGCCTTGGTGAGCGCGCCGTGATGCCCGCCGCCGAAGGCCCCATCCTGCTCACTGCCCGCTGGGTGGTGGGCCACGAAAACGGGCGGCACTGCCTGTACGAAAACGGCGAGCTCGTCTTTGAAGGCGATCGCATCCTGTATGTGGGCCACCGGTATCCCGGGGCCGTCGCGCGCCGCCACGACTACGGCCGCGCGGTGATCGGGCCAGGCTTCGTGGACTTGGACGCCTTGTCGGACCTGGACACCACCATCCTGGGTTTCGACAATTCCCCCGCTTGGCAAAAGGGCCGCATCTGGCCCGAGACCTATATGAAGCAGGGGCCGTACGAGATGTACTCGGCCGCAGAGCTGGCGTTCCAGAAGCGCTATGCCTTCGCGCAGTTGATCCGCAATGGCATCACCACAGCCTTGCCCATCGCGTCGCTGTTCTACCGGGTCTGGGGTGAAACCCGCGACGAGTTCCTGTCGGCCGCCAATGCGGCGGGGGAACTGGGCCTGCGTGTCTACCTGGGACCGGCTTACCGCAGCGGGCACACCTATGTGGATGCCGAGGGCAAGATCCGCTGCCACTACGACGAAGCGCGCGGCATGGCCGGACTGGCCGAGGCGCTGGCGTTTTGCGACGACATCGATGACCGCTACGACAGCCGCTACAACGGCCGCATCCGCGCGATGCTTGCGCCCGACCGCATCGAAACTTGTACGCCGGACCTGCTGCGCGCATCGGCCGCCGCCGCGCGCGAACGCGAAATCCCGATCCGGCTGCATTGCTGCCAGTCGCGCCTGGAATACGACCTGGTGCTGGAACAGCACGGCATGAGCCCGCCGGAATGGTTGCAAAGCCTGGACTTTCTATCGCCACGCGCCTTGCTGCCGCACGGCACGTATGTGTCCGGCTCGCGCCACATTTCGCGCCCGGGCCGAGATCTTGAAATCATCCGCGACGCGGGCGCCAGCATCGTGCATTGCCCGCTGGTGTCCGCGCGGCATGGCGCCGCGCTGGCCTCGTTCGCAAGCTATCGCAAGCTGGGCATCAACATCGGCATGGGCACCGACACCTGGCCGCCCGACATGGTGCAGAACATGCAGGTTGGCATGATGCTGTGCCGGGTGGCGGAAGGGGCCACCGAGGCGGTGCGCGCCGAAGACTATTACGACGCGGCCACGGTCGGCGGCGCCGATGCGCTGGGCCGCCCGGACCTGGGCCGCCTGGCCGTGGGCGCCAAGGCCGACATCGTCGTCTTTGATTTTTCGCACGATCGCAATGGCCAGATGATCGACCCGATCCAGACCTTGATGATCAGCGGCAGCGGCCGCGACGTGTCGCAGGTCATCATCGATGGGCGCTTCGTCATGGTGGATGGCCGCATTCCCGGCTTTGACGCCCGCCTGGCGCAAGAGCAGGCGCAGTCGCAGTTTGACGGCCTGGTGGCGCGCTACCCCGACCGCACCTGGGGCCATCCTCCGGTCGAACAGATTTTTTCTTCCAGCTATCCGCGTCCCGCAAGGAGCCCGTCATGATGGCAGTCGTACCCAACACCGCGCCGCCGCCCGCCGCCATTCCGACCTTGTCGGTGCGTGGCCTGTCGGTTGAATTTCCCACGCGCCACGGCACGCTGGTGGCCACGCGCGACATCAGTTTCGATATCCAGCCCGGCGAAATCCTGGGCATGGTGGGCGAGTCCGGCGCGGGCAAGTCCCTGACCGGTATGGCGGTGATCGGCTTGCTGGAGCCGCCCGGGCGCTTGGGCGCGGGTGAGATTCATCTGGCCGGCAAGCGCATCGACAACCTGCCGCCCAAGGCGCGCCAGCGTTTGCGCGGCAAAGAGATCGGCGCGATTTTCCAGGACCCGCTGACCAGCCTGCACCCGCTGTTCACCGTGGGCGACCAGTTGGTCGAAACCATCCGCCACCACGACAAGGGCTCCGCCACGGCCGCCCGCGCCCGCGCGCTTGAACTCTTGCAGGCTGTGGGCATCCCCGCGGCTGACAAGCGTATCGACCACTATCCGCATCAGTTTTCCGGCGGCATGCGGCAACGGGTGGTCATCGCGCTGGCTTTGGCGGCGCGCCCCGCGCTGATCATCGCGGACGAACCCACGACCGCGCTGGACGTCTCGGTGCAGGCGCAGATCACCGCGCTGCTGCGCCGGCTGTGCCGCGAGCAGGGCACGGCCGTGCTGCTGGTCACGCACGACATGGGTGTGATTGCTGAAACCGCGGATCGCGTGGCGGTGATGTACGCGGGCCGCATTGTGGAAATCGGCCCGGTGCTGGACGTGTTGCGCCGCCCCGGCCACCCGTACACGCAGGGCTTGATGAACGCCATACCCGGCCTGCGCCACCGCGCGGCGCGCTTGAACCAGATCGACGGGGCCATGCCGCGCCTGCACGCCATGCCCACCGGCTGCGCGTTCCACCCGCGTTGCGCGCACGCGGGGCCGCGCTGCACCCAGACTCGCCCGCCCCTGGCGGCATCGCCTTCGGGCGCCACGGTCAGCGCTTGCTGGCTGCATCAGGAAGGAGTGGCTCATGCCGCGTAACGACGATGTGCTGCTGCGGGCCGACGACCTGGCCTGCTGGTTCGATGTGTCGCCGCCCTGGCTGGAACGCACGCTGTCGCGCCAAGCCGAGCAAACGCTGAAGGCGGTGGATGGTGTGTCGCTGGCGGTGCCGCGAGGCACCACCCTGAGCATCGTGGGCGAATCGGGCTGCGGAAAATCCACACTGGCCAAGCTGTTGGTGGGCCTGGTCGCGCCCACGCGCGGCAAGCTGGAATATGGCCGCAACCGATCGGGCGGCGTGCTGCATCCGCAAATGATTTTCCAGGATCCCTATGCCAGCCTGAACCCGCGCTGGCGCGTCGGCAACATCGTGGCCGAGCCCATCATCACGCTGGGCCTGCGCCAAACGCCGGCGGACACGCGCCGCCGCGTGGACGAGCTGCTGGAACTGGTGGGCCTGTCCGCCAGCGACGCGGGCCGCTTTCCGCATGAGTTCTCGGGCGGGCAGCGGCAACGCATTTCGATCGCGCGGGCGCTGGCGACCGAGGCGGAATTCCTGGTGTGCGACGAGCCGACGTCCGCGCTGGACGTGTCGGTGCAGGCGCAGATCCTGAACCTGATGGGCGATCTGCAAAAGGAATTCGGGCTGACGTATGTGTTCATCAGCCACAACCTGTCGGTGGTGCGCCACGTGTCCGATAGCGTGGCGGTGATGTATCTGGGCAGGATCGTGGAACAGGCCGCGGCGGATCAGTTGTTTGAATCCCCGCAGCATCCGTACACGCGCATGCTGCTGGACACGATTCCCGACCTGGAAGACCCCCGGCGCGACCGGGAGCCCATGGGTGGCGAAGTGCCCAACCCGATCCAGCCGCCCTCGGGGTGTACGTTTCACCCGCGCTGTCCGGAGGCCAGGGACGAATGCCGGGTGGAGGTGCCCGAAGTCAGCCGGGTGGCGGGACGCCAACTGCGCTGCCACGCGGTTCGATGGGACCGGGCGGTGGCGGCATAGCGGCGAGTATCGGGTGGGAGCCGGGCCCACCCCGATACCCGACTATTTCGCGTAGACCATATCTCGCAGGCCCAACGACAAGCCGGGCCAATACGTGATCACCAGCAGGCAGCCGATCACCACCCCCACAAACGGAATCAGCGGTTTGATCAAGCGCTCAAGCGGCAGCTTGGCCACCGCTGACGCCGCGAACAGGTTGACCCCAAACGGCGGCGTGATCATGCCCAGCGCCAGGTTGACCACCATGATGATGCCGAAGTGCACCGGTTCCACGCCGAACTTCAAGGCCACCGGCAGCAGCAAGGGCGCCAGCACCACGATGGACGCGGACGTTTCGATGAACATCCCGATCAGGAACAGCGCCGCGTTCACACCCATCAGGAACGTGAACTTCGTATCGAAGATCTGCGACAGCCACGTGCCCAGCGCGTCGGGGATGCCGGCGCGGTTGAGCAGGAAGCTGAACACGCCCGCGTTCGCGATCACGAACATGATCACGGCGGTGGACACCACCGACTTGTGCAGCGTCACGGACAGTTGCTTGAAGCTCAGGCGGCGATAGATGAACTTGCCCACTACCACCGCGTACATCACCGCCACCACCGACGCTTCGGTGGGCGTGAACACGCCGCCATAGATGCCGCCCAGGATGATGACGGGCATCATCAGCGCCAGCCAGGCGTTCTTGAACGCCGGCCACAGCGGCAGGCGGCCTTCGCCGTCGCGCTTGCCCAGGTTGTTGCGCTTGGCGTAGAACCACACGTAGAACATCAGCGCAACGCCGATCAGGATGCCGGGCATCACGCCGGCAATGAACAGCTCGCCGGTCGATGTGTCGGTGGACACGGCATACAGAATCATCGGAATCGACGGCGGGATGATCACGCCGAGTTCCGCCGCGCTGGCCTGTAGCGACGCGGCGAAGGGGGCAGGGTAGCCGTGGCGGATCATCGCGGGGATCAGGATGGCGCCCACGGCGAATGTGGTCGCCACGCTGGAACCGGCCACCGCCGCGAAAATCATGCAGGTCAGCACGCAGGTGCAGGCCAGGCCGCCCTGGATGCCGCCCACCACGCTCTTGGCGAATTCCACCATGCGTTCGGAAATGCCGCCGGCTTCCATCAGGTTGCCGGCCAGGATGAAGAAGGGAATGGCGACCAGTGGGTACTTGTCCAGCGCGGCGTACAACTGCTGCGCCACCACCACCCAGGGCAGGCCGGAGCTGCCGACTCCCGCCAGGCTGGCCAGACCGATCGACACGGCGACCGGTACCGACAGCCCGAAGAAGATCAGCATCGAGACAATCATTAATTGAGACATGGCGAGTTCTGCTGCGTAGGTTCGTTGGGGGCGGCTTAGCCTTGCGCGTCGTTGCGCACCGGCACGTCGTCTTCTTCGCCCGCGCACCAGCGGGCCAGCACGGCGATGGCGGCAAGCGTCGCGCCAACGGGGATCGCCAGATAGATCCACGAAATCGAAATATCCAGGCTGGGTACGTTCTGGAAGCGCACCCGATAGGTCATGTTGCCGCCAATCCAGGCCAGAAAGCCCAGGAAGCTGGCGCAGATCAGCCCGATCACGGCTTCAAGCACGCGCCGCTTCTTTCCGCCCAACAGGTTGCGCAGCAGCTCCACGCTGATCATCGCGCCATGGCGAAAGGCCAGCGCCACACCCAGCAGCACGGTCCAGATCAGGAGGGCGCGGGTCAGCACCTCGCTCCAGTCGGCGGGCGATTGCAGGATGAAGCGGGCAATGACCTGGTAGAAGGCGGCGGCCGCGGCGGCCACCATCAAGAGTTGGGCAAGAACCGAGACCAGCTTGAACAGGCCGCGGTCGAAAGCGCAAAGCAAACGCATGATGAATCCCGATAGCGATGGGCGCATAGGATGGAAAACGGCAAGCGGCGGGATCAGGATCCCGCCGCTCAAGGCGGTATGCCCCGTGGGGGCAGCGCCGGCTTACTTGGTGTCGCGGATCGCGTCGATCAGCTTCTTGTCGAACTTCTTGTAGTACTCGGGGTAGGCGGGCTCGACAGCGGCGGCGAACGCGGCGCGGTCCACTTCGGTCACCTGCATGCCTTCCTTCTTCAACTGCTCGACACCGGTCTTCTCGATGTTGTCGACGTAGGCGCGCATGGCCATGGCCGATTCCTTGCCGGCCTTGTCGAAGTTGGCCTTGTCGGCGGCCGACAAACCTTCATAGACGTTGGCCGACATCAGCACCAGCGCCGGGCCGTACACGTGGCCGGTCAAGGACAGGTACTTTTGCATTTGCGACAGCTTGGCCGACGTGATCACCGACAACGGGTTTTCCTGGCCGTCGATGGTGCCTTGCTGCAGGGCGGTGGCCACTTCGGGCCAGGCCATGGGCGTGGGCAGAATGCCGATCTGGCGGAAAGCCGTGATGTGGATGGGGTTTTCCGTGGTGCGGATCTTCAGGCCCTTGGCATCAGCCGGGGTCTTGACCGGACGCACGTTGTTGGTCAGGTGGCGAAAGCCCTGTTCGCCCCAGGCCAGGGCGATGATGCCGCGGCTGGGAAACTTGGCCAGCATGTCCTGACCGATCTTGCTGTCCAGCACGGCACGGGCGTGCGGCAGGTCGCGCAGCAGGAAGGGGATATCGAAAACCCCCGTCTCGGGAACAAAATTCAGGGTGGCGCCTGTCGAAACGATGGCCAGGTCGATCGTGCCGATCTGCAGGCCTTCGATCACCTCGCGTTCGCCGCCCAGCGCGCTGTTGGCGAATTGCTGTACTTTGTACTTCCCGCCCGAGGAGGCCTCGATGGACTTGGCCAAGGCGTCGGCGCCGGCGCCATAGTGCGACGAGGTCGACAGGGCGTAGGCCATCTTCAGGGTGGTTTGTGCTGCCGAGGGCAGGGATGTGGCGGCCGCGCAGGCGGCCAGAACCGTGGCCGCAAGCCAGGATTTACGCATTGTCTTCTCCGGTATTAGGTATCTTTAGGGGCGGCGTTGCCTCCCGCCCCGGGATGATATCGGGATTCGGACGCCGTTTAGGCGGTTTTTAACATTGATGAATGATGGATTTCCCTGATATGTCACAGGCCAAGCGCCCCGGTTTCTGGTCCACCCTGCGCCTGGGCGCCAGGATGATGATGCGCGACGCCCGGGCGGGCGAGCTGCGCTTGTTGGTGCTGGCGCTGGTGGTGGCGGTGGCCGCGGTGACCAGTGTGGGCTTTCTGGCCGACCGCGTCAGCCGGGCGCTGGAACGCGACGCCGGCCAGATGCTGGGCGCTGATCTTGTGCTGGATGCCGACGAGCCCGTGCCCGCGCCATTTCTGGATCAGGCCCGCGAACGCGGCCTGACCCTGTCCAGCACGATGCAGTTTCCGTCCATGGTTGGCGCCGGTGACGGCGCGCAATTGGCCGCATTGAAAGCGGTGGAGCCGGGCTACCCGCTGCGCGGCGCCTTGCGCGTGGCCGAGGCCCCGTTCGCCCCTGACGCAGTCACCCGCGACATCCCGCCCGAGGGCGCGGTGTGGGTGGATGCCCAACTGCTGTCGCTGCTGAACCTGAAAGTGGGCGACACGCTGAACGTGGGCGACGCCCACCTGCGCGTGGACCGCGTCATTACGTACGAGCCCGATCGCGGGATGCAGTTCGTCAACGTGGCGCCGCGCGTGCTGTTGCGCGCCAGCGACTTGCCGGCTACCGGCCTGATCGCGCCCGGCAGCCGCATCGGCTACGCCATGCTGGTTGCCGGCCAACCGGACGCCGTGGCGGGCTACGCCACGTGGCTGAATCAAAACTTAAAGCGCGGGCAAAAAGTGGCCACCCTGGAGTCGGGCCGGCCTGAGGTGCGCCGCACGCTGGACCGCGCGCAGCGCTTCCTGTCGCTGGTTGCCTTGCTGGCGGTGCTGATATCCGCCGTGGCGGTGGCGCTGGCGGCGGGCCGCTACATGACCCGGCATCGCGACGGCATTGCCGTCATGCGTTGCCTGGGGGCGGTGCAATCGCAGATCTCGCGCATGCTGACGCTGGAGTTCGCCCTGGTGGGCCTGTTTTCATCGGCCGCGGGCTGCCTGCTGGGCTTTGCCGTGCACCAGGTGCTGGTGATGCTGCTGGGTTCCTTGATCGACACCAGCCTGCCCGCGCCGTCCGCCATTCCCGCCTTGCAAGGCGTGTTGACCGGCTTGTTGCTGTTGCTGGGCTTTGCCTTGCCCGCGCTGGCGCAACTGCGCCATGTGCCGCCCGCCCGCGTGCTGCGGCGGGATGCCGACACGCTGAGCGCCCGCAGCGCGTTCGGCTACGTGGTGGGCGCCACGGGCTTTGCGCTGCTGATCTGGTGGTTCGCGGGTGATGCCAAGCTGGGCGCGGTGGTGGCGGGGGGCTTTCTGGGCGCCTTCGCCGTGTTCGCGCTGGTGGCGTGGTTGTGCGTGCTGGGTTTGGCGCGTGTGCGCGGCTTGGCCTCGGGGCTGCCCGCGCTGCGTTTCGCGCTGGCGGGCGTGGTGCGCCGCCGCGCCGCCACCATCACGCAGGTTTGCGCGCTGGCCGTCGGGCTGATGGCGCTGCTGCTCCTGACCATGACGCGCACCGACCTGATCCAGGGCTGGCAGCGCACCATGCCGGCGGACGCACCCAACCGATTCCTGATCAATGTGCAGCCCGACCAGCGCCAACCCGTCAGCGACGCGCTGGCTCGCGAGGGCTTGGGCGGCATCACGCTGTCGCCGATGGTGCGCGGGCGCTTGATCGCCATCAACGGCAAGCCCGTGGGCCCGGACGACTACGAAGAACCCCGCGCCAAGCGCCTGGTGGACCGCGAGTTCAACCTGTCCTATGACGACGAGATGCCGTCGTCCAACAAGATCGAGCAGGGCCGTTGGCTGTCCCCGGACGCGACGGCGCCCGAGGTGTCGCTGGAGTCGGGTCTAGCCAAGTCGCTGGGCCTGAACCTGGGCGACAAGATGACCTTCGACGTGGCGGGCCAGCAGGTAGAAGCGACCGTCACCAGCACCCGGCGGGTGGATTGGGATACGATGCGCGTCAACTTTTTTGCCATCCTGAGCCCCGCCGCGCTGGCCGACATGCCCCAAAGCTGGATCACGTCCTTTTACCTGCCGCCTGAAAAAGCGGCGGTGCTGCCCGCGCTGGTGCGCGAATTTCCGAACCTGACCGTGTTCGATGTCAGCGCCATTCTGCAGCAATTGCAGTCGGTGCTGAACGAAGTGGGCAAGGCGGTTCAGTTGCTGTTTCTGTTCACGCTCGCCGCCGGCGTGCTGGTGCTGTCGGCGGCGCTGACGGCTACCCGCGACGAGCGCATGCGCGAAGCCGCGGTGCTGCGGGCGCTGGGCGCCACGCGCACGCAATTGGCGCGCTCGCAGCGAATTGAACTGTGGGCGGTGGGCGGCCTGGCCGGCCTGTTGGCGGCAGCCGGCGCCACCGCCATTGCCTGGGTGCTATCAACCCAGGTGTTTGACTTCACCATTACCCTGAGCCTGTGGCCGTGGCTGACCGGCATCGGCGCGGGCATGTTGGGCGCCTGGGCGGGCGGCGCCCTGGCCCTGCGCGGCGTGTTGCGCACGCCGCCCCTGGTCACCCTTCGAGAAACCTGATGACGACCCGCGTTCATACCATTAGCGAACCTGTGGAAAATTCCAGCAGCATTTTTGACCTTCTTGGCGGCGAGCCCGGCGTGCGCGCGCTGGTCGACCGTTTCTATGACCTGATGGACATGGAGCCCGACCTGAAAGAACTGCGCGCCGCCCACGGCCCCAGCCTGGACGAGGCGCGCAACAAGCTGTTCTGGTTCCTGTGCGGCTATTTTGGCGGGCCGGACCACTACATCGAACGCTTCGGCCACCCCCGGCTGCGCGCGCGGCACCTGCCGTTTTCCATCGGCCAGGTCGAGCGCGACCAGTGGGTGACCTGCATCGGGCGCGCCATGGAAGACCAGGGCATCGCCCCGGCGCTGGTGGAGCGGTTGCTGGAATCTTTCTACGGCGTGGCCGACTGGATGCGCAATCGTGAAGGCTGACGGCGCGCGCGCTGTCGACGCGCGATCCGGCGCGCAGCGCCAGTCCTGGGCGGGGCCGCTTGCGGGCGCCATGTTGAGCGATGCGTCGCGCTTGGCGGACGCCGGCCCCGACATTTTCAACCCGTCGCATTACGGCGACCGCGCCCGCCCGGTGGACGCGGGTGGCCGGCAAGCCGCCTGGTTCGTGCAGGGCGCGGGTTGGCAGGGCGTGTTGCGGCGCTACCGGCGCGGCGGCATGATCGCCCGCATCAGCCGCGACGCCTATCTTTGGAATGGCGAGGATCGCACCCGCAGCTTCCGCGAATTCCGCTTGCTGGCCGAGATGCGCGCGCAGGGGCTGGACGTGCCGGCGCCCTTGGCCGCCGCCTACTGGCGCCAAGGCCCGATCTACCGCGCGGCCATCGTGGTGGAACGCATCCCGGGCGTGCGGCCGCTGGCCCACGCGCTGGCCGAGCCGCTCTGGGGCGCGGTGGCGCAGGCCATCGTCCGCATGCACCGCGCCGGCGTCTGGCACGCTGACTTGAACGCCTTCAATATCCTGATCGGTGGCGACAACCGCGTCTGGCTGATCGATTTCGACCGCGGCACGCTCGGTGCGCTGTCCGAACGCCAGCGCCAGGGCAACCTGGACCGGTTGCGCCGCTCGCTCGTCAAAGTAGCGGGCGACGAGGGCGACCGCTTCTGGATGAAGCTGCGCGACAGCTACTGGACGGCTTGGGGCGTGGGCGTCCAACCCTGAACCGCCGCAAAGGGGCGTTGCCGTCGCGATCAGCCTTCAAATGCGCCAATTCGCCGCTAAAGTTGGGCAGGCCATCGCTAAAAGGCTTTATCATTTCGCCTTTTGGTAGTCCTGACATACACGGCATACGGCAAGGGGGCTTGTAATGGAACTAAGGGCGGGAATGCGCTGGGCGCTTGGCGCGGTGTTGGTCGCGGCATCGGCATCGTCGGCGGTCGCGCAGGACAAGGTCGTCAACGTCTACAACTGGGCCGAATACACGGCGCCGGACACGATTCCGGGTTTCGAAAAGGAAACCGGCATCAAGGTCCGCTATGACGTCTATGACAGCAACGACACGCTGCAAGCCAAGCTGCTTGCCGGCAAGTCGGGGTACGACGTTGTTGTCCCCTCCACCCATTACGCCTCGCGCCAGATCCAGGCCGGGCTGTTCCAGAAGCTGGACAAGTCCAAGATTCCCAACTGGAAGTACCTGGACCCGGAACTGATGGCGCTGGTCGCCTCGGTCGACCCGGGCAACGAGCACGCCATTCCGTGGGGCTACGGCACCAATGGCCTGGGCTACAACGTCACCAAGGTCAAGCAGATCATGGGCGACAACGTAGACCTGGCCAACTGGGACATGATCTTCAAGCCCGAGAATGCCGCCAAGCTGAAAGAGTGCGGCATTTCGATGCTGGACGAAGCCGCGCAGGTGTTCCCGGCCGTGCTGAAGTACCTGGGCAAGGATCCCAACAGCACCAACACCGACGACTACAAGGCCGCGCTGGATGTCTTGAAGCAGATCCGCCCGTACATCCGCCAGTTCAGTTCGTCGGGCTATATCGATGAGCTCGCCGTGGGCGACCTGTGCATGGTCTACGGTTTTTCGGGCGACGTGATGATCGCTCGCAAGCGCGCGCAAGAAGCCAAGAAGTCGTATGAAGTGAACTACTTCATTCCGAAGGGCGGCGCGCCCGCGTGGTTCGACCTGATGGTCATTCCGAAGGATGCGCCGCATCCTGAAGAAGCCCTGGCGTTCATGAACTACATCGAAACGCCGCAGGTGCACGCCGCCATCACCAACACCATGTTCTATCCCAACGCCAACAAAGAGGCGCGGAAATACGTGGTGAAGGACGTGGCCGAGAACCCCATGATCTATCCGCCGGCTGAGGTCTCCAAGACCTTGTATGTGATCAAGGCGCTGCCCTTGAACATTCAACGCCTGCAAAACCGGATGTGGTCCGAGCTAAAGTCTGGAAGATAAGTCATCATGAGCGATAGCCGTTACTCGGCGCCGCATACGGTCGACCCGGACGAATTCGTCCGGGTGTCCGATGTGGTCAAGATCTTTGGCGATGTGGTCGCCGTGCGTTCCGTCAACCTGTCCGTCAAGCGCAACGAGATCTTTGCGCTGCTGGGAAGCTCCGGCAGCGGCAAATCCACCTTGCTGCGCATGCTGGCGGGCTTTGAGGACGCCACGTCCGGGCAGATCCTGCTGGACGGCGAGGACATCACCGCCGTGCCGCCGTACCGCCGGCCCGTGAACATGATGTTCCAGTCCTACGCGCTGTTCCCGCACATGACGGTTGAAGCCAATGTGGCGTTCGGCCTGAAGCAGGAAGGCGTGGACCGCGCCGAAATCCACGACCGCGTGTTTGAAGCGCTGGACTTGGTCCAGATGGCCGGCTATTCGCGCCGCAAGCCGAACCAGCTGTCGGGCGGCCAGCAGCAGCGCGTGGCGCTGGCGCGCAGCCTGGTCAAGCGGCCCAAGCTGCTGTTGCTGGACGAACCGATGTCCGCGCTGGACAAGCAGATTCGCCAGAAGACGCAGATCGAGCTCGTGAAGATTCTGGAACAGGTCGGCGTGACCTGCATCATGGTCACGCACGACCAGGAAGAGGCCATGACCATGGCGCACCGCCTGGCCGTCATGACCGAAGGCCAGATCGTCCAGTGCGGCACGCCGCAAGACGTCTATGCCTTTCCGAATTCGCGCTTCGTGGCCAGCTTCATCGGGTCGACCAATATGTTCACCGGCACCATCGTGGTGGACGAGCCCGACCACGTGGCCATTGAATGCGGCGAATTGACGCGGCCGCTGTTCGTGAACCACGGCGTGAGCGAACCGCTGGGCATGGAAGTGCACGTCTCCATCCGGCCCGAGCGCCTGGTGGTGTCGCGCGAGCAACCGCCGGGTGAATACAACTGGGCGCACGGCATGGTCAGCCACATGGCGTGGATGGGCAGCTACGCGCTCTATCAGATTCGCCTGGACTCCGGCAAAACGGTGGAAGCCAGCGTGCCCAGCCTGTTGCTGGCCCAGATGGACGCGCCCGGCATCGACGAAGAAATCTTCGTCAGCTGGGGCGAAGACAGCGCGACGGTGCTGGCGTCATGATCCGCTTTTCGCCCCGCGACTGGTTGCCTTCTGGCCGGGCGCTGGCGGTGGTGCCGCCGTTTGCCTGGCTGGTGCTGTTCCTGCTGCTGCCTTTCCTGCTGGTATTGAAGATCAGCTTTGCCGAAGTGGAATTCGGCATTCCGCCGTATACGCCGCTGGCGCAATTCCAGGACGAAGCGGTGCAGTTCAGCCTGCACCTGCGCGGCTACATCCTGCTGTTCACCGACAGCCTGTACTTCAAGACCTACCTCAGTTCAGTGAAGATCGCCGGCATCACCACGCTGATCTGCGTGCTGATTGGCTATCCCATTGCGTACTACATCGCGCGCTCTTCGCCACGGGTGCGCAACCTGCTGCTGCTGGGCGTGATCCTGCCGTTCTGGACGTCGCTGTTGCTGCGCGTGTATGCGTGGGTGGGCATCCTGCGTAACGATGGCTTGTTGAACAACCTGCTGCAAAGCCTGGGCATTATTTCCAGCCCGCTGGAAATCTATCGCACCGATGTGGCGGTCTACATTGGCATGGTCTATGCGTACCTGCCGTTCTTCATCCTGCCGCTGTACGCCACGCTGGTGAAGATGGACCTGCGCCTGCTGGAAGCCGCGTACGACCTGGGCGCCAAGCCCTGGCAGGCGTTCTGGCAGATCACCGTGCCGCTGTCGCGCCAGGGCGTGATCGCGGGCGCCATGCTGGTGTTCATTCCGGCCGTGGGCGAATACGTCATCCCCGAAATGCTGGGCGGCGCCAACACGCTGATGATGGGCCGCGTCATGTGGAACGAGTTCTTCAATAACGCGGACTGGCCCATGGCGTCGGCGGTGACGTGCGTAATGGTGCTGTTGCTGCTCGTGCCCTTGGTTTACTTCCAGTACAACCAGGTCAAGCAGCAGGAACAAGCCAACGGAGGCCGCAAATGAAGGGCCCCAACAAGACATTGCGCGCCGTGGTGCTGGGGCTGGGATACTTCTTCCTGTACGTGCCCATCATCAGCCTGATGGTGTTCTCGTTCAACGCGTCGCCCACCGTCACGTCGTGGACGGGCTTCTCGTTTCGCTGGTATCACGCGCTGGTCAACGACGACGCGCTCTTGCGGGCCGCGTGGCTGTCGTTTCGCATCGCGGCACTGACGGCCACGGCCGCCGTCATCATCGGCACCTGGGCCGGCTACGTGCTGGGCCGCATGGGGCGCTTTCGCGGCTTTTCGCTGTACGTGGGCATGTTGAGCGCGCCGCTGGTCATTCCGGAAGTGGTGCTGGGCATTTCCTTGCTGCTGATGTTCGTGGAACTGCGCGGCAGCCTGGGCTGGCCCTCTGAAAATGGCGTGTTCACCATCTGGGTGGGGCACGTGACGCTGTGCATGGCGTTTGTGGCCGTTGTCATCCAGACCCGCATCCGCGACCTGGACCGCTCGCTGGAAGAGGCCGCGCTGGACCTGGGCGCAACCCCCATCACCGTGTTCTTCAAGATCACGCTGCCGCTGATCGCGCCGGCGCTGGCCTCGGCCTGGCTGCTGTCGTTCACGCTGTCGCTGGACGACGTGGTGCTGGCGTCGTTCCTGTCCGGCCCCAGCTCCAGCACGCTGCCGATGGAAGTGTTTTCGCGGGTGCGCCTGGGGCTGAAACCCGAGATCAACGCGCTGGCCACCTTGTTCATCCTGGCCGTGGGCACGTGCGTGATCCTGGCCAACCGCCTGCAATGGCGCAAGGAGTCTGAATCCAAATGAAGCAAACCACCCTGTATGGCCTGACCAAGTGCAGCACCTGCGTCAAGGCGCGCGACTGGCTGTCCGAACACGGCGTCGACCACGTGTTCGTGGATTACCGCGATCACCCGGTTGACGCGGCCACGCTGAAATCGTGGTCCGACAAGGTCGGCGGTTGGGAAAAGCTGGTCAACCGCTCGTCGATGACCTGGCGCAACCTGCCGGAAGACCGCAAGTCGGCCGCGACCGACAAGCAATGGAGCGACCTGATTGCCGAATACCCGGCCCTGGTGCGCCGCCCGGTCACCGTGACGACGGACGGCGAGGTCACCGTGGGCTTCAGCGAAAAGCGCTACGGCGAACGCTTCGCCTGACGCCACCCGGCTGCGATGGCGTCCCCCATCCAGGCATCGCGCGGCGCCGGCCAGGCGTTGCCCGATGCCTTTTTTGATCGCGATGCCTGCACCCTGGCGCGCGACTTGTTGGGCAAGGTCATCCGCCATTGCGTGGACGGGCTGTGGCTGTCGGTGCGCATCATCGAAACCGAGGCCTATTACCTGGAAGAAAAGGGCAGCCACGCCTCGCTGGGCTACACCCACAAACGCCGCGCGCTCTTCATGGATGGCGGCGTCATCTACATGTATTACGCGCGGGGCGGAGATTCGCTGAATTTCAGCGCCGCCGGGCCGGGTAATGCCGTGCTGATCAAGTCCGGTTATCCGTGGACGGACGCACTGTCCGGCCCCGATGCGCTGGCGCGCATGCAACAGTTGAACCCGGATGCGCGGGGCATGCCGCGCCCGCCGTCGCGCCTGTGCGCGGGGCAGACGCTACTGTGCCGTTCGTTGGGGCTGAAGGTGCCGCAGTGGGATGCACGCCGCTTCGATCCCGGCGCGCTGTATGTGGAGGACGTGGGTGGCTCACCGCAAGCCCTGGTCTGCACCACGCGCCTGGGCATCCCGCCAGGGCGCGACGAGCATCTGCATTACCGTTTCGTGGATCCGGCCTACGCTGCATTCTGCACACGCAACCCGTTGCGGCGCGGGCAACGCGCCGGCCAGGATTATGTGTGGGTGGACCGTCAGGGCGTCGTGCTGCCCGAGGCACCCGCGTTTCAGATGCCCGAACTCTAGGCGCCCGGAGGCCCGGCGCCCGGAAGCCCGGCGCCCGGAAGCCCGGCGCCCGGATGCCCGGCGCCCCAACGTCCGGCGCGCTAGGCTGCCTTCGCGGCGTCGATGCGCGCTTGCAGGGACTGGCGCATTTCCTGGTATTTGCGCGCAATGCGCTTGCGGTTCAGGCGCTTGCTCCAGGCGTAAAGCGGAATCAGCGGCAAGACCCCGAACCCGTCGATCAGGTACATGCCCTGCTTGCCCTCGGCGTTCTGGCCACAGGCGATATTGCTGGCGGAGATGTCGTGCAGCACGACATGCGCGTCGGCCAGGTCGTTGAAGAATTCGTCCAACTGTTCGAAGAACTGCGCGTCCACCTTGCCCTGCGCGGCCAGGTCGGCCACGGTGGGCGCAATGTTGCCGTCGGCGTCAGTGATCTTTTCCACCACCAGGCCCAGGCCCAGCGAGGTTTGCGCCACGCCCAGGATGCGCGCCATGGGCACTTGCCACACGCCCGACGGGCGGGTGGTGGTGGTGACGTATTCCGATATCTCGTTCAGATAGACGCGGTAGGCGCTTTCACGCTGGTACTGCTTGTACCAACGCTTGAACGGCCGCGCCTCCAGATAGATCGCGCGGGCGCGCATGTCCATGACCTTGACGAGCAGGTCGGGGGAATGCGGATGCTGGAAAATGTGGCGGTCGCCGCCGGTCGCGAGCGGCGTTGCGGCGTCCAGGTCCAGGGGACCGAACACCGATTGGAAGGAGACGCTGGATCGAGAGGAAGAAAGATCAGCTGAATTCAAGTTGTGTCGAACGTTGTATTCAAAGTGCGGGAAGTTTAATCCTGTTGCGCGGCGGCGGCGGCTCGGGTTGCATCAAGGGATGTCGTTTGCTTACAACGTGGCGATGATGCGTCCTACAATTCCGGCTTTGGAGATGCCTCTTTTGAATGACATTCTGCTTTGGGTAGCCGCGGGCGGCGCGGGTCTGGCGTGTTTGATGGCCATGCTGGCCTGGTTGCGTCCGGCCGCGCCAGATGCGCGGCTGGATGCACTGCTGGAAGGCCTGGAACGCACCGAGCGTGCGTTGCGCGCCGATATCGCTGAAGGGCAACGCGGCCTGCGCAGCGAATTTTCAGAGTCCACACGCGCGCTGCGGGTAGAGCTGGCGCAATCGCATGGCGACTTGCGCACCGGCCTGGCGCGCGATGCGCAGGCCGCGCGCGCCGAATCGGCCGAGTCACTGGCCCGCTTTGCGGCCGGCTTTGGCGAACAGTTGCAGGGCCTGATCCAGATCAACGAGCGCCGTCTGATGGAAGTGCGCGCCACCGTGGACCAGCGGCTGCAATCCTTGCAGGCGGATAACAGCGCCAAGCTCGATGAGATGCGCCGCACCGTCGATGAAAAGCTGCATGCCACGCTGGAACAGCGCCTGGGCGAATCGTTCAAGCTGGTGTCGGACCGACTGGAAGCCGTGCACAAAGGCCTGGGCGAGATGCAGGCGCTGGCGGCGGGCGTGGGCGACCTGAAGCGCGTGCTGACCAACGTGAAGTCCCGCGGCACCTGGGGCGAAGTGCAACTGGCCCGCCTGATTGAAGACAACATGACGCCCGACCAGTACGCCAGCAACATCAAGCCCGTGCCGGGCAGCGATGCGGTGGTCGAGTTCGCCATCCGCTTGCCCGGGCGGGGCGACGGCGGCGCGCCCGTGTGGCTGCCGATCGATGCCAAATTTCCCAAGGAAGAATACGAGCGGCTGATGGACGCGCAGGACGCCGCCGACGTGGACGGCGTGAAAACCGCCGGCGCCGCGCTGGGCCGCGCGGTGGAATTGCAGGCGCGGCTGATCGCCAGCAAATACGTGTCGCCGCCGCACACGACCGACTTCGCCATCATGTTCCTGCCCACCGAAAGCCTGTACGCCGAAGTGCTGCGGCGCCCGGGCTTGCTGGACAAGCTGCACGACCTGCGCATCAACGTGGCCGGCCCCAGCAACCTGGCGGCCTTGCTGAACAGCTTGCAGATGGGGTTTCGTACCTTGGCGATCGAGCAGCGTTCATCGGAAGTGTGGCAGGTGCTGCGGGCCGTCAAAACCGAATTCGGCAAGTTCGGCGACGCGCTGGCCAGCGTCAAGAAGTCGCTGGACACGGCCAGTAACAAGATCGGCCAGACCGAGGTTCGCACTCGGGCGATGCTGAAAAACCTGAAGAATGTCGAAGCCTTGCCCGACGCGGAAGCCTTAAGGCTATTGGGCGATGCCGATGCGATGGGCGACGCGGATGAGGCCAATGGCGCCGACGATGACGCCGCCGCCACGCAACCGGTGGCAACGCCGCCCAACACGGCGTCTTCCGGTTCGGCCTGACGCGGCCCGGCCTGACGCGGCCCGGCCTGACGCGGCCCGGCCTGACGCGGCCCGCTCGGCCTAGTCCGGCCGGGCCTGCCTGCCACCGAACCGGCATCGCGCGCGGCAAGCGCGACGTGCCGGCTTGTTGCCCGCGCGGACTGTCGATATCCTGGCATGTGCGGCATTTCGCCGTCGACCCTGGAGCATCGCAAGCATGAGCACCGCTGACCGCCATGATTCCTCACCCCTCGACGCGACGGCGCTGGGCGCCGATATCGCCCAGGGCGTTACCACCGCGCTTGCCGCGATGCAGCAGGCGGTGGACCGGGTGGCGGCGCGCAATCCCGCCATCAACGCTGCTTGCGGCATCGAAGCCGACGCCGGGCTGCGCCTGGCCCAGGCGCTGGACGATGAACTGGCCGGGCTGACGCCTGACCAGCGGCTGGCGCAACTGGACACCCGGCCCTTCCTGGGCGTGCCCACCTTGCTGAAAGACCTGGGCACGGCGGCCCTGGGCTTGCCCAGCGCCATGGGGTCGGTGCTGTATGGGCATGTTGAATGGGATGTGGATGCCGAAATCGTCAAACGCTACCGCCGCGCCGGACTGATTCCGTTTGGCCGCACCACCAGCGCCGAACTCGGCCTGAGCCCCACCACCGAATCGCCCGCCTACGGGCCGCCTACCCAAAACCCCTGGAAGGCCGGCCATAGCGCGGGCGGGTCCAGCGGCGGCGCGGGCGCGGCCTTGGCCAGCGGCATGGTGCGCATCGCGCACGGCAGCGACGGCGGCGGGTCCATCCGCATTCCGTCCTCGTGCTGCGGGGTGCTGGGCCTGAAGCCGTCGCGCGGGCTGATGCCGCTGGGCCCCTTGAAGGGCGAAGGTTGGGGCGGCCTGGCCACCGAACACATGATGACCCTGTCGGTGCGCGACTGCGCCGCGTCGCTGGACATCAGCGCGGGGGCGGACGTGGGCGCGCCCTACGCGGCCCCGGCGCAACCCGAGTCGTACCGGGCAGTGGTGGCGCGGGTCGCCGCCGACCCGCATGGTGCGCCGCGTCGCCGCATTGCCTTCATCAACACCACCTATGAAGGCGGGGCGATCCACCCCGAAGTCGCCGCCACCGTGGACGAGGCGGCGCGCCTTTTCGCATCGCTCGGCCATGAAATGGTGCCGGCCCTGCCGCCGGTGGGGTCCGAAGAAGTGCTGTCGCCCATGCTGCCGCTGATTGCCAGCGCCGCCGCCAATGCTATCGACAGCTTTGTCGCCGAGCGCGGGCGCCGCCTGGCCGCCGACGAGCTGCAACCCACCACGCTGGGTGCGCGCGAATATGCGCGGGCGATATCCGGTGCCCAATACGTGGCCTGCGTGGACACCTGCCACGAAATCACCCGGCGCATCGGCCGCTTCCTGCACCGCGACGGCGCCCACGGCCATGACCTTTTCCTGAGCCCCGTCCTGGCGCAACCGCCCGCGCCCCTGGGCCGGTACGCCATGGACAACGCCGATTACCTGGCCTACCGTCTGGGCAAGAAGGGCGTGATCGGCTATTCGCCCTTTGCCCCCCTGGCCAACCTGACCGGCATGCCGGCCATCTCCATCCCGTTCGGCATGTCATCCGATGGGCTGCCGATCGGCATCCAGGTGATGGGGCCGTTAGGTAGCGAAGCGCTGCTGCTGGAATTGGCGGCGCAGGTCGAGGCCTTGCGGCCCTGGGCGTTGGTGGCGCCCATGGCCAGATAGCGGGCTTTACCGCGGCGGGCGTTACCGCAGCGGGCTTTACCGAGAGCCGGCCCTACCAGGAGCAGCCATGTCGTCGTTTGCCACGCACACCGTGCAAAACCAGGTGCCTCCGCTGGAAGACTATTCGCTGTACGACACCGACCCCGCCTTGCTCGAGGCGGTGCGGCGCGAGGGCGCACAGGCCTGGGAAGGCGACCTGGCCGCGCACGGCGCCTGGCTGGGCCGCGCGCAGACGCTGGCCGCCGGTGCCGAAGCCAACCGCTGTCCGCCCCGGTTGATGAGCTATGACCGCTCGGGGCACCGCATCGACCACGTGGAGTTTCACCCGGCCTGGAACCTGCTGATGACCGGCATCATGGCGCGCGGGCTGCACAGCCGCGCCTGGGCGCAAGCGGTGCCCGGCGCGCAAGTGGCGCGTGCCGCCGCCTATTTGATGCAAGGGCAGGTAGAAGCCGGCACGCTGTGTCCCACCACGATGACGTTTGCCGCCGTGCCGCTGTTGCAGCGCGAACCGTCCGGCGCTGTGGACTTTGCCGGGCAATGGATGCCCGCGCTGTACTCGCGCGAATTCGATGGCGCCGACGCGCCCCTGGCCGCCAAGCGCAGCGCGCTGGTGGGCATGGGGCTGACCGAAAAGCAGGGCGGCTCCGACCTGCGCGCCGTCAATACCCGCGCGGTGCCCTTGGGCGCGGCGGGTCGCGGCAACGCCTATCAGTTGGTGGGGCACAAGTGGTTTTTCTCGGTGCCGCAGGCGGACGCGCATCTGGTGTTGGCGCACACGGACGAAGGGCTCAGTTGCTTGTTCGTGCCGCGCTGGATTCCCGACGGCCCGCGCAACGCCATTCGCGTGCGCCGCTTGAAAGACAAGCTGGGCAACCGCAGCAACGCCAGTGCCGAAGTCGAATTCGAGGATGCCTGGGGCGTGATGGTGGGCGAACCGGGGCGTGGGGTGGCAGTGCTGCTGGAAATGGCGGCCACCACGCGGCTGGACTGCGTGCTGGGCAGCGCCGCGCTGCTGCGCCAGGCGCTGGTGCAGTCCCTGCATCACGCGCAGCATCGGCACGCCTTCGGCAAGCCGCTGATCGCGCAGCCGCTGATGCGTAACGTGCTGGCCGACCTGGCGCTGGAAAGCGAGGCAGCGATGGTGTTGGCGCTGCGGCTGGCGCGCGCGGTTGATGCGCGGACGGATGCCCAGGCCCGCGCGCTGGTGCGTGTGGGCACGCCCGCCGCCAAGCTCTGGATCTGCAAACGCGCCATTCATGCCGTCGCGGAGTGCATGGAGGTCTGGGGCGGCAACGGCTATGTGGAAGAAGGGCCGATGCCGCGCCTTTACCGGGAAACACCGGTCAATTCCATCTGGGAAGGGTCGGGCAACGTGATGGCGCTGGACGTGCTGCGCGCCTTGCAGCGCGAACCCGACGCCTTGCCCGCGTTGGAACAGGAATTCGCGCACGCGGCGGGCCAGTATCAGGCGTTTGACGCGGCGCTGGTGGCTTGGCGGGCGCTGCTGGCCGATAGCGCTCAAGCCGAATTCCAGGCGCGCCGCATCGCCTGCGGCCTGGCGCGGCTGTGGCAGGCCGCCTTGCTGATCCAGCATGCGCCAGCCCCCGTGGCGCAAGCCTTTGTGGCCAGCCGCCTGCATGCCGATGGCGGCGTTTTTGGCGAGCTGGCGGCAGGCGCGGATGCCGGGGCGATCCTGGCACGTGCCTGGCCGCCCGCCGCCGCATGCTAAATTTCCCGGCTTGACCAACCTTTCCGCATTCTTCCCGCCATGCTCTCCCAGCAAGAACTCAAGCAACAAGCCGCCGACGCCGCCCTGGAATTCGTTGAACAGGTCGCCGGCCCGGACGTCATCATCGGGGTGGGCACGGGCTCCACGGCCGATCTGTTCATTGATGGCCTGGCGCGTTTCAAGGGTCGCATCGGCGGCACCGTCGCCAGTTCGGAGCGCAGCGCGGCCCGCTTGGCCGGCCACGGCCTGAAGGTGCTGGACCTGAACGACGTGTCGACCATGCCGATCTACGTGGACGGCGCCGACGAGATCGACGCGAACCTGTCCATGATCAAGGGCGGCGGCGGCGCGCTGACGCGCGAGAAAATCGTGGCGTCGGTGGCGGAACGCTTTATCTGCATCGCCGACGAATCCAAGCTGGTCCAGACGCTGGGCAAGTTCCCGCTGCCGCTGGAAGTGATTCCGATGGCGCGCGAATCGGTGGCGCGCGCCCTGGTGGCCCTGGGCGGCCAGCCGCGTCTGCGCGAGGGCTTCATCACCGACAACGGCAACATCATCCTGGATGTGTCGGGCCTGGCGATCTCGGACGCGCGCGCGTTCGAGGCGCTGGTCAACAACCTGCCCGGCGTGGTCACCTGCGGCCTGTTCGCGCTGGCCGGCGCCGATGTGGCGCTGCTGGCCACGCAAAACGGCATCCGCCGGCTGGACCGCGCAGCGTAAGCAGCCAGCTTCGCGCGGCCCGAGTGTTGCACTTGCCGCCCCGCCTTGCGGGGGGCGGGGCGTCGATTCATAATCCTGTCACACTTGGGTCATAACCTTGCCGGTTGTGCAGGCCCATCTCGTAACTCTCTTATTTCGGGGCAATGCAATGAGACCAACCACGCAGGGAGCCCGGATGACGGAGCATACAAACAAGCAGTTCGACGCCGACCTGGAAAGCGTCCGTTCGCAATTCTTGCAAATGGGCGGCTTGGTGGAAGCCATGATCCAGGAAGCGATCGACGCGCTGGCCACGGGCGACCTGTCGCTGGTGGAGAAAGTTCGCGAGCGGGAAAAGGAAGTCAACCGCCACGAAGTCGAAATCGACGAAAGCATCAGCCGCATCCTGGCCCGTCACCAGCCTACGGCCATCGACTTGCGCATGCTGATGGCCGTGTCGAAGATGCTGACCGACATGGAGCGTTCCGGCGACGAGGCCGAAAAGGTCGCTACCGTTGCCCGTCGCATCCATGAAGCCGAAATGCGCCACATCCCGGTGATCGAACTGCGTCACATGGCCGCCAACGTGCGCACCATGCTGCACCAGGCGCTGGACGCCTTCGCCCGCCTTGACCCCATCCAGGCCGCCGCCGTCGTGCGCAGCGACAAGGAAGTGGACAAGGAATGGAAGGGCGCGCTGCGCCACCTGATCACCTACATGATCGAAGACCCGCGCACCATTTCGCGCGCCATCGACATGATCTTCATCGCGCGCGCGTTGGAACGCATTGGCGACCATGCCAAGAACATGTCAGAACGTGTCATCTACATGGTCAAGGGCGCCGACGTGCGCCACACCGGCGTGAAGAACACCGAGCGCCTGGCGCGCGGCGAGGAAGAGTCGGAAGACGAGGCCTGATCACGCCAGTTTTTTGGCCGACGTGGCCAATAGGTCAATAAGCCAGCAGGTCAACAAAAAGCCCCGACACGGTTGCCGCGTCGGGGCTTTTGCATGGGCAGCACTTCAGCGGCAGCACTACAGCGGCAGCACCGCGCCTTGGCATAGCCGTGGGTCCGGTACGCCGGGTTTGCCGGCGTCGATGCGACCGGCAAGCCGGCGCCCGAAGGCGGGCAGGTCGGGGGCGCTGACTTCAAGGTCGTACCAGCCTTCGCAACCGGCGTACTTCAATTCCATCGCGCCGCCGGCCGGCACATGCGCCATGGCGCGCCAGTTGTCGCCCATATGGGACTCCAGCTTCACCGGCCGTGGCGTGTCGCTGTGGTTGATGAGCCGCACGCGCAGCCCCGACGTGACGGGGACCAGTTGCGCTTCCAGCGTGCCGCCGTCCTGGGAATCGCCCCGGAAGTGACGATGAAAGCCATCCGGGCCCAGCAGCCAGAGGTCGTAGGCGCCGCCCTGGCTCAGCCTCCAACCATCGTCCAGCCGCGCGCCGGCGCCGATGGTGTAGCGCCGGGGCGCGCGCGCCAGGTCGTGGCGGTCGTACACATGCAGCACGGCGGCGGCGCTGCCCGGGTTGCGCAGCGTCAGCCGGTAGTGTTCGCCGTCGGCTGTCATGCGGCCCACCGCTTCCAGCGCGTAGGGCAGCGCGCAGGCGTGGCGGTTGCTGTCGGGATGGTGCGGGCCGCGATCGCCGCTGAAATCAAAGGCCGAGGTCAGGTCGCCGCTTACCGCGCGCCGCCATGCGCTGATGTTCGGCTCAGAAACGCCGAAGCGGGCCTCAAGAAAGCGGATCACCGAGGTGTGGTCGAACACTTGTGAATTGACCCAGCCGCCACGGCTCCAGGGCGATACCACCAGCATCGGCACGCGCGGCCCCACCCCGAAACCGCGGCCATGCAGGTGGGCGGGGTCTTCCTGCGCGGTGCTGTGTCCGAGCCGGGCGTCGTGGTATTCGCCGTCGAGCTCAATGGTGGACAGCCCGCCCGAATGGCTATCGGCGTGGCGTGCGGGCGGGGCGGGCGGAGGCACGTGGTCAAAGAAGCAGTCGTTCTCGTCATAGGTGACAAGAAAAACGCAGCGGCTCCAGGATTCGGGGTTGCTGGTCAGGATATCCAGCACGCGCTCGGTATAGGCGCCGCCCTGGCGTGGCGACGACACTTCGGGATGTTCCGAATCGGCGGTGGGGGCGATGATCCACGACACCGCCGGCAACTGGCCCGCAGCCACGTCGCGCGCCAGATCATCCAGCGTATGGGTCGACAGGGCGCGGTCACGCAAGGGGGCCGAGGCCGCGGTGCTGGCATGCGCCTCGCGGTACTGACGAAAGCCGGCCAGCGGGTTGTCGTGAAAGTTGTCCGCCATGTCCTGGTAAATGCGCCAGTCCACGCCCGCGTCCTGCAGGCGCTCGGGGTAGGTGGTCCAGGTATAACCTTCGTTTGTCGCGCCCAGCCTGTCGTAGTAATTCACCAACGCCGGGCCACCCGCCGCGCCGGTGGGATCGTTCGTGCCGGTCCACAGGAACAGGCGGTTCGGATTGGTGCCGGCGTGCAGGGAACAGTGATAGGCGTCGCACACGGTGAACGCGTTGGCCAGGGCGGCCTGGAAGGGCACGTCGGCGCAGGTATAGGCGCCCAGCCCCAAGCGGCCCTTGGCGGGCAGCCATTGGTCCATGCGGCCGTCGTTCCAGGCCCATTGCGCATCCACCCACGTGTGCGGCGTGATGAAGCCGGCCGGTGTGTCGCTGGCGAGTTCTTGCTGTAGCGCATAG
This sequence comes from Achromobacter sp. JUb104, assembly GCF_024806975.1. Taxonomy (NCBI): domain Bacteria; kingdom Pseudomonadati; phylum Pseudomonadota; class Betaproteobacteria; order Burkholderiales; family Alcaligenaceae; genus Achromobacter; species Achromobacter sp. JUb104. The sequence goes on along the minus strand of NZ_JANUEY010000003.1, from coordinate 27,503 downwards.
GGGCGGCATTGCGTGGCGCCGTCCGATTGCGTCAGTACGTTGCCGGCCAGGGTGGGCACAAGATGCGGATCGGCAAAACCGCGCACGCCGGGCATCGTGCCGAAATAGTGGTCGAAGGACCGGTTTTCCTGCATCAGGATGACCACGTGCTGTACGTCGTGGATCGTGCCCGTCGTGCGATCAGGCGGGATCGCCATGGCGCGCTGGATGGACGACGGCGGGTCGGCGGGGAGAGGCAAGCGCGATTCTTCTTTCATGACAGCATTAATACGGCCTGCAAACTTCGATCTTAAGGGCAATGTCAGGTCGCGTGCCGGCGTGAGCGCATCGGCGCCGCGTCGGTGCCACGAAAAGCGAAGCCCCTCGCGCGCGAGGGGCTTTCGTGATGGGGCCGCCGCATGGGGCCTGGCGCAAGCGGGGGCGCAGTACGAAGCCGGGCGCCCGTCGCCCAATCAGGCCGAAGGCGGAACGTAGCCGTTGGCTTCGACGGTGCCGTCTTCGAACAGGAAACGCTCCATCTGTTCCTTCAGGTACTTGCGCGCGCGGGCATCGGCCAGGTTCAAGCGGTTTTCATTGACCAGGCGCGTCTGGATGGCTTTCCATTCTTCCCAGGCTTCCTTGGAAATGCTCTGCCAGATCTTGGTGCCGAGCTCGCCGGGATAGGGGGGGAAGTCCAGCCCTTCGGCTTCACGCTTCAATTTCACACAGTTGACGATACGGGACATGGTTCGCTGCCGAAAATAGGAATAACGCCGTATTTTAGCGGGCTTGGCGCCGCACAGGCGCCAAGCCCCTTCAGGTGCTGCGGTCAGCCGTCGCTGCGGTCAGCCGATGCTGCGGTCAGCCGGTGCTGCGGTCAGCCGTCGCTGCGGTCAGCCGATGCTGCCAACGACTTCAGCCGGCATTACAGCTTCTTGATGAACACCAGGCTGTTGCGCGACCGGTTGTAGTTGTTCTGCTTTTCGCGCGGCAGGTCGGTAATGCCGCCTTGCACGAAGCCGCGCTTGATGAACCAGTGCGACGTGCGCGTGGTCAGCACGAACAGCCGCTTGGCGCCGGTGGCGCGGGCGCGCGACTCCATGTGGCGCAGCAGGATTTCGCCTTCGCCAGAGCCTTGCCATTCCGGGTGCACGATCAGGCAGGCCATTTCGGCCATCTGCTCGTCGGCGAAGGTGTGCAGCGCGGCGCAGCCGTAGATCACGCCGTCGTGCTCCAGCACCGTGAAGTTTTCCACGTCGCGCTCGATCACGCTGCGCGGGCGCGGCACCAGGGTGCCGTCTGCTTCCAAGGGTTCGATCAGGCTCAGAATGGCGCCCACGTCGTCAATCGTGGCGGCGCGCAGGTCGTCCAGCGTGTCTTCCACCACCATCGTGCCCACGCCGTCGTGGGTAAAGATTTCCAGCAGCACGCTGCCATCCAGCGCGAACGGCAGCAGGTGGGCGCGGGCCACGCCGCGCTTGACCGCCAGCGATGCGTATTGCAGGAAGGCGTGGGTTTCCTCGTCCAGCTCGCCGCCCGCCAGCAGCGCGTCGGCGTCCACGCGGGCCAGTTCGGTGTCCAGCGTGCCGTCATCGTTCAGCACGCCTTGCGAGCTGGACAGGAAGATCAGCTTTTCAGCGCGCAGCGCAACGGCCACGCTGGTGGCCAGGTCTTCCATGGCCAGGTTGAAGGCGTCGCCCGTCGGCGAGAAACCCAGCGGCGACAGCAGCACCACCGACGAACCTTTCTCGATGGCGAACTTCAGCGCCTCGACGTCGATCTTGCGGACCTGGCCGGTGTGCTTGTAATCGATTCCTTCCAGTACCCCGGTGGGTCGGGCCGTGACGAAGTTGCCGGAAATGACGCGGATGTGCGCGTGCGACATCGGCGTGTTGGGCAAGCCCTGGCTGAACGCGGCTTCGATATCCAGGCGGATTTCGCCCGCGGCTTCCTTGGCGCATTCCAGCGCGGCGGCGTCGGTGGGCGCCAGGCCGCGATCGAACTGCTGCGTGTAGCCCTTCAAGCGCAGTTGCTCATTGACCTGCGGACGCGAGCCGTGCACCAGCACCAGCCGGATGCCCAGGGACGACAGCAGCGACAAGTCCTGCACCAGGGTGTTCAGCGCGCCGGCCTGAACCAGCTCGCCGCCGAACGCCACCACGAACGTCTTGCCTCGGAACGCGTGCACATAGGGCGCGACGTCGCGAAACCATCGGACGAACTGCGCGGCTGCGAATTCCGGGGCTTCAAGGGCGGAGACGGTGTCTGGTTCCAGGTCGGGCATGATGGGCGGAGGGATTCCTGAGAGTCGGTAAAAACGCGGCGCCTTGCCGCGTCATAGCGCCGTCCCATGACGGCGTGGCGAAATTATATGGCCGACGGGGCGATGCGCAGGCGGGAAATCAGCGCTAATTTCGTGCCGGATTTCAACACGCTCGCGCGCGCGTTCAGGCAGGGACGCCATAGAAATTTATAATGCCCGGCTAACCGGACTATCGTACATGCCTGAATCATCCCGCCCGCGGGCGCCCAAAGCGGCTTCCCCGGGGGCCAACGACGCGTCGGCCGCCCCGGCCGAGGCCACCCGCGCGCCCCGCCGGCCTGCGCGCCCGGCGCAGGCCGAACGCCCTGGCCGCCCGGAGCGTACCGAGCGCGCCGAGCGCCCGCCGCGCGCGGATCGACCCGAGCGCCCTGAGCGCCCGCCGCGTGCCGACCGCCCCGAGCGCCCGATTCCCGTCGTGGCCTATCCCGAAGACCTGCCCGTCAGCGCGCGGCGGCAGGAAATCGCGCGCGCCATCGCCGGCCATCAGGTGGTGATCGTCAGCGGGGAAACGGGCTCGGGCAAGACCACGCAGTTGCCCAAGATCTGCCTGGAACTGGGCCGTGGCCGCCAGAAGATGATCGGCCATACCCAGCCGCGCCGCCTGGCCGCCACCTCGGTGGCCAAGCGCATCGCCGAAGAGCTGAACACGCCGATGGGCGAGGTGGTGGGCTACCAGGTGCGCTTTAACGACCGCACCGGCCCCAATGCGTCCATCAAGCTGATGACCGACGGCATTCTGCTGGCCGAGTCGCAGCGCGATCCGCTCTTGCGCCGCTACGACACCATCATCATCGACGAGGCGCACGAGCGCAGCCTGAACATCGATTTCCTGCTGGGCTACCTGAAGCAGTTGCTGCCGCGTCGCCCGGACCTGAAACTGATCATCACGTCGGCCACCATCGACGCAGACCGTTTCGCCAAGCACTTCGCGGCATCGGAAGACAAACCCGCGCCGGTCATCGAGGTGTCGGGCCGCCTGTACCCGGTGGAGGTGCGCTACCGCCCCGTGCGCGAAGAATTGGCCGAGGACGCCGCCGCGCCCGCCGCCAAGCCGGGACGCGACCGCGAACGCATGTCGGGCGACGAAGAGCGCGACCTGATCGACGCCATCGTCGACGCCGTGGATGAGTGCGCCCGCCATGGCCCCGGCGACGTGCTGGTGTTCCTGCCCGGCGAACGCGAAATCCGCGAGTCCGCTGAAGCCTTGCGCAAGCGCCACCCCGCCGGCACCGAAGTGCTGCCGCTGTACGCGCGCCTGTCGCAGGCGGAGCAAGAACAGATCTTCCACCCGCGCACCAACGCGCGGCGCATCGTGCTGGCCACGAACGTGGCCGAAACCTCGCTGACGGTGCCCGGCATCCGCTTCGTGGTCGATAGCGGGTTGGCGCGTATCAAGCGCTATTCGTGGCGCAACAAGGTTGAGCAACTGCGCATCGAGCCGATCAGCCGTGCGTCGGCCAACCAGCGCGCGGGCCGTTGCGGCCGCGTGGGTCCGGGCGTGTGCATCCGGCTCTACGACGAACTCGACTTCAATAACCGCGCGGCGTTCACCGACCCCGAAGTGCTGCGTTCGTCGCTGGCGTCCGTCATCCTGCGGATGAAGTCGCTGAAGCTGGACGACATCGAGCAGTTCCCCTTCGTCGAGGCTCCGCCGGGCCGCGCGGTGGCCGACGGTTATCACCTGCTGCAAGAGCTGGGCGCGATCGAGCTGGCGTCCGCCTCCGATGACGAGGCCGAAGCCTCGCGCACCGGCGCGTCGTTCATCCTGACCGAAACGGGCAACGAACTGGCCAAGCTGCCGGTGGACCCGCGCATCGGCCGCATGATTCTTGCCGCGCGTGAACATCAATGCCTGGCCGAGATGCTGATCATCGCCTCGGCGCTGTCGGTGCAAGACGCGCGCGACCGCCCCATGCAAGAGCGCGAAGCCGCCGAAGCCGCGCACGCCAAGTTCGCCGACGACAAATCGGAATTCATTTCCTTCCTGAAACTGTGGCGCTGGTATGGCGAACAGGTCCAGCACAAGGCGTCGCAGCGCAAGCTGGTGGGGCTTTTGCGGCAGAATTTCCTGTCACCCATCCGGCTGCGCGAATGGCACGACGTGCATACGCAACTGGCGGCGCTGGTGGGCGAGCAGGGCTGGCGCGTCAACCAGGCGGAAGCCACGTACGAGCAACTGCATCTGGCGCTGCTGTCTGGCCTCTTGGGCAATATCGGTTTCAAGAGCGACGAAGGCGGCCATTACCAGGGCGCGCGCGAAATCCGTTTCCACATCCATCCGGGTTCACGCCTGGTGAAGAAGGCGGGCCGCTGGATCATGGCGGCTGAACTGGTCGACACCACGCGCCTGTATGCCCGCTGCGTGGCGCGCATCGATCCCGTGTGGCTGGAAAAGGTGGGTGCGCATCTGATCCGCAAGAACTGGTCGGACCCGCGTTGGGAAAAGAAGGCCGGGCAGGTCGTGGCCAACGAGCGCGCCACGCTGTATGGGCTGACCATCTACACGGGCCGGCGTATCCATTACGGCCGCGTCAACCCGACGCAAGCGCGCGAACTCTTCATCCGTCAGGCGCTGGTGCCGGGCGAGATCGACACGCGCCTGCCGTTCGTGGCGCACAACCGCAAGCTGATTGCCGGCATCGAAAAGCTGGAGCATCAGACACGCCGCCCCGACATCCTGGTGGACGACGAACTGATCTTCGCCTTCTACGACCGCCAGCTTCCGGCCGATATCTCGCAGACCACCTCGCTGGAAAAGTGGGTGTCCGGCCTGGACAAGGCCGCGGCCGCCAAGCTGATGCTGACGCGCGACGAGCTGATGCGGCACGAAGCCGCCGGCGTCACTACCGATGTCTTTCCCAAAAAGGTGGAATGGCAGGGCGTGACGATGGCGCTGGACTACCACTTCGAGCCCGGCTCCCCGCGCGACGGCGTGACCCTGTCGGTGCCGCTGTTTGCGCTGAACCAGATTGACCCGGACCGCTGCGAGTGGCTGGTGCCCGGCATGCTGAAGGAAAAAGTGCACTTGCTGCTGAAGTCGCTGCCGCAAAAGCTGCGCCGCCATTGCGTGCCGCTGCCCGACTACGCGGCCGGTTTCTACGACCGCTGGTTTGAACGGCAGGCCGATCCGCAACAAGGCCTGGTTGACGCGATCATTGCCGACATGTGGGACCAGGTGCAGGTGCGCCCCGCCGTGGGTGACTTCAAGCTTGAGACCTTGCCCGCCCACCTGTTCATGAACTTCCGCGTGGTGGACGAGCACGGCCGCATGCTGGCCGCCGGGCGCAACCTGGCGCAATTGCGTGCGGAATTCGGCAAGCAGGCGCAGGCCACCTTCCAGCAACTGGCCGCCAGCGATACGCAGGTGGCCCAGGCGCTGGCGCACGAAAACCTGACGACGTGGTCGTTCAGCCCCTTGCCCGAAATCATGGAGATCAAGCGGCGCGGCCAATCGGTCATCGGCTATCCCGCTTTGGTGGACCGGGGCGCGCATTGCGACCTGGACGTGTTCGACGACCCGGACGAGGCGCGCAAGCATCACCGCGCCGGTCTGCTTAAGTTGTTCCGCCTGGGGCTGCGCGAGCAGGTCAAGTTCCTGGAAAAGAACCTGACCGACCTGACCAAGATCAGCATGCTGTACATGACGCTGGGTACGCAGGAAGAACTGCGCGACCAGATCATCGATTGCGCGCTGGGCCAGGCGTGCCTGGCCGAACCGTGGCCGGTGAACGAGCAGCAGTTCGACGCCCGCCGCGCCGAAGGCAAGGGGCGGCTGGGGCTGTTGGCGCAGGAAGTGGCCCGGCTGGCCGGCGCGGTGCTGACCGAGTACGCGGCCGTGCAACGCAAGCTGCCGCAAGCCAAGCCGCATGCCTCGGCCTATGCCGACCTGCAACAGCAGTTAAGCGCGCTGATGCCCAAGTGGTTCATCCGCGACACGCCTTATGCGCAGTTGTCCCATTACCCGCGCTACTTGAAGGCGGCCATTGCCCGCATCGATAAACTGCGCGCCGACCCGGCGCGCGACGCCAAGCTGGTGGCCGAGATGGCGCCGCTGCTGACGCAGTACCAGCGCGCCAGATCGGCATTGAAGGGCGCGCCGGACCCGCGTCTGGACGAATTCCGGTGGCTGCTTGAAGAACTGAGGGTGGCGTTGTTTGCGCAAGAACTGCGCACGCCGATGCCGGTTTCGGTGAAGCGGCTGATGAAAAGCTGGGAATCGATCAAGCGCTGAAACTGGCTTGAACGGGCGGGTGGCGCGCGCCAGCGCACGTGTCACCCATCCAATGACGGTGTCTAGTGTTCAGATGGCAATGAAGCCCACGACCACCAGCGCAATCAGGGCGAACTTGGTCACCTTGTAGGCCGTGCGGTTCCACGTCTTGAACGCCTTGCGCTTTTGGTCGATGACCCAGTGCGCGTGCGTCAGCCGGTTGATGGCGCCGGTTTGGTCCCCGCCGTCGTTGGGCGAACTGGCCGCCGACATCACCACGCGCCCGAACCAGCGGTTGAACGCTTCGGCCCAACGCCATTTCAGCGGACGCTCGACGTCGCAGAACAGGATGATGCGGTTCTGCTCCGAGTGGTTGTAGGCCTCGTGCACGTAGGTTTCGTCGAACACCACGCTTTCGCCATCACGCCAGCTATAGGATTCGCCATCGACGATGATGTGGCAGCGGTCATCGTTGGGCGTCACCAGGCCCAGGTGGTAGCGCAGCGATCCGGCAAACGGGTCGCGGTGAGGATTCAACTGGCCGCCGGGGGGCAGTTCGGCGAACATCGCGGCCTTGACCTTGGGCAGCGTCTTCAGAATGGCGACGGTCTTGGGGCAGAGTTCTTCGGCGGAGGGGTGGCGGGCGTCATACCACTTCAGGTAGAACCGCTTCCAGCCATATTTGAAGAAAGAATTGAAGCCGATGTCGTTATGGGCGTCGGCGGCTCGGATCCGCTGCATTTCCGCCATTTGAACGGCTTCTTCGCGGATCGTCTCCCAGTTGTCGTCCAGGACCTTGAGTTCGGCGATTTCGCTGGTCGTCAGGTAGGGGGTGGACGGCACCCGCGAGGCCAACACCATGAAGGCGTTAACGGGGGCCAGCAATACGGAGTGGTCCAGCAGTTGCCGGCCCAGCGGCAGTTTGACTCGGCCTCGGAAGTGCGCAAACAGGATGGCGGCCAGCCATATCCCGGGTATTAACCATTTCATACGTAAACGTCGTCCTGCGACAGATGGGTCAGATCGACCCTGTATTGTTACACAACGTCCCTGAAGTTCGCCTTAAGGTCCCCTTCAGCTTCCGTGCGGCGCCGATTTCGAAATTACGGACGCAGGGGCTTGGACCGTGATCCCTGGGTACAATTCCCGCTATGTCCGAAGCCGTAACAAACCCGACCCCCTTTGTGCATCTGCGTGTCCACTCCGAGTTTTCGGTGGTGGACGGTATTGTGCGCATTCCCGACCTGATCAAGCGCGTGGCCAAGCTGGGCCAGCCCGCCGTGGCGCTGACCGACCTGTCCAACCTTTTCGGCCTGATCAAGTTCTACAAAGGCGCCCGCGGCGCGGGGGTCAAACCCATTGCCGGCTGTGACGTCTGGTTGAGCAATGATGACGACCCGTCCAAGCCTTTCCGCTTGTTGTTGCTGGTGCGCAACCATCAGGGCTACCTGAACCTTTGCGAACTGCTGTCCAAGGCGTTCCTGACGAACCAGGGCAAGGGCCGCGCGGAGGTCCGCCGGGAATGGCTGCAAGGCCAGCAAGGCCTGATCGCGCTGTCGGGCGGCCGCATGGGCGACGTGGGCCAGGCCTTGGACGCCGGCAACGCGGTGTCGGCGCTGGCGTTGGCGCGCCAATGGGCGCATCTGTTCCCAGGCAGCTACTACATTGAATTGCAGCGCGCCGGCATGGACGGCGACGAAGCCTACACGCAGGCGGCCATGCGGCTGGCGGGCGAAGCCGGTTTGCCGGTCGTGGCCACGCACCCCGTCCAATTCCTGGACGAATACGAATTCCAGGCGCACGAGGCCCGCGTCTGCATCGCCGAAGGCGAAATCCTGGCCAACCCGCGCCGCGTGCGCCGCTTCACGAAAGAGCAGTACCTGCTCAGCTCCGAGGAAATGGCGCGCCGCTTCGCCGACGTGCCCTCGGCGCTGGCCAACACGGTTGAAATCGCCAAGCGCTGCAACCTGAGCCTGGTGCTGGGCAAGCCGCGCCTGCCCAACTTCCCCACGCCCGACGGCGTAACGCTGGACGACTACCTGGTCCAGTTGTCGGAAGAGGGCCTGGAAAAGCGCATGGCGTTCCTGTTCCCGGACGATGCTGAACGCGAATCCAAGCGCGAGCAGTACTACGAGCGCCTGCGCTGGGAATGCAAGACCATCATCCAGATGGGCTTCCCGGGCTACTTCCTGATCGTTCAAGACTTCATCAACTGGGGCAAGAACAACGGCGTGCCCGTCGGCCCGGGCCGGGGCTCGGGCGCGGGATCGCTGGTGGCCTACGCGCTGGGCATCACCGACCTGGACCCCATCCGCTATGACTTGCTGTTCGAGCGCTTCCTGAACCCGGAACGGGTCTCCATGCCCGACTTCGATATCGACTTCTGTCAGGACAACCGCGAACGGGTCATCGACTACGTCAAGGAAAAGTACGGCCGCGCCGCCGTGAGCCAGATCGCCACCTTCGGTACGCTGGGCGCCAAGGCCGTGGTGCGCGACGCCGGCCGCGTGCTGGACATGCCCTATATGTTCTGCGACGGCTTGTCCAAGCTGATCCCGTTCAACCCGATGGACCCGTGGTCGCTGGAACGCACCCTGAAGGACGAACCCGCCTTCAAGGACCGCTACGAACAGGAAGAAGAAGTGCGCGCGCTGGTCGACCTGGCCAAGCCGCTGGAAGGCCTGACCCGCAACATCGGCATGCACGCGGGCGGCGTGCTGATTGCGCCCGGCAAGCTGACGGATTTCTGCCCGCTGTATTGCCAGCCGGGCCAGGAAAACAGCGCGGTGTCGCAGTTCGACAAGGACGACGTCGAAGCCGCCGGCCTGGTCAAGTTCGACTTCCTGGGCCTGCGCAACCTGACCATCCTGGACTGGGCCGTGCGCTACGTGCGCCAGTTCAACGAGGACAAGCGCGACTTCGACGTCATGGCGCTTGAACTGGACGACCCGGCCGCCTACAAGATCCTGTGCGACGCCAATACCACCGCCGTGTTCCAGTTGGAATCGCGCGGCATGAAAGAGCTGCTGAAGAAGCTGCGGCCGAACACGTTCGAAGACATCATCGCCATGCTGGCCCTGTATCGTCCGGGGCCGCTGGAATCCGGCATGGTGGACGACTTCGTCAACCGCAAGCACGGCCGCGCCGCGGTGGACTATTTCCACAACGACCTGGAAAGCACGCTGAAAAGCACCTACGGGGTCATCGTCTACCAAGAACAGGTGATGCTGATCTCGCAGATCATCGGGGGCTATTCGCTGGGCGGCGCCGACCTGCTGCGCCGCGCCATGGGCAAGAAAAAGCCCGAGGAAATGGCCAAGCACCGCGAATTGTTCGAACAGGGCGCCAAGGAAAAGGGCCACGACCCGGACTTGGCGGTCAAGCTGTTCGACCTGATGGAAAAGTTCGCGGGCTACGGTTTCAACAAGTCGCACTCGGCCGCCTACGCGCTGATTTCGTACCAGACCGCCTGGCTCAAGGCCTATCACCCCACCGAATTCCTGGCCGCCACCATGTCGTCCGATATGGACGACACGGACAAGGTGCAGATTTTCTGCCGCGACGCCCAGGACAACGGCGTTGAAGTGCTGCCGCCCGATGTCAATTTTTCGGGCTACCGCTTTGAGCCGGTCAAAGACAAGTACACCGAAAAAGGCAAGCCGCCGCGCACCATGCGTTATGGCCTGGGCGCCGTCAAGGGCACGGGGCAGGGCGCGGTCGAAGACATTCTGCGCGCCCGCAAGGAAGGCGGCCCGTTCCTGAACCTGTTCGACTTCTGCCGCCGCGTGGGCAAGCAGGCGGTGAACCGCCGCACCATCGAAGGGCTGATCAAGGCCGGCGCGTTCGACACCATCGAACCGAACCGCGCCGCGATGCTGGCGTCGGTGCCCACCGCGATGGAAGCGGCCGAACAGGCCGCGCGCAGCGCCAACCAGGCTTCGCTGTTCGGTGACGACAGCGGCGACGTCGTGGCGGGCGAACTGGCCAAGGTGGCGCCGTGGGACCTGCACAAGAAGCTGACGGAAGAAAAATCCGCGCTGGGCTACTACTACAGCGGCCACTTGTTCGACGCCTGGCGCGACGAAGTGCGCCGCATCGTGCCGATGCAGTTGGCGCGCGTGGAACCGCAGCGCGATCTGCAATGGATGTGCGGCGTGCTGGCCAGCGTGCGCGTCATGATGACGCGGCGCGGCAAGATGGTGTTTGCCGTGCTGGACGACGGCACCGCGCAGGTCGAGATCTCGGTGTTCAACGAGCTCTACGAAAAGCATCGCAACCGTTTGCGCGAAGACCAACTGGTCATCGTGCAGGGCAAGGTCAGCAATGATGACTACTCCGGCGGCATGCGCATCGTGGCCGAACAGCTGTACGACCTGCAACTGGCCCGCGAAGCGCGCGCCAAGTCGCTGCGCGTCAAGCTCAATGGCTCGGCCGATGCCGCCCGCTTGCGCCAGATGCTGAACCCGTTCCGCGCCGAACCCGAGAACGGCATTCCGGGCGTGCCCGTCGATATCGTCTACACCAAGAACAATTTCAATTGCACTGTGCGCTTGGGCGAAGAGTGGCGCGTACGCATGGCCGACACGCTGCTGGAAAACCTGAATGCCTGGACCAAACCCGATGGGGTTGAGGTGACTTATTGATGCGAAGCCTGCGTATCGTCCATTCGGAAGCGGCCACCAGTTTCGGGGGCCAAGAGGGGCGGATCTTCAAGGAAATGACGGCCATGCGTGCGCGAGGCCACCACGTTGAAGCCATCGTCCAATCGAGGGCCTTGCTGGTCGAACGCCTGACGGACGCCGGCTTCACGGTGCACAAGGTCGACATGGACGGCCCGGTGAATTACTTCAAGGGCGTGGCCGCCGTCCGCCGGATATTGCGGGAAGGGCGCTTTGATGTGCTCAACACGCATAGCCGGCGCGACACGGTCATCGCGGGCATGAGCGGCCGTTTGGCCGGCACGCCGCTGATCGTGCGGACGCGCCACCTGTCGAACAAGGTTGGTTCGATGTGGTCGTACACCTGGCTGCCGCATCGTGTCACGGCAGTCAGCGAGCATGTGCGCAAGTACCTGATTCAGCGTGGCGTGCCCACTAACAAAGTGGCCACGGTCTATTCGCCGATCGTGCTGCCGGCGCCCGTCGAACGCTCGACTTTGCGCGACGAACTCGGCCTGGCCGATGACGATATCGTCGTGGGCTGTGTGGCCGTCATGCGTGCCACCAAGGGCCACAAGGACCTGATCGACGCGATGGTGCCGCTGATGGCAAGCCGGCCGAAGCTGCACCTGGTGTTTGTGGGGGGCGGCTCGCCGGTCTTCGAGCAAACGCAGGAATATGTGGCCAAGCTGGGGCTGCAACATCGCATCCACTTGATGGGCATGCGCCGCGATGTGCCCAATCTGTTGTCGGGGTTCGACGTGTTTGCGCTGGCCACGCAGCAAGAGGCGTCGGGCACGGTCTATGTTGAAGCCCAGGCTAGTGGCCTGCCGGTGGTGGGCACCGACGTGGGCGGCGTATCCGAAATGTTCCGCAACGGCGACACGGGCATCCTGGTGCCGCCGAAGAACCCCCAGGCGCTGACCGATGCGCTGCAACGCCTGATCGACGACCCGGCGCTGCGCCGACGCATGGGCGAAGCCGGCCGCAAGATGGTCTGGGAAGAAGCCGTGTTTTCGCCTGCGCGTCTTGCCGAAACCACCGAAGCCATCTATCTGAAGTGGTTGGCGGAACGCGCCGCATGAACGCGCCCAACGTCCCCGTGCTGATGTACCACCATGTCACCCCCGCGGGCGGCATGATCGCGGCGACGCCCGATGTCTTCGACGCCCAGCTTGCGCGTCTGGCGCGCGCGGGCTACCAGTCGTTGACGGCCGCCCAGTTCGCCGGCTACCTGGCCGGCCAGCCGGTGCCCGAGCGTTCCGTGCTGATCACCTTCGACGACGGCTACCTGAATAACTGGGTGCACGCGCATCCGGCCCTGGCGCGCCATGGCATGCGCGCCGTGCTGTTCACCATTACCGGCTGGATCGGCGACGGGCCGGTGCGGCCGCACGCGGGGCAGGGCGGCGTGCTGCCGGCCACGCCCGACCACGACGCCTGCAAGCAGTTGGTGGCGTCGGGCCGCAGCGACGAGGCCATGCTGCGCTGGAGCGAGATCGAGGCCATGCAGGCCGCGGGCACCTTCGAATTCCATTCGCACACGCACACCCACACCCGCTGGGACAAGGTCTGCGGCAATGACGCGGACGCCAAGCGCGCGCACATCGCGCAAGAACTGCACGATTCCCGCCAGGCCCTGGTGCAGCGCCTGGGTTCGGTCAGCGACCACCTCTGCTGGCCGCAGGGCTATTTCGACGCCGACTACGTGGCGGCCGCCCGGCAAGCCGGTTTTGCGCACCTGTACACGACCGACCCCTTCGGCCAGAACACGCCCGGCGCGGACCCCGAACACATCTATCGTTTCGCCGTGCGCAATCAGGGCGGAAGCTGGCTCAACCGGCGCATCTGGTTGTCGCGCGACCCCTTGTGGGGGCCCCGCTACCATGCCTGGAAAGCCTGGAAAAAGCGTCTTAGGAATCGCGGATGAAGCTATCAGTCATCATCATCACCAAGAACGAAGCGGCGAACATCGCCGCCTGCCTGAAGTCCGTATCCTTCGCCGACGAATTCATCGTGGTGGATTCGGGCAGCACCGACGGCACCGTCGAATTGGCCCAGGCCTTGGGTGCGCGCGTTGAAGTCACGGCCGATTGGCCGGGTTTCGGCCCGCAGAAAAATCGCGCGTTGGATCTGGCGACGGGCGACTGGGTGTTGTCTATCGACGCCGATGAGCGCGTCACGCCCGAACTGGCGCGTGAAATCCAGGACGTCCTGGCCAACCCGCGCGCCGACGCGTACGAGATCGCCCGCCTGTCGAATTTTTGCGGCAAGGACATCCGCCACAGCGGCTGGTGGCCCGACTACGTGCTGCGTTTGTTCAAGCGCGGCACGGCGCGTTTCACCGATGCCGCCGTGCATGAGCGGGTGGTGCCCACCCAAGGCCAGCCGCTGAAATTGCAGGGCTATTTCAACCACTATCCCTACGACAACCTGGACGCGCTGATCAACAAGGTCAACCGCTATTCCTCGGACGCGGCGGCCATGATGTACGCCAAGGGGCGCCGCACGTCGGTGTTTGGCGCGCTGGGCCATGGGTTCTGGACGTTTGTGCGTATCTACCTGATCCGGCGCGGGTTTCTCGATGGCAGGCATGGGCTGGTGTTGGCCGTGACCGCCGCCGCGGGCAGTTTTTTCCGCTATTCCAAGCTGATGTTCCTGGCCGAGAAGCACAAGTGAAGATCCTCTACACGAACTTCCACGGCGGCAATGGTGGGGGGCACGTCACCTACATCATCAACCTGGCCCGCGCCCTGTCGCCCCACCACGACATCACCGTGGCCGCGCCGGCCACCAGCCGGCTGCACCGCTATGCGCGCGCGATTCCCGGCGTGACAGTGGTCGACATGCGCTACACGACGCGCCCGTCATCCTGGTTCAAGGACCGCGCCCAGCTAAGCCGCCTGATCAAGACCGGCGGCTTTGACATCATCCACGCCAACGGCTCGGCCGACCACAAGCAAGTGATGCTGGCCACGCTGGGCATGGCGCGGCGCCCGCGCATTGTGTTCACCAAGCACAACGATCACCCGCTTTCCAGCTTTGGCCACAAGCTGCGGGTAGCGCTGGCTACCGACCACGGCATCGCGGTCAGCGATTACATCCACGGCCTGATGCAGCGTTCGCCCTACCGCAAGCGCCCCATCACCACCATCCGCCACGGCATCGATACCAACTTCTTCGCGCCGCCACCGCCGGAAAGCCTGGACAAGCTGCGCGCGCTGATCTTTGGCGCGGATTGGCAGGGCAAGCTGCTGCTGGGCAGCGCGGGCGGCACCGACTTCGACAAGGGCTGGCTGGACCTGGTGGCCGCCGTGGCGGCCCTGCCCCCCGCGGACAAGGCGCGCGTGCTGCTGATGGTGGCGGGTGACCCGCCCTCCGAGGCCAAGCTGGCGCGCGTGCGCGAGCTGGGCATGATCGATCAGGTTCGCTTTCCCGGGCTGCTTGATGATGTGCGCGCCTCGCTGGCGTCCTGTCACGCGGGCTTCGTGCTGTCGTACCGTGAAGCCCTGTCGTTTGCCTGCCGCGAGATCATGGCCCTGGGCTTGCCGGCGCTGGTGACCAATGCGGGGGGGCTGCCCGAAAACGTGACGGACGGCGTCGACGGCTGGATTGTGCCCGTGCGCGACGTGGCCGCCATGGCGGACAAACTGCGTTTCATGCTGGACCACCCCGACGCGGTTCGCGAGATGGGCGCGCGTGCGCGTGAAACCAGCTTGCGCGACTTCAATCTCGAGCGTTTCGCGGCCGCCACATTGGATGTCTACCAGCGTACGCTGGATGGACGCCGGGCTCTATAATCCCGCCTTATGTCTATTCCAATTCTCATGTACCACCAGATCGGCGAACCCAATCCCAAGGGCACGCCGTTTCGTGGGCTGACCGTGCACCCCGACAGCTTTGCCCGGCAGATGCGCTGGATGCGCCGGCTGGGCTATCGCGGCCTGTCGATGCGCGACGTCATGCCGTATGTGCGTGGCGAACGGCAAGGCAAGGTATTCGGCATCACTTTCGACGACGGCTATCGCAACGTGCATCACAACGCGATGCCTGTGCTGAGCGAATTGGGATTCACCGCCACCAACTATTTCGTTGCCCGCCAATTCGACGGCGGCAACGTCTGGGACTCGCATAAAGGCATTCCGTTTTCCGCCTTGATGACGGTGGGCGAAATGCGCGAATGGGCGCAGGCCGGCAACGAAGTCGGCTCGCATACGCTGGACCACGTCCATTTGCCCGAAATGTCGCCCGACGAAGCGCGTCGCCAGATCGTGGAATCCAAGAACGAACTGGAACAGGCGCTGGGCGGGCCGGTTACCGCCTTTTGTTATCCCTACGGCGATCACGGCCCGGAGCATCGCGCCATGGCGCGCGAAGCGGGCTATGACAACGCCACGCTCACGCAGCGCGGCCTGGCCGCCGCGTCCGACGATCCCTTCGGCCTGCCTCGGGTGACGGTGGCGCGTTCCACCAACATCATCCGATTCCTGCAGAAGTGCCTGACCCGGTATGAAGACACCCGCCGGCGCCGTTGAGCGGCGGCTCCGCATCGCGTTGCTGGTGGACCGCTTCGGTAACCGCTTCGGCGGCGCCGAAGCCTACGGCGTGGAGCTGATGCGGGTGCTGGGCCAGCGCCACGACGTGTCGGTCGTTGCGCGTGACTTCGATAGCGACCTGCCGTTTAGCTTCCTGCCCGTGCGCTTTCCCGCTTGGCTGCCAAGCTGGATGCGCGTGCTGTACTTTGCCTGGCGCGCCGACCGGCTGACACGCGGCCGCTTCGACATCGTGCATTCGCACATGAACGGCTGGGCGGGCGAAATCCAGGTCATGCACGTGACGCCGGTGCGCTACAACCGCGTTGCGCGCGTCAACCTGCTACAGCGCATCAATTCGTGGCTGAGTCCGCGCCTGGCAACCTATCTGCTGCTGGAAAAGTTGCGAGTGCGGCGTGCGCCTGCTCGGCGCGTCGTGGCCGTGTCCGGCTTGATCATGGACCAGTTGCATCGCAGCTATGGCCCCGAGTTGCAGGTGGATATCATCGCGCCGGGGGTCAAACTGCCTTCGGCCGACGTGGCCACAAGGCGTAATGCGATCCGTGCCCGCCTGGGATGGGATGCTGGCACAATCGGCTGCCTGCTGGTGGCTCGCAACCCGCTGCGCAAAGGGCTGCCCGCGCTGCTGGATGCCCTGGCGCAACTGCCCGCCCATTACAAGCTGCTGGTCGTGGGCGCTGACGAGCCCACGCGCGACCGGGTCCGCGCGGCGGACGGCGTGGCGCACCGCGTCACGCTGGTCGACCCGACGCCGGACGTCGCCCCGTATTTCAGCGCGGCGGATATCTACGCGCACCCCACGCTGAATGACAGCTACGGCATGGCGCCGCTGGAAGCGATGTCGCACGGCCTGCCGGTGGTGGTCAGTTCGCCCGCCTACTGCGGCTTTGCGCAGTATCTGTCGGCGGGCAAAGACGCGCTGATCCTGCAAGACCCGCGCGATGGCGCCCAACTGGCCCAGGCGCTGGAGCGGCTGGGGTCCGAGCCGGAACTGCGGGCGGCGCTGATCGCGCGAGGCCTGGAGATTGCCCGCGATCAAAGCTGGGAAACGGTGGCTTCAAGGTACGAAGCGCTGTATGAAAAGGTGCTTCAAGCGCGGCAGGGCGGGTAAGCGGGTTATAGAGTGGCCCGCCCCAGCCGGGTTATCGAGTGACCCGCCCCAGCCGCGCCGGCCTCAATGCGCCGGCGCCGTCGCGCGCTCTAAATCGCCCAGCCACTGGATCGCATGTTCCCGGTTTGGGCCACACATCTCTTGCTGGGGTTGCAGGCCGCCGCAGAAGGCCGGGCGGGAAGGCTGGCCGAAGATGGCGCAGCGCATGTCGGGAAGCAGTTGGATACAGGGCACGCCCGCGGGCTTGCCTTGCGGCATGCCCGGAATAGGCTGGGTGATGGACGGGGCGATGCAGCATGCGCCGCAACCCGCCCGGCAATCCAGCGCCGCGGCCGTCAGGCTCATACCCATCCGCGCAGCCAGTAGACGAACAGGCCGGCGTATTCCTTGATGATGGAGCGGCTGGCGTCAAACGTACGCTGGTCAGGCAGCCAAAGCGGCAGTGAACCGTCAGCAGGCGCCACGATCTGCGGCGGGGCCGGCGCGGCGATGGCTTCCATGCCTTGCTTGGAAAAGGCCGCCATCGCGCGCGGCATGTGCAGCGCGGAGGTCACCAGCAGCACTTTGCTGATGCCGCGCGCCTTGAGCTTGTCTTCGGTCAAGGCCGCATTTTCATAGGTCGTGCGGCTGGAGTTTTCCAGGATCAGCGCGCTTTCGGGCACCCCTTGCTGGCGGATGGAGTGCGCCATGCCACGGGCCTCGGACACATCGCCTTCCAGAGCTCCACCCGACAGCAGCACCTTGGGCGCGCGTCCGGCCAGGTAGAGCTGGGCCGCCGTGTCGATACGGACGACGGCGGTCTCTTTGTCATAAGGCAGGAACCAGTTGGCGCGGCCATTGGCGGTATTGCCGCCCAGCACCACGATGGCGTCGGCCGTGGGTGAATCCGCGGGCGGCAGGTGTGGATAGCGGGTTTCCAGCGCGCCGCCCAACCACAGGGACGTCACCGGCAGCGACCACGCCAAGGCCCAGAGCAGGCCGGCGGCGATGAGGGCGCCGCCCGTCTTGCGCAACCTGAACAGGCCCAACACCAGGCCAATAACGACCAAAGTCACGCACAAGTTGAAAGGAATGATCAGATTTGCGAGATAGCTGGAAAAGGTCATGTGAAAACAGTCCTGATTACTTCGTCCCGTCCAGCAGGTTGGTCGCCTGCTGTTCAACTTCTTCGACGGACGGCCATGCGTGTTCGGATCCGACGCAGACGGCCCGAGGCGACCACGGGCCGGTCCGACCCGGTCGGGTCACGCCAAACAGCGCCAGTTCGCGGGCCGATGCCGCCGCGGCAACGTGGGACACCCCGGAATCGTTGCACACCACCAACGCCGCCCGTGCCGTCAGCGCGGCAAACGCGCCCAGCGGCAAGGGAGGTAGCAATTGCGCCGTGGGTGCATTGCGCCGCGCCTCGTCGGTTTCGGCCGGAGGGGGGCACATTACCACGGTATGGCCGCGGGCCTGCAAGGCGCGCGTCAGTGTATCGAATCCTGGCCAGACCTTGATCTTGCCCTTGTGCAGCCCGGTGGCGGTGGGGGCAATCAGCACAAAACGCTGCGCGCTCAGCCCGGCCGCCCGCAGCGCCTGGTCGGCGGCATCCTGGTGCGCCGCCGTCAGCGGCAGATCAAGCGTGGGCCCCGGTTGCGCCGGGCCGCTGGGCAGGCCCCAGCGGGTCAGGGCCTCGCGGGTCAGATGATGCCAGGACTGCACGGCGTGCAAGGTCTCGGCGGGTTTGGCCACGGGCCAGCGCAGCAGGAAGCTGCGGCCGTCGTCCCGATAACCGGCGCACGGCAGGCCCGCCAGCCGGAAAACCAGTGCGCTGGACAACGAGTCCGGCAGCAACAGGCCTCGGGCACGGCGGCCCAGCGCGCCCAGGCCGCGGCGGTGGGCGCTGACGGCGGCCCGATCGGGGCCGACCTTGCCGCGCATGGGGACGAAATCGTGCTTGGGGACCCCGTCCAACAGGTCGCGGGCCCAGGGCCTTGCGCAGATCACCAGGGGCAGGCCGCTGGCTTCCAACGCCCGCAGGCTGGGCAGGCTCATGCAAACATCGCCCACCCAATTGGGTAACCGGACGTAGATACAGCGGATATCGGACATGGATGGGTGGAGAGGCAAATTAGTCTTATTAGGGGTAGGGCGGCTCAGCGCGGCGGCGCGTAGCCAGTACAATCCTGGGCACAATTGTATAAAAGCGAGTGCTCCCTTTGAATTCTGCCGCACGCAACACACCCGCGGATTCCACTCCCGTCAAGTCCGAACTCTGGAACCGGATCTACAGCCGGGTGGGCGCCTATTGGAAGGGCTTGTTGCTGGCCGTCCTGCTGATGGCGGGCGCGGCGGCAACGCAACCCGTTCTGGCCGTCATTATGAAGCCCTTGCTGGACGGCGGCTTTTCCGGGGCCAAACCCTATTATGTCTGGGCCTTGCCGTTGGCGGTGGTGGGCCTGATCCTGCTGCGCGGCATCTGCAACTTCTTCAGCGATTACTTGCTGGCCTGGGTGGCCAACAACGTCCTGCTGGGCATGCGCCGCGACATGTTCGAGCGCCTGCTGGGCTTGCCCGATGAGGACTTCAAGCGCGGCGACACCGGGCGCCTGCTCAACCGCTTCACCATCGACGCCGGCAACGTCACCGGCTACGCCACCGACGTCATCACGGTGCTGGTCCGCGAAACCCTGGTCGTCATCGCCCTGATCTGCGTGCTGCTTTATATGTCATGGGTGCTTACGCTGATCATCCTGATCATGCTGCCCGTGTCGGTGCTGATCTCGCGCTTTTTCATCAAGCGTCTGCGCCGCATCAACCGCGACACCGTCAACATGAACGCCGAGCTGACCCGCGTGGTCGGCGAAGGCATCGACGGCCAGCGCGTCATCAAGCTGTTCGACGGCTATGAAGTCGAACGCGGCCGCTTCGATTTCGTCAGCCGCCGCCTGCGCCGGTTCGCCATGCGTACCGCCACGGCGGACGCGGCCCTGACGCCCTTGACCCAGGTCTGCATCTCGATTTCGGTGGGCGCGGTCATTGCCGTCGCGCTAAGCCAAGCCAATAGCGGGTCGTTGACGGTGGGCAGCTTCGCCTCGTTCATGGCCGCGCTGGCTCAAATTTTCGACCCCATCAAGCGCCTGACCAACGTGGCCGCCCGCATGCAGAAAATGCTGGTGTCGGCGGAAAGCGTTTTCACGTTGATCGACCAGAAGCCCGAGATTGACACCGGCACCAAGGAACTGGCCGAACCTGTGCGCGGCAAGGTGGAATTCCGCAGCGTCAAACATCGCTTTCCCGACGCCGACCGCGATACCGTCAACGACATTTCCTTCACCGTGGAGCCAGGCCAGACGGTTGCCTTGGTAGGCCGATCAGGCAGCGGCAAGACCACGCTGGTCAACATGCTGCCGCGCTTTGTGCTGGCCGATAGCGGAACCATCCTGGTGGACGACACGCCCATCAACGACCTCACGCTGCGCAGCCTGCGTTCGCATTTGTCCCTGGTCAGCCAGGACGTGGTGCTGTTCGACGACACCATCGCGGCCAACGTGGGCTACGGCGCGCTGGGCAAGTCCAGCGAACAGAAGGTGCGCGACGCCCTGGCGGCGGCCAACCTGCTGGAATTCGTGGAAGGCTTGCCGCAAGGCATCAATACCCAGGTGGGCGAGAATGCCGCCCGCCTGTCGGGGGGGCAACGCCAACGCCTGGCGATCGCGCGCGCGCTGATCAAGAATGCGCCCATCCTGATTCTGGACGAAGCCACCTCCGCCCTGGACAACGAGTCCGAGCGCCAGGTGCAGGCTTCGCTGGAACGCTTGATGAAAGGCCGCACCACGCTGGTCATCGCCCACCGCCTGTCCACGGTCCAGAACGCCGACCGCATCATCGTGCTGGATGCCGGCAAGATCGTCGAACAGGGCCCCCACTCCGAGCTGCTGGCCGCCAATGGCCTGTACGCCTCGTTGTACAAAATGCAGTTCCGCGACGACTGATCCTGAACTCCATCGGCTTTTGCCGCATCCAGGGCGCCAGGCCCGCCATGTAACCAGGAGCGCCCTATGGCTCTGCCTATGGAAGGCAATCAACTCGTCAACGTGGTCGTGCTATTGGGTGCGGCGGTAATCGCCGTTCCCATCTTCAAGCGCCTGGGGCTGGGGTCGGTGTTGGGCTACCTGGCGGCCGGCTTGGCGATCGGCCCATTCGGCATCGGCTTCTTTTCCGATCCCAAATCCATCTTGCATGTCGCCGAGCTCGGCGTCGTCATGTTCCTCTTCATCATCGGGCTGGAAATGCAGCCGTCGCGCCTGTGGAAGCTGCGGGGAGAAATCTTCGGGCTGGGTTTGGCGCAGGTGGTGGTCTGTGGCGGCCTGTTGACGGTAGTCGGCCTGTTGGCCGGCCTGTCGGGGCCGGCGGCCTTCATGGCAGCGATGGGTTTTGTGTTGTCTTCCACGGCCATCGTGATGCAGATTCTGGGCGAACGCGACGACAGCACCAGCGCGCAAGGCCAGCGGATTGTCTCGATCCTGTTGCTGGAAGACCTGGCGATCGTGCCCTTGCTGGCCCTGGTCGCCTTGCTGGCGCCTGCGGGCGGCGGCGCCGAACATGGCAACCCGTGGATGCAGTCCGCCATCGCCGTGGGATGCATCCTGGCCTTGCTGGCAGCCGGACGCTGGTTGCTGAACCCCTTGTTCCGCCTGCTGGCCGCCGCACACGCCCGCGAGGTCATGACCGCCGCCGCACTGCTGGTGGTGCTGGGGGCGGCCTTGCTGATGGAGCTTGGCGGGCTGTCCATGGCCATGGGGGCGTTCCTGGCTGGTGTGCTGCTGTCCGAATCCACCTTCCGCCATCAGTTGGAAGCCGAAGTCGAGCCGTTTCGCGGGATATTGCTGGGCCTGTTTTTCCTGGGCGTGGGCATGTCGCTGGACGTGTCGGCGGTGGTTCGCGAATGGCCCTTGATCCTGGCGGCAGTGGTCGCGTTCATGCTCGTGAAGGCCGTGGGTGTGTATGCGGTGGCGCGCCTGCTGCGCGCCTCGCACTCTGAAGCCGTGACGCGGGCCGCGTTGCTGGTGCAGGGCGGCGAATTCGCTTTCGTGCTTTATGGCGCGGCGGCCACGGCGGGCATTTTCGACGCACACACCGGCGCCGTCCTGACGGCTGTCGTCATTATCTCCATGGCGCTGACTCCCTTGGGCGTGCTGTCGCTGCGGTGGCTCCTGCCCAAACCCGAGCAATCGATGGACGGCGTGGATGTCGCCCAGGATCTGGACGGATGCGCCCTGATCGTCGGGTTCGGCCGTTTCGGCCAGATCGTCAGCCAAGCGATGCTGGCCCGGGGCTTGACGGTGTCTATCCTGGATACCGATACCGACGCCATCCGGGCCGCCGCCAAATGGGGCGTGAAGGTGTACTACGGCGACGGCACCCGCATCGACATGCTGCGCACGGCAGGCGCCGAACATGCCTGCGCCATCCTGATCTGTATCGACGACCCGCGGGCCGTGAATCACATGGTCAAGCTGATCAAGTCCGAATTCCCGCTGGTCCGGGTCGTTGTGCGGGCGTATGACCGGATCCATTCGCTGGCGCTCGCCAAGGAAGGGGTCGATTATCAAATCCGGGAAACCTTGGAGTCCGCCCTGCTGTTCGGCGGAGCCGCGTTGCGCGCCATTGGCGTGCCCGCGGACGAAGCGGAAGAGGTGGTAGAGGACGTGCGCCGGCGCGACGCCGAGCGTTTCGACCTGGAAGTCGCCGGCGGGCTGTTTGCCGGCCGGTCACTCATGTACGGCAATATGACCGGTCCGGCAGACGGTAAAAACGACAAACCCGACCGCG
Source organism: Achromobacter sp. JUb104 (assembly GCF_024806975.1). Classification (NCBI taxonomy): domain Bacteria; kingdom Pseudomonadati; phylum Pseudomonadota; class Betaproteobacteria; order Burkholderiales; family Alcaligenaceae; genus Achromobacter; species Achromobacter sp. JUb104. Next base: position 4,852 of record NZ_JANUEY010000003.1, on the reverse strand, counting down.
AAGCCGCCCCGGCTGATCTGACCCCGCTCGTGTAACGCTGTATATCTCTATATTTGCATTACTTTACGTATCATTTCACGCGCGGAATCAACGGACTGCGGTAGATTGGATCGCACTGACCCTTCGTCCATGAAGGGCTTTTGCCAGGGGGCTGCCATGCTGCATTCGGACCGGAGTTTCACGACACCGCACGCTGTAGGAGTTGAGCTTGCCCGACGCCAGGCTTTGGCGTTGCGGTGCGGTTTTTCAGCTGACGTCATGCGCCAGTTGCTGTCCCAGGCGGGCAGCGCGGCCCCTGCCTGGGCAATCAGCGCCCAGCGCGAAACGGACAAGGTTCGGGGCGTGCGCGCCTTTCCTTTCCGCATCGGCGCCACGGCAGCGCCTTAGCCGCCTTGCCGGGCCGGCGCGCCCGGCATGCCGACGGATCGTCCACGCTTTGCATTCCCGGTATCTTCCCGTGCGCGCGCGCAACCTTGCGCCGCGCGCCAGGCAGCGGCATTATCTCGCTGGATACCATCCGGATGTAAGCCCCGACACCCCGAACGGCATCGCCAAGGAGCGCCGGTTTGACGTCTCGCAGGTTTGTGCATCGCGCCCTGTACGCGCTGGCCGGACTCGTGGCCATCGGAATCTGTCTGGCGGCGGTCGCATTACTGTGGATCGATCGCCAGGCGACCTGGGTAGCGGCCCACAAGTCAGCACGTAATATCACCGGGGTGTTGGCGGCCGATATCGGCCGCACGCTTCATGTCTACGATTTATCCCTGCAAGGCGTGGTGGAGCGGCTGCGCGAGCCGGGCATCGACCATGTCAATCGCCCCACGCTGCAACGCTTTCTTTTCGACCGCTCGTCCACGGCGGGATACCTGGGTTCCATCCTGGTATTGGATGAGGCGGGAAACATTCGATATGACTCGACCTCGATCGATCCTCCGGCCGTGAATTTTTCCGACCGCGATTTTTTCCAGGTCCATCGCGACGCGCCTGATGTCGGCCTATACGTCAGCCGCCCCTATGTCAGCGTGCTGCGCCCGGGTGATGAAAGCATCGCGATCAGTCGCCGCATCTCTCATCCGGACGGCAGCTTTGCCGGCGTGGTCAACGGCTCATTGCGGCTGGCTTATTTCCGCGATCGCTTCGCCGAACTTTCGATCGGCAAGCACGACGCGATCACGATTTACCGCAATGATGGCGTGGTACTCGCGCGCATTCCGTATTCGGTGGACGACTTTCAGCGCAATGCCGAGGGCTCGCTGGCGTTCCAGCAATTCCTGATCCGCCGCGAGAGCACGTTCGTGGGCGCATGGGCGTCTGATGGCTTCAACCGCCTTCACACCTTTGACAGCATCGATAGGACGCCGCTGGTGATCGACGTAGCGCAGGACGTCGACGACGTGCTGGCGCCGTGGGTGCGGCGCGCGGTATTGGTAGTGCCGGTTACCTTGGCGCTGTTCTTGTCGGTGATGGCACAGATCGTGCTTTTCCGACGCGAAATGCGCTTGCGCGAGGCCTTTGAACAGCAACTGGAAGCGCGCGCGCAAACGGATGGATTGACCGGTATCGCCAACCGGCGCACCTTCGACGAGGCGCTCGAACGCGAGTGGGCGGCGGCGGCACGGGAGGCCGCGCCGCTCTCGCTTCTGTTCCTGGATGCGGACCACTTCAAACGCTACAACGACCGCTATGGCCATCAAGAGGGCGACGAACTGTTGAAGTTGCTGGCCCAGACGCTGATGCAAAAGGCCCGACGCCCGCGCGACTTGGCGGCGCGTTATGGCGGCGAAGAGTTCGTTGTGTTGTTGCCTGGCACCGATAACCGGCAGGCAACGGCCATCGCCGAAGCCATACGCAGCGCCATCGAGGCGCTGAGTGTCCCGCATGATGGGAACGACGGTGGCGTCGTCACGGTCAGCATCGGAGTTTCCACAGCGGTGCCTAGCGCGGACCAGGCTTCGTCGCGCTTGGTCGAGGCTGCCGATGGCGCGGTCTATCGGGCCAAGAAAGCCGGGCGCAACCAAGTCGCCGCGGCGTGATGGCGCAGGTTTATCGGCCCAGCATCAAGGCCTGCATGCGCGTCTGCGCCTGCTGCATGTTTTTCGCCTGATCATTCAGGTCTTGCAGCAGCTTATTCAGCTCGGCCTGCACGGCGGGGTCCTTCACCTTGATGATCGCGCCCGAGATTTCAATCTGCGCCTTGTGGGCTTCAACGTAGTCGGCAACCTTCAAGCCGCTGTCAAAGGTGGCGTTCAGTTCCGGCAGCACGTCGCGCAAGGTATCGGCGGGCAGGCTCACCGTCTTTTCGTAGGCCTTGTCGTACACGGCCTTCAGGTCTGCGGGCTGCTTGAGCTGCGCATGCGCGGCGTCGGCCTTGGCTTGCTGTTCTTTCAAGGCCACGCCCATGTCAGTCAGCGACTGTTGAACGCTCTTCAGGTCGTCGCGCCGCGTCACGATGTCGTTCAAAGAACGCATCGAGCCTTTCTGCATGACGCTCGACAAAGGCTTGATCGATGCTTCCATGCCGGCGTTGAAGTCGGTGATCACAGCGTAGTGCGACGTGTAATCGCCAAACGACTTCGCTTCCTCATCCGTCAGCTTCGGCACGCGCACGCCGGGCTTGTCGACGATGCGGGTCTGCAAGTACTGCGTAAACGCGGCACGTTGCTCGGGCTCCTTGTCGCCGCAAGCGGCCAGCACCAGCGGCAACGCCGCAACCAGCAGCAGGAACGGACGGAATAGGGACTTCATTGCATGAACCTCCGAAAGCATGAAAAAGGGCGCTTCAGGGTAAACCCTGTTAAAGCGCCCGCGAGCTTATCGGCTACTTTTCCCTACCGCCATTCGTTTCAAACTTGTTTTCAAACGAATCGTTAAGACACACAATCTGCGCACATTGAAGTGAATGCCCGCTGATTATCTGTTAAGCGCGCGAGGCATCAGACCAAAATGATGTCGTATTTTTCCTGCGAATACGTGCTCTCGACTTCCAGCGACACGCGCTTGCCAACAAAATCACCCAGCATGGCCAGGTGCTGGCTTTCTTCTTCCAGGAACAAATCCACGACATCTTGCGAGGCCAGGATGCGGAATTCCTTCGGATTGAATTGCCGCGCCTCGCGCAGTATTTCGCGCAGGATCTCGTAGCACACGGTGCGCGGCGTGCGCACATTGCCCCGCGATTCGCACATGGGGCAGGGCTCGCACAACTGATGCGCAAGCGAATCCCGCGTGCGCTTGCGCGTCATTTCCACCAAACCCAGTTGCGTGAAGCCATTGACCGTCATGCGCGTGCGGTCACGCGACAGCGCCTTTTTCAGTTCAGCCAGCACGGTGTCGCGGTGCTCCTGTTCTTCCATATCAATAAAGTCCAGGATGACGATGCCCCCCAGGTTGCGTAAACGCAGTTGCCGGGCAATGGCCTGGGCCGCTTCCAGATTCGTCTTGAATATGGTGTCGTCGAAATTGCGGCCGCCCACAAAACCGCCGGTGTTCACGTCCACCGTGGTCAACGCTTCGGTTTGGTCGATGATCAGGTAGCCGCCCGATTTCAAGTCCACCCGACGGGACAGCGCACGCGCGATCTCGTCGTCCACATTGGCGGTATCAAACAACGGGCGCTCGCCGCTGTAATGTTGGATGCGGTCCACCACGGATGGTGTGTAGATGCGCGCCCATTCCAGCATCGCCGAGCTCGTCGTGCGCGAGTCCACCAGGATCGTACCGGTGTGGGGCCCGACCATATCGCGCAAGACCCGTTGCGCCAGCGTCAGGTCCTGATGCAGAAGGGCGGGCGCGGGCTGGGTGCGCGCGGCTGCCTGCACACTCGTCCACAGCTTGCGCAAGTATTCCAGGTCGGCGGTCAGCTCTTCATTGTTGGCCCCTTCCGCCTGGGTTCGCACAATGAAACCGCCTTTTTCCTCAGGCGGCATCAGCGCCTGAAGCCGTTCCCGCAGTTGGATGCGCTCGGACTCGGTATCGATCTTCTGCGAAATACCAATATGCGGGTCGTGCGGCAGGTAAACCAGCATGCGCCCAGCCATGCTGATCTGCGTCGACAGGCGCGCGCCCTTGGTACCCAGCGGATCCTTGACCACCTGAACCATGAGGGTCTGTCCCTCGAACAGCAGCTTCTCGATAGGCGTGGGAGTCAATCCTTGGCTGCGTTCGCCCCGGTTTTCACGCAGGTCCGCAATATGGATGAACGCGGCGCGTTCAAGCCCAATATCAATGAACGCGCTTTGCATGCCCGGGAGCACACGAACCACGCGACCCAGGTAGATGTTGCCAACATGGCCCCGCTGGATGCTGCGTTCCACATGCAGCTCCTGTACTGACCCCTGTTCCACCAGCGCAACGCGGGTTTCAAACGGGGTCACATTGATCAGGATATCTTCGCTCTGGGCGATGGCTGGGGGCATAGCGTGCTCGTCTCCAAGTAGGTGCGGCGTACAGGCGAATAGTAAACGTACCCCAACGCTAGGCAAGTCCGGCGGAAGACTATCTATATATAGAGGGCTGGCGTGATGCGCCTGGCGATTACGGCGCTTGTCTTCCCGCAGGGCGGGCCGTCTTTGAGGATTCACACAACTTTCTTGCAGAGCTGGCGGGACAGCCCAAAAACTTGTGCTATAGTCTCGCTCCTTCGCAGTTCAGGCAGTTTTTGAACCGCGAAGCCAAGCAAGCACAACAGGCCACCCGGCAAGCGATCCGCAAGGAAACCTACCCCGGCCTGCCGCGAAGCAGCCAGTAGTAGTTATGCAGGCAGCCAAGCGGTTATTGCAAGGATTGCAGCAAATCAGGCAAAAGCCAGTTGCGCAATCTGCAAAAATCGTGCTATAGTCTTGGGCTTGGCTGG